>JABABA010000009.1 GCA_014238415.1 Planctomycetota bacterium | reverse complement strand
TCGCGGAGCTGCCACCGGAGTGCACGTTGGCCGGGTTGCAGAACAGGGCCGGGCCACCAGGGCCAGCACCGGTCAGGACCAGGTCATAGTCGTTGCAGTCGCCACCAGTGTTGGGCCAGACGTGGACACGCAGGGTGCAGTCCATGTCTGCGCCAGTGGTGTTGGTCCAAATCAAGTTCTCGTTGTCGGAAGCAGTGTAGCCGCAGGCCAGGGTGCCTCCGCAACCGGAGGTCTGGTCATCGTTACAGAATCCAGCTTCATAGAGCATTGCGTCCAGGTCGGCAGTCGCCGTGGAGAACAGGACGTCAATCGTCACGGTGCCGCCATCGGCGACGGTGAAGGAGAAGAAGTCGGGTTCAGTCTTGTGGGTGTTGAGGGAATAGGTTCCGTCACCAACCGCTGCCGGTGCTGCGCAGGAGTGGTTTGGCGCGAACACGTCCGGGACCTGACCCGCGCAGGGGTCGACATACGTAGCGATGTTCAGGACACCAGCTCCAGCAGAGCCGCCCCAACCACCACACTGAATCAGGAAGGTGTCACCGGCGTTGACGCCGGTCAGGCTCAACTCGCTGTTGAAGTTGCCGCAGGGACCATCATCGTTGTAGGCAGTGCAGGTGGCTGCGCAGCCGGTGCCACTGTGTGCATTCAGCTTGGTGTCATAGCCCGAGCCACAGGTGTCGATCAGGTAGTCACCCGCCGCGCTGGCGGTCCACTGGAAGAAGGCATCGGGGCCCAGGTCCAAGGAACCGGCGTTTGTGCAGCCGGAGCCCCCAGCGAAGCCGCTGGCGGTGGCCAGGATCGTGTCGTAGGTCCAGTTGCCCACGCCACCAATTGCTGTGGCTGTGGAGCAGTCATCGTTGCCGATGCCACCGGAGCCAGCATTTGACGTGTTCAATGTGCCGAGGCCAGCGCTGCCGCCCCAACCGCCGAGTTGAATCAAGAAGGTGTCGCCAGCATTAATGCCGGCGATGATCACGCCGCTCTGAAGACCAGAGAAATCGTCGTTGTAATAGGTGCAGGTGGCGGTGCAGCCCGTGCCTGTGTGGACATTCAATTTGGTGTCGTAGACAGAGCCGATCAGGTCGATCTGCCAGGTGCCCGCCGCGTCGGCGGTCCACTGCATGAACTGGTCAGGGCCCACGTCGAGGGAACCGGCGTTGGTGCAGGCCGATCCACCAGAGAAGCCGCTGATGGTGGCAGCTGTGGTGTCAAATGCCCAGGTGCTAGCGCCAGTAATGGCGGTGGCGACTGAACAGTCGTCGCCTTGGGCCATGGCTCCAGCGCTCATAAACAGGGCGGTGGGAACAAGAAGGAAAGGGGTAGTACGCATGGTTTTATTGATCAGGAAAAGTGAGATCTAGAAGATGTTGCCCCAGGGGGAGGCAAGCAAATGATACTTGCTGAAAAGGAGTTCGGGGGCTGGTCTGGGAAATTCTGTCTCTTCGGTTCACGGAGAATTGCGGGAAGTCGCTCCTGGAGGCCGTTTGAACCTATTTCTTAACCCTTGCGTCTCGGAATGAGTCCCGATGCTTGTCGCTGCCCCGTAATCAGTAGCTGTGTGGCTGAGTGCTCCTCCTGAGGGTCTAGAACAGGGGACCCAGCACAAAGCCTGGGATCAAACCCAGCGCCAGCACCATGGCGGCGCAGAAACCCGCAAGGAACGCAGCCAGGGGCCGGTTCATGGTGGGAGTCGCCCAAGTCTCGGGCCGTGGTTTCATCCACATGGTGATTATCACGCGCAGGTAGTAGCCCAGAGCGATCACGCTGGTCAGTGCGCCGAGCACCGCCAGGGGCAGCATGTCCGCACGCACCGCCGCGCTGAATGCCAGCCATTTTCCGAGGAAGCCACCCGTGGCGGGAATTCCACCGAGGCTGAGCAGGAACAGGGTCATGCCTGCAGCCACCCCAGGCCGCACGCTGCCTAGCCCCTGCCAACGGCTCAGTTGGGTGTGGTCTTCGCCATCGGCCTCCATCCAAGCGACCAGGCCCAGGGCGCCACCAGCGGCGAAGGCATAGGCCAAGAGGTACAGCAACAGGGCGCTTGTAGCTGCGTTCAGGATCTCGGCCTGTTGGCTTGTGCCTGCCGCAGAAACAGCCGCGCTGATCACTAGCAGCAGTAGACCCGCGTGAGCGATGCCGGACCAGGCGAGCATTCTCTTGAGGTTTTTTTGCACTAGAGCACCCAGGTTGCCCAGGGCCAGGGTTGCCACCCCGATGATTCCCAGGGGCAGGCCTGCTTCGTGCGGCAAGATCGGTGCGAGGCGCAGCAGGAAAGCAAAGGCCGCTGCTTTGGTTCCTGTGGCCATCAAGGTGGTGATCGGCGTGGGGGATCCTTGATATACATCGGGCACCCACAAATGGAAGGGAGCCACTCCCGCCTTGAAGAGCAGGCTAGCCAGGATCAGGGCCACACCCATCCCGCCCAAAGGGGTTGTCAGCGCCACGTGCGCATCACCTAGCCCCTCGATGTTGAGTGTGCCAGCGGCCGCATATACCAAACCTGCTCCCATCAGGAAGAGGGTCACCCCAAAGGCACCAAGAATGAAGTAGCGCAGGCCCGCCTCCACTGAATCGTCGCGAGTCCGGCGGAAGGCTGCCAGGCAATACAGGGGGATGCTGAGCAACTCGAGCCCGATGAAGAAGACAATCAGGTCCTGAGCACCAGCCATCAGGATCATGCCGATAGGGGCGGTGATCAAGAGGGCATCGTGTTCCCCCAGGAAGGGCTCTTCCTGGCGGTAATAGTGTCGAGCCTGTCCCCAAGCCAGGAGGGCCGCCCCCAAGAAGATCAGGGCGAATGCGCCGGTTTGGGAGTCTCCCATGAAGGTGCCACCGAGCACCAGGCCGCTGGGCTCGGCGATCAGGTGGCCTGCGCTCCAGGCGGCGCCAAGAAGGGCTGCGGGCACAACCGCCGCGCGAAGTCGCGTCAGGCCAGGAGTGATCTCAGCAATCAGCACCGCCAGCAGGCCGCCGGTCAGCCAGAGCAGGGGTGCAAGGGCCGGGCCGGCGCCCGAGTAGAGGTCATGCAGGGACTCGAAGGTCATCGTGCGTTCTCCACCGCTTGGTTGTGAGGCAGGTCAAGCTCGGCTCTTGCTGCTTGTTGATCTCGAGCCGCATCCAGTCGCTGTTCGATCACTGCGAGGCTGGCCTCCGTGCGTTGAATGAACGGTCCGGGCATCACTCCGATCACCAGGCAGAGCAAGCAGATTGGAGTCAAGACTCCCAATTCCCGCGGGGTCAAGTCGCTCAAGGTCTTGTTCTCTGTGTGGATGATTTCTCCAAAGAGCATCAAGCGCGTGGCTCGCAAGAGATACACCGCGCCAAAGATCACTCCCGTGACGCTCACAGCGGTCAGCACCGGGCTGGCTTCAAAAGCGCCCAGCAAAATCAGCCACTCGCCCACGAAGCCGTTCAAACCCGGCAGGCCCACGCTGGACAGAACCGAGAACACAAAGAAAAGGGCAAAGAGCGGCATCACCTTCGCGATGCCCCCGTAGTCCGCCAACTCTCGCGAATGACGTCGTTCGTAGATCATGCCGATCAGAAGAAACAGCAGCCCTGTGGAGAGCCCGTGGTTCACCATTTGCAGCACCGAGCCCCGCAGTCCGGCACTGGTCAAAGCGAACATTCCGAGCACGACGAAGCCAAGGTGGCTGACCGATGAACAGGCGATCAAGCGCTTTACATCAGTCTGGGCCATGGCCAGGAAGGCACCGTAGACGATGCCCAGGGCTCCCAGAATCATGAAGAGTGTCGAAGCCTCAAGCGCTGCCAGGGGGAACATGGCGATGCCAAAACGCAGCAGGCCATAGGTTCCCATCTTGAGCAGTACTCCCGCCAGGATCACTGATCCCGCGGTGGGGGCTTCTGTGTGGGCGTCTGGCAACCAGGTGTGGAATGGCAGCAGGGGCACCTTGATGGCGAAGGCCAGGGCAAAGGCAGCAAAAAGCCAACCCTGGACTTCCAAGGGCTGTGTGCCCGCCCATTGGGTCAGGGCTGCAATGTCCAGGGTGCCCGAAAGGTAAACCAGGGCAATGACTCCCACCAGCATCACCAGCGACCCCGCCAGGGTGAAGAGGAAGAACTTGAGCGTTGCGTAGAGGCGCCGCTCGCCACCCCAGATGCCCAACATGAAGTATAGGGGAACCAGGCTGACCTCCCAGAACACATAGAACAGGAAGATGTCCGTGGCCAGGAAGACCCCGAGCATGCCCGCTTCCATGATCAGAAGCCAGACAAGGAACTCGCGTACGCGGGTGGTGATCGACTGGCTTGCGGATACCAGTACAAGAGGCATCAGGAAAGCCGTCAGGCTTACGAGCAGGATAGAGATCCCGTCGATGCCCAACGTGTAGTTGACGGCCAATGCCCCGGGAAGTTCAAACCATGGACGGCTCTCCGTGAGTTGCAAGGCTGCCTGGTTCGGGTCGAAGTCCTGCCACACCAAGAATCCAATCAGGGCCGTGAGCAAGGTGAATCCGAAGCTGACTCCGCGCAGGACGCGGACCTCGCGTACGGGCGCCAGGGCTACCAGGATCGCTCCGATCAGGGGCGTGAAGACAATCAGGGTGAGCAGGGGCATGGGGCTAGCGGTCCGTTGAAAGAAGGCCAGAGCAAGACGAAGCCGTCTTCGTCGAGGCGAGTCCAACGCAGCATCTGTGGACAGGGTGATGTTGTAGTCGTGCTGTTCTCAATGGACTGCTAGGCTCCGATCCATATCCAAATTGCGGCGAGGGCGCAGGCTGCGCCACCAATCGTGAGTCCATAGGCGCCGAGATGTCCACTCGCTTGCCGCGACACTCTCTCACCCAGGCGCTGCGCAAAGCGTCCGAGGCCATTGACCGCTCCATCGATCAAGGCCAGATCGAAGAGCGTGGAAATCGCAGATGCTGCGGTCATCACGGGCTGTACCAGCATCACCTGGTAGGCCCGGTCGATGCCCCAGGCGTTGGAGAGTGACAGGGCAAGTTCCGGGTTCTTGGTTTCAAAGGCCAGATCGCTTTGGGTTCCTTTGCGATGGGCATGGAAGGCCAGGTGAGCACAACCGAGCGCAATCATCGCGCCTACGCCCAGCAGGATCCACTCGGTCAGGTGGGACAGGTGTCCGTTGTGGCCCGCGGCCAGGATGGCCTGACCCGGTTCCACAACCGGGGCAAGCCATTCACCCAGAATGTGCGGGGCGTGGAAGACAATCGGCAGGCCCAGGATTCCTCCTCCCACCGACAACAGGGCCAAGACAAACAGGGGTGTGGTCATCAAGGCACCGGACTCGTGGGGGTGCACTGATTGCTTGTCGAATCGCTCCTTGCCAAAGAAAACGAGAGCAACCATGCGCCAGGTGTAGGTGGCGGTGATGGCAGCTGTGACCAGACCGACGGCCCACAAGATCAGGGACACGCCACCTCCCGCAAAAGCCTGGGCCAGGATCTCGTCCTTGGAGAAGAAACCACTCATCAAAGGCAGACCCGAGAGGGCCGCGGCCCCAGCAATGAAGGTGAGGCAGGTCTTGGGCATATGCGCTTTGAGTCCGCCCATCTTGTGCATGTCCTGTTCCTTGTTCATGCCATGGATTACCGAGCCTGCTGCCAGGAACAGGAGTGCTTTGAAGAATGCGTGGGTCACCAGGTGGAAGATCGCGCTTGAGAAAGCGCCGACCCCAAGGGCCAGGAACATGTAGCCCAACTGGCTGACTGTTGAGTAAGCCAGTACGCCTTTCAGATCACGCTGGCGCAGGGCACTTGTGCCCGCAACAAAGGCTGTGGCTGCGCCGATCGCGCCGATCAGCGTGAGAACCAGGGGCGCCGCCGCGAAGAGCGGGTTGAGGCGCACCACCAGATAGACTCCACTGGTCACCATGGTGGCTGCGTGGATCAGGGCCGAAACCGGAGTCGGTCCCGCCATTGCGTCCGGCAGCCAGACGAAGAGGGGGATCTGGGCGCTCTTTCCGCAGGCGCCACCAAAGAGCAGCAACGCGGCCAGGGACAACATCCAGGGCAGCTCTGGTTTGGCCAGCAGACTGGCCTCACTGTTGATTGCAGAGTAATCCAGGCTGCCAAGGGTGGTGGCCAGGATGAACATGCCCAACAGAAATGCTGCGTCGCCGATGCGGTTGACCACAAAGGCTTTTTGGGCAGCTTCCGCACGCCAGCCGTCCTTGTACCAATAGCCGATCAGGAGGTAGGAGCAGAGGCCCACTCCCTCCCAACCCACAAACGTGCCCACCATGTTGTCCGAGAGCACCAACATCAGCATCATCGCCACGAACAGGTTGAGGTAAGCGAAGAACTTGGCGTAGCCCGTGTCGCCCTTCATGTACCCAGCCGCGTAGATGTGAATCAAGAGGCCAACGCCTGTGACTACCAGGGTCATCAGGGACGACAAGTGATCGATCATGAGTGACCAACTCACGGTGAAGTCACCGGTGGGGATCCAGTCGTAGCTTGTACTCAGGATGTTTGCCTCGCCTCCACGCAGGGCGAGGAAACCCTTGATGCTGAATGCAAAAGCCGCGGCCATTACCAGAATGGCGATGTTGGATGCCAGTGGCGCGTTGGTGGTCTTGTCCTCGCTCTTCGGGCGTCGAAGACTTGCGAGGTGCATGGCTCCTGTCAGGAGAGCTCCCATGAGGGGCAAGCCTGGAATCAGCCAGGGCCAGAGCTGCCTAGTTTCGGCGATGGTCGTGTCCATGGGATCAGTCGGCGTTGGAGGCTGTTCCGGTGGGGGAGAGTCGGTCGAGGGAGACAGTCTGCTTGCGGCGATAGAAGGCGATGACCAGGGCCAGGCCCACCGCGGCTTCCACCGCAGCCACGGCGATCACAAAGGTCACCATCACCGGGCCTTCTGCTACCCAGTGTCCGACCTGGGCCGAGTGCTGTCGTGCCCCCGCCAGAAATGCGAGGTTTGCGGCGTTGAGCATCAGTTCGATGCTCATCAGCACTACGATCATGTTCCGGCGCAGGAGGAATCCTCCCATGCCGATCGCGAAAAGAATCGCAGACAAGATCAGGAGGTGTTCCGTGGGCACATTCATGCGCCGGCCTCCTCGCTGGTGCTAGCGGAAGCGATGGGCGTGCTCCGTTGACGCTTGGCCAGGGTCATGACTCCAACTGCGGTGGCCAGCAGCAGCACCGAGGCACCTTCGAAGGCCAGTACATAGGGTCCAAACATCGCTTGGGCCATGCCCAAGAGGGGATCCAAACCGCCTTCGGGCCATAGGTAGCCGAAGATGGGCCGCGGCAGATCTGTGCGCACTATTGCTACCAGCAGCACAGCCAGGGCGCTGCCGGCCACCGCCAGGCCCCCCGCCAACTGTTCCTTGCGAAGCACACCCTGCTCCCTGGCCAAGACCACAGGGTCGCCCTGGTTCAGCAACATGACCACAAACAGGAAGAGCACCATGATCGCGCCCCCATAGACCAGAATCTGGATAGCCGCCAGGAACTGAAAGCCCGCCAGCAGATAGATCAGGGCTATGCCTACGAAGCTGCCCAGCAGCATCATTACGCTTTGCACTGGGTTGGCGGAAATCACTACTCCCAGGGCGCACAGGACGGTCACGCCCGCAGCCACATAGAACAGCAGGTCTACCATCGATCGTTGATCCCCCGCACATAGTCGATGCGCGGTTTCAGGGTACTTGCGGGACGTTCGAGTTGTTTCATGTCGTAGACCAGTCCCTGGCGTGTGGTGTCCGCCAGTTCCAGTTCATCGCTCATGAAAATCGCCTCCTTGGGGCAGGCTTCTTCGCAGAAGCCGCACAGGATGCAGCGCAGCATGTCGATCTCGAAGCGTTCTGGTTCGCGCTCGATGAAGCGTTCGGTCTCCTGGCCGTCGATGGTGATCGCGTAGGCGGGGCAAGCCGCTTCGCACAGGCCGCATGAGACGCAGGCGATGTTGCCGTCGTCTTTGACTACCAGACGCGGTTGGCCGCGGGTGACTTCGGTTGTTGGCAGTGCCTCTTCGGGGTATTGGCGCGTAACCCGGGGCTCAAACATCTTCTTGAAGGTGATGGCCAGGCCACGAAAAATCTCGGGCAGGTAGATGCGCTCCCAAAAAGTCAGCTCTCTTCGTTTGACAACAACCATGTTCGGTGGGTGATCAGGTGCTGGGCGATCGGGTCTAGGAGAGAGAAATAACTGCGCCGGCCAGCAGCAGGTTGGCCAATGCAATTGGGAAGAAGATCTTCCAGCCCAGGTTCATGAGCTGGTCGTAGCGGAAGCGAGGCAAGGTCCAGCGCACCCAGATGAACAGGAACAGGAAGAAGGCTGTCTTGGTCATGAAGGTGCCCACTTGCACTATCCAAGGAGCATCCTCCCAGAAGGGTACCGAGTAGCCGCCCAGGAAGAGTACTGTGGTCAGGCAGGCCATGACTGTCATTGCGCAGTACTCGCCCAAGAAGAACAGGGCGAACTTCATTGAGGAGTATTCGGTGTGGAAGCCTCCTACCAGTTCCGGCTCGCACTCGGCGAAGTCGAAGGGATGACGGTTGGTCTCAGCAAAGGTGGTGATCACGAACAGGATCAAACCCACCTGACCCACCACCGGGGTGAAGCAGTGCCAGTCCAAGATGTTGCCGGTGTTCTGGATCTCGACAATCTCACGCAGGTTCATGCTGCCCGAGAGGGCTACGACTGTGAGGGCGGTCATGATCAGCGAGAGCTCATAGCTGACCATCTGGGCCGAGGCACGTAGGCCGCCCAAGAGCGAGTACTTGGAGTTCGAGGCCCAGCCTCCGAGGATCACTCCGTAGACCGAAAGCCCTGAGAGGGCCAGGACGAACAGCAGGCCCACATCCAAGTCCGTTATGGAGAGCAGCCCGAAATCGATGCCAAAGACGGTGGTCTCCCCGGCGAAAGGAATTACCGCGATGGTCAGCATGGCGGGGACCGCGGCCATGATCGGTCCGAGGCGGAAGAGACCTGGATTTGCGCCGTCGGGGGTGACCTCTTCTTTGAAGATGAACTTGATCCCATCTGCGAGGGGCTGCAGCAGGCCCATAGGTCCGACCCTGTTGGGGCCGATGCGCAACTGCATCCACGCGGAGACCTTGCGCTCCGCCAGGGTCATGGCTGCAGCGGTTCCCAGCAGGCCTCCGTAGATCAGGGCGGCTTTGATCAGGATGATCACAAAGGACATCAGGACTTGACCTCACGGTTGGTCAGAAGCTCGTGCAGGTACTTGAGCAGGCGTAGAGTGTTCCAAACACCTGCGGGTGCCGGACGTGCTTGCGAGATGTTGCGACGCAGCCCGTCGATGTTGATCCAGTGCCCTACTCGTTCCACCGAGCTGGGCAGGCCGATTGCAATATCGATGGGGGAGTTCCCTTCCGTCGGTGCGTCAGGCAACTCACAGTCGAAGAGCAATACGCGGGCGCCTGGGGGCAGGCTGTTGAAACCCTCCGCTTCCCCTTCGCCAAGCAGGCGCCCCACTCTCTCGCCAATGCAAAGGACTGTAGAATGCTCGCTCGCGGTGTTCAGGATTTCCTCTGCTGTCATGGATTCCAGGCCCAGATCGCTCAGGCCTCGCCGGTTTGGTCCCGGGTCGCCCGTGTGCAGCACTTCATCTGCGAGGTCGTTGGAAGCCGTAGAAACAAAAGCAACCCGGGCGCTGATTTCTTGACCAAGGGCCAAGAGCTCGCCACCTTCTTCCTGGGTCAACCACGGGGAGGCAATGAGGAGGGGCTTGTCTCCGGTGGTCAACATGTCGCTTGCAATCTGCAGGCCATCTTCTACCGAGGTTGCATCCCAACCCCGACTGACGCTGGGCAGCAAGGTGCCCACCAGACGGTCGGCGAGTGAGAAGGCATCCAGGGCAAAGCGCCCGGTGTCACAAATCCACCAACCGTTGACCTCTTCGTCGTGGCGAGGCCGGATGCGGGTCACTTCGCCCTTGCGTAGAACCTCCACCGTGGTGGCGCAACCCCTGCTGCACTCTCCGCAAGAGGAAGCAGTCTTGGTCAGGTTCCAGACCCGAGCCTTGAATCGGAAGGACTTCAGGGTCAGGGCACCCACCGGACAGACATCCGCCAGGTTGCCCTGGTAGTTGCCACTTAGAGGCGTATCGTTCCAGGTTTCGATAGTGGAGTGAGAGCCTCGTCCCGCCACGCAGAGTTGCGGAGACTTGGGCACTTCTTCCATGAAGCGTACGCAACGAGTGCAGAGTATGCAGCGCTCCTGGTCCAGCAGGATCACATCGCCCAGGTCCTTGCGTTTCTCGAGCTTTCTGCGGGGCTCAACCGATCGCCCTTCGCCCTGGCCTTCGGAGAAGGAATAGTCCTGCAGGGTGCACTCCCCGGCCTTGTCACAGATCGGGCAGTCAAGGGGATGATTCTTGAGCAGGAACTCAAGGCATTCCCTGCGGGCATCGTGAGCGTCCTCGGTTTCAGTGTTGACCACCATGCCGGGCACCACGGGTGTACGGCAGGCCACCATCACTCGTGCGGGTATCTTGCCCTGCTGAACTTCTACCTGGCAGATGCGGCAGGAACCTTCCGGGGTCAGGCCCGGGTGATAGCAGTAGTGGGGTACTTCGACCTCCGCTTGGACGCAAGCCTGGATCAGAGGTTTGTCCGTGCGCGCCTGAACCGTTCGGCCATTGATAGTGATCTCCACACGCTCGACGGTGGAAGGATCAGCGGAGGTTTGCTTTGTGAGGTCACTCATCAGACAGTCTCCATGGGCAGGGCGCGTTTCTTGGAGACCGCCGTGTGACCGCCCGCTTGCACATATTCCACCAACTCGTCGCGGAAGTTGCGGATCACCGAATGGGTCGGGATCGCCGCCGCATCTGCCAGAGCGCAGATTGTCTTCCCCGGCGCCATGCCGTTGGAGATGTCGCTCAACAGGTCTATGTCTTCCATGCGACCCTGGCCGTCGTGGATGCGTTGAAAGACCTGGGCCAGCCACTGCGTGCCTTCTCGGCATTGGCTGCACTGACCGCAGCTTTCGTGCTCGTAGAAGTCCATCAGCACCAGGGCCGAGTGCACAACACTGGCAGTTTGATCGAGGATGATCATGGCGCCCGTTCCGAACATGGAACCCACCTCCTTGAGAGAGTCGTGGTCCATGGGAGTGTCGATGATTTCTGGTCGTAGGAACCCTGTAGAGGATCCCCCTGGAATCCAGGCGCGCAGGTTGTGGCCGCGCCAGACGCCGCCCGCACATTCGTTCAAGATCGTGCTTGCGGGGGTGCCCAGGGGGACTTCATAGACCCCGGGTTTTTCCACATGACCGCTGATGCAGCACAGAAAGTTGCCCGAGGACTTTTCACTGCCCATCGCTTTGAACCAGTCGGCGCCGCGCTCCAGGATGAAAGGTACATTGAAGATCGACTCAACATTGTTGACTGTGGTGGGTTGGCCCCAAAGGCCAAAGCCCGCCGGGAAGGGGGGCTTGGGCCGTGGATGGCCCCGCTTGCCCTCCAGGCTTTCCATCAGGCCGGTTTCTTCGCCGCAGATGTAGGCTCCAGCGCCCTTGTGCATGTGGATCTCGCAGGAAAAATCCGTGCCTTGTATGTTCTTTCCGATCAGGCCAGCAGCACGGGCCTCCTGGATCGCTTCTTCCAGTCGCCGGTAGGACAAGCGGTATTCTCCGCGCACATAGATGTAGACCCCGTGCAGGCTCATGGCCCAGGCGGCGATCAGGCAGCCTTCAAGCAAGCCGTGGGGATCGCGCTCCATCAGCACCCGGTCCTTGCAGGTCCCGGGCTCGGATTCGTCTGCGTTGACAGCCATGTAGCGCGTGCGTGAGTCCTGTTCCTGGTCAGGCATGAAGCTCCATTTGAGGCCGGTGGGGAAGCCCGCGCCCCCACGGCCGCGCAGGCCTGACTCCTTGACGACGTCGGTCACATCCTTGGGCGCGGTGCCCTCAGAGAGGATCTTCTTGAAGGCCACATACCCACCCTGGGCTTCGTAGCCCGCCAGGGTGTGGCTGTCTCCTCGTTCCATGCGCGAGAGCAGATAGGTCTCGTGGCTCATTGGTCCAGCCCTCCTAGAATCTCTTCTGCCTTCTCAGGGCAGAGGTCCTCGTGGTAGATGCCGTTCACCACCATCATGGGTGCGTTGGCGCAGCTTCCCTGGCACTCCACGTGTTCCACATAGAAGCGTCCGTCTTCAGAGTTGGCCCCGGCCTTTGCGCCGGTCACCTGGCAGACGCGATCAAGCAGCTCCTGTGAACCCCGCAGATCGCAGGAGATGTTGCGGCAGACGCTGACTATGTGCTTGCCCACGGGCTTCAGGAAGAACATGGGGTAGAAGGAAGCCACGCTGAAGACTTCCACTGGTTCCATTTCGAACCACTCGGCCATGGCCTCGATGATTTCTGGTGAGAGCCAGCCACCCAGTTCTTCCTGGCAGCGGTGCAGGGCGGGAATCAGAGCCGCCCGGCGTTCGGGATAGTGGCAGGCGAGTTCGGTGAACTCAGCCTTGAGCGCGTCAGTGAGTACCATCAGCGGTCAACCTCGCCCATGACAAAGTCCAAGGATCCGATGATCGCCATCACATCGGAGAGCAAGCGCCCACGTGCCAGTTGGGGAATTGCCTGCACATTCATAAGGCCGGGTGCGCGCACATGGCAGCGCAGGGGATCGCTGCTGCCATCAGAAGCGATGAAGAAGCCCAGTTCACCCTTGCTGGACTCCACGCCTCGGTATGCGCTGCCCTTTGGCAGCTGCATGTCGGTTACGACCTTGAACTGGAAGATCAACTCCTCCATGGAATCGTGTGTGCGGCTCTTGGGTGGCAGGACATAGCGGCGGTCCTGGAGCAAGAAGTCCTGGCCCTGGCTTTGCTCCAATCGGTCGAGGGCCTGCAGGGCGATCAGCACGGACTGGCGCATTTCTTCGATGCGCACCAGGTAGCGGTCATAGCAGTCCCCCTCAGAGCCAACCGGCACATCGAAATCATAGGTCTCGTATCCGCTGTAGGGTTCCGCTCTGCGCAGGTCCCATTCGACTCCGGAGCCCCGCAGGTTGGGACCTGTGAGGGACCATTCCAAGCATGCAGCGGGGCTCAAGACTCCCACGCCCCGGTTGCGTGCGTTCCAGATTGCGTTGCCCGTGAGCAGTTTTTCGAACTCGTCTATCTTGGCGGGGAAAGCACTCAGCCACTTCTTGATGCTGCTGGCGACGTCCTCGTCCACATCCGCATAGACACCGCCCATACGGATGTAGCTGTTGTTCATCCGGTGGCCGCTCCAGGCGTCGAGCAGGTCATATGCCTTCTCGCGCTCGGTGAAGGTGAAGAAGAACATGGACACCGCGCCTAGATCAATGGAGGTGGTCCCCAGGTAGATAAGGTGCGCCATGATGCGCGAGACCTCCATCATCAGGACCCGGATTTCCTGAGCGCGCTGGGGTACTTCGACTTGCGCCAGGGCTTCCAGGGACAGAGCGTAGGCGGTGTTGTTCAGCAGGGGCTGCACATAGTCGAGGCGGTCCGTGTGAACCAGGAACTTGCGCCAGCCAAGGCTCTCGCAGGTTTTCTCCTTGCCCCGGTGCAGGTAGCCCACTTCCGGTTCGCAGCGGAGAATCGTCTCGCCGTCGAGTTCCACAGAGAGACGCAAGACTCCATGGGTTGCGGGGTGCTGGGGACCAACATTGATCTTCATCAATTCCCCGTGCATGGGGTCGTCCGGATCGAGGGTCAGGTCGCCGGGGTTGCCAGCGGCGTACTCGAGGACCTTGCTTGTGGCGCTCATCGACCCGCTCCTTCCTGGCTGGTCTTGGCTTCAGCTCGTTGGATGCGTTCCCGATTCCATTCACGGTAGAGGCGGTCCGGTTCGATGCCCTGGTGTGGAAATTCCTTGCGCAGGGGATGGTGGCCGTAGGCTTCCGGCATCAATAGTCGGCGCAGGTTTTCGTGGCCGTCGAATTGAATGCCAAACATGTCCCAGCACTCGCGCTCCATGTATGTCGCGCCGGGCCACAGGTCCGTGCAACTGGGGGCGTTGGGATGGTCTCCTCGCAGGGCACAGCGTAGACGCAGGCGTTCGTTGTTCTGCATCGAAAGCAGCTGATGGACCAGCTCAAAGCGGGGCTCGTTTGGACTGTGGTCGATCGCAGTCACCAGGGTCACGGTTTCAAATCCGCAGTCGCGCTTCAGGACTTCGAGTGCCTCATGCAACCGCTCCAGTGCGATCGTGAGGGTCGGCATGCTGTCGCGATCTTGCGTTTCCCGGATCTCGTCCCAGCCAAGGCTCAGCATGTGCTTCAGGGCACCCATCAGTTCTTCTCCTTGGAGCGCCCGGTGTATTGGTCCGTCCGAAGGCCGGAATCTGTCTTGTAGGTGCCCATACTGTGGGTTTCCACCATGCTGTTGGCTGGTACATCCAGGCGGCCCGTGCCGGATTCGTCGAGTTCCTGCGGACCCTCGAGCACTCTCCGAAGTGGGTTCTCGCGCTCGATTTTGCGTTGCAACTTCATGATCGCATCAATCAGAGCATCGGGGCGGGGCGGGCAGCCCGGAACATAGATGTCCACCGGCAAAATGCTGTCAACGCCCTGCACCACCGCATAGCTGTCGTACATGCCGCCGGAGGAAGAGCAGACCCCCATGGCGATGACCCACTTGGGGTCGGGCATCTGGTCATAGATTGTGCGCGCCGCCTCGGCCATCTTCCAGGTCAGGGTTCCAGCTACGATCATTACATCACACTGGCGCGGACTGAAGCGCGCGGCCTCTGCCCCGAATCGCGCTATGTCGAATTTCGGGCCGATCATGGCCATCAGTTCGATGCCGCAACATGAGAGCCCCAAGGGCATGGGCCAAAGACTGTTCTTGCGGCCCCAGTTGAGCAATTCGTTGACCCGTGTGGCCATGAAACCAGACTCGTCGTCCCGTGTGGTGACTTCCTTCAGCGATCCCATTCCAGGCCTCCTTTGCGCCAGACGAATGCCAAGGCCACCGCAAGCATGGCCACAAAAATCAGGATTTCTGTGAAGATCAAGCCTCCGGCGTTGAACTCTGGCGTGTTGAAGGTGCGAGCTGCGTTGGCCCAGAGGATAAGGAAGATCCCCTCCACATCGAACAAGATGAAGAGCACGGCTGTCAGATAGAAGTGAATCGAAAGGCGCATGCGTGCGTTGCCTATAGGCTGCATGCCGCATTCGTAAGGATCCCCTTTGCCGACCACGCGGCGTTGGCGGCCGACCAGTTCGCTCAGCAGAACATTGCCCACAACGAAGGCGGCGACCAGCCCAATCAAGAGCAGGATGGGGGCGTAGTCCTGAAGCATGGTGTCGATGGGACCGGGGCCTGGAGTCGGTGGCTCGGCCGGGCTGATTAGGGGTTGCTGATGGGGCCCACTGGTAGGCGCAGGGGGGAGCCCGAGGGGCAGCGTTGCAGGGAAACCAGGACCGTCTGACGCTGCAGGCTTTGGGCGGATGGGCAAATATTGCGCGCAGAGTCTACTCATCAGACGCGGTTGGGCAACGGGTGGATGGCCCGAGTCTTGGATTCCTTGGGTCGAGGGCAGCTCACCGATTTTCCGAGGGATGCTCAAACTCCCTGGGGCTGATCGATATGCTCGGAAAAGTATGCCAAGATCGCCATGCAATTCAGGCTTCCAGCTCCTTTTGAGTGTGCGCCAGCGCACATGTGCCATTGTGGAGCAGCTTAGAAGGCCCTGAGGCTGCCCCAGGGTTCTTGGGGCAGGAAATCGGAATCGAAGATCCTAGATTTACAGGGTATTTGGTAGCGCTTGCGGATCTCGGTCGTATTCATCATGAGCCAGGGCATCGGACCTCTCACCCGACAGTTCCCACGTCCAGGCGTCACCCTTAGGGGAGACGGAAGAAGAGAAGAAAGGTCACTCGATTCGCAGGGGATCGCGGAGCGAGTGGCGAAGGAGGCGGCGGCGCCCCCCGGCAAGAAATTGCTGATGGGGCGTCGCCCTTTTTCCTGGATTGGCCTCTCGACCGGGCAGCTCAGCGTTCAAAAGTGCGTTCGATGAAGGTCACTGGTTTCACCATGCCGGGAGCCTTGTGCGTGCCCGTGACCCGCAATTCACTGGCGCCAAGCCCCTCAATAGCCAGTTCAAAGTCCGCTTCCACTGGCAGGTGAGAGCGATGGCTGAAGGTGTGGCTCATGCGCGAGAGGCGCTGACCCCTGGCGTTGTAGAGGGAGAGACGTAGGGTCAACTCACGTCCGATCAGGCCTGGTACCCGGTGCCCAGTCAGGTTGGTCACGGTGAGCAGTGCGCCGTCGTTGGTGAACTTCCCCGCCAAGTTCATAGCCTCGCGCAAGAAGGCCGGATCCCTGGAGGTCTCCAGGCGGTGGCTGCGGCCCGGGCGGACCATGCCGGGCTTGCCGCTGAGTTCGTCGTTTGCCCAGGCCCGGTTGATCGCGGGCATGTGACAACCCACGCAGGAATCACCGAGCTCTGCCTGGTCAGAAGCCTCGAAATCCTTCGCTACGCCAAGAACGGGGCCGATGTTCACATTGTGGCAGGTTATGCAGAGTGCGTTGGATACCTCGTGGTTGAAGATCTCACGAGCTTCGCTGGGGTGCCCCTCATTTGCATGCCCTTCGGGTCCAAGCATGGTCTTGCCGTCCTCTGCCAGATGGCATGTGGTGCACGTGACACCCAGGTGCGGATCGTCTTTGCGGGTGTCGGGGATCTTGATGGGTGGCTTGCCCAGAAGAGGCACAGGTGCGTGGCAACCGGTACAGCCACGCTTGCGACGGATTTTCTTCAGAGCCTGTTTGTAGTGCGGATCGATCCAAGCAGTTGCATGGGTCGAATGACGCCACTCTTCGGTGATGGTCTTGTGGCAGCCTACGCAGGAGAGCCCGCTGAGGTCTTCGAGCCGTGTGGGTCGCCCGTCTGAGATCAGCCGCGCCAGCCAGGAAGCGTGGGGATCGTCGCGGGATGCTTCTGGGAGAGCAGGGTCTTGAGGTACGGCACCCGGGTCAGGCGAGTCTCCGGGAGCCTGAGCCTCGATGAAAGCGGGGCCCAGGAGTACAGTGCCTATCAACAGGGGCAACAAGCGAAGACCAATCATGGTCTTATCCTGACGGTTGCCTGGCCCTGGGGACAAGTCCCGAGGTCCTTGACTATTTGTCGAAGACGTTGGTTTCGCTCGGGCTGATGCGCTCTTCCACCGACTCGATGGTCAAGTCCAGGTTGGATAGATCGAGGTCCGCCAGGGGCGAGGGGCTTTCTTCCTTGGTCGGGGCCTGGCCTGAGTCCTTTTCGGGAGTCTGCTCTTCGGTCTGTTCGTTTTTGCTGTTACTAGGCATGTTGGGTGAGGGGTCGGGGATTGGTTTGGGTCTCAGGCAGGGTCGTGCAATTCACAGCGAGCAGGCCGCCGCGGTGGAGGTCACGGGCGAAGGAGACGATCTTTTCATAGGTGCGTCCGGTGTCCGGGGCGTCCGGGCTGAGCGTGTCAAGCAGGGCTTCGAGGCTACCAGCCTGCCCGAGGGCCTCGATCAGTTTGCGGGCATCCGGGGAGATTTCCAGGAACTCGTGGTTGAGAGGGTCGTAGGCCAGCACCGATTGGCCGCGGGGCACCCCGCCCAATTGGGCGCGGGCCTCTTCCTCTGCATCCGTCACAAAGCGGCCCGTCAGGAAGTCTGGCCGGGCAGCCCGGGCCAGGGGATGACCCAGGGTTTGTATCACGCTGGTGTACGAGAAGGGCAGGTCTCGCAGGCCCAGGCCAGTGGTGGGGATGAGGCTGGGATGTGCGTCCCGGGCCTGCAGTTTCTGCTTGCGCTGGGCGCAAAGTTCGACGAACTCGTCAGGCCTCAGGCCCCGGGCCAGTTGCAGGAAGTAGTGGGACTTCTGCATGAAGTAGAAGATGTTGTCTCCCTTGAAGAGGGGCAAGGACTCGCGCAAGCCAGTCATCATCTCCTCGAACATCTCTGCGGCTTCCTGCTGTGTCATGCCGCTGGACGCTTCGTAGTCATGATAGAGCTGCAGGTCCGCTTCTTCGTCGTTGAGAATCTTGATGCCGAACTGATCGGGTTGGTGGTAGACCTCGGCCACCTCGTCGATATGAAAGGTCTGCAGGCTGACTTCGCGCACCGCAGGGGCGTTCTCCTGGATGAAGGCCAAGGTCGCTCTGGCCTCCTCGCGGGTTTCGGAAGGGAAGCCGACCATGGCGTACCAGGTGACGCTGATTCCCGCCTTGTTGCAGTTTTCCGCCACTCGAGCCGTGGCTTTGAGAGACTGGCCTTTCTTCATCAGCTTGAGTAGCCGTGGGGTGGCGGTTTCATAGCCGAAGAGCAACTTGCGGCAGCCTGATGCATACAGGCGTTGGGCGCCGTGCTCGTCATAGGCCTTGGGTTCGACCCTGGCATCACTCCACCAGGTAATGCCTGCGTTGCTTTTGATCAGAGCTTCAGGCAAGTCACGGATCATCCCCGGAGGCATGCAGTCGGTGATGAAGTTGAAGTGCGTTGAGTCATAGTGGTCGCGCAACTCGGCCACATGCTTGGCGATTGTCGAGGCATTGCGTGTGCGATAACCGGGACCGATCACCGTGGGAAGCGTGCAGAAAGTGCACTCTCCGTAGTAGCAGCCCCGGTTGATGTCATAGGGGATGACGGTTTCCGGGGAGAAATACAGGTCAAAGGGCAGGCCTCGGAAGTCGGGAACGGGTGCTTCATTGAGCTTCACAGGGTGGGCGGGCCCGTTGTTTCGAACCTGGAGTTCTTCACGGCGGTCGAACCAGGTCAGGCCGCCGATCTCGCTCAAATCGACGGTTTCCCCCTCCGGTGCTGCTTTGAGCCTATTGCAGAGGGCCAGCAGAGGCGCCTCTCCTTCGTGGAAGATAATCGAGTCCAGACAGACGTGCATGCCTGGTGCCTGGGTCAGCTTGTGCCCGATGTAGGCCAGGAATCCGCCGCCCGCGGTTACATGACAATTGGGCAAGGCCTCTTTGACCATGCGACCCAGGGTCAGGGCAGGAATCAACTGACTGCCATAGATCACCGACAAGCCCAGTACCCGGGGTTGGCGCTCTATCAGGCCGGGCAGCACTTCCTCGGAGAAGAACTTGATGAAAGGGTTTTCTTGTGCATCGAGGGTTGCAGCCAGGATCTCCTTGGAGCGGTCGTTGGCATAGCGCATGGTGAAGTTGTGGGGCGTCAACTCGCTGGGGTGATGCGCTGCAGACACAACTCTCAGACCGTGGTAGAGGGCTCGAACAGCAGGAATGTACTTCTCTGGATCAAAGCAATCCGGTCCGCGCACGACCTCCTTGGCTTGATCGATGGTGTCGATCAGGGCTTGGGCACTGACCTCTGTTTCCACCGCTGCGCGCCAGGCACGCATGTTCTGAAAATCCAGCTCGGGAGTTTCCTGCGCCTCATGTCGTTCGGTTTCGAAGCGTGCCGCCGCCCGGTGGCGGGCGTAGTCCAGATAGTCTGCTGAGAGGAAGTGGTCGTAGGCTTCAACTGAAAGGTCACGCAGCTCCACATCCCGGTGGCCGCCCTGGTGCAACCATGCTTTGAGGCAGGGCAGGGCCAGATAGGGTTGAGTGAAATGGCCCTGTGGGGGAAAGGCCAGTGTTATGGGAAAGGTCTCTGTTGATTTCATCATTGGTTGGTTGTGACGAGGCCTACGTCGGCTAGTTGTTGGATCGTTTGCTGGAGGCCGGGGTGCTTGCTCTCCAATTCGCCGGTAGTCTTGATCCCGGTCAGGGTCTCAAGTACTCGAGCGATGTCATCTGTGACCTTCAGGGTTCGCGTACTGGCCAGGGTCCCTGGCGAGCGTTGCACCAGCATGTGGGTGGGGTCTGCGTTGGGTCGCAGGCAATTTGGCCCCAGGCTGGAGAGGTCGTGGTTGACCGTCAGTAGCTCTCCCGCGGGGATCGGGCGGCTGTCAGGGTGGAAGGCTCCGGGAGTGGAGTGGATGGGCTCCTGTGCTTGACGAATCTGGGCTTCTTCCCAGGCCAGAACATCGTCAAGCAAGGGGTCGGCCTGGGAACGCACAAAGCCCGAAAAGGACCTTCCAGTGGCCCTCCAGGCCCTGAATAGAGCCAAACTGTCCAGGCCAATGTGCGACCGCAAGAGGGCGAATGTGCGCGCGTGCCGCTGCAGCAGAAGAGGCAATTTCCTGGCGATTCTAGCCAGCTCTTTCATGTGCTCTTCGGGGTGGGGGAGTTGGTGCCAGGTAGAGAAGAGGTCGGGGTGTGCCTCGATCAGAATCTGCTCCGCGGGACTGTCACCCGCGCCAAGAGCCATGTCCGGAGGGATGCCTTCCTCCCGTCGGGTCCTGCCTTGGAACTCCACTCCCAACTCGCATCCAGGTTGGGGATTGACCAGATGAAAGGAAAGGTTGACTCCCGCGCGCAAGGCTGCATCAGAGGCCATGTCCAAGCTAAGGGCCAGGGCCGCTGAGTCCTCTCCGGGGAGTCCCAGAATAAAGGAGAGAATTGGCGTGATCTTGGCAGTAGCGCAGTCGTCGAGAACCACCAGGGGATCCAGGTCTTCTGGGGTGTTCTTGTTGTTTGCCCGTCGCACCAGAGGGTCGGCCGACTCGATGCCCAGCAGCACGCGGTAGCAGCCTGCGTGGGCCATGGCTTGCAGGAGTTCCAGGTCCAGATGATCCACCCGCGCCCGGCACTCCCAGGGAGTGCCGTTACCCCGTTTCTTCATTTCCTCACAGAAGGCAAGTGCCTGCTTACGGTTCGCTCCAAACAAGTCGTGGCACAGGTAGGCCTGACGAGCACCCGCCTGGGATGTGGCTTGCAGGACCTCGTCCACCAACCGTTTCGAGGGCAGGCAACGGGAGCGGCGATTCCAATAGCGGCCAATGCTGCAGAAGGAGCAGTCATAGGAGCAGCCGCGTCCAGAGTCGATGGGTACCAGACCCTCGTCTTCACCACTGATTTCCTTGTAGGCGCGGAGCGGCTCGACCAGATGCCAGGCTGGAGCGGGCAACTCGTTCAAGTCCCCGATCAAGGGTTGATCCGCTTCGACAATCACTCGGCCATCCAGATCGCGTCGTGTTATGCCCGCCACACCCACCAGATCGCTGCCCTCTGCCATGCGCCGCAGCATGTTTGGAAGAGTCCGTTCTCCTTCCCCGCGCACCACCACATCGATGGCCTTGAATCGCTCCAGGAGTGCCACATCGATTGCGCTGGCCCCAGGTCCTCCCAGAACGATGGGCGTTGTGGGTTTCAGGGCGCGGAATTGTTCGGCGATGAGCAGGGCGGCAGGCAGAGTGGCACCCATGACCGAGAGCCCCAGCATGTCGATTGGGCCCTGGGCGTCCAACAATTCGGCCGCCTTCTGAAAGATGTGGTCGCCGGAGCCCAAGGATCCTTCCGCCTGTCGGAAGGCCAGGTCTTCCAGCAGGGGTTCGTGTCCCGCTGCTTCGAGGGCACCGCCCAGGCGCAACAAGCCCGGTGGGGGCATGGAGTAGCCGAAGGTGTCGGCATGGGGGGCTGAGGCAATCAGGACGCGCATGGCCGCATGTTCCGCTCTTGCTGGCTTCAAGTCCATACCCGTCTGCACTCGGTTTCCCCGGTAGTATGTTGGCGTGTCAAGATCCTGCTTCGTCTCCTGCCAAGAAGAGTGCCCGTGAGGCGCTGGTCTCTGGTTTTCGCGGCCGTCCTGCTTGCTCTCCTGCACGGGGCGAGTTACTGGAACGCCGGTCCCTTGGACGATGACTTCATTTGCCAGGTCTTTGGGCGCAGCTTGCTCGAGGGCCGCGGATTTTCCTGGTGGGGCGTCGAACAGGTTGAGGGATTCACCGTGCCCCTCTGGGTTGGTTTGCAGGCCTTGGGCCAAGGTCTTGGACTTCGGGCGCCGGATGTGAGCCGCGTGCTTGGTGTCCTGGGGGCGGGCCTTGCAGTCTGGGCCCTGGGCAGGGCCTGGGGTGCTCGCACGGGGTCCCATAGGGGAGGGCCCGCCTGGATACTGGCTGCGGCGCCGGCTTTTGCTTTTCATGCCTGTGCGGGGTTGGGGACGAGTCTGCTGAGCGCGTTGATCGCTCTCTGGCTGATGGCCTTGGTGATGGCGGAGGAAGGAGATGAGGCCCATCGGTGCCATGCTCAACGATTGGCGGGGGTCTGGCTGGGGCTTGCGTGCCTCTTGCGCCAGGAGTGCGCCCTGCTCTGGCTGGTCTGGATTGTGGTGGCCCCGCGCGGAAACGCTGAACGCAGAGGCCTTGTGTCCTGGCTGCCCAAGGGCGCCGGAATCACGTTCTTGGCGCTTGTCAGCTGGAGCGCAGTGCGTTGGTTCCTGTTTGGCCGCTTGCTTCCCATTTCTTACTCAGTCAAGGCATTGCCCATGGCCGCGGATCTGACCTATGGCCTCGACTACCTGGTCGGCGACCTGGCCTTGCTTGGGTCCGGATTGCTGGCGCTGGGGGCAGTGCTGCTCGTTCTGGGCACAAGCGCCCGGCCAGTGGACCGGGTGATCGGTTGGGGGTTCTTGGTGTACGCCCTGTATGTGGTTGTGGTTGGGGGAGATTTTATTGCCTGGTCCCGTTTCTTTGTGCCGGCGGTTCCACTTGGTCTGTGGTCTGCGGCTGTGTTCGTTCAACGCTGGCAGATCAAGCCGCTGGCGTTGGGGTTTTTGTGTGTGGTATTGCAGTGGCCTGCCGCCCTGCCCGATCACGACCTGCGCAGCCGCGGCGCGCGCTTCCTCGATCATCAGGTTTTTGAGGAACGCTGGAGCCTGATAGGTCGCTGGGTTGGGGAACACGCGCCCGAGGGAACACGCCTTGGAACCTCTCCCATTGGCGCAATCGCCTGGTACTCCGAAATCGAGGTGCTGGATCTGCTCGGCCTTGTACACGGCCATTCCGTGGATCTGGAGCCCGATCTGGAGCGCGTCAGGGTCAAAGGGCACCATCGCAGCGCAACGAACTGGATGCTTGAGGAGCATCCCCACTGGATCTTGTTGGGCAATGGCATGCGTGTCGCCGGGCGGCTGGAAATCAACCCCTGGGAGGTGGATCTATACCAGAGCGCCAAATTTCAAGATGACTACCGACGCATCGAGATCGATCTGGGTCAGGGCCCGCCTTTGGATCTTTTTGTGCGTCGAGACCTGCCTGATCCCGGGAGGGTTCGCTGATGGTCAAGATTGGTCTGATCGCCGACATACAGTTTGCGGACCGGGAGGACAAGGGCTTCTGCCGGTTCCGTTCTTCCCTGGACCGGTTGGGGCAATTGGTCGGGTTGTTCAACGACGAGGGAGTGGACTTGGTCGTGCAGTTGGGAGATCTGGTGGACGGCAACGGCTCCGATGAGGAAGGGCTTGAGCGCACCCGGCGGGAGTTGGACCAGGTGCTTGCTGTGCTTACTGACTTGGACGCTCCCAGCGAGCATGTGATCGGCAACCATTGTCTCTCCCTGCCCCGTGCTGAACTGCTTGAACGCTTGGGATTGCATCAGGCCCGGCGTGCGATCGAGGTCCAGGGTCAGCGCATTCTGCTGCTCGACTCTCTGGAGGTCTCGCTCTTCGACAAGGACTTGGATCCAAGAGCCATGGCCGAAGCCCAGGCTGCCCTCGCCCGCCAACCAAAATCTGGTGCACCCTGGGCGGTGGATTGGAACGGAGCCCTGGGGGAGCGTCAGCGCGAGTGGCTCAAGCAGGAGCTTGCCCGGTCAAATCCCGCAAGTCTCCTACTCTGTCATCATCCGATCTACCCTTCCGCTGCTCGGGCGCAATTTCTGGCCTGGGATCATCAGGATGTGCTCCAGCTTCTGGATGTGGAGGGCTCGCAGCCTGTGACCTGGGCTTCGGGACACGATCACCGGGGTGGCCGTGCAGTTGATGGGGCGAATCTGTTCCTGACCCTGCCTGGTCTGGTGGGAGCGAAGCAGGTCTGTGGTCTTGAGCGCATTGAACGAGGCGCGATTGAGTTGTTTGTGCCCCAACATTGAGATGGATAGGCCCTGTCGGATTGAGGCAGCGCTCCTGGATTCCTAGGCTGATCGTAATGCGCGCCCCGTTCCCCATGCTGGCCCTGGTGATCTGTCTGCTCTTGGGCGGATGCAATCAATCTGAAGGTGAGGGGATCACGCGCATAGCACTTGTGACCATCGATGGGCTTGCCCACCCGCGGCACAACGGCCTTGGGCCGTTCGAGGACTGGAGCCAGGGTGGTCTGCATTTTTCCCGCGCCAGCGCTGCCTCCAATTGGGCGGTGCCTTCGCTGGCGACTCTGCTGACCGGCCGCAACGGGCGGGAGCATGGGCTCACTGACCTGGAGGGCGGGCGCTGTTCGCAAGACCTGGTCACACTGGCGGAAGTCATGAGCGCGGCGAATTGGACCTGTCGGGCGGTGCTATCGGATCAATTCTTGAGCGAGCCCCGGGGTTTGGATCAGGGGTTTGAGACCTGGTCGTTGGTCGCTGGCGAGTCGAGTCTGGTTGCCAGTCAGGCGGTTCTCGACTCGGGTCTTGCTCAACTGCGGGCAGAACAGGGCCCTTGCTTCATCTGGTTGCACCTGAGTGGGGCTCGTCCACCCTACGGCGCACCGGCTTCCTGGCCCGCTGATTGTGCCTTGCAGCCAGGTCAGTCCCATGCGCGCATGTTGAAACTTGTCAGTGACACAGATCATGAGTTGCGCAATGACCTGATCGCTTTGCATCTGCATGATCAGGCTCTGCTCTTGGAGTACTTGGGCGCCTGGCTTGATCAGATAGATCAGGAGACTCTGGTGGTCCTGGTGGGCACCAACGGTTTCGAACTGGGCGAGCAGGGTCGTCTGGGTAGTGGAACTTCCATGGGCGAAGAGGCTTTGGCCGTGCCATTCTTGTTGCTGGGACCGGGCATGCCTGTGGGGCAGGTGCAACGCCGGGTAGGGCATGTGGATCTCATGCCCACATTGCTCGACCTTTCCCATTTGCGTGGGCCGCAAAATCTTGGCGGCATTTCGATCATGCCCGGGCGCGAGGCCCCTTGGCGACCTCTGTTCAGTTCCACCAGTCGCGCTCATCCTCGTGATGTGGTTTATGAGGAGGGACTGAAACTTCTGCGTGATGGAGAGACGGGCGAAGTGTCCTTGTACGACTTGGATCGTGACCCGGATGAACGCATGAGCCATGGATCACGCCTCGGTTCAGACCGCACGCGACTTCGGCAGGTGCTGCTCGATCACCTGGAGATGCCATGAATGCACGGGTGAACAGAGCATTCTTGGGCTTGTTCCTGGTTCTGCCCCTGGCTTGCGGTGACAGCCATCAGGGCCAGTCATCGCGACCAAATGTGCTTGTGATCTACTGCGATGACCTTCGCTTCGATGGCGGCGCTGCCCTGGGCTCGTCTTTCCTGTCCACACCGGGAATTGACAGGCTTGTCGACGAAGGAGTGACTTTTGAGCGCAGCTACACAACCACCAGTCGCTGTTGCCCCTCGCGTGCGACCTTCTTGACGGGTGTGCGCGCCTCTACACACGGGGTTTGGGTCAACCGCTCCAGCGTGGACTGGCAGACCGGTCGGCCTCTGCTGCCTGAATTACTGCAAGAGGGGGGCTATCGCACCGCCTGGATTGGCAAGTGGCATCTTCCAAACCCAGGGGCGCTGCCCGTGCGCGGTTTTGACCACTTCGCTTCCTATGAGGGTCCCGGGAGTCACTTTGACCAGACCTTTGTGGTGGATGGCCAGTCGCGCGGGACGGGCGGTTTTCAGGCGGATGTGATCAACGACCTGGCCCTGGAATTCCTTGATGGGGAAGCAACCGTTGAAAGCCGGCCCTGGTTCCTGGTCCTTGGTCACAAGGCACCGCATGTGCCTCTTACCCCGGCCCCGGAGTTTGTGGACGCTCTTGCGGACACTGACCTGCCCCTTCCTGCGAGCATGGACGATCCGTTGAGCAGTCTGCCTGCGCGTTATCAGAGTTCCCGTGTGGGGGAGGGCGGCCGTCATGGGATCGCGGAGCGCGATGAGTGGTACCAGGAGGTACGTGCCTATTGGGAACTGGTGCTCAGTCTGGACGCCAGCATCGGGCGCCTGCTCGAGGAGCTGGAGGCTCGGCATCTGCTGGAGGACACCCTGGTGATCTTGACCTCGGACAATGGTCAGTTGCTTGGAGAACATGGTCTGCAGCAAAAAGGTCTCGGGTATGAGCCCTCGATTCGTGTGCCCCTGATCCTGCGGGATGGCCCTTGGGGGCATCGCGGGGTGCGCAAGGGGCTGGTGACCAATCTTGACCTGGCACCGACCATTTTGGAGCGCGTGGGCCTGCCGGTTCCAGCAGAGTTTGAAGGGCGCAGTTTTGTGGATCAGATACGCGACCCCGAGGCTCGAGGCCAGGAACGTTTCTTGTATCAGGCCCCAGCTTTTGGGGGGGATACGGGAGTCGTGGAACGAGGAGTGATTGAGGCGGAGTGGAAGTATCTTGTGTTTGAAGCACCGGGTACTCGGCAAGAGGCTCTCTTTCATCTGATCAGTGACCCTGATGAGAGGCGGGACCTGGCGCAGGATCCAGCCCATCAATTGGTGCGCGACCGCCTCGCAACCTGGTTGGTTGCGGAACGGTCGCGGATTGCGAAGTGATAAGGGCTACTTCACCTGTTGGACTTGGACGCCATCGCGGGACTTGTTCAATTCGGTTGTCCAATTACGGTCTCGAGTGGCGTTTTGAGCGCTGTTCAATTGGAATACGTTCTTGAAGTAGGCGCCTGAGCTCTCCTGTTGCAAGTGGAACTGCTCGTTGTCTTGAATCTGCGGTTCTCCAAGGGCGATCGCTCCTCGATGGAAGGCATATTGATCGTCTCCCAACTTGGCCACTACTGTGGCGCTGCCCACAACCGTATCAGCTACGAACAACCCCCGTGGGTCTGTGACGCCTCGAGTGAAGCTCTCGTTCGAACTGCCAATCACTCGCACATCCACGTCACGCATATAGGTGCCATCGGTGGCATCGAAGGCTTGCACCCGGACTCGCCCAGAACCTGACTCTTCTGTGATCTCCAACTCCAGATCACTGATCAGCATCAGCCCCGAAGTGAATAGTTCGTCGCCACGGGCGATAATCAAATAGGCGCCGGGCTCGGTCAAGTCCATTGTTATGGGTGTCTTGGATTCCCGCCGGTCTTCTGATTCCTCAAGGGAAATTTCAGACTGAAGAGTGGGAGAAATTCCAGAGAGGTTGACCCGGGTGATCTGGGAAAGATTCTTCTCTCTCAGGTAGAGAGTCAGGAGGTCAACCTTGTAGACCAACATCTCTACTTCCTTGAGGCCTTTGTGACGCAACTCCAATTCGGTGGCCGCGCCGGGTCGAACCGTGGTGACTTCGTCCAAAGCGATTGTCTTTTCACGGAAGTCACTGAGTGCCTCGCGGGCATCTGCGAAGAGTTCCTTGACGCGCTCGTAATACTCGCTCGCTTCTGTCAGCTCGCGCCGAGCGTGGTGGATCTGCCCTAAAATGTAGAGGGCCAGATCCCGGTTCTCGCTGGGGTGGATGCGTCCATCTTCAACGTACTCTGCCGCAGCGACCCGTCGCAGGGCCTGCAAGGCTTCTTCTTCCTTGCCGAGCCACCAGTTGGCGACCGCCTGGCTATAGATGAAAGCGTCCTTGTGCCGCGGCGATGTGAAGAGCGTTGCAAAGGTACCCGACAGATCCGCGGTGCCCATGTAATCGTCTACGCCCAGGCGCGCACTGACCAGAGCCAGGGCCGCGTCGGCGGCCTGGGGGTCGGCAGGGTGCAGGGCCAGATAGCGATTCAAGTGCCGGGAACCCGCCAGTACGAGTCCTCCTCGGCGCCAGTCCTTGCGCACCAGACTCTTGTCCAGATGTGCCGTCTGTGCCTTGGCGAGCAACTTGTCCGTCAGAGTCAGGTGAGCTGTCTTGACCGCTGAGAAGTCAGGGTAGGCCAACCAGAGTTCTTGCAACAATTCCATGGCGCTGGCGAATTCACCCAGCTCTTCCAAGGCGCCTGCCACTTTGGTGTCGCGACCAAAGGTCTCCAGCAGGGTAGCGCGGAAGATGAGCATTGCGCGCTCGTGTTCGTTCAGTGTGCGATACGCCTCGCCAATGGCTATCACCTCGTCGAATGGAATCGTGATGCTGGAGTCCTTCTCCTTGATCACTTCGAAGTACTCCACGATTGGTTCCGGATCCTTACGCTTGACCGCCAGTTGCAAAAGTCGGTGGGCGGTTTGTACCAGGGGCTTTTCCCGCAAGAAGGGCTCGAACTCCTGATAGAGGTTGGTCAACGCATTGTGGGCGCCTTCATGGTTGATGGGGCTCTCATCGAATTGGCGCAGGCCTCGGCTGTAGAGTTCATCGGGCGTGGCGCGATAGGTGTTCTCCACCTGAGCCAGATCATTCTTGATTTCAAAGTCCCGCGCCTGGCCAACCACCATGGCGCCGGGGTTGTTTTCGCTGCGCAGGGTCGGCGGCAGCAGTTTGAACGCTCCAGCGATGCGCGCGCGGAACTCGAACTCGATATTGCCACTGGTGGAGTGCGGGTCGATTGAGACCAGCACAGCATCTGGCCGCACGCGTGCTTTGCCAATGCCACCCTTGATCGACTCCGCGACCACTTCGGCTCCCGCCGGGGTTGGCACGCGCATGATCAGGTGTCCGTCAGCCGAACGACGGGCATCGCGCCACCATCTGATGCGCACTGTGGCGCTTTGACCCCTGGCCAGTTGTCCGACCTCGTTGATCCATTGTTCTGAGAAGTCGCGCAGGATGCTGAAACCAGTTGGCAGCGCTTTGCCGTTCAGCCGCGGCGCTGCGGGCATGATCCTTTCCTCGGCTATTACAAGATCGCGACGGTCGTTCATTGTAGCGGAGAGGTCTCGGGTAAAGCCCTCCAGGACCGCAGCCCAATGTGGCTTGCCTCGGCCTTCCACAGTCATGTCGATGGTGACTCTGCGGTCGGCTACATTTTCAAGATCTACCAGCAGAATCTGGGATGGATCTCCACCGCGCAGTTCCACAGTCTGTTCCGCCTGTCCTGCGATTCGAATCTTGATACGCATGGTCTCGCCCATTGCCAGAGCGTTGCGGTCCTTGTCCAACAAGGAACCCAGAACCAACCCACGGGCCTTGCCGAAGGGACGTTGGCCGAGCATCCACTGGTTTCCTGCGTCGATCAGACTCGAATCTGGCTGAGCAGCCTTGAGGGCCAGCACAGCCAGAGCGGTTTGCTCCAACTTGTTCAAGTTGGTGGGTGAGTTTCCTTTTACGCTCCAGGAAGCATGCCTGGTGCTTTCGGTTGTTACCTGTCCCTCGATCAGGCTGCAGAGGTCAGCCGCCATGGGCAGTGAACCGTGAGCGGAGAGGGCCAGGGAAGTGTGTACCAGGGCAGCAGGGGAGAGTCTCGCGCGCTCGCGATACAGCCGATTGAGAGCAGCAAAGTCCGCCTTGCCTGCGGCGGCCAGAGCATGTTGTATTAGCGCCTTGGTCTCCCCGTCCTGCTGGGAGGCCTGACGATGGGCGTTGGTCAAATACTTGAGTCCCAGATCCATGGTCTGGTCCAGAACCGAGATCCCAATCTGACGCGCCTCGGCCAGGGCCCAGACGCAGCGCGCGCTCTGGACCGGATCGTTGACCTGGCGGAAAACAGTGCGCCAGCTCCCATCCTTGTCCTGGGCAGAAGTCAGGGCTGCCACCAGACCGATTGCGCGGTCTCGTAGTTCGGTCAGGTCTGTGGGTCCAGCTGCTCCGGTCTGTTCCAGGGCGTGAAGCACCCAGGTAACCCCCAACAACTCGCTGGCCATGTACCCGGGGGTGCCTGCGTCTTGGTACGCAGCGCAACGCCAGATCGGACCGCGATCGAGAGCCTCGTCAATCAGGAGGCGGTCGATTCCTGCGCCGATTTCAAGTTGCACTGTGCGTGCGCCGTACTTGCGGCCGCTGGGCAACTCGAGGAAAGTGGTTGTGTTCTCATCGAGTACGCCACCGACGCTGGTGGTGAAGGCCAGACCATAGGGACGCACCAAAGCGTTCTTGGCGATTCCTTCGGGGTTCTCATCGGTGTTCGCAAGGTTGGCTGAGACCTTGAGCGCAAGGGCTCCCTCTGGCAGGGGATCAAAGAGACCGAACTCGACCTCGGTCACCGCTGCGCTCTTGGGCAGAGTCACGGTGCTCGTTCGACTGAATGTTTCTTCGCTGGTTTCTACGGTCATTGTCAGTCTGCACTCCGTGTCAAGACCAACCAGATCATGGATGCGCACGGAGGGATTGGGTGCGTCTCCTTCCACCAACTCGCCGGGGAAGAGCAGCTCCAACTGGAATTCAGCTCGGCTGGTGAGTTTGCCCTTGGCACCGCCCACCAGGGTGCCGGGGGTCACGCCCCGGGCGATCAATTCCCAGCGCGTAGAGCGCTCGGGCATCTTGAAGCGCACTTGGGCACGACCTTCTCGGTTGCTGATAACGGAGGGTGACCAGAAGAGCGTGTCTCCGTCGTTTTCAGCCTTGGCCTGTTGGGCCCTGCCTGCTGCTCTCAAGTTTCTGCGTCCTCCAAAACGTCCGCCGTACTTTCCTCCTGCTCCGCCGCCTATGCCGATGGCTTCGTTGAATGTCATGGGATCAAATTCCTCTACAACAGAGGATTCTGACTCGGGCGATCGCGCTCTCTCGTTCATACTGCGTCTCTTTCGCTTGTCGCTCAGGGTTTGAGTGCCGCTTTGTGGTTCCATTGCCGAATCCAATCCGCGTACATACCCAAGGGCATCGAGGGAATCGAACAGGCGGCCTCGGTCTTCTTGCCATTGACCCAGGGCCTGGCGCCTGGTTTCTTCCCGCAGTATCTCTTTCGCTATGGTCTGGGTACGGCCGCGGTAGCTGAAGGCGCAAGAGCTGGTGGTCTTGAGACCCGCATGTCGTTGGGCTGCGGCTTGGAAGGTGCGCTGAAGGTCTGGGGTTCGGTCGGGGAAGAGTTGCAAGAGTGCAGCGTCCACCACCGCCAGGGACACCTCTGCTTGGGCCGGGTTGCCCAGTTGGTCAGTGACGAGAATCCCGATCACAGCCTCTTCGCCTGGGGCGACAACATCCTTGGCCGGTGTCAAGCTGATGTTCAGCTTGCGGTCGATGTTGAGTTCCACATGGGCCTCGTGCAATTCACCCTGCTCCATCATGCAGATCGCGACTTGCACATTGGGGAAGTGGGCATCACTGGTTTCGAAGTTCAGTTCACTCTTCTCTTCGTTGAAGCGCACCAGGCGGTGCTCCAGGATCGTCTCTCCCTCAAAAGTCACCAAAGCCAGGTTCTTGGGGGTGCGATTGATCACCTTCAGGGCAACATTGTCCCCCTGGTTGAACTTGGTTTGATCGGTCAGGATGCGCAGACGTACTGGGTCGTTGTCTCCGGAGGCATAGAAATTCTCTTCGTCGCTGATGGGGTTGCCAAAGCGATCAGTGGCCAGGGCGCGTAGGGTGTAGCTTCCGCCGCGCTCGGGATCGAGGACCCATGAGCCGAGGCCCTTGGAGTCAGTGGTCAGGGTGGTTTCGGCGCTGGTTTCTTCTGCGGAGGTCCAGAGAGGGGAGCCCTTAGGAGCTTGCCAAAGCGCCAGGATATGCACTTCTGTTTCCACGGGATCCCCAGCGGGATCTGTGGCCTTGATTCCTATGGTCACAGGTTCGCCGGCGAGGCGTGTGTGCTGGGGTACCTCCAGTTCAAGGCGGAACGCGCGGATTGCAAGATAGACCGCGCTGCTTGCGTCGACTCCTTCGCTGGGGATGCTGGCTGAAAAAGTCAGCTGTCCCTCGTTGGCGTGATCACGGGTCGAATAAGTGACCTTGGCCTCGCCCTCCTGATCAGTTCGTGCGCGATGCTCCCGCCCGTCTGGCAGGCGGAAGACTACTTCCCACCCCGCAACAGGCTGACCGTAGTACCAGTTCGCCTGGGCTGTCAAGGTGACCTTGTCGCCACGATAGACCACTGTCCGGTCTGCTTTGACCAACAACTCGACTTTGCGCAGTTCAAACCGCGCGACTTCAAACCTGGCTTGGAAGGGCAGGCCTTTGCGTGTGGTTCCGCGTAGCATCCAGTTTCCCAATTTTGCGCCCTGGGGGATTGCAAAAGCACCGGCGATGGTGCCGAAGGGACCGAGGGGCAGATCGGCACGGCGCATGCTTCGACCGGCGGGATCGATCATCTCCACGCGCACCTCTTCTCCTTCATTGAATGTGTAACTGCCGTCGTCGACATCACGCACGATGGCCCTCCAGTTGACTGTTTCGCCCACCCGATAACCTCCGCGATCCGTGAAGAGCACCATGCGTGGAGTCAGGCCAGCTGACAATCGCAAGCCCTGTAGACTCAACCCGTCCGAAGCCACATGCCCAGCTCTTGCGGCGAACATCTGTACTTCCCCTGTGGTTTGCAATTCATCGAGGGCTACACGCGCTGTACCGTCCGGACCGGTTCTGAGTTCACGAAGCAGGGCGGCACCGCCCTCTCCCTGGCCGGGCAGGGCCAATAGAACCTTGACTTCCGAGGCTGCTTTGTCTGTCAGCATGTCTTGAGCGAAGACAAAGGCTTCCCGACGAGAGCTCTTGACCAGTACCTCTATGTCGCTGCGGATCAAGAGGGTGGCCGCGCGCTGGTCGCCGGATTGCACCACGATGGCCCAGACTCCCGGCCCCTGCACATCGATTTCGATTTCCTGGGTCAGGGGTGCGAATTGCTTGTAGTCCTTGAGCTTGAGTTCGAAGGATTCATCCGGAGCGATCAGATCCAGGTCCAATTCCTCGATGCGTTGGTGGCTGAGGTGTTTGCGAAAGTAGGCTTCCAGGTCGAGGGCGTGCACATGCACTTTGAGTTCTTCCAAGTTGCGCGTGCGCACCTTGACCCGTGCGGTCTCATTACTGCGCCAGGTGCGCTCGGTCTCCAAGTTCAGGCGCGGACTGGTCATGGCCGCAAGTCGAGCCTGGGCGCGCCCGGCGTACGAGCCAAAGTTGCAAGCGCGATAGGCCTCCACAGCCGCGCCAACATCCTCCAAGCGGTATTCAAGGGCATCCGCCAGTTGGAATAGTGCCTGGGAAGCCTGATTGGAACCAGGATGCCGGCGCGCCACTGTGCGCCATGCTTCCACCGCTTGGAGCAAGAGGGGCTTGAATTCTTCCCCTCCTTTCTTCGCTTCTCTTGCTTCCTTGTCAAAGAGCCCAGCCAGCGCCAGATGGACTGTGGGCACCCGTGCATCCAATGGCCAGCCCGAGAGGAACTCGGCCCAGGTGCTCCGCGCCGCGTCGAATTCACCCTTGGCCACATCGGAACTGCCTTTGGCCCAGACGCTGTCAACAATGCCCCGTTGGGCATCTGACCAGCGCGGGCCTGAGGCATGGCGCCGCGTGTATTCCGCAAAGAGCTCGCGCGCCCCGTCGTGGTCATCGAGGGCGGTACGCATTCCGGCTTCCAAGAAGAGTGCCTCCTGATGCAGGGACTCTTCCGCTTGGAGGATGCTTGCTTCGTGGTCGGGAGATAGCCGCGGGCGCTTGCGGAAGGCCTCATAGGCGTCCCGGGCGTCTGCGTGATGATTCTCTTCCCTGTGCAAGGTCGCGATGTTGAAGGCGGCTTGGAAAGCCTTTTCGTTTTCGGGGTGAGCTTCAAGGAAGCGTCCGTAGGCGGCCCGTGCCATGTCACGCATCCCCCGTTTGGCCCAAGTCTGGGCAATTGCAAAGCGCGCACGGGAGAGGAGTTCCCTGGACGCGTCTGCCTCGTCATTCCCCTGGGCATCATCCCCCGCTCCGGTTGTTACGTCCTGAACCAGGTCCTCTAGAGTTCGCAAGGCATCTCCCGCACTTCCCTTTTCCAGCTCGGCGAGCCCCTTACGCAGCCGTGCTTCTTGCCTGCGCCCCAGTCCTTTGCGATCTAGATAAGTATTCCAGTCACTCACCGCCTGTTGATGCTTGGAGAGTTTCTCACTGCAAACCGCGCGTTCAAAGAGAGCCAGCTCCACTGCGGACAGGGGTGCGTCCAAGTCAAGTACGCGCCCAAAGAGCTCCCTGGCTCCGTTGAGGTCTTGCACCCCTTGATCCGGTTCGTTGGGTTTGCGATCCGCCGCCATGCGAATCGCGTGCACCAGATAGACCTGGGCCAGACGGCCTTGTCGCTCTGGACTGCGCAGGGCTTGGGCGGCTGCCTCGAAAATTCGCTCGGCCTCTTCGAAACGGCGCAGCTGGCGCAGGTTCTCCGCTCGACGGAACCGGACCTTGGCCAACCAAGGGCTCTCCTTGTGTTCCGTTTCAAAGGTTTCGGCCAGAGTCACCGCCTGGGCCAGGTCCTTCCCCTCGGTCAAGGCAGTGATTCGTAGCAGCGACCAGAAGTCCTTGCTCTCTGGTTGCAGATCATCCATGTGGTCCAGGGCTTCCAATGCATCAGCCGTCCTCCCCTGGAGAAGGGCATCGCGTACCAGAGCTGGAACTCCCGGCAGTGCATCGTCAGGGCCCTTGAAGGGTTCTGGCTCCTGAGTGGCAGCGCTATAGATGAGAAGGGACAGGCCGAGGGTGGCCAGGGCAGTTTGGACAAGGATTCTCATGGCGGGCGGGAGGTCCGGGCAGGAGGCCAGGCAGCTCCACTTCCCAGTGGAACGGCGGGCGGGGGGCTTGGTTTGGAATTTGTGCCAGGATTGCAGGTGGAAGGGTCCAACTGGAATGGCGACTGGCCTTGGGGAGGGCTGGAGAGGGTCTTGCTGGAGGCGCTCTCGGTTCTAATTCTGTGAGGGGCCGGTCTCGCTCCGCCTGCTGACGCTGGGTGCTTTGAGAGTTTGAACTCCAGGGCTGTATTGGGGGAGGGCTCTGACACATCTCTTGGTCGCACCTGCTTCGATCGTCAGAGCCGCCAGCTGGCCCGGGTCATTGGTGGCTTTTTGTTCGAACGGGGAAACCATTGAGCATCAGGGTGGTTAGGGTGGCGTGAACGAGTCCCCGACAGCCGAATTCATGATTCACCACCTCACCATGAGTCTCGTCCTGATCGTGGGCACAGCACTCCCCGCAAGCGCCCAGGTCCACTACTTCCCCGACGGGCGGCCGTGGAAGCAGCAAGCCCGGTCGGGGCCCGACGCGGAGGTGGAGGGTTGGCTCTACAACCTGGGGATTACAGGCATCCGCGTGCGTCTCGTGGAAGAACAGCCCACGCACCTGATCGTTGGGCACGTGTTCGAGGGGACGCCTGCGCACAGGAAGGTCCGCGTCGGAGATCACCTCGTCGGTGCCCGAGGCCTTGAGTTCCGCACTCCGCACCAGAACGGCTATGGCATGAAGGTCTTCGGGTCGGTGGGACCCATCGCCGACTTCACCGTTGCACTTGAGCGCGCGATCGACTCGAAGAAACGTGAACTGCGGCTTCAGCTGCAGCGGGACGGGAAGCGCGTCGATGTCAAGCTGAAGCTCCCTCCGCGAGTGAAGCCTTACTCGAAGTCGTTCCCCTTCGACTGTGTGCGCACCAAAGCGGTGCGCGAGTACCTCTGGTCGCACATCGCTGAACTGCAGCGAGACGATGGATCCTGGGGCAATCCGGTGCACAACACTTTCGCGCCCATCGCCCTGCTCGCCAGCGGCAAGCGTGAGTATCGGGATGAAGTGGAGCGCAGCGCGCGTTTCCACGCACGCAACACGTCAACCGAGGACACCTCGGGGCTGGTCAACTGGAAGTACATGGCCGCGGCAATCGTGATGAGCGAGTGGTACCTGGAGACGCGGGATCGTTGGGTCCTGGAGGAGTTGCAGGAAGTCTACGAGTTTCTCTGCACGACCCAGTACCTCGACCTCTCTCAGGTCAATCCAAAGGTGCGTGAGTCGCATCCCGCCTCTTATCCCAAGAACGCTGAGCAGCAGTACGGCGGCTGGGGACACAACCCCGGCTTCGAGGGCTACGGGCCCATTGCCATGATCACAGCTCAGGGTGCGCTTGCCTTCGCCCTAATGGACAGGTGCGGCATCGACGTGGACGAGGCCCGTCACCATGCGGCCTATGCGTTCCTCGAGCGCGGCACCGCCAGGAACGGCTATCTGTGGTACGGCGATTCGGTCGCAGGCGAGCAGAGTTGGGCCGACATGGGCCGCACGGGGGCCTCGGCTATCGCCCATTGGATGAGCCCTCACCGGGAGCACAAGAAGCTTGCTCGCCTGCACGCGAAGGTCATGGCCGAGCACCCCGATAGCTTCCCGGATACGCACGCTTCACCCCTGATGGGCATGGCGTACGGTGCCCTCGGCGCCTCGATTGATCGAAAGGCATTCGAGACCGTCATGCGGGCGAATCGCTGGTGGTTCCTTCTGGCCGAGTGCGCCGACGGTACCTTCGCCTACCAGCCCAACCGCGACAACTCCGGATACGGCGCTGACGCGCGCCTGCTCGCGACTACGGTCACTGCGTTCATCCTGTCCATCCCGCTTGAAGAGCTGGTGATGACGGGGAAGAAGGCGCGCTGATGTGACCCGCGTGTTCAGGGCGAGACGAGGTCCGTCTGTCCTGGCGAAGCCGGCCCTGGTGGGCAGCCTCAAGGCACCAGGGACCGACCTCAAAGACCAGCCGCCCCCTTTATTGGTGGATTCTTGTCCGAACGGCGCCTGGGAGCTCAGGACTAAAGGAACCCCAATTTCCACCATCCCCAAGGTCCAGAATGCCCCTAGCCAATAGCTCCTCCCCCGTTCCCGACGAATCTCCTTGCAGTTCAATTGCTCAAGGCGTGCGGCAGCCCCAACGTGCGGCGATGCGTACCGTGGGCGCCCCCCGCACTCTGTCCGAGGGCGGCTACCTGCATCACAGGCACGCCGGGACGATGCTGCCGCCCTTCATTGCTCCCGAGGCGGTCGACGCCCTGCAGAGCACCTGGGACACCGACGAGCACGACTTGTTCGTCTGCACTCATCAGAAAGTCGGCACGCATTTGACCAAGAAGTTCGTCGTGGAGGTATTGCGCGCCCTGGGTGAATACCCCGAGGACAATCCTCTGGCCAGTGGAGACATCGGCCACCACAGCGTTCCGTGGCCCGAGGTGATGGTCTCGCAGGAGGGCTACGCGCGCTTTGAGCAGTTCTGCCGCGCGACCAAGGGCCGGGAGCGCCTTTGGTATGTTCACAGCTCGGTCGAGGACCTGCCCGTGCGCCGTGTCCACAAGGGTTCAAAGTTCGTCGTAGTACTTCGCGATCCGCGCGGCGCCGCGGTTTCCCAGTACTTCTTCTACAAGCGTCACCCGCTCTTGCAGGTGCCGGAAGACCTTGACCTTTCCACTTTCATCGAGCGGTTTGTCGCTGGCGACCTCTACTTCGGGGACTACCACAAACACGTCCAGGGGTGGCTGCGAAGGAGCGACACGCGCATCGCCCCCGATCAGGTCCTCGTTCTGCGATATGAGGATCTCGTAGAGCGCAAAGTCGAGTCGGTCGAGGCGTTGGTCTCATTCCTCCGCCCCGGAGTTCGCCTTTCCCCCGAGCGTTGCGCGAAGATCGCTGCGAGTACGGAGTTCCAGACCATGAAGCGGTCGATCACGAAGCGCCCCGGCAGCTTCCACTTCGATCCGTCCACCTTCTTCCGCGCGGGAACGACCCGGGATTGGGAGCAGCACTTGGATCCGAAGCTGGTTGCGCGCATCGATGCGAAGACTCGGAGGGTGTGGGGAGACGATCCGACCTGCCCCGACCTGTCGGGCCTGCGCACCCTCGATTCCTGAGGCTGAGCGATGATCGCGACCGCTGCCCTCATTCTGGGTCTCCTGTTCGTTGCTTCTGCCCATCGGATCTTGGGACTGGGATGGGGTTTCCGCGAGGCCCTCTCGTTAGGCTGCCCCCGTGCTGCGTCATTCATGGGTCTTGTCCTTGTTGCTCCTCGCCGCCTGTGACAGGCGGCTGGATGTGCGAGAGACTGGATCGTTGGCGCTCGGGCAGAATCTCTATCGCGCCGGGGCGCTCGATGTGGAAGGGCCAGAATTCGCGTCTCCCGCGGCACAGGCACAGTTCGCGCGTTGGAGTTCCCATGCCGGAGGCCTCGATGTGCGCTGGATTGGGGGAGGGGCAGACGCCACCAGGGAATCGACCTCACATGGCGAGGCCATCCAACCTGCCCGCTCCCATGCCGGGCGCATGCTGCTCTGTGATTTTTCTGCAGGAGAACTCGCGACTTTGCCCCCCGCCGGTGCCGTGCGCGAAGAAGACGGACAGCTCCATCTAGGTCCCCATGTGGCTTCTGCCGCGGACTGCTGCTTGATCTTGGTGTGCATCGACCCCCTCCGCGATCACCTTCCCTTGACCGTTGTGGCCGGGTCGAATCCAAAGCGCATCTTGTCCGCGCTCCCCAACTTGCGCCCCGGTTGGAGGCGCGAAGGACTGGTCTTTCTTCGGGGCAGACCCTGGTTGCGTCTTGACTTGGAGAGGGGCGGGAGTGAGTGGACCATTGTGGACCGAGGCACTTCTTCGGGGTCTGATTCTGATGAGGGTGGTTCTGTTCATGGTGACCTCAGGCACTCGGGCAATGGGCTGGTCGATCATGGACAATTGGCTCCCGACTTGACGGGCAGCAGCGAGCCTGGGGTAAGCCACGCCGAGATCAGTGATTACGGATTGGTCTGCGCTGCGGCACTCAAGCGGGCCGCGTCGATCACCGGCGAGCCCAGCGGTGCTTGGAGAATTCACGCTTCGAGCAGTGTTCCAGCCATTGGATGGCCAGCCGAACTGGCCCAGGCGGATGAACCCACTCGCACGCTTCAGGTTCTCTTGCCTCCAGGAAGTCCCACCGACGGAGGCCGCAATCTCGCCTGGGCCGTGCTCTTTGCAAACCAACCCGCCAGCCCGGCCTGGTGGCTCGATGCCGCAAGTGCATGGTGCGCAGGCCTGCATCAGTCAGAGCGCCTCGGGCTCTTGGCCAATCACCCCGAACGTCCGACCCTTGAGGAGTTGATCTCCGATGATGCCTCCGGTCGCTATTCGCCGTATCTCTTGAGGCCCCTGCGCGCGGAATTGATCGAGTGGTGTCGCCTTCGGGACTGCGATCCCGAGACTTCTCTCGCGGAGTTTGGCGAGCACCTGGCGAGTCTGCGCGGAGGGGAGCCTGTGAGCATTGAGTTCCAGGCCACCCCTCGCGGAGCATTTCTGCGTGCCGATGGTGATCCAGGCTCCAGGGCAGGGCGCGCCGCGCTCGAAAATCTGTTCGCCGCTGGCGCCACAACGATTGCATTGGCCTACGACCTCTGCTTCGATCCCGATCCCGGGCAGGGCCGAGCCTGGCAACCTCAGCGAGCCCTCGGAAGTGTTCTTGGCGATGCGAGTTGGCTTGCGGCCAGCGCTCAGGCCCAGGCTTTGGGGCTTGAGGTTCAACTTTGGCCTACCGTTCTTGCGTCTCATTCGGGGGTGCCTGCTGCGCGTCTGGTTCGCGTGTTCGACGAGCAGCGCAAAGGCCTTTACGATCAACTTGCTGCCAGCGCAACCCATGCGGCCCTCATGGCTGAGGCGTCCGGGGCGCGGGTAGTTTCAATCGGGTATGACCTTGGGCAGTCCATCGTGACCCGTCTTCAAGAGGAGGACCTTGAACCGAACGAGTGGCAACTCGAGGCTCAGCGCGTCAAGCGAGAGGGTTGGACCCGGGCGATAAGCGCTGCGCGTGCTTCTTTCAACGGGGGCGTTGTGCTTGCCACCGAAGATGTACGTCGCTTCGACTCGGTTGACCTTTGGTCTGAGGTTGATGCCCTGGCTGGCGGTCTCTTTCCAGTATTCGAGGGCACTGACCAGGGCCAGATTCCTCTCTGGCGGTTGAAGGAGTTGTTTGTAGAGCACCTTTCTCTGGCGGATCAGCGCGCAGAGGAACTGGGCTTGCCCCTTTGGATTGCACCCTCCGGTTTCAGGGCGACCCTCTACGCGGCGCGCGGGCCGGGTGCGGATGGCGGGGCTCCAGCAAACGCCGAGCGCCAGGCTCATTTGCTGGAAGCGCTCGGCCACGGTGCTCGCGTTCATGGAGCAGGTCTCTTGGTGTGGAAGCTCACCAGCGAAGAGCGGGACCTGCTTGGCCGTGGGCTGGGCGGCGAGCGTGCAAGAGATCTCCTGCGTACGGTGCTCGCGCCCTAGGTTGTTGCTGAGTCCGGTCCTTCAGTGTCGTTTGAAGAGGGTGACCTGCGGCCTCCAACCGAACGACCAGGTTTCTTCGGCGTCGCCATAGTCTTCGAGTTGCCGCCGCAGGTCGACCGACTCCGGCAGGGCGGATTGCATCAGCCAGATTCGCTTGTTTTGCTGCAGGTCTTGGGGTCGAGACAGGTGGATCCCCTTGGTTTCCAGGCGAGCGCCCTGTGGGGCACCGAGTTGTTTCCTGTATCTGTCCCACGGTCGCCCAGTGGGAAAACACGGGGGTTGGTATTCCACACAAACCACCGCGTCCCCCTTCTGCCATTGATCACGCACCAGTGACACCGCGCCGGGATAGTCTTCCGTACCGCGGGACGCCACATTGAGCAGGCTCAACACAAACGCTGCCACAACACAGGCATTCAAGGCCCAGCGCTTTCCTTTTCTGCTTGCTCCACCTGCTGCCAGCACCGCCATGGGCGCAATCGAGGGCAGGATGTAATGCCAGGTGAAGCCCGAGCGCGGCACGAATTGTGCCACTCCAAAGGTCCAGAGGGGAACCACCCAGGCGAGGCAGGCGAGCAACATGGTGTCGCTTCGCAGCTTGCGTTCATCGCTGCGCCAGGAGAGAGCCTTGCTTCCCGCCAAGGTCAGAATACACAAGCTCGCCAGGAGAAAAGCTCCCTTGCCGAACTCGCCCCCAAGACGGAGGTTGAGGAAGAAGAGATGGGCATATGCTTCTAGCAAGCCAGGCACGCTCAAGTCGTCTCCCCCGGGTGGAAGTCCGTGCCCCAGTTGTTCCACGAACCCCGTGGAATACCAGGGCAGACTTGCCAGCAGGACAGCAGCGAGAGGCCAACGGATTCGTCGCACAAACCTCACCATGCTTCCCGCCTGCCAGGCGGCTACCAGGCTCCCGATTCCCAACCACAGAAGGTAGTGCCCTGCAAAATAGTGCAGTTCAAGAGCGCTCCACACACAAAGCGCCCCGATCAGGGCAGCTGCTTTGCTGGGGCCCCGTACCAGTCTCATGCTGGCCCAGGTGGCGCCGGTGATGCAGGCTGCAAGAGGTCCGTACATGCGCGCCATGGAGGATTGGTCCAGGTGCAAGCTGCTCAAGACCACCAGGGCCAGTGCCAGGCGCATGGCGTTCTTTCCGAATGGCCGTGCAATGAGACAGACAAAACCAAATTCGATTCCCGCGGCGATCAGGGAGGGCACTCGCAGGAACAAGTCGGTGTCCCCCAGGAGGTTCCGTGAGAGGCTGATCAGCAGGAATGAAAGAGGCGGGTGATTGTCTGCCCGGACGCTTTCAAGAAGCGCGCTGAGGCCGGCGCGGCTGGCATGGAAGTCCGAGTGGAACTCGTCGAGCACAAGACCCTTCTGGGTGGCGAAGTAGCAGCGCAGGGCGAGTCCGACGAGGATTATGAGGGCGATGAGTGGGTCAATGCGGCGCAGGGCAGGGGCTGCGGAGGGGAAAGGGGGAGGGGGCATGGACTCGTTGCTCAAGTTTGTACCCTACCCATCCGCTGGTCCTTCTTGGTGTTGGAAAACCAGGGGGCACAGAGAACCATTGGCCGTAGGGTGTGCTCTTGAAATCGGCTGTGCGCTTGGAATCCACAGGAGCGAGTGGTGGCTTCAGCTGAGGCGACAGGTATTTGTCTTCGTCAGGAGGTGCGCGGATTGCTGGTTGGGCGTATCTTTGTGCGGAGCGGGGCAAGTCTGCCTGGATCAAGATGAGCGGTCAAATTCCAACGCCGAAAGGGTCCACAACCTTGGTGGAAGGCATCGGGCCAGCCAAAGCCCGCTTGCTCTCGAGCGTTGGACTCGACACTCTCGAAGATCTCTGCCTGCTCACTCCAACCTCCATAGTTGAGTGGCCCGCCCAGCACACGGAAGGACCACTCCCCAGTACTGGGCTGGTCCGTGTCTCGGGTTCCGTTCTGGCCGTCAAGCTTGTACGTATGCGGGGCAAGCAGAGCCGCGTGGTCTTGCGCCTGGATGCGGGCGGCTGGGAGGCACAAGCCAGCTTCTGGAATCAGCCCTGGGTTCGCGATCGTTGCGCGGTCGGTGACCAGATCGAACTCTGCGGCGAGGCCCGCAGTACATCCAAGGGCCCTGAACTCCTGGGCCCCAAGATCGGCACCGAGCGCGATCCGCTCCCCGCTCCGGGTGTCTTGATGGGAACCTATCTCGCTCCCAAAGGAATGTCCGGCCATGTGCTGGCGGGAATCTGCAAACAGGCAGTGCGTTTGGTGGGGGGTCAGATCAAGGAACCCTTGCCCGAGAACCTGCTCGCTGCGGGAGACCTGCCCGATTTGCCCACGGCGATTCAGGCCGCCCATGAGCCCCGTTCGCGCGTGGCTTTTGAAGCGGCCCGGCGGCGGCTGGCCTTGATTCCTCTTTTGGCTCTGCAAGCTCAACTGGCTGCGCGCCGGGCTGGCGCGGAGGAGGGTGGCGGGCGGCCAGTGCAGGTGAGTTCCGAATTGGATAGGGAGCTGAGAAGTCGCCTACCCTTTCAGCTGACACCTGACCAGCAACAGGCTTGGAAGATCTTGGTTCGCGACCTTGGGCGGCGCACTCCCATGCGCCGCATCCTGCAGGGAGATGTTGGTACGGGCAAGACCGCTCTGGCGGCGCTCTGTTCCTTTGCGGTGGTTGAAGGTGGGGGGCAGGTCGCCTTTCTGGTGCCAACCGAGGTCCTGGCAGAGCAGCATCACATGGGATTGGCACCCTTACTCGATGCTGTGGGGATTGGGCATGCTCTTCTGACTGGTCGAGTGCGCGGAGAAGAGCGGCAGCAGATCCTTCGACGCCTTGCCACCGGTGAAGTGGCGGTGTTGTTTGGAACCCATGCGATTTTTCAGAAGGGAGTTGAGTTCGATTGCCTGGATCTGGTGATCATCGATGAGCAACAGCGCTTCGGGGTAGGTCAGCGCTCGGCTCTGATGGACAAGGGCAAGGGCGCCCACCTCTTGTTGATGACGGCTACGCCCATTCCGCGCACCTTGGCACTGACGGTCTATGGGGACTTGGAGGTGGTCACACTACGCAAAGGTCCACCTGGGCGTGGCGAGGTCCATACACGCTGGGTGCGCGGCGCCAAGACCCGTTCGATCATTCCATGGTTGGCGAAGCGCATGGAGGCCGGGGAGCAGATCTATTGGGTTTGTCCGCGTATTGGTAGTGACGGAGACGATGCGCCCGGCGCAGCGGAAGCGCGTTTTTCGAAGTTGTGTGATGACGAGCGCGTGAACGGCTTCGGGGTGGAACTCGTGCACGGAAAAGTTCCGGCGGAGGAGCGTTCGTGGCGATTGGAAAGGTTTCGCAGAGGAGATGTCGGCTTGTTGGTGGCGACCACGGTGATCGAGGTTGGCGTCGATGTGCCCTCGGCCACGGTGATGGTGATCGAGCAGGCGGACCGTTTGGGGTTGGCTCAATTGCATCAATTGCGCGGGCGCGTGGGACGAGGGCCCCTTGAGTCCTGGTGCTTGTTGGTGGGAGCGGCCGCAGCGGAGGAGCGCTTCTCCATGTTGATCCAGACCCGTGATGGATTTGAAATCGCTGAAGAGGACCTGCGCCGGCGGGGCATGGGGGATCTGGCGGGCCTGCGCCAGGCTGGCAACAACCAAGAAGGTCTGGACCAATTGGAGCGGGACCTGGATTTGTTGCTGCTGGCACGCGAGGTCTGTCAGACTGATCTCCATCTGGCGCGCGACCTGGCCATGGCCTGTGGACCGCTCTTAGCACCCTGATGACCGGCACAGCAGGGTCGGGACTGGCAGCTGAGAATGGAAATCCCTGAAAATTCGTTGCCTTGACCCTCCCAAGAGCCCTGGGGGCGCAGGGGGCGAACTGCTCGGCCCCTTGGGGCCACCCTCTCCTCCTGCTCTCGGTATCCTGCGGGGCTGCCGTGGGTAGCACGGTGACCATTATGCGCCTCGTCTTCACAACCACTCTCATGCTGGCCCTACTGGTCGGTTCTGCGCACGCTCAAATCGACTTGCCTGGCAGGGGGGCGCGTAAGCCCCTGCCGGGGCGACCGGCGTCTAAACCTGTGGGGCAGGAGCGTTCTGGGAGTCGGGCGGTCAACGCTGAGAAGCCCGCGCTCGTTTGCACCATATGCAGCCTCAAGAAGACCGACCTGCCCATCAAGTGGGACAGCGCGACAGGTCTGCAGGAGGAGCATTGTGAGCGCTGTCAGGCTCAGCGTCTGTTCCGCATTCCTGATCGGGCTGGTCTGCCCGGAGGAGAGGCTGGAGGGTTGGACCTGCCGGGGAACAAGGTCGGAGTGAATGATTCAGCGGGCAAGGGCGAGGGGGCTCTGATACGAGGAGTTCAAAGGGGTTCCCTGCGTTCCGCTGCCCAGGTGATTTTTGCAGAGTTGACCCGGCATCGACGGACGGATGATTCGCTGCTGGACCAGGCTCTTGAGAGTTTGCTCGGTATGGGACCCGAAGGGCGTGAGGTATGCGTTGAAGCTCTTGCCAGCGATCATGGCCCCACAGTCCTGGTGGCCGGGCGCTACTTCTTGGCCTCCAGCGAGGGGCGCGATCGGGATCTTGTAGCCCAGCGTTTGGCGTTCCGCACCCCTGGTGCGGTGGGGGGCATCCTGTTGCGCATGTTGCACGAATTGGATCCTGTGCGGGCGAATCCAGAATTGCTTGCCCACCTGGTCAACCATCCCCAGAACAGTCTGCGTGCGGCGGCTCACAACATCCTCAAGGAGGAGCCCAGGCCAGAGTGGATTCCATTTCTGCTGCCGGCACTCAAGTCAGACATCGCAGATGCACGTTGGCGGGCAGCGGACTTGATTGCGGGTACGGGCGATGCAGCGGCGATTCCCATTTTGTTTGACCACTTGCATGATCCGCGGGCAAAAGTCGCTCAGCGTGTGGTGGAGTTCATGGCCCGTTTCAATAGTGAGACTATCGAAGTTGAACTCATGCGCCGTGCGTTCGGTCAGCGTTGGATTCTGCGTCCTTCGGCCTACGCGGTCTTGGCTTTGGTGGAGCGCGAAGATGCACGTCAAACACCCTTGCTTGGCCCCGGTCATGTAGATGCCCTGTTGCGGGGCATGAATGTCAAAGATCCTTTCGTGGCAGGGACCTGTGCTTTGGCCTTGGCAGGGATTGGTTTTCGTGACGAGAACCCGAGCGAGAGTCCCTGGATGGATTCGGTCGTTCCCAATCAGTTGGTTTCTTTGATTGCAGGGCAGGTATTCTTCAAGGACCGCGAAGCGCTGGTAGGCGCGGCCGTGCGGCGGTTGCAGATGATTACCAGCAAGAGTACTGGTGCGGTCGCGGGCACTTGGGTCAAGTGGTGGAGCGAGAACCGTCGTGGCTTCCGGGCCTCTCGGGCGATCTTGCCGATTCAGGCCTCGGATGCCCTGCGCTTGAGAGTGGATTGCAAAGATCGCGCACGGGCTCAGGGGTTCAGTTTGCTTGGTCCCGCCTGGCTGGATGAGGCGCCGCCGGATGCTGGAATTGAACCGATTTATCTGTCCGCCCAGGATGCTCGGGAGATGATGGGAATGCTCCAGGGAACCGGCTTGTTCGGAGGTCAGCGGTTGCCCGGAGTGTGGGGTGCCGAGCAGGCCCGTGGGCGCGAATTGACCCTGATGCTGGGTCAGCAGAAAAAGACTTTTGTCTACGGGCCAGGATCGGCTACCCCATGGTTTGAGCGCACTTTTGCCTCATTGGATGCACTGCAGCAGCGTTATCGCTGGCAGCGCTTTTATCGTCAGGACATCCATGGGGATCGTATAGGTCTGGTCCGCGCCGAAGGAGAGGCCTACGCTGCCCCGGCAGTCGGCTCTCTCGTTCAAGCACAGAAGACAGCCGGGTTGGTGTTGGCCTGGATGGCCGAAAAGAGTCCAATCGATCGGGACCAGGGCCTGCATGAATTCGAGAACTTGCGCTTGGTTTCTGGGGCTCTTGGGGAAGACCATGTGCGCCCATTGATGGACCTGCTTGCGGGGGAGCGCTACTGGAATCAGCGTTCCCGCCGCTTGACTGAGCTGGTTCGATTCTGCGGTGACTTGCATGCGGACAAGGAGCAAGGGCCTTTTCAAGAGGGTCTGAGCAAGGACCTGATAGGTCTATTGCACGACAAATTTGATGTGGAGGCAGCCTTGCCGATTTCGGCATTGATCAGCCTAGGAGGAGCTGCGGGCGAGCGTGCTGCGGCCGGCGATGCCCGTCCTCTCTTGCGCGGAATCTCGGCGGGCTTGTTGGCTAAGAGGGGCGCAATAACAGATGTAGATCTGTTGATGATTCTGTTCGATGATAGTCATGAAGCCGTTGAGGTGGCCACTGTGCGTGCGGCTGGACAGCACGGGATAGTTGAAGCTCAGGAGGCCATAGCGATTCGCGCAGGAACCGGCACACCGGCGGTTCGTGCCCAGGCTCTGCGTTCTTTGGGGCAGATTGGCGGCTTGCGAGCCAGGGATGTGCTGCTGACCAGTTTGACCGAGCCCGGAGGGCACTATCGTCTGCCCGCCGCTGAGGGGCTGGTTGCGCTGGCCGATCCGCGCACTTCAGAGATCTTTCTTTCCATGCTGCGCACCGGGCGCGATCCGGGTTTGATCGAAGCAGGCCGCAAGGGATTGATGGCCCTTGGAAGTTCGGCGCACTTCACCCTCATGAGCGCTCTCAATTCCAGTTCCCTCGAAGTGCGCAAGGGCGCGGCGCTGATTCTTGCCCGTCAGCGAATTCCTGAAGCGGCCCCCGTGCTGATTCGTCTGAGCGTGGAAGAGCCAGGGAACCTGGCTCTCTTGCACGAACTGTGTGTGCTGTCCTGCGTGGATTTCAGGAATGAGCCCGACTCCACCGCAGCCTGGTGGTCATGGTGGGATACAGTGCGTCGTGATGATGCACTCTCATGGTTCCGTGCAGCTTGCGAGGTGCGCGTCATGCCCGCGCCCTTACCGGCTGAATTCGAACTCAAGAATGCCAATAGCACAGTGCCTGCATTCCTCCTGACTGTCCTGGGCAGGGAGGAAACTTGGCTGGCGGAGCGTGCGCGTCGGGAACTGGAAGATTTTGTGGGAGGTGAGTTGGACCCTCTCCCTCGTAAGGCTCAAGATCGTGAATTGTGGATTCAGACCCTGGAACAATCATTGCGCCGCGGCAATTGAATTCGGCCCGGCGCATCCTGACCAGGTTATTGATCCTGTGCAGCTTGCTGGTGGCCGTGGGTTGGTTGGTGCATGATGATCAGGGTCGCCCGATTGTCCGGGCCATTGTTGAGGACTACTCAAAGCAACGGGGTATTCGATTGGTTGGCGAGCGTTGGCCCGCGATCTTCGAGGCAGCCAAGAAAGAAGACCTGGATCCGAGTCTGGTCGCGGGAATCATGTGGTCTGAAAGCCGTGGGGTGAGTGGCAGGATTTCTTCGGTTGGTGCTTTGGGCCTGATGCAATTGGTGCTGACGGCTGCCAGTGATGCAGCCGAGCGTTTGGGCCTCGAGGCTCCTGACCACGACACTTTGCTCCATGATGATGCCCTCAATCTGGCCTTGGGCTGCAATCACCTGGCCTGGCTGCGAGATTCCACCCCGGAGTGGAACGCAGAGGCTTTGCTGGTGGCCTACAACACTGGGCGCGGGCGGTTGTTGGCGTGGTCTGAGGAAGCTGGGTCCTATCAACTTTGGGTCGCCAGCCAAGAGGCCCGTCACGCTGCGGGGCGGGCCATGAGCCCTGCACTGATTTATGCCCGCAAGACCTTGCGGGTGCGCAACGCCTTCCGCGAGCAATTTGCGGGTGACCAATGGTGAATTTGCGGGACTTCTACAAGGGTCTTTCCAACCCAGGCTAGGTGGAGGCGTAGTCCTGCGACTACCCTGTTTGGCTCCACAAGCATTCTCTGCCCAATCCATGCCCCTGCCAGCCCCGACCCCTGCCATGCCCGATGTGTCCACCGACGTCTCCCCTGAGGAAATCCAGCAGGCGAGTTCCTGGGTAGCCGATCTTCAGGCCTCTCTCGGTGAGGTCTTGGTGGGGCAGGAAGCACTCTGCCGCGACCTGACCCTGGCCTTGCTCACTGGTGGCCATGTGTTGTTGGAGGGCGTCCCGGGACTGGCCAAGTCCTTGGCTGTTTCCTGCCTGGCGGATGCTGTGGACGCGAGTTTCTCGCGCCTTCAGTTCACTCCGGACCTCCTGCCGTCGGACCTGGTGGGGACTGAGGTCTACGATGCAAGTGAGCACACTTTCAGCGTGCGGCGCGGACCGATCTTCGCGCACTTTGTCTTGGCGGATGAGATCAACCGCGCCCCTGCCAAGGTGCAGTCGGCTTTGTTGGAAGCCATGCAAGAGCGTCATGTTTCCATTGGCGGCGAGACAATGGAATTGCCCCAGCCGTTCTTGGTGTTGGCTACCCAGAACCCGATCGAGCAGGACGGTACCTATCCCTTGCCCGAGGCACAGCTTGATCGCTTTGCCCTCAAGAGCGTGGTTGGCTATCCCACAGCTGTAGAGGAACTTGAGATCATGGATCGCATGTCCCGCACTGCGCCAAAGACCAGCGTGAGTAGGGTGGTGACTCTGGATGTGATTGAAAAAAGCCGCGCCATAGTCGATCGCATTCATTTGGATGATCGTCTGGGGCATTACATAGTCAATCTGGTGCAGGCGACTCGCGATCCCGCGAGTGTGGGCTTGGGCGATTTGGCTCCCTATTTGCAATACGGTGCCAGTCCTCGGGCATCGATCTGGTTGGCTCTGACCTCTCGGGCCAATGCGTTCATGGAACATCGAGGGTATGTGATTCCGGCGGATGTGAAGGCGATCGCTCCTGCGGTCCTCCGCCACCGCATCTTGACCACCTACGAAGCGGAGGCCGAGGGAGTGACCTCGGATGATTTGATCGAACGCTTCTTGGAGACTGTGCCAGTTCCCTGAACTCTGCTCGCCCCCTCAATTGTGCCGGTCACAGAGTCCACATCAAAAAGCTCCAAGTTTGCCCATGAGGGCAGTTTGGCACCGGAGTTTGCAGCTCGGGTTCGTAAACTTCAGTTACGCACTCATCGTCTGGTCAACACTGCGCTGACCGGCGGGTATCGCAGCGTTTTCCGTGGGCAGGGCATCGAGTTCGAAGAGGTAAGGCCCTATGTGCCCGGGGATGATGTGCGCGGGATCGATTGGAATGTGACGGCGCGTACAGGCAAGCCGCATATCAAGAGTTACCGCGAAGAGCGTGAACTCAGCGTGCATTGCCTTGTGGATCAAGGCCTCGGCATGGGCTTTGGAACACGCCGCTGGTCCAAGCGTGAAGCGGCAGCTCAGTTGGTGGGGCTCTTTGCCAAGGTGGCAGCGCGCAACCAGGATCGGGTGGGCTTGACGCTTTATGGTCCCGAGCCCGGGCTGCACTTGGACCCGCGCAAATCTACGCGCCACATCCAGCGCCTCATTCGTGAGGTGATGGTTTCACAGCCCTTCGATGTGCCGGGGGACCTGAAGCGTATTCTTGAGGGATCTCTGCGCGCACTGCGCCGTCGTTCGTTGGTTCTGATTTTTTCGGATTTTGCTGATGCAGGAGGGCGCGGTTGGGTGCAGGCCATGCGTGCTTTGGCAGCGCGCCATGATGTGATCGGTGTACGATTGGTGGATCCCTTCGAGGTGAGTCTCCCCAAGGTGGGCCGCTTTGCCATTGAGGACCTCAATGGGGGAGATTGGAACTGGATCGATGCTGCAGACAAGGGTGTACGCGAAGGCTGGCAGCAGGCTGCCGAGCAACGCAAAGCCGAGATTCATGGAGCTCTGCGGGAATCCCGGGCTTCGCGCATCGACATCTCCTTGGACGAAGATCTGGCCGCGCCGATCTTGCGTTTCTTTCGTTTGCGCATGGCGCGGGCGGGGCGAGCAAAGTGAACTTGCTGGTTCTTACTTTGTGTCTGCAACAGGCCACCTTGCATGCGGAGCCCGTCCAGGTGCAGGTGGGTCAGCCCGTTACCTGGACCTTGGTTGTGGAGCATGATGTGGACGAGGCTGTGGATCTTGAGAGCCTCGCTCAGCCTTCGGATGACACCTGGGTCCTGCTCAGTGGCCCTGAGGTGGCTCGGGTTCGGGATGGAGAGCTGGCCAGTACACGTATCCAGTGGTCTTTGTTCTCTCTTGAAGGGGGGGACAGAGCCTTGCCGCAGCTTGAAGTTTCTCTTTCCAGCGGCCTGAAACTAACGGCTCTGGCTGGAAACTTGGAGGTGATCGGAGATCTGGGACCTGCTGAAGATGCACCGCGTCCACTGGGTGGCCCCGTTGCGCCCCCGACCGAAGCGGCTTCCTCTGCTGCGGACATGTGGTATCTGGTTCTGCTGCCCTTGATTCTGGCAGGGGCCTACTTTCTGCGCAGAGGGCGGGCGGAGCCTCAGGCATCCAACCCTGTGCCCCCGGTGGACCTGGCAGCGCTGCTTGCGGGCAGGGCTGATTCTGGCGATTTTGCTGCGGCTCTCTCCGGACGCATTCGTGATTCCATCGACACAGAACAATGCGTGTTGCGCCAAGGCATGATCGATGAGGACTGGATTCAAGATGTGCGCGCACGGGGGGGAATCGACCTGGTTGTCATTGATGAGGCCCAGCAACTCCTGGCCTGGGCCGACACCATAGAATTCGGTCAGGTGCAGCCTTCCAAGATGGCCCTGAGTGATGCCCTCGAGCGAGTCGAAGCGCTTCTTGCACGGGATCAAACAACGGAGGCCGTGGCATGATCGGCATCTTGATTCAAGAGCCCACCCGCACCCTGGCCCAAGGTCAAGTGGAGTTTCTTGGAGTGTCCCTGGCGGATCCCTGGTTCCTTCCTCTGCTACTAAGTCTGCCCCTGGTGGCATGGCTTGCAAGGGAACGTCGTCGTGCGATTCCCGCTCGGGCTCCGATGATCGCCCATGAGCTGCCCAGCACCTGGCGGGTACGTTTCTCCTGGCTGCCTCTGGCATGCGAAGTGGCAGCGTTGGCCTGTGCGCTCTTTGCTCTGGCGCGGCCTCTTGAGGGGGAGATCTACCTGACCAGCGAAAATGAAGGGGTGGATATCGTGCTTCTGCTGGATCGCTCCACTTCCATGGAACAGGGCCAAGAGGGCTCTGGCGAACGACGCTTCGATATTGCCAAGCGAGCGGTGGGAGATTTCGCTGTGCGGCGCATGACTGACCGGGAAGGGGCTGCGGACAATGTCTGCCTGGTCGGCTTTGCCATGTTCACCGAGTTGCTGTGTCCGTTTACCTTGGACGCGGGAGCCATTTCGGGAGTTCTGAAGGACTTGGATGTGGAGCAGCGCCGGGACCTGGATGGTACCAGCATCGGTCTTGCGGTTTCCGAGGCTGTGCGGTTGTTGGAGTTGAGCGAAGCCAAGTCCAAGGTGGTGGTGATCCTGACCGATGGGGAAGACACCACTGGTCTGATTGATCCGCTGGATTCCGCTCGGCTGGCGATGGAAAAGGGCGTCCGAATCTATGCGGTTTTTGCAGGGCCACGAGTGGTGACTCGCTATGACCCTCTGACCCGCCGACGGGTCAATATTCCCGTGCGCGTCAAACTTCTGCCCGCCTTGGCCAAGGTCACTGGTGCTCGTTTCTTTCATGCCCAGGACGAGGCCGAGTTGGAAGAGGCCTACGCGGAGATCGAACGGCTGGAACGCACCCCGCGCATCGAGCAGGCCCAGGCCGAGCACTTTGATCTCTATCGCTCTTGGATTCTGGCGGCCATGCTGTTGTTCAGCTGCGCTCAGTTTTCACGTCACTCTTGGGCCAGGAGGACTCCATGATTGGATTCCTTGGCTTTGAGATATTGCGTCCCATGGATCTGGCTTGGATCAGTCTGGCGCCCCTGTTGTTGTTGTTGGGGCGGGCGGCATATGTGCGTACTCAGGCCGACGTGCTCTTGATGGTGGACCCCCAACGCACGACGGCGTTTTTTGGGGATCGTTCTTTACTGGCGGCGCGGGTGCGCTTGTATTGCGCGGTCTTGGCGTTGTTTCTTGGGGGTCTTTCTCTTTCGGGGCCCGTGCGTGGCTTCACCCTGCGCGAGATTCAACGTCAGGGGGTGGACCTGGTGTTTTGTTTGGATGCGAGCAAGTCCATGTTGGTGGAGGACCTGGGCCTGAGTCGGTTGGACGAAGCCAAGCGCCAGATCAAATCGGTTTTTCCAAAACTTGCAGGAGATCGAGTGGCATTGATTTCCTTCTCGGGCGAAGCCCGCCGCATTGCGCCCTTGACCCGGGACCTGCGGACTTTGGGTTGGTTCTTGGATGGCGTGCATCCCGCAGATCATGCCCTGGGGGGCACAGACCTGGCGGCGGCCATGACCGATGCCCTGGACCTCTTCGATGGTCGCACAGGTGCCAGTGAAGCCATCGTGTTGATTACCGATGGAGAAGACCATGGAGGTCGAGGTTTTGAAGTTGCGGTGGAGGCGGCGCGTCGCGGAATCGCCGTGCATGTGCTCGGGGTAGGCACACATGCCGGAGGCAAGATTCCTATGCCCAATGGTGGCTGGGTGCGTGGCCCCGATGGCAAGGAGGTTGTCTCCCGTCTGGCATCGGAAACCCTGGAGGAGGTGGCCCGGGTTACCGGAGGCAGCTATGTGGGGGTCGAGGGCGCTGTACTGGGTCTTGAGCAATTGTACCGCGAGGGGATTTCCACCCTTGAGGGACAAGTTTACGATCAGGGCATGGAGCGCGTACCCCATGATCGTTTTCAGTGGCCTCTGGTGCTGACGATTGCATGCATGGCCCTATCAATGTTGTTGAACGAGCGCCGCTCCAATGGGGAAGGGGTGGCTTCATGAGAGTGAGTTGTTGCAAGTCTATGGGCATCAGGGACACGGTCTGCCTGTTGGCCTGTCTGGTTCTTGCTCCTTTGGCTTGGGGGCAGGATGAGGGCGTTCAAGTTCAGGCCATTGAGGATCAGCAGGTGGAACAACCTGTGCCCATCAACACAGGGCCCGCTGAATCTGCCCAGGAGATCGTCCTGTCATGGGAAGGCTCCTACCTTGATGGCTTTGATGAGGCCTGCGCCGCTTTCGAAGACGGCCGGGATCTGGAGGCCGCGGCTCTTGCAGAGCGTTTGGCCCAGGAGAACAAGGCCAGTCTCAGGCGTCGGTCCTGGCAGGCCAGGACCCGTGGGTTCAGCGAGCGTCTGTTCTTTCGGGAGTCGAGTCCTCTGGCCGGTTGGGTTGATCCCGGGCGTTCGCGGGTCCAGCAGTCGGCGGCACGGAATCTGGAGGGTTTGGCTCATCACAAGCGCGGGGCTCTGGAAGAAGCGGAAGAGGCCTGGCAGGCGGCTCGTGGTCTGGCCATTGGGCGGGGATCTCTTGCTGCCTGTGATGGGCTGGGCCTCTTGGACTTGGAGCTTGCAGAAAAGTACTTCGTGCAGATTCCCGAGGTTCAGGGGAAATCCAACAACCCCATGGCGCCGAATTTCACCGTACCGCCCGCAGCAACCCAAGGCGCGGACGAAGAAGAAGCCCCGGACCCGCTCTCCCTGGCTCGGGAATCCTACCTCGCGGCCCGGGAACATCTGGTGGAGCGCCTGCGGGTGGACTGGCGCAACGAGGATACGCGGGCCAATGTGGAGCTGATTCAAAAGCGCCTGCATAGGTTGGACGAAATTGAAGAAGAGCGCAGGCAGGAGGATGGTCAAGAGCGTTCTGATGATCAATCCCAGGACAGCGAAGCTGAAGACTCAAATGACTCTTCGGATGAGGGTTCTGAGAACTCCGAGGACGAGCCCCAGGAGTCCGACCAGCAAAAGGAGAGCGAGGGGGATCCCGAAGGGGAAGGCGACCCCCAGGAAAATGAGGAGGATTCCGAAGACCCCGAGCAGCAGCCCGAAGAGGGCGACGGCGAAGAACAGGCTGAACCTGAAGAGCGGCTGTTGACCAAGGAAGAACAACAACGCCTGCTCGATCAACTTCGACGACACAACGAGAAAGGTGAGGAGTTGCGTGAACGACTCGCACGCCTGCGCGCCCGATCCACTGACAAGGACTGGTAGTTCCCACTCTCCGCACAGACGACTAGACTTTCTCAGCAGACCATGCAGTTGACAAATATTCATCTCAAACAGGAGAGCCTCCAGAAAGGTCAGTGGAGCTCAGGCGGCAATTCCCCCCCTAGGGTGCATTTGGTTCGTATCGCCATGGCTCTGCTCAGCTTGGTCTTGATTGCCAGCACCACAGCTGCGCCTCAGCGTCCTGTGCGCGTTCGTGCCCAACTTTCCACCGGGGTGGCTAAGCTTGGCGCCAGTGTCCAACTGGTGATCACCGCAGAGGGAGACTCGGCTGCCACTCTGGAAGCTTTGCCCCCGGTGGACGGCTTGCGCATTTCTCAACCGGCCTCGCCCATGTATTCCGAGTTCACCCACCGTGTGGCCGGACGGCAGGTCCGGCGCATCACTCTGAGTTGGACTCTGCAGGTAGAAACTCTGCGCGAGGGCAAGTTCGAGTTGCCGAGTGTGCGCGTGCTTTCTAATGGGCGCGGTCATCTGGGCCAGGTGCTGCCCGCCTCATTGACAGTAGTCCGTGACATCCAGGGAGCTGACATGGGTTTTCTGGAGGTATTGGAAGTGCCTGAGACGGTGTATGAAGGCCAGCCCTTCAGCGTGCATCTGCGTGCGGGCTGGGATGCAAATCTGCAGGTGGCCTCGGCCGGCATGGTCTTGCCTTGGTGGGGCCGCTTGCCTGGAACCCTGGAGTTGAACACCGGTCAAGAGAATCTGGGTCGTAAGGTCGTCACCATCGGTCTCAACCGATCCAGTCGGGTGGATGTGGTCGGCCCAATCGAAGAGAACCGGGACAACGGGGCCTTTCATGTAGTGGAACTCAAGCGGCGTTTCTTGCCCACCCGTCCGGGTGCCTTGGACTTCGCCCAGGGCATCTTTGAATTCGGCGAGTTGGTGGGCAACGCCGGTCCATTTGGCCGTCGCAAGACTCGTGACTTCTACGCCGTCCTACCGCGTTTTGAAGTACAGGTGCTGCGTGTTCCTGAAGAGGGGCGCCCCTTCGCTTGGACCGGAGCCGTCGGGTCCTTGAGCGCGGACCGGGAAACCGACACCCGAGATGTGGACCAGGGCGCATCGATTCACCTGACCATGCGCTGGCAGGGGGATGGCAACCTGGAGTTCTTTGATCTGCCAGACCTCTCCAGGCTGGACGCTTTCCGAGGGTTTCGGATTCTTGGGGTAGAGGACATTCCTGGAGTCTTGGAGCGCAAGGCGACCTGGGAGTTGGTTCCAGTGGACGCCAATCTGGAGGCCATTCCGGCGATTCCCTTGTGGGTGTTCAATCCGATGTCCAAGGCCTACGAGTTGTTGGAGAGCGATCCGGTTCCGATCCGCGTGCGAGCGGTGGAAGGTGGCCTTGACCCCGCCCTTGGTGGACCAGTGCTCGACGCGCCGGATGTCCTGGGCATCGATCCCCATGCACGCACAGAACCTGATTCCCAGGGGCCTTCGGGGTCGAACCTCCTGGTCGGTTACTTCTTGCTGCCCCTCGCATGGCTTTCAGGGCGCATGTTTGTACGCCGCCGGGGAGATCCCGGAGCCCTTGCTGCCCGTCGTCGTCGGGCTGCGCCGCGGCATTTGTCCCGCGCCTTGGGCAGGGCTGAAAGTGCGGCTGATCAGCGCCAGGCCCTGGCGACTTTTCTCGGGGCCTGTTCGGGTCAGAGCGACCAGTCCTGGATCGGTCGCGCTCCTGGTTTCTTGAGTTCTGTGGGAGGGCAAGAACTCGAAGCCTTGCTTACGGCCCTCGACGCTGCGATTCACGGGGGCGACAATGCACCTCTGGACAAGACCATGATTGAGCGGGTTGCCCGCGGAGCAGGGATCTAGATGTTCTCTTCTCTGTTGCTTCTTCCTGTGCTCCTCGGTTCAAGTGCCGCAGCTCCTCAGGGTGTGGAATTGGACCTGGCCAGCAGTCTCTATCGTCAAGGGGATCTGGTCTCTTCCCAGACCCTTTGGCTTGAAGCCCTGGATGAACCTGCTCCTGCTCTGGAGCGGTCGCGCCTGTGTGCCAACCTGGGTACCGTTGCGTATCGCGAGGGACGTACGGAGGAATCTGTCGGCTGGTTCAGCGCGGCCCTAGCCCTCGATCCGCGCAACGATGACCTGCTGCATGACTTGGAGCTGACCCGTGCACAAGCTGGCATGGCTGGACTGGATTCTGGTTCCCTGCTCGATGCCCTGGGTTTCATGCTGACCGAATGGACTCCTGCGGAAGCCGGGTGGATTGGTTTTGGGGGGCTCCTGCTCCTCAGCCTTATGGCGGTGCTGGAGGCCATGCGGGGGGGGCGGCGCATGGCGCAGTTGCTCATGCTGGTTGCCCTGCTTCAGCCCCTCTTCCTCGGTCCCTTGCTCGCCCGCAATTGGAATAGTGCTGGGGACCCCTATATGGTGATTGAGACGGGCGGTGTTCTTGCCCGCGCTGAACCCCGGCCTGATTCCTCCCGTCAGGCCCACCTGGCCCCAGGAAGTGTGCATGATCGCATCGATTCCTGGCCCGGTTGGATTCTGCTGCGTGGGGACGATGGTCAGCGCCACTGGGTGCCAGAAGATTCCACATTCCGGCTGACTCGTTGATTGTTGCTTGTGCTGGGCCTCTTCGGGGGCGATCCTAGGCTCGATGACCTTGCGTGTATTGACCTTTGGCCTGCTGCTGCTGAGTTGTTCTCCTCACCAGAAGGCCCAGCGCCTGGGAGAGGGTGTGTTGCTGATTACCGTGGACGGCTGGCGTCGTGATCATCTGGGCGCCTTTGGAGCACCTCTTGAGACGACCCCTTGGCTTTCATCGGAGGCCTCCGAGGCGATTTTCATGACCAACGCCTGGGCCCACGACGGGGATCCGGTCATGTCCCACGCATCTCTGCTCTCGGGATGCGAGTCCATGTTCAGCTTGGTACCCGAGGTGGTGCTCGATGATGGCACGGTAATCCAGCCGGTCTATAGCACTGCAATGCCCGATCGCCTTCCCCGGCTGGCTCGGCGGTTCTTGGCCAAGGGTTGGGCTACTGCCGCGTTTCTTGACAACCCACGTCTGGGTAGTTTGCGCGGGCTTTCAACTGGTTTCCACGATGTGATTTCCTTTGATGGATCGGCATACCGAGGTGCGGTCGAGGAAGGCCATGGCATCGAATTGACCCATCTGCGTTTGATGCATTGGCTGGATCACCTCCCAACGGGAGCAAAGTGGTTTGCCTGGGTGCATGTGGGAGACTTGATGCGCATCTGGAACGACGAGGACCTTCCCATGGACGAGGCCTTCTTGCGCGGGGCCGAAGACGATTGGACTCCGCCCACTGGAATTCGCTGGCCTTCGTATCACTCGGTGGCTACCCAGAACCAATCCGATCCTCCCCGCACCCATGGTGAAGGACTGTGCATCTACGATACGGCCTTGGCCAGTCTGGATGGCTTGTTGGGAGCCATGGTGCAGGATGTACGCAGGCGCATGGATCCGGACGAAACTACAATTGCCTTGGCGGGGTCCATGGGCATGTCTTTTGGCGACGCTGGCGTTTTCTATTCTTCCTCAGGGCTGTCTTCTCATGACGTGGCTGTGCCGTTGGTGCTTTGGCCCCGTAAGGCCGCCGGCATTCCAGTTGGCCGCGCAGCCGGAGGCTTGATGGGGTTGGTGGATTTGGCGCCAACATTGTTGGAGATTCATGGCAGCGACCCTCCAGGACCGGCGGGCATGACCGGACTCTCCATGGCGGCCTACTTGCGTAGCGCCGATGGGGAGGCTCCCCGGTCCCATCCAGGTCAGCGAGAGGAGTTCTTCCCTTGGGATCAACTGCACGGTGGTCTGGGGGGACAAGTGCCGGTGCTCTTGACCAGCGTCTTGATGGGCGGGCAGGGCTTTGTCAGCGACAGCATGTTCATGATGGACGCGGGGTCCAAGCCCGCCTTGCTGCGAGCCCTGACGGGCATTCCGGGCCGCCCACCCAACGCTGCCAGCTGGATTTTCCTTGAGCAACGCGCCACTGGTCGTAGCTGGCGTGCCGCGAGATCGGATCTGGTGGAACTCCCTGAAGGGCTGCCAGGCAGTTTTGAGGACTATTTTGGCCCCAAGGGCAGGGTAGGAGCCTCCCTGGAGGAGCGGCGCCGTAGACTGCACGAGCTAGACATTCACTCGCCCGGCAGCCTTGAGATCGGTGGGCTGCGAGATCCTTGAAGATTCTCTTCGTTTCCAATGGTTTCCCACCCAACGGACAGTGGGGTACTGAGTTCTACACTCATCAGGCTGCGGTCGGTCTTGCCGCCCGAGGTCACCATGTGAGCGTCTTCTGTCCGAGACGGGAGGGGAAAGCTGAACGCTTTAGCGTAACCAGTACCACGCGTTATGGCTTGACCCTGCATGAGGTCTCGAATCCGCCAACTCGCACCAAGCGATTCCGGGACAGTTACCTGAGCGAGGGCGTCGAGCGCTGCTTTGATACGATTCTTCGGTCTCACAAACCTGATGTGGTGCACTTCACCCATTTTCTGTGGGGACTCTCTGCGCGCTTGCCGTCCTTGGCCCGAGACAGCGGCGCAAAGGTGTTGGTGACCTTGACGGACTTTGGCATCAGTTGCCACCGTGGTCAATTCCTTGACGCGTTCTTGAACCCCTGCGACGGCAGTGAACCGGTCAAGTGCGCCCGCTGTGTGCGCACCCTTGGTCAATACGATGGACCCCAACCCTTGCGTGGTGCCAAACAACTCTTGGCAACTGCCATGGCTGGCGTTGGCGGTTTGGGTCTGGTGCCTACGGCTGCTGACCTCAAGGAACGCAATCGGGCCCTGGAGGAAACCGTTCAGGCTACCGATCTCTTCATTGCGCCCACGGAAGCAATTGCCTCTCGTCTGCGTGGAAGCGTGGTTCCTGCTGAGAAGCTCGAAGTGCTCTGTTATGGAATTGACGAACGGCCTTTCAACGACGCACCGCCCAACCACGGAGAGGACATGTTTCGCTTCGGGTTCCTAGGCCAGTTTCAACCCCACAAGGGACTTGACGTGATCTTCAGGGCCGTGGGCCGGTTGGCAAAAGACTCCACCTACCGGGACCGCAAGTGGTCCGTACGCGTGCACGGTACGCCGGTGGGAGGCCGACACGGACGCTTCATCGCCCGCACCTGGGATCCTCGGCTGGCGCCCCGGATAGATTTTCACGGTTCCTTCGAACCCCTGCAGGCCCCCTGGGCCATGGCTGAATTGGATGCGGTCATTGTGCCCAGCTGCTGGACCGAGAACGCGCCCCTGACGGTGTTGCAGGCTATCGCCATGGGTCTGCCCCTGATTGTCTCGGATGTGCCGGGCATTCGTGAGGTGGTGCCTCCAGGCACCACCTTCATCACCCCCGGAGATGCCGCCGCGCTCTCAGTTGCAATGGGCATCATGATTCGCAATGAACCCCGCCGGAACCTCGTGCCCGAGGCCATGCCGATCTCCCGCGGCGACCACATCGATGCCCTGCTGGGCCACTACCGGCGTCTGCGCGAGGGTCGGCCAGGTCTGCGGCTGGTGTCTGGGAGCTAGGCCCGAGGCATTCTTGGGGCATTGAAAGGCTCCCGACTCAAGGCTGTCGGGGTCAGTTGGTCGATGGAGGACCGTGCGTCTTCCCCGTCGGATCGGCTTCTTGGGCCAGGGCTGGAGCCCGGATGCGGGGGGTATAGAGGTGCACACTTCCGCCCTGGCGGAGGCCCTTGTGCAGCAGGGAGTTGAGGTGGGTGCCCTGGCCTGGGGTTCCGCCGAGCAGGGCGCTCGCTTGTTGAATCAAGGTGGTGTGACGGTCACCAGGCAGCCACGCCTGAGCGGCGAGTCAGCCGCTCTCGCTGGGGGAGTCCAAAGTGACGACGCCATTGAACTCTGGCTCGATACCCTGCGCCCGGAATTGGTGCATGTGCATCACCTTTCGGGATGGGGTGCGAGGGCCCTGGATATACTTCGAAAGCGCGGCCTGCCGGTGGTGGTCACCTTGCACGACGATTGGCTGATTTGTCCTCGGGGACAGCGTTGGCATGTTTCGAACTACCTTTGCAGGGTTCCGGATCCTGATGTCTGCGCGAAGTGCCTGGGGGAATCCCATGCTGAATTGGCGCAGACAGCTGAGCACCTGACCCAACGCCTGCTGCACGCGAACCAGGCATTGCAATTCGTGGACCGGATCATGGCCCCTTCCGGCACTCTGCTTGAAGCGCATCAACGAGCGGGGTTTGAGTGCGCGGGGCCGCATGCCCTTGGGAGGGTGATGCCCTTGGGAATTGAAGCCGAATCTCTAGGGTTGGAGACAAAGCGTCTGCGCGCCATGCGCGGTGACGATGATCTTCTGCGCCTGGGCGTGCTTGGCAGCGTGCAGCCTTCCAAGGGAGTGCTGCCCCTGGCCGAGGCTGTTGTGGCCGCAGGCCGTGCGGATCTCGTGCTTGAGATTCATGGGCCGCGCACAAGCTACCACGGAGATTCCCAGACGGTGAACAAAGTCGAGGCCCTGGCCAGGGATCATTCCGCCATCCGTTTGCATCCGAGCTTCCATCCCGCCCGCCGGGCCGAAGTTCTGGCGATGCTCGACGGAGTGGTGGTGCCTTCTCTATGGGAAGAGGGCTTTGGCCTCGGCGCTCGCGAAGCTCGGGCCACCGGCTTGCCGGTGCTGGCCTCGCGTATTGGCGGTTTGGTTCAATTGGATCAGGATCCGGGCGTGACCTTGGTGGAGCCTGGAGATCAAGACGCCTGGGTGGAGTCGATCCGCGCATTCAAGAGGGGTCTGATCCAACCCTGTGAGGGGATCAAGAGCACCTTGGAAATGACCAACGACGTGTTGGCGGTCTATGCCGCTGTGTTGCAGGGCCGCACTGATCAGGCTGCCTAGGTTTCAGCCCAGGAAGCCTTCGAGCTGCCTCGCCAGAGCATTCCAACTGAAGTGTAAGCGCACCCACTCCGCCGCCCGCAGACTTCGCTCGAAGCCTGGTTCGGGGTTGGCCAGATGTTCAAGAACTCCATGTCCAAAGGCCTCTCCGGGTTGAGTCAATTGAAGCCAGTCCGTGGCGTGGGGCAGGCCTTCCGCCGCGCGCTCGGTGGCGATGATGGGACAGCCTGTGGCCAGGGCCTCTACCATTTTCTGCCGCGCGCCCCCGGCGATGGGTATCGGCGCCAAAAGAGCACAGGCATGTTGCAGGTAAGGCAGTGGGTCGGGCACATAGCCTACCCATTCCACACCATTGGGTTTTTTTTCGCGGAGTTCAGGCGCTTCCCCGGAACCAACGACTTCCAGCACCAACTGCGGATGCTGCTGGTGGATGCGGGGCCAGTGGTTATGGAACAGCTCGGTCAGGGCGCGGCGGTTGGGCTCGTAGTTCAGGCTGCCAAAGAACAGGAGTCGGTTGCGGTCCCGTTTTGCTTCGGGCACCACGAAGCGTCGCGGATCCACACCTGCAGGCAGCACCTGGGCCCTGGTTCCAGGGTGGCGGCTGAGGAAACGGGTACGGTCTTCCTGGCTTGCGAATACATGGGTTCTTGCGCGCAGGGCCAGCATGCGTTCCAAGCGTTCTACCCGCAGCCGTTCATGCCAGGGATGTTGCAGGTCCCGGGCGAGTTCCACTTCAAGCTTGTGGTGATGCGCGAGAATTGGTGGAGATCCCCGGGGCACCGTGCGCAGGAGCCATGGCTCATCCAAGAACAGAGCAGAAAAACGGCCGCTGTTGTCGCGCTTTGCCAGCCAGGCCTTGAGAGCTTGAGAGTGGAACCAGCGTTCTGGTCGGGCTGCGAGGGGAGCGACTCCCGGAGGCAGGGGGCTGCGAGGGAAGATGTGTACCGTCTGAAAAGCGCTCGCCCCTCCGGGCAGATCGTGATGGGTACCTGGGTCCTCCACCGCGCAAAGGGTGACAGGAACCCGTTGAGCCAGTGCTGAGAGCAACTCCAGGGTTCGGCGGCGCCCTCCGTCGAGGGCTGGCCAGGGGGGGACAGCGCAGAGGGCAAGGATGTGCACCGCGCTAGGGTAGTGTTCTGAGAGGTAGAAGCCTTACAGGGTTTTCTGCCTGGTCGCGGCCACTTGAGGCTGGACCTGGGTATTGCCTGGGATTTGAGACTGCATCCTACAGGTGCAGGTCCAAGGTGCCTGATCGATCTCAACTCAGGGATTCAATCGACAGAGCAGTCACCTTCGGATTCAGAGGACAGGCGGGCGGAAGAGGCAGAGCGGTCTGGCGCCCCGATGCAGCAGTGCCAAGGTCAAGCTCTGCTCTTGTCCTCAGGCAGGCGCAAGGTGCTCGTATCCGCTTTGCGTTCGGCTCTGGGCAGACTTGGGGCGAGGGTAGCCAAGACACGCTCTGCCGTGGCTCGGTAGGCTGTGAGTTTCCCACCTAGGATAGAGAGCACCCTGGGATTGTGTGCGTCGTCGATAGGTAGCAGCACTTCTCTCGAACGCTTGAAGGCGCGGCCCTTGCCGTCTTCCAAGACCCGCAGTCCCGCCCAGCTGGTGAGGGGCGTGGAGTCGGCCTGTGGAAAATGCCTCTGGAAGACCGTACGCAGATAGTCGATTTCCTCTTGGCTCGGAATGATCTTGTCAGGCTCCCCGGAGTAGGGACGTTCGGTGGTTCCCAGCAGGGTGTGTCCTTTCCAGGGTATTGCGAACACCGCACGGCGGTCATGCTGGGCTTCCACATAGAAGGCTCCCTTGTTCAGAGCTCCGGGGAGTTCAAGGTGGCTGCCTGCAACCAGCGCCACCTGCGGGCAGGGTGCTGCGGGGTGCAGTCGCTGTGCTACTTCAGCGGCCCAGGGCCCTGCCGCGTTGACCAGGATGCGGGCCTTCAAGGTTTCGGTCTTGTTCTCTCGCAGGAGTTCAACCTGCCAGCAGTCCTGCTTCCATTCTGCCCTAACCAGCTCCGTATTGAGGGAGTGCTGTGCTCCCAGTTCAATCGACGAAGCCAGCACAGCGCGGGTCAGGAGTGCGTCATCGGTGGCTCCATCCTGATATCGATAGACTGCGCGCAGTCCCTTGGTGCGCAGGCCATCCAGATCGTCCCATTCACTTCTGGGCAGGCTGCAAAAACGGCTGTCCTTCCTGAAGCCCGCCAGGAGTGAGTAGAGGCTCAATCCAGCGCGCATGGTCCAAGGGCCGCGTTTCATGTCTCCATACACAGGAATATGGAAGTCGATCAGCCGCACCAGATGGGGCGCAATCTTGAGCATGATCTTGCGTTCACGCAGGGACTCATGCACCAGGCGCAGTTCCATGGTTTCCAAGTAGCGCAGCCCCCCGTGGATCAGTTTGCTTGATCGGCTTGAGGTCCCCGCCGCTGGCTCCTTCTTTTCCACCACCAGAGTCTCATGCCCTGCCGCTGCCAACGCCTGGGCCACCCCGGCCCCGCCAATTCCGCAGCCGATCACCAGAACATCAAAATCCACCCTTTCCACCATCGCAGCCTAAGCCATCGGGTCCCGGAGACTGTTCATGGTTCTGCGCTTCTTTTTTGGGGAAAAAGGCTGCTGGGGACGGGCGACAAGGCGGGAGAGGATCTACCCTCTGTTCCATGAGCACTTCCTCCGAATCCGCACCCTGTTTGATCTACAACCCGAATTGTTCCAAGAGCCGCGCAGCAATGGAATTGCTGGAGCAGAGCGGTCAGGATTTTGTTGTTCGAGACTACTTGCAGGAGCCCCTGTCCGCAGAGGAACTGCAGCGCCTGCAGGAACAGCTGGACCTGCCCGTGCGGGATTGGGTGCGCGGAGCGGATTTGTCCTTGGACGAGGCGGGATTGATTGCAGCGCTGGTGCAGGATCCGAGCCTCCTGCAGCGGCCGATTGTTGTGCAGGGACAGCGTGCCATCGTGGCCCGGCCGCCGGGTTTGCTTCTGGAATTTCTCGGTGTCCCGGAGAAGGGGTGAATCCCTTTACTTGAGCACCCTGTGACTAATCGCGCTCAACCAAAGCCGCCCAGTCCTGGCTGTGGGCGAAGGGTGGCAGACCGAGGGAAACCGGAGCTCCTCCGCTGATGGGGGCGGCAATCGGGTAGGAGACGCCGTTGCGGGGGTCGAACCAGGTGAGGTGGAAGGTCCCCGGCGCGGAACTCAGGTCCAGTGTGGGAGCCAGATCGGACACCGGCATATAGAGGGCATAGACATCGCCGGGCCGTGCGAAGACCTCGCCGCCCCCATAGGCTTGCCGCTCGTCGGTCATCAGATCGTCCTGGGGCTGCATCTCCCAGAACGGCAGGGCTTCGAGGAATTCCCGGGCGTAGCGCATCTGGTCCCACATGGCCTCTCGGGTTCGGAAGTCTTCGGTGCGTAGATCGCCGCCCAGGGGCAGGCTGTGGTAGCCGAAGTACCACTCCAACTGGCCGCCGGAAAGGTACACATCCCAAAGGTGCTGTTTGCGCAGGGAGTTGGTGTTCGTGTCGGTCAGGCCCGTGGTCTGCTCGTCGAAGTCGATCACCCAGGACTGTCCTGCGGCGGCGGAGTCCGCGCGCCAGCGTTCGACGATGGGGCCGGAGTCGTTCGGTGAGGCCTGCAGCGAGGTGGCTTGGAAGAGGGGGTTGCCCAGGATATTGCTGTACGGAGCGTAGTCGCCGCTGGGTCCGATGCCGTGGGTGTGGAAGGCGATGGGGTGTTCGTAGGGTGTCAGCTCTTGGATCCAGGCCGCGAACTCTTCTAGTTGAGGTAACTGGTGATTGGTTTCCTCTCCCAGGTTCCACTTGATCGCTGGGTGGTGCCCGAAGCGCGCTACCAGTTCGCGGTAGAAGATCTTGCGTTCGGGTCCCAGCTGTCCATTGTCGAGCCAATGCTCATTGCCCCATTCGGTTTCCCCGAGCACCAGGTGCAGGGCGATGCCCCGGCGCATGGCATGGGCGAACACGAGGCCCCACTGGTGCAGCTTGGAGAGGTCGTAGTGCAGTTTGTCCGAAGAAGAATCCAGGGGCCCGAGGAACGGCCAGGTGTCGCGTCCATCGCCTCCCAGGTTCATGGGCAGGAAATAGGCCGAGTTGACTCCACGACTGGCAAGGTAATCCAGGGCTCCGACCAGCCCACGGGAGTCAACGCCGGTGGTGCTGGAGGTGAAGAGGGGACTTGTGTCATCACCGAGCCCCTTCTTGCCAAAGTCCTTTACATGGGGCGTAAAACGGTGCAAGCCCGAAGGCAGGCCGCTGGTGCTTGCGCCCCCGGGCTCGTCCCAGGTGTCGTCAAATCCCTCGAATCCAAAGAGGTTCTCAGGGCTGTCCGTGCCGCCCTTGAGGAAGTACGGTCCGTCCCGGAACTTGAGGTAGTGTGCACCCACATACTCCAGCGCGCCGAAGCTCAGGAATCCGGGGGCCTGAGTGTCTCTGGGGCCGATGGGCAGGAGGCCTTCCAGTCCGGCGAGCATTCCCGCCTGGCCGGCCGCTGGATTCAGGTTGGTGGCAACTCCGGCGCCTTCGCGGAAGTGCACGGTGTACTCCCAGGTGCCTTCTTCAAAGAACGCCGCGCGCACCTGCCAGGCTGTGCCCAGGCTGCCTCCGGCGCCATCTCCGGCGAAGAACCCCTCCACACGCATGGTGGCTCCCGATGGTGCGCTGAAGTCAATCCACAGGCGCCGGTCGAGGAAGGGGTTCGGGGATTCATCCGCCTCGCTGAAGGCTGGCCCCTCAAAAGTCAAGGTCACGGGGTGCCACTTGATCAGGGTGCCGCTCACTGTGCGCCCGTCCGCAGAGTCCACCAGCGCTGAGAAAGGTCCCTCTGTGTCAACAGATCCTGCAAGGGCTGCGGCCGTGATGCGCAGCCAGTAGGTCACACCTTCGCCCAGGTTCTCCAGAGTCACCGTGTGCTCCAAGGCGGGGTCATTGCCGCTGGATTGGACTGCTCCCAGCTCTTCACTGGTGCCCCAGTCGAGTTCACAGAGGGTTGGGAAGTTGGTGGTCCAGTTGACTGTCAAGGAGCGTGGGCCCGGCTGCTCCACCTGCCACGCGAGGATTTCTGCTTCCCCTAATTCGCCCGCCTGACCGATTCCATAGTCCGGATCGCCGCCGCCGCCGCCACCGCCACCGCCGCCGCCAGCGTCCAGATCAAGGGGATCTTCTGTCTCGAATCGACCCGATGCCACGACGCCGCCGCCCCCCGTACCGCCACCACCCGGGCCACCAGTCCCCGGGTCTGTTCCCCCTGAGCCTTCCGAGCCTTCGCTGCAACCCAGGAGAAAGAGCACAATTCCTGCGCAGAGCAGGACCTTTGGCCGTGAGAGGTATTGAGAGGAGAGTGCCAAGACATCCAACCTATCCACATGCATTCGATTTCGGGGTAGATTTTCGCCCCTTTGGGCTGCTTGCAGGTTCCTCATGGTATTGAGGGCCTCGAGATCGACTGCTGTCATCTACTCTGCAGGCCCAGAAAATTCTCCCGGTCTCGAAGAGCCTGGCCCAATCCCTTGAGCTTCCTCGACGGGGGACTACACTCTGCGTCCGAATCTGAGCGACCTCTTCTTCTCCGCACTCCAAAAAGTGTCCCCATGTCAGAACTCCACGATGTTGTCATCATTGGCTCCGGTCCTGCCGGCTACACCGCCGCGATATACAGCGCCCGCGCCAATCTCAAGCCGGTCCTGTTTCAAGGGATGCAGCCCGGTGGTCAGCTGACTATCACCACCGATGTGGAGAACTTTCCTGGCTATCCCGACGGAATCCTGGGCCCGGAGATGATGGAGGACCTGCGCAAGCAGGCCGAGCGTTTCGGTACGGACATCCGTTTTGACGAGGTCGTGGAGGTGGATTTTTCCAAGCGTCCCTTCACTATCAAGTCCCAGTTTGGCGAGGTCCAGGCCCAGGCGGTGATCATCTCCACCGGAGCCACAGCCAAGTTGATTGGCCTCGAATCAGAGACCCGCTTGATGGGGCACGGGGTCAGCGCCTGTGCAACATGTGATGCTGCGTTCTTTCCGGACAAGGAAGTCGTGGTGGTTGGGGGTGGTGATTCCGCCATGGAAGAGGCCAATTACCTGACGCGTTTTGCCTCCAAGGTCACCGTTGTCCACCGGCGCGAGGGCTTTCGGGCCTCCAAGATCATGATAGACCGAGCGAAAGCCAACCCGAAAATCGAATGGGCTTTGAACAATGTGGTCGAGGATATTCACGCTGGGGAAGACGGCAAGGTCAATTCGGTCACTTTGAAGAGCACCACGGATGACTCGACTCAGATGTTTGAGTGCGAGGGCCTTTTTGTTGCCATCGGGCACTCTCCCAACACCAAGATTTTCGAAGACAAGGTCGAACTTGATGGCAAGGGCTATGTGGTCGTCACTCCTGGAGGCACTCAGACCTCGGTAGAGGGCGTCTTTGCCTGTGGCGATGTGATGGATGCGACCTACCGTCAGGCGGTCACCGCCGCGGGCACCGGGTGTATGGCTGCCATTGACTCCGAGCGCTGGCTGGAAGAACAAGATCACTAAAGCCGTCTGGCTGCTGCGCGCGGGTCACCGCAACTTCTCTTGCATCACGAGCCCCAAGCCGAGTACATCCTGGGTGTCGATTCCAACGAGTTGGAGCGACTTTGGTCCCAGCATCAAGTCTGGGAGAAAGAGATGCGGGCATTGCTGAGTCGGGCCGGCCTGGCCTCCGGGCACGTGGTCTTGGACTTGGGGTGCGGCCCTGGAACCACTTCTCTTGAGTTGGCGCGCTGTGTTGGATCAGGAGGCAGGGTTCTTGCAGTTGACGAGAGCCGCGCCTGTATCCATACACTCTCTGCTGAGGCCCAGCGCTTGAGCCTCGACAATATTGAAGCCAGCATCCGGTCGGTGGAGAAACTCGCCCTGGAACCAGAAAGCCTGGACGCCGCCTATGGCCGTTGGATCCTCTCCTGGGTGGCCGATGTGCCTGCAGTCTTCCAGCAAGTCGCCAGCGCCCTCAGGCCCGGTGGCGCGTACATCATGCAGGAGTACCTCGAATGGCAGGCAATGAAACTGCTGCCCCACAGTCAGGTCTTCGAGACTGCCATTCAGGCCTGCATGCAGAGCTGGACCCGCGGCGTCGGCAAGATCAACATCGCAGAGGAGGTTCCAGCATTGGCTTGCGCGGTGGGCCTCAAGGTGGAGTCTTTCGGCGTCAACGCCCGCTCTGGTCAGCCCGGTACTCCAGTTTGGAATTGGCTGGGGGAATTCTTGCAGAGCTATCTCGGGCGACTCGTGCGTCAGGGCGCTTTTGGCCAGGCTGACCACGAGGCCTTCTGTCATGAGTGGAGCAAACGCACTCAGGACTCCAATTCGGTGATCATCGCCCCCGTGGTGGCGGATGTTGTGCTTCGCAGGCCGAGTTAGGCCCTGGTCCCCAAGATTGCGCGAAAAAGCAGCGAGCATGTCCTAGGATGGGGCCCAAGGCTTCCGTCTGGAAGCCAGAGCCCTTACTTCTCTATCCTAGGGTCAGATGCGCATCGGGATATTTGTTCATGGGCTTCCGCCCCGGTCGACCCACGGGGTTGAATCGCACACCCAGGCCTTTGCGGAGGCTTTGGTGCGGGCGGGGTATTCCGTGGAGGTCCTCGCGCCCTGCTGCTTGCCCGGGCGGGCGCTGTATTCCCAGCGACGAGAACTGCATGGCTCGGGTTATGGGGTTACCTGGGTACAGGTTGAAGGCCCCGCAGATCCGCGCCACATGGCGCGAGCAGTGGGGGCTTTCTTGGATCGTGAGCGACCGGATGTCGTGCACCTTCAGCACATGATCCACCTGAGTGGGGCAGCGATCGAAGAAGTGGAGCAACGCAAGATTCCCATGGTCTACACGGCCCATGATTTCTATCCCGCCCACGAAACCTTGAATCTGATCCGGCCGGACCTGACGCCCTTTGACTGCGGCGATCTGGAGATGCAGGCGCGGGTAAATCAGGCCCGAGGGTTTCTCGACAAGTTGAGCGGCCTTGGAGATCATCACGGCACCGTCTTGTTGGATCAACCCGGGCTTGCAAATCAGCTGGGGGAGGCTTCGGCTGTGACCCTGCGTGCGATCCTTGATGGCCAGCGCGATGGAGGCCTTGAAGAGGCGCGAAACGAGGTCCGCTTGCGGGCCCAGGTCATGCGTGAGACCTTTGCCAAGGTCGGCAGGCATTTCGCTACCTCAGGGACGCTTGCTCGTTGCTTGGGCAGTGCGCTGGGTCGTGCGGTGGAAATGCGCCCCAGTGGCATTCGAAGTGATCACCTTTCCGCTCTGCCGCCAGCCTGTTCCCATGGGGGACCACTACGCATTGGCTTTATAGGGGGGCTGCTCAAGCACAAAGGTGTGCATGTTCTTCTTGAGGCCTTTGCTCAGCTCGACCGGCCGGCGGAGCTGCACGTTCATGGGGCTTCTCATGACAGAGTCTATATACGACTGCTGCGCGAGCGTGCCGCTGAAGTGGGGGCGGTCATGCACGGGGAATACAGCCGCGGGGAATTGCCTGAGATTTTGGCGAGCCTCGATCTACTGGTTGTGCCTTCGCTTTGGATTGAGAATGCGCCCTATGTAATACGCGAGGCCTTTGCAGCCCGTCGGCCCGTACTGGTTTCGGATACTGAAGCCCTGCGCGAAAGCGTGAGGGACGGCGAAGACGGCCTCTTGTTTGCTCAGGGGGATGCGGCCGCCTTGAGCGCGGCACTGAGGCGTCTAGTCGATGAGGATGGGCTCTTTGGGCATTTGGTCGCGGGCATCAATGCGCCCCTTTCAATCGATGCAGAGGCTCGGGCCTATGGGCAGACCTATGGGGATCTTTTGCGCGAGGCGGAGGTTGAGAAACCGGTGCCAGTGTTGCCCGCCAGCGTTGAGCCTTTTGCGGAGCGCTATGCAGCCCTTGAGGTCCTGCCCACCCGGGATCTGTTCGAGAAGGTGCAGAGCGGGCTGGAAAAACTCGGGACTTGCATGGGGGTGGCGCAGGCACCGGCGGCCCTTTTGACCCAGGCGGTGTCTTCGGGGTCGCCGACCAGGGATCTCTTGCTTGATCATGATCGGGCACTTGAATGGTTGCGCAAGAGTCTGGCGGATGTGGAACATGCCCGGGAGGAGATGGAAAAGCGCGCGACCTGGTTCCAGGAACAACTCGCCAGCGCAGAGAAGCGCGCACAGTGGCTCAGTCAACAAGTGGATCACGGGGAGAGCACAACTGGGGTGGAGCGCGATTGGTTGAAGGAGTCCAAGCAGGACCTGGAACAGGAGCGCGACTGGTTGCGCCGGCAGCATGCGGAGACTGAGAAGACGAATGTCTGGTTGCGCGAGTCCCTCGATCAAGCTGAGCAAGAGGCCCAGAAAATGCGTGAGTGGGCCGAGGACTCAATCCAAAAGTCTGTGGAGGAAACCGAGAAAGCCGAACAGGCTATGAGGGATGCGGCCGCGGAAACGGAAAAGGCCAATGCTGCAGGCGCAGAAGCCGCCGAGGATGCTCAAAAGGTCCAGGACTGGACGGCCGAGTCACGAGAGCAGACTGCGGCGGAGAACGAGTGGCTCAAGGAGACTGCTGAAGAGTTGCGCCGGGAGAATCGCTGGCTGCAGGAGAAGGCTGACGATGGAGAAGCTGCAATAACTGCCGCGCAGGCCTCCGCTACGGAAGCCACTCGAGCTTTGGCAGCCCTGGCGCAGGAGCGGGATTGGATGCGTGGGGTCCTGGAATCCCGCCAGCAGGAGTTGCGTTGGATTCGCGAGCGGCTGACCGGCGATTCGGTGCCGGAGGGAGAAGACCCCTCTAAGGACCATGCGGCGATTTTTGCGGCTCATGAGGCATTGGAGCGCGAACTCGTGGCAATGCACTCCCACGAGAAATGGCTGTACACCGAACTTGCCACAATCGCGAGCATTCTTGAGAGTCAAGGTCCAGGGAGCGAAGCGTTGGTAGCTGATGAGTTGCCCCGAGCTCTGGCCAGTATGCGTGCCGCCGCTGCTCGCTCCATGGGCGAGCTTGTCTGGCGGCGGAAGGAGATGCTTGCTGCCCGGGAGGGGTCTGATCGTTTGCTCGCGCGTCTCGCTGCGCCGGAACTGGCGGACCGCATTCGTTCATGGGAGTTGACCCCTGGTCCTTCAGCCCCGGTGCCGCCTGTTATTGATCCAGAAATCGCGAATCCCGAAGAGGACGAGTCCGATGGCCTGCACTGGTCTGCTCCGGACGGAATTCCTTCTGATGATGAGGAAGAGTCATGAGTCAACGAGTTGCTGTGGTCATTCCCGCCCTGGACGATCGGGACCTGTTGACTCAGAGCCTACCCTTGCTGCTCGACGAGTTGGAGGCCCGTGGTTGCGACGACGAGCTGACAGTGGTGGATGATACGGGTCAGGATCTCTTGGCCGCTTGGATCGCGGAACGATTTCCTGGTCGTGTGCGTGTGATCGTGCGTGAGAGCTGCGGGGGTTTTGCCAAGGCTCTCGTGACGGGTGCTCGCCTGGGTACGGCGGAACTGCTCTTGTGCTTGAACCCCGATGTACGGGTGCGCCCCGGCTTCTTGGATCCTTTGGTGGAAGCCATGGTCGATCCTGAGGTTCACTCGGTTTCCCCCCGTGTGCTGCTCAATGGCGATGCCCACCAAGCAGAAACCCACCAGCGGATGTTGGTGGACGGAGGTCGCCTCGTCAGCCAGCCTCTGGTTCCCGATCACGATTCAAGCGAACCACTGCCGATTCCTTTCCCTCTGGGCGGCGCAATGATGGTTCGTCGTGAAGAGTTCTTGGCAGAGGGCGGTTTCGATCCTCTCCTCGCGCCCTTCTACTTCGAAGATACAGATCTGGGCCTGACCGCGTGGCGTCGGGGCCGCAAGGTGCTGGAAATTCCCAGCAGTGTGGTGGAGCATCATCACCGGGGAACCATAGGTCGCGTGGTTCCAGAGAAAATCGTGCGAGCCGCCATTGAACGCAATCGCTTGTTAGTTCATTGGAAGCACTTGGATTCAAAGACAGCTGCCCACGAGCATTACCTCGCTCTCTATCGCGACGCCTTGGACGCGGGCATCGGCGATCGTCGGGAAGAGTTGATCTGGATGGCCCTGGCATTGGAGGACCTGGAAGCTGCCACCGCCTCGCGCACCGGATTGGGCTCCATGCAACGAACTCTGGATGCAGCTCTCGTGGCCGCAGATCCGAGTCGGGCCTGAAACCGGCAGCACAGAGTTCAACCGCACACGCGGTCAAGGATCTCGCCCAGGATCTGGACATGGTGCTTCGCCCGGAATTCCCCTTCGACTTTGGCCTGGCCGGCCTGGCCGAGCTGGGCGGCGAGGGCGGGGTCTGCGGTCAGGCGGCCGATGGCTTGGACCAAGGCTTGAATGTCGCCTGGCGGAACGAGCAAGCCGGTGACCTCCGGTTCGAGCCATTGGCGTACGCCGCCCACATCGCAGGCGATCATGGCACGGGCGTGGGCCATGGCTTCGATTCCAACTATGCCGAAGGGTTCGGCCCACAGGCTGGGCATCAGCGATGCGCGCACGTGGGTCAGGATTGCCCGCATGGAGGAAGCTGAGACCCAGCCGGTGAACAGTACGCGTTCGGAGATTCCGTGGCCTTCGGCGCTGGCCTTGAGAGGTTCGAGCAGGGGGCCGTCGCCGGCGATGATCAGGCTGCAGCCTGGGACCCTCGCGATGGATTCAAGCAGGAACTCAAGCCCCTTCTCCGGCACCAGACGAGCGGCGCAGAGGAATACGGGGCGCTGAGCTTGGGCTTCAAAGAAATTGGTGAGGTTCTCGGGCAGGGAAGCATCGGGGTCGGGTGCTTCGAGAGTGAAGTAGGGACAGACTGTGATCTTGTCGCTTTGCGCTCCGGCGGCTTCGAGTTCCTTGGCCATGTACTCCGACGCCACAATCAAATGTTGCGCAGCGCCCATGCGACGGATCTCGCGCACCCGGCCCAGGACCCGACGAACTCCTTGCCAGCCCCGGGGAAGGTCCATGCAACCTCCGTCCAAGATCCGAGGCAGGCAAGCCAAGGGGGCAGGGGATTCGCAGATGGTCCCGTTGGTTCGACGCTTGTTCAGGCCGGGACAAAAAAAGGTGTGATCTTGAACGAAACGCACCAGGGGCGCGACCAGAGCCAGTTGTACCGCGACCCAGGGCGCGACCCCTGAGACCAGGAGAATCAGATCTGCGCGCAGGGCCGCCAACACGTTTTCAGCATCAGGGTGATCTCCCTGGGCCGCGAAGAAATTCCCCAGAGGTGAGTAGGTAAGGGCCTCGGCCCCTGGCGGCAGGGGTGCGTCGCCCCCCGCGCTGAGAATCACCAACTCGTCCCCGTTTGCGGCCAGTTGTTCAGCCAGATCCAAGGCATAGCGTTCGCTGCCACCGATGGGCTCCCAGCGCCCAACCGCCAGGGCAATGCGCATCAGCCGATTGTCATCAGGAACTCGGCGTTGACCGTGGTTTTGCGCATCTTGGCGATCAGCATTTCCATGGCTTCCACCGGGTCGAGTTCATTGAGGACCTTGCGCAACATCCAGACACGCTCGATTTCCTCATCTGTGAAGAGTAATTCTTCCTTGCGGGTGCCGGAGCGGTTGATGTCGATTGCAGGGAAAATCCGCCGATCGGAGAGGCGTCGGTCGAGGACGATTTCCGAGTTTCCTGTGCCCTTGAACTCCTCAAAGATGACTTCGTCCATTTTGGAACCGGTTTCGATCAGGGCTGTGCCAAGGATTGTCAAGGATCCTCCGTTTTCGATGTTGCGCGCTGCGCCGAAGAAGCGCTTGGGAAACTGAAGCGCCGTTGCCTCAAGACCACCTGAGAGCAGTTTGCCGTTGCTCGGAGCTTCGGTGTTACATGCACGAGCGAGGCGGGTGATCGAGTCCAACAGGATGACTACATCTTCACCTGCCTCGACCATGCACTTGGCCTTCTCGATCACCATTTCAGCCACTTGTATGTGACGGCTGGCGGGTTCGTCAAAGGTGGAAGAGACCACCTCTACCTTGTCGCCGATCACGCTGCGCTCAAAGTCGGTGACCTCTTCGGGTCTCTCGTCCACCAGCAGAATTATCAGGTGGCAGTCGGTGGCGTTGGCCACGACTGACTTGGCCAGCATTTGGAGCAGGACTGTCTTGCCCGTGCGCGGGGGCGCGACGATCAAGCCGCGCTGACCGCGGCCCACGGGAGCTACCAAGTCGATGATGCGCATCTCGAGGGGGTTTTCTTGGGTCCCCTCCAGAGTGAAGCGCTGCTCCGGATAGAGGGGGATGAGTTCCTTGAAGCCTGCGCGGCCCATGGACTCCTCTGGTTCGTCCCCGTCGATCGAATTGACCTGATCGAGGCAAAAGTACTTTTCCCCTTCCCCAAGTGGGCGCAGGGTGCCTCTCAGAGTCATGCCTTTTGCCAGACTGCAAGCCTCGGCAACGGAGTGCGGCACAAAGACATCCTCTTCAGAGGGCATGTAGTCCGTGTGCTGTGTGCGTAGGAAGACATGCTTGCTGTCCCAGACATCCACAACACCTTGGACTAGGATCGGCACGTGGTTCTGCAGACGGTGGCGCGTGATCTCCCAGATTGCTTCGCGTCTATTGCGGCCCTGGAAGTCATCGATCTTCAAGTCCTCTGCCAACTCGTGCATTTCATTGAGGTGCATGGCCAGGAGCGCGTCGTGCTCCACAGGATCCGGGGCCGCGCCTTTCTTGACTTCGGGCAGGGTTTCAAGCAATTCTGCTTTTTCGTCGGCGCTGAGGTCTTTGGGCAAGGCCTCGTAGTCAATTCGCAGGCTGACGTCCTTGAGGGGACCCTTCGCGCCTTGGAAGCCTTTACCTTTCTTGCGTCGGTAGCCTTGCTTGTTCTTGAACTTGCCCTTGTTGGGGCCGTGGCTGCGCTTCTTTCTTGTGGCGGTCATGGAGCTTTGGGAGAGGACAGGCGTGCGATGGTGGTAAGCAGTGTTTGCACGTTTTCGTTCAGTTCGGATAGGGTGCCGTCGGCGCGCAGGGTCCAGTTGGCGGCCGCCTGCTTCGCGCTCAAGGGGAGTTGAGTGGCTTCGCGCCGAGCAACTTCGCCCGGGGCCCAGCCACGGTCGTGCTGTGCACGCCGGTCTCGTTCCTCGTCAGGGACCTCGATGAAAATCAGGTGATCGCAGGCCGCCGCCAGCCCGTGCTCGGCATCATTCTCCAAGAGGAGAGGAACATCGAGCACAATGTGCGGGACTCCGCAGGCCCTGGCCCGCTTGAGGTCGCTGGATATTCTGGCACGAATGGCCGGGTGGGTCCAGCCTTCAAGTTGCTTGCGTGCCTCCTGATTCTCAAAAACCACCTTTCCCAGGGCTGAGCGGTTGACCTGACCGTTGGAATCGAGCACATCAGTGCCGAAGGCCTCGGCGATGCGGGCGATTATCGCGGGCTCTGTAAGGACCTCGTGGGCCAGGTGGTCGGCGGAAATGACTTTTCCCGAGGGACCTGCCAGGAGGTCTGCCACAGTACTTTTTCCCGCAGCTACGCCGCCCAGGAGGCCAAAGACCACGGATGTTTGGGGAGTGCCTTGCAAGACTCGGAAACCAGGGGTGCTGATGGGGTTAGGAGTGGACGGAGGAGCTCTCTGAGCCTCTTCGGGGGCTGGAAGGCCACCGCATCAGGGTAGAAAGGGACCGGCCCTTCGCCAACCTGCGGCTTCCAACCTTGCCTCCAGACCCCCTTATCGGTTATCTAGTGCCCCCCTCATACGGGTCCTGCCCAGCGGCTGGTCCCGTCCTCCCCCCCAGAACCCCCTAGCCCCGCCTCCCTGATGGTCGTTCACGATCGGGAGGCCCGATGCATGATGCAGCGATCCAACAGCGGCACGGCCCGCGTAAGCGCCATTTGGATGATCCTTGTGTTTGTCCTCTTCCTTGGAGCCACCATGATGGCCTATTCCACCAGCGGTGCCCGGACCAAGGCCATTGAAGCCATGGAGGCTGCGGAAGATGCGACTGCCGTTGCTGTGCAGGACCGTGCGGATGCACTCGACTCAAGTCGGCGCATCTCCGAGGTCCTCGGCTGGTATGACCGTGAGAACGCGAATTCCCGTTCAGATGTGGTTCTTGCAACCTCTGGTCTGAGCGAGTTCAAGAACGCTTTCGGTGGCATGACCGATGCGGAGAAAACCTGGGAAGACTCCTGGCCACAGGCAGCTAGCGCCTACCAGCAGACGCTCAACACAATTCGCACCCTGGAAGGTCAGGTGACCGACCTGCGCAACCAAGTCAGCGCTGCGAACTCGGCTACCGCTTCAGTAACCGATGCCAAGAACACTGCGATCCGGGGCTTGGAGCAGCAGCTGGCTGATGCTCAGTCCAACGCCCAGGACGAGCGTAATGACCTGGAGCGCCAGCTATCCGCTGCCCGCAATCAGTTTTCCTCCGCCGATGCCAGTTGGAAGGCTTCTCAGGCAGAACTGGCTGACGAGAAGCGTGCCCGAGAGATGGACGGCCAGGCGGCGCGTACGCGTCACGGTGCCTTGACCCGTGCGCTTTCCGAGCAAGCTGGTCTGACCAAGGAAAAGCATGGCCACGACGGTGAGATTCTTGCCACTTCCGCAAGCCTCAATATTGCCTACCTGAACCTGGGCGCCTCTGATCGCGTCAGTCGGGGCATGCGATTCGACATTACCAGCGGTAAGGCCGGGTCAAGCACACACAAGGGCACTGTGGAAGTGATCGATGTGGAGTCCGACCGCGCTGTCTGCAAGATCATCTCCCTGATGGACCAGTATGACCCGATCGTCGAGCGCGATCTGGCTTCCAACCCGCTCTTCGTCCCCGGTGGCGAACGCAACTCTGTGATGGCTGGCCGCTTCTCAGGCAGCTGGAACGAGGCTGAGCTTCGCACCCTGATGGGCGAGATCGGCATCAACGTGCAGAGCAAGATGGACAAGTCCACGGCCTTCCTGATCGTGGGAGATCCGCTTTATAACGATCCCGAGACCGGCGAACCTCTTGAGGAGCCCATGGCGATCTCCGAACTGGCTGTCTACAAGGACGCCGAGGCTGCTGGCCTGACCATCGTGTCCATCGAGGACATTCGCCGGTTCTTCGTCAAGTGACCCCCAATCGGTGGGTCGTCCCTTGCGGAGGACCCCCACAATTCGGATCCTTGCAGCGGCCGGGCCTCTCACCAGAGGGGTCCGGCCGCGAGCATTGGAACTGACATGGCGACCCTACCCAATCCCGACGACGAGCAAGAGATCGAGGCCTCGCGCATGACGCTGGGGGAGCACCTCGAAGAACTGCGCAGTCGACTGTTCAAGAGCGTGGTGGTTCTTGTGCTGGTGTTCTCGGTGGTCTACGCCTGGCGATTCGATGTGTTCAGCATCATTCAGGGGCCCCATCAGAAGGCCATGGTGATGCTCAACGAAGCTCGTGCTGAGCACTTTCACGAGTTGATTCAAGAGCGACAGGCGGCGGGGCAAGAGGTGGATCCCTCGATCTGGTTTGAAGAGGGCTACCCCGGGGCCAAGGTCTTGACCTCAGACTTTCGCAACGAAGCTCGGCTGAAGCACTTTTCCGCAGACCAGGGATTCTTGTTGCGCCTCAGGGTCTGTTTTTGGATTTCCATTTTTTTGGCGGGGCCCTATCTGCTCCTGCAGATGTGGGGTTTTATTGCGGCGGGTCTTTACCGCAGTGAGAAGTCGGTGGTCCACCGCTATCTGCCCACGTCCTTGGGACTGTTTCTGGGGGGGGTGTTGTTTGGGTACTTCGTGATGGTGCCTTACGCCCTCTATTTTCTGGGGCTGGACGATCTCAACTTGGAGACTCTTGAGGTGAGTGGCCAGATCGCGAGCAGCTACCTGGAGTTCATGAAGGGGTTGGCCCTGGCCATGGGAGCTGTGTTTCAGTTGCCGGTCATCATGCTGGCCCTTTCCAAGCTTGGTCTAGTGGAAGCAAGTGTCTGGTCCCAGTACCGGCGGCACATGGTTGTGGGCGCTTTGGTGATCGCCGCGATTCTGACTCCTCCGGACCCTATCACTCAAATGTTGATGGCCGGGCCGATTGTGATTCTCTACGAGGTGGGCGTGTTCTTGACCCGTATGGCCGCGCGCAAGGAAGCATCTGAGCAGGCGCTGAGTTGATGGGTACTGGCATGGCCAAGTCCATCGCCATCTGTGCGGTGGGGGACGAACTGCTGGCGGGGGCGCACCCTGATCTCAATTCGCCCTTCCTCTCGCGGGCGCTGTTGGAAATGGGCCATGAGGTGGGGCAGGTCACCGTGGTCGGGGATGATGAGGCCCTGATTGCTGAGAGCGTCAAGCGTCTTGCTCGTTCTGCACAGCTGGTATTTGTGACGGGGGGCCTGGGGCCGACCCTTGATGATGTGACCCGTCATGGAGTGGCACAAGCGGTGGGGAGCGAGTTGGTTACCTCTCCCGAGGCCCTGGCGCAGATCGAGGCATGGTATGCACGCAGTCAGCGCGAGATGCCGGGTTCCAACTTGCGCCAGGCATTGGTGCCCAAGGGGGCGAAGGTGCTCTTCAACCCCACCGGCACCGCACCGGGATTCGAGGTTGCCTGCGAAAGCTCGCGGGTGCTGGTCTTGCCTGGTCCACCGGCTGAGTTGCGCGCCATGTGGCGCGAAGTGGTTGAACCACTGCTGATTGCCAGCATGCCGGTGGAGTGCATGCGGCTGGCGCGGAGCTTTCATCTGCAGGGGTTGTCCGAGAGTGTTTTTGCGGATCAGTGCGGAGACTGGTTGGGGCGGGATGAAAATCCTTTGCTCGGGGTCACTGTAGCCAAGGGAGTGCTCACTGTGCGTTGCGTTGCGCGGGGCCAGAACGAGAATCAAGTGCAAGCGCTGCTCGACGGGCGTGCAGATCAACTGCGCGATCGATTTGATCAGTGGATTTTCAGTCAGGACACTTCTGATCCAGCTGAAGTTCTTGTGCGGCTTCTGGAGCAGCGTGGGGAGACGATCTCCTGCGCTGAGTCCTGCACCGGAGGGCTTCTGTCCGCGGCCCTGACTGCAGTTCCCGGTGCCAGCGCAGTATTCTCCGTTGCTCACACTGTCTACTCCGCAAAGGCCAAGCAGGACGTGCTCGGGGTGCCGGAGCAACTCTTGCGGGATCAGGGTGCGGTGAGCGAACAGGTGGCGGGGGCCATGGCCCTGGGTGCTGCAGAAAGGACCGGGGCACATCTGGCTCTATCCATCAGCGGGATCGCTGGGCCCGAGGGCGGGACCCCAGAAAGACCCGTGGGACTCGTGACCTTTGGGGTCTGCTACAGGGGTCGGGTCTGGACTGGAAAGCGCAACTGGGCACCGTTGGCTGGGCGTGAGCAGATTCGGGTCTGGGCCACCAGCCACGCCCTCGTGCGCGGGATTCGGGCCCTGGAGGGTCGGCTGGATTTTGATCAGAGTTCTTGAGTGGTCTCAGCTTCGGATCCGGTCAGGAATTTTCTTTGGGGTCTCGCGCAGGGTCGCTTGGATCGCTATTCTCTTCCTCGAATTACCCCGTGGTGTAATTGGCAACACATCTGGTTTTGGTCCAGACGTTTCAGGTTCAAGTCCTGGCGGGGTAACCACAGTCAGCGGCCCTCCCCTCAGGATCTCTTCTGAAGCGGAGGGCCTTTTTTTGCCCTCCCTTGCCCGGTGCCGGTGATGGGCAAGTCTTCAAAGAGTCAAGGCGCGGTTCGTATTCAGGCACCTGGCCCGGGGTCGAGCAATTTCGCTTCACACCTTGGCCCGGCCCATGGCATGTGCTCAGGGTGAGGTGTATTTGAGAGACTTGTTGGGGTGGGAAGGCCCCGCCCCAGAGCGTCCTGTGGGATTCGGCGGGAAGTCCTGAGCCCTGTCGGTCGTCAAGGGGGCTGGCAAACCGCATTCTGTGGCTTCACCCTTTGCAGTTATGAACATCACCCGCTACTTCCGCCCTGTCTTGAGCGTTCTGGCGCTCGTTCTTTTTTCTTCCACCGTGAGGGCACAGGAACTTGCCCAACTGCGCTTTGCAGGGCTCGTGCGGGGCCCAGAGGGAGTGGTGTCTGAGACTCAGCTTGGCTTGCCGGGAATGTTGGTGGTCAAGGTGAAGGCCATGGTGCGCGGAGAGGCCCGTAATGTTGATCTTGAGTTGTTCCTCGCTCCCAACACGAGCGGCCAGGATGTGGCTGGGCTGGTTGCGGCACGCTTGAGCAAAGCGGGCTTCGATGTGCTCCAGTCCGGATATTCGGGCAAGTCCCACACAAGTACTTTCATAATCGTGGATGCCCTGCGCGTGGAAGTGTTGGTGCCCAATGGGCTAGCCGCATCATTGGCGAGTCTCTCCAGTGCCCCGGCATACTTTGAGGTGGTGGCGGAGCGAGAAGAAAGGGAGTCCTTTGACATTCAACTTTCCTGTGCTTTTCGCTTGCCGGTCAAGCGTGGCATAGAGCGGGTCGACTTCTTGGCCGTGCTGGAGGGCCCGGTTCATGGGACCCAGATGGCCGAGGCAATCTCAAGCCAGGCCTTGAAGCATGGTCTGCGCTCCGAGAGGCCCAACTCGGTGGCATGGCGTCCTTTGAGAACGGTCAAGAGCAATACCTGCCTTGGGTTTTGCGCCAGTTGGCAGGGTCGCCCTGGTTGGGGCGCAGTGCTAGGCCTGGCGGATCACCGTTGACGGATCCATTCGTCTGTGGTGTAGCGTGCGCCGAGATCCTCGGCAAGTTCCCGCTCCTCGCGGCTGGGAACGCTTGGGATGAGTTGTAGGCCCAGATGTTGGCGCATGTGCTCCAGCAGCAGGGGTACGAACGACTGGGCGGTGTGTGCTTCGTTGGCATTCTCGAAAGTCGCAATGGAGCCCTCAAGGGGCGTGCTATCGACCTTGATCGAACCGTGGTGCAGTACCCGGCCGCCCTTGCGCCGTTGGGCAGAGCCCACCCCCTTGCGTCCGTCCCAGGTCACATCGAGAGGCGTGGAGTGGTGGAAGCACATGGCGCTTGCGGGGTTGTCAGAGGTCAGGGGTTTCTCTCCTCGCAAACGTGCGGGCAGGCCGATCTCGCGCAGGGCGAGAATAATCGCTCCATGGATGCGAGCGTAGCTTGGTCCCACGGGACCTTGGTAAAGGGGGTGTGCTTGCGGGCAGCTGATCGAAAAAGTCAACTCGTTCTCATGGTGGATCGCTCCGCCACCGGTCAAGCGGCGCACAGTGGCGCTGGCGGATCCAATTTCGCTGACCTGGTTTGCTTTTTGGAACCAACCCAAGCTCAATGCATCGGGGGACCAGGTGTAGAGTCGCAAGGTCGGTTGATCTCCCTCCAGGAGGAGGGCTTCATCCAGACCCATGTTGAATTCGGGGCTGGTGCCCCAGGTGGTGATCAAGCGCCAGATGTCTTGCATGGCCGTAGTCTGAGGGGCAATCGCATGCCCTGGCCTGGCAACTCTAGTGGGCTGCAGCGACGTGCTCTTCGTAAGCCTCTGCGTCCAACATGTGGTCCAGGTTAGGGGCCTTTGACCTGATGCGCACCATCCAGCCCTTGCCCCACGTGTCTTCCGCCAGTACCTGCAGATGGTCCTCGATGACCGGGTTGACCTCGATAATTTCGCCGGTTATCGGAGCCTGCAGGTCGGACACTGCCTTGACGGATTCGATTTCGCCGAAAGTCTCCCCCAACTCGACCATGCGACCCACTTCGGGCAGGTCACAATACACGAGGTCTCCCTCGTTGCCGTTGCAGAGTTCATCGATGGCGAAGTCGGTGATGCCAATTATGACGGAGTCTCCGTCAATCTTGGCCCATTCATGAGTAGTTGCGTAGCGTCGGTCGTCGGGGCGCATGGTGTTGTTTTCTTGGAACTAACGTTTTCGGGAGTAGAAAGGAAGGTCGGTCACGGTCAGGTCCTGGCGTTTGCCGCGCAGATCCATTTGGACTCTGGTTCCCGCTTCGCTGAAGGCTAGGGGAACATAGGCCGTGCCGATGTTCTTGGAAAGTGTGGGGGAGATGGCGCCGGAACAAATCACGCCAATCTGCTCATCCCCGCTCATCACCGGGTAGCCCTCACGGGGAGCGCGTTTGCCGTCCGTTGATACGCCTACCAGTTTATTGGTGGGGTTGGCTTTGATTCGGGCCAGGGCATCACGGCCGATCCAATCGCCCTTGTCCTCGTGAAAGGAGACCCCAAAGGAGAGACCCGCCTCGATAGGGTTGCGGGTCTCGTTGATCTCATGCCCATAGAGGGACATTCCCGCTTCCAGGCGCAAGGTGTCCCGGGCTCCCAAGCCGATGGGCTTGAGGCCGTACTGCGCGCCGGCTTCCATCAGCGCATTCCAGACGCGTTCGGACTCCCCGCTGTCGAAGTAGATTTCAAACCCATCTTCGCCGGTGTAGCCCGTGCGGCTTACGCGTACGTTGGGCAGGCCGCATAGTGTCCCGAAGCCAGACTTGTAGTAACCGATGGTCAAGAGGTCGAGGTCTTCCACAACCGTTTGCAGGGTTGCTACCGAATCCTGTCCTTGCAGGGCCAGCATAGCCAGTTCGTCGGTTTGGTCTTCAAGACTTACGTTGGCCCCGGCCAGGTGTTCATTCAGCCAGGCCATATCGCGTTCAGTGTTCGAGGCGTTGACCACCAGGAACACATCCTCTTCGCCGCGGTAGACCAGAATGTCGTCGAGAGCACCACCGTCTTCCTGGCAGATCAGTCCATAGCGAATTGAGTCCACGGGAATACGGCCCACAAAGGTGGTCACGATCTTGTCGAGGGCACTTATTCGATCTGCACCTGTCAGACGAAATCGTCCCATGTGGGAGAGATCAAACAGGCCGACCTTCTCGCGAACGCAGCGCACCTCGTCCAGGATTGGGCCGTATTGCACGGGCATGTGCCAGCCACCGAATTCAACCATGCGCGCACCAAGGCGTTCATGGACCGAATGAAGGGGTGTCTGCTGCATGGATCAGGAGTCTGGCATCCCGTGGATAGGGAAGGCCGGGCGGGTGGATTGATATCCGCGCACCTGTTCGCACATGCGTCCAGTGAGCCGTTGAGATCCGGGTCCTGGGTGCCTGAGAGTTTCACCGCTTGGCTGCGGCTTGCCCCTTCGGCGCCAACCTTGTTGGGTTGGGCTCTCCCCAGATCAGCGGGGGCCGGATTCTAGCCTCTGGGCCCGTTGGGGTGGTTCGTCTGAATGCTCATTTCGTCCAGGTATGGGACACGGGGTTCGCCGAGGACGATTCTTGTGCCTCGTCCTGGGACAGGGGCGGCCCTTTTGCCCCGCCAGCCGCCCCTGTGCCCAGGGGGGGGTAGCGTTGGTTTGGAGGGCCGCACAAGCCATGAACACCGCGCAGAAACTCATTTTCACTCTCTTTCTCTGTTTGACCGCTGGGGCCAGCGCCCAGGTCAACAATTCGTTTGAACACAGCCTGCGTTGGGGACACGTTCCCGCAAGCAACGAGGCCTGGATCCCTCGGGATGTGCACTTTTGTGCCGAAAACAATCTGGTCTGGGCCGGGGCTGAGGGGCAGAACCCCCAGTGGATGGTGCTCGATGTACCCCGCGATCAGGCCGGGCCTGCCCGATTCCTGGACACGACCTCGCCCGCCAATGCTCTCTTCAGCCGTACGGTTGCGCCTCCCAAGAGCGATGTGGTCTTTGGTCTTGTGCAGGAGGCTGCCCCGAACATCTATCAGAGGGCCACTCACATCACCCGTCACACCCCCGTGAACGCAGCGCGCACGGGCACCTTCTCGATTGATTGGAATCACACCATTGCACCTCTGGTCAACTCTGCGGCGCAGATTGCGACTGATGAGACGGGCAGCCTGGTGGTTGTCGCGGCTTTTGAGAGCGCATCGAGTTCCGTTCGCTTGGAGTTGCTTGATGGCAGCAATGGAGCGCTCCTGAGCGGCCAAGATCTGCCTGGTTTGGCACTGTCCAGCCTCAAGGTGAGTTCTGACGGTTCCATCATCGTCCTGGCGGCTGGGTTGGATCTCTACATCCTTAATGGGAATGGTCAGATTCTGCACCAGCAGGCTCTCAACGCCGCGCCCAGCGCAATCGCCGTGGCCGGTGATGGCAACAGGGTCGCGGTGGGTTCCGTAGGTCAGTTGGTTGTCCTGCAGCAGGGATCCAGTGGTTGGGGCCTGGTAATTACATTGACCCGCTCTCAGACCGATGTGGTCACCGCCTTGGATCTCTCTGCAGACGGAGAGATCATGGCCGTTGCCTGGTGGCGTCACACAACCGGTACTTGGGCACGCTATGAACTGCGTAGCAATGCCATGCTGGTGGCACAGCATGAACAATCAGGTGGCCTTGGCGCCCGTCAGAATCTTCCACGCGTGGCTCGGGTGACTCCTGATGGATCCCGGGCAGCATTTGGTTCCTGGGGCGATGGCTTCTCACCCGAGGTGATCTTGCTGGAGGCGGGGGCAACTCAGCCCGTATGGGAAATCGATGTACCGGGCAGCGTCACGGGGTTGGACCTGGATGAGACGGGAACCAGCATTGTGGTGGCTCACAAGGATGTACACGCCAGCACTTTCGGCACAACGGGGGGCATCCGGCTCTTCGATACGGGCGAGAATGATCTACGTCAAAACAACCCCATGACCATTGGCGGCGTGGCTTCGTTCTCCACCAAGAAGGAGGGAGCTTTGATCTCCCTACTGCTCGTGGGACAGCGTGCTGATGCATCGGCTGTACCCGGGGTGGTTGGACTCCTGCACCTTGACCGCTCCACTCTTTCGATTTTGCCCTCAGCAACGGATATCGATGGCATTGCCGACCATCAGTTCGCCATTCCTTCGGACCCGGCCCTGGTTGGAACTGCTCTCGCGGTGCAGGCGGCCTTCCGCCATGGGGGTGGCACCTTGCTGGGTGAGTATGTCATGGACCCGCTGATTTTCTAGAGCAAGACAGATCCAAGGATCCCCCGCCTGCGGGGCTTGACTTACGCGCGGTGAGTCGGGCCCCGCAGGTACCTTTTTTGGGCAGTAGCGGCCGCTGGAGGCCATCTGGAGGGGTCATGGGCTCTCTGGATTCGCTTCTGAGAGACCCGCCCGGTTTCGATTTCAGGTCAGGCGTCAGGAGACCCGAAGGATGGAGACATGGGGGAGCTCTTTTTACCCCCCGCTCCAGCGCCAAAAGTCCATTGCCTCAAGAATCCAAAAACGACCCGCTGCAAGGCGGCAAGACCTACGTTGATGATGCCGTGCAGGCGATTACCGGCGGGCCGGACCACGAACTGGACGCAGATGGCTTGCGTTCCATGATGGAGTCTGCGGCTTCGGATTTTAACCGCCGCACAGCTCGCGCCTTTGGCCAGGCTCTGCTCGATCATTTGAGCGAGGATCCAGCCAACATGCGCCTCCTGGAGGCGTTGGTGATCCTTGGCCTGGCACACCCTGACGTGCTGAGTGAAGCGCGCATCTCCCTGGCGGTGGAGGGTCGACGGCTCGCTGTGTTGCTTGAGCGTTCCGGCGATGTGGAACGAGCCCAGGCGCTCTTGGAGTTCTTGGCCGGACACATGCCCCTTGACCGTACCGTGGATCAGGAACTTGCGGGCCTCATGCGGCGCAATGGCAACACCGCGGAATTGGTAGAACGCTACCTGGCTCGGGCAGACGATGCAGTAAATGGAGGTCGTGTGAGTGAGGCGATCCCTTGGTTGCAGGAGGTCCTGCTCTTGGATCGCACCCGCCGGGATGTGGCGCGCATGATTCGTGATCTGCGCTATGGGGAGGTGGAGCGCGAGCGTCGCAAGCGACGTGGAGTGCGGCTTGTGCTTGGGCTTTCAGGTCTGTGTTTCCTGGTTACAATGGGCGTGGCCTGGAACAGGGAGGCAGCCCGTCGCTACGCGAACCTGCCCTCAGTTTCGGGTTCCAATCTTCAGATGATGGCGGCGCGGCTCGAGGCGCTTCAAGATCTGAGTGCGACGCGGCCTGTTTGGACTGGTTCGCTCAAGGTGCGTGAGGAGCAGGATCGTATTCATTGGCAAATGCGTGAGGTCCAGCGTCTGGAGCGTGAAGAACAAATTGCAGCAGAGTTGGCGGAGCAACTGCAGTTGGCCCAGGCCGAAGCTGCTCGTGTGCGAGGTCTGACCCACGCAGAGCGCGGAGACTTCAAGGCGGCCCTGGCCGCTTTTGGGGAGGCCCTTGACAAGGCGCCTGAGGGTTGGGAGCACCTGCCACAGATACGTGTGGATCACGAGGCCCTCTCCCAGCACTTGGCCCAGGAGCAGGAGGCAGGGCTATGAATCTCCTTGGGCGTGTCTTTCATCGGAGGAGGCAGCGAAGCGCTGCGCGTCGGGTAGCTCTTGATCCTTCCGTGCAGAATTACCTCGCTCTGGCTCACGAGTCGGTGGTCAGTGGTGAATCCAGTCGGGTTGAGGCGATCTGTCACGAGGCCCTCGACCTTCATCCAGAGAGTTCAGAGCTGATTCAAATGGCTCGTCGGGCGGCAAGGTTGCGCTTGGACGCCCGAGTGCGTGAACTCGAAGCGGACCTGCTGCTGGCGCCTCGGCCGGCTCTTTGGAGCGAGTTGATCGAGGTGCATATGGAGTCTGGGCGCTTTGCACGCGCACAGGCCGCGGCCCGGCGTTGGCGTCAGGCTGGGGGCTCCGGAGAGGCACTACATCTTGAATCTTGCGCGTCAATGGGCGCGTTCTTTGGCGGCGGCGTACGTGAGGACGGTCAGCTGGCCTGGGAACTGGGTCAGCGTGCGGCCGAGGCCATGCCCCGTGATCCACGGCCACTCGAAACCTTGATTGCCTTGAGCGGTCGGGTCGGTGCTCATGGAGAGCGTCGCACTCTCTTGGCAAGGTTGCTCGAACTGCGCCCAGGCGAGCCTGAGGCGGAAGCGGCTTTCCGAGAGTCCACCCAGCAGAGCGACAATGCGCTCGAGTTTGCTCAAGCCTTGCTGGAGTGCACTCGCAGAGGAGTCCTGGATGTAGATCCTGTCGAAGATCACGCTGCCGAAAATTCACAGCCGGCACGGAAAGGCAGTGTGCGCGGATTGCTGAAGAACATTGCGCGTCAAGAAGGCGTTCATTGCGCAACCTATCACCAGGGAAGTACCGCGTTGGTCCAGGGCCTTACTGGAGCCGCGGCAGATCGCACGGCGCGGGCATTTCGAGAGAGTGCTCACAAGACCCGAGAGCTTGCTGCTCGCGTGGGGTTAGGTCGCTTGGACCTGCTCTGTGTTGAAGGCGAGCACGGGAGTCTGCTGACGAGCGCAGGCAAGTTCGGGATGGCAACAGTTTGGTGTGAGCATGAGCCAACAGATGAGTTGACGGGCCAGTTGACCCATCTTGGACAACAGTTGGGAGGCAAGTCATGAAGCATGTACTGAACCCACTGGCCGAGGTCCCGGGGCTGCGTCAGGCCTTTGTGATTGGGCGTGATGGTCTCTTGGTGCACTCCTTGGTGGGCAGCGCCACGAGGCAGGACGACCTGCAGCAAGAGGCGACCTGTGCCCTGGTGCTGGGCTGGGTGCGTGATCTTGAAGGTTCATTCGGACGCTTGTCCTGGGACGATCCGCGAAGACTTGTAGTGAGGGGCAGTCAGGCCACATTGGTGGTCTGCCCTGGGGAACAGGCCTGCCTGGCAGTCTGGCTTGAGCCGGGCGCTTTGCCCGAGGACCTGCGGGTTCCCATGGAGGCAGCGCTTGGTCGCATCGCACGGCTCTTGCGCGGCTTAGGGCAAGGCCAATTCGCTTTGGTCTCCGAGATGGATGTCTCTTCCAAGCCCAGCGTTGAACCCACCGGCGCGCTCCCCAGCGAAGCACCCACAGAACAGAATTCACAAGAACACAACTCCGCCCGGCCGATCACTGGTCTTACGGGCACCTACCACAAGAAAGAAAAAAGCTGATATGGTTCAGATCAATTTTGCCCAAAAAAGCGTGACGGTCAAGATCGTCTACTACGGCCCCGGCATGTCCGGCAAGACGACCAACTTGGAGGTCATTCATCAGCGCGCACCGGATCAGAGTCGGGGCGAATTGACCAGCATCTCCACCGATGGCGACCGCACCCTGTTCTTCGATTTCATGCCCTTGGACCTGGGCACGGTCGCGGGAATGCGCACCCAATTCCAGATCTACACGGTGCCTGGTCAGGTCTACTACAACAGTACGCGGAAACTTGTCCTGCAAGGAGTCGACGGTGTGATTTTTGTGGCCGACTCTTCCGCTTCGATGGTGGAGGAGAACCAGGAGTCCATGCGGAATTTGGCTGAGAACCTGGCGGACTACGGCAAGGACCTGGCCGAGATGCCCATGGTCATTCAGTACAACAAACGTGACCTGCCGGATGCGTTGACCGTGGAGGAGCTCGATGCGACCTTGAATCCGGGAGGAGTGCCCACCATTGAAGGGGTTGCGAGTTCCGGTCAAGGAGTCTTCCCGACCCTCAAGAGTCTCGCAGCTCTTGTGCTTGATACGGTGCACAAGGCCAGCGGTGTGAACAGTAGTACAGAGCCAACCAAGAGCGAACCCCTTGTGTCAGGCCCGGTTCAGGCCCGTGTGCCCGCTCCGGTTCAGGCCAGTGTGCCCGCTCCGTCTCAGGCCAGTGTGCCCGCTCCGTCTGAGGCTGTTGAGTCTCCTGTGGATGAGGCTGTTGATGATGAGTTTGCTGTACCGAAAGAGCCGACTCTTGCTCCTCCGACTTCCGGTTCAACAGGTTTCCCCCCACCCTTCCCGCCGACTCCCTCCAGTCCGGCGAGTCAACCGGTCCCGTCGAGCCAATCCAGTACTGACGCTCCGCCATCGAGCCCGCTGCGTCTGGTTTCCGATGGTCCCAGTCCCATGGGCAGTGGCCCGCGGATTGCGGCTGAGCACTCGCGCGATAGCGTTGCGGACACTGGCCCCCGTACTCCCGCTTCTGGTCCCAGCATGGCGCCTCCCAGCATGGCGCCTCCCAGCATGGCGCCTCCCAGCATGGCGCCCGCCACTGCACCCATGGCAGCGGAGTTTCCTGTACCTGCGAGCAGCGATCCGGTTGTGCAGGCTCAGGTGGATCAGGGAGGGATGGAACAGTCAGACCCGCCCGCATCGCCTCTTCGCATGGCCTCATCCATTGAGCCGGAGTCCATGCCCGAAGTTCCTGCGGTTCAGGCCCAGGAGCAGCAGTCCACAAGCAGTCTAGCCCTTAAGTTCGAGCCCCTCGTTCCTCCGGTGGAGTCTGCGCCGGTTTCAAAGCGCTCGGCCATGATGCAGGTCCCTGCTGATCAGCCTACTCCTGCTCCTTCGCCTCGGCGTGTGGCGAACATGAACCCACCAACTCGCATTCGGCCCCGCGCTCAGGTGGCGGCCACTCCCGTGCAGCGTTTCAGCAAGAAGACAGTCGCGCTCGCAGTGGCTTGCATTACTGCTGCCTTGGGAGCCGGAATGGTTCTCGGTGGCCTTCTCTTTCAGGCCATGTAAGGAGATCGACAATGCAGACACCCAACGAACGCCTGCGCGCAGATCGCATGGTCTTCTACGCAGACGATGTGCAACGCCTTGATCGGGAACTCGATGGCTTCTTGGAACTGTCCAGAGCGCGAAGTGCCCTGCTGATTGATACTGAAGGGCACATGATCACTCGTCGAGGAGAGGTTCCCAGTGAGAGCCTTGAGTCCTTGGCGGCTTTGGTCGCGGGCTCTTTTGCCGCTACCCACCAGGTTGCGCAGCTGCTGGGGGAAGAAGGCTTTCATTCTCTTTCCCACCAGGGTCAGGAGCAGGGCATTCAGTTGTCGGCGGTTGGCTTGCGAACTCTTCTGGCGGTGGTCTGGGATTCAAAGACGAACTTGGGCCTGGTGCGTTTCTATGCCAAGGAGACTGCAGAGAATCTCAAACGAGTTCTTGAGCAATCCGGTCCGGCAGCAGGCCTTGGTGACGATGATCTGGCCCAAAACTACTCCGAGCAGGCTTCCAAGGCCCTCGATGACCTGTTCTGATCCCTGTCAGGTCTGTGCTCGCAAGGTGACGCAGGGCGGGAGTTCTTGTAAACGGGTTATCCACTAGGAAGCGGCTTATCCACAATTGGGCCGTTTGAATCTGCTGGGAAGCTGCAAAATTATCGCGCTCGACTTTCCGGCCAGGTCAGGAGCCCTGCTGAAGCACTCCCGATGGCTTCTGGTGGCGTCGAGGTACCTGGCTGTGTGTGTCTAAGTCTATTGTTGACAATAGGTTAAGCATTATTCTCGGTCCAGGATGATGACTGTATGAGGTCTCCTGGCGAATTGCTTTGGTTTAGTCCGGGCATGTTTATGCGTCTATTTGATTTGAAAAACCCACATTTCTTTCCATTCGGTCGTCTTGATTGTGCCTGCGAGGGACGATGCTCGTCCTTGATGTTGTGGCTTCGTGCCTCCGCCCATTTAGGGCAACACCCCCCGGACGACACGTCCAAGGAGATCTCTCATGGCTAGAAAGAAAAAAGCTGCCAAGAAAAAGGCCACTCGAAAGAAGGCCACTAAACGCAAGGCCAGAAAGGCCCCCGCACGCAAGAAGCGTGCAACCAAGAAGAAAGCTAAACGCAAGGCAACCAAGAAGAAGGCCAAGCGCAAGGCAACCAAGAAAAAGGCCAAGCGCAAGGCAACCAAGAGAAAGCGCCGCTAATCCTGGTTCAAGGACCATCCCGTGAACAAAGGCAATCTCGTTGAGGTCATCTCCAAGGAACTTTGTGTTTCTCGGCTGCAGGCGTCACGCCTCGTGGACACCGTCCTCGAAGGCATAACGGAGGGTCTTAGGGAAGATGGAACCGTCACGCTGACTGGCTTTGGAACTTTCGAGGTCCGTGAGCGTCCAGCGCGCGTTGGCCGCAACCCCATGACTGGTGATCCCATGCCCATCGCGGCAGGTCGCAAGGTTGGGTTTCGCGGTGGCAAGGCACTGAAGGCCTCCGTCTAAACGTCCTCACTAATCACACCGGGGTCAACGCCAGTTCTGCTGGGGTTGGCCCTGGTTCTTTTTTTGGACTGCCGATCTCGCTCCGCTTGCTGGCAGTACGCAGGGATCACTTCTCCGCTGGTACCAGCGCGTCCATGCGTGGGAAGAGGGTTCCCAGTTCGCCCAGTTGCCTGCCGCCGAGTCCCGCACGCCAGTCGGGATTGTCGGGTCCCGGAACCTTGGGCCAGCCCGCGTCCTTGACCTGACCCTCGCCTCCAAGTTGCAGCCACAACTCCTGGGCTTTGTGCGGGGCGAAGGGCGCCAGCCAGGCAGCCAGGAGTGAGAGCCACTCGCAGAGGATGTTGAGTTGGCTGCCGGCCAAAGCCGCGTCGGTCTTGTTGGTCTTCCACGGTTCGCAGCGCTGCATGAATACATTGGCGGCGGTGGCCAGGGCCAGCACATCTTCCAGGGCGCGGCGGAAGCGGAAGGCCTTGATGTCCATGCCCGGGTCTTCGCAATCTGCACAGCACTCGAACAGGAGGCTTTCCAGATCCCCTGTGTGGGCTGGATCCAATTCAGGAATCCGTCCGTCGAAGTTCTTGGCGATGAACTTGAGCACGCGGGAGCCCAGATTGCCCAGGTTGCTTGCGAGCTGAGCATTGTTGAAGGTCACCAGGTCATTGGCGTTGAACTCCGCATCGGCCGTCTCAGGCAGCGTTGAGGTCACATAGCAGCGCACAACTTCGGCGTCCGTGTCCGCAAGGTACGCCTCCAGGTCAAAGGTGTGCCCGTCTGAGGTGCTGAACTTGCCGCCCGCCAGTTGGTAGAACTCGTTGGCGGGAACCGCGTGAGGCAGGGTGTAGTCCTGGCCCGTGCCCCACAACATGGAGGGAAAGACCAGGCAGTGGAATGGGATGTTGTCCTTGCCGATGAAGTGCACCAGCTGGGTGTCCTCGCTCTGCCACCAGAGCTTCCAGTCCTCTTCGCGCCCCTGCTTGCGAGCCCATTCCTTGGTGAAGCTGATGTAGCCGATCGGAGCGTCAAACCAAACATAGAGCACCTTTCCGCTGGTTCCCGCGCTGCGGTCCGCAGGCACCGGTACACCCCAGGTCATGTCCCGGGTGATGGCCCGTTCGGGTGTGTCCTTCAGCAAGCCCTTGATAAAGGCCGAGACATTGGACTTCCATTCACGGCCCTTGATCCAATCCGCAACCTTTGCATCTCTGAGGGAGGGCAGGTCCAGGAACCAGTGACTGGTGCTGCGTCGTTGGGGAGCTTCGCCGCAGAGCTTGCAGCGAGGTTCCTTCAACCGCAGAGTCTCGATCCAGGTTCCACAGGCGGGACACTCATCCCCACGGGCGTTCTCTGCGCCGCAGCTGTAGCAGGTGCCCTCCACATAGCGGTCCGCCAGATACATTTCGTCCTTGGTGCAGTACAGCTGTTCGATCTCACGTCGGATCAAATAGCCCCGGTCATCCAGCTGGCGAAAGAACTCTTGCGTCATCTCTTCGTGATCTGGACAGATGCTGGTTCCTGACCATGTGTCGAATTCGATGCCCAAGCTGTCGAATGTGCGTTTGATGCCTTCGCGCCAGTGGGCCACATACTCGTCGTAGGTTTGCCCCGCTTGTTCCGCGCCAATTGTGATGGCGACCCCATGCTCATCTGCGCCGCAGACAAACAGGACCTCTTCGCCCATCTGGCGCAGGCCGCGTACATAAAGATCAGCGGGCAGGTAGGCTCCAGCCACATGCCCCAGGTGAATGGAGCCGTTGGCATAGGGCAGGGCGCTGGTGACGAGATGACGGGTCATGGGGGGTGAATGATACGCAGAGCGGGGTCAGGAAGCAGCCCGTTGCCCGGTGTCCAGACGACAGATCAGCCACAGGCTTCCGATGCTGAGGGCCGGTACCGCGAGAATCGGTCCAAGGATGGGGATGCCCACCAGAAAACCTCCCACCACCCCGAAAGCTCCGAATGCGGGCGCTTGGGCCATCATGAAGCCCATGCGCGATCGTCCCGGCCAGTCTCGTCGGGAGAAGGCCAGATCACAGAGGCCCATGGCCAGCACGAAACCCGAGAGGGAAATCCACAGGTAGGTGCCCACCAGGGGCACAAAGGGCAGCCAGATGAAGATCAGCAGCATCAGGATCGAGATCAGAGCGATCTTGGCGCTGGTCAAGAGCAGGCTGAGCTCATGCCCCGCGGCCCAGCGCAGCCAGGTCAAGTAGGTCGGGTCCTGGCGAGTGACCCACAGCAGGGGAATCAGCAGTCCAATGGGTGCAAGCAACCAGGGCAGGAGTGGGGAGAACCAGGCCATGGCTGCTCCCAGCAGTCCGCCGGGCAGCAGCCATTGCAGGGAGCGGCGGGTGGCGGCTTCTGAATCCAGTACATCTGGCCGCGCGCTGTGGCTGCGAGGGTCCCTCCCAAACCATTGCGTCTCCAGGCGTGAATGGACTTCGTCCAGGAACGGCCCTGCAATGACTTCGAACAGGAGCGTGAAACTCAGCCAGATCGTCAGGGCAAGGGCGATCAAGGAGGAAAGTCCACTGAGTGTTTGCAGCAGCCAGGAATCCGCCAGCCAGGCGAGAGAACTCTGCCACCAGGAGGGATCCGGACCCGGGTCACTGGAGAGAGTGAAGAAGGCCTCGATCGAGGGGCTGATCCAAGCTCCATGCAGCCAGGCTGCTCCAAGGGTGACGGCCAGGACCGGGGGCACCAGCACACGCTTGAGCTTTGGGCCCCGCAACAACAAGGAGGCTCCGACCAGGGGGGCGCGGGCGCCTTCAATCAGACCCGCCATGCCTCGGATGGGAGAGCCCTGGGCGCCGGGTCCATTCCATTGGTCAGAGCAATGGGGGCAGGTGCCGGGGGCCTTCGGGTAGGCGCAGATGGGGCAGGGGGTGTGGGACATGGGCTCGTGCAGGGTTGCAGGTGGGAGGCCCCTGGGCAAGGGGGCAGGGCCAGGAGTGGGGGCAGGGGGAGGGATGGGATCTTCGAGCTCGTGGGCAGAGGGCTGTTTTTGCGGGAGAGCTAGAGCCCCCTGTCCACCTTCTTTGGATCTCCTTGGGGCTTCTTGCGCGTATTCTGGAAGAGTTGTCGCTGGGCCTGGGCAATCCAGCCAAGGCACCATCTGCTACGCCTCAATCCCCAGAGCGACCCAATGGATCCCTATCAACAACTCGATTTTCTGGCTCTAGACGATCAGTTTTCCGAAGAGGAACTGATGGTCCGCGATGCCGTGCGGTCCTGGTGCTCCGAGCGATTCATGCCTCTGGTCATGGAGCATTTTGAAGCAGGGACCTTTCCCATGGAGTTGGTTGGGGAGCTGGCGGAACTCGGTGTGTTCGGCCCAACAGTTCCCGAGGAGTACGGGGGTGCCGGCCTCAATAGCGTGACCTATGGCTTGATCTGTCAGGAGCTTGAGCGGGCGGACTCAGGTCTGCGATCTTTCGTCTCAGTGCAGGGCTCCTTGGTCATGTATCCGATTCTGGCGTATGGATCGCAAGAGCAGAAACAGGAGTGGTTGCCTCGTTTGGCAGCGGGCGAGGCAATTGGTTGCTTCGGTTTGACCGAGCCGGACTTTGGTTCCAATCCCGGTGGAATGTTGACCACCGCCAGGAAGGACGGTGACGACTGGATCCTGAATGGCCGCAAGATGTGGATTACGAACGGGACCTGTTCGCAGGTAGCCATCGTCTGGGCACGAGCGGAGGATGGAATACGCGGGTTCATCGTGCCCACCGATCTGAAGGGTTTCAGCGCGCCTGAACAGAAACACAAGTGGAGCCTGCGGGCCTCAATAACTTCAGAGCTGGTGCTTGAAGATGTACGCGTGCCCAACGGTGCCCTGTTGCCCGAGGCCAAGGGCCTCAAGGGGCCTCTGGGTTGTTTGACCCAGGCGCGCTACGGCATTGCCTGGGGCGCTGTGGGGGCAGCCGAGGCCTGCTTCGACGAGGCCCTGCGCTACTCAAAGCAGCGCATAGTCTTTGACAAGCCTCTGGCAGGGTTCCAGCTGGCCCAGAAGAAGCTGGCGGACATGGCAACGGATATCAGCCTGGCGCAACTTATGGCCCTGAGGCTGGGGCGGCTCAAGGACGAGGGCAAGTTCACTCCTCATCAGGTCTCCATGGCCAAGCGCAACAATGTGAGTATGGCCCTCAAGACTTCCCGCACCTGCCGCGACATGTTGGGAGCCAATGGCATCAGCCTTGAGTACCACACAGGCCGTCACATGCTCAACATGGAGTCGGTGGTCACCTATGAGGGCACCCACGACATTCACACGCTTGCCTTGGGGCACGAATTGACCGGCATTCCCGCATATCGCTGAGAAGATACGGAGCGGATCAATTCGTTGGGTTGACCCACTCACCACCGATGTTCGGACCTGGCCCTCAGGGGCTAGTCTTCAGTAGCTTCAAACGTTCGCTTGAAGACATCTCGCAGGTCACCGAGCACCTTGGTCAGGTGCGAGTCTTCGTCCGGTTCCAGATTGCCGCGGGTCTTGTCCTGCAGCATGGCCAGGTCTTCGATTAGAGCCTGGGCCATGGATTCGTTCGGTTGCTTTTGGCCGGTCACTGGATTCTCAAGCACACCGCAGGCCAGGAGGCCTTGGATCGAGAGCCGCGAAAGGAAAAGGCTGAAGTTGCCCCCGGGCAGGGGCATGTCGGCGGCGGTGCGTGGAGATTGGGAGGCGTCTCCTTCATGTGAATCAGTCATGCTGTGGCACCCGAGTTCTTGGCGTTGGTTTTGCTCTCTTGACCCCTGTCGCGGGCGAGTGCTGCGGCTACAAAGCCGCGAAAAATCACCTGGGGCTTGAGCGGACGGCTCTTGAACTCCGGGTGGAATTGGACCCCTATGAAGAAGGGATGGTCGGCGATCTCAACGATCTCCACAAGATCACGTTCGGGGTTGATTCCCGAGAGGCTCATCGAGGATGCCTCGAATTGTTTGCGGTAGGCGTTATTGAACTCGAAGCGGTGTCGATGGCGTTCGTCGATTGCCTTGCTGCCGTACAGTTGTTCCGCCAGGGTCCCCGCTTTCAGGTCACAGTTGTAGGCTCCAAGGCGCATGGTGCCGCCCTTTTCGACTCCGTCCTGGTCGTCCATCAGGCTGATCACCGGATGTGGTGAGTGGGGGGAGTGTTCCAGGGTGTGTGCGCCTTCGAGGTCAAGGACATTGCGTGCGTATTCAATCACTGCGCATTGCATGCCCAAGCAGATGCCGAAGAAGGGCACTCCGTTTTCCCTGGCCCAGCGGATCGCTTCGATCTTGCCTTCGAGGCCGCGCTCACCGAAGCCTCCGGGTACCAGCACTCCGGCTGCGCCTTTCAGGGTGTCGACGCCCTGATTGTGCACGTCCTCGGCCCGTACCTTGCGCAGTTTGACCTTGCAGCTGTTGGCGATGCCCGCGTGCGCGAGGGACTCGTAGATCGACTTGTAGGCGTCGTGCAGTTCCACGTACTTGCCCACGATGGCGATTTCTACCTCGCGGTCGATGCTGCGGATGCGTTTGAGCATGTCGAGCCAATCCACCAGGTCTGTGACCGGCTCACAGTCCAGGTCCAGCATGTCCACGATCAAGCGATCAAAGCCCTTGTGGATCAAATCCACAGGTACCTCGTAGATTGAAAAGTCCACGTCGCGTTCTTCGATCACGCATTCTGGACGCACGTTGCAGAAAAGGCTGATCTTCTGGGCCATTTCCGCGGTCATGGGCTGCTCGGTGCGACAGACAAGAATGTCCGGCTGGATGCCGATCTCCCGCAGCTTGCCCACGGAGTGCTGGGTGGGTTTGGTCTTCAGTTCACCCGAAGCGCGCAGGTACGGAAGCAGGGTCAGGTGCACAAACAGCACATCGTCTTTCGGGCGCTCAAGTGCAAACTGCCTGCAGGCCTCCAGGAAAGGCAGGGATTCGATGTCGCCTACCGTGCCGCCGATCTCGGTGATTGCCACATCGACTTCCGGGCTGCTGACCCCAGCAGTCAGGGCGTCCTTGATCTCGTCGGTGATGTGTGGAATGACCTGTACTGTGCGTCCGAGGTAGTCCCCTCGGCGTTCCTTGCCAATCACCGAGGAGTAGATCTTGCCCGTGGTGAAGTTTGAGTTCTTGCCCAGCACTGCCTGGGTGAACCGCTCGTAGTGACCCAGGTCCAGGTCGGTTTCGGCACCGTCATCGGTGACATAGACCTCGCCGTGCTGGAAGGGGCTCATGGTGCCCGGATCCACATTGATGTAAGGGTCGAGCTTCTGCATTGAGACCTTCAGACCCCGGCGCTCCAAAATCATGCCGATGGCGGCTGAAGTCAGACCCTTGCCGAGGCTGGAGACGACTCCGCCGGTGATGATGATGTGCTTGGTCATTGTGATGAGGATTGTCCTTTCAAGGCGCCGGTCCAGCGCGCTACGAATGCTTCATAGTCTGTACGGGTGTCGATTCCACGGGCAGCGCGACGCGCATGTTGGACTCGCATTTTCTTGCCAGCTTCCAGCCAGCGTAATTGTTCGAGGTTCTCAGCTTGCTCAAGACGACCCAAGGGCAGAGTACAGAAGGTGGCCAGAGCGTCGGGCCGGAAAGCGTAGACCCCCACATGCCGCCGTGCGGCTTCTAGCGGCTCCTGTTCTCCTGAGCGGCTGTGGCTTATCGAAGGAATGGGAGAGCGACTGAAGTAGAGGGCATCTCCCTGGTGGTCCATGACCACCTTGACAACGCTGGGGGAGAGCATTTCTTCCGGGTCAGTGAAGGGCGTACCAAGGGTTGCGGCTTGAACCGCGGGGTCTTCAAAGACCGTGATCAGGCTGCTCAAGTCCCTTGGGTCAAGGTCCGGTTCGTCCGCTTGCACATTGAGTACCACATCCCAGTTTCCACCGACTTTCTGGTGGGCTTCGCGTACCCGATCGGTGCCCGAGGGATGATCCGGCCGGGTGCGAATCATTTCAATGCCGAGCCCTTCCCCGGCCGCTTGAACCTCGGCATCATCGCAGGCCACGACCACCCGTGAGACCAGGGGACACTCTGCTGCGTTACGCGCGCTGTGCACGAAGAGTGGCAGGCCCGTCTCCGCCAGCAACACCTTGCGCGCCAGACGCGTGGACCCGATGCGCGCTGGGAGCACTACCAGGGCCTGGATGGCATCGGGCTTCTCGTCCGCAGGAGTCATCAACGCCTTCCTAGCTCCCTCTTGAAGCCCTCTGCGTCCTCCACGGACTGCAGGGAATAGACTTGATTGTAAACGGCCACAAAGACTTTCTTGGTTTCACTGAGATGCTTGAGCGCTTCCCGCGGCAAGCCGCTCTTGTAGCCGATGTGTTTTGATCGGCCGGCCACTTCGATTTCCACCGCCGAGGAGAAATAGCCTCCCCCCGGGGGGGTCGGGCCCGCAACCGCGTATTCGTTGAAATCAAACTCTGTGCGTATGTGGTTCACAAGCAGGGCCGCCTGGCGGTTGTCGAGCACCTTGGTGGTGGTCTTGCTCTTGCCGCGCGTCACCGAGAAGAAGGCCGCCTTTCGTGTGCTCGCATTGGTCCCCGGGAACCCCTGGACCTGGAGCCAGGCATCATTGACCAGGGTCATCTCCGTGTCGGTGCGAAAATCGGTCATGATCAGTCGAATCGGTTGCTCTAGCATGCCGTCGGTCTTGGGTCCCGAAGCACATGAGTGGGAAAGCAGTCCCAGGGTGCAGAACACAACGGCAGAGGAAATCGCGCGGATGGGGGAGTTCATTGGCGTGCCGGGGGCCCGGAGAGGTTTGGGCCGGGGGTTCCTGGCCCCATCAGGGTATCCGCGCGAGGGGGATTGCTCAACCATCGGATGGGAGCCGGGGGCTCCAGGGCAAAGTCCGCGTCCCACTATCCCAAGGCCCTGTGCAGCTTTGACCGCCGCATGTTGACTCACTGGTCGTCTTGCCCTTCGTCCTTGTCCAGAGCCGCATCCAGGGGTACCCGGGCATCCGGGGGTACCGCCAATAGGAAACCCCCGACCTGCACATGTCCCTCCAGGCTCCAGGCAAAGCCCCCGGGCATGCTGCGCTGATCCTGATCGCCGGGCCCCCTGAGGGGCTCTCGGGTTCCGGGTTTCGCGAGCTCCAGTCTCGCGTTGATGAAGGCCGAGCCGTCGTCGGGATTCACATCAAAGGTCACATAGTCCAGCCAGAGCCAGGCGGGCATCAGGTCTCCGCGCCGGTATTCTCCGCCCATCGGCCGGTATGGCTCCTGCCAGGCGAAGGGTTCGGCGGCAGCCAGCACGGGGTAGCTCTCCCGCAGCAATGTTCCCCGGGTCCAGCTGTTGGTGGGGGCTGCACCCCAGGCGGGCTGAAAATTCGCCTGGTAGCTATTGCTCTCGTCAACCGTCGTCACTCGCTGGACGATGGCATAGTCTGCTTGGATCTGGTCGCTGGCACACCAGTGGTGCAGAGTGATCCAACCGTGATCGTCACCTGGCAGGACCTCGTACTGGAATCCCAGAAACCAGATCTCTTCATTGAGGTCAGGCCGCACAAAAACCCGCGGTCTTGGCAAGAAGTGTTCCTGGCGATAGGCCCTGGGATCGATGTTCTCCTCCCGGGCATACAGCGTTCGCTCATCGCTACCGCCTGTGCGGCGCTTCATCAGAAACACTGGGCCGATGTCTTCGAAGTCGGTTTGATTCCAGAACATCGCGTGCACAGCGAACTGGCGGTTGACCGTGTGCAAGAGGTCCATGTGCCCAGGGTTGGTGAGTACTGGCATGTGCACGATCACATAGTCCTGGCGCAGTAGCGCACCCAGGTTGTTCCGGCGTTGCACATCGCTCAAGTGACTCCAGCCGTCAATCTGGTGCGGGAGTTTTTCGAGCACCAATCCCGGTCCATCGCGCAGGAAACATGCCCAGTGATAGGCGCTGGCCACGCGCAGGGCGGGAGCTTGGGGATCGTCGGCTTGACGGGCGTCCGCTTCCCGTTGAATCCAGGCCATGGCTTCCCAATAGCCTGAGAACTTGCGCGTATTGCGGGCGAGCAATTGGTTCAGGCCCAGGCTTGCACCCAGGACGATGCAAACGACCATGAGCAACCATCGCCACGGGCCCAGACGACCCTTCTGCCTGGTAGTCCCGGTGACCTTGGATCTCCAGCAAACCAGCCAATCCAGACCCCAGCCGCCATAGGCCGCCAGGACTGGCAGCACCACCAGCAGCAGCCGTTGGTCCTTCCAGCCCTTGGTTGAGATAAGCACAATGTAGAAAAGCGCTGCAGCGAGAGGCAGGAGGCTGATTGTCTTGCGGTGCCTGAAAGCGGTCCACGAGCCCGCCAGAGCGCAAAAAGCGAAGGGTGCCACAAACCAGGCCTGTAGCGACGTGGCGTACCAATGCCAGGGATAGCGTCCGCGAATCTGTTCGCCGATGACTGCTTGAGAGTCTTCTCCCAACTGACTGCTGAATGAGTAGAGGAACGCTCCGATCTCCTGCAGGAAGCGCCCTACGGGAGGAACCACCTCCGCCAGCCAGCCCCCCGGCACCCAGAACAGCTTGCCAGCCAGGGGGCCAAAGTTGGCTCCCATGTAAAGGAACAGGGAGTGCCCGGGACTTCCATAGGTGGCCCAATCCAGCAGCACTTGAAAAACAAAGCAGCAGGCCATTCCACCCAAGAACGCGATCCAATGAGCGCGTCCTCGCCAGCGCTCTGCCAGAACCAAGACCAGGAACATGGGAGCCACCGTGGCGATCGCCTTGTAGGAAACAATGACTCCCAACCCCATCCAAATCCCTGCGTGCCAGCCAGATCTTGTGTCCCGTGCTCTTGCCAGTTGGATCAACCCCATCGAGATGCAGAGAGCCGCAGCCAGATCCGTCAAAGGCGAAACCGTGTACTGCAAGAAAACAGGATTGAGGGCCATCATCCAGCCTGCCAGTAATCCGGAGCGCTTGCCCCCAAGCCTGGACCCAAGACTCGCTGCCGCCAGCACAACCCACAACCCTATGCCCATTTGAAGCAGGCGCAGGATCAGGAACAATGGCCGCTGGTCATCCACTCCGAAGCGATCTGCCAACCACAGCGGCGGCGTCAGGAGCAGAGGAAAAAATGCCGAGCGAATGGCAATGCTGTCAATCACATCATGACCGCGCACCAACGCTTGCGCGTTCTCCACATATTCGATGGAGTCTGCAGTCTGATAGCCTTCCAGAATGTGCCAGGAGATTCCCTGCAGGCTCAGGGTGCCCAGGATCAACAGCCAGAGCCAGGCTCCACGCAGTCCCGAGGCCTGGGGAGGGGTCTGGCGAGAGGGCTCTGCACCCTGGTGGGCGGCAGCAGACTGGGAAATGGGCACCATGGGAAGCCCAAACTCTAGCCTTCTGGCTCGCACGGGAGAACCCGAGGCCTGCATCTGGCGTCCCATGGGTGGCATTTACCCGCACCCGATCGGCCCCGGCGTCTCTTTTTTCTTTGACTCTGTCACCTGGGTTTCCGAATCTCGTCCCTGTCGAGGTCAACCGCACACCTGTCCTCGGCTTCATAACACATCACCTCGACTTCGGGCCAGGGGGCACTGCAAAGGCAAATGGCGCTCCCCACTTCGGCTCTGAGGTCTCACACACCGCATCAAGAAAAGGGGGACCCGGCACCACCGGGCAAGGGCAGGCAATGGGAAAGATCGAGAAGCTGGTCGTTTTGAGCGTCCTACTGGTCATCGTGGGTATTTTGGGGGCGGCACAGATCTGGGCACCTGACGACACGCTGGCGGCTGTCGGGGTGGACCCGGCGCCGGATGGCCTGGAACTCGATGTGGCAGGCGTTCCCGTTCTCGCGGACGAGGAGGACGCAACATTCTCCGCTCCAGCAAACGTGCCCGAGGTCAGCCCCGAGCCCGAAACGGCTGCGGTCCTTGACCTGCCAATGGGCGACCTGATCACCCGGTCCTCGCTGGAACCCTCGCAGGATCCCGGTTTGTGGCTCTACACCGTGCAGCCCGGCGACACCTTTGAGTCCATTGCTGCCTGCTACTATGGCGAGCCTTCTCGCGCAATCGTTGTACGCCGCGAAAATGAAGGCCTTGAAGCACCTGTCGCTGGTACTCGTATCTGGATTTCCGTGGAAGATGACGGCACTGCTGCCGAGCGGATGTATACGGTGGTTGAAGGCGACAATCTATGGGACATTGCCCATAAGTCCTACGGCAAGGGCTGGTGGCACAAGCGCATCCAAGCTGCGAACCAAGATGTGCTTGGTGAGTCGAATGCTCTGACTGTGGGCATGAAATTGCGATTGCCCTAGGGTTCTTCGAGCGCTGTCCTCTCTACCTGAGTCCGTACCGATCCAGCTTCTTATAGAGGTGACTGCGCTGCATACCGAGTTCCTCGGCGGTGCGCTTGATGTTGCCGTCGTTGCGTTCGAGGCGCAGGCGGATGAAGAGTGTCTCGGCCTGGATCTTGAACTCCTCGAAGGTGGCGGCGTCGTAGGGGTCGTGCCCCTTGTTGGCTGAAGGCTGGCGGGGGGTTACCAGACCCGGGCCGTTGGAGAGGACGGATTCCAGGTCGGCGGGTTGTATAGAGGTTCCGTCTGAGAAGATCGCTGCACCTTCCATCAGGTTGCGTAGTTGGCGCACATTGCCGGGGAAGTCCTGCTGAGCGAGGAGCAGCTGGGTTTCCGGGGCAAGGGTCAGGCAGGGCAGCCCTGTGCGTTCGGCGCTTTTTGCGAGGAAGTGAGCTGCCAGGAGGGGGATGTCCTCAACGCGTTCGCGCAGGGCCGGGACTCGCAGGGGCACCACATTCAGCCGGTAGAAGAGGTCCATGCGGAAGCTGCCCTCCTCCACCGCGGCGGCCAGATCTGCGTTGGTAGCGGCGATCACGCGGATGTCCACCTTGCGGCCGGAACTGGTGCCCACGCGAACCACCTCGTGGGATTCAAGTGAGCGCAAGACCTTGGATTGTGCTTCCGCAGGCATGTCGCCGATCTCGTCCAAGAACAGGGTGCCTCCGTCTGCGGCTTCGAAGTGCCCGATGTGCCGTTCGTTGGCTCCGGTGAAGGAACCCTTCTCGTGTCCAAAAAGTTGTGACTCGATCAGGTCACTTGGGATAGCTGCGCAATTGACCGCGATGAACGGGGCTGCGGCGCGGGGGGATTGGGCGTGCAGGTTGCGCGCCACCACTTCCTTGCCGACTCCGTTCTCGCCGGTGATCAAGACCGTGGCTTCGCTGGCGGCCACTTGCCTGAGTTGGCGGCGCAGGCGTTCTATTGACTCGCTCTGGCCCACCAGTTCCCAGTTCTGAACCAGCTTGCTGCGTAGTTCTCGGTTCTCCTGGGTCAGCTCGCCCTGGCGCAGGGTTGCTCGGATTGTTGCCCTCAGGCGGTTTTCATCCAGGGGTTTTTCCAAGAAGTTTGCCGCGCCTTGTTGCATGGCGGCAACGGCTACTTCCACATCACCGTGGCCGCTGATCACAACCACCTGCGGTGGATTGTCGAGGGATGAGATTTTCTCAAGCAGTCCCATGCCATCGAGTTTTGGCATCTTCAGATCCGAGAGCACAAGCGCAGCGGGCTTGTCCTCGGCGATGCCCTTTTGCAGCCGCTTCCAGGCCTCTTCCCCATCCTTGGCTGTCCAGATTTCAAACCCTTCATAGGAGAGGGACATCTCAAGGGCCAGACGCACATCTGCGTCGTCGTCCGCCACCAGAATCGCTGTGCGGCCCTTTGATTTTTGGTCACTCATTTCAATCGTCCTGCAGCTTCTGGGCCTGGCAGGCTCAGAGGGGTGGTTCAGCTTAGCAGCCAGTTGGGTCCGAGCATCCAGTTGGGTAGGCTCGGCTGACGCGCTGGGCCCAGGCCCTCATGCGCTCTGCCCCATGGATCTTGCCACTCTGCACCGCAAACTGCACTCCGAGGAGGGAATGGTATGCGCAGGGATCCTGTCGGGTACCTCCGCAGACGGGATTGATGTTGGGCTGGTACGGTTTTTCCGTGATCTGAATGGCGAGTGGCGGCAGCCAGAGCTCTTGGCCTTTGAAACCCTGGGGTATGCAGGGGATTTGTGTCAGTGCCTGACAGCAGCCCTCGCCGGAGACCACTGGAGCCTGCGGGAAACCGCCCTGCTGCACCGGGATCTTGGACTCGCCTTTGGAACAGCATTGGTTGAGGTCCGCAAGCAAGCTGACTTGTCTGTGGACCTGATTGCGAGCCATGGCCAGACACTTTGGCACCACGACGGGCAAGAGACTTCCGGTGCTGCCAGCCTGCAACTGGGTGATCCTGCACGGATCGCCGCTGTGACCAGCTGTCCGGTGGTGGCGGACTTCCGTGCGGGGGATCTGGCGGCAGGTGGGGAAGGGGCGCCATTGAGCGCCTATGGGGATGAGCTGATTTTTGGTGCGGAAGCGAGGCCTCTGTGTGTTCTGAATCTCGGGGGCATTGCGAACCTGACCTGGCTGGGGGCTGCTGGTGAGGTCATGGCCTTTGACACGGGGCCCGCCGGGGCGTTGCTCGATGGGTTGGCGCGGCGGTTGTTGGATCGGCCTTTGGACAGGGGCGGCGAGTGTGCTGGGCGAGGGACGGCGGACAGGGCGTTGGTGGAGTTGTTTCTCGATCATCCCTTTGTTGGGTCGCAGCCTCCCTGCAGCACCGGGCGGGACATGTTTGGGGCGCGCTGGTTGGATGGGTTGCTGAAGGCTTTGCCGCCTGGGGCGGACGCAGATTGCGTGTTGGCGAGCGCAGCCGTGGCGGTTGCCCGGCATGTGGCAGGGGGACTGGAGTTCCTGCCGCAGGGAGTGGCGCGCCTCGTCGTTGCGGGTGGGGGAGTTCATCATGGGCCCTTGATGGAGGCGCTCCGGGCTGAGACCGGGGCAGAGGTGGTGACCAGCGAGGTGCTGGGCGTGCCTCCGGATGCCCGTGAGGCACTGGTCTTCGCGACTCTTGGGGCGCGTTTTGTGGCGGGTGAGGCGGTGACCCGCCTGAAGGTGACTGGGGCTCAGGAGGGGGTGGTCCTGGGCTGCTGGACTCCCGCGCCGGGTCGTCCTGGATCACTTGATGTTGGATCCCAGGCGGCCCCCCTTGAGCCTCTCTGAGGCCAGGTCGGCTCCCCGATCACCCCCTTCCTCGGCTCTCAGACCCTGCAGACCTGGATTTCAACATCGAATAGGGACTCGACCCAATGGATCGGGTAGCCACCTTGCCCTGCTGAGGTAGGTGAGCAATAGGACTCCAGGGATCCTCCCGTCCCTCCGGACTTGACCCCTGGGGCCCTCCCGCTATGATTCCGCATCCCACGGAATTGGGAAGCCCCTTGTTCAAGTGGGCGGCCCCCGACCTTTTCCCCAGTGTAAGAGCCTCCTGGCTCAGCGCTTCCCACCCCCCCTACTGAGCCTCGAAAAGAGGACTCGATCCATCATGACCAAGTCGCGCCGGACCTTGGGCCTTTGCCTTGCCCTTGCAGCCCTCGCCTCTCCTTCGTTCTCCCAGGACCTGGGCGGGCTTTACTCCGAAGGGGTGGACCTCCTCTCCCGCGGTCGCAAGACCGAGGCCCTGGCCAAGTTCCAGGCCATCCTCGCTGCCGACCCCACGAATGAGGCTGCCTACGAGCTTTGGAAGGAAGCAGACCATCAAGTCTTCCTCGACATGATTGTTGAAGGCGGCGAGTATCGGCTGGTCGCCGAGCGCCTTTTGGCCCGCGCCAAGCTAGGCCGCAGCGAGCACCGCAACGACGCTGGCGCCGTGCGAGCCCTGGTGTCCGAGATGCTTGCGGAAGCCGATGCCCTCGTCCGTCGCAGGACCGTGACTCAACTCTCCAGCGAGCATGGGCCCTACGCGGCTCCCGCCCTGGTGCCTTACCTCGGTGACGAAGGAGACGGGGATCGGCGTGTGCTGGCCATGGCGACTTTGATCGAGCTTGGTGGCGATGTGGTCTGGCCGCTGATCGCAGCCCTGGGTTCCGATCACGCCTATCAGCGCCGCAATGTGGCGATTTGTCTGGGACGCATTGGCGATCCGCGTGCCGCGGGCGCTCTTGAAGCGATCGCCGCGCTTGATGGCGACAGTGCAGTGGTCAAGGCCGCCAAGAGTGCCGCCGCCGCATGCGGTTCTACTGGTAACGGCCTCAGCCTGTTGCTGGCCGATGGCCACAATTACTACGGCCGCAATGCAAGCCACATTCGTCCCTTCGATGATCAGAACGTGACTTGGAGCTGGGATGGAGCTTTGACTCCCTCCGATATTGCGGTCAGCTTGTTCAACGACCAGATGGCTCTGGGTGCCTTTTATCGCGCCCTGGACCTGGACGCTGCCAATGGCGACGCTCAAGCGGGTATCGCTCGGGCATGTGGTTCCATCGTGGCCAAGGCGGGCCGTTCCGATGACCTTGCCGATGCCGGAGTTGGCGCCCAGCTGACCCTTTCGGCTGCCGGCGTAGGTGCGATTGACACGGCTCTGCTTTGGGCGGTCAAGAGCGACGACGCCTCTGCCGGTGCCGCGCTTTGTCAGACCCTCGGCAGCATGGCAAGCGCGCCCACTTCAGCTTTGATGGCTGCTGTGGCTGCGGGCGATCCGACTCTGCGTGGTGAAGGCGCTTTGGCTTTGGCCAGCATCGCCACCCGCAGTGGTACCGCCGCCGGTGGAGCAACCGTAGCTGCTCTGGGTGATGCGGCTGGTCGCGAGGTCCTGCGGGTTGCCGCAGTGATCGATGGCAACGCCGAGCGCGCGGGCAAGGCCCTTGCGGGTCTCGCTTCAAATGGAGTCATTGTGGACCATCGTGGTTCCGGTATCGAAGGCATCGTGCTGGTGCGCCGCATGCCCGTGGTTGATCTGATTCTGGTGGGGGACCGTGTGACCGGCCTGACCACCGACCAGGTGCTGGCAGACATTGCGAACAACCTGCCCAATGCGCCGGTATTCTTGCTCTCAAGCGATGAGGAATTTGCCGATGCCTATTCGGATCGGGTGACTGGTGTGATCTCCGACTCTTCTGACCTTTCCGGTCTGGAAGAGACCTTGAACGCTGACTTCGAGGGTGCCCGTGCTCGCGCTGACGATCTTGGCCGTCGTGCGGCAATGGCTTTGGGTGCTCTTGCACTTGCTGGCCACACGGACTGCTCGGCCACGGCGGACGCTCTGGCTTCGACTCTTGCCCACCGTTCGGAAGCGGTCACCGCTCCCGCCATGGCGGCCTTGGCCCAGTGCGGTTCTTGGGACCACATCCATGCACTGTTTTCTGTCTTGGGCGACTCTGACCGTTCCGACAGCGAGCGCAGCAATGCGGCCATGGCCATGGGGCCGATCCTGGCGCGTTCCGGTGCTGCAGAAGGTGTTGCAGGCCCCCTTGCCGCGATCGCCGCCAACGGGGACGAATCCACGGAAGTACGCATGGCTGCGGCACAGGCCCTGGGCATGGTCCAGACGGGTGCTGCGGAACGAACTCAGGCCCTGGGCGCTCTGCGGGGGAGCGGCTCCCAGTAGGTGCTGGTCAGCAGTATTCCACCGAACTCGATCAAGCCCATGAGCTCGGTTAAGCCAGAGTAGCTCAGTGGTAGAGCATCGCATTCGTAATGCGACGGTCGTCGGTTCAAGTCCGATCTCTGGCTCCAACTATTTCAGGCGTGTCCTCTCTCAAGGGGCGCGCCTGTTTTGTTGCAGGGGCTGCTAGACTGGGCGCATGTGGAAGACACTCAGCGTCTGCGTTCTCGCCTCCGTTAGCAGGGTTTCGGCCCAGGAAACCCAGGACCCCAGCAATGATCAGCTTGCCGAGAGAGCGGTGGAACTGTTGCTCAAAAAATCCGAGCGGTATCATCCGGACCGGCAGGTAGGGCGTATGAGCGAAAAGCGCTTGGGCGCCTGGCAGGCCAAGGAGCGTGAGCGGCTTGAGGAATTGCACGAGGATGCGCAGGGACTCGGAGATGAGTGGCCCTATGAGGGCGTCTATCGAGTGGGTCCCGACGGGCGAATTCCGGGGGGCTATCGCGTGGGTGGCACTGCTATCGTGGCCGAGGGACTGTTGGAGTATCCGGGTTTGCGCAAGCATGAGGGACAACTGAAGGCTGTACGCGCAGCGGCGGCTTTCATCATCCGAATGTTGGACGAGGACCCCAGCATGGCGTCGGGACCCAAGCGTGGCTATGACGTACGCGGTTGGGGGCATACCTATGCCCTTTCGTTCCTACTGCAGGCATTGGAGCACGAGGTGCTGGAATCTGAAGGTGCGAACCAGGCTCGGGAGGCGGTGGAATTCTTGTTGAACTGCCTCATGGTCAACGAGGTGGAAGCTGGGGGCTGGAACTACGCAAGCCAGACCAATGCGAGTCCTTTTCAGACAGGCGCGACCCTGCTGGTGCTTTATCGTGCTCAGGCGGCCGGGTTTGAGGTGCCTCGTGGCCTTGTGCCCCGGGGGTTGGAAGCTCTGGAGCGGGGCAGGCGCAAGGATACGGGTGCCTGGTCGTACAGCGTACGTCCGGGACAAAGCAGTCACCGGGAGAAGATGCACGCTTCGTCGGCTCGAGCGGCCATTGCTGAGTTGGCCCTACATCATGCTGGTCAGTCTACATCCAAGGACCTGCGCCGCGCCGTGGACGGCTTCTTTGATGGTTGGGAGCATCTTCTCAAGCGCAAGAGCCAGCAGGGCACCCACGAGGGTCCCTATTCGATTGCGCCCTACTACTTCTACTTTGGACATGGTTATGTGGCCCATGCGATTGAGGCTCTGCCCGAGAAACAGCGGCCTGAATTGCGCAAACAATTGCGCAAGGTCTTGCTGATGACCCGCGACGAAGACGGCAGTTGGAACGATCGCATTTTCCCACGGACCTCAGGCTATTGCACTGCGATGGTCCTGATGGCTTTGCGTGCCCCGGATCTCCCGCGCTTTCCCGATTGGAAGAAGCCCAAGAGCGAGGGTGAAGGTTTGAAGAAGGCAGGAGGACTGTGAATTTTAGTTCTGAGTTGTTTGTGCGCGGAGCAGCGCCTCTGATCGGGGTGGTGCACTTGAAACCCCTGCCCGGGGCTCCGGATTCTCAAGGCTTGGAAGGAGTGCTGGAGGCAGCTCTCTTCGACGGAGCAGCGCTGGCTGAAGGGGGAGTGGATGCGATCATCGTGGAGAACTTCGGTGACGCGCCTTTTTTTTCCACCAGTGTTCCACCGGAAACCGTGGCCAGCATGGCGGTAGTTACCGATCGCTTGAAGACTGAACTTGGGAACTTGCCGCTGGGGATCAATGTGCTGAGGAATGATCCTGGCGCAGGATTGGGAATCGCTGCAGCCACCGGTGCTGCCTTCCTGCGTATCAATGTGCATGTGGGGGCCATGGTCACGGACCAGGGTCTGATTCAAGGGGATGCGGCGCGCACAGTGCGCTTGCGAGAACAGCTGTGTCCTGGGTTGCCGCTGCTGTGCGATGTGCATGTGAAGCACGCCGAGCCCCTGGGTGGCGGGTCGATTGAAACGGCGGCGAGGGATACTTATTGGCGTGGCAAGGCGACGGCGCTCGTGATCTCTGGCAGCGGCACGGGCCAGGCGGTGGACACAGGCGAACTCTCTGCTGTGCGCGAAGCCGTGCCCGAGGCACCGATCTTGATTGGCTCGGGTCTGGATCACAACAATGCTGCAACCCTTGGCGGCCTGGTGGATGGAGCCATCGTGGGCACGGCCTTCAAGCGGGATGGGCGTGTCTCTGAACCCGTGGATGTGCAGCGCGTGCGTGAACTCGTCAGTATTTGGGGGTCGTGTTGACCATGGGGTTGGAGCAACATCGCAAGGACGCGCGAAAACTGCTGAATATCACGGTTATTACCGTCAGCGACACCCGGGACGAGAGCAGCGACAGAGGAGGTTCGTTTCTGATTGAATCCCTTGAGGCCGCAGGTCACCAATTGTGTCAGCGAGTCATTGTGTGTGATGAAGTCTCCGCCATCCAAGCAGCAGTAGAGTCTGCCTGCGAGGAAGCCCAGGTTGATGTGGTGTTGCTCACGGGCGGGACGGGGCTTGGTCATCGGGATGTGACCCCCGAAGCCATTGAGCCCCTCCTGGACGTGACAATCCCAGGTTTTGGCGAGATCTTCCGCCTGCTTTCCTTTGAAGAAATTGGCGCAGCCGCCATGCTCAGCCGCGCCTGCGCCGGAGTCCGGGCGGGCCGCGTCATTGTTGCTCTCCCCGGCAGCCCCAAGGCCCTTCGGCTGGCCTGGGAGAAACTGTTGGCACCGGAACTGGGGCACTTGTGCCAACAGGCCGACAGTCGAAGGTGAACCAGGTTCCGTACTAACGGATTCCCGGATTCAATCCCTATCATTGGGCCCTTCCTGTCATGACTCCTCTTCCTGATTCTTCCCAGTCGACCAATGAAGAGTTGTGTCAACCTGTTCAGGCTCTGGGCAATTGTGTGCTGCGCGGCACTACGGTGGCTGGTGGCTTTGCAACTGGTTCTGCTCGGTGTTCAAGGCAGGATCTGGACGCGGTTCCGGTGCGGCGCATTCCCTCCACGGGCGCCGAGGCAGAACTCAATCGGTTTCATGGTGCCTTGGATCGCGCACGAGTCGGGATTGAGGCCCAGTTGGAGGGAGGTGTTCTGGAACAAGCGTCGAGCCGTACCTCTGTGCTCGAGACCCACAAAGCCCTTCTGTCGGACTCGGTGTTCTTGTCCGATGTGGAGGGTTTGATCCTGGGGGAACAGTTTGCTCTGGAGTCTGCGGTGGCCAAAGTTGTGCTCGACTTCGATCGCATCTTTCGAATCGTGCAGAGCGAGGCCCTTCAGGAGCGAGCTGTGGATCTGCGGGATGTGGGATTGCGGGTGCTGCGAGCCCTATCCCAAGGGGAAGAGGGACAGTACAGCCCTGTTCAGGCCCTGGATTTGACGGGCTGCATCCTTGTGGCTCCGGAACTGACCATTGTTGACTTGCTGGCCAGCGGGGGAGCGCGGCCCAGGGGAATCGTGACCAGTGCAGGGTCTGTGGCGGAGCGGGCGACCCTGCTGGCACGTTCCCTTGGCATCCCTACTTTGGTGGGGGTGTCAGGTTTGCTCGAGGCAGTTGATGACGGAGATGTGCTCCTGTTGGACGCCAGTGAGGGCATCGTTCATGTGCGTCCGGAGCCAGAGATCCTCAAACAGTTCCAAGAGGCCGAAGAAGGTGCCCCGCCCCAAGCACCGTCCTACTGCGAGATGGGTGCCGTGCGCACACTTGACGGCACGCGAATTCACCTTGCCGCATCCGGAGGATCTCTGCCCGAGGTCGAGCGCGCTCGTGCTCTTGGTTTTTCCGCGCTGGGATTGTTCCGTACCGAGGTCTTGTTCCTGCTTGAGAAAGCACTCCCCGGCCTCGACACATTGACCCAGCACTATCGCGCCCTTCTGAGTGAAGCGGGCTCAATTCCGGTCAGCCTGCGCCTCTTGGATGTGACCTCGGCTCTCGCGCCAACCTGGATGAATTTCCCTGTTGAAGCCAACCCGGCCCTGGGCCTGGCTGGGGTGCGATTCCTGCTCGAAAATGGTTCGGTCCTGCGCCGGCAGCTGGCTGCCGTGCTCTGCGCAGCGGCCGAACATCCGGCCCAGGTGGAGATCTTGATCCCTCTGATCGTGGATTGCGGCGAGTTGCGGGCGGTCAAGGAAGCGCTCTTGGAGGAACGTTACGAGCTGCGTCGCAATGGCGTTCCACATTGCAGCGATCTGGCTGTGGGTGTGATCATTGAGACTCCAGCGGCGGTGATCGGGGTCGCCGATCTAGCCCAGGAGGCTTCGTCCATCGTGATCGCCGTGGACAGCTTGCAGCAGTACTTGCTTGCTACCGATCGAGATCACGCCAACCTGGCCGGCGGCCTTGAGCGTTTGCACCCGTATCTCTTGCGCGCCCTTGCCGATGTGCAGGACGCAGCGCTGGAAGCCGGTACGCCGCTCGCCATCTGGGGCCCCAGCCTGGCCAATGAAGAGTCACTGGGGCTGCTGCTGGGCCTGGGTTTGACCCGTCTTGTGATTCCTCCCTCTGATGCGGACGAGGTGGGGGCCATCATACGCTCCTGCGACTTGGAGAGTCAGCGCCCCGCCACGCAAACAGCAAGCTCCCAGAACACATCTCCGAATCACTCGCCGCCTCCTCCGGATGCGCGCTAGGGGAACGAAAGTCCTACAGCATCCCATCAACGAATCCTGGCCCATTCCTCACACCTGCGTCGCGTGAGCGGCGATGGCATGCGGAATGGGCCAGGGTTCGTTCGTGGTGCTTCTTATTGGAACGTGATCGAAATCCCGTCCGTGGTGTTGGAGGTGGGGTTCAGAACCACATCTCGATACCAGAGCTGGAAGTTCCAGGTGTCGCCTGGTGAGAACACTGTGCCCTGGGGCAGGTTGTTCAGGTTCGGGGAGAAGTCCACGGTGCCAGCGTTGCCTGTGTTGAGCACATTGCTTGAGAATCGAATCATGGGGCTGCCCAGGCAGAGCACGCCCATGCTGCCGCCGAAGTTGTTGACGTTGCCCTGATTGACGCTCATCAGGAGATAGCCGAACTGGTTCAGGGCTGCATCGTCCACCGTGAAGGTCAGATCATTGTCAGACACCGTGGCGCTTCCGGCCACGGTCAAAGTTGCCCTCAGGCCACGGCTGTTCAGGTTGGACTGGCAGTAGCTCGTGCCCAAACCGCCGCCGCCGATGGGCTCGGCCAGATTTGGGCGGTAGTGTTGCAGGGTGCAGCGGATACGCCGGGTCTGCTCGAGCGTGTACTCATTCATGCACACATCATCGGTGTAGTCCATGTAGTTCGAGATCGGATCCGAATTACCGCAGCTCGAAGAGTTGCCGCAACTGAAGTTGGGGTTGGCTTCGGGGTTCGTGTCGCAGATGCGATCGCCCGAGGTGTAGCAGTTTCCACCACCGCAGCCACCGTTGAAGGTGTGGTGCAGGCCGAGATAATGGCCCACCTCGTGGGTTACCGTGCGGCCCTGGTTGTAGGGCGGGCCGATGGGAGCGTTGCGACCCACCGCAGCCCAGTAGGCCACGACCCGGTCGGAGTTCGAGCCCGGCGAGCCGTTTTGGGGCAGATAGGGCACATAGCCCAGGGCTCCACTGGCTTCGTTGCAGTAGATGTTCAGGTAGTTGTGCGGATCCCAGGCGAGAGAGTTGTAGTAGCCACCTCCATCGTTGTGCCAGGTGCTGTTGAGGTGGCGGTTGATGCCGGTGGTGGCGTTGCCAGAGGGATCCACCGTGGCTAGTTTGAACTGCACCATGGTGTCGTAGCCGGGAGCGCCCAGGGTGCCAGCCATGGCCTGGAAGTCCTCGTTCAGGATGTCGATCTGCGAGTGGCAGCGGGCATCGGTCACGTTGCCGCTGCCGTTGCTGTCCCGCAGGATGTGGAAGACCACCGTGATCTCCCAGATCTCGTCGGGCTCATAGGCCGCGGTGGGGTTGGTGCTGTTGTAGCTGCAGTCGCTGGGCGGGTTGAAGTTCCAACCGCCGGAGACCATTTCGGGAGTTCCACAGCGCACCAGGCCTCGACTGGCCAGGAACGGGGTGGTCAGGGAGCTGCTCGTCCGGGAGGTAGGCGGGGCCTGCTGGGCAAGCGCGGTGGCTGTGCACAGCCCTGTCAGGAAAAGGGTCAGGAGAGATCGCATGTGTCAGGAGAGAATGGGCTTGATGGACTGGGCGGGAACGTGGCCCCGGGTTGTGGTCCCTGGGACGCAGGAGGTGGCTTCTCTGGTTCCAGTATGCACCCAAAAACTCAGTTGGGCTCTCGCTCTTCCATCCCTTGTGCAGGTTGGACCCAATCTGGTCATCCCCTCTCAGTTTGGTGCAATCAGGGCCCCTGGAACGCCTAGGGCCGGCTCAGGGCCGCACCTTCACGGCAAACACGCGCCACTCGATGCAGGGCAGGCCCATCTCGCTCTTCGAGCACCGTGCCCATGGCCTGAGCCACGTCTCCGGCCTTTTCCAGAGGGGCCAAGGCCAGCATGCCTGAACCCGCGCCGGAAAGGGTCACGCTCCATGCCCCGGCCTTTCGACCAGCCTCCTGGGCCTCGGCCCCGCCCGGGATCAGGGGCAGCCGGAAGGCCTCGTGCAGGTGGTCCACGCCACCCAGGGTCAGCAGGGCCCCATCCCCTGAGCGCAGGCCCTCCAGCAAGAATGCCAGTCGTCTGGGTTGATCGGCGGCATCGGGGAAGTCCACGATCTCGGGCAAGGCGAGGCGTGCCTCACTGGTTGCGAGGGGCGTGGAGCCCCAAGCGATGGCGATGCCGATGGACTCGGCAACTGGCGGTTGCAGTACATTCCAGCCCGATTCAGTCGACAAGGCCAGGGTGCATCCACCGCAAAGGGAAGCGGTGCTGTTGTCAGGGTGGCCTTCGATTTCGGCCCCCAGACTCACCAGATCCCGGCGCAGGCTTGTCCCCTGGGGGCGTCCGGCGACCTCGGCTGCGAGTACCAGGCCCGCCGCCACCGCCGCTCCGCTGGAGCCCAGCCCGCGGCCCAGGGGGATTTCGCTGGTGACTGCGAATGAAAAGGGGGCGAGGGGCACGCCGAACTGCTGAAGGGCGCGGTCAAAGGCGATCAGAAAGGAATTGGCTTTCGAATCTCTCTGCTTGATCGTACCGGGTGGGGTCTTGGGGGCAGTTGGCCAGGAATGCGCTTCTTTTTCGAGGCTCACGAACTCGTGGTATTTACCCGTAGCCGGGCCGACCAGAGTGACCTCAAGCATCAGGTCCAAGCACAACCCAAGGCAGTCGAAACCCGGCCCCAGGTTCGAACTGGAGGCGGGAACGGTGACGAGCAGGTTCTGCATGGCGGCCCAGTCTCCCATGTGCGACCCAAAAGGTCCATGGATTCTGTTCTTGTCCTTTGCACTTTTGCTTTCTACCTTCAGTTCATGCCAAGCAGTCTGGATGGTTTTTGGTTTCAAACGCTCACGACCGCCGTGTGCTTATGGGATCAGGGGGAGAAGCTCTTCCCGCCCGACCGCTGTCAAAACCTTCGAACCGACTCCGCACAGTCGTCCGAGGACTCATCGAATCGAGGAGGGATCGATGTCATTTGAAACTTCACCCGAGAAGGATCGTTTATTCTCACGTCTGTCCACCATTCCTGGGATCAATCCCATGCCATCGGTGGGGGATTGGATTCTGATCAAAGTGGACAACCCGTCCGATCTGGCTCGTAAGATCAACCGACGAATCGAGCCGGGAACCATGAAGGTTCCGCGCGGAGTTGACGGGGCTGTGCGCATTCGGGTCGGGGAGCCTCGGGATAATGAGCGCTTGTTCCAGACTCTGCGGGAAGTCACCCAGATCCAGCGTGGATTGAACTGAGGAGCGTCGACTGGGGCTGACTCAGTCCAAGAGCACTATTGCAGCGGGGTTCCCAAGGGTTGGGGACCTCGCTGTGGTTTCTTGAAGGTGCTGGCCATGCGCCGTGATGTTGGGGGAAGGTGAAACCTCACTGCCGAGCAGGCGCAGGCTCCAGGAATGGGGTTAGGCTGTTCGCCATGAAAATCTCTGCTTTCATCCTAGGGTGTATTTGTCTGTTTGCTGCGGCTGCTGGAGTGCCCGCACAGGATTCCGTGCAGGAGTTGGAATTTCCGCCAGCGAACGCGGAAATCACCAAGCAGGCTCTGCGTCATCACCTGTCCTATCTGGCTTCTGATGAGATGCGAGGGCGAAAGGCAGGCAGCCCGGAGTCGGTGCGCGTATCAGAATACCTGGGGGCGGCACTCGAACAGGTTGGCGTGCAGTCCTTGGAGTCATTGGAGGGCATGTTCCAACCCGTGCCCTTGGTACGGCAGGAATTCGATGCTACACCTGAACTGGTCCTTACAGATTCGGAGGGTCGAGAAGTACAAGCCAAGTATGGCATCGAGTTCTTGATGCGTATGTCCGGCGCACCGGGGGTGAGAGGTCCCTTTGATATCTTGCATGTGCAGAAGGGGGATGAATTACCCAAGGACATGGGCCCTGAGACCTGCCTCTTGTTTCACACAAGTGCTGGGGAGCAGAGGCGCATTTTGATAGCAGGGGGGCATGAGTCGGGTGTTGGCCTGGGTTTGGTCCTGCGTGAGGCGAGTTCCAGGCCGGGGCGCGAGTTGGGCTTGCCCCGGGGACGGCGTCTGAGCCTGATCAAGGGGGCTGAGGAGACTCTTGCACCAGACCTTACCCTACGGGGTGATGTTGGGGCACGTGCGAAGGATTGGAAGCGCGTGGTCTTCGATCCTCATGGGGGAGACATGGCGGTGGCAGAGCGCAATGTGGTGGGCATCATTCCCGGGCGGGGGACAACCTCGAATCCTGAAGCTGCCAACGAAATCATCGTGCTTTCAGCGCACTTTGACCACATGGGCGTACGCCCAGAGTCGGTTGCGGGAGATGGATCAGAAGACCGCATTCTGAATGGGGCCGATGATGATGCTTCAGGCGTGGCTACAGTGCTCGAACTGGCCGAGGCACTTGCTCGTGGCGAAGCCCCTGTGCGTACTGTGGTGATCCTCCTGGCTGCAGCCGAGGAGGTGGGCATGCTCGGGACTCACTGGTTTGTTGACAACTGCCCTGTGGACCTGAGCAAGGTGGTCTGCAATCTCAATTTCGAGATGCTGGGCCGGCCGGACGAGATGGTGGGAGGCTCAGGAAAGCTGTGGTTCACCGGTTGGGATCGTACGAATCTGGGGCCTCTGATCGCTGCGGCTGGTGTGGGGGTTGTAGCGGACCCTCGTCCGAGCCAGCGTTTCTTCACGCGCTCGGACAATATCGTCTTCGTACAGGCGGGCATCGTTGGGCAGACACTTTCGAGCTACAACATGCACAAGGACTATCACCGCGTGAGCGATGAGGTGGATGCCATCGACTTCGATCACATGCTGGAGGCTGGCAAAGCTTGCTTGACTGCGGTGCGGGCGGTGGTGGATGGGGCGCTGACTCCCGCATGGGAGGAAGGGGAGCCGAATCTGAGACGCTGATTGGAAGGAAGTTGTACGGGTCCTCTTTCTGGGGCCCAGTTTCTTTTGCTTTTCATCAAGGACCTGCGCCGTTAGTATCCAGCGCTTCTTCAGGCCTTTGTTTTTTCCTTCCTTCCCAAGTAGCGAGCATGACACAGCAATCGAACGGTGCCGCCCTCACACCAGATGAGGCGACCGTCACCATTCCCACAGGAACCGGCAGCATGGATTCCAGTAGCGAGCCCAAACAAAAGGGCAAGAACAAGGGGAAAAACAAGAACAAGAATAAGAACAAGAACAAGAACAAGCGCAGGAACAAGCTGAAGGGTGGCAAGAAGCGTCGCCTGACGGCCAAGACTGCGGATCGGCTGGACTTGTACCAACGCTCGGTGAATTCGCCGGAAACAGATGTGGATTTTGCTACCCGTGTCTTCCAAGAGTTGCGCGAGCGGCCTCTGCGTCACTTTCGCGAGGATTTCTGCGGTACGGCCGCCATGGCCGCGGAGTTCTTGAGTCGCGACACGCTGAACACCGCTGAGGGCTTTGACCTGGATTCTGTTCCGGTGGAGTGGGGCAAGGTGCACAACTTTGGTTCCGTCTCAGACGGGGATGCCCGTATGACCTTCCACCTGGCGGATGTGCGCGATCCAGCCGACAAGAGGCCAGACATGACTGTGGCCCAGAACTTCTCATACTTTTGTTTCAAGGAGCGCGAGGAGTTGCTCAACTATTTCCGCTGCATTCACCGGGATCTGGCTGCAGACGGCATCTTCCTGATGGACATCTACGGGGGCCCCGATGCCCTGATGGAACAGGAAGAGGAGCGCGAGATAGACGACGACGCCTTTACCTATGTCTGGGATCAGGCCGAGTACTGGCCCGGCACCGGTGAATACAAGTGCGCCATCCACTTCCGTTTCTCCGATGGCTCTGAAATGACCAATGCCTTCACCTACGACTGGCGCCTGTGGGGGTTGCCGGAATTGAAGGATGTGCTCTACGACGCTGGCTTCGAGACTGTGCGCCCCTATTTTGAGGGCACTGATGAAGACGACGAAGAAGAAGGCAATGGCGAGTTTGACTTCGACGAAAAGGGCGAGAACTGTATCGCCTGGATTGGCTACCTGGTCGCTCTCAAGTGACCTGGAACCGCTCTCGAAACCGTGTTACTGGATTCGAGTATCCCCGGTGCGCACATGGGTGATGCGTTGACCCTTGTTGATCAGCAGCACCGTGGGCGTCGGCACTCCATAGCCCCGGGGCAAACGAGTCAGTTCTAGGTGGTTGTGGTCCGGAGCGCGCTCGCGTACGGACGGGCCAGAGTCTTCAGGTTCGGGTACCAGGATCAAGGTCAGGGCTCCGGGCATATGGTTCTTTGCCAATGCATCGAAGTGCTGGCCGCATTGTTCGCAGCCCGAGCGGTAGAGGATGACTCGCGCGGGCAGTTGGATACCATCGATGCCGCCGACGATCCAGGGGGCCAGTGAGGTCTCTTCCAGCCGCTGCCCCTCCCATTCTGTGGGCTCGAACCAGGCCCAGTCCGGTGCGGGTTGCTGGTCGCAGGCGGTTGTTCCCAGCAGCAGGGTCAAAGCCAGCGCGACTCTTGCGACCATTTCTAGTGTCCCTCGCTCAGGTCAATCAAGTTCTGCACAGTCAACTCATCCGACACCTCAAATGACTGGGGCGTTTGTACCGCGTAGCCTTTCTTGAGGTGATGCAACTCGCCGCTCCAAACCGCCTCGGGCAAGACCTCGACCAGCGTGGTCACCGACTCGTCAGCATCTGGAATGCGAATCAAGGCAATCGGCAGGGATGGATCGGGGTTCAGAGCGAGCTCTTCCAAGTGTGTCGCGCACACATCGCAACTGCGCCGGTAGAGAATCACCCGTGCGCCCGGAGGCACCATGTACATCATGTCAGCCCCTTCGGTGAGCCAGCGGGCCAGGTCCAGAGAACCAATGTCGCTGCCCTCCCAGGATTCAGGATGCAATTCGGCGAAGTCAGGCAGGACGGGACCGGTTTCGTTGGCAGGGGTGCTCGCTTCGCTCCCTTGTTCGTTGGTAGGGGCATCAGGATCCGTTGAGGTTTCTTCCTGGTTCCTCACAGCCGTGGTCTCGCCCTCTGGCGTTCCAGGCATCAAGGGCGCGTCTGCTGTCGTGAAGAAGTAATAAGGAGCCCAAGCCGCCAGTCCGAAGAAACCCGCCAGGGTGAAGAGCGCGATGGGGTGCCCCGGCGTCACTGGCAGTCTGAGCCAAGGCTTTGAGGCCAGGAGCCCCAGCAACAAGGATCCATCTACCAGTGCCATCTGCCAGGGCTTGACGTCCACGGTGCCTCCAAAGCAACCGCAATGCTCCGCACCCACAACCATCAGCTGCACCAGGATTCCTAGGAAGATCAAGTACTGTATGACCAGCAGAATCCAACCCAGCCGAGGTCTCAGAATCGCCGTGGCCACGATCCACAACTCAATCGTAATGGCAGCGCGGTAGGTCCCCGCCGCATCCAACCCCAACCAGTTTCTGGCAAGGTCGCGCACCACCTCGGGCACATCCATGGGAGAGGCCGAATGCAGCTTGAAGGCCGCACCCAGCGCGATCCAAAGGCAGGCCAGAAGAATTGCAACCCAGGCGGGGTCGGGGGAAAGCTCGTCGTCGTAGTTGGGTTCGCTCATGGGTCGCTGGCAGATGCTACGGCAGAGGCGTGGCAGAGTGAGTCCCTAATCAAGGCAAGTCAGGGTGCGAGGACCCGGTTCAGGTGGCTCCAGAGTCTATCGTCTTCGTTCCAGTCCTCATCGACCAGGCTCACGAAGCTCCAACTGGCCAGATCCTGTGTGGCTTGGATGGTCGACTCCTCTCGAAAGTACTCGAGTTCCAGCGGCCCAGCCGCTCCGCCTGCCAGTAGAAACGCATCGTCTCCTCGTTCGCCTACCACCATGCCGCATCCTAGATCGAGCATGGAAGACTCATGGGCGAAGAGTACAAGTCCGTCTGGCAACTCCCGCCCCATGCGCTCAAGAGCAGGAGTTGACGCAAATCCCGTCACGAAGGCCCGTCGGCGTTCCATGCGCCCATCCGCTCCAGGTAATTCAGTGCCAGCGGGTTGGGAAGCCACAGTCAAGAACCCCGCCCGACAGCAATGCTTCAGGGTTGGGATGAGGGCATCACTCTCTTCATCCAGATTAGGAGCACCCCAACCGGGGAAGTTCAGGAGTTTACCTGTCAGGAACTCTAGCGCGCAGGCACACAGATCCTCGGCCGTTTGCGCCTCTCGCCAGGTTGACGGGCTGTTCCCTGTGGATCCCATGCGCTTCAGCCTAGCCCCCGAAGGCCCCAAGTCGCTACCCTCACTCCATGCCTGAGTCTCCTCCCGATTCCTTCACCCTGAGCGTGCTCTGGGAGAATCCCTACCTGCTCTCCAGCCTGCTCTATCTCCTGGTCCTCGTCGGAGTTGGCGTCTACAAGGCCAAGGCGGTCAAGGACAGTGAGGACTTCATGGTCGCAGGGCGGACTTTGCCATGGTACATCCTGGTCGGCACGTTGCTCGCCACCTGGATCGGCAGCGGGTCCCTGTTCAGCGGAGCGGGTCTGGGATACCGCAACGGTCTCGCGGGCCTCTGGTCGAGTGGCGGTGCGTGGCTGGGCATAGTCCTGGTGTTTTTCATCGCCAAGCGCATTCGCAACTTCGGCAAGGTCACCATCCCGGACATTTTCCAGGCGCGTTATGGGTCCCCGGCGGCGATTCTGGCAACCATCACAACGGTCATCGCCTACCTGACGATTGTCTCCTACCAATTCAAGGGCGGCGGCAAGGTTCTCTCGATCGTCACTGAGGGGGCGGTTTCACCAGAGCTGGGGATTATCGTAACGGCCGTCTTCGCCATCACCTACACGGTCCTGGCGGGCATGTTCTCGGTTGTCTACACCGACGTCGTCAACGGCGTCCTGATGACCTTCGGTACGCTCGGGGCTCTGTTCTGGATCGTCAATGCAGTCGGGGGTGCGGAGGAGGTCTACCTTGCGGCGGAGGCTGCGGGTAAGTGGAGCATGTGGGGTAACTGGGCGGCGGAGCGCACGTCCGGGATCTCTGGCCCCGTGCTTGCGATGAGCTTCTTCGTGCCCACGATGCTACTGCTCCTCGGTGACGCCAACGTGTACCAGCGCATCTTCAGCGCGCGTGATGGGGGTTCGGCGCGCAAGGCGGTCTTCTTCTGGGTGATCGGCGTCCTCGTTCTCGAGTCGGCGGTGGGCTTCCTGGGACTGGCGGGCAGCGTGGCGGCTGAGAAGGGAGTGATCTCGCCGATCGTACAGGCGGCGGAGGATGGCAAGGTGGAAGAGCTTCGGAATGACCGCCGTGAAGCGGGCGAAGTGCTGGACTCGTCCTTCGATGAGCAGATCGTTGCAGCCATCGCTCTGTTGGAAGGCCCGCACCGCAGCGATTTCTCAGCGTCTGGTGAGGGTGTGGAAGTTCAGGAAGCCGCTCTAGCGATCCAGAAGGCCCGCAAGAGTGGCAGCGAGGGCGTCATCCCTGCCATCGCGCTAAGCCTACCACTCCTCCTGGGCATGCTGCTGGTGGCCACGATGATGGCGATCATCGTCTCGACTGCGGATTCGTTCCTCCTGATCCCGGCGACCAACTTGACCCGCGATGTCTACCAACGAATCCGACCCGAGATCGACGACCGCAGCGTACTGGTCACCAGTCGTATCTTCGTGCTCGCACTGGGCGGAGTTGCGCTCTTGCTTGTCAGCCAGTTCGAGACGGTCCTCGATGCGGCCTTCACCGCGTACAACATCTACGGAGCCTCGATCGCACCTGCGCTGCTTGCTGCATTCCTGTGGAAGCGCGCAACCTTGACCGGCGCAGTTGCCTCGATCGTTCTCGGAGCGGGCGTGACGATCCTCTGGACCTATGGGGGACTGAACACGACCTCGTTCCATCCCTTCCTGCAGGAGCCCACTTTCCCGGCCGCCCTGATGTCGATTGGCGGCCTGGTGGTCGGCAGTCTTGCTACTGCCGCGCCGCCCCAGGAGGTGTGGGGCCCGTTCTTCGACGAAGGTGGCCCCTCTTCTTGACCGGGCGGGATCCAGCTTGAGTCGCGAGGGCAGAAATGCCGATGGAAGGGTCTGACCCCGACCTTGAGCGGGCACCCATGGCCTGGATCGATTCACTCTTCAAACGCATGCACGAAGTCGGCGCGTCCGACCTTCACATGACCAGCGGGCGCAAGCCCATGTTGCGCGTCTCGGGTGAGATGGTCACCATTGACGAGGCGCCCTGCCTCGACCCTCGGCAAATGCGGCAGGTCTTGCTGGAGATCACCCCCGCAACCAATGCTTCCCAATTCGAGCAGGAAAAGGACACGGACTTCGCCTATCACCTGGAGGGGGTTGCGCGTTTTCGGGCCAATCTGTTTGAAGACAACCGCGGGCCCGGCGGGGTGTTTCGGGTGATCCCCGAAGAGATCCTGACCGCCGAACAACTGGGCCTCCCCCCCTCGATCTTGGAAATGTGCAAGTTGCACAAGGGACTGGTGCTGGTCACTGGTCCCACGGGCTCGGGCAAGTCCACCACCCTCGCAGCCATGGTGGATCACATCAACCGCACCCGCCTGGATCACATCATCACCATCGAGGATCCGATTGAGTTTGTGCACCAGGATAACCAGTGCTTGATCAACCAGCGCGAGGTAGGGGGGCACACCCAATCCTTCAAGCGTGCGCTGCGGGCAGCCCTGCGCGAGGATCCAGACATTGTCTTAGTGGGGGAGATGCGTGATCTAGAAACCATTGAGATCGCGATCGAAACCGCCGAGACCGGGCATTTGGTGTTTGGCACCCTGCACACAACCACTGCGCCGTCAACGGTTGATCGCATCATCGATCAGTTTCCAGCGGACCGCCAGGCCCAGATCCGCACCATGCTGTCGTCCAGTTTGAAGGGTGTTGTGGCCCAAACCCTATGCAAGAAAACAAGCGGGGGTCGAGTGGCAGCTCTTGAGGTCCTTGTGGTCAACAGTGCTGTTTCCAATCAGATTCGGGAGGGAAAGACCCACCAAATCCCTTCCATGATGCAGATGGGAGCAAGCCAAGGCATGCGCCTGTTGAATGACTCCCTGCTGGAACTCGTGAGCGCCGGCACCATCAGCGCCGATGAGGCCTTGGCCAAGTGCGTCGACAAGAGCGGCATGAGGGGTGCGCTGGACGGTGCTGGCTTTGTGTTTGGACAGGACCAGCCAGCTGAAAACACGGACCAGACAGATTCTGTTGAGAGCGCCTTCGAAGAGCCCAAGGGGGCCCTCCCCTCGACTCTCGAACCGGAGCCAGCCGAAAGCGACGATGCCTTTGAGCGCTTCAAGAAAATGCGTGGGCGCTGATCGCAGCGGGCGATTGGCGGGGACTGATTGGGTGTCAGGCTGATCGACTCGCCTCGATTGGCTCGGGCCATGCCTGCTCTTGAGGGCTGAGGGGCGCTTGGCTCTCGGGCCAAGACCTCGAGCGGCCAGGGAGCCCCGAGGGGCCTTCCCTACTTATCCACAAAAACGGTCCCCATGATTCGCACCACAATTGGCAGCCAGGGGGCTGGAACGCGTATGTGGATCACTTTGTGGATAACCTTGTCCGCTTCTTCACGGGCTTGAGCCCTCGAAAACGGGGATTTGGACCGATCCCGGGGTTGGTCAAAAAGCCCAACAGGAGTTCCTTCTTGATTCTAGCGCTCGCTCTAAGTTCTTGCTCCGTAAGACTTTACGAGTCATCGAAAATACCCCTCAGCTGCCAAACCGCGTTGCGCTCCTTGCCACCTCCGGGATTTGATTCCTTTGGCAGGGTAGGTTCGAGCGCATGCAACACCTCCAAAAGTCAGATTTTCACAGGGTCGCTCAAACCGTGCTCTTCATGTTTCTTTGGTCCCTGGTGATCGCGGCCTCCGCCCGGGCCCAGAACCCCAAGCACATTGACACTGTCGTCATAACGTCGCCCGCCCACCCCAACCAGTCAGGGGATTGTCCCCCTAACGATGACACGGGGTTGACCAACGCCGCTTGCAAGCTGGAAGACTATTCCACCTCCCCCGGTTCGAGTCTCAAGGGCCATCCTTGGGATCCGGCGCCGGGCGCCGGGGGAGTCAATGGTGGAGGTGTTTGCGCCTTGCCCCATCCCGCCGGTGATGGGGGTTTCGCTGACACGGGGGTTCCCACGCCACGCCCGGATCCCTCGGTGTCGTTCACGGACCTAGGCTCCGAGCAAATTTTGCTGCACAGCGGCCAAGAGCTGCGCGATGAGGTGGACATGTTGCTCTTTGGCCGCGACGCGGTGACGGACTTTGCTCTGAGCCGTAGGCATCTCACCCGGCGCACGTTTAGCAACTCCATGTTTGGCCCCGCCTGGGCGTGCAACTTGGACCAAAGGGTGGAGGTGATGCCCGGCGGCGCATTGGTTTTCGACGCCTACGGCCACAAGGATCGTTTTGTTCCGGTTCAGCCAGGCGTGCTCTGGGAGGGAACTGCGGGCAGGTTCGACACGGCCCACTGGCAGTCAGGTTCCGATGGCTCGCCTCTGCCCATGATCGTGGTCGAGCGACGTGGTGGGGGGCGGCTGCATTTCGCCATGGGTAGCACCCAGCCTGTCCAGCACACGACCGGGCAGTTGGTGCTCATCACCAGCCCAGCTGGCAACATGCTGCAAATTCTGCGCGAGCCCAATGGCCGCATCCAGGCGGTCATCGAGTCCTATGGCAGGCGCATTGACTTTGACTACACAGATCCTCGCTGGCCCGAGCAGGTCACGGTTGTGCGCGATTGGTCCGGGCGAGAGGTGCGCTATACCTACGACGATCAAGCCAACCTTGTACGGGTGACGAGCTTTGCCGTGACCAACACCGACGGCTTGAATGATTTTCCCCAGGGCAAGTCGCGCACCTATGGATACCACGGGTCCGCCGATCCGCGCCTCACCCATGCACTGACCAAAATCACTTTTCCTGCCGAAGTCTTGAGCGGCGGCCCCCCTCGTTTGCGCTGGACCTATGAGGACCACGATCCTTGGAGCGTGACCTTTGGAACGGTCAAGAGCCACACCATCGGTGCCCCAAAAGAGGCTTGGCCCCTCGGCGCAGGGGGCACATGGAGGTACAAGTACGAGGTCGTCGCCCAAAGTTATACGCCGGATCCTGGACTGGTGGCGGTACGCACCACCGTGATTGATCCTCGCGGTGTCCAAACCCTCTGCGAGATGTCCTCCGCCGGACTTTTTCTTTCCGAGACTCTCTTTTCAAAAGGGCTACGTCCCGGCACCGCACCCCGTGCCAGCTGGACTCGCACGGCAAGCTACAACAACGACGGGATGCCTATTGAGGTGATCGATGAGATCGGCGGCCGCACGGAAATCATCTACCATCCTGCGGCACAGGTTCCGCGCGTGATGCAAGGGGATGTGATCGCCTGGGTCGAACACTCAGACCAGCGCAACCCCTCGCAGCCCTCGATTCGCACCGAAACGCTGTTTGAGCCTATTTACGGCAAGCCGCTTCAAATCATCGATCCTCGTGGCTTTGAGCCGGGTGCAGATCCAGCAGCCTTCACCACTTCGATCCAGGTGGATTACATGGAAGACCTCGCCTCACTTCCAAGCGATGTTGCCCAAAGGTTGGGGGTCACCCACTCGGAACTCGCGACTCTCTTCACGCAATTGGGCATCGTTTCGCTGGGAGACATCAATGGGGACGGCATCGTGGGACAGAACCTCGGGAAAATGATCCGGGTGGAGTATCCGACTGTAGTCCTACCGTCAGAGGCGCAGCTCGTGGGGATCGGACCCAATCAAGCCCCAGTAGAAACCTATGTCTATGACAATTTCGGGCAGTTGAGTTCTCGGCGAGATGCGGAAGGGAACGAGACGCGCTTCCACTACTTTGGCGCCGATGACCCTGATGGGGACGGGGTGGTGGATTTGCCCGGCGCGTCGAGTACGGGCGGCGGGTATCTGCGTCAGGTGATCGAAGATACGAGTGACCTCAACAGTCGCAACAGCGGCCGCGGCTTCAAGGCTCTGCAACGCACCACCAACCTCTCCTACAGGGCGCAACTCAACGGCGCTATCCCCGCACATCCCCGTGGAATACCAACTGCGATCACCGATGCCAGCGGCATCACGACCTATTGGCATGTCAACGAACGGGATCAAATCGTACGTAGGATCGAGGGCGCAGGCAGCGCCTTGGGACTGGTCCGTGCGCGGCGTGAAACTATAGTGTTGCGCGACATGAACGACCGCATCATCGAGGTTCGTGTGCAACCGGACGGTTCGGATGGTGCTGACGCGGGTGAGGTCACGACTCTGCGCTATGACATCTTGGATCGGCTGGTGGAAGTAGTTTCCGACGCCACCGGAATGGCCCTCAAGGGTCAGTTGGTCTATGACTCGGTTGGCAACCTCATCGGAGGCAGCGAAGCCGTAGGAACGCCCTCCGCCCGGCGTTCCTTGCGTCAGGTGGATGAGCGCAATCTGACGATCCAGTCGGTGAGTGCAGTTGGTACGCCCGAGGAATTTGTCTCTCGTTTTGATATCGATCACGGCGGAGCACTCGTGCTCACAATAGATCCGAGCGGTGCCAGTCGCAGCACAGAATGGGATGGCCATGGCCGTCCCTCTGCCGTGAATGCTCGCAACGGTGCCCGCACAGAGTACGCCTATGATGCCGCTGGATATTTATTGGGAACAACGGTGCGTGGCTCGATTCCCGGCCATTTGGGGGTGCAGACCCTTGCGGAAAGCCGCTTTCACTATGATGCCCTGGGCCGTTCCTACCGCACGGATCGAGCCCTGTTTGATCATGATCCGGCCACCACCGTTTTGGACGATGGTGCTTTGATGCCCAACGATGGTTGGGTGTCGAGCATCGCCATCCATGATGCTCTGGGCCGGGTGATCGGGGTGCTGGACAGTGACGCAGATCTGATGGTTTGGGAATACGATGGAGTGCATGAATTGCGCCGAAGGATTGATGCTGTGGGCAATGAAGTACTCCTTCAACGGGATTTGGCCGGCAGGGTCATGGGAGAATCGTCCCTCGAGCGTTCCACCGACCCCCAGCGTGTTTTTAGCGAATCCCGGGATATGGTCCTGGAGCGAGACACCTTGGGGCGGCTCATCGCGCAAGTCGATGCCCTCGGCAATCGCCAAGAATACGCTTGGGACCGCTTCTCGCGCTTGCGCAATGTGCGCGACGCCAAAGACAATCTGACCGAATGGGAGCGCGATTCTTTGGGGCGCATCATCACCGAGCGCCGCTGGATCTCGGCCAGCGGCTATGCTGCCGATGAATCCACTGCCGACCTGACCCAAGCCGGAGGGGACGGAGTCGTGACTCTGGGCACGGTCTATGATGATCTACATCGTGTTACCGCACGGATTGATGACCACGGCAACCAGACCAGCTACCAGCATGATGCACTTTCGCGCACCATCCGTGAAACCCGGGCCGACAACAGCTTTGCCAGTTGGTCCTGGTCGGCTGCTGGTTTCTTGGACACCTGGCGCGCCACCAATGGCAGCGTGACGAGTTTTTCTCGCGATGCATCGGGGCATCTTGAAGCCGAGGCAATTGTGAGGGGGCCTGGAATTGTGGGCAGCACTTCTCGGACCTATGCGCTGGACTCCCTTGGCCGCCGCTGGGGTCACACCGATGATAACGGGGACCCCAGCCTAGGGGTCACGGTCTCGTTTCAGCTCGACTCTTTGCACCGGCGTTTTGCGGAGAGCAGTCAAGTGGGCAATGGCCCTTCGTCCAGCAGCCGCTGGACTTGGTCGGGAGCAAGGCGTAGGGTGCGGGACGTGCATCCCACAGGAGCCAGTTTCAGCCGGACCTTTGACGGTCTCGATCGCGTCACTCGCGTGACGCGGGACTCGGACGGTCTGGCCTTGGCTCGCTATGGTTATGTGGGTCCAAGGCTTTTGGCTGCGGACTATGGAAACGGGACCGGGATCGACATGGCGAATGACGCAGGTAGCGGCAGTTTGGCTGGCGCAGGGGCGGGCTACGATGCTCTTGGCCGGGCGGTGGATTGGACTTGGGATCATGCGTCCACCAGCAATCCCATTGCTGGCTGGACCCAATCCTTTGACCCCACCCATCGGCGCACCAGCGTGACCGAATCCCACCTGGGCAACAGAGTCGTGTCCATGGCCTATGATTCTCTTGGCCGCATGACCTCCTATGCGCCCACGGGAATACCTGCGTCCAGCTTCGAGTTCGATGGCGCGGACAAAACGATAGGTCTCGTGGACGAAGGCATTGACCTAGCACCCTTGGTCAATCCCACGGGCCTGCTCCAGACCCTTTCCTTGGGCGGTCAAATGCGCGATTACGCTCCCGATGGCACCTTGACTGCTCGCGGGGACGGGCAGACTCTCGCTTTCGACGCCCGCGGCCGCCTGGTCACGGCCACCGACTCTGGGGGAGTTGCCGCCTGGCAGTACCTTTTCGATGCGGAAGGAAGGCGCATGGCCAAGATCGATCTTGGCCTGGGCCAGGCGAGCACCCGCACCAGTTACTCTGGCACCTGGGAAGTAACCCAAGAGTCTGACCTCACCGGCACTCCTCTCCGCGCATGGGTCCGCGCCGGTGGCATCGACGAGCACCTGGTGCTGATCGATCACACCCAGCCCGGCCCTGACCCCAAGCTGTATTGGTACCACGCAAGCGACCTGGGCCATGTTGGAGCCTTGACCGATGAACAAGGGTCGGTGGTGGAACTCGTGCGCTACGGAGCCCTGGGCGAGGCCCAGATCCTGGCCCCAGATGGCGTCACCGAGCGCACCTCATCCGTCATCGGCAACCCTTACCACTTCCAAGGACTCTGGTGGGACGATGAAACCTCCACCTACCACAACCGCCATCGCCAATACGATCCACAATCAGGCGAATACCTCAGCCCCGACCCCGCGGGACTTTGGCGACATGGCCAGGGGAATGGGTACTCGGCCTTTGGGACTCGCAACCCACACCCTAAGAATGCGTCTCCCAACCTCCCGGAGGGGGGATCTATTCGTCCTGGGAGCCGAGCGAAGGAGTTGTAAGGTAGTGCTCTCTCGTGCTGCATTCATCGTAGGAGACTACCTGGCGACGGGTGCATTCACGCTACATGACTTGCGTTCGACGCTGACGAAAGTGGAGCGAGTTGGAGTCGTGGAGATCGAGCAAGTGTTGAAGTCCGCGCTGCTCGAGCTTGCG
>JABABA010000008.1 GCA_014238415.1 Planctomycetota bacterium | reverse complement strand
GGCAAGCCTTGATCAAGCACATGGCATAACGACCAACCCCGTCGAGTTCCGAAAGGGAATCAGTCAGGTAAAGCACCTTCATGCCTTCTCCCCCATCCAGTCCAACATGCGCTGGGCACGAGCGTCCCAGGTGTGCTCCGGCGCCCTGGCGCGCAAGGCCTCCCCAAGGGCCTGCATGCGGGAGTCATTCCCCAGGAGATCGCGCAGAACCTCTGCCAGTGCGGCTGGATCCTCAGGAGGCACAAACAGTGCAGTGCTGTCATCCAAGACGTCACGCATGCTGGGCAAGTCAGAACAAACCAACGGTACCCCCAGGGCCATGGCCTCAAAGATCTTCAAAGGAGAAGTGTAGCGGGCGCTGATCGCGGGGGCGGCCCGGTTCGGGACAACCGAGATATCTGCAGCCCGAAGAGCAATGGCCGCTCGCCGTGGATCCACAAAGCCGGTTATCTCCACCTGCCCAAGGCCTTCGGCGGCCTTACGCAAGCGAGCCACATCCCGATCCATTCCGCCCACAATCAAGAACTGCACTTCGGGCAGGCGACGAGCCGCGTCTACCAGCACATCCACCCCCTTCCAGGCCAGAAGGCCACCCACATAGACCACTACGGGACGCTCAAGATCGAGGCCCATGGCCTCGCGGGCTGCACTCTTGCCAGGCAGGGACTCAAAGCGACTGCTCTCGTAGCCATCGTGCTCCACGCAAATCGACTCGGCGGGCAAACCAAGCGCCACCAGGTCTTCGCGCACGCCGCCACTGATAGCGATCACCCTTGCCCCCGCCTCAACTGCCCGGATCAATGCCCGGCGGCGCAAGGCATGCCCAGGCACACGATGCAACTCAATGAACAATCCCGGCCGACCGCGCAGCATCCCCGCCACTTCGGCTTCGCGCGTCAGCACCCTGGTTGCTTCTGAAGCACAACGAGCTTTCCTGGCAGCGTTGTAAGCAAAGGAGAACTCCTGGCAACGGGCAGGCACGAACTGCAATGAACGGGGCACAAGATCAATCCAATCGAGACAGGCAATCGGCTCAACCGCCGGCCGCTCCCCGCTGGGCACCGCATAGTGATCAAAGAGGGCCTCGCTGGAAAGCTCTTGAGTGTCCCGCCGTCGCGCGTGCCACAGTGTCGTGGGCGCGCCAGCCCTGGCAAAAGCCGCAGCGGCCTGAGCCACCTGCAGGGACTGTGCCCGTTGACTTGGCATGCGCGCGTTGGCGATCAACAGCAGGGGTGAGTGCATGGCGCGGCTAGCCGTCGATGCCCCCGCCATAGCCCAAGGCCTCAAAGAGTTCGTTCTCGCCATCCCGTGCGCTTCCCTGGAGCATGTCTCGACGAATCGGCATGCGCTTTTCCAAATCCACAAGCGTCTGCCAAAGGCGATCTGCCTCGGCTCGAAATGAATTGCTGCGAGGAGCCTCACCCTTGCGAAGCATGGCCGCCAGATTCAGCTTTTCTGCCGGATCGATTTCCAGATCAAACAATCGCACATCAAGCGCGTCGGCGGGGCTGTGCTGGGCCTCCCACCAGGCTTGCCAGGGTTGTGACTCCAAGAGACTGCTGTCCAACGCGCCCGGGACCATTCGCCGCTGACGCACAATCAACTTCCAGCGACCGTCGTTCACGCTCTGGTAGCGCCCGTTTTCAGAAAAACTCAACCGTTCAGGACCAGGCCCCGTGCCTTCCATCAGGGGCAGCAGCGAAATCCCGTCCACCGCCGCCTGCACCCGCTCAAGATCCTCACCCTGTACGATCTGGGGCTCAAGCTCTCGCGGCAGTTGACTGGCATGCTCCAGGGGCTCCAAGCCCATCAGATCGAGCACCGTTGGCAGGAGGTCGATTGAATCCACAGGACGGTCAATTTCCAGCCCCTTGGGCACACGTCCGGGCCAGGCGAACACAAGCGGGATGCGCAAGTTGTCTTCATACATCCAGTTGTGCTCCCAGCGTCCGTGCTCGCCGAGAGACTCTCCATGATCGCTGGTCACAATAACCAGAGTGTTGCGGCTGACACCCGAAGCAGCCAACTGGTCCAGCAGCACACCTATGTCCCGGTCCGCCTGGGTCACCCCGCCGCGGTACAGATCTGTGATCTGCTGCTTATCCTCAGGAGTGACCTGATAGCTACCCTTCTCGATCAGCACCCGGTGCTGGGCGTTGAACAACTGTTCAAAAGGCCCTTGGTAGGCCGGATCCACGTAGGGCTCACGACAGTCCATATCCGGGTTGTAATCCGTATGAGTCGAGTAGAGATGCACCAAAGCCATGAACCGTTGATGGCGATGTTCGTGAATCCAGCGGGCAGCAGAATCCACCACATAGGTACTGGCATTGTGCTGAGAAAACTTGGCACCAATCAACCAGGGCAGAAGCCGCGAGCGAAAGAGACTCCATGGATTGTGCAGATCCACCTGACCGTGGCCGACCATCGCTTCAAGATAGACATCAAACCCATCCAGCAATCCCGAGCCATGGCTGACCGTGCCGGTCATGAAGGCCCCACGCACAAAGTCCCCTTCCTGCAGGGCCACTCCATCCTTGCGCGGTCGTTCCTCCAGGCAACGAGCCAGAGTGCGGTTCTGCCCCCAGCGCAGACCAGGCCTCATAGAGACCAGTCCATGCCGCCGGGGCAGCTTACCCGTCAACAAGGATCCGAAGCTGGTCCAGGTGAAAGGGGCCTGGGCGTGCGCGGCACGAAAGACCGTGCCCTCTTCAGCCAGTTGATCCAAGCGTGGGGTCCGCATTCCCGGCGCGCCACTGAAACCAAACATGTCATGGCGCAGGGCGTCCACAACCACCAGCAGGACATTGGGCATGTCCCGGTTACGGTCGTTGATGCGGCCCCGTGAACTCTTGGCAACATAACTGCCGAGCAACAGTCCGCCGCCAGCCATCAGCGCCAGCATGATGAATGGAATCAGCAAGCGCACCATGCGCGGTGTCCGGCGGCGCAACCGCACCGCACGCCGCCCAATAAGAATGCCCACAACCATCAGCACAGCGAACAGGACCAGCCGGCGGGGATCGCTGAAGGGCAGGCTGGAGAAAACAAGTTGGCGTGACCACCAGATCAACCAGGTCCCAAGCCAGCATCCCCCCATCCAGCCCAGCAACAACTCATAACGGCCAGTCAGAGTAGGACGCCGCAAACGAGAATGGAGCAAGGAGCCAGCCAGCGCTCCCACCAACATACCGCCGCCACAGTAGAACAGGAAGGTCACCGCCCAGGCACCGAGCAGGGTGGGCAATTCGTTCCAACCAGGCAGGTTGTGACTGATCGCCCCCAGACCGAACTTCTGCAGGTGATAGATGAACACGCTCGGATCCACCCCCAGCACATTCAATCCGCCCTCCACAATGGCTGCCACCAGACCGCTCAAAGCCCCCGCGTTGATCCCAGCGCGCACGCTGGTCAGGCGGCCGGGACTGGCCGCCGCAGATTGAGGAGTATCGCCCATGGGGAGACCAATCCTAGCAGGCCCCCGAACGAGTCCCAACCTTTGGCTTGGGGTGGATTCTGAACTCAGCCGGGACCGCCCTCAACCGGGACTCAGCGCAATCGATCACCTCGACGCAAGAGAGAGCGCAGCTTGCTCCGTTGCTCAGCCAACAGGAAGCGCCGCAGCTCGGGACTCACCACCCGCTCAGGCCGCTTGATTCCCGCCCACAGATACCCCGCCGCCTGACAGATCCCGCCAAGAATCACCGGAGCCTGGAGACTACGATAGGCGATGGCTACCCATGCAAAAAAGGGGTCGTAGCCAAAGCGCCAGTTCAGGTAACCCCGTCGAAAGCGCAGGGCCAGTTGCCCACCGGTGCCGCTGATGACCTGACCCTGGTGGGTCACTGCCAACTGACGCACGGTGCGGGTCTGCCAGCCTGCGGCGCGCACCTCCAGTTCCAGCAAGGTGTCCTCGCCTCCGTCCTTGAGAGGCCTGAAACCGCCGGTCTTTTCGAAAGCCTGACGGCGAAAAAAATGCACGGCACCGGCCACTGCACCGCGGGATATATCGTGCTCAATCCGCTTGCCTTCATACTCCTCAAAGATCTGGCCACCTGCCAGCCCCAGCTCTGGTTCACCCTCAAAGACCTGCAAGAGCTGGGCAAAGTACCCTGGCTCCAAACGCAGGTCCCCGTCGAGCACTCCGAGATAATCCTCCCGCAGTTCTCCCAATTCTGCCAGCCCACGCTGGAGGGCATAGACCTTGGAAGCAAAGTCCCGCTGCTGCCCCCCTTCAATGGGCACAAGGGTGATCCAAGGCTCGTTGCGAATCAACTCCTCGACGATCTCTTCAGTGCGATCACGCGAGCCATCACTGACGATCACCCAACGGTCCGGCCGAAGGGATTGTGCCAGCACTGATTGCACAAGAGCGCTAATAGCGTCTTCTTCATCACGGGCAGCGGTAATCAGTGCGAAAGTCATGGGATTGCGAGGTGCTACGTGCGTAACCCATCTTGCGCGGAAGCGAGCAAATAGGAAAGCGCGCCCTCCTGCTGGCTCACATGTGTGGCATGTATTGGGACAGTCTGGCTAGCCTTCGCACCCCAAGCGCATGTCTCCCGCACCAGCAGGCCCCCATCTTGAAGAGTGAAGCTGCGCTCAAAATCCGCTCCGGGGATACGCTGGCCATCCATATGCGCCAGCACGCCTCGCACACGGGCACCCTCGGGAAGCAGTTCAAGGGTGGCCTGGCGATCGCAACTGCTGGAGACAACGGGGGAGCCATAGCCCAGGATCCCCGCGCAGAAAACGCCCCATGGAATCCCCATGGCCCGGGCAAGTTCACGCCCACGGAACGCATTGCGCGCCAGCCAGAGAGAAAAACGGAGCTCCCCCCGATTGGCACCCCAGGCAGTGGGCCAACGGGGCAAGCCCGAACGCCCATGCCACTCCCCTTCCTGAATCGCTGCACGGGGATTGCGCACGAGCAACTCCTTTCCAGCCATGTCCACAACCCGAATCAGGCCCGCACCCAGGAGACTGCCATGGTGCAGGTTCCCCGCAGGCCGGGGGCCGCGCACCCAGGCGCTGAGGGTCGAGCTCTCCAGCCGGATCAGACCCGTGTCACGGAACAGACGCGTGGAAGGACCTGCAGCGTCGGAACTCGGTGCCTTGGCCGCTGCCTCCAACATGGGCAGGGCGCGCGCCACCCAGGAGGCGTGGGCCGCCCAGAACATGGGGCACTGGTAGCTGCTGCCGCGATCGGGGCCAGGCAGGTGGCTCTGCGGTTGCCCACTGGGCAACAGATGCCGGGACCAGGAGCGAAAACTCGCCAACATCGCCGGGGCGCAACGGGCATCCTTCAAATGGACAAGGCCAACACCCAGGGCGTAGAGATCAAAGGGGTGACTGGCGACCTCGTAATTGGCCCCATGATACCAGGGCTTGGCCTCAACCAGGCCTGCCTTGATCCCATCGGGCCCCATCAAGCCGAGCAGGAAATCGATGCCCCGCCGCAAGTCTTCGGCCCAGGGGCTGGTTCCTGGATCGTGCCCTGCCCGCTCCAGGGCAAATGCCAGGAAGGCCGTCACCCGGGACTGGTAGTAGCTCGACGCATCCCCGGCTCCCGGGTGCCCGGCACCCGATTCGAGCGGATGATAGGGATAACTCCCATCGCTGCGTTGAACCTCTGCCAGAATGCGCGCACCTTCGCGCACGGACAACTCCAGTACCTGGTGCTTGCTCAAACAGAAAGCCTGTGCGGCACCGGTCATGGCCCAGGCCCTTTGAGCGGGAATGCCCTTGTCCAGGATGCAGTAGCGCAGATAGGTCTGGGCGCAGAGCACAGCTGCATGGGTGAAAGTATCCGCCTCATGCTCCTCAAGGTGCTCTCCAAAGATCTGCACGCATTCCACCAGGGCATCGCTGCAGGCACTGCCGTCGATCACCGAATTCGAGCAGTTGTATGGATCGTGTCTGCCTGGCCGGAAAGTGAAACAGGTGCTGTCCCCTTCGCGCTCAAGCCGCCCAACCAGACGCCGGGCCTGCTCACGAGCCACGCCAAGCAGGAAATCGAAGTCCGCTCCTGGGTCATGGCGTGCGAGTGCGCAGGCCAACAGCAGTGCCCCGGCACTCTTTCCGGTGTGCTCGATCCTGTGGTAAGGACAGATGATCGCTCCCTCGGCATTGCGACATGAGAGCATCCATGCAAGCACCCGGTGCAGGGGCTCAATGAAATCCGTACGCACAGCTTGACTGGAACTCATTGAAGAACAAACCTCCCAAAGGCTCTCAGCAATGGAAGCGCGGGTTCTGCGGGTCGACCACGCAGGCGACTCCAAAATCCCCGCAGCAGCAGATCAAGCAGGGACCAAGAGGTGCAGAGTTTTACGAAGGGCCCGGCCCAGAAACCAAAGTGCTTGCGCTGATAACGCAGGCGATCCCGGTGCCAATGAGCTGCGAAGTCTGGTAACTGTCGAGTGGAACTGCCCGTGCGATGCAGGGCACGCAACCCTGTCAATAGCCGAATGCGCTGACCAGCTTGAATCAGGCGCAGGCAGAGATCCGCATCATTGAAGAACAGAGCCAGGTTTGAGTCCATGCCCCCCAACCGGTCCCAGCTGCTGCGCCGCACAAGCAGGCAAGCCGCCGGGGGCTGAGGCACATCCTGATCCCGAGAGTAGTCCCTACCTCGACAGAACCAACGCTTGAGTTCGCGGCTGTTGGGCAGCCAGCGCTCAAGCGGCGTTCCAAAGAATAGCGGCGTCCAAAACCCAGGGGCCTCCATGATCCCCGGGGCCGCCTGGCCCTTTCCATCGGTGAGCAGGGGTGCGGCCGCACCGTACTCAGAGTTCTCCGCGAGAAACTGGGCCAGGGGGAGCAAGGTCTCCGGCGTGACCTCACAGTCGGGGTTGAGCAACAGCAGCCAAGGCCGCTCACACAGGGCAGCTCCCTGATTCACCGCCGGGGCATAGAGGGTGTTGCTTTGATTGCGCACCAATCGCACCCATGGGAACTCAGCCGCCACCATTTCGGCGCTCTGGTCTTCGCTTGCGTTGTCCACCACGATGATCTCCAACTCCTGCGCCGAAGCCAGTAGTTTCAGGGCCCTTTGCAACTGATCGCGCACATTCCATGAGACGATCACCACGCTGACCCGACCCAGGGGATCAGGGCTCATCGGCCGGCCTCCATATGCTCCACCAGTCGCCGCATAAGAGCATCCACCTCGTGGTCGCGTTCGATGATGCCCCGCAGATCGTCTCCGAGAGTGGTCTGCTCTGACGCTTCCAGGTCCAGGAGAGTTCCGGTCTTGGCAGCCAGATCCCCAGGATTGCCCTCTTCAAAGACGAGGCCCGCAGCTCTCTCTGGTCCAAGAGCGGTAAGCAAGGGCGGGAAGCTTGGATTGGAGGTCACGATCCCGCGCCCCGTCGCCATGGCTTCGAGCACCACTTTGTCCACGCTGCCCGTACGGCTGGCGGAGAGAAACAAACCAGCCCTTTGATAGAGCGCGGGCATCTCGCTCGGGGCAATGGGCCCATGGAACAGTACCCGTTCCTGCAAGCCCAAAGAGCGCACCTGCTCCTGCACCTGCTGCCCGAAGGCGGGATCCCCTTGTGCCAGGGCACCACCGGCCCACTCAAGCCGCAGATCGCGACCTTCTTCCAACAACAAGGCCAGAGCCTTGAGAATTGTCAGCGGATCTTTGGACGGCGTCAGGCGCCCAGCAGACAAGAGCACCTGCTGCGACCCGGGCGACGCCTCCACCCGGGGATAAAACGCAAGGTCAATCCCATGCCCCGTCACAACTTTGTTGGGCAGATCCAGCCCAAGGGACTCCTCGCTGGCAGTAAAGACGCACTCGACTGTGCGCACCGCGCGGCGCAGGCGAGCGTCCACCCCTGCATGGGTGTACCACATAAAGTGTCGCGCCCCTGCCCTACGGGCGGGCCCCGCCGCCATCAGAGAATAACGCGGCACCATATGAGTCAGAACATGCCCAAAGCCCTCCCCAAATGCCTCGCTCAGGTAGCGCCGAAACATCAGGTAGCGCTTGATGCGACCGCTACGTCCCACAACCCGCCAGTCCACATTGGCTCCAAGACCACCCGTGTCCCCGACTTCCAATGTGATTACCCGCACCTGCTCGGTCAGGCGCGCGAGCCCCTCAACCCAACGGGTGACAAAGCCCAGAATCGGGTCGTTGCGATCAAGGACTTGGGTGATGAACAGAAGACGCACGGTCAGCCAGTCTAGCCCCGCGAGGCGTGAGATCCCAAGGCCACGCCCGATCCCCTGCTAGCTCTGCCGGATGGATGCCAGGGCCTTGATGCCGTCAGCATAGGTGGCAATAGCCAGGGCCCGCTCATAGGGCAAAGCCGCCCTGGCAGCCTCTTGGCCCATCACCATGCGCACGTCTTCGTCCAGCAAACACTCGGAGATTGCAGACGCCATGCTCCAGGGATCAAAACCCGACAGGCGACCGCAACGTCCGTCCGCCAACAGATCCCACATGACCCCCACTGGAGTGGAGACCACCGGCGTCCCACAGGCCATGGCCTCAACCGTGAAGCGTGGCCCTCCCTCGCAAGAGGAAGCGCAAACCACGAGCCGGCTCTGAGTGTAGATCTGGGCCAGATCCTCGGGCAGATCGACCCACTCGATCCAAGTGGCACGCAGGCCCAACCTCCTGGCCTGGGCCTGCCAGCGCTCACGCTCGGGGCCGCGACCCACCAGCACAATGGAGTAATCCTGATCTTGTCCCTTGAGGATTTCCAGGGCACGCAGCACATGAGGAATACCCTTGTTGCTGACCATGCGCCCCACGAAACACAGGTCGTAGACCTTCTCTGGCGTTGGCTCCGATGGACGGAATACCCCTAGATCAAGATACACAGAAGGCAGCACCATGATCTTTGCGGCGGGAACTCCCCAGCGCAACAAGAGGTCAGGCATCTGCTTGTGGTTGACAACCCGAAAGGCCGCCGCACGTCGACGGGCGAAACGCAGGTAGGCTCGGGCAATGATCCGATCCCGACGCTCGCGCCAGTCCGCCGCGAAGGGATAGCCAGGCACATGGTGAATCTCCGACAGGTAGGGCACCCCCGTTCGCGACGAGAGTTGGGCGCTACCAAGGCCGTTGTAGAACCAGCCGTAGTCGTGGGAGGTGATTGCCTCGTGCTTGTGCTCCTCGATCAAGTCAGAGCCCTTGCTGACAATCCAGCGAGCAGTTCCCAGTCGTCCGCAGGGGGCCACATGCAAATGCACATTGCCATGCATGGTCGACACGGTTTGTGGCTTGCCAGGATTGGGGCAAAGCACATCGATACGCTTGAAGTGCTTGGAGAACTCCTGTTGCATGGAGTCAAAGGGACCGCGTTCACCGATTGAGACCTGGCGGTCGCCACTCACCATCAAGAGATTCACGGGGAAACCTCCGGGCCATCTGCGCCGATACCGAGCACCGACGAATAGACAGCCTCCAGACGATCCGCCAAAGCGGCCGCCCCGTGACGGGTGGCAACCCGCACCCGACCCCGCTGGCCACTTTCCCTCGCAAGGCGTCCATCACCCAGATACTGATCCAGGCCGAAAGCCCATTCATCCACGGTCTCCCCCACCCAGCCGCTGCGCTCATGGGCCACGACCTCAGGCACTCCCCCCACTCCGCTTGCCACGACCGGCAAACCCGATGCGGCGGCCTCCAGCAAACACACGGGAGCTCCCTCGTTGGAGGAGGTCAGCAACACAGCATCCAGATCACTCATCACCGCCACCATGTTGACTTGAACACCCAGCATGTGCACCCGTTCTTTTACCTCTGATGGTCCATTTTCGATGCGCTGAGCCAAATTGCCCCAAAGGGCACCGTCTCCGATGAAGATCAGATGCAACTGGGGGTGACGCTGGCACAAGAGCTCAAATACATCGATGGCCAGTTCAGGCCGCTTGACCGGGGCCAGCCGCCCGACCACCCCCACCAGGAAGTCGCCATCGCCCGCCCCCACCTGCCGCCTCAGGAAACCGGAGCGGGCCCGAATGGAAAGGAATGGATCCAGGTCCACTCCCGGAGGAACCACCACCAATTCCTCTTCCGAGCAGACACCCAGCCGAACCAGATCATCAGCGGTGGCATGTGCCACAGCCAGAACCTGATCTGTACGGCGCGCCATGCGGCGCTCGCTGCGAACCAACAAGCGTGAAACCGGATCGGAAAAGTAGCCCTCCAGCACATGGCCATGAAAAGTATGCACCGTGGGCAGACCCAAGGCCCAGGCCGCGCGCCTTCCGAGCCAGCCAGCTTTCGAGGCGTGGGTGTGAACAAGATCCGGTTGGAACTCCCGCAAGGCCCGGCTTAGAGCGCGGCCCGCCCAAAAATCACCCCAGGGGCTGGGCCGTCTACGCAGTCCAGGAATCTCTTGCACCTCGATCCCTTTGACGCGCAACAAGTCCACCAGATTGCCCTCGCCCGCTTCAGGCTGCCCGCAGAAGACCCGCAGGCTGTGGCCCCGAGCAGAGAGCAGGGGGTCACTGGCCAGGGTCTGGCGCGCAGGCCCTCCCAGGTTCAGACGGGTCAGGACGCGGGCAATGCGCACAAAGGGGAGGGACGGGGGCTGGATGGATCAGCAGCAGCAGGGTCGTCGGCTGCAGAGACGAGCATCTCTTCGACCAACTGCAAGAGACTGCAGTGCGACCGGGCCAGGCCCAGTTGCCGCGCCCGATTCAACTGGGGCGCCCGGTGGCGCACCTCTTCGAAGGACGGATGTACCTCGCGCGGATCCAAGCACTCGATGTCCCCCACAGAGCGCCCGGCCTCCATCAGCACCATCTGGGCCAAACCCAACACCGTGGTGTGCGCCACTCCACCCAGGTTCAAGGGTCCAGCCGGAGCGTTGCACTTCTCGATCAAGTCCCCCAGATCCCTTGCGATATCCCGCACATGAGCAAAAGTGCGCTCCTGCAAACCATCCCCATAGACGGGCAGCAGCCGACCAGCCTGGGCCGCCTGTATGAAGCGCGGCAGGACCATTCCCACGGCGGGATCATGGCCAGGACCGGTTACGTTGAAAAAGCGCAGATGGATCGGTCCGCGGCCTTCACGATCCGCCAGATCCGCACGATCGAACAGTTCCTCTGCCTCCACCCGGGAGCCCGCATAGGCCCAACGGCCTTGACCCTCCTCTGATCGCAGGGGCGCATTCTCATCCAAGGGTCGAGAAGAATCCAAATAGACCTCACTGGTGGAAGCTGCCAGCAGTCGCGGTCGCTGGGCGCGAGGCAGGTTCCCGAGGGCGCCCGCAAGGGACTGCGCCAGTTCACGGGTCAAGGAGCGGCAGCCTCGTGGGTCCTGCAGAACTCTCGAAACCCCAACGCGGCCGGCCAGATGCAGAACCGTGTGGAAGGGCCCCCGGTCAACCAATACCCGACTCAGTTCACTCTGGTCCCTGAGATCAAAACGCAAGAATTCTGCCCCGGGAGCCATGCAAGCCAGTTCGCGCTCATCCCCTGCTGAAAGATCGTCGATCACCACCACACGCAGCCCGCGGGCCAGCAGGTCCCGAGCACACTCCCGGCCGATGAAGCCAGCACCGCCGGGGATCAGAATCAAGGGGGTCTCGTGCACGGGAGTCAGACGCTGAGGGATGGGCTTTCTTCCCGCCCGGCCGCTGCCGGAGGTCAGCCCAGGGAACCTATCCTAGCGCCACGGACCACCGGATTCTCCATCGGCCTCTCCCTGGCCCCCCCTTACGGTCCGGAGCACGCCTGACAGCCATCAGAAAAACAGGCTCAGGTGGTAGAGATTCAGCAATGTATAGGTCCCAGCAGCCACGAAAAGGCCCCAACGAGCAAGAGCGAAGTTCTTGTGCAAGACCAACACCAGCAAAGCAAGGGTGATGAAAAAGGCCTTGGTCAGCACAAAGCCCACGCGCCCGGTCTTCAGGAGGTAATCTGCCACGGGATTGAGCTCGATGCCTCCCGACTGCAGATGGATGAGAGTAAATAGGCTGTCTCCAACGTTCATCAGGGCAGTCCAGGCGATGAGCAGCACGACTCCCCGGCGGTAGCGATCCACAAAGGACCCCTCGCGCTCATCCTCGCGGCGCACCTCCGCTCGTCGCCCCCCAAACAATGCGTAAAAGGAGAAACGCGGGGTAGGCGCCCTGCGTCGATCCGGGTCAGCGCGCCTGGAGTCATCAGCAGTCCCCGCGCCCTCGGGAAACGCACCCGGGCTGTCGGCAAGATGAGCGGAATCAGAGGAATAGGGCTGCATAGACCCTATTTCATCGGCAGAAAAACTGCCCCTACTGCACTTCCCTCTGGGAACCTGTGGCCGAGAGACCCCATCCCACCCCCCTGCCCTTGCCTATTTCGGCCATGACCGCCGTGGCAAAGCTGCCCGCAGGCAACCGAAAGGCGAGCAGCAGCCCCTCAGGATTCTCTTCCAGACTGACCTCGGTAAGCAGCGCTCGCAAAGGCCGGCGTGTGCCAAGACGGGACAAGAGTGGACCCTTGCGGGTGAGGTCTTCCTGGCAGACCCCATCCTCGCTCAGGAGTCTCTGCTCCAATTCGAGAACGGGCCCCTCGGGCAAACGCGCCCGGCGGCCAGGCAGGGGACCGCTGGCACTGATCTCCAAGGCCTGCGCACGCTGGGCATCAGCCTCGTCCTGCACCAAGAAAATCCCGCCGCTCTCGTGACGAATCGCCAGATCTCCAGGACAAACGGTCTCGAGCCCCCCCTCCCAAGCCATACGCGCATCGAGCACCCGATTGAAAATCTGGGCCTGCCAGGCCCCCAGCATCAGCTTTCGCAGGGCATTGGACCAGTGGCTGTGGCCCTGGGCCCGGGCCCCCTCCCGGGCGCCGCTTGTATCACCGAGCACCAACATTCGCCCGAGATCAGGGTTGTCCCCGCGAACCCCAAAACGCTGGGCCATGTATCGGTTGGGTACCCCTCGTTGCTTCAAGAGCTCCAAAACCCCTTGCACCGCGGGCATGCTGTTCTTGGGCAGGTCCCGCAGCAGAATCCGAAAGCGATTCCCCGCCAGATGTCCCCTGCGCAACTTTTGACCATGCAGCGCTGCATCGAGAATTTGAACGCGGGGATGTTCAAAGGCCAGGGCGTCCTCCACCGAGACCCCCTCAAGGGACAGACGCTGACGCGTCACCGCACGGGCGTCCTTTTGCCCCGCGTGCCCGATCGAGCGTGGATCGAGATCAAAGTGCTTGGCCAGGACACGCTTGGCCCGCGAAGTATCGAGCCCACACTTTTGAATGGTCACAAAGAGATGCCCACCCTCGCCGCTGGGAGGATAGGCGGGCACCTCGTGCACCTCAAAGTCCTCCACTTCGCGGCGCATCAAGAAGGGGACACCTTCACACTCGGGGGTCATCCAGTTGGTTCTCGTCATGAACAATTCATCCAAACCAGTGGTGCATGATGCGGCCCTCGTCAGTCGGGCCGATCAAGCGCCTGTTCAAACCCAGGTGTCGCACGCTGGTTGAGTAGGGATCAATGCCCAGGGACCAAAGGAGTGTGGCCTGCAAGTCACGTACGCTGACAGGGTCATGCACGATGCTGTAGCCCAGTTCGTCCGTGGCGCCAAGGACCTCTCCTGCACGAACCCCAGCTCCCGCGAACCACATACTGAAACAACCCCCGTGGTGGTCACGGCCCAGGCGTGTGGAACCAGAACGGGCCTCATTCATGGGCGTGCGGCCGAATTCTCCGCCCCAGACGACCAGGGTATCCTCTAGCAAACCCCGGCGATGCAGATCACGCACCAGAGCTGCGATGGGCCGGTCCACAGAAAGACACTTCTTGGGGAAGGAATCCACCAGATCGTCGCCTGTGCTGGTGCCGTGCAAGTCCCAGCCCCAATCAAAAAGCTGCACCCAACGCACACCAGACTCCACCAGCCGCCGAGCCAGAAGACAGTTGGAACCAAACGAAGCCCGGCCCGGAGTCACCCCGTAGTCCTTGAGCACATGGGCTGGTTCACTCTCGAGGTCGGCCACCTGGGGCACACTGCTCTGCATACGCCAGGCCAATTCGTACTGTTCCATACGGCTGCGCACATTCGGATCAGCGCTCTGTTCCCAAGTCATACGGTTCAAACGGTAGAGGGCATCAAGCCCCGCCCGCCGACCGGGGCGAGAAAGCCCGGCGGGATCCTGCACATAGAGAATCGGCTCTCCCGCGCTACGCAAACGCACTCCCTGGTGCTGGCTTGGCAAGAACCCCGACCCCCAGGTGCTCTTCCCTCCTGTGGGATCACTGCCTCCAGAAATCAGCACGCAGTAATTCGGCAGACTGGGGTTCAAACTGCCCAGCTCCCGACTGGCCCAAGCACCCATGGAGGCCGCACCGGGCTGGGCGTTGCCCGTGAACATCATCAGGTCAGCAGGGGCGTGGTTGAACTGATCCGTATGCATGGAACGCACCAGGGTGGTGTGCTCGGCAATTGAAGCGAAGTGAGGCAGGTGCTCACTGACGGTCCAGCCAGTGCTAGGCACCTGGTAGCTACGCCACGGGGAACCGAGCAGGGTCGGCCGCCCCTTGATGAAAGCCAACCGTTTACCCTCAATGAACTCCTGGGGACAAAGTGTTCCGTGCAGCCGGTTGAGGGTTGGCTTGATATCGAACATGTCAAGCTGCGGCGGCCCACCAGCCATCTGCAACCAGATCACGCGCTTCGCCCGAGGTGTACTCGAGGGGCCCTGGCCAAGGGCGCGCCCAGCCAGACTGGCGCCACCGGCAACCAGGAGGTTGCGCCGGGAGGGATGCATGGGTGCGCTCATTTGACCAACACCTCATCCAGGTTCAGGAGGACTCCCGCCACCAGGGTCCAGGCAGCGTACTCCGCTGGATCAGCACCCTCAGGCAGTCCCCCCAGGGGGGAATCCTCGGGCGCTGCAAAACTCAGGGCCTGCTCGGGATCCTTCTCAAAGCGCCGCTCTTCAGCCTCAGCCAGTTGTTGCACGATCTCAACACGCTCAGGATCAGGCGGACGAAGGCGGATCATGCGAAGAGCGTGAGCCGCACGCTCGGCGAAGCCCGCCCCACCCTCTTCCACAATCCGCCGGCCAAGGGCCACGGCTGCCTCGTGAAAGACCGGGTCGTTAAGAGTCACGAGAGCCTGCAGGGGAGTGTTTGTCGGAATGCGGCGAATGGTGCAACTTTCTCGCGAGGTTGCATCAAAGATCTCAAGCATGGGATAGGGTGTGGTACGCCGCAGAAAAACATACAGGCCGCGTCTGAAGCGGTTGTCGTCCCTGTCGGTCTTCCAGTCCCGCTGACCATTGAAAGCCGCCTGCCAAAGACCCGCAGGCTGGGGCGGAAATACGCTTCTGCCCCCCAGTTTGCGGGTCAGCAATCCGCTCAAGGCCAGAGCCTGATCGCGCACCATCTCCGCTTCGAGCCGCATGCGCGGACCCCGGGAAAGCAGACTGTTGTCTGGATCAAGATCAGCCTTGCGCGCGTCCCGCAACGCATCCTGGCGGTAGGTGGCACTCATCACCAGAGTATGCAGCATGGCCTTCTGATCCCAACCGGATGCAACAAACTCAAGGGCCAGCCAATCCAGGAGGGCCGGGTGACTTGGGGCGCTGCCCTGATGACCAAAGTCCTCTTCTGTGCGCACGAGCCCCACGCCGAACAGGCGCGCCCAAAGGCGGTTGACCTGCACGCGAGCAGTAAGGGGATTGTCTGGAGAACAGAGCCAACGGGCCAGGTCCAGGCGAGTGGGCTCGGGGCTGGAAGTCTCCTGCACAAAAGCAGCGGGCATCGCTGCGCGAACTGGTTGCGCTGGCGAAAGAAAGTTTCCCTTGACCAAAACATGGGTTTCGCGCTGCTTGTCGGAGCCAAGCGCCACCATGGTTGGGGTCTTTATGCGAGGCAGAGCGTTGAGCTCCATCTGAAGAGCATCGACCTGCTCTTGGAAGACCCGCAGGCCGGGGTCTGTGGCCCGAGCGTGCGCAACGAAAAGGGATTGATCCTCCAGGCTCAGGCCTTGATCAGTCGCTTGATAAATCTCCCGCAAAGAAGACTCCAAGGCCATCATCGGTCCCGGGGCAGCACTGGTAGCCAATCGCAGCGCACCGATGGTGTGCTGACTGCCATAGTCCTGCCACAATTCCAAGGTCCACTCCCCCGCCGGGGCAAGGAAGCCAAGGGCAAACAGAGCCCGCTGACTGCTCCCCTGCCGAGGCGCAATTCCCCAACCGGATCCCCCATCGGTACGCAGATCGATTGCATTCTCCACGCCCCAATCGGCTTGGGAAAAACTGGCGCTGGCTGATTGAATTGGCACGAGCAGGGGATCTCGGCCGGGTTGGAATCCAAGCGCTGGAGTGGGCACGCGCTCAAGACCCGTTCGCCAGATGATCTCGCCATCGCCGTCCAAGAAACTCACCAGCACACCCTCCAGACGCACCTCCAGGGCTGCGTCCGTGCGGTTATGGATGATGACCTCCTCTATGACCTGCTCTGTGGGCCACTCGACCTGCCACCAGGGATTTGCCTCCGTACGCGTGTGGGTCACGGAGCCGTCGCTGAAGACTCCGCTGGTATTGCCATCCACTGCCAACTCCGGGGGGCCGCTGTAATCCACGCTGGATTGGGTCACAACCCCACGTCCCGCCACGTTGACTCCACCGGAGATGATCTCCACCTCGGCCAGGGAGAGAATCCGGTTCTTGCCGGGCAGATCGAGTCGCACGAACCTGGCCTGCGGCAACAGACCGGGTTCGGGCACAAGCCGCGCTTTCAGATGACTGAGAACAAAATTGCCATTACCCGGTGATCGTCCAGGGCCGCCACCGGGCAGGCGCGAATCACTGACCACGTCCAAGCGCAGGGCTCTGGAGGACTCGCTATTGAAGGTCAGAGCAATGTGCTCCCGCTCAGGATTCGGACCCGTCAGCAACAGGAGACCATCCTCAGCGAGCCTTCCTTCGGTTCCACCCTCTCCCTGTGCGCTCACGGCAAGAACAGGGCGCCAAGACTGGTCCAGGGCGGCCTGACGCCCAAAGAAGTCCACCAGCAGAGCCTCTTCCGAACGGGCGGCTGCCTGCTCAGCCTGCAACTCCTCGATGCGCCGCGTGAGTTCCCGGGCCCGCACCAGGTCCGTCCCACTCAGAACTTCAAGATGGGGACCATCATTGCTTTGGTCCCGGTCCGCAGTTTGATTGAAGATCGCGAACGCCGAGTAGTAGTCCTCATGGCTGATGGGGTCGAACTTGTGACTGTGGCACTCGGCGCAGCCCATGCTGAGCCCCATCCAAACTGCAAAAGTAGTATTGGTACGATCCTTGACCGCCAGCACGCGAAACTCCTCGTCGTCCGTACCCCCCTCTGTGTTGGTCATGGTGTTGCGATGGAAAGCGGTGGCCAGACGTTGGCTCTCGGTTGGCTCAGGCAAGAGGTCCCCGGCCAGTTGTTCCATACTGAACTGATCAAAGGGCAGGTTCTGGTTGTAGGCCTCGATCACCCAGTCACGGTAGGGCCAGATTGTGCGCAGGGGATCTGAACCATGGCCCATGGAATCCGCATAACGCGCCAAGTCCAACCAAACCGACGCCCAGCGTTCTCCATAGGCTGGATCTTCCAGATACTGATTGACCAGCTTCTCGTAGGCCGCGTCGCTGGGACTTGCGGCGAAGGCTTCGACTTCGGCCCAGGTAGGTGGCAGTCCGCGCAGGTCGAAGGACAGACGACGCACCAGGGCAAATGGATCTTCACTGGCAGCAGGCTCAAGGCCCCCGGCCTCAAGGCGCGCCAGGATGAAGCGGTCCAGATCAGATCGAGGCCAATCACTGGCCAAGGTGTCAGGGATCGAAGGGGCCTGTGGAGCTTGAAAAGCCCAGTGCTGTGCAGCAGGCGCCCCGGCCTCAACCCAAGTGGTCAAGAGCGCGATCTCGGACGAATCGAGTGTATGACCCGAATCCTTGGGCGGCATGGGTTCCACGGGATCAGTGATGCGCCGCACCAGTAGACTGCTCTCCTGCTCGCCGGGCTCCAAGATGCTGCCGCTCTTGCCCCCCGCCAAGAGGTCCTCGCGCCTGTCCAGGCGCAGCTCCGCCTTACGCGCTGCCTCATCGGGACCGTGACAGGCATAGCAGTTGCGGGCCAGGATCTCCCGGGCAGCGCTGGGCAGGTCTCCTCCGGCTCCGGTACCACTGGCTACGGGCAGGAAGAGGATCAATTGCAGGGTCCACACGCCCTCAGTTATAGCACGGGGCACATCAAGAAGGGAGTTCGCGCACCTCGCTCAATCCCCCTGCTGCGCCAACACCTCTTTGTAGATCGCCAAGGTCTCATCCACCATGCGATCCAGACCGAACGCTGAAGCCACGCGCTCCACCCCGGCCGCAGCCCAACGCTTTCGGAGATCAGGACTCAGGGCAGCCTCCAACATTCCTGCTGCAAAACGGCCGGGATCATCCCGGGGCACCAACCGACCTGTCTCTCCATCCAACACGACCTCGGGAATCGCCGAAACATCCGTGGAAACCACGGGCACACCGGCGGCCATGGCTTCCAGAAATACCAGGCCCAAGCCCTCCCAGCGGGAAGCCATGACGAACAAGTCGCTGGCCGCCATCAGGCGCGGCACATCCCGGCGAATGCCAGCGAACTGGACCAGTGCACCCAACTCCAGGCGCGAAGCCTCGTCCTCGGCCAGGCGCTTGCCCTGCCCAAAAGGGTCGTCCCCCACCAAGAGCAAACGCAAACGCGACCCCACCCGCTCATCGCGGCGGGCCGCATCCAATGCTTGCAGCAAAATCTCATGGGCTTTCTGGGAAGCAAAACGCGCCACGCAGATCATCACTATTGAATCCTCGGGCCAGCCGAACTCTCCTCTCACCCCCTTGGGGTCCGCATCACGAGCGGCCTGCTCGAAGGGAGTGCGGTCGATGCCGTAATAGACCCGCCGCATATTTTCCCGTTCCAATCGCCCGTGCTGGACCACAAACCGGCCCACATGATCCGAAAGAACAATGGTGCGCGCCGGCCAATTGCCGACCACACCGTGAATGCGACTGACCCATGGACGCAGCAGCGCGCGCTCGTCGTTGTGCTTGCCGCTGATCAAGCGCGATCTAAAACCCCACAAGCGCGCCGCCAGGGCAGTGGCTGCATCGGCTTTGAGCAGATGGCTGTGCACGATGTCTGCTTCGGTGGCAAGGCGCGCGATGCGAGAGACGCAGCCTGGGCCGGAACCGAGAGCCGTGACAAGACCCGCCCCGGCCTTGCGAAAGTCATCAGCCAGCGCCCCATCGCCCTTGAGATAGGCCACACGCACACTGTGCCCACGGGCAACCTGGCCCTTGACCTGGGACAAAAGATGAACCTCGGCCCCGCCCACGTCCAAGGTGGTGATCACATGCTGAATCTTCAAACCAACTCCGTGTAGACCGCGTCCAGGCCCCGCACCATACTCTCCAGACTGTAGTGCTCAGCAACACGCTGCTGCCCGGCGCGCCCCATTCTTGCCCAGTCCTCTGGGGACCTGCTGAAGGCCGCCGCCAAGGCCTCAGCCACCCCACTCGCGTCGACGGTACGACTCAAGAAACCAGTTTCACCAGGCACGATCACCTCCCGGGCCCCGTCCACAGGAGTAGCAACCACGGGCATGCCCCGAGCCATTGCCTCCAGCACCACATAGGGCAGACCCTCCCAACGGGAAGGCAAAAGCAATAGATCCGCACGTGCCATCAGAGCAGGGACATCATCCCGGGCACCAAGAAAACGCACGCGAGCGGAAATTCCGAGGGCTTGCGCCTGGGCCTCAAGGGCGCTGGTGTCCCCGGGTCCAACGCAGAGCAACTGCACCCGTTCAAGCCCCTCGCGGGCCATTGCTTCAAGGGCCAGATCCTGACCCTTGGCCGCATAGACCAACCCCACAAGGATCACAACAGGAGCCGTTGGATCGAAACCAAAGTCTTCGTCGCTGGCGATCGCGCTTGCAAAAGGCGCGGGATCAATGCCATTGGGCACCACCGCCACCTTCTCTGGCTCTATGAACCCTGCGCGCCCAAATGTCTCTGCTTCGTTCCTGCTCACAGCCACGAAACGCTGGGTGTATTTGGCATAACGCCGTTCAATGGACCGGTACAGCCAACGCTTGGGCCCTGAAAAGAGCGCCTCGAAGAGAAAGGAAAAGGTGTGAGGTGTGTGCACCCGCGCGCCGATTTCCGTGCTGATCGAGGCTTGGCGGCCGAGCACTCCGGCCTTGCTTGAGTGGGTGTGAACGATGTCCGGCTTGAACTCACGCAGAATGCTCTTTAGCCGCCCCAGGTGCAGCCAGTCTGTGAGGGGCGCAGGCCCGCGCACCATGTTGAGCACAAACACCTCCACCCCCTCCGAGCGCATGCGCTCCATATCCGGCACGAACGTTGCGTCCCGCAGCGTAGAGACCACCACCCGCACCTCGTGCCCGAGGGCACATTGGCCCAGGGCCACATCGACCAGGTGCCGCCGTGTGCCACCGATCGTGCATTCCATCACATGAAGGACCCGCATTCTGCGCCCATTGCACCTTCCCAGGGACGCGAGTTCCAGGGAGCCGAGCCACAAGTTCGAATGATCTGCTCCAATCCAAGCTTGGATCGGCGATCAAGCGCCCCGAAAACCTAGTAAGCGCCTGTACCCTTCACCACCGCGACACCTGTCAAGGCGACGATCACGAGATCCAAAAGGAAGGACTGGTTCTCGATGTAGTAGAGGTCGTAGTCGAGGTTGTCGTGGATCGCCATCTGACGGGCATAGCTGATCTGCCAGAGACCGGTTACGCCGGGCTTGGCCCGCAGACGCTCACGATCCCCGTCTGAGTACCTGGCCACAATGAACGGCATTTCGGGCCGGGGGCCCACCACGCTCATCTCTCCACGCATGACATTGATGAAGTTAGGCAACTCATCGAGTGAATAGCGGCGCAGAAGACGTCCAATGCGGGTCACACGGGGATCCTGCTCGGTCTCAGGAGCCTCCGCATCCGCGCAGTCGGTGTCGTACATGGTGCGGAACTTGAGCATCTCGAAGGGCAGGCCGTTCAGGCCCACACGGACCTGCCGGAAGAACACTGGACCAGCGGAATCCCTGCGAATCAACCAGGCCGAGATCAAGAACAGTGGGCCAACCAACAACAACACCATGGCTGCCACCACCAGATCAAAGCATCTCTTGACCAGACGACCAGTCATGGGGTCGCGGCGTTCCACCCGTGCGATCAGCGGAATCGAATCCAGATCCTCAATGCGAATCTTGTAGCGCATCAGGTGATAGAAGCGCGGGACGACATAGTAGGTCGCATCCAAGGCTTCAAGTTGGGTGACGATCTCCATTACCTGGGACTCTTCTGCCTCGGGCAGGGCGACGAAGACCTCCCCCACCTTGCGCTCGCTCATGATCGCCTTCAACTGATCGAGACTGCCAAGGACCCGCGATCGTTCCACCAGATCTCCAATCTCGTCCTTGTCCTCGCTGACGAAACCGATGAAATTCAGGCCCAGGGTGGGCACCAGCAGAAACTTGCGCTGCAGGGCCTGAGCCGTGCTCCCTGTTCCGATGACCACAACATTGCGATTGCCGATGCCTCGACGGTGCAAACTCTGAATGACCTTGAAGCTGGCGAAACGTCCCAACAGAATGGAAACTTGGATCACGCCAAAGGCCAGGATCAGAGTCACCCGCGAGAGGCGCTCCGAACCACCTGTAAGCCGTACCAATTCGTGGATCGCCTCCAGCAGATTCCAAAATGGCCCGGTGCCCACGCTGGTGGAGGTGTCACGCAACAAGACAAGCAGGGACAGCACCACCAGAAAAGCGGTCAAAGTGGCCTTGGTGACCGCCTTGAACTCTTCTACATTGAGCAGGCTCTTGATCGGGCTGTACATCCCGAAGCGGTGAAAGCAGATCAGGCAAACCGCGGCGGTGATCGCGAATATGCTGCGATAGGCCTCCAGGGGCGTCTCAGTGCCAACGGGGGCGAACTGCTCCCGGGCCCACCAAGCAAAGAGGCACGCACAGACTACGGTGACCAGATCCACCAACACCTGCACGGAAAGAACCAGGGGCTCGAAATGGCGGCGAAGCAGAGTGCCTGCGCGGGTCATTAGAAGGAGTGGCGCGGCGCGCCCGAATTGGAAGGTACTTTTGGAAGAAGGGGGGAGTCCTGAGGATAACGCAATTAGCGCCAGCCGGGGGAATCAGGGCTGTTCCCGTAAATGTTCATTCAATGAATCGGCAGAAAGGGCGGCCAGACCTGCGTACTTCTGGGTGAAGCTTCGACTGACTCCGAACCTCGCCGCGTCCGTAGCTGCCCCCTGCCCCCCCCCCAAGGCACTCCAGCCCCCTCAGCCACCCAGGCCGCGCCCCTGTTTTCATGTTCGGTCCAAGCGGGTCCCAAATAGGCCCGAGCGCCGCCAGGGGTTGAGTACGGGCCGCTCAGCAGTCAGGAAGCAGCCCTCGGTAGGCTGCCAGCAATCCCATATATGGCTGTTGGGCTCCTGCTGGCCGTGCTCCAAAACCGCCAGGTCAGCCTGAAAGGCACGCTGAGAATGAACCAAGGTGCCCGCGGGAGTTCAACGAGCAGGCGCAAGGTGCCTCGCTGCAGAGGGTTTTTCTACCCATGCCTCTATTCCGCCAGGCCAAGGGGCCGATGAACTCACGCCTCGGGTCTTGTATCCTGCCCCCCCAATGCTGATCGCCATTACTGGAGGAACCGGCTTCATCGGCCACTACGTAATCCGCCGCCTGCTGGCGGACGGCCATCAGGTGCGCGCCCTCTGTCGACCAGGACGCGAAAGCGCACTGCCAGACCTTGAGCATGACGACCTCCTCGTTCATACAGGCGACCTGGTGGACGCGAGTTCCCTGGACGGGTTCTTGAAGGACGCCAGCTATCTGATCCATCTCGCCAGCGCCCATGACCACTTCACCGATGAGCAGATGCAGTTGGTCAACGTCAAGGGAAGCGAGAACCTGCTGGCCGAGGCGCGTGCCCAACGCACACCCAAGAACCTCCAGTTTGTCCTGATCAGTTCAGCCGTGATCGGCGTACCGGTCTACAGCTACTACCGGGACTCCAAACGAGTGCAGGAAAAGATCTTCCGGGGCTCTGAGTTTCCTTGGGTCAGCTTTCGACCGACCCTGGTCTACGGGGTGGGCGACATGCGCCACACCGCGCCTCTGCTACGTCGCTGCGCCAAGCCCAAGGGAACCTACTGGATCTACCACGAGGGCCTCTCCAAGATCAATCCGGTGCATGTGAACGACCTTGTTGACGCGATCGTACGCTTCTTTGATTACGAGCGCGGCAGAGACGACTACCGCATCTTCGAAATCGCCGGACCGGAAGGAATCTCCTTCAACGATTTTGTGGACACGGTCATCGACGCTACCAACGGCAAAGTCAAGCGCCGCAACATTCCACGACGCTGGGTGGAGCGAGCTACGACTTTCCTGCACATCTTCAAGGACATGACCAAGGCCCGTCGCGGAGCAGGTTACTTCTCACTGCACCACGAGCACGATATACGCCCCGCCCAGGAAGAGCTCAACTGGCAGCCACGGACCTTTGCAGAAGGTCTCAAAGACATCACCGCCACCGACTGGTGGCGCGAATAATGGCTCGAAGCCAGTAGTTCTGCGTCTGACTACGCAACGCCAACTGCGCGGACCGTCCTCAACGGGGAATGCGCACCAGGGTGTAGTAAGCCCGGGGGTGCTCCAGAGCCAGACCTTCACTGGAGCGCATGCGGCCTGGTCGGATCTCATGCACATAGCCCTCACGCAAACCGTCGACTTGCAGGCGCAGGCCCATGTGGTCCGCATCCAGGGTCACGCCCAATACCTCGCACCTGGCCTGATCCACCTCGGGACTGCCATAGTCTGAGTGCAGCATGTAGGTATAGCTGTCGACGGTCCAGTGCTCAATGTCAGCGGCAGCGGCTGGGTCAAACGCGCGAGTGAAGCGCACATGAAAGCCATCCGGGAGAGCAGAGACCTGCTGCATTTCAAAGGGCACGGTGCCGGTCCATGAAAGGCGTTCAAGGCCAAAACGCTCTGAACCCTGACTGGCCCAGCCGCGATCAGTCTCGCCAATCAACATGGACCCATCTGGCCCCCAGCAAACGCGAATCGCGCCGCAGGAGAGTCCCTTGCGGAAGGGGAAACAGGCTCCCTGCCAATGGCCGTCCACCTGTTCAAGAAAGACCCGCATGACCTCAGCGGAAAACTGGTCCACCACGAACATCTGACCCCCATATGGTCCGAAACGACCATCGGTCTGATCAAAGACAAAGCCAGCCGGTGAACGGCCCATTTCGTCATAGGGAAACCAGACCGCAGGCATCTGGAAGTGCGGAAGCTTCTTGGCCGCCTCCGGCATCAGCACCCGGTTGGGAGTCTCGCCGGGATGAGGATAGGGCCAAAGTGGATCCTCACAGGAAGCCACGCCGAAGGGGTGCCCATAAAATGCACCCGGAACGAGTTGACTGAGCTTGCTGGCCCCGACCCATTCCCCTTGATTGTCCGTATAGAACAAATCGCCCCAGGGAGCGATGCCCACACCAGCCGGGGAACGCAAGCCAGAGCATTCAGGATGCATGTGACCTTCTGCGTCAATGCGCAAGGCAAAACCACGCCACTTGGGAGCACCGAAGGGTTGCCCACCAAAGGCCCGATTGGTGGTCAACCAGAGGTCACCCTTGCTATCCCGCACGGGACCGAAGTTGTACTCATGGTAGTTGCCCCCCACGCGCCATTCGTCACAAATCGTCTCGACTGAGTCAAAGGCCCCATCTCGGTTTTCATCCACCAGTCGCGAGAGCTCACCGCGCTGGATCACCAGCACCGAGTCGTCGTTCTGTACCAAGAAACCCAGAGGCTCCTGCAGACCTTCCATGACCTTGCGCCATGAGCATTCCAAGGCGTTCTCATCGAAGACTCCTTCAACCACCCAGATTTCACCCCGTCGAGTGGCGGCCAGGACCCGGTCTGTATGCCAGATCGCAAGGGCACTGATCTCCAGCACCTCGCCCTCGGGCAAGGGCAAGGTTTCCAGGAGCCATGGTTCATCGACCTGGATTTCAGATGTAGGAACAAGCGGCTCAACCAACAACGGGGGAGTTCCTAAGAGCGCCAGAATCCAATACAAACAGATCATTACCAAAACATCTCCAAGCTAAAGGTTGCGCCGAAACGCTCGGGACCATCTTTCATTGGCTGGAACACCACCGGCCAGCGCAGTTCACCCAGAACCCCGGTCAGTGGAACCTGAGCGAATCCCTGCCCCAGGTGAATTTCAAGCAATTGGCCCCCAACTTTCGCTTGCCAGAGTCCCCTGGCCAGAGCACTGAGTTCTCCCCCGGGCAGAGGCCGAAAGACCAAGTTGCGCCCGGCGTCAGCGCTCTCTGCTTCAAGCGTCCAGCTACGCACAAATCCTCTGCGCCCATTGCGCTGCACGGGCCGCAAGGTCTCCTCGACCCCAACGTCTCCGATGCGATAGCGAAAGATCGGCGCCTCGCCCAGAGCCTGCTTACGACCGACCACTTCAAGGCCCGCCTCCCTGCCCAGGGCCTCGGGCCAGGGAGCGTCAGGAGTGTCAAGTTTTGCCAAGACCGTCCTCCTTGGCAACTCAATCACCTTTGAACCCGGCGGCATCTCCAGAGAACCTGCGCGCCCCTCCCAGGTGCCACGGGCATTGAAGAATCGTCCTTGCCAGATGCGACCAAGACGGCTGTTCTGCATGTCGAATGCATAATGAACCAGTTCAGGAAATCCCACCACCAGAGTACGCGGACTCATATCCCGCATGAAGACCCCACAGGTCACAACGCCCTGTGAAGGTCGCAGCTCAAACGCTGAGTCATGGGTGATCAGGCCAGGCGGAGGTGGCATGCTGTCGCCAAGGGAGAGTGCCTGCCAAACCGCGCGGATTTGAGCCATGGGATCGCCTTCAAGCACATCGGGCGCAAGGCTCTTCCCGTCCACAAAAAGCTCCGCCATGCGAGTATTCATGTTGACCCTCTGGGGATCACGCAAGAGAGCCTCGAACCAGCCAGGCTTGATGCGCGCCCCCATACTCCCCAAGTCCACCGCGCGAATACCCAGGCTGGGAGAGCCAGCAAAGTCATGACATTGAATGCAGCCCAGCCCGTCTTCAGTGCCCATCAATTGGACACCGAGGATCACGTGGTCGCCAACGCTGGCTTGTGAGCGCGGTAGATCCGGATCCAAAGCCGCGAAAGCCTCAGCCATCCAGCCAACATTCTGCTCCCCGAACTGGGGCATCCTGGTGGTCATGTAGGGCCGCACGCCCTCCCCGCGGGTCATCACTCCCTGCAAAGCCTCCAGCTTGAGTTTTCCGCCCACCCCGTCAAGGCGAGGCGGCAAGCGTCCCTCGTCCCCAAGGTCCGCGCCCTCTCGGGCCTGAAAGTAATCCCGATCCCATGGGTGTACGCCCCCGCGGCCAGCGCGACTGTGACAGTGCACACAACCGAAGCGAGTCATGCTGCGGGCAAGACGCTGCGCCGGAGCCAATTCCGACTCAAAGTCCTCTAGATCATCGAGGAACTCCTTGAGGGCACCATGTTTCTCCAGATCGAAAGACCAACGCGGCCCTCTGGCAGCGCCGCCTGTCAGACAACCTGCCCCCCCCACAGATCCCGCCAGACTCGCCAGGGGCGGTCCCACACCCGGGGCCCCCACAGGGCTCTGATCCAGTTCTGTGCCCGTGGTATGGCACGCTCCGCAACCAAGGCTGACAAAACGCTTGCTTCCCCGAGCCACAAGCTCGGGTTCAGCGGCTTCCGCCAGAGGTGGCCGCAAGCCCAAGCCCAGATGAGAAAGAGCGCTTGCTGGCACCTCCTCCTTGGAAACACCGGGCCCTTCCCATTCCAGCCTGAGTTCCACTCCGCCCCCCAGTTCAAAGAAATGCACCTCGATCTGGTGTGCCCCCTCGCTGAGTTCAAAACTGGCCTGCTTGTTGATTGCACCATGGACACCCCAATTGCTCAGCATCAAGCTCCCATCGATCCAAAGCAGGGAACCATCATCACTGCGCAGATGAAAGGTCCACTCTCCGGCCGCTGGAATCTCCAGAGAGCCTTGAAATCGCAGTCCAAAGTTGTCCCCACTGGCCAGATCCCCGATGGCAACCTTGGGAGCCCAGCCCTGGGACTCCGCCGTGACATCGTTGAGATCATCGAGCTTGGAGAAATTCCCCTTGAGCACATCAACAGCCAGCCCCGGCGAGGGCACTGGTTCTTGAGCCAACTGACCACGCAGCAAGTACACCGCGATGTCCAGAGCTTCTGATCGGGTGAGGCCCATGTCAGGCATCAGACCCGATGGCCGAACCGACAAGGGATCGAGCAGGAACTCCGTCAAGGGAGTGACTGATGTCATGGGAGCCAGCCCGGGAATATCCAGATTCCGAGGCGCAAGCGTCCCTTCCGAGAGCCCGGGCACGGCGAGGGGATCTGTTTGTGACCCGTCATCAACGGACTCTCCCTCAGCACGGCGCACTTCATCTGCGTCTTCCAGGGAAAGTTCCAGATCCAGGAAGTCCTCCAGAGGCCGATGACAAGCAACACAACCGACCGAGTGAAAAAGCTGCCGGCCAGACTCAATCGAGCGCTGGCTCGTGGCATGCACCTCCTGGGCCAGAGGCCCACCCAGACTCGAAAGGAAGCTCGCAAGCTCCCAACCAGCTTGACCGCGCTCCTCCGCCGACAATCCCGCCAGCATGTTGGGCATGTTCCCATGGGGTCGCAGGCCACGGGGGTTGTGCAGGAATTTGTACATCCAGGATGGCGAGAGACGTGCCCCAACCTTTGAAAGGTCCGGCGCAGTGGCGGCTTGCAAACGTCCCTCCAGGGCAGGCGAGACCTCGTGACAGTTGATGCAGGCCGACTGCACCAACAGTTCCTCGCCCATGACGAACCCATCGGCGCCCTGGTCCTGCGCGGGAACGACAGCGGAGCCAAGCAACAACACAGCCCAAGGGCTACTCTTCCAGAAACCCAGGCCCATCAGTTCTGACCATCCGTCAATCGCAGGCGCTCCAGCACCCCTGCATCTTCAATGGTGGACATGTCCTGATTGCTCTCGCGTCCGGCGGCCACATCCCGCAGCAGACGCCGCATTATTTTCCCCGAGCGTGTTTTTGGTAGAGCATCCGTAAAACGGATCTCCTGGGGGCGGGCGAGCTTGCCGATTTGCTCGACCACATGCTCAAGCAGGGCAGCGCGCACGTCAGCATTGCCATCGATTCCCTTGAGTGTGGTCACAAAGGCCACGATCGCTTCGCCGGTCAGATCATCCGGCCTGCCCACCACGGCAGCCTCCACCACAGCCTCGTGGGCCACGAGCGAGCTCTCCACCTCCATTGTGGAGAGCCGGTGTCCACTGACGTTGATCACGTCATCCACTCGACCCAAGACCCAAAAGTACCCGTCCTCGTCCTGACGCGCCCCGTCCCCTGCAAAGTACGTCCAGCCATCCGGCCACTTGGACCAATAGGTCTCCTTATAGCGCTGCTCGTCCCCCCAGATGCCACGCAGCATGGAAGGCCAGGGTTTGCGCAGAGCCAGCAATCCACCCTGGTTGGGCCCGAGTTCCTGCCCCTCCTCATTCAAGATACAGGCATCCACGCCAAAGAAAGGTCGTGTGGCTGAACCGGGCTTGGTATCGGTGCAACCGGGGAGTGGCGTCAACATGATGCCACCGGTCTCCGTCTGCCACCAGGTGTCAACGATGGGGCATCGCTCGCCCCCCACCACCCGGTGATACCAGGTCCAGGCCTCGGGATTGATTGGCTCCCCCACGGTGCCAAGCAAGCGCAGCTTGGACAGGTCGTGTTTTTGCACATGCTCGTCGCCCCATTTCATGAAGGCACGAATCGCAGTGGGCGCGGTGTAGAAAACCGTGACACCCAGGCGCTCACAGATGTCCCAGAAACGATCCTCCGCGGGAGCATTGGGCGCGCCCTCGTACATCACGATAGTTGCGCCATTGGCCAGAGGCCCGTAGACGATATAGCTGTGTCCCGTAATCCAACCAACATCCGCAGTGCACCAGTACACGTCGTCCTCTTGCAAATCAAAGACCATGCGCGTGGAAAGATAGGCACCCACCATATAGCCTCCAGTTGTGTGCATGATTCCTTTGGGCTTGCCCGTGGAACCCGAGGTGTAGAGCAGGAACAGCACATCCTCACTATCCATGGGTTCTGGCGCGCATACATCGCTGACGGATTCAAGCGCCTCGTGCAACCACACATCTCGTTCACTGTGCCATTCCACCTCATTTTCTGTGCGCCGCACCACCAGCACTGTATGCACGTGATCTATTCCTTCCAGGGACCTGTCGACCTCCTGCTTGAGAGGCAAGACACTACCCCGGCGCCAGCCACCGTCCGCGCAGATGACTGCGTTGCAGCCGGTGTCCTCAATACGATCCCGCAGAGCCTGGGCAGAAAAACCCCCAAAGACAACTGAGTGGATAGCGCCAATTCGCGCGCAGGCCAGAACCGCAATCGCGAGCTCAGGAATCATGGGCATGTAGATCGCAACCCGGTCGCCCTTGCCAATTCCTCGGGACTTGAGCACATTGGCAAAGCGCGCAACCTCGACCCGCAATTCCCCGTAGGTAAAACTTCGCGCATCCCCGGGCTCCCCCTCCCAGTGAATCGCCACCTTGTCGGCGCGCTCCCCATCAGCATGCTGATCCAAGCACACGGCAGAAGCATTCAACTGCCCCCCACCAAACCAGCTGGCCACCGGTGCTTTGGACCAATCCAGCACGCCTTCAAAAGGCCGCATCCAGGGCAGTTCACGGGCCACCTCGGCCCAGAACCCCTCCGGATCATCGATTGAGCGCTGATACATGGCCTGATACTCTGCCTCGTCGCCCATGCGCGAGACCTGCCTGTAGGCGTCCGAGGGACTGAAGCGACGGTTCTCGTGCAGAATGTTGTCGATTTGTTGACTCATGGGTCTTTTCGGGGGATGGACAAGAGCCGGGAGAAGCAACGGCTGCGCCCAGTCTAGCGGCAGGAGTCGCGTGAGGCGTAGACCAACCTGAAGCCCGCTGGCGCTCCCCCCCTGCCCCCTCGCATCCTGCGGCCGCATGCCGAGCCCCCGACCCAGTCAACAGCCCGATCCACAGGGCTACCTGCATGGCTTCAGCGACCAAGAAGCGGATCGCCTGGTCCGCCAGGCACGCATTCTTGAGCACCGCATTCACGGCAAACTGCCCTTCAAGAACTGCCGCAACCTGCTTGAAGTGGGATGCGGAGTTGGTGCCCAAACCCAGATCCTGCTACGTGATTTTCCCGACCTGTATGTTACCGGCCTCGATGCGAGCAAGAAGAACCTCGACGCGGCTGCGAGGGTGACCAACCAGCGGGGTTTGAGTGCCGAGCGCGTGCAATTTGTGTCCGGAGACGCGACGGACATGAAATTTGCCTCGGGCAGCTTCGATGGCGCTTACCTGTGCTGGGTTCTGGAGCACATCCCGGATGCCTCACGAGTACTCTCAGAAATACGCAGGGTCCTGATCGGTGGCAGCCCTGTGGTGGTCAACGAAGTGCAGAACGCCTCCTTCTTCCTGGCTCCCTACTCCCCATCAACCTTGGCCTATTGGGCGGCCTTCAACGACCACCAGTACGATCTAGGAGGCGACCCGTTCATCGGGGCGCGCCTGGGCAACCTGCTCCTGGAGAATGGTTATCGCGACATCGACACCGAGGTGCGCACGGTTCACCTGGACAACCGCTGGCCGGAGGAACGCTCGGAGTTCCTGGCATATTGGTCCGAGTTGCTGCTCTCGGGATCCGAGGGCCTGCTGCAAACAGGGCTGGTCAACGGTGAGACAGTTGAGGGCATGAAACGCGAATTGGCAATGGTGGCCCATGATCCGGATTCCGTGATTTTCTACTCGTTCGTACAGGCCACGGCACGGGTTGACCTAGGGGCCTGAACTCAAGTGACACCACCCGGGGACCTCTCCCAAGGGCTCCAGGAGGGGGCTCAAGTGGCCCTCAATAAATCCAAAATAATGGTCCACTTCGGACAGAGAAAATTCCCCCAGGAAGGGGGCAACTTGGGCTCCCGGGTGCCGATTGATTGAGTCCGAGAGCCCACCATGAACCCCATCCCTGACCCCTTCGACCTGGACGTCCCTGAACCCGGTGCAGGCCGGGTCGTCCTCCATGACACCCCCTGGGTGTTGCTCCTCTTCCCCGAGACCCGTTCCATTGTTTGGGTGGACCTAACACGCCTGCCCCACACCAGCATCCCCCATGAGACCGCTGGTGAACCCGGTGACGCCCCTGCTGGCAGTTAGAAATCGGTCCGCTCACCCGATCACCTCGCAGATTTGAAACCCACCCCCAAGGCACTTGAGGGTGGGTTTTCTTGTGCCCCTGCGATTCCCCACCTCCTGGGCAGGCTTTCTTCGTGAAAACTCGCCCCACATGTCTCGCCCCCGTCGGAAGTGCACTTGGACGGGAGGTCTCCAGAACCCTCGGCACCCGTACCACTCTCCGTGGTCCGCTCGCTGCGCTCTGGACTTCAGGACCTCTCTATCTAGAAGAAGGAGTCCAAGGATGCCGGGATCCAGGGAGGGTCCCGCACATCCGAACCTCGGGTCCTCTGGAGCGCAGCTCCAGGGGCCCGACCTTCTTTCCCCCTAGGCGCGCCGCCGAAAGAGGGTGAAGTAGCGCAGTACCCTGCCCATCAGGCGCCCCGGGGTCGCGAGTTCCCGCAGCAGTCGTTTCGGTCGACCGTAGAAGCTGCGATAAGCCTCGCGGATTTTCTGTTCGATGTCTGCCGCGCTCATGTGTTCATTGCCTTCCAAAGCGCCGTAGCCGGTCATGGTGGCGAAATCGAATTCGCGCGTACCACGCAACATCTTGTAGAGCGGCGTACCAGGGTATGCGGTCACCGCGCAGAACTGGACCTGATCCGGGTCAAGGCGGTTGACCAACGCAATGGTCTCATCCGCCATGGCGGGGGTTTCCTCAGGGAAGCCGATCATGCAGAAGGCTCGGGTCTCGATGCCTACCTCACGACAAACTCGAAAAACCTCCGCTGCCTGGTCCAGATCGCTCAGCTTGTTGCCGCAGTGTTTACGCTGAATTTCTGCGTTGCCTGATTCGACGCCCAGGGAAATATGGCGGCAACCCGCGTCTGCCATGCGCTTCAGCACCTTCTCATCGAGAGTCTTGACCGCGGTTTCGCACTGCCATATCAGGTCCTTCCAGCCCCGCTCGACGATGCCGTCACAGATTGCAAGCACCCGGTCCTTGCGGGTGGTGAAGATGGGATCCCGAAAGACCACATGGCGCAAACCGTGGTTCACGTAGAGATCATCGAGCTCCCGCAAGACATGCTCGGGGCTACGAAAGCGAAAGCGCAGGCCCTGAGCAAGTGTGTAGCCGCAGAAGGAGCAGTCAAGGGGGCAACCCCGGGAGGACTTGATTGTGGTCACCGTACCCTCAATCCCCGGGAAGTGATAGGCCTGGTTGTCGAGCAGATGTCGCGCAGGAATCGGCAGAGCATCAAGGTCACGGATTTTTTCCCGCTCCGGCTCGTGCACCACCGTGCCGTCCGTCTCTACCCGCGAAATCCCTTCGAGCCCCGCCAGAGGCTTGCCCTCAGTGATTCGGTTGGCGAGGGCGCTCACGGTGGCTTCAGGTTCTCCACGGACCACCACATCAATCCTGCCCTCTGCAAAAACCTCATCAGGGCAATAGGTCACTTGACTGCCAAGCATGGCAACCAGGGCCTGACTGCCCTGCTTGACGCGTCCCGCAAGGGCCAGATCCTGATCAAGGGAAGTGCTGGAAGAATCCAGACAGACCAACTCGGGCTCATCCGCCAGGATGCGCGTCAGGATGCCGTCCGCATCCAGGGCCGCCGCGTCCGCATCGTGAATCGAAACCTCGTGGCCATACTCCTCCAGGAACGAGGCCACATGAGCCAATTCAATCGGTGGATAGAGCAACTCTGGACTGACCGCCATGCCAAAACCTCCCATCAGTCCGCGGGAAACGCGGAACTCAGGTGGACTAGGAGGGTTGACAAGGACGATCTTCACGGTGCTTGTTCTTGTTCAGGTTGGGCCAGACCCAGGTTATCCGAGCGGGCAGGAATGAGACAGGGGCAGACCCCTGGGAATGAATCGGCCTTCAGCAAGGTCCCAACTGAGAGGAAAGGCCCCGCTAACTGCGCAATTCAGCACCAATCTCCCCCAAACCCCGCTCCAGACGGCGCAGGAAGGACTGGGCGTCCTTGTCTGTCAAGGTCTTCTTGTCGGACTGGAGCACCAGATGATATGCCAAAGATCGCCGTCCGGCTCCCAGTTGATCCCCACGAAAGAGATCAAAGACCACCAGGTCCTTGGCGTTTCCCTTGCCCGCCTTCTCGATCACCCTCGACAGATCTCGTGCAGGAACCTCTTCCGGAGCCACGATGGCAACATCGATCTTGAAACCTGGATAGCGAGGCAGAGGGTTGTAGGAGCCGCCCGAGCGCTCCTGATCCAAGAGCGCATCCAATGAAATGGAAGCCACCGCGGTATCGCTGACAAGTTCCCCATCAATGCCTAAGGGTGCTGCAAGGCCCGGATCCAACTCTGCAACAAAGCCCACGCAAGCTCCGTCACCAGCGCCCACTCGCACCTCAACTCGCCGCACGGGATGCAGCCATGAAACGGGTGCCTGTTCAACCGCCACGAACTGCCAATCGCGGAACTCAAGCGAGCCCAACAGATCCTGCACCACCGCCATCAACTGCGGCAGGCAGCCCTCGTCGAAAGAGGTGTCGGTTTGCCTCGCCCTGCAGAGAGCCAGAGCCAGCTCGTGCACCTCTCCTGGCTCCCCCCTTTCGCTGGCCTGCTCTGGCAAGTATCCCTTGCCGATTTCAAACAGACGCACCTCGTCTCGTTGACGGCGGTTGGGTTCCAAGAGAGTCAACAAACTGGGCAGCACCTGACGCCGGATGCGCGCGGTGCCCTCCTGCACAGGGTTGATCACCGACACATAGCACTCACCATCAAGCCCCAGCATTTTGTGCAAGGAATCGGACTGGAAGGAGTAGCTCAAGGTTTCGTGAAAGCGTGCGCCCCCTGCGAGCAGATCGCGGCAGGACTCGGCCAATTCCCGACGATGGTCCACGGGCGGAGGCACCAAAGCACCTGTCAGATGCCGCTCGGGAATATTCCCATAGCGGTAAAGGCGCCCAACTTCTTCAATCAAGTCCATCTCGATGGCAATGTCCTTGGTGGCACGATTTGAAGGCACGCTGACGGTCAAAGCCTCCCCGTTGGCCTGCACACGGAAGCCAATGCTGCTGAGCAAGGCGCTCATCTCTTCATCCGAGATGCCCACGCCCAAGGAACGGCGCACCTGATCGGGATTCATGGCCACGTCGCAAGCAGGGTCGCTCCAGTCCCCCGCATCAGCGAGGGAAGCAGGGAAGGTCACATCCGGCTGAATTTCCTGCAGGAGCCGCGCAAAGTGCCCCGCGGCCTTGAGGGGCAAGGTCGGATCCAGGTGCTTTTCGAAGCGCGCGGAGGAATCCGTCCGCAGGCCCAAGCGGGCGCTGGTGCGACGCACGGGGACCGGTTCAAAACATGCGACTTCCAGCAGCAAGCGGCCGGTGCCCTGCTGAACCTTGGAGTCTTGACCGCCCATGATCCCTGCCAGGGCCACGGCCTTGTCGCCGGAACAGATCAGGAGATCTGCGGGCCCCAACTTGCGCTCCACCTCGTCCAAGGTCACAAGGGTTTCTCCCTCGCGAGCCTCACGCACCAGAATCCCGTCACCGGCGAGCTGATCCCGATCAAAGGCATGGTTCGGCTGACCAAGGTCCCCCATCACAAAATTTGACAGGTCCACAAGCAAGTCGATGGGCCGCTGATCCGTAGCCATCAGCATGCCGCGCATCCAAACGGGAGTCTTGCCCTCACCGACCCCGTCTATTGAGAGGCCGATGTACCGCGAACAGGCGGGACTTTCCACGCGCACCTCGACAGGATCAGCGCCACCCAATTCGGGCAAGCTGGTATCCATGGGCAAGAGAGGCCGATCCAAAATAGCCGCAACTTCCCGTGCGACTCCCCGATGCCCCCAAAGGTCCGGCCGATGGGTCAGAGACTTGTTGTCGATCTCCAGCACCCAGTCGTCGATACCCAAAGCCTCGGCTACTGGAGCGCCAATGGTGGGTTTTCCCGGCAACACCCAAATGCCATCGTGCTCATCGGAAAGGCCCAACTCGCGCTCGGAGCAGATCATGCCCACGGAGTGCACACCGCGAATCTTGGATTTCTTGATCTTGAAGTCGCCAGGCAGGACCGTGCCAACGGTCGCGACGGCGACCATCTGCCCCGCAGCAACATTGGGTGCCCCGCAGACGATCTGCAAGGTCTCCCCCGTGCCCACATCCAACTTGCAGACGCTCAGTTTGTCTGCGTCCGGATGCTGTTCCCGCTCGAGCACATGGCCCACCACCACATCCGAGAGATAGGGGGCAAACCGCTCCACCCCTTCCACCTCAGCAGTAGAAAGGGTCAGGTCCATGGCCAGCTGCTCGGGATCAATTCCCGAGAGATCCACATGGCGGCCAAGCCAGCGCATGGAAATCAGCATGAGAACTGCTCCAGGAACCGCAGGTCTCCACCCAAGAGATGGCGCACATCATCAATGCCGTGGGAGAGCATCACCAGCCGCGAAAGGCCCAGGCCAAATGCGAAACCGCTCCACTCACTGGGATCGATGCCTGCGGCTTCCAGCACCTTGGGATGCACCAGGCCGCAGGGCAACAACTCGATCCATCGGGTGCCCTTGCAGACCCTACAACCGGACTCACAGAAAACACAACGCGCGTCCAACTCAAACCCAGGCTCCACAAAAGGGAAATGCCCTGGCCGCAGGCGCACGTCGATCTCCTTGCCAAAGATCCCGCGCAGCAGGGTCTTCATGGTGCCCACGAGATGCCCCACGGAAATATCCTTGCCCACCACCAGACCTTCCATTTGATGGAAGGTATGTTCATGGGTTGCATCGGTGTTTTCGTGACGGAAAACCTTGCCAGGACAAACCAGACGGAATGGTGGTGTCATGCGTTCCATAGCGCGCACCTGTACGGGTGAAGTGTGCGTCCGCAGGACCAGGCGCCCCTCTTCGCCGCAGTAGAAAGTGTCCTGAGAATCCCTGGCCGGATGATCAGCCGGGATGTTGAGGGCTTCGAAGTTGTACCAGTCAAGCTCCACCTCTGGCCCGTCCAGGATGTGGTAGCCCATGGAGCTGAAGATCTGCACCAACCTACGGGTCACCTTGGTGATTGGATGCAGGGATCCGCGCTCAACCGGAGGCGCTGGCAGGGTAGCGTCAAAGCCGACGCCTTCGCGGTCAGCTGCAAGGTCAGCCTCGGCAAGCTCGGCAGCACGGGCCAGCAAGCCAGCGGTCAAAGCCGCCTTGAGTTCATTGGCCGCGCGCCCGGCGGGCCCGCGCTCGGGGGGCGGCAGACTGGGAATCTCCTTGAGCTGCTGCCCCAACAAGCCATCCTTGCCCAGCAGCTCGCGCTCCAGGTCAGCCAGGACCGCCTGGTCAGAAGCTTCGGCGATGCGCGCCTGGGCGTTCTCAAGGTTGGTTTGCTTGTCCACGGGAGGAGTTTAGGAGAGCTTAGGGTGAACTGTTGCCTGAAGCCACAAATACATCCCCGAGGGCACTCAATCCGCATTTGCAAACAACCCCACGGGCCAGACTGGTCCGTGGGGTTGTGGGTAATGGTGCAAGCGGTGTATCTGGTCCGCAGTCTTGGCTCACGCGCTACGGGCAGCGCTAGCGGCCTCTGTCAGCTCGCTGAAGGCAGCAGGGTCGTGGATCGCCAACTCAGAGAGCTGCTTGCGATTCAGCTCGATGCCAGCCCGCTTGAGGCCGTTCATGAACTGAGAGTAGTTCGTGCCGTTCTGGCGCGCCGCGGCGTTGATGCGCACGACCCAGAGGCGGCGGAACTGGCGCTTTTTCTGACGGCGGTCCCGGTAGGCAAATGCCCAGGAGCGCATGAGCGCTTCTCGAACGGTTCGCCAGAGCTTGCTCCGGCCACCGCGATAACCGCGGGCCTGCTTGAAGAAACGGGCTTTCTTACGGGCGCGAGGTGCGCCATAGGTTACGCGCACCATCTCAGCGCCCCCCCATCATGCGTTGCAGCAACTTGGCCCAGGTTCCCCCGGTGATAATCGCCTTGCGCTTGGCGCGCTTGGCCCCAGCACTGCGAATGGCGTGCATGTGCCCGCGATGCGGACGGTTCGACTTGAGCTTGCCGGACTTGGTCCGACGGAACCGCTTCTTGACGGCTCCCTTTGATTTCATCTTAGGCATGGGACATCCTCGCTAGGGCCCGCTGGGCCGGAATCGAAACCCTGTTTGCTGGCATGCCACCGCTTGCAGGGGCCCGGAAATCCGGGCTTGGAGCGCAACAGGCTAGCGCTTCTGCCCCCCGGGGCAAGCCCCAAGGCCCGTTTTCTCCTTTTCCCGTGGGCTGGAGGAATGGCCCATACGGTGTCAGACACCATTCAGCGCTTTTTCGGCCATACGGTGTCTGACACCGTATGGGTCATAAAAGCGCTGAAGGGTGTCAGACACCGTATGGGTCCGGTCCGCCGGTACGATCCTACTGGAAGGTGATTCGAACCCCGTCCGTGAAGTTCGAGGTCTGAATCAGCAATACATCCCGGAACCAGCAGGTGAAGTTCCAGGTCTCGCCAGGTGCAACCGAATGCATGGGGTTTGCAGGCACCATGGTCAAGTCAATCGCCGCCTGCAGTTGGCCAGAGGCACCGGTGTTGCCCAACTGGGTAACAAATCGGGCAATACTGCCACCCACACAAAGGACACCCATGGAGCCGCCAGGACCGGAGATCGCCGCCGGTGTCATGGACGCCAGGAAGTAACCGAACTGATTCGTGGGCAATTGACTTGCCGTCAGAGTCAGATCATTAGCAAGCACATCCAATTGCCCAGCGGCGTCGATTCGCCCCGGGAGACCAGATGAGTTGCCAACCGCCGGATCACAGTAACGATTGCCAATGGCTCCAGGGCCTCCGCCTCCGCCGCAATTGCCGCCGATCCCGGTGGTCTGCATGACGTAGTCGTTGCAGATACCAACACTCAGGTGCCAGACCTCGACCTTGAGGATCATTTCCGCATCGCTGCCAGTGGAGTTGGTCCAACTCAGGCTCTCGTTGTTGCTGGTAGTACTGGCCTGAGCCACAGGAAGGCCATCACAACCGGCAGCCGTGTAGAGATAGGCATCGATGTCTGCAGTGTTGGTGTCGAAGAACAGGTCCAGATTGAAGGTCCCGCCATCAGCCACACAGAAGCTGAAGTAGTCTGGGTCCGTCATGGCAACGAACATGCTCAATTCAACCCCGTTGATCAGGGGCACCGCCTGGGCACAACTGTCGTTGTCTTCATAAGCGTCATCTGGCTGGCTGCAGGGATCCGACGCAATACCAACTCCCAGCTCATACTGATTGCAGCCAGTACCCGAAGCCAGGAACACATCCACGTAGATCGGGACAGTATTGTTGGCCATGTTTGTCCAAACCACCTGCTCGTTGTTGTTGGTCGATGTCCCACTACCGGCATTGCCGAAGCAGTTATCGTAAAGGAATGTGTTGATATTCCCATTGGAGTGGGTGAACGTCAGGTCGATAGTCAAGGTGGAGCCCGCAGGCACATCCACGTGCCAGAAGTCTCGATCCGACCCATCCACCACAAGGCCAGTAGTGGTTCCAACGCCGCGCGTGACCGCTTCGGCGCAGTTGCCATTGGGCTCGTGGCTGTCATCGTTGCAGCCTCCCCCGCCACCGCAGCCGTTGCAGACCGGGATGCAGGAATTCTCCGCCTCGTTACGCATCAGGGTCTCCACCTGGGTGTGGAAGAAGGTGGTGATGTTGTTCATGCCCCCACTGCATAAGTGGCAGTAGCTCATGATCGTGCCCTGATTGGTGCACTGCTGACTGCTCTGGCAACTGCCGAAGTAGCCACTGGGAGCGCAACGGTCCAAGGGCGTAGGGCAGAAATCATGGGTATGAGGCGTACCAAAGTTGTGCCCGGTCTCATGGGCGATGACCACAAAGTCCCATGTGTTGTTGCCTTGGCTCACCGGGAAGTTCACGCCGCCGTCCACTCCGAAGCTGACGCCGAAGCCCCAGTTCTGACTGCAGAGCACATCCAGATAGGCCACGCCTCCGCCGTTCACGCCGCTGACAAAGTGTCCCAGATGTCCGCCAGCAGGAATGTTCCCCGCCCAGGCGTTGCGGAACTCAGTCAAGGTTGCCCCGGGGCCGCCACCTTGTGAGGTCCAGGGATCATTGCTGTTGGTGTAGAACTGCACATAGGGGTATGTGATAACCACATCGATTTGGGTGGCGTAGCGATCGCTGATAGCCCCCAGCAACGCGGTCAGATAGTTCTGAGCCGCTGCCAGATTGCCCCATTGGTTGTAGAACTGGAAGTCAGTCTCCACAGACTGCTTGCACTCCAGGGTTTGGCCCACGGGGTTGTTGTAGGTCGGTGGACCAGGCTGGCCAATCGGTCGACTGGTGTCTGCCAGACAGAAAGCGCCCTTGGGGGTACCGGTGGTACGCATGATGGTCTCAGACACGATTCGCATGGAACTCGAGTCCCAATCAAGTCCAGTCTGCAGGAACGGCAGCAGGTGATAGACCTCGCCGCCAGTGGCGATCCAGCCATAGCAGCCATAGGAGGACAAGATCAGAGACACTTCCGAGGTGGAATCCCCGCTCACGGTGCCTTTCCAGATCGTCTGGTTGAGGGAGTCATAGGGGCTCGGAACCCCATCTACCTGGATGCCCCAGCGGGTGTAATCCGCCTCGATTCTTTCCAGAACCAGTTCCACACTGCTATATCCGGGCAGGGGCACATCGCGCATGATCAGGTCACTGGAAGCCACAAGCCCCCAAAGATCCCGGGCATCGGGCTGATACTCCGTGGTTCCGGGCACAAGGGGAGTCCCCCCTAGGGCGTCAAAGGGGAAGGTCACCACGTCCTGCGCGCTGGCGACAGCACTCAAAGAAATAGTGGACAGGAGCAGGCTGGGAATCAGGTGTCGCATGGATGGTCTTGGGGCTGAACGGGTAACGGGAGACATCACGCTTTGGACGCATGAGGCCCCCTAGAGGATCCCTCATAATTCTAGCCGAACCCCAGGATTCAAGGTGACTGGACCTCAATCGGCCTCCAAATGCCTCGGGGCGAGCCAGTCTGCTGCGATCGAGAAAGCGACCAGTACGCTCACGGACACCAACAAGCGAGGGGCCGGTGGAGTTTCCAGGAGCCCAGGACACGCTCCTTCAAGGCCATCCTCAGGAATCCGAGCCGGTCTCAGGGGCCGTCTCAGTCTCTGACTGAGAGACGGGAGCCTCGCTGGGGTCCGTCTCCCGGGGAGGATCGGGCTTGGCTGGGGCTGCCGCCTGGGGGGCGCTTTTCTCCTTCGGAGGCCTGTTGGATTTGGACGAGCCCCGCTTGGCGGCGGAAGTGGGCGCCAACAACATGGACATGCGCCGCCCCATCAATTTGGCGGCGGTCTCAACCCGGGCTATATCCCCGAGTTCCTCTGCCACTCTCCTCATCACATCGTGCCCGTGTTCGGGGTGCGCCATCTGACGCCCACGGAACATGCAGACCACCAGCACCTTGTGCCCCGCCTCCAGGAACCTGCGACCGTCCTTCAGACGATAGCCCAGGTCATGGGGACTGATAGCCGGTCGAACGCGCAGTTCCTTCAGGGTCGAAGCACTGCTGCTGGATTTGCTCCGCTTCTCCTTCTTCTGCACCTCGTACTTGAAGCGCCCGTAGTCGAGAATCTTACAGACCGGTGGGCGCGCCTCGGGAGCCACCTCCACCAGGTCCAGCCCCGCGTCCTTGGCGCGTCTGCGGGCTTCATCCGTGGGCACCACCCCTACCTGCTCTCCTTCTTCATCGATGAGCCGCACTTCGGAAACCCGAATCCGGTTGTTGCGGCGAAATGAGGGGCCCGGGGCGGGCCTAGGTCGGCGGCGTGATCTTCTCGGCACGAATGGTCTTGGTGTGGGTCGCTGTACTCAGGCGAAGGGCTCAGAGCACAAATTCAGCAGGGGTAGGATAGCCAGATCGGTCGCTTGATGGCAACCAATCGGAGAAAAGCGATCGGCACGGAACCGACTTCGCATACGCATGAACGAAACGAGCGCTCATCAGGAGACCGATTTGGAGTCCGTTTCCATAGGGGGCTCGGGGACCTCACACCGAATGTGGACCTCCTTCAAGAGGGCGGATTCAACCACCGAGGGGGCCTCGCACATGGCATCGGCAGCAGTTGTGGTTTTGGGGAAAGCGACTACATCGCGAATCGAATCCATGCCCAGGGTCAGAGCCACAAGACGGTCCAGCCCCAGGCCCAGGCCCGCGTGAGGGGGAGCTCCATAGGTGAGCGCGTCGAGCAGAAAGCCGAATTTGGTGCGCTGCTCCTCAGGGCCGATTCCCAGCAGTTTGAATAGCTTCGCCTGCGTGTCCGCTCGGTGGATGCGGATCGAACCGGAGCCCAGCTCCCAGCCATTGAGCACCAGATCATAGGCGCGGCTAAGCAACTTGGCAGGGTCTCCGGCCATTTCCCAATCGTCCGGTGCCGTGAAGGGGTGATGGGAAGAGGACCAGCGTTCCATATCTGCATCCCACTCCAGCAGGGGGAAGGCTGTCACCCAGAGAAAATTCCAAAGGTCCTTGGGGATCAGGTCCAGGTCCTGGGCCAGACGCAAGCGCAGTTCACCGAGCACACGCCAGACCAGGGCTTCGTCTCCACCGCAGAACAGCACCAGATCCTCTTCGCCCGCTTCCAGAATGCTCAATAGAGATGCGCCGCTTTCCTCCTGGCAAAAACGCGCCATGGGACCCGCCGCCCCACCGGACTCCTCGGGCTTCCACCAGGCGAGGCCACCTGCACCCAACTCCTTGGCGAACTTCTCAAGCTTCTTGAGCGCTCCACGGCTGACCTTGGCGCCACCCTTGGGAATCGCGATTCCCATCACCCGGCCTCCACCAGCCAAAACCTTTTCAAACACCTCAAAGCCGGACTGGGAAACCCATTCGGACAGGCAGCGCAATTCACAGCCAAAACGCGTATCGGGTTTGTCACAGCCAAAGCGCTCCATGGCTTCAGCCCAGGTCAAGGAGGGGAATTTGTCCTGCAGATCCACTCCCATGGCCTCTTTGAAGGTGTCCCGCAAGACCTCTTCCCAGACCATGAAGACGTCCTCCTCTTCCACAAAGGCCATTTCCATATCGAGTTGAGTGAACTCGGGCTGACGATCCGCACGCAAGTCCTCGTCCCGGAAGCAACGCGCCACCTGAAAGTAGCGGTCCATTCCAGAAACCATCAGGATCTGTTTGAAGATCTGGGGGGACTGGGGCAAGGCATAGAACTTGCCCGGGTGAACTCGACTTGGCACCAGATAATCCCGCGCCCCCTCAGGGGTGGCCTTGGTCAGGATCGGGGTCTCGATTTCGATGAACTCGCGCTTGAGGAAAGCATTGCGCATGGCTGACACAAAGCGAGAGCGATGCATCAGCTTCTCCTGCATGTCCGGTCGTCGCAGATCGAGGAAACGATAGCGCAGGCGAAGATCTATCTTGGTGTCTAGGTCGCGCTGAATCTCGAAGGGCGGCAACTCCGAAGAAGCCAACTTGTGGATACGCTGCACGGCAATCTCGATCTTGCCAGTGGGCAGTTCCGGATTTGGCTGCTCGCGCAAAACAACCTTGCCACTTACGCTGACCACGTCCTCGGGAGAAAGGTGCTCGGCACTCTCCGCCCCTTCCCAGGTCTCGGATCCATCCAGAATCACCTGTGTCAGGCCCTGGATATCACGCACATCAATGAAGTAGATGCCACCCAGATTGCGGCGTTTAGCGACCCAGCCATTGAGGGTCACCTCCTGACCCACATGCTCTTCACGCAGTTCGCCGCAGCGATGCGTTCGACGCCAGTCGGCCGCCATGATCAGCGTCTCTGCGCCATTCGCATGCGTTGAAGTGCGCGTCGCAAGGCCGCCTGGGCGCGCAGAGAATCCAATTCGCCAGCCTTGGAGGCAGTTCCGCTGACCCGCAGGCGCTCGCGGGCGCGCTCAGCGGAGGCCTCAGCGCGTTCCACATCAATATCACTGACCAACTCTCCGGATTGTGTCACTACACGCAGGGTATTGGCTCGCACCTCAGCAAACCCGCCCGCCACAAACATCTCCCCTTTGCCATCGGGGCCATCCCAGGAAAGTGGCCCCGCATCCAGGGCCGCAACCATATGTGCATGGCGGGGCAGCACACCGATGGAGCCGTCAAGCCCCGGAAAGCGCACACTTTCCGCAGGAGCATCGATCAGAATGCTGTCGGGAGTAATGACTCGTAAACTGATGGCGTCGGCCATAATTTTCACCTGCTCCTGAACCTAGAGGGCCTTGCCTTTCTCAATCGCTGAGTCGATTCCCGACACCATGTAGAACGCATCCTCGGACAGGCTGTCGTGTTGGCCCTCGAGGATCTCCTTGAAGGAACGCACCGTCTCTTCGAGGGGCACAAAGACGCCGCTCATACCAGTGAACTGCTCGGCAACAAAGAAAGGCTGAGAGAGGAATTTCTGCATGCGACGTGCGCGGTGCACGACCTGCTTGTCCTCGTCGGCCAGTTCCTCCACACCAAGAATGGCAATGATGTCCTTCAGGTCTGCGTAACGCTGCAGGGTCTGCTGCACCTGACGGGCGACCTGATAGTGGTCCTCCCCCACAACGTTGGGGTCCAACATGCGCGAGGTGGACTTGAGCGGGTCCACAGCAGGGTAGATCCCCAATTCACTGATTGCCCGATCCAGAATGATGGTTGAGTCAAGGTGTGCAAAGGTGGCCACCGGAGCCGGGTCGGTGATGTCGTCTGCAGGCACATAGACAGCCTGCATGGAAGTCACTGACCCATCTTCGGTGGAGGTAATTCGCTCCTGCAGAGCGCCCATCTCACTGGCCATGGTGGGCTGGTAGCCCACAGCGCTTGGCATACGGCCAAGCAGCGCGGAAACCTCAGACCCGGCCTGCACGAAGCGGAAAATGTTGTCCACAAAGAGCAGCACATCCTGCTTCTTCTCGTCGCGGAAGTACTCCGCCATGGTCAGACCGGTCAGAGCCACTCGCAGGCGTGCTCCGGGAGGCTCGTTCATCTGCCCGAACACCAGCACGGCATTATCGATCACCGATGCCTCGCCGCCGTCGGGCGTCTTGTACTTGGCCTCGCTCATCTCGAGCCAGAGATCGTTTCCTTCACGAGTTCGTTCGCCTACTCCAGCAAACACGCTGAAGCCGCCCTTCTCCACAGCGGTAATCCGGATCAGTTCCTGGATCAACACGGTCTTCCCCACGCCTGCTCCACCAAAGAGGCCGATCTTACCGCCCTTTGCGAATGGACAGAGCAAGTCCACAACCTTGATGCCCGTTTCGAATACCTCCGAAATCGCCTCCTGAGCAACAAAAGAAGGGGCCTCTCTGTGAATGGGCCAATGGTCATCAACTTCGCCAAGTTCACCGCGAGCAACGGTATCGAGGGGACGCCCCAAAAGGCTGAAAATACGGCCTTTGGTGGCCTCACCAACGGGCACCTTGATCGGTGCGCCCGTGTCGGTGGCAGACATGCCTCTACGGCAGCCGTCGGTGGACGCCATAGCGACGCAACGCACAACGTCATTGCCAAGGTGCTGAGCCACCTCAAGGACTATGTCAATTCCCATGCTCTCATTCACCACCTCGACAGCGTTGAAGATAGAGGGCAGGTTGCCAGGCTCGAAGCGGACATCGACCACGGGGCCGAAGATCTGGGAAATGGTGCCGGAATTGCTCATGACTAGTATTGGGTTCTCGTATCGGGCCGAACGGGGTGCGTCCCAGGTGGGTTCTGTGTCAGTTGGGGTCCAGGGGATGATCAACGAAGCGCTTCTGCGCCGCCGACAATATCAAGGAGATCAGTGGTGATGCCTTCCTGGCGCTTGCGGTTGTAAACGCCTTTCAGGACTTTCTGCATGTCATTTGCCGCATCCGTCGCATTCTTCATGGCAAAGCGTCGGCTGGCATATTCGGAGGTCAGTGACTCCACGAGGGTGTTGTAGACCCTTGTTTCAAGGTAGCGGGGAATCAGGTTGTCAAAGATCGATTCCGCGTCAGGTTCAAGGATGACGCCACTCCCTTCAGCCGCCTCCTCAGCCCCCAAGGCCTCTGCAGAAATCGGCAGGAAAGGCGCAGCGGTTGGCTGATAACGTGCCATGGATTCAAACGCAGAGAACATCAGCACCACGTCCTGGTACTTGCCCGAGAGAAACTCCTGGGTCAGCATTCGCGCGGTGATCGAAGCGCTGGTGAAATCGATATCTTCCAATTTGGGCTCGGTCAGAAAACGGGCCATGGTATGCCCACGGTTCTTGAGGTAGGTGGCACCCTTGCGGCCATAGACGAAGAAGTCCACATCGCGCCCTTTTTCACCCTTCCACTGCTCCATGAAGCGCAGCAAGTTGGAGTTGTAGGCACCACAGAGTCCCCTGTCACTGGTGACCAGGAGGCATAGGGTGCGATCGCCAGCACCAGCATTGAAGAGCGGCCGGTCAGCCACACTATCCCCCAGAACTGCCGCCAAACGCCCCACCAGGCCGGCCACCTCTTCGGTGTAGGGCCGCGATGAGATGGCACGATCTTGGAATCGCCGGAGCTTGGTCGTGGCGACCATCTCCATGGCACGCGTGATCTGCTGGATGTTGCTGATCGACGTGATGCGTCCGCGAAGTTCCTTGATGCCTGCCATGGGGTGCTCTTGGGGTGAAAGTGCTAATAAAGGGTGCTCAGCTCAATCCGAGGGTCTTCTTGACCGTGGCAATATGCCCATCAAGAGCCGCTTTGGTCTCGTCAGGTATGCCTTTTTTGGCGCTGGCGATCTGGTCAGCAATTTCAGGGGCGGCGTCCCGAATGTGCTGTAGGAAAGCCTGCTCGAAGTTGCCCACCTCTTCCTTGGGGAAGGTGTCCAGGGCACCAGAAGTACCGGAGTAGAGCATCATCACCTGCTCGACAGCTGGCAGGGGCTGATACTGTCCCTGCTTGAGCAATTCCACCAGGCGCTCGCCACGGGTCAGCTTGTCCTGGGTGGCTTTGTCCAAATCAGAACCGAACTGGGCAAAGGCCGCCAGTTCACGGAACTGGGCCAAATCCAGGCGCAGGGAACCAGCGGTCTTCTTCATGGCAGGAATCTGGGCGGCGCCCCCCACTCGTGAAACCGAGATGCCAGCATTCACCGCAGGGCGGATGCCCGAGTTGAAGAGGTTGGTCTCCAGGAAGATCTGCCCGTCGGTGATCGAAATCACGTTGGTGGGAATGTATGCAGACACGTCCCCTTCCTGTGTTTCCACAACGGGCAGGGCGGTCAAGGATCCAGCGCCCTGCTTGTAGCGCGGGTTGATCTCAGGGGCATTCGTGGCCAGCTTGGCCGAACGCTCCAACAGGCGGGAGTGCAGGTTGAACACATCGCCGGGGAACGCCTCGCGTCCCGGAGGACGGCGCAGGAGCAACATCACCTGACGATAGGCGAGGGCCTGCTTGTAGAGGTCATCGTAGAAGATCACCACGTGGCGGCCTTCGTCACGGAAACGCTCACCCATGGTGCAGCCACCGTAGCAGGCGAGATACTGCATGGAAGCCTCTTCAATGGCGGGTGCCGCCACGACGATGCTGTATTGCATGGCACCCTCTTTCTCAAGGCGCTGGACCACGTCCTTGATAGTGGACTGCTTTTGAGCCACCGCCACATAGATACAGATCACCTGGCTCGGGTCCGAGGGGTCGCCCCCCCCAGTGAATTTCTGGGAAATGATGGTGTCGATGATCAGAGCGGTCTTGCCTGTTTGACGGTCACCAATAATCAGTTCGCGCTGACCGCGGCCGATGGGAATCATGCCGTCTATGGCCTTGATGCCGGTCTGCAGGGGCTCGCTGACGGGCTCGCGCTCAACAACGGAGGGGGCAGGTTGCTCGATGGGCAGATAATCAGCCTCGGTAACCGCCAGGGGTCCCTTGCCGTCCACCGGATCGCCAAGGGCATTGACCACACGGCCCAAGAGGGAATCCCCAGTGGGAACACTGATAATCCGTCCGGTGGCCTTGACCGTATCCCCCTCTGAGACCTTGGCCGCATCTCCAAGCAGCACACAGCCAACGTTGTCCTCCTCAAGGGAGAGCGCAACGCCCCGCACACCACCAGGGAACTCAAGCAGCTCGTTCATCATGCAGTCGTCGAGGCCATAAACACGCGCCACACCGTCACCGACGGAGAGCACCGTGCCCACACTTTGCATGCGGCTTTCGCCACCGTAGTTCTCAATTTCCTTTTCGAGGATCGAGGTCACTTCTGCGGGTCGAAGATCCATTGTTTAGTCCCTAGTGGGTTGTTGCTGGCCAGCATTGGATGCCGACGGTTTAGTTGCAGGTTTGGTTCGCTGACGCAGCCAGGATGACCGGGCCAGCACTAAAAAAGTCGTTCAGAAAGTCAGGGGAGCAGGACCGGCGCAAAGCACCGTTGGTCCCGGTCAGTCAGAGGCCGCCGATGACGGCAGTCGCGCTTCAAGCAAGCGACGACGAAGGCCATCGAATCGGCCCGCAATCGACGCATCGATCATTTTGTCCCCGATGGTGACGCGCACGCCTCCCACCAGGTCAGGGGTTGTGGCTTGAGCAAGACGCACAGTCTTGCCCAATCGGGAATGGAGGGAATTCTCGAGCGCTTGCAAATCCTGTTCACCCAGGGGGCGGGGCGCTTCGACCACCCCCTCCAACACTCCGTCCTCTTGCATTCGTCGGGCGCGGAAAGCATTGAAGGCGTTGGGCAGGATCTCCAAGCGACCACGATCAAGGCAAAGCCACACAAAACGCTGGGTCAAGGAGTTGAAGCCACCCACAAGGGACTGCAGCTTGGCACGCCTATCCTCCATGCTGACCGCGCCACCAAGCATGAAGGCAGACACAGCCGGGCTGCGGAAAGCATGGGCGAGGTGCCCCAAATCATCCATGACGGCATCCGCTGCGCCCTTGCCAGCGGCAAGGTTCCAGAGGGCGCCGACCCAACGGCCGGTGACAGGATCCACGGCGGAATGGCTCAAACGTTCTCCTGTTGTTCAGCGACGAGGTCGGTGACCAGACGCCGATCGTCTTCGGAGTCCACCCTGCGACCGATGACCTTGGATGCGGCCGCGAGGGAAAGCTCAACCACCTCGGCCCGAATTGTCGCCAGCGCCTTTTCCTGCTCTGCCTGGATCTGGGTGCGTGCGCCGTCGATCATGGCGGTCGCTTCGCGCTTGGCCTTGTCAACAATGTCGTTCTCACGGGCTTCTGCCCTTTCACGGGCGGTTGCCAGGTGGCGGGCTGCCTCCGCTTGAGCGTCGCCCAGGGCAACCTCAACTTTGGCCGCTGATTTTGCAGCTTCTTCCCGGGCCTTCTCAGCAGCCAGGGCTGCCTCACTGGCCTGTACATCACGGGCGTAGAGCGCACTGGTGATCGGACCGAAAACAAACTTCCACATGAATGGCAGCGCAATCGCAAAGATCACAAGCGTCCAGATGAAAGTCCCTGTCTGGACGTCAAGCGGGTTGAAGCCGCCTTCGCTCGCCACCGGTATGAGACTGGCAATCATATTTTGAGGATTGGTTGGAGGATTGTAATTGGTTCGATTGAGTGAGTTCTGACCCGCGGACAGCCGCAGCCGCAAATGGCTGCGGGGAGAGTCGTCTGGCTCACAAGGCAAAAATCAAAGCATCAGCACCCAGGAAAGGGCTTCTCCTCTTTGACACAACCCAAGTGAGCTTTCCAAACGATCAGCCCAGGGCAATCAAGAGTGTTACCACAACAGCAAAGAGCGAGACGCCCTCGATGAGAGCGGCAAGAATGATCGAGTTGCCGCGTATTTCGCCGGCTGCCTCGGGCTGTCGTGCGATGCCTTCGTTAGCAGCAGCGCCGATGCGCCCAATGCCAAGGGCCGCACCAACGGCACCGATACCAGCGCCAATACCTGCGCCCATCTTGCCAATTTCCATGACTTGGTCTGCTTGAATCATCTTTCCTGTCTCCGGTATGCCCCGTCGGGGGCTTAGTAGGTTGTCTAAAGGGGTTTGTGAAGTGTTTTGCGGCGGATGCCGCAAACAACCCGACCAATGAGAATCAGTGCTCGGGGTGGACAGCTGTACTGACGAACATGATCGTCAGTTGGGTGAAAATGTAGGCCTGCAACAGGGCGACAAAGCCCTCGATGATCATGATGAACACTGCAAGCCCCACGGCCGGAGGCGAAACAGCCCATCCAATAGAGCTGTAGTCCGTTCCAGCGAAGTAGAAAATCAGGCCCATGAAAGAGAGCACCACCAGGTGTCCTCCGGTCATGTTCGCGAAAAGACGGATCATCAAGGCGAAGGGCTTGATGAAGAGGCCAAGGACCTCGACCAAGAACATCAAGGGCCAGAGCCAGGCGGGCACCTCTGGCACCAATCCGGTCCAGAACTTGATCGGACCCTGACTCACCATTCCGCAACCAAGCATGGCCACCAGAGTCGTCAAGGCCAAAGCCGCCGTCACAAAAATCGACGCGGTTGCGGTGGCACCGCCGGGTACCAGCCCCATCAGGTTCATGAAAACGATGAAGAAGAACAGATACAGGAAATAGGGCAGGAACTGCTGCTCGTCTGCTCGCTGCATGTTCGGACGCACCATCTCGTCCCTGACATAGGTCACCCATCCGGCCAGGATGCGGGTCAGCTTGTCGCCTTTGCCCGTCCGGAGATGCTGCCCCACTCCGCTGAAAGCGATCAGGATCAGCAGGATCGCTGCCAATTGGAAGACCTGGAGGTTGGAGGGGGCAACGCTCTCGGGCAGCCCGAAGACACCAACCGCCGCGTGCTCATGATCATCATCACCAGCATGTATGTCATGGTGGTCCTCGGTGCCCTCCTCCCCATGACCATGCCCCTGATCCGAGAACACAAGCTTGGCAGGGACAACGTGCGCATAGAGCGCATCCATGGGTTTCGCGTTGCTTCCCGCGTGATGCTCGGTGAAGTTCGTGGAGACGAAGGCGGCTCCTACGATCACCGCCAGAATAAGAATCGGGCGCAGAAGGTTCATGCGGCGGTCCTGTTTTGGCTCGTAATCCGGACGCTTTCCAGAGCACCAAACACGAGAGGTATGAAGGCCAGGCAGGCGTAGCCCACTGCAAAGACCCGCGCATCAAAGAGCTCTTTGGCCACGGGGGCGTAATGCAGAGCCAGCGTACCCGTCAGAAGAGCACCAAGGTGAAAGAGAAAACCAAGCACGAGGGTATTGAAAGCCCGAGCGGGACGATTCTCGAGGCTATGTCGCAACCAGGCGAAGCCCAGCAGACCAATTCCCGCACCCAGCACTGCACCGGCGAGGATGCCCGCACGCTGAGCGGGTTCCTGCTCCATCGCAATCACGACAGCGGCCGCCAGCCCGAGCAGGGTGATCAATGAGGTTTTTGACATGGGAATCGGTGATCGCGCCTGAATCAAAGGAGCCGACTTCACTTGCGCTGCTTCCCACGGACAGTGGGAACCTTGCGAATGAGGGAGACCATCCCACCGAAAAATCCAAGGCCTGTTCCAATCAGCAAGCACAGGGGGCTGGTGCCAAGCTGACTATCGAGCCACCAACCTGCCAGAGAAAACGCGGCCAAGGTCACACCAAGGGTAAGACCGAGACCACCGTAACGGGCAAGATCTGCTTGCCAGTCCTTCGGGCCAGGGGAGTCTTCTCGTTGAGGATCTGTGGGCACGCTGAACAAGGGGCTGGAAAGGTGAAAATACCAGACTCGGGCAGGACAGAAAAAAGCCGGGATGGATCGGGGAGATCCGGGGGGGCGCAGGTTCTCAAACGTTCATCTCGAGCCAGAGGCTTGGACCGCTCGCGCGCCCTTCAAAATGCCCCCGATCCGAGATATGGGCCGCTATGGTAGGAATCAGCGTTGCCGAGTCAAGGATCAGGAAGCGGTTATCTTGGGGCGCGCCAGGAGCATGCGACCTCCTGCCACAGCAGATCCCTCACCGGGTTGTGGAAGACTCGGGCGGGAACCGGCATGGCCCCTGGGATTCTTGCTCCACAGGGACCTCCAGGAGCCCCAGGAGGAGTGTGCCCAGCAAGGCCCGAACCGTCCTCTCGACCCCCTGCCCCCTCGGTCGGGGCCCCTCTGGAGCTTGCCAGACAAGCCTCACACACCTGCCCAGGCCACCAAGGGCGTTGATTGGGCCAGCCAAGCCTGGACCAGGGTGGCGCTGCACCCCCCCCATCGCTATGCTCCTCCCCCAAATCCGGGGCGGACCCGGAAACCTTCCAGGGATGGGGGTCGAAAAGGTCCGCCCTATTTCTTTCAACTCACCCAGTCACCTGGAATCCCAACCGTGGAACGCACGCTCGTCCTCCTCAAGCCCGATGCCGCCCAGCGTGGCCTGATCGGCAGCATCCTTTCACGATTCGAAGCGAAGGGATTGAAGCTGATCGGCCTCAAGATGCGCACCTTTCCCAGCGAGCACCTTGAGCAGCACTACGAAGTGCACCGGGATCGGCCCTTCTTCCAGAACCTGGTGGGCTTTATGAGTTCCGGCCCGGTTGTGGCGCTTTGCTTGGAAGGCAAGGACGCGATCAAAGTCGTACGCCAGATGGTGGGTGCCACCAACAGCCGCGAAGCTGCCCCCGGGACAATCCGCGGGGACTATGGCATGAGCTTCTCCAACAACCTGGTCCACGCTTCGGATGGGCCGGATACGGCCAAGAGCGAAATGGCCCTGTGGTTCAGCGATGCAGCCGAAATCAGCGAGTGGGAGCCCGCGGATCTCGGCTGGACCTACAACATTGCTGAGGAGCTCTCCTGAAGCTCCTTCTCGCCAAGGAACTCTCCTGAAGTTCTCCGCTTTCAGCGCGACCCATCTGACCGAGCTTGCTTGCGAGCTCGGTCAGCTCGTATCCGGATGGACCGTGACCGAGGTCCAACCTCTGCCTCCACGGGATCTGCTGCTGATCCTGACACCACCGAGCCCCGTACCCGATGGGCCCCCACGCCTGCGCCTGCGCCTCTCGGCCCATCTGGATGGAGCGCGCCTGCATCTACAACAAGGCCGGGTGCATTCCCATCGAGGAAGCCACGCGCCAGTCTTCGACCGTCTAGGAGAAGAACTCCTGGGCTCAACCCTCAAGTCCATCGAGCAGGTGGGCGCTGACCGCATTGCGCTCCTGGAGTTCAACAACTGCCCAGGAACCGACAGGCGCGCCCTTCTGCTGGAGTTTCTCGGGCGGCACTCCAACATCGTTCTGCTGGGCCCAAATGACCGCATCCTCGAGGTCCTGGTGCCTCAATCAGACAAACCCGAGCGCCCGGCCCGGCTGGGCAATGGACGCACCTGGTCCCCACCTGGCGGATCGCTGCGGCCTCCTGACAAGCCGCAGCCCTCCATCGAGGAGAGCTATCCAGACCCAGACACGCCGCCTCCAGGTCCCGTCAAGGATCGCGCCCCACTCTCCTGGCGGGTTGAGTGCGCCCTGGGCCTGATGGCAGATGCGACAGTTCTGGAGCAGGATCGATCGCGGCTGACGGCACGCCTGGACCGGCGCCTGAACCGCGCCCGCTCAGCCCTGAATGGAATAGAACAGCGGGCCCTGGCCACAGAAGAATGTGAACGCATTCGCCAGGATGGAGAGCTGCTCAAGTCTGTGCTGGGAACCCTTCGACGTGGAATGACAGAAGCTACAGTCTCGGATTGGTTTTCTGCGGACACGCCCCAGCGCAAACTCACCCTCGATCCCAAACTGACCCCGAGCGAAAACCTGGAAAAGATTTTTGCTCGTGTGCACAAGCTCGAAAAAGCACAGGCCACCCTGGAGCAGGATCGCGATCAGGCCCGCTCACGGATTTTACGCCTGGAAGAGCTGGCTGCCCAGGCGTTGACCACTGAAGATCCCTTGCGGTTGGATACTGAAGCAGTCGAAGCAGGCCTGCTCGAAAAGCGTCAGGAATCCAACCCACGCAAGAAAAAACCACGCCCTCCGCGCCTGCCCTATCGCACCTTCCAGACCGAAGCGGGCCTGGAAATCCGCGTGGGCCGCACTGCCAAAGACAACGATGATCTGACCCTGCACCACTCGCGAGGGCTGGACCTTTGGCTGCACACTCAGGATGTGCCCGGCAGTCACGTGATTCTGCGCACGGGCCGCGGGGTGCAGCCGAGCGAGCAGGCGATTGTGGACGCAGCCCTCCTGGCAGTGCATTTCTCCCCGGCCCGAGGTGCCTCCCAGTGCGATGTGCATCTTGTGGAACGCAAGCACGTGCACAAGCCCAAAGGGGCCAAGCCCGGCCTTGTAACCCTGGCCGGGGGTAAAATCTTGCGGGTCAGGGCGCAACCAGAGCGTCTGGCCAGCCTATTGCGAGGCAGTGCAGGCCACTGACCCCTGCCAGCCTGCCCTCCCACCGGGTCCATGAGGGGGGGTATCCTGTGTACTGGCTCACCCATGCCATTCCCACCAGCCGCCCCCATGCTCCGCGCCACCCTGATCCTGCTCTCTGCCCTCTGCCTGCCTCTCCTCAACTCCTGCTCCAGCGGGCCCGAGGAGATGACAGACGCGGAGAAGCTGGACTACTACGGGGAGAGTTGCATGCGCTACTACGACATGCATGCCTTCGACCGGGCGATTCACCAGGCCAACAAGGGCCTGGAAGTGGACCCGGAGAACGAATTCTTGCGCCTGGTGAAAGCCCGCTGTCTGCTTTACCTCAACAAGACCGAGACCCTTGAGGCAGCCCACAACATCCTGGAGGGCCTGCTCCAGACCGAGGACTTCCGGGTCTTTCTGGTTGCCGGAGAGGTCGCCGAGCGCAGGGGACTGATCCGCCAGGACTCTGCCGGGGGGATCGAGTCTGGGAACACCTACACTGATGCAGCGGACCCCAGGGCCCGTGCCACCGAGCTACGCGCCGAAGCCAGGGATATGTGGAGCGCAGCCATTGATCACTACTCAAGAGCAGAGAAGATCTTCCCGGGAGGCACCGAGGCCCTCAACGGCATCATGCGAACCGCATCTCTTCTCGGTGACGACGATCAGTGCCTGCAAGCAGGGCGCGCTTTGCTGCAGTCACTATCCGAGTCCAGCCTGATCCAACAGCGCAAGATCGAAGAATTGCGCAACTCGGAGGGCAGTTCCTGGAAGATTCAGCGAGCGGTCTTTGCCAACCAGGAGGTGATGATTGCGACCCACATCCACCTCTCTGAACTGCACTACAAGCATGGGCGCAAGCGGGCGGCTCTGCTGGAACTGGACGGGGCCCTGCAACTTGATGACTCGCTTCCCGGGCTTCATGCTCGGCGAGGCCAGTTGCTCCTGGAGTCAGGAGATGCTCCCCGGGCCCAACAGGCCCTCAAGCAGTTTTTTCGCCTGACCAAGTTGGACTTCGACCACCCGGATGTGGTTCGCGCGCGCCGAGCCATGCGCAAGTGTGAGCAGTTGCTGGGAGGCCTAAATACGGCCTCTGAGGGCCTAGAAGGGGGATAGGCCCCCTCTGGACACCCCCTCGCATCCTCTATGGATCCCATGTACAGTAGGGCTCGCAGAGCAGCCCTATCAAGCGCAACGACACCAACTCGAACCTGCGCTGGGACTGCACCGTGGAGGAAAGAGCATGAAAGTTCGAGAGCTACTTGGGTCCTTCGACCCGGTCAGGCTGACCCCGGAAGCGTCCGTCCGAGAAGGAGTGCGCAAGATGGTGGACTGCAACTGTGGTTCGGTCCTGATCCAGGAGGAAGACGGAACCTTGAGAGGCATCTTCACCGAACGCGACCTGATGACCCGCGTGATCGCCGTCGGTCTCGAGCCGGACTCGGTCAAGCTTGAAGAAGTGATGTCGCGCAAGGTCTTCACAGCAGGCCCGGATGACCTGGTCAAGGAAGTGCGCCAACAACTCAGAGACCGCCACATCCGACATGTACCCGTGGTTGAGAAGGACGAAGTGATTGCTGTTCTCTCCGTGCGCGACCTGATCCGAGCTGACCTTGCGGAGCAGCGAGCTGCCAACAGCGCCATGGATGATTACATCCGAGGCAAGATCAGCTGAGGGTCGCAGCACCCAGCGGCCCCTCAAACTACTCCCAGCTGCGTGGGTACAACAGATAGGGCCGCACCCCCTTGCGCCAGCGCAAAAGACCGGAGCGCCAGGTCACCTCCCCCAGCCCCGGATCCTGGGCAGACTGCTGTCGAACCCGCTCCAAGGTGCTGGCATGTGCCAGTCTCTCGTCCACCCGGCGCCAGTCGAATTCCGCCCCACCCAGCTCGATCAGCTCTCGCACCAACCTCAAACCGCTCTCCACAGGACGAAGATCCATGCGCTCGACAATCTGAAACTGCACGCCCTCGCAGATCTCCCCTTGAAAGGGGCCACTGTCAGGACTGAACTTGAGGAACTCGGCCAAGAGCCCGGGCAGGGGTCGAGCCCTGAGGCGCTGGGCCAGTGCACGCCCGTCGAGCCAGGCAGCGCCCAAGCGCATGAATGGTTCATCCGTACCGCGGCCAACGGAGAGGTTGCTGGCCTCAAGCACGCCGATCATGGGATACAGCAGAGCACTCTCAGGTGTGCGCAGGTTCGGACTGGGGGCGATCCAGGTCAGACCCGTCTCGCTCCAATGGCTGGATGGATCCCATTGCTTGAGTTGCACCACCTCTAGATCCACGCTCAGGTCCTGCTGGGCCACACGCCAGAGGGCCAACTCCCCAAGGGTCAGTCCATGCATCAGGGGCAGGTCAGCCGGACAGATGAACGATCGGCGACTGGGGTCCGACAGGGGCCCACGGGGACCATAGGAACTCAATGGATTGGGCCGATCGAGGACCATCACCCCCGGCGCTCTGTCCGGGCGCTCCTGTTTGAGATCCGAACAGGCTTCCAAAAGATAGAAAAGGGTTGTGCTGTAGGTGTAGAAGCGTACGCCCACATCCTGCAGATCAAAGATCACCAGATCGAGGTCCTCAAGGTCCTCTTCCTGCGGGCGTCGATGCTGACCATAAAGACTGACTACTGGCAGATTCGTGAGCCCATCGGCTCCGTCCTGCACGCGGCCCTCAAGCTCAGTCTTTAGCCCATGCTCTGGACTGAAGAGACGCACCAGTTCCACCTCTGGCGCCTGCCAGAGCAAATCAATCGTGCGCCGGCCGTCACGGAGCCGGCCAGTGCGGTTGGTCAGCAGTCCCACGCGCTGCCCCTTCAAGCGATCAAGGCCCAGTTCCAGCAGCACATCGACGCCGGGCAGAGTGACCTGGGAAGAGTCCCCGGGCTCTCGCGCCTGGGATGTCTGCTCATCTCCTGGCTGGAGACCGCAGGAGGCCGCGAGTCCAGGGGCCAGAAGCAGAACCAAAAAAGTGGGCGCACGCATGGGCGCCAGGATAGCGCGAGCCTGACTTCAGGGATTCAATGTCCCTGCTTCGTGTGCCGGTTTGATGGGCTGAACAGCACCCCGGACCCTGTCCAGATTGCCCTTACGCCCTTGGAAGACTGACAAACTGGCATCAGGAGCGAAAGCCCTGCCGAACAGGTGAAGACCATGGCGTGGCTCCTCTCGTCGCCCGCAGAGGTCCGGTTCTAGCCCCGGCCAGCGAATTCCGAGCGCAGCAGCGCCGCTCGCAGGCGTCGGCGCTCGGAGTGATCCACGGGCTCTATCTGGCCAGGGCGATTCAGAGCATGCAGGTGACCCTGCTGTATCTGCAAAGCCAGACGATTGAGCAGGGAGGTGGAAAGCCCCTGCACCAGACCCACATGATGTCCGAAGCGAATCACCGACAGGTGGCGCAAGGCCTCATCCGTGCTCAAGGCCCGAGCGCTGCGCAGGACAACCATGCCCCGTGCCACGCGATCCGCAAGAGCACTGGCACGAGCGGCAAGCAGAGCCTGACGCATCCCGCGCTCCGTACGCACGACCCCGCGGACCAGCACGAGCAAACGCGCAACCAACTCGGCCTCAGAAGAACCCAGGGTGACCTGATTGGAGACCTGATAGAGGTCGCCGCTGGCCTTGCTGCCCTCACCGTGCAAACCACGCACCGCAAGACCGGTGTGCTGAGCCGCCTGAAAAACCTTCTGCAATTCACTGCGCACAGCCCCCAATGCGGGCAGGTGCAGCATCACCGAAGCACGCATGCCAGTTCCCACATTACTGGGGCAGGCCGTCAGGTAACCGAGGTCATGATGGGTCGCGTAGGTCACACGGGCTTCCAACTGGCGGTCCAACTGCACCACGCGATCCAAGGCAACCTCCAGGTCCAGTCCGGAGGCAAGGCTCTGCAGCCGGATGTGATCCTCTTCGCCAATCAGAGCGGCCAGACCTTCGTCGCCCCCGAATGCCACCGCCCGTCCGGCCAGTTCACCGGGCTCATCCCCAGAAACCAATTCACGGGTGGCAAGACTGCGCTCAAGCAGGACGCGCCGCAGAATCTCGTCTGTGTCGGCCAGAGAAACCCAAGTGGTCTCCCCCTCAAGGGCCAGATCCAGCAACTCCCCCTTGAGCCGATTCGGCACCTCGGTGGCGCGCTCGCTGGAAAGGGTAGAACGGAAGGGCAACCCGCTCAGGTTGCGAGCCAGTCGCACGCGACTTGAAATCACAACGTCGGCCTCGGGACCGTTGCCTTGAAGCCAGGAGCCCGTGCTCGTAGCCAGGTCTTGGGGATCGGGAGGTACTGACTGCACGTGCTGAAGTGGAGAGGCCGCCGGGGAAAGAGAAAACCCCGCACGAGGTTCTAGCACACCTCACGCCGCAGTCGAACCCCCGGGTGCTAAACTCAAGGCCCCCAGGCCCCATTTTCCAGGTCGAAAAGGCCTCTCTGCCCCTTGATTCCTGCGGGTTCGCACTTTTCCCCTGCTCCTGGAAGAATCAAGAAAGCTAGCCTTGGACAACATGTTCCTGCTGGACCCGACTTCGATTGTGCTCGCCCTGCTGGTGCTGACCCTGGTGGTCTTCGTCTGCGATCTTGCACGCTACGATCTTGTGGCCTTGGGCGTGGCCTGTGCCCTGGCCCTGACTGGCGTGCTCGATGCCGAGCAGGCCTTCGCGGGCTTCGCCTCGGAAGCGGTGATCCTGATCGCCTGCATGTTCGTATTCAGCCATGCATTCAGTCGTTGCGGAATCGCGAATCTGTTGAGTCGCGCCTTCCTGCGGGGCACACACTCGGGCGAGCGAGGTTTGGTTGCGCGCATTACCGTGTTGTCCGGCCTGCTCTCAGCAATCCTCTCCAACACAGCCGTGGTGGCCACCATGATTCCCGTCTGCAACGGAGTCAGCCGCCGCAAGCGCATCAGCCTCTCACGCATTCTGATGCCCATGGCATTTGGCAGCCTGCTCGGTGGTCTGGTAACCGTGATCGCCACCTCCACCAACCTGGTAGTCAACCAAAGTCTGCGGGATACTGGGGTCGAGCCCTTTGGCATGTTCGACTTCAGCCTCTTGGGTTTGATCCTGCTGGGAGTCGGCAGCCTCTATCTGGTTGGTCCTGGACGCAAACTGCTGCCCCGCTCTCCCGTGGGCCAGTCCTTGAGCGAGCGCTATCAGGTGCCGCGCTTTGTGACCGAGATCCTGGTGGAGCCCAGCAGCAGTCTGATCAACCGTTCGGTGGCCGATGTAGAAGTCCTGCGCAAGCACGGGGTCACGGTTCTGGGTCTTGTACGAGCTCACGGGGAGAGCCCGATCCTCGCTCCCGGTCCCTACAACCGCATCCGCGCGGACGACACCCTGATCCTGCAGGGCAGCCCGGAAGACATCCTGGCCCTTTCGGAAGAGCTGCCCCTGCGGCAGAAGCCCGAGGTTGAAGCCCAGGGGACACGCCTGGTCTCGGACGATGTACTGCTGGTGGAGGCCCTGATCCCTGCAGGCTCGTCCCTGGTGGGCAGCAGCCTCAAGACCGCCGAGTTCCGCACGCGCAGCGGCCTCAATGTGGTGGCAATTTCCAAGACCAGCGGCGTACAGCTCGCTCGCCTGAACGAGGTGGAGCTGGAGATGGGCGACACCCTGCTGTTGCAAGGTCACCTGCCAGACATCGAACGAGCGGGTGAAGAACGGGATGTGATCATGCTCTCGGAGGTCGCCGCTCCGCGCTTCGGGAGCAAGGGCTGGATCACCGTGGGCATACTGGCTGCCATCCTGCTGTTGGCAGCCCTCTCCCATACGATCTCCCTCAGCGCCCTGGCCCTGCTCGGGGTCCTGACCTTGATCGGCACAAAAGCCGTCCGTGCAGACGATGCATATCGCTCGGTGGATTGGAGCGTCTTGGCCCTGGTAGGCGGCATGTTGGCGTTGGGACGCGCCTTCCAGCAGGAAGTCCTCACCCCAGAGCAGACCGATGGCTTAGCCGGCACGATTGCAAGTCTGCTGAAAGATGGCAGCCTGACCCCCCATGTCCTGCTGATCCTGCTGCTGGCTGGCACAGTGCTCTTGACCCAAGTGCTCAACAACACCTCAACCGCCATCATTATGACCCCCCTGGCCTTGCAATTCGCAGAAATCGCGGGGCTGGAGGCACGACCCTTCCTGATGGCAGTGATCACCGGTGCCAGCCTGGCCTTCCTGTCCCCGGTGGCCCACCAGGCCAACGCGATGATCATGGGACCGGGAAACTACAAGTACCGGGACTTCCTGCGAGTGGGAACTCCTCTGACAATTGTGCTCAGCGTCGTCGCGGCCCTCATGATCCCAATCATGTGGCCCTTCGTGGCGGCCTAGGCCAGAGCGGGGCCAGGCCCTGGCGAGGTGCTGCCATTCAGGTTGCGCTCATGATCCCGGTCTCCAGCCGTCAAAGCACCGACCACCTCACCTGATGCCAAAAATCCCGGGCCCGCTGTGCCTGGGAGAACGATGGCGATTCGATTGGGTTCTTGCACTCTGACTGGGCATCCGCGTCCGTGATCGCACCCAGAAGATTCCGGGTTCTCGGCTGAAATCTGAAGCCAGATCCGAACGAGGAATCCCCCGAAAATACTTTTCGCTCTCTCTTGTCCGCCCAGCTGGATGGGAACCAGAGTGAGGTATGAAGAACTCAAGACTGGTGACCATCGCGACCGTCCTGCTGACCCTCGCCGCCTGCGGCGGAGGCGGAGGATCTGCTTCCAGCGCCCTCTCAACGAACGCCGACCTGGCGGACCTGAGCATCTCTGCGGGGACCCTGGATCCGCTTTTCAGTTCGGACACCTTCGCCTATCTGGTCGGCCCCCAAGAGATGTTTGTGCATGGCTCTGTGACCTTGACCCCTCTTGCGGCCCATGCGGGCGCCACCATCACCGTGGATGGACTGATTGTGGCCTCGGGAAGTCCCTCTTCTGTGATCGACGTGCCTGTAACCGTGACCCCGGTCCTGGTCCGAGTGACCGCTGAAGATGGGGAGAACGTCAGGGAATACAACGTGATCATCACCCGCCAGGGCCTCAGCCTGCAAACCGACTACATCAAGGCTTCCAACACAGATGCTGGCGATCGGTTCGGGTACAGCGTCGCCCTTGATGGCGACACCCTGGTGGTCGGGGCCCGGGGAGAAGACGGCGGCATACTGTTGGACAACTTGCCTGAGTCCGGCGCCGCCTACTTCTTCGTCCGCAGCGGCGGAACCTGGTCTCAGGAGAACTACGTCAAGGCTTTGGACACAGAGAATGGGGATGCGTTCGGGACCAGCGTCGCCCTTGACGGCGGTACCTTGGTGATCGGGGCCAGGACAGAAGACAGCAACGCCACAGGAGTGAACGGAAACCAATTCGACAACTCGGCTCCCAACTCCGGCGCGGCCTACCTCTTCAAGTAAGCACCTCGTACCCCCAACAAGAGGCGTTCCCCCCACAAGCGGGGAGCGTCTCTTTTCTTTTGCCCGCCAGCAAGGCGGTTCCCCGATTCCACTTCCCGCAGGAAGCGCTTGAAGCAGAGCTCTAGACTTCAGGTCGTTCAGGCTTGAAGACCAGCTTGAAGGACTCAAGGCGGCTGCCCACCAACTGCCGCAGGCGCTCGATTTCCGCCCGTTGACGGGCCTCTTCCGCCTGGGAAGCGTGCAAGGCGGCTTCGAGGGCCTCGGCTCCCGCCTGGGTTTCCTGCAGCAGAGCGAGCACCTCCGTGCGGTGCTGTTGGACCTCGCTCAGGGTCTCCAGAACAGCATCGCGATCGGTCGCCAGATCCTTGAGCTGCTGCCCCAGGGTCCGGGTCAGTTCTGCTCGCAGAGAGCGTTCTTCACTGAGCAGTTCACCCAGATGCAGATTCTGTTTTTGGTTCTCAGCCAGGGAGACCTCCAGTTCCTTGACCAATTTTCCCCGGGCAGCGATTTCCGCCTCCAGTTCCGCAACCACCTGCGCCCCGGCAGCGGCTTCGCCCTCGCGCACCTGCTCAGATTCCAGCAGGCTCGCCTCCAGATTCCCAACCGCCGTCTGCTGGGCTTCCAGGTCGGACTTCAGCTCGGTCAGGTGAGCTCGATGCCCCTCCAGATCCGCTGCAAGTTCCTTGCTGGCTTTGACCTGGGCGGCGAGCTCTGGTTCCAGCCTGGCGAGGGTCTTTTCATGGCCCGCCAGGTCCTTGACGTGGCCCTTGATGATCGAAGCCTGCTCACGGGCTTCCTGCTTGCGTTGGGCGCGCTCGTCCTTGAGGGTCGCCTTGTGCTGTTGAAGATTCTCGGCGGTGTCGCCCAGGCGCTTCTTGTGCCCTGAGAGGTCTTTCTCCAAGCCACGGATGACCTTTTCCAGGCGCTTGAGTTCAGGTGACCAGGCGTCCTTCTCTCCATCAAAGGCGATCACCTCCAGACCCATGGCGAGCAGAGCGCGGGTGGCGCCCTGGGGGGCCGCGGGCGCGTCAAAGAGGCCCTCGATGGAAGGCTCCCGACTTTGGCCCAGGGAAGCGACCACCGCATGACGATAGACGGCGCCTCCGTGGTCGCTGGAGTACATGCTGGCGTTGTAGAACGCGAAGAACCGCTGGGCGAGATTGCGCAGCAGGGGGTCGTTGTCCAGATACAGCTCAAGGCACATGAGCACCAACCAGCGTTCCAGGTTGGCGTGGCCCACAGACAACACGCGCCCCCCGGCGGAGCCGAGCCACTCTTCAACCTTGGCCCTGACCGGCAGGCCGTAGTCCCGGTGCTCCGCCAGATAACGGTGCTTGACCCCCAACTTGTCCGCCAGAAAACCCATCAGGATTTCCTCGGCCTCGTCCACTTGAGGTGTGCGATAGGGACCAGCCAGGATGACATGACGCGCCGCCACCCGGGCGCACTCGGTGACAAAGGCCTTGCGTGCCCTGGGGGGCACGTGTTCCAGGGTGTCAAAGGCCGCAACCACATCGAAGCTGCCGTCCTGGAAAGGCAGGGCGCCGCCGCTGCCCAGCACCAGACCCTCTTCCTCGGAGGCCTCAACATCCACCAACTCCACCCGGTCGTCGGGCAGGAATTTGCGCAACAGGGCCGTACGTCCGCCCACGTCCAGAATCCTGAGTGGCCTGCCGCCAGGACGAACACGCTCCACCAGATCCGCCACCAAGCGGTAGCGCTGGTACTGGTCGAAGGGCAAACTCAGGAGGTCGTCCATGGGAACCGTCGGTATCAGGACTTGGAAATGCGCCGGTTGCCACCCTGTTCCACGGTCCAGGTGGTGGGCAGGTAGAGCAAGCCGTGCTGCAGGCGGCGCGCGTCCACGACCTCAAAGACCGCCGCGTGCTCACGGTGGTCGATCGCAGTGGGCGCGGGCTTGGAATGGTCGTAGAGAAAGGCGGTCAAATAGTACTCACCCTGCAAGAGGGGCAGGGATTCGAAGCTCATCTCCACCGCGCCCTCTTCCCCGGCCTTGACCGCAGCCAAATCAATCGAGTCTTCCCGCCAATGATGATTGGAGCCGTTCACATAGGTTCCATCCGAGCGGTAGACCCCAAGGCCAAACACGGGCTGCAGTGTGTCCCGGTTCGCCTTCCACTCCACACGCACGCTGAAGGGGTCACCGGGTTCGAAGCTCCTGGTCTCTTCCCCGTGCTTGCCACGCAGGGTGATCTCGCCCGTGGTGATCTCCTCCGTACCCCAGCGCGGATACTCAGAACCTTCCCGCGCCAGAGCTGACAGGCGCTGGTTGCCCCGCTCGTGAGCGCTCTTGAGGTATTCATCCGCCACCTCTTCCGCCGAGCCCTGACTGATCACGCGACCGGCCTCCATCAGCACCACATGTTGGCACATGGTCTTGACCGAGCCCATGTCGTGGGACACAAAGACAGTGGTCTTGCCCTGTTCGCGGAACTCGTTCAGACGATTGATGCACTTGCCGCGAAAATGCTCATCCCCAACGGAGAGAGCCTCGTCGATCATGAGAATGTCCGGGTCCACGCTGGAAGCCACGGCAAATCCCAAGCGCACATACATGCCCGAGCTGTAGGTCTTGACTGGTCGGTCGATGAACTCGCCCAGTTCGCTGAACTCCACGATCGACTCAAAGCGCTCCTCGATCTCCTCGTCCTTCATGCCCAGAATCGAGCAGTTCAAGAAAACATTCTCACGGCCGGAGAACTCCGGGTGAAAGCCAGCGCCCAGTTCCAGCAGGCTGGCCACACGGCCTTGTACATGCAGCTGCCCGGTGGTCGGCGCGCTGATTCCGCTCAGCAGCTTGAGCAGGGTGCTCTTGCCCGCACCGTTCTGACCGATGATGCCCACTGTGGACCCATGGGGCACATCCAGGTACAGATCGCGCACGGCCCAGAAGTCCCGGTGGCGGGGCCCCCCCAGGCGCAGCATGTCGTACAAGCGATGAATCGGCTTGTCGAACAGCTGGTAGCACTTGCCCAGTCCTTCCGCATGGATGGCGCTGCCCGAGAGCGCCTGTTTTTGTTTCTCGTCGCTCACAGGAGATCGGGGATACGGGCCTTTTGGGAGAAGAAGAAACGACCGCTCAAGGTCAACAGGACAACCGACAGCAGACCAGTTTGCAACACCAGCAGGAGATCAGGCCAGGCGCCGTAGAGCAGAATCTGCCGCCAGCACTCAATGATCCAGTGCATGGGGTTGATCTGCATCAGCCAGCCATAGCCAGCCTTTTCCACCAGGTGCGCCGGGTAGAAGATCGGGGTGCAGAACATCCAGACCACCACGCCAACCCCCACCAGATGCTGGGTGTCGCGCAGGAACACATTGAGGACGGACAGGAAGTAGGCCAGACTGAGGGTGAACAGAAACTGCAGCAACAGCATCAGAGGGATCAACAGCAGGGACCAGGAGAGGGACAGGGCCTTGTAGCCCTCGTCCCGCATGCGAGGTTCTGACCCCCCCGCAAAAGCGGGAGCTGCTCCCGGGGGCGGGGCTGGATCATCCAACAGGGTCGCACGGAAGTCGTGCTGCACCTGGGGAATCTCCCCCAGCTCGGCCAATCCGCCGGGTTCGACTCCAACGATGCGCACAATGATCTCCTCATCCCCTTCCACCTCGTCATCAGGCAGGGGCTGAATCAGGAGATCAACACCCCGAGCGGTGGCGGGCAGCAGGATCTGGGTCGGACCCAAGAAGTCCTTGCCATGCTCAGCGCTGCCAGAGTATTCCAGAGTCACACTCACATCCCCTCGGTAGCCACGCTCGATCGCAATCGGCACGCGCAGGATATCTCCTTGCTCATGCTGCAGAACTGGAATGCGAGCATGTGTGTCCGGGGCACCTTCGTGCTGCACCGTGGTGTGAGGCACATGCATGTAGGTCCGGGGCACATCCACAAAGCCAAACCAAATCACCGCGATCAGGAGCACAGGCACTCCAATCATCATGTTGATCAGGCTGGACTTGACCAGAAACGCAGGCAACAACTCGCTGGGGAAGACCACCTTCTGGATCAGGTTCGAGTTATCAATCAGGCTGCTGGTTGAGCGTGTCAAGGTCTCTGCAAAGGCCTGCCAGACCACGATTCCCGCCAGCATCACCAGGGCCACCTCGGTCGCCCCCTGGCTGTCACTCCAACGGGTGTTGAGCACCGTGCGGAAAACGAAATGGTAGACCACCAGATTGACCACCGGAAAGATCACCGACCAGAAGAAACCCATGCTCGAACCCACATAGCGCGCCCGCAGGTCGCGCTTGACGAAATCCCAGAGGAGTCGTCGGTTGTGCAGGAATGACCTTAGGACGAGGATCATGGCAGGCTTGCTGAGGTTCAGAGGACTCGTTTGCCCAGGGCTGATTCACAGAACTCAACCGCAACCCGCGCGGTGGCGTTGCTCGTATCGAGGATTGGATTGATCTCGGTCATTTCCAGACTCAACAGCTTTCCGCTCTCAGCAGCCAGTTCCACCACCAGATGCGCCTCGCGATAGGAGACGCCGCCAGGAACCGGAGTACCTACCCCGGGCGCCACTGAGGGATCAGCGCCGTCCACATCAAAGGAAAGCACGAAACCCGCTGTGTCCGCACAAGCAATCTCGATGGCCTCGCGCATCACAGCGTGCATACCGAGTTCGTCGATCTCCTGCATGGTGAAGCAGCGCACACCAAGTTCGCGGATCAACTCGCGCTCACCGTCATCCAAAGTACGCACCCCCACCAGCACCGCGTTCTTGGGATCCACCGCAGGAAAGCGCGAGGACAGGCGGGTCAAGCTCGTGGGTCCGTGTCCCAGCAATGCCGCCAGGGGCATGCCATGGATGTTTCCCGAGCCCGTGGTCTCCGGCGTGTTCATGTCCCCATGGGCGTCGAACCAGATCAAGCCGATTTTCTCGCCCCTCTCATGGTGGTGACTGGCCAGACCAGCCACCGAGCCAGCGGCAATAGAATGATCCCCACCCACCACCAGGGGAAACCAGTCATCAGCAACCAATTCTTTGACACGCGCGTGCAGACGCTGGCAGCAGTCGGAGATCTCTTCCAGGAAACGCGCGCAGGGATCCGCAGGTTCCAAGTCCACCGGGTCATGCACCTCCAGATTGCCAGTATCCCGGAACTCGATGCCCAGGTCCTCCAGAGCTTCTTGGATGCCCGCAATGCGCAGAGCGCTGGGACCCATGTCCACGCCCCGACGGCCACCGCCGAGATCCATGGGGACTCCGATCAAGGCGACGCGGGAAGGTCGTTGGGGATTGACAGACATCGTTCGTTTTCCGATACGAAGCTAGTGTGTACGCGCTCCCATGGCCCCCAGAAGCGCACCCTGAAGCAGGGGCCGATCGGTTCCAACAGAACTTCCCAGGCGCCGGGAAATCTCCTCCAAAGCCACCATGCCCCCGAGTTGGCCAAGGCAGTACCCCACCCGGCGGAGATCCTCCGAAGAAGCCTCCATGGGAGGCTCCATGGCCCAAAGCAGCAAACTCACATCACCCGCCTGCTCCCTGGCCAAGGCCGCTGCAAGCAGACTGAGGTGGATGGAGCCGCTCCAAAGAGCCGCGCTGATCAGAGGGTCCACCTCAGAGCGCCCGGCCCGAACACATGCTCCAGCCAGCACCAGGTCGGTGCGTCCGAGGATTTCCGAGGGGAAACGGGTCAGAAGGTGAACGAGTTCAGCTCGGTCGGGCAACTGCCCCAGGGCTTCCAGAGCCAGCACTTCACCCGCGGCTCCCAAGGGAGCCAACTGGGACTCTTCCAACAGATCCCCCGTGGCCGCACGCCGTCCACCCAGACGCAGGGCCGCCAGAGCCAAGAGACGACCTGGAGCACCGAAAGGCAATTCGGCGGACAAAACTTCGCACAGGTCGAGCACCAGAAAACCACCCCGGTGACGTTCCATTGAATCCATCAGACTCTCGGCCAGGGGATCCTGACGACCTCCGCTGACCGCCAGCAGCAGGTCGCGGATTGTCTGGTGCGCGTCCCCGTCTCCCAGGCGCGATCGCACAACCAAGGCCTCCGCCCGCACCTCGAGATCCGCGTGTTCTTCAAGCTCGCGCAGGGCGGGAATCACCCGGGCAAGATCCGTGACCCCGGCCCCGTACATCACATCAAGCAGCAAGCCCGTGTCGTTTGATGCCAGGGCAGCTTCGAGGGGCGCAAGATAGGTCGCATCCCGACGCGCCATCGCTGCCAACGCCAGACCGCGCGAAGCGGGTTGCTCCACCGCCTGAGCCAGACACTCACCCATGGAGTCGCTCTGGTAGCCCTCCAGGATTGAGCGCACCAATTCACGCCAGCCATCACTGCCGCGCGGGGCCCAGTGACCGCTGGCCACCAAGGTCTCAATTGCGTCTGGCAGCATACGCACCCCAGCCCGGATGCGGGTGGGAGTCGGATCCTCCAGCAAAAGCGCCAGCAGATTATCAGCCACGGCGGGCACGGGTACCGAATGCAATTCCTGCAGAATCAGTTCTTCAAGGAAAGCCGGGTCAGCGGCCAGACGGGTGATCAGGATTTCCGACCAGGGCCGGCCGTCCACCAATCCGAAGCGCCGGGCTGCCCCCAATCGCAAACCGTACCAGCGGCGAACCGCAGGGTTCTCTGGCAAGGGCGCGGGATGGGCATGCACCGCCAGGAGAGCAGCAAAAGGATCGCTCAGGGCAAGCTCGTCCGCCAGGGCCTTACCCAGTTCAGGTCGGGCGAGATAGAGGGCCAGCAGAGCGTGCGCTCTGCGCGAAGGATCGCTGTCCTTGGCCCAGACTTCCAGCTGAGCCTGGGCTCCGCCTAGATTGGGGCCAAGAGCTCCCAGGGCCAAGATCGAAGAGAGCACCACCGGTGTGGCACCGGGATCGGTCGCCCGATCCAACAGATCCGCGCGAGCCAACACGTCCCCACCCGCCCCCTGGGCAAAAAGCGCCTCGCAGAATTCGGAAATGGCGCCCGGAGCAGGAACCGCCCCAGAACCACGCCTCCTCAAGTCCACAACCTTGCGGGCCAGGCTCGCGGTACGCGGGGTGAAGGAGAGACGCCGATCCTGATCCGCCAGACGGGCCAGACTTTGACCAAGGGCACCGGCAGAATGGGTGGCCGGAGACTGGAAACTGGGAGCAACCGCGGCCAGGGTCGGGGGCGCGGGCAAGGCGCATAAAAGAAGGGTGATCAGCATCGCAAGACAGGACTCCAAAAGGATCCTATCGACCCCTGGAGCGGTCCCCATTCAGGCCTTGTGCCCCGAAGCCACAAAAATCAATGCGACTTCGTAAATTCAAGCCGTTTTTCGCTCCTCGGGCCGAACCAGCCAGCAAGAAATTAGTGCTCTGTTTCACCGATCAATTCGATCAGTTCGGCCCGCTTTTGATCTCGCAGTTCAGCAGTCTTGGCCTCAAGGTTCAAGCGCAGGACCGGCTCGGTGTTGGAGGCCCGCACATTGAACCACCACCAAGAGGCCTTTTTCAGGCTCCCGTACTCCACCGTGATGCCGTCCAACTCGTCCTGCGCGCCGTCCTTGAAATGCTCCTTGAGGGCCTCCAGGACCACCCCCTTGTCCTCCACCTGGAAGTTGATCTCGCCGGTGGAGTGGTAGCGGCGCAGGTCCGCCACGCGACTGGAAAAGGACTCATCGGACCCGGACAACAGATTCAGAGCGCTGACCAAAGCGATCACGCCGCTATCGCAGACGAAGTTGTCTCGAAAATAGAAGTGACCAGAAAGTTCACCACCGAAGATTGCCCCATTGTCGCGCATGGTTGCTTTGATGAAGGAGTGCCCCACACGGTCGCGCACGGCTTCGCCTCCGGCGTTGGTGATCTCTTCCTTGACCACCCAGGAACTACGGAGGTCATAGACAATGGGCTTACCCGGCTCGCGAGCCAGGAAGTCCCGGGCCAGGAGCGCTGTCATCAGATCCGCAGGCACGGTTGCGCCGGTCTCATCCACAAAGCAGCAGCGGTCCGCGTCCCCGTCAAAGCTGACACCGAAGTCCGCTTTGGTCTGACGCACCAATTCACGCACCGGGTCCAGATTCTCTTCCTTGAGGGGGTTGGCCTCGTGGTTGGGGAAGGTGCCATCGGGCTCCATGAAAATGATCTTTGCTTCCACATTCTCCAAGAGGGGCAAGATTGCGGGCAAGGTGTGACCCGCCATGCCGTTGGCCACATCGATGGCAACCGTCAGGGGCCGCTTGACCTGGGCAAACCCCGCCACGTGTTGGGCGTAGGCCTGGAGCAGGTCCAGCTTCTCGCCCCCACCCCGGCGTGTGGAAGAAGGCTGCTGTCGACCTTCACATGCCAGTTCGATCTCCGCGATCCCGGTAGTCTTGGAAATGGGCCGCGCACCGCGGCTGCAGAGTTTCATGCCGTTGTACTCACCCGTATTGTGGCTGGCTGTGATGCACAAGCCTCCGGCCACATCCTGTGAGCCAATGGCGAAATAGGTCATGGGAGTCGAGGCCAGCCCGATGTCGATCACATGGGCACCGGCGCCGCGCATGCCTGCGATCACAGCCTCAGCGATCTCTGGAGAGTGCACGCGCATGTCGCGCCCCACCAGAAGAGGCGAACCGCCAATGTGCTCGGCAAAGGCAAAACCGATACGCCGAGCGAGGTTGGTGTCGAGTTCATCGGGCACGATGCCGCGGATGTCGTAGGCCTTGAAGATGCCCATGGGCGCTTGATCTCAGGGTGCTGGGGAGGTGGCTCAGAAGCGGCCTGCTGCCGCTTTCCCGGAACTTCGGGCCGAACAGGATAACGACCCTCGGGGGCCTCATGAACTCCCAATTGGACCCGCCCCCGGAATGGGCTCCTTCCCGGTATTGCCTCCTGGTCAGCCCAGAATATTCTTGGCTGCTCGTTCAAGGCGATCGAGGTCTTCCGGTCCCACATCCAAATGGGTGACAAAACGCAGCCGGCGCTCGCCCATGGCCATCACCAGGACACCCTCGCGACCGAGGGCCTCCGACAGTGCTTGGGCGTCATATTCGGAGTGCGTGACCTGCACCATGGCTATGTTGGTTTGCACCAGGGTGGGATCGGACTCCAACCCTGGCAGAGCTCCCAGGCGCTGGGAAAGCTCCTTGGCCAAAGAGTGGTCCTGTGCCAATCGTGGCACGTTGTTTTCCAGCGCGTGCAAGGCAGCAGCGGCCAGGTGACCGGACTGACGCATCCAACCACCGAGCCTCTTGCGCACCAGCCTTGCGCGTTCCAGAAAGTCCTGCCGGCCTGCAATGATGGAACCCACAGGTGCTCCAAGCCCCTTCGAGAAACAGAGGCTGACCGAGTCAGCGTGGGAAGCGTAGGTGCTCGCGCTCACGCCACTGGCAACCACCGCGTTGGCCAGACGCGCCCCGTCCAGGTGAATGGGAATCCCAACTTCCCGTGCAAAACCGGAGACATCCTCAAACACCTCTAGGGGCAGCACACGACCGCCCGCGTAATTGTGAGTCTGCTCCATGCAGATCAGCCGCGAGGGTGGGCAGTGGATGAATTCCGGACGCACCGATGCCTTGACCTGCTCAAGATCAAAGTCCCCCTCTTCGCCACCCACGGTCATGGACTGCAATCCATGCAGGTAACCAGCGGCCCCGGCCTCGAAGGTCGTCACGTGGGCAAAGCGCTGGACGATGATCTCGTCACCCGGCCGGGTCCAAGCCCCCAGGGCCACCTGATTGGCCATTGTGCCCGAAGGCACAAACAAAGACCCTTCCATTCCGAGCCAGTCCGCCGCTGCCTGCTCCAGGCGTTGAACTGTGGGATCGCCTTCAAGCACATCGTCCCCGACCGAGGCCTCTGCCATCAAGCTGCGCATGACGGCATCAGCGCGGGTGACCGTATCGCTCCGAAAATCCGAGGGGGCCTGAACCATCAGGAGCGTTCTCCAAGCCAACGCTTCACCCGACTCAGACCTTCCAGGATGTTCTCCTCGGAGTTGGCGTAGCTGAAGCGCATGTACCCAGCCCCAAGAGCCCCGAAGCTGGTACCGGACAGGCAAGCCACTCCAGCGTCATTCAACAGGCCATGTTCCAACTCGCGAGTATCGAGGCCCAACTCACTGACATTGGGGAAAGCGTAGAAAGCTCCCTTGGGCAGCACGCATGAGACCCCAGGAATGTCGTTGAGCCCCTGATGAATCACCCGACGGCGGCGATCAAAAGCTGCGCACATGGCATCCACCGGTTCCTGTGTGCCTTCCATCGCCGCCACCGCGGCCACTTGTGCTGCGGCGTTTGCGCAGGAAGCGATATTGATCTGCAAACGCTCCGCATGGGCAAAGAGATGCCTGGGCCAGATGCCATAACCCAAACGCCAACCGGTCATGGCCCAGGTCTTACTCCAACCATCCAGGATGATTGAACGATCCACCATTGATGGGTACTGCAGGATGCTGACATGCTCTTCGTTGTCGTAGAGCAACCGCGAGTAGATCTCGTCGCACAGAATAGTCACATGGGGATGCTCCTCAAGTCCCTTGACCAGGGCGTCGAACTCGCTGCGGGGCACCACGCCTCCAGTGGGGTTGGCCGGTGTGTTGATGATCAGCAGCCGCGTGTTGGGGTTGATCTTGGCCAGCACATCTTCCGCCTTGAAGCTGAACCCGTTCTCTTCGCTCAACTCGATGGGCACCCCTTTGGCTCCGGAGTAGTTGATCACCGATTCATAAATCGGGAAGCCTGGGTTGGGATACAGGATCTCCGCGCCCGGTTCCCCAAACATCATAATCGCGTAGTACATGGTGGGCTTGCCTCCCGGGGCGATCAGAACATTGGCGGGATCCACTTCCACCTTCCGGTGACGCAAGAAATCCGCGCAAACCGCTTCCCTCAGTTGTGGCAGACCCGCCGCCGGGGTGTATTTGTGAAAGCCATCCCGAAGGGCCTTCTGGCCAGCCTCGACTATGTGCGCGGGGGTGTCGAAGTCGGGGGCGCCAATGTGCAGATGAATAATGTTCTTGCCCTGGGCTTCGAGGGCCTTTGCCCTGGCAAACACTTCGAAAGCGGTCTCGGTTCCCAGGAGAGAGCATCGTTGGGCGAGGGTCGTACTTGATCGGGTGGTTTCCATGGTCATGCGCCAGGATTGTCCACCTGCTGCCCGCGGGGTCAAGCCTCAAGCAAGCCCACGATCCCCCTGGCCTGAGCCGGCAGGCCCCCAAAATCCACCGGCTGGGACCCCGGACCGGGGTTTGGACCTCAGAAACCCAGCGTCTATTGGTTAGGCTGGCGAAAAGAGGGCTTCGGGCTGTGCCCCCGGGCCTCGCCCCCACTAGTAGAGTCCCCATGACCCGCCCCCCCCTCCATCCGTTCCTGGCTCCGCTCTGGTTCCAAGGCCGCCGCCCCCTGCTGTCCCTGCCCCTGCTGGGCCTGCTTGCCTGCGGACCCAAACCTGACCTGGTGGTCTATTGCGCCCTCGACCAGGTCTTCAGTGAAGAACTGGTCCGGGATTATGAAAAGCAGACCGGGCTTGTGGTCGAGGCGCTCTACGACCAGGAGCACCAGAAAACCGTGGGGCTGGTGGGTCAGTTGATCGCTGAGAGCGAACACCCGCGCTGCGATGTTTTCTGGAACAATGAAATCGTGCAGACCGTGCGCCTGGCGCGCCTGGGAATGCTGCAGCCCTACGACTCGCCTTCCGCCCAGGACATCCCCGCCACCTTCAGGGATCAGGGTCATCTCTGGACCGGCTTCGCCGCCCGGGCGCGCATTGTGATCGTCAATACCGAGTTGGCGGATCCCGCAAGAATCCACGACATGCAGGACCTCTTCGATTCCTATTGGCAGGGCAAGGTGGGAGTGGCCCGGCCCCTGACAGGCACCACGCTGACCCATGCAGCGGCCATGTACACAAGTCTTGGCCAGGACCGCGCCGATGCCTTCTGGAAGAGAATCGCCTCGCACCAGCACGAAGATCCACCCCCCGTGCATGTGGTGCGTTCCAACGGCCAGTCCATGACCCTGGTGCGCAGCGGCGAATTGGCCGCAGCCTACACCGACACGGACGACTTCAATGTGGCACGCCTTTCCGGGGCTCCGGTCGTAGCGGTCTACCCCAACCAGGAAGCTGGACCCAATGGTGAAGAGCCCCTTGGCACCCTGTTGATTCCCAACACCATCGCGATCATGAAGGGCGCTCCCCATCTGAAAGAGGCCCGGGCATTCGTGGACTGGGTACTCTCTGCGAAGATTGAAGAACGACTGGCCAATGCGCGCTCGGCCCAGATCCCGGTGCGACCCAATGTTCCCCGGCCGGACCATGTGAAGAGCGACTTCAAGATCATGCAAGTGGACTACAACCAGGTGGGCGCGGAGCTGGCCGAGCACACCAAGTACCTCAAGGCCCTCTACCTGGACAGTTGAAGAGCAAGCGTTCAGATCCCCTCTTCGCCCTGGCCATGGGAGCCCTCATCCTGTTTGGCCTGGCGCCCCTGATCGTCATGGGCTGGCGGCTGGTGAATGCTCCCGAGGCGCTCGTCGTGCTCAGGGACCCGCGGGTCATGAGCCTCTTGGGACGAACCCTCGGCCTGGGTCTTTCAGCCGCAGCTTTGGCCGGCCTGCTGGGCGCACCCTTTGGTTTTCTGGTGGCACGCACCAAACTGCCTCTGGGCAAGCTGCTCGGTGCCCTGGGGCTCTTGCCCTTCTTGATTCCGCCTCTGCTCCTGGCCACCACCTGGACCCAGGTCTGGGGCCTGCGCGGTGCGCCCATGACGGCCCTGTTGATTGGGCTATCCACGACTCCCATCGTGGCACTCTTCACCGCCAAAGCGGCGGGGCGCATCGACGCCCGACGGGAGGAAGCTGCCTTGCTCGCGGGGGGACGACCCGCCCTGTTCGCCATGGAGTGGCCCCTGATTGCACCGGCCGTGATGGCGGGTTGCGCCTTTGCATTTCTGTTCGCGATCCACGACTTTGCCCTGCCCGACTATGTGTCGGCGGTGGGCCCGAAGTTCAATGTGTTCGCAGACGAAGTCTTCGCAGTCTGGCAGGTCGATCAAAACGCCCCCGAAGCGGTGGCCACAGCCATACCGCTTGTGCTTCTGACCCTGTTAGCACTGTTGCCCGCACTGGTGCTCATGCGCCGCGGATCCATGGCCACCATCGAGGGCAATTTTGAAGCACCCAAGCCCCTGGACCTGGGCGCCGGACGCTGGCCAGCTTTCTTGTTCTGCCTCGGCTTCGTGGTGCTGGGAGCGGGCGTGCCCCTTGGAAGGCTGTTCTGGGAGGCTGGAGGCGGTCCCCAGGGTTGGAGCCAAGAGGCCCTTGGCGAGGCCTTTGCAATGGCCTTTGAACTGGGCCGGGATGACCTGCGGCACTCAATTCTCTTTGCTTTCAGCGCCGCCAGTCTGGCTGTGCCTCTGGCGCTGGTGCTCGGACACCGTGCCGAACGGGGCGGGCACACCACTCGCTTTGGCTTGCCCTTGCTTGTGCTGCTGCCTCTGGCGGTGCCCGCAATTCTCTACGGCATCGGCACGGTCCTGCTCTGGAATCGGGGCGGGGGCTTTGAGCTGATCTACAGCAGTGGCGTACTGGTGGTGATAATGATCATCGGACGGTTTCTCTGCTTCCCAACCCTGGTCTGCCAATCGGGGGTGGCCGCCCTGAATCCTGAACTGGAGGAAGCGGCACAGCTGGCGGGGATCTCCCCCGTCAAGCGCCTGCTGAGGGTGGTCGCTCCCCCTCTTTGGCCCTCGCTTGCGGGAGCCTGGACCCTGATCTTCATCCTCGCTGTTCGTGAACTGGATGCTGCTGTGATCGTACCCGCAGCAAAACAGACGGCTATGTACCGAGTCTTCAATGCGGTGCACTTTGGCCACTCAAACTATGTGGCCGCCCTTTCCCTGTTGGTGATTTTTGTTGTGATCCTGCCCGGCCTCTTGTGGGCCCTCTTTTCCAAACGCCGCATGGAGATCCTGCCGTGAGCGAAATGCAACCCGACGTACAACTGGCCCTTCAACTTTCTGGAGTCACCATCAATGTGGGTGGCGAACCCCTGCTCGGCCCCCTGGACCTCTCCCTGGTGGTGGGTGATCACCTGCTGCTTGTGGGTCCTTCGGGCTCGGGCAAAACCACTCTCTTGCGTGCCATCGCGGGGCTCGGAACTGTGACCGGCGGGGTGATGCATGTACTGGGACAAAAAGTACATGCAGGCCCAAACTGCCTGGTCAGCCCTCAGGATCGCGGGGTAGGTCTGCTCTTCCAGGGGGGAGCACTTTGGCCCCACATGACCGTACGGCAGACCTTGGACTTTGTGCTCACCGCTGCCAAGGTACCACGCAAAGAACGCAAGGAACGACGGGAGAACCTGCTGGAGCTGGTGGAGCTGAAAGGTCTTGACAAACGTTCCGTTCCCACGCTTTCCGGCGGAGAAGCCCAGCGCCTGGCCCTGGCCCGGGCCCTGGCAACGGAGCCAGGCTTGCTGCTATTGGACGAACCCCTGGGACCTCTCGATCAGGATCTTCGCCGGGGACTGCTGGATTCCCTGGGCACACTCAGCAAGGAACTGCGCTTGACCATCGTGCATGTGACCCATGACGAGAACGAAGCACTAGCGCTGGCGAATGCAGTGGCTCGCCTGGACAAGGGCAAGCTGGAGGTCACAAGCACGGATTCTACGGTCAGTTCTTCGACCGATGAGCCAGCCCCTCACCCCAGCAGCAAGGGAGACAAGCAGGCATGAAGAAACTCCTCGGCCTGCTGGTACTCGGATGCGCGGCCTGGTTCATGACCGAGTTGGTGCCTCCCGAACCCAACGCCACTCCTACCACTCCAGTCAAGTGGACCAGTTCCCAACAGTGCAAAGAGTGCCATCAAGAGGTCTTTGCCGAGTGGGAAGATTCCTGGCACGCCAAGTCCTGGATCGATGAGGATGTGATCGCCCAGAGCGACAACTTCAGCAACAAGGTCTGCATCGACTGCCACGCCCCACGCGGTGTATTCGAGACAGGAGTCGGCAACCGTGTCCTGCCCCGCTCCTCGCGGCGCGCGGAGGGAGTGGACTGCCTGGCTTGCCACCTGCTACCCAATGGCGGTGTCGCGGGCACGATCAGTATGCCCTCCGCTCCGTGCAAGCCCGAAGCCGTCCTGGATTTGAGCCGCGTAGCCTTTTGCGCGGGCTGCCACGACCAGCACAAGACCGTGACCCAGTGGCGAGAAACCCCCATGGCGGACACGGGCCCCGACTGCCTCGATTGCCACATGCCCTTCAGGGACGGCGACCCCAACCGCGGCCGGCACCACGGCATGGCGGGAGGCCACGACCTGAAACTGGTGCAGTCCGCTGTAACCCTCGAAGCAGAGCGGGAAGGAGACCAGATCCTGGTCACAGTGGAAAATGTCATGGGCGCCCACTCCTTCCCAACAGACGAACGTTCGCGTGCAGCGGACATATTCTGGCGGTCTGTGACCGCTGACCCAGATGCTCGCGGTGGTTGGACGCACCTGCACCGCATCCGCGATCCCTATCGCACGGAAGTGGATATTCCTAGCACCCTGCTGCACGCCCTCGCCAGCCAGGACAAGACCGGGGACTCCCCCCGGCGGACGATTGGTTTCACGCCACCACAGGGAGCTATCGAAGTGGCGCTCTTCTACAAGCTTGCCCCCTATTACAGGGATCCGAGCGATGGACGGGTCTGGAAGACGGAAGAGGTGACCGACCCGCTGATGGACTCTTCCCTTGTACACCGGGTTGTAGTGCCGTGAGAGCTGGGCTCAACCCTGTTCGGCTGGGTGGTCTTTTGGGATTGCTCTTCCTGGCCGCCTGCGGACGGGGCGACAACTCCACCGAGCCCACAACCCCATCCCTCACTAAAGTGGTCGCGCAACGCCTGGCGAACCTGACAGCGGCAGACATCGAAGCACCGGCCCCAACGACCGAGCGCATGGAATTGACCCAGGAACTGCTGCAGACCCGGGTGCACGGGGGCGAGTTCCGAGACCTGGCTTTCAAGGATCTCGCTACCCTGGGCAAGGACGCGGTCCTGCCTCTGGCCCAGTGGGCCCGGGATGGGAGCCTGGACAACGCCCTGCGCCAGGCCGCCGTTGAGTTGCTCGGGGTACTGGCGCAGAAACCCAACGGCGCGGCGGCCAGCGAACGCCTGCTGGGCCTGACCACCACAGCCGCAGAGCCCTGGCTGCGGGCCCACGCGGCTTGGCGTTTGGGCAGCTCCGACTCAGACCATGTGATCCCCCGCCTGGTGCTGCGGCTCAATTACGAAAAGGATCCCGAAGCATATTTATGGGTCGCGTCCAGCTTGGCCCGAAAGGGCTGCTTGGCGGGCCTGAGCGGCCTGATCGACTTGGCCAGCCGCGGGGACGAACGGGCAGCCCGGGCCCAACCCGAGCTCGCTTGGATCGAAAAGGAACTCGGGGACACAGCCTCAAAACTCCTTCGACGCTGGAATAGTTCTGAAGCCAGCGCCCTGCCCCTCGCCCCGCCTTCCGAGGCACAACTGTCCGAGATCTGGTCCCTGGTGCAAGATCTCTCGGGAGACACCTTTGCCCTCAGGCCGGTGGACGACGCGCGCTACATCCTCAGTCACCTGGGCCCATGGTGCGCGCGCGAGCTGTCCACCGCCCTGTGGGACACAGACCCCTATGTACGCCTGCACGTGGCCCAGGTGCTGGAGCGCATGGGGCCCCGGGCACGAGAAGCCGAAATGGCCTTGGTGGTGGCTTTGACCGAGGTGCAGGTCGCCCCGGCGGTGGCGGAGGCCTTGGGTTCCGTGGGCAGCCCCCGCTCGCTCAAACCTCTACTTGCAGCGAGCCGGACTGACCAACCCCACGAACTGCGCGTAGCCGCCGTACGCGGACTGGGAGATCTCGGTCTGCCCGGGGCCCTGGATGCGATCCAGAAACTGTTCCGTGAACTCAAGGATCCCAGCCAGGCGCACATTCAGGACCTTCGCCTGGCCAGCGCCAAAGCCCTTGTGCAACTGGACAGGGGCGATGAGGTCATCACCTGGCTGCTGCAGCAAATGGAACACGGCCCGGACAACAGCGATGCAGAGCAGGCCCTCGGAATCTGGCTCACCAAGGGCACCACCAGCGGTCGTCTCGGCTTCGAAGCAGCCTTGAGACACTGGCAAGCCCAATCGGATCCACCGGGTTCAATCCCCAGCGCCGAACGCGCACGCTCCCGCCGCACAACACGAGGACAGCAACTGTCCCAGGTTCTTGACTCCCTGATCGCGCCCTAGGAACCGAACTTCAAAAGTTCTGTCCCCAGCCAGACCGGATTCACTCCCCCAGAAACAGGATCCCGCAGGTGGTCAAGAACCACAAGATCCCATTCAGGGCAAATGCACCATCGCCACCGAGGAGCACCTTGGAGGGGCTGCCTCCCCCACCGCGAGTCTGCACCAGCAGGAGGTACCGAAAGATCCCAAAGACAACAAAGGGCACCGTGTAGATCAAGCCCGGCCCGAGCCGTTTCACCGTGCCCGCGTCCATGGTGTACATGGCATAGGTCAGCACAGAGCAAGCGGCCAGGATTGCAGTGGTCTGGTTGAGGAAACCGATCGAGTACTCCTGCAGATTGCGGCGGTGACCGCTGCTGTCATCCCCGAGCAGCTCCAGTTCCGCGTGGCGCTTGCAGAGGGCCAGGAACAAAGCCAGGAAGAATGTGCAGATCACCAGCCACTCGGAGATCGGTCGGCCCACCGCATAGGCACCGGCCACCACCCGCAACAAGAATCCTGCGGCGATACAGAACACATCCACCAGCACGATGTGCTTCAGGCGCAGGGAATACAAGAGGTTCAGCAACGCGTAGCCCAAGACCACAAACAACACCGAGCCCTCTTCGGTTCCCGCCTGGGAAGCGAGCCACGCAGATGAGCCGATGCAAATCAGCGAGAGCACAAGGCCCTTTTGCACAGACAACGCACCGGAGGCAATCGGGCGCTTGCACTTTTCGGGATGTTTGCGATCGGACTCGGCGTCAAGCACATCGTTGATGATGTAGATCGAACTGGAGGCCAGGCAAAAAGCCGCCACCGCCAGAGCAACCCGGGTGATCTCCGCCGTGTGGGACAGGGGGTCGTCCCCCAACTCTCCCAGGGTGAACAGCAACGCCGCTCCCACAAAGACATTCTTGACCCACTGGTGAGGGCGCAGGGTGGCGATCAGAGGAGGCAGGGTCATGAACCGGTTCTGGAGGACCTGCTAGTCGAGGGTCAGGGCCCGCAGTTCCTCCCGGCGAGCATCGGGGCCGACAATCACATACTCCTGTTCCTCATCCGCACGACCCTCATCCCGTTCGTCGACTATGTCGATGCCCCGCACCGATCCGTCCCCGTACAGCGCATTGGTCTTGATGCGGTGGTTCCCCTCCATCCCCCCTAAATCGTTGTCATCGGCTACCAGCACGAGCTTGCCGGATGCGGGGAACTTGCGCAGGGGATAGTTGCGGGTGTCGCGCCCCGCATAGGCAGACCAACCACCATCAACCCGGCTGAGATCGGTGTACCACTCACCCATGGGCAAGCCGTCCATCTGAGGGGTGAGAGAATCAGATTCAACAGAGGGGCAACTCAGTGTCTTGGTGGACGTTTCTGTGTCCTCCCAGATTTCGTGCGCCACAAGAGCGGCAAAGAAACCCACTCCTTCGTGCCTCGGCCAGCGCCCCTTCATCCCGTGGTACTGCAACAGTCCCTGGTAGATCTTGCCCAGGTTCGCAGAACAGGCGGTGACCTGGGCCTGCTCGAAGGCAGCATTGACCCGCGGCAGCAAAGCCACCGCCAAGATCATGATGATCGCCATCACAGCGATCAGTTCGATCAAGGTGAAGCCCGCGCGGCGCAAGATGTTGCGGGACGGGGGCCGGTGGAAAGACAGATTTCGGGAGACTCGCTTCATGGGGGTCGGGCCTGGGGTTCCAGGCGCTCCCAAGGGTACCCGCCAGGGGTGGGCAGGTCACGACTCCAGCAAAAAGGAGGCCCGTTCGGCCTCCCCTTCACTGCCGAATGCGGCCATCAGAGCGCTGCCGATCAGGCTCCGCTACCAGCAGCCTGCGCGGCCGCCGCCTTGAGTTCTTCCACCCGATTGGTCTCCTCCCAAGAGACATCGTCCCGGCCAAAGTGCCCGTGGTAGGCGGTCTTGGCATAGATCGGGGCCCTCAGGCCCAGGGCACTGATGATCCCGGCGGGACTCAAGTCAAAGGTCTCGTTGACAACCTCCGAGAGGATCTCTTCATCAATACTGCCGGTCCCAAAGGTCTCGACCCGCACGGACAGGGGATGGGGCACACCGATGGCATAGGACAATTGCACTTCGCAGCGTCGGGCGAGGCCCGCGGCCACAACATTCTTGGCCGCCCAGCGGGCGGCGTAGGCGGCGGAGCGGTCCACCTTGGAAGGGTCCTTGCCACTGAAGGCGCCTCCACCGTGACGGCCCATGCCGCCGTAAGTGTCCACGATGATCTTGCGTCCGGTCAATCCACAATCGCCGTGGGGACCGCCAAGCACAAACTTGCCCGTGGGGTTGACGTGGTAGATCGTGTCCTCGTCAAGCATCTCTGCAGGAATCGTGGTCTTGATCACCTTCTCGATGATCTCTCTCTTGATCTCTGCCAGCACCTCGGTCTCTTCACTCTTGCCGTTGATTTCAGGATCGTGCTGGGTGCTGATCACGACCGTATGCACGCGAACGGGCTTCTCGCCATCGTACTCAACCGTAAGCTGACTCTTGGAGTCGGGGCGCAGCCAGGGCAGACTGCCGTTCTCCCGCAACTGGGCCATTTTCTCCACCAGGCGGTGGGAAAAGTGCACCGGGAAAGGCATCAAGACATCAGTCTCATCGCAGGCGTAGCCAAACATCAGGCCTTGATCTCCCGCGCCCTGTTCCGTGTGCAAGCCTTCCCCTTCACTGACGCCCTGACTGATGTCGGGGGACTGCTTGTCAAGGGTAACCATCACCGCGCAGGTATCCGCGTTGATGCCATAGGCATCGCTGGTGTAACCGATGCGCCGCAGGGTGTCCCGGGCGATGTCCTGGTAGTTGATCACCGCCTTGGTTGTGATCTCTCCAGCCACTACGCAAAGGCCCGTGGTCACCAGGGTTTCGCAGGCCACACGGCTGGCGGGGTCTTGTTCGAGCAGGGCATCGAGAATGGCGTCAGAAACCTGATCGGCCACCTTGTCGGGGTGACCCATGGAGACGGATTCGGAAGTGAAGAGGGTGCGGGCCATGGGGCTCTTGAAAGGGTTCTGGGAAAGGGTCCTGGCAAAGGAAAGCGGGAGGAACAACCTCTGGGATGTGCTCCGCCCCAGCCTTCATCGGCCAAACAGGATACTCGGATGAGCAAAAAGCGCCAAGGGAGGAAGCCTCCTCAGACCCATCTCAGGCCTGAGATCGGCCGCCTGAAGGCAGAATCTGGAATGCGACGAGGGCCTCCAGAGTGCGCTCGGTCGCCCCCTGCTGGCTTCTGACAGCCTCATGGCCCGCTTGACCCATGGCATGGGCTCTAGTTGGGTCGGCCAAGAGTTCGGCCACCGCTTTGCTCAGTTCGGCCCCGTTGCGAATCAGCCGACTGGCCCCCGCTCGCGCCAGCAGTGCAGCCTCCTGTTGGAAGTTTGAAACGCTTGGTCCATGCAGAACCGGCTTTCCCTGGGCTGCGGGTTCGAGCACATTCTGACCCCCGTGCTCCACCAAGGTACCCCCCACAAAGGCCAGGGTGCAGAGCCCATAGAGCACCTCCAACTCACCAATGGTGTCCACCACCAGGGGCCGGCTGGCATCAGGCTGCTCTCGCCCGATTCTCAAGTCCGTCAGGAGCTGGACCTGAAAGCCCGCCCCCCCCAGGGCATCCACCACCGAGGGAACCCTGGGGGGGTGACGCGGCACCAGGATCATCCGGGCCTCTGGCGCTGCTGCTGCAAATGCCTTGATCACCGTCAGGTCCTCCGTGTCGTGAGTACTGCCAGCCAGCAGCACGGGCACCTTTGGATCCAGGGCGAGCAGACGCCGTAGATCCTGGTGGGCCTGCTGCTCTTCGCCCGGGGCCTGCTCGACTTCCATGCGAATACCGTCTACCTTGACATTCCCCGTGACCAGAATCCTGTCCGGGTCAGCACCCAGGGCACGAAAGCGCTTGGCGTAGACTTCTGACTGGGCGGCGAACAGAGAGATGCGGTCGAAGTGGGTCAAGGTCGGGCCAAAGCGCTGATAGTTTGCCAGGCTTGCGGGTGTGATGCGTCCAGAGACGATCGCGGTGGGAATTCCGCGACGATCACTGCAATGAATAAAGGTCGGCCAGACCTCAAGCTCCATCAACAGAAGAGCGGTAGGCTGAATGCACCCCAAGAAACGCGATACCAAGGGCAGGAAATCCAAGGGAAAGCGAACCACGGTCAAGTCGGGGTAGAGGTCCCTCGCAACCTTCAGACCTGAATCCGTAGAGGCGCTGACCACCACCTCATGTTCTTGCACCAGGGCTGCCACCAATGACTGGCTGGCCTTGACTTCACCCACAGAGACCCCGTGCACGAGAATGCGACCACGGACAGGGGCAGGCCCAAGGCTGGGCACATCAATGGCCAGACGCCCCACCACCATGGCACGGAACTCCTTTGAAAGAACTGAGCGGGCGATCCACCAAGGAGAGCCCAACACGAACAGGAGAAACCAGGCCAGGCCATAGACCACACGCAGCAGAGGCAGCGCCCATCGGACCCTGGATCTCCGATGTGTGGCTTGATCAACCATGGGGTCTTTGGGTGGCGCGTGAGATCTGGAGTTCAGTGCTGTGCCAATTCAGGCACGGTCCAAGCTCAATTGCCGGAGCAAGTCAGCTGCCGTGGCACTTCTTGAATTTCTTGCCGCTGCCGCAGGGGCAGGGAGCGTTGCGCCCTGTACCGGGGAATGCCTCGGCGGGCGCCGGGAGAGGTTTCGGTCTGGGTTGGAGGGGCTGATTCCCCTGGGAGCTGGGATCCTCCGCGGCTTGCTGCTGCTCCTTGGCAGCCTTCTGTCGCCGCATCATGTCAAAGGCCCCTGAAGCGGGAACCCGGCCGCGCATGCTCTGTTGAGCCACCTGGGCGCGGGCCCTGCGCTGTAGCTCCTGAATCTGCTGAGGGCTGAGGTTCTGTGCCCCGGGCGCAAGGGGCTGGCCAGATCCACCCTGCACCATGCCCTTGGGCTGCAAGGCATCTCCTGGGGCCGCCCCGGGCTCATCGCCCTGGTCGGACTCATCCGGCCGTCGCACCTCAATGCGCAGCAGCAAACTGGCCACCTCATCCTCAATGGCAGGCAACAGTTGTTCCTGAAACATGGTCGTGCCCTCACGCTTATAAGCGGTCTTGGGGTCTTCTTGCCCATAACCACGCAGGCCAATGCCTGCCTTGAGGGCATCGACTGCCTTGAGATGATCCTTCCAACGACCATCGATGGCGTTCAAGATCAGGTACTGCTCCACACGGCGGGCGAGTTCTTCACCAAGCTCCTCTTGCCGGACCTGATGGCGAGCCTCCAAGACTTCCAACACCGGGCCGGGGTCAGCTTCATCCGGCTCAGTGGCTTTTGCTGCCAGTGCCTGATCCAATTCCAAGCCAAAGGTCTTGAGACACCACTCCTTGAACCCACTTGGATCCCCAAGGTGCACCGTGGCGCCACGGTTCAATGCACCGCCCAGCATGGTCAGTGCCTTCTCGGTCAACTCGATCTTCTCCAGCACATCCTGACGCACGCCATAGATCGTCTTGCGCTGTTGGTCCATCACCTCGTCGTACTCGAGCAGAGACTTGCGGATCTCGAAGTTACGATCCTCCACCTTGCGCTGGGCCTTGGCGATGGCCCGAGTCACCATGCCCGACTCAATGGGCTGGCCCTCGGTCATCCCCAGACGCTCCATGGCATTGACCACCCAGTCACGGTAGAAAATCCGCATCAAGGGATCTTCCAAAGAAAGGAAGAAGCGACTGCGGCCGGCGTTGCCCTGACGGCCCGAACGGCCGCGCAACTGGTTGTCAATGCGTCGGGACTCATGGCGTTCCGTACCCAACACGTAAAGGCCCCCAAGCGCCAGGACGACTTGTTCATCCGCATCACAGCGCTCGCGCACCTGCTCGCGGATCGCGTCGATCTCCTCCAGGTGATCCAGATCTCCTAGAACCAAACCCTTGGCTTCCAAAGCACGGGCCAGCCGATATTCCAGGTTTCCACCCAGCTTGATGTCCGTACCACGGCCGGCCATGTTGGTGGCTACGGTGACCGCACCCTTGTCCCCCGCCAAGGCAATGATCTGAGCCTCGCGCTCATGGTTCTTGGCATTCAGGACTTCATGCTTGAGTTTGCGCTTGCGCAGCATCGTGGAGAGAGTCTCTGAGTTGTCCACCGAAGCGGTGCCCACCAGGATCGGTTGGCCTAAGGCATTCACCTCTTCAATCTCATCGCAAATCGCATTCCACTTTTCACGCTCCGTGCGATAGACCACGTCCTCGTCATCGGCTCTGGCAATGGGCAGATGGGTGGGGATCGAAACCACATCGAGGCCATAGATCTTGTGGAACTCCCCTGCCTCGGTGATCGCGGTCCCGGTCATGCCTGACAGCTTGTCGTACATGCGGAAGTAGTTCTGGAAGGTGATCGTGGCCAGGGTCTGGGTCTCCTGCTTGGGAATCAGGCCCTCCTTGACTTCCACAGCCTGGTGCAAGCCATCAGACCAACGCCTGCCCTGCATCTTGCGGCCGGTGAATTCGTCCACAATGATCACTTCCGGAGCGACCTGGCCCGTGCGCTGGTCTTCGGCATCTTCCACCACATATTCCTTGTCCAGGTTGTAGAGGGTGTGGGCACGAATCGCGTTTTCCAGATAGTGGGGCCAGTCTTCAAAGCCCGGCTCATAGAAGGAAGAGACTCCCAAGAGTTCCTGCGCACGCACAATGCCCGCCTCCGTCATGGACGCCGACCGCTCCTTCTCCTTGACCTCATAGTGTGCGTCCCGCTCCAGCTGCACCGCAATCTTGTCAGCCTCCACATAACGTCCGATGTGCTCCTCTGCTGGACCGGAAATGATCAAAGGAGTTCTAGCCTCATCGATCAGAATGGAGTCCACCTCGTCCACGATCGCGAAGTAGAGATCCCGCTGAACCTGCTGGTCCACCTGGGTTTTCATGTTATCGCGCAGATAATCGAAGCCGAACTCGTTGTTCGTGCCATAGACGATGTCGCAGGCGTACATGGCCCGGCGCTCGACGGGATCCATATCTGCCTGAATCGAACCCACACTCAGACCAAGATACTCATAGATCGGACGCATCCAATCCGCATCACGGCCAGCAAGATAATCGTTGACCGTCACCAGGAAGCAGGTGCGTCCCATCAAGGAGTTGAGGGCCATGGGCAGGGTAGCCACAATCGTCTTGCCTTCACCGGTACTCATCTCGGCGATCTTGCCCTCGTGCAGCACGAAGCCACCCACGATCTGCACATCGAAATGGCGCATGCCCAGGGTTCGCATGGAAGCCTCGCGCGCCATAGCAAAGACATGGGCCAGGTGATCATTCAGTTCTGTCTCGCCTTGCCCCACCGACTCGCGGCGCTGCCGCATCTCTGCCTGCATGGCCTCCCGATCGAGTCCCTGGGCCCACTCCTCCAGATCAGCGACCTGACCGACAATCGGCTCAAGCGTGCGCAGGAAGCGCTCGTTCTCCGACCCAAACATACGCTTGAGGCCGCGACCGACCTTGTCTCCTACAGCGCCAAAGCGATCGGTGATATTATCCCATTCCATGGTGTTTTCTCGCCCCTTGCCCTGCGCAGGAATACCCGTGGGGCAGTGCCCAGGATGCAACGGGCGACCATTGAACCCATCAAGAGGCCCCCTGCCAAGGGTTGCCCCTGGAGAGTTTGCCCAATCAGCCCGGTTAGGGTCATGAAACGGGGCTCGCCCCCCCCTGGCCCTCCCCTGAACTGCCCCCATCCGGTCCCAGCAACTGATCGATCAGGTCAAACAACATCTCCCTGGGATAGGGTTTCTTGAGCAGCGCGTTGCAGCGCTGAAGCATCTGCAACTCAATATTCGTGGCCGTTGCCAGTAAGACCTTGAGGTCCGCTGTACGCGCATTGCCCCGCAACTGCTCCAGCACCTGCCAGCCGTCAAGCTCGGGCATGGCGTAGTCCAGGATCACCAGATCAGGCAGGGGGTCCTCCTCCAGCATCTCCAGCACCCGCCGCCCGTCGTGGGCCAGACTGACTTTGAATCCCCGAGCCGATAGGAGGGATCCCAGACCGCGGGCCACCGCCTCTTCATCATCCACCAGCAGGATGCTGGCCCCGGCGCCCGGGGCCTGCTCAATGCGCGCGATCTCTTCGGTCAGCCTGCGCAGATCATCGTGTGTCGGGAGACCCGCATCGGCCCAAGTGCTCTCAATACGATCCTTGAGAACCCGATTTGCTTCGCGCAACTCGCACCAGGCACCATAGTCCGGCATGCTCGGATCCACACGCAGATCATCGTGGGTGTCCACCGAGAAGAAGAACTCATCGTGCACCAGATACTCCTGGATCACGAGCTTCATGAAGGGGTAGCGCCAATTGCCAAGGCGCAGGGTGTAACGCTCACAAGGAACCTTTTCTTCGGCCTTGGGTCGTTCGAAGACCGCATTCAAGTCCTGCATGGTCTGGGCATGCTCGATCAGATCCAGGTCGACCGGAGGCTTCCCGGGCAGACCCGAAGGCCAGGCTTTCTCCATGTAGAGATCAACCGCATGGCGCACATGGGAAGGGGTCAGTCTCTCGATCCGCATGGCTGGCTCTTCCTCCTGGGATCAGAGGCTCCCTACCTCACGCTGCAAGTTTCTAGCCAGTCGTCCACTGACCTCGGCGGAGGTTGCGATTCCTTCCTCATCGAGACTTGCGGAAAGTTCCTGGGCCAGGGATGCCATACAGGCCGGATCCGAGAAATTCATCGTACCCACCTGCACGGCAGTGCAACCCACTGCCAAGAATTCAAGCACATCCTCAGCGTTACGAATTCCTCCGCAGCCAATCACTGGAATCTTCACAGCCTGGCATACCTGCCAGGCGCAGCGCATGGCAATGGGTTTGATTGCCACCCCTGAATAACCTCCTACTACTGTGGCCAACTGGGGCTCCCCACGGCGCCAATCGACTCCCATACCCAGCAAGGTATTGATCACGGTCAAGCCGTCGGCACCTCCCGCTTCAGCGGCCAACGCTATGTCCTCGATGCGAGTCACATTGCCCGAAAGCTTGGCAAAGACCGGCTTGCTGGTCGCGGCGCGCACACCGGCTATCACCCGCTCGGCGGTGGCGGGATCGGTGCTGTAGGGCAGCCGCCCCCCGTCCACGTTTGGACAGGAAAGATTGACCTCCAGGCCATTCACCTTTGGGCAATCGTCCAGGCGAGCAGCGGCAATGGCGAACTCCTCTTCCGTGTGGCCGCCTATGTTTGTGATCAGCACCGCATCGGGGTCGTGCACACTGGCCAGGGTCTCGTTGATGTACGCATCCAGCCCACGGTTTTCGAGCCCGATGGAGTTCAAGAAGCCCGCCTCGGTTTCTTGAATGCGCGGCATGGGATTACCCGGCCGCGGAGTCAGTGTCACGGTCTTGCTGACCCAGGCCCCGAGGGCACCAACTGGGACCAGCTGAGCCATCTCAAGACCATGGCCAAACGTCCCCGACGCCGACAAGATCGGGTTGCGCAGCGCGAGGCCAGCCAAGCGTGTGGAGAGATCCGACATGTTTCGCTATTACAAAAGCCACTCTAGCCCGACCCAAGCGCGGTGCTTTGCGGGAAATGCCCAAAAAACAACCAGGAAGATCCCCAGCCACAGGCCAGGAGGGACGGGGTCTGCCTGGAATCCAGGTCAACGCGTGCCCCTTCTCACTCGCTGGGTTGCTCCGGCAGGGCTCCGCCCGCAGCACCCGCATCTGGAGCAGACCCGCCGGTGGATTCTTCGGGACCCTCATCGCCGGGGCGGCCTCCGGAGTTGTCCTCCCGACTGCCGGACTCAGATTCATGCGGCCCGAAGATCAGCACCAGCGCCCCTACCGAGATCGCTGAATCAGCAACATTGAAGGTGGGAAAGTGCCAGTCCCAGTAGGAAAAGTACACATCAATGAAGTCACGCACGGGGCCAAAGGGCATGTCTCCGCGTCCAGCCAGGGGCACATAGGTCAAGTTGTCCCACAAATTACCGAGGCAACCCCCCAGCACCAGGATCAGTGCCAGCACGTGCCAGGCTCGACCAGGCCCCGCACGAATCAACAGGGCGACCAACACCCCTGCCGCAAGGGCGCGCCCAACCACCAGCACCCATGGAATCGATTGCAGAAAGCCAAAAGCCGCTCCATAGTTCAAGTTGTGCATCAGCGTCACGCTTTCCCCTACCACGGAGTGGCGCAGATGGCCGTGGGGGCAACGCACGAGAGCTGGTCTTGCCTCGGGCTCGTAGACGCTTTCGAAGTTCGGCATGCGAGCTTCCAGCCAGGGCATCACCGCGGCCTTCGAGCCAATATCCGCGCCCACCAGGACAAACAACCAGAAGAAGCGCAAGAACAGAGTCTGGCGCGATACCCGAACCTCACCCGTCATTCAATCTCACCCGCCTCGTGCTTCCGTTGACAGGTGATGCAATGGGCCGCGTGGGGCATGGCCCTGAGGCGCAGCTTGCCAACCAGATCATTGCAGGCGGTACAACGACCGAAGATGCCCTCCTTGATTCGCCTGAGGGCCTCGAGAATCTGCTGGGCGGTACGCTCATCCTGACCTAGGAGCTCGAAGGAGATCTCCAGGGCCACTATCTCACTGCCAGAGTCCTCAGCACTCACATCGTTGCCAGGCAACTGGCGGGTCTCCTGGGCCAACACTTCCAAATCTCCCTGGACCACGCCCAGCATCTGCTTGAGCCCCTGCTCGAACTGACGAAGCTCACTGGCACTGAGGGGTTTCTTGGGCATGCTTGAGTGGGTCTGTGGGGACTCTTGGGGGGCGGAGTATAGGCAGGCCGGCCTTCGGTTCCAAGATGTGGCTGCCCATGATCCGCCCGTGAGATTCCATTTGTTCCCCTGCACAGTCGGTATGGAGACGCCCAAGAAGCTAGGCTGGACCCCTTGCCAACCCCCTCTGCTGCTCAACCGATCCGGGACAAACCCAGCCTGCCCCCTCTCCAGAAGGCGGCGATTGAAGATCTGCTCGACAGCCTGCGGGTGGAGGCCGGCCTTGCACGCAACACACTCAGCGCCTATCGCCGGGACCTGGAAGCCTTCGCGCGTTGGGCGGCAGAGCGAAATCTGACAAAGCCCGGCGCGGCCAATCCCGAGGATCTGATCGACTACCTGGGGCATCTGCGCGCCCTGGGGGCCGCCCCCACCACAATCGCTCGAGCACTGGTTTCCCTGCGTCTCTTCTATCGGTTCCTGGTGTCCGAAGGAGAAATCAAGAGCGATCCCAGCGCGCGCATACCCAGCCCCAAGCTACGACGCCACCTGCCTGGAGTCCTCGATCCAGAAGAAGTGGACGCCTTGCTTGCATCCTGCCAAGGAGAGAATCCCCTGCTACAGAGAGACCGCGCCCTGTTGGAATTGCTCTACGCCACAGGGGCGCGCATCAGCGAGGCGGTGAGTCTTTCCAGTGAGGGCATTGAACGCGAGTACCAGGTAGTTCGCCTCCTGGGCAAAGGAGGCAAAACACGACTGGTGCCACTGGGTGGCCGTGCCCAACAGGCTCTGCGAATCTACCTCAGCCAAGGACGCCCTCGACTGGCCCGAGCGGACAGGGTGCCAGAGGTCTTTCTCTCACGCACCGGTCGGCCCCTGACCCGCGCCGCCGCCTGGCGCCGAGTGCGACAGGCAGCCCTGCGCGCGGGAATCAGCGCGTCGGTCTATCCCCATGCGCTGCGCCACTCGTTCGCCACCCACATGCTGGCCGGGGGCGCGGATCTGCGAGCGGTACAGGAACTGCTGGGGCACGCCTCGATCAGAACCACCGAGGTCTATACCCATGTGGATGCGGATGGGGTGCGCGCCTTACATCGTCTGTATCACCCACGAGCCTGACCAACGAACTCACGCACGGACCGGAAGGCGCAGAAAGAAAGCTCCAAGAAAGTCAGGCTCCGATACAGAACGCCTGGCCCAAAGCCCCTGCATTGGGCTGATTCAGTCGAGGGATAAGACCTGGTGACGCACCCAGAGCCCGGCACCATGGCGCTGGGCGCCAAACCCCATGGGTCCGTCCATGGCCCGCCCCGTCAATTCAACTGCCTCAACCGAGACCCCGTTGACCACCACAAACAATCGCTCGTTCTTGACCTCGATCACGAAACTGGTCGGATCGTAGAGCCGTACGGGAACCTGCAGATTGCGAGCCAGCGTGCTGAAGGTGTCTTTCTCAGGATCATAGACAAAGACCGTAACGCCAGCACTCTGGGTGATCGCCACCGAAAGGTAGCTCTCACCGTCTAGCCCCAAGAAGACATTCATCTGGCTCTTGCTGCGGGCCCCTGGAAAGAGCATCACATCTCCTTCGATGCGATAATTCGTGAAGCCCACCGGTTGGGAGCGAAAGCAAACCGCGCTCTTTCCCTGGCTGGGCACTTGGAAGAGGCCAAAGGCACTCCCGGTCATGGCCGGTGCACGCTCGTCCCAGGGGAATTCCAGTTGACCGAGATACTCGGCCAGGATCACAGAGGGCTTCTCCCCAAGCAAATCCAGCAGGGCGACGAGGACAGATTCGCTGAAGCGGTCCCCGCGGCCCAGCCTGCTCAAGAGTTGCTCACCCTGCTCCTGCTGAGCCAGCCACTCAAGTGCCAGATGACACAGAATTCCCTCTTGCGCGGTGACCGCCGCGCCCCCCATGGGCAGGCTCGGCAGTTCGTCGGGCGAAAGCCCATGCAGGGCGACGCGCTGTCGACAAAGGCCTGGCTCCTGGGTACCCACCTTCGCAGCCCCGTTAGCAACCATGGTCTCCTGGACGCACCAACGGACGAGTCCTTCGCTCAGCCAGGGCGCCTTCTCCAGCAGATCTGGTAGACGCTGCTGCAAGCCCAGGCGCAGCATCTCCTCGCAAGCCATACGCAAACTCGCCGGAGGCAGACCAAAGACCTCATGCACCCGGTCAGGCAGAACCGGAGCCACTGTGATCAATGCAAATCCAGTTGAGGGATCACTGAAGGAAGCAACCTCCTTGTCCGGGGCCTTGCCAGTCAGGCCACGCGCCGCCTGTACAAACGCACGGCGACCATTGTGCAACTCCAGGGTGATGGAAGGACTGCAAACAGCAGGGGTCAGGCCCAAGGTCTCCTGAGCTCTCAACCAAGCTGCGCTAGCCAAGGCGCTGGCCTGCTGTGCCAAGGTCTCACGATTGCGTTCGGAGTGCCATTGAGTAATGACTGTCAGGCCCGGAACCTTGTGAAGGTGATAACCAAGGACGGGGTCCTCATCCTGAACCACCCCGGGAGAGGACACAGCGGTATTCACTAGAAGCGTCAGGAGAAAGAGACGCAGAAGGGGGAAGTGCAGCATGTGGGCGGGGTACGCTCGGAGAGGTCAAAGGTTGGGGGGTTCCACAGATTGATCGGTCAAGAGAGCCCAGGATATGACCAGAGTAACGATTCTCCTGCGCCTGCCGCGCCAGGCAAGAATCTAACCTGTCCAAACTCACCCCCTCCCAGCCAGGTGATCCACAATGCCCCGGGCCAGCCGGGCAGAGATGCCATCAAGGGCAGCCAACTGTTCCACGCTGGCCCCTCGCACTCCCTGCAGGGAACCAAAGGTACGCAACAAAAGCTTGCGCCGAGCCTCTCCAACCCCGGGGATTGAGTCCAAGCCACTCTTGATGCGACCGCGCTCTTTGCGATGATAGGTGATCGCGAAGCGGTGTGCCTCATCCCGCACGCGCTCCAACAAGTGCCGGGCCGGAGAACCCTTGGCGAGTTCCAGGGGCGCGTTTGCTCCGGGCAAGAACAGGCGCTCTTCGCTGGATTCCCTGGTGCGCCCCTTGACCCGCCGCTCGCCACGCGCCTTGGCAAGCGAGATCACTCCCACATCAAAGGCCCCGATCTCGGCCCTGGCTTCGAGAGCTTTTTCCAACTGGCCAGGTCCCCCATCGATCACTATCAGATCTGGCAGGTCGCCCGCCTGCATGCCGCGCTTCAAGGATCGCAACACCGCCTCGCGCATGGAAGCAAAGTCATCCTGACCCTCCACGCCTCGGATCTTGAAACGCCGGTAACCTGCCCGATCCGGGTGTGCGCGCCGAAAACGCACGCGGCTGGCCACCACATGGGAGCCTTGCAGATTGGAAACATCAAAACAGTCGATCACTTCAGCGCCTTGCTCCAAGTCGAGCAAACGGACCAAATCGTCAAGCGCTTCCTGCTCCCTCCGGGCGGTGGCGTCGTGACGCTCCAGACTGCTGCGTGCGTTTTCTCCGGCCATGTCCAGGGTGCGCCGCTTGTCCCCGGCCCGCGGAACCAACAAGCGCACGGGGCTGCCAAAAATGCCGCTCAAGAGATCCGCCTCCTCGGGCTTGACGGCCAGCACGATCTCCTTGGGCACTTGACGACGCTTGTTTCCATACAGGGCGGTCAGGACCTGGTGCAGCATTTCGGCATCTGGCAAGACCGAGCGAAACAAATGACTGCGACTCTCCGCAAGGCGACCTTCCCGGAAGGACAAGCGATGCACGGCTGTCTGCCCAGCGGATCGTGCAAAGCCGATAAAGTCCCGGGAAACCCGATCTCTAGGCCGCACCCCCTGACCCTCGATGGTGCGTCGCAGAGCAGCCAGCCGGTCGCGCCAGCGGGCGGCTCGCTCGTACTCCCGCTCTTTGGAAGCACGCTGCATGCGCTGCTCCAGATCCTGCTCCAACTCGCCCGTGTCTCCGGACAGGATTCCCAGCGCCTTGTTCACCAGCTCCCCGTAATCTTGCTCGTCTATCTTGTCCACGCATGGCGCGCTGCAGAGTTCCAATTGGTACTTGATGCAGGGCCGTGAGCGACCATTGAGTTCGTGATCAGGGCAATCCCGCAGAGGCACCAAACGATGCAGATCTGCCAAGGTTCTCCTTACAGCCCGCGAAGAAGCAAAGGGGCCGAAGAAGCGACTGCGCCCCGTACCTTTCTGCTCATCTGGCTTGTGGGCGCGCACAAACTTGAGACGCGGGAAGCGTTCCGCAAGATCCAGCCGCAACATGAGAAAGGACTTGTCGTCCTTGAGGCGCAGATTATGAGCGGGTTGATGCTGCTTGATGAGAGTGTCTTCCAGCAAGAGGGCCTCGCCCTCGGTGCGCGTCACAATCGTCTCAACCTCCGCTGCATCCACCCCCAGAGACGCGATGTTCGGCCGACCATCAGCGCCTGGCCGCTGGTAGGTTCCCAGGCGCGCACGCAGATCACGAGCCTTGCCCACATAGAGCACCTGCCCGCTTGCGTCCCGGAAGAGATAGACCCCCGGCCGAGTGGGTACATCGCGTAGGGACCAGCGGGGAGAACTCATGCGGAATTGTGCTGGGACCCACCATACCCAACGGGTGGGATTATCCCCCTATGAGGGACTCGATCAGGGGCTGCAGAGCCCCAAGCCAAACCTCTTCTCCCTTGCCGCTCAGGTGAATGCCATCCTGGCGCATGGCGCTGGTGGCCTTGCCCTGTTCATCGAGGAACAAGGGCCGCAGGTCAAAGTAGGTCACTCCAGAACGACCTCCCAGATCCGCAATCAAGGCGTGCACCTCCTCCAGAGGTACCCTGCGTGGGTCCGTGGGTTGAATCCCCACAGGAAAAGGACCGCAGAGCAGCACATGGGCCTGGGGCTCTTCCCGGGCGAGCAAGTCCACCACCGCCCGAATACCCTGCGCCACCTCACGACCCGTGTGCCGGGCCGTGTTGATATTGTTGACTCCGATCTGCAGCACAATGACCTTGGGATCACAAGCGGCCAAAGCACCTTGCTTGATGCGAAACAGGAGGTGCTCCGTGCGGTCACCAGAAAGCCCCAGAGACAGGGCATTGGTCTTACCCAGGATGCGATCGATGGGACGTGAGCCGTCCGCCCGGGCAACCCGATCAACAGCACCGGTCAGTCCCTGGGTCAGAGAATCCCCAAGGAAAACGATCTCGGCCTGAGGACGCTCCCGGCCGAGGTTCCGCAAGCGCTCCAATTGCTGCCACCAGGTTTCGCCACTCCAACCCGCCGGGTGACCCCGGTACTCCGCCGAGGGAACAGCCCAGGCGGCGGGATTGCGCCCCAGACCGCAAGCGAAGTGGATTTCACGGGTCAATGGCGAAGGGGGATGCAAGCCATGGGGATGGTGGTCTTGACCAGCCTTGGGCCAGAGAGTCACAGGCCCGCCGGCAGCGCGCCAGAGCTTTGCAAGGCGCAAACCGTTGGCCAACGGGGGCACCACCTGATCAGCGAGACCCTGCACCAGCAGGAGCGGAACCCCCGCCTTGGCCGGCGCTTCAATGCCACCCAACAAGAAATCCCCGCCTGCGGCGGCTTCGGTTTCTGTCCACTTGTACTCAGCCAACACGCGCCGCCAATCCCGATCTGACCGCTTGCCCCCCTGGCCGCCGGGCCAGGTGCGCAGATCGCAGACCAGGTTGTCCCCTACCAAGGCTGCGGTCTCACCGGGGTGAGTGTTGCCCCAGGCGAGCAAGGGCAATCCACCGCGGCTCATTCCCAATAGCACCGGTCTGGAAGAGAAACCAAGCTGCAGCAACAGTCCGTGCAGGGCCTCCATGCGCGCCAAAGCGCGCGCTGAACCAAAGAGCTGGGCCAGGTCCACATAGGCCAGATGAAAACCACGCTCAAGCAGTTCCAGCTCCAAGGCCGGTTGGTGTCCGAAAAACCGCAGCCGCCAGAGCCACGGCCGTCCATGGCTGACCCTGTGGGGCTGCACCAGGGTACAAACAGGACCTTCTTCTGCGAGTTCAAAATCAAGACGTGCAAATCCATGATAACGGCTCGAAGTCGGCTTGATGCCGCGCGCACCCAAGGCCTCCAAGATGTCCAGCGACTCCGCCTCTGGCATCATGATCACCTCCGCGATCCGGTTCGCAATCGCCTCTGCCCCAAAGGGATTGGGATGCACCCCATCAAGCACCTGCTGAGGCTTCAGAACTCGGGAGAGATCAACAAAACGAGCGGACGCATGTTGCGCGGCCACAGACATGAGCGCTTGGGCGATGCGCCCTAGCCGCCCACCGCGCTCGTTGAGATCCCGTTTGCGCTCCGAGCTCAGACCTGCAGCAGCCACCAACATGGGTGGTGGACTGCAAAGCAGCACACGCACATTTGGATTGACCTCTCTCAGACCTTCGATCAAGGCCAGGGCGTCACCCTCCAATTCTGCCTGATGGCTCCAGTTTCCCCGCGTTCCCTCGCAGGTGTCATTGCTGCCCAGAATGACCACAACCAAATCCGGCTGCCACTCAAGCAGTTTCTTCCAGGCCGAGCTGTCCATGTAGGGCAGGTCGGCCCCACGCAACAGGGTGCGCCCACCAGCACCAAAATTCTGTACGCGGTAACCGGAACCCAGTCGCCAGCCCAGCTGCACAGGATAAGCGTCATGCTCCAGATCACTCAACCGGGCACCTTGTGTGATGGAGTCCCCCACACAGGCAACTCGCACCTGAGTCACTCCCGGACCGGCGAGCAGGACCACGAAAGCGACCAGCCGGAATCGGTTGGCCATGCAAAGAAACCGATTCACCCTATGGCCCCATCAGACGATTCAAGGTGCCGCTCTCTTCCAGGTGCTCAAAGCACTTCTGGGCGATCAACCTGTGCTGACTGGCGGAGGGGTGCAGGTTGAAGCGCGAGACCACCAGGCTCGAGTGCTTGTAGACTCCCTCACGAAACGGCTTTCCTGTTTCTGCGAACAACGCCCGGTCCAGGTAAGGCTGCATATCGAGCACACTGAAACCCAGCTCCTCGCAAGCTGCCAGGATCTGCGAGGCACGATTCGCCTCGTGCCCATGATCGCTGTAGGTGATGCTGGCCATGGCGAAGACCGGAACCTGATTCTCAACGCTGATCTCCTTCAAGCGCTCAAGGGCACCAACTAGAGGGTTCCAACCCTGGAGTTGATCGTAACGACCCGGCAGATCGAAGGCCGCTCCCTGGGCCTCGTCCCGCCGGGTGTTCTTGTGCACCAGACCGGGTTCCGATTCAGGTTGGAGCCCACGCAACCTTCGCCAGAGAAACGAATGCCCCAGGTCGTAGGGGTCTTGAGCCAGATTGACATATACGGGCAGCCCCTCGTCGTTGCCACACACACCAAGCAGAATCAGGTCGGGCTCCAGAGGCAGACCCTTGGCTTCCAGGGTCGCCACCTCCATGACCGTGTTGTAGCCCGGCACAGCGGTGTTGATCACGCGCCAATCATGCCGTGGATAGGCCGCTTGAAGCAAGAGCCTGAGCTGCTCCAGATAGCAGTCATCCTGACCGACCCCATGGCCGAATTGAATCGAATCCCCTAAGCCGATTATCGTGATCGTGCTGGCCTCCTTGGGTACCTGAGGCGCTGAGCGAAATCCCAGACGATTGGTACGTAGCTCGTGTCCTTTAAAATTCACACCCCGCAGGTTCGGGTGCAATTCATAGACGATCTTGGGATCGGTCCCCATGCGGATCACATCACCGAAACTGGCGGGAGTGAGCTCCTCTGAAGTGCCCTCCACCGGTTTGGTCCTGCCCGCGAGAACCGCCTCAAGATTGTGGGCATTGGCCTGATGTACCTGCCATCGGCAGAAAACCTCACCTCCCAGAACCATCAGTACGAAGCTCACCAGCAGAGCCAGCACGCGCTGCTTCCATAGGGGGATCGGAGACTCCTCAGGCGTCGCGCTCATCGAGAAAAACGAACCCACCCGGAATTTCGGGTATCAAGAGGAGGGTCGATCAACATTGGGTGCAGTTTGGTCTCCAGGGTGCTTGCGCAGCATAGGGCCCCGGCGCTGCCCCGGTCCAGCTTTACCAACGCGCGGGCTCGTAATCCTTCAGGAACTGCCCCCAACAATGCACTCCCGTGTTGAAGCCCACGAAGATCGGGTCGACAATGCGCGCCGCCCCATCAATGCAGTCAAGGGGTGGAGCAAAGCGCTGATCCTGCTCCTTCTTGACCGCCGCTTCGAAGGGGTCTTCGTCTGTGACCCAACCCGTGTCCACGCTGTTCATGTGGATGCCGCTCTGATAGAAGTCCGCCGCCGAGGTGCGGGTCATCATGTTGAGGCTGGCCTTGGCCATGTTGGTATGGGGATGACGGGTGGTCTTGAAAGTTCGATAGAACTGACCCTCCATGGCTGAGACATTGACCACATGCTGATCCCTGGTTCCCGCCCGGGCCATCAGGTCCTTGAGTCGCGCATTGAGCACGAAAGGCGCAATGGTGTTGACCAGATGCACCTCGATCAACTCCACCGTGGGCACTTCGCTCAATTCCATGCGCCAGGAGTTCTTGCTCCGCAGATCCAGTTGCTGTCCATCCCCGTCCAACATGCCTTCAGGGAAGAGACCGCGCTGCTGATTCTCATTCAGCAGATCCAATTGACTCATGCCCGCTGCGTGTGTCAGCCCCATCAAAGCGGACTTGTCATTTCCGGCATGTGCGGGCAGGTCCGCGCCAGCATCTCCGCCCCCGATCTGAGCTGCCTCTGGCGTGGAATGTGCAGGCTGCGCCCCCAGGTCTGCCAGCAACCGTTCATGCTTCCGTAAAAGAGAGCGTGTCGAGGGATCCAGATCATCAATGGACTCACCCTCCATCAAATGGGCGCTGTAGGCAGGCGGCCTTCGAACGGTCTGGCATGCGTTGTGCAAGAGAAAGTCCAGGCGCGCAAAGGAACCATTTATGTGCTTGGCAAAAGCCTCCACGCTAGGCGTATGGCGCAGATCCAGGCCAAAAACATGCAACCGGTCACACCAGTCATCAAAATCATCCTCCGCCGCGAAGCGCCTTGCGGAATCACAGGGGAAGCGCGTGCTGGCAATCACCTCAGCGCCGGCTCGCAGCAGCATCAACGATGCCTCGTAACCGATCTTGACCCGTGAACCAGTGACCAAACCCACGCGACCGGAAAGGTCCGCAGTCTGGAATCGCTTCTCCCAGTTGATGGTCGCGCAGGAGGGACAGAGGGCATCGTAGTGCTGGTGCAGCTCCTGGTAGGCTTGCTTGCAGATGTAGCAGTTGGCTGGCTCTTCGAGCACTCGTGCTGCGGCACCCCAACCCGGTGTCCAGGCCTGCCGCTCAAGCAGCTCCCGATCATGTTCGGAAACCTGCAACTCGGGCGGTGCTGTGGGAAAGCGGAGAGCTCGCTTGAGGGCACGATTGCTGGTGGCATTCAAGGCCTGATCATCCTTGACCCGAACCTGCTCACGCTCCAACTTGCGACGCTGCTTGCCAAAAACCCTGCGGGCCAGGCGATCAGGCAAGGCCAGACGCCCCGCCGCCGCCCTGAGACGCTTCAAGAGGGCAGGATCCGCGCCCTGCAGCTGCCCCGGATCCTGGCTCAGTCCCTCCAATTCCTTCGCCAGGGCTTCCAGATCGCAGGGCTCGGAATGATTGGATTCCATTTCAGACCTGATCAACGCTGTGGTCCGCGATCTGGGCGGATCACAATCTGGGGATCGCGGGGATCACGGCGCCCCGCCAAGAACTCGAAACGCCGGGCGACATCCTCCTGCACATCAAAGGTCGCGGCGTTGGGATGAATCGCGATCGAACCAATCGAGTCCCCGTTGACTTCACCTCGCCGACAAACCGTGGCCAGGATACGACCGGGGGTTGCTCCCTGATTCTCTCCCCAGTTGACAAAGAAGCGTACGCCGCTCGACTCGTGGCCGCCGTTTCTGGAATCGGATTGACCACCGTAGGAGGGACGAGAATTCCCGGACCGTTGGGAGTTGCCAAACGCACCTCGCACAGAACCGCGACCCGACTGGTCGCGCCCCTGCGGCAAGTTGTTGGCGCGAGCCGGCTGGCTGGGCTTTCTAGCACCTTTGCGTGCCAGAAGAGCAGCCACAACGGCCACCGCATCGCGGCCATCAAGCAGGCCCGAGGCCTGTGCCAGATGGGCCTGGGAAGGACCGCGCTCCAGGAACGCATCCAGTTCAGCTTCCAGAGCCGCCTGTGCCCGATCATCCAATTCCGCCCGCACCTCCTGGGGTTGGGGAGTGCGGCACCACTGAAACTCAACACGGGCAGTTTGCAGGAGCCGCGCTATCCGGCGCTTGGAGTTGGGCGGCACCAGCAATGCGCTGACCCCCTGATTCCCCGCGCGACCGGTGCGACCACTGCGGTGGGTATAGATTTGCGCGTTGAGCGGCGGGGTCGAGTGCACTACAAAGGCCACATCAGGCACATCCAAGCCACGGGCTGCCACATCTGTGGCCACCAGCACCTTGGCCTCGCCGGAACGAAAAGCACCCAGAGTTCGGTCGCGCTGGCTCTGGGCCAACTCACCGCTCAGAGGAAGGGCACTGAAACCGTCCTTGGCCAACCGCTCTGCCAGATCAAGGGCCTCCATGCGCCGTTCCACAAAGATCAGGGTGCGTTCCTCGTTGGCCCGCAGCAAGAGGTGAACAAGAGCCGGATAGCGACTGCCCCGGGGTACCAGATAGCCCTCATGAGCAATGTTCTGGTTGGCTTCGCCCAGTGCAGTTCCTTCGATGGCGAAGGGGTTGCTCTGATAGCGTTCGGCCAGGCGCAGGGCACCCGGAGGGAAGGTCGCTGAGACCATGTGGGTGCGACGCGATTCGGGCGTCGTGTCCAGGATGCCTTCAAGCTCTTCCCGAAAACCCATGTCAAGCATCTGATCTGCCTCGTCCAGCACCAGTTCGCGGATGCCGCTGAGGTCGAGGGCACCACTCTTGACATGATCAAGCAGGCGCCCGGGAGTGCCCACCAAGACCCGCGGCCGGCCGGCAAGCATCTGGCGGTCCCGGAACACGGGAGTACCGCCTGTCACCGAAGCCACCTTTCCGTCGCGCAGATCCGCGAGCAGCCAGCGAAGTTCATCACAGACCTGAGTGCCCAGTTCGCGGGTGGGCACGATGATCAGGATAGTGGGACCGGGTGAAATGCGCTCTTGAGCCAGAGCCTCTGCGATCACAAAACCCAGCGCCACCGTCTTGCCAGATCCCGTCTGGGAAGAGATCTGCAAGTCACGACCGTCCGCTTGGGCGGCGAGCACCGCTTCCTGAACGGTGGTCAGGGATTCAAAACCGCGATCTGTGAGTGCCCGGCGCAGGACCTCTGGCACAGGTTCGAGCCAGGAGGTGTTCGTGGGAATCAGCAACCCTTCCGCTTCAATCGCCTCGAGAGGCGTCTGGGCTGAAGGAACGCCCGCATCGGGGTCCAGACCAAAAAGATCCGCCGCAGGAGCCTTGATGGGCGCGGCCTGCTGAGGCAGAACGGCCTGTTGCTCGTGGGAGCCTGCCCGCGATTCGGGGCGACTGGGGGCAGCATGAAACGCCTTGCTGAACGACTGTCCGGGGGCGGGCGAAGGCACGAAAGCGTCGTCGGACGCGGAATACTCAAAACTCATGGGGTCCACACAGGGCCGTTGGGCCCAGTAGCTCGTGAAGGACGGCCGCAGCCGCCACAAGAAAACTCAGGACCACCAAGGCCCAGAAACCAACGCACTTGACCCTGCTTACACTTCGGGGGCTGGGCGCGAACCGGGCAGTCTAGCCATGACCTCCCCCGGGTGAGGCCGGTTTTCGCGGAAAGTCGCCTCTGACAGCCTCCAAAACCAGAATCCTGCCCACGAGCGAAGCTCCACCAGAGAATCTTGCAGCCCGATTCCCCACATTTCACCACACCCATGCCCCATGAACTCATGCCCTGAGACATCCCTAGGAGTAGGATTGAACCTCATGAGACTTGAGCCCCCATTGGGAACAGCCCAGGCACAGCCCCAGATCCAATGCTAACCGAGAACACCGCTTCGACACGCCTTCCCAGCGCCCCCTTCCTAGATGGACTCAAGCAGCGCTGCAGCAATGAACCGGAATTCCTGCAGGCAGTGGAAGAGGTCATGGAATCCCTGCTGACCGTCAGCCAGCAGAACGAGACCTATACCCAGGCCCGCATTCTTGAACGATTGGTGGAGCCGGACCGGGTGGTCATGTTCCGCGTGGTCTGGGAAGACGATACAGGAGCGGTGCGGATCAATCGCGGCTATCGGGTCCAGTTCAATAACACCATCGGTCCCTATAAGGGCGGTCTGCGCTTTCACCCCACGGTCAACCTGAGCGTACTCAAGTTTCTGGCCTTCGAACAGATCTTCAAGAACAGCCTGACCGGATTGCCAATGGGCGCTGGCAAGGGCGGCAGCGATTTTGATCCCCGGGGCAAGAGCGACCGCGAGGTGATGCGCTTCTGCCAGTCCTTCATGACCGAATTGTTCCGACACGTGGGACACAACACCGATGTGCCCGCCGGTGATATCGGTGTGGGCGCACGCGAGATCGGCTTCTTGTTCGGCCATTACAAGCGCCTGACCGGGCGCTACACGGGAGCCCTGACCGGCAAGGGCCTGGCCTACGGCGGCAGCCTGATCCGAACAGAAGCCACGGGCTTTGGAACCGTCTACTTCGCTCGCGACATGCTGTCCAGAAACAAGGATTCCCTCGAAGGCAAGCGCTGTCTTGTTTCGGGCTCGGGCAATGTAGCCCTCTATGCGGCCCAGAAACTGATGGAGTTCGGTGCCCACGTGATCTCCCTCTCAGACTCCAAGGGAACCCTGCACTTCCCTCAGGGATTGACCGCTGAGCAGTTCGCATGGGTCCAGGATCTAAAAGAGCGGCGACGTGGACGGCTCTCCGAGTTCAGCGAGGATGGCTCCGGCGGCGAGTATCTGGAGAACAAGAACCCCTGGGAGCTCTCCGCAGACTGCGCCTTCCCCTGCGCCACACAGAACGAAATTTCCCTGGACGATGCAAAGACCATGGTGGACAACGGGGTCAAGCTGGTAGCCGAAGGGGCAAACATGCCCTCTTCGATCGATGCGGTGCACCATTTCCGCTCCCATGAACTTCTCTTTGCCCCGGGCAAAGCGGCCAATGCCGGGGGAGTGGCGGTCAGCGGGCTGGAGCAGAGCCAGAACGCCTTGCGCATTTTCTGGGATCGCAGCAAGGTGGACCGTCGTCTGCAGGAAATCATGAGCAACATCCACGAGAAATGCGTGGAGCACGGGAAACGCCCGAATGGCTCAGCGGACTATGTACATGGGGCGAATCTGGCCGGCTTCATCAAGGTGGCCGACGCGATGGTGGCCTTTGGGGTCACCTAGAGAAGACACAAGACCCCCTCCCCCAGAAGCCGAAGGAAGCGCTTCGACAAGCCACAAGATCACAAGGTCGATTCAGAGCGCGTAGTCGTTGCGCTCCGGTACCTGGTCGCTGAGATACTCAACGAATTCGTACTCGTTGTCGTCCTGGTCAAAAAAGTAGTAACGGTGGCGGTGGGGATGATCCAGATCAGTCATGCCCTCTCGGTATCCCGCGGCCCGCATGCGCTCTGCAACCGCGGCAACATCACTCACCACGAACCCCATATGGTTGACTCCAGGATGGATGTAGGGCTCATGGGGCCCCTTCTCCGTTGCGCCGCGATCCTCAATGGCCAGATAGGTGGTGTCCGTGCCCAGATGAACCCAGTATCGGGCAGAGCCATCATGGCCCTCGCCCCGAATACGAAACTCGGGCATGGCGGTCTGCAGGAAGGCGACGGTGGCAGCCACATCAGTGGAAGTCATATTCAAGTGCTCAAGGAAAGAACTCATGCGGAAAAGGTAGCCCTGATGGGCCCCCTCCAACAAAACGATTCGGTGGGGTGAATTCTCGCGTTGTCAACTTCAAGCCCCTGGAACCCGACAACGATCCCTAGTCGACCACCGGGCAAGCCACAAGATGCCCAGTACCCCGATCCCGGAGCTCAGGCACAAGTTCTGCACACTCTTTTTTGGCCAAGGGACAGCGGGTACGGAATCCGCAACCGGTGGGCTTGGCCAGGGGACTCGGTATGTCCCCTTCAAGCACCGTGCGCTTGGCACGTTTGCCGTCCGGATCCGGGCGTGGCACGGCCGACAAGAGAGCCTGGGTGTAGGGATGGCGTGGAGACTTGTAGACCTGCTCCGCGCTGCCGTATTCCACAAGGGACCCGAGGTACATCACCGCAATACGGTCCGCCATGTGATAGACGATGGACAAGTCGTGGGCCACAAAGAGATAGGTCAGGCCGAATTCCTGCTGCAATTCTCCCATCAGGTTGATCACCTGGGCCTGGACAGAAACATCCAAGGCGCTGACCGGTTCGTCCGCCACGATCAAAGCCGGACGGGTGGCCAGACTACGGGCGATTCCGATTCGTTGGCGTTGACCGCCTGAGAATTCATGGGGATAGCGCGCCGCGTATTGGGGCTGCATGCCAACCCGGTCCAGCAATCGGGAGACGCGCTCGTCGAGGGCCTTCTGATCGAGGTCCGGCTGGTGAATGCACAAGGGGCCTTGAACGATCTGCTGCACGGTCATGCGCGGATTGAGGGAAGAAAAGGGATCCTGGAAGACCATGGACACCTCGGCTCGATGAGGGAGCATTTTCTTGCGCGCCAGCCCATTCAAGTCCACCCGACCGGTACGGGACTCGAACCAGATCTGGCCACCGAGCTTCACATCCGGGGACATGGCGCTGTGCAGATTGCAGATCGCCCGCCCCACGGTTGTCTTGCCAGAACCCGACTCTCCCACCAGCCCCACGGTTTCACCACGCCTGATCTGCATGGAGACCCCGTCCACCGCTTTCACCAAACCGACCTGGTGGCGCAGAATGCCCCCATAGATCGGGAAGTGCACCGAGAGATTGTCAATCTCCAGCAGAAGGTTGCCCTCACTCATCGTGCAGTCTCCTCGGCTCCCGCGCTGGCGGGAAGCTTCTCAACCAGATGGCAGCGAACTGCGCGGCCGCCGCCGAGATCCACCAGCGCTGGCTCTTCGGTACGACAACGGTCCTCCACCTGTTCGCAGCGGCTGCAGAAACGACACCCAGGGGGAAAGTCAAGGATCGCGGGCACATTGCCCCGAATCGCAAAGAGGGGCTTGCCCTTGGAGTCTTCCTGGGGAATCGAACCCATCAGGCCCTTGGTGTAGGGATGCAAGGGCTGCTGATAGAGATCCCTGGTGCTGGCCACTTCTTGGATACGGCCTCCGTACATGACGATCACCCGGTCACAGGACTCTGCCACCACGGCCAGGTCATGGGTGATCAGAATAGTGGCACTGTCTTCCCGTTGATTCTGCAGGTCCGCCATCAATTCGAGGATCTGCGCCTGGATGGTCACATCCAAGGCCGTTGTGGGCTCGTCTGCTATCAACAGCCGTGGCCTGCAGATCAAAGCCATTGCAATCATCACACGCTGGCGCATGCCCCCCGAAAACTGATGGGGATAGTCTTTGAGACGCTTGTCCGCGTCAGGGATGCCAACCTGTTCCAACACCTCGATCACGCGTTTGCGGGATTCCTCCTGGGAGAGTTTCTCGTGCAACTCAACCGCCTCCATCACCTGCCTACCAATGTTGAGCACCGGATTGAGGGAGGTCATTGGTTCTTGGAAGATCATCGCAATGTCGCGCCCACGCACTCGCCGCATCTCGTTCAGGGGCAACTGCAGAAGATCCCGTCCGTCAAAGACCACCTCGCCAGAATCGATTCGACCGGGGGGATCGGGAATCAGGCGCATGATCGAAAGGGCGGTGACCGACTTACCAGATCCGGACTCCCCCACGATCCCGAGGAACTCATTGGGCAGCACATCGAAGCTGACGCCAGCGCAGGCCCAGGCCCGTTGACCTTCCACATTGAAGTAGGTGTGCAGGTCCTTGACTTGAAGCAGGGGCTGACTCATGACTAACGCAATCTGGAAAACACTTTGGGATCAAACGCCTCGCGGACCGCTTCCCCGATGAAGACCACCATCAGGAGCGTTGCAAAGAGGGCTCCCATGGGAAACAGCACCAGGTGCCAGGCAGAAATATTGGAAAGCCCCTGGCCCATGAGTTCGCCCCATGAGGGCGTGGGTGGCGCAAGACCAAAGCCCAGATAGTCCAGGGAAACCAAGGAGGCAATCCCCCCCACAATGGCGAAGGGAGCGAAGGTCACGATCGGAGTCAGGGCGTTGGGCAGAATGTGCTTGAACATGATCGAGCGCCGGGACTCACCGATGCAGATCGCAGCAGCCACATAGTCCTTGGCCTTTTCACGCAGAAACTCGCCGCGCATGTAGAAACTGATTCCAATCCAGTAGAAGAGCGACAAAATGCCCACCAGAATCCAGAGGCTGGGACTGATGATCGAACTGATGATGATCACCGTATACAGAAATGGCAAGGCCGCCCATATCTCAACCATGCGCTGGCCGAACATGTCCACCCGTCCCCCAAGGAAGCCAAGTAGCGCTCCAATGCTCATGCCCACAAGGTAGGCGATGCCCACCACGGACAGGGCGAAGGTGATCGAAATACGAAACCCATAGACCAGCCTCGCCAGCACATCCCGGCCCCGGTTGTCAGTCCCGAACCAGTGGACAGAATCCGGCGAAGTGGGAGGACGCCCCTCGAATCCTGGCTCCTTGAGCAGGTTCTCGATGGGATGGTAGGGGTAAGGAGCCAAGAGCACCCAGTCTCCCTGATCCGCGGCCTCATATTGACTCTTTGCAAGCCGATAGTTGGCCTCCCCGCGCATCAACCTCTCCGGCCGCCGGGGATCATGGATACCCAGGTCCTCGGCCGCGTGATAGCTATCAACGAAGGGCAACAGCTCCTCAAAGGCGGGAAAAAAAAGCTCGCCCCCGTGGCTGACAGCCAAAGCCTTGCTGTTGACGAGCACGGGCAGCAGAAACGAGAGCAGGTACATGCCCAGCAAGAGTTGGAAGCTGTACCAACCGCGCCGAATGGTCTTGAACTTCTTCCAGCGACGCTGAAAGACCGTCTGGGGCTTGTCCTCGAAGGTTTCAGTGGTCATGTGGAGATTGGCAACAACTTCAAGAAAAGCGAATGCGCGGATCCACCAGCACATAGAGCACGTCAGACAGGATGTTCCCGATCAGAACCAGCAGGGTATTGATCACCAGAATGCCCATCACCACCGCATAGTCCCTGTCCACAATGGAGGTGTAGCCCAGGTATCCGATGCCCTGGATGTTGAATACCTTCTCGATCAGGTAGCTACCCGCCATGATCAAGCCGATGGCGTGTCCCAGGCCCGTGCAGATCGGAATCAGCGAGTTGCGCAGTGCGTGACCAAAAATCACCGCCCGCTCCGATAGACCCTTGGCGAAAGCTGTACGCACATAGTCCTGACCGAGATTCTCCATGAGAGAGTTCTTCATCAAGATGGTCAGGGTGGCGAAGGAACCAACCATGTAAGCCATGACCGGCAGGATCGTGTGGTGCAGCTGGTCAGTGATTTTTTGCCAGATGGAAAAGTTCTCCCAGCCTTCGGAGCGGAATCCACCCAAGGGGACCCAATCCAAGAAACTGCCCCCACCAAGCAGCACCAGCAGCACCCCCCCCAAGGCCCAGCCGGGTATCGAGTATCCCGCGAAGACGATCATGCTCGAGGTGATGTCCAAACGGGATCCGTGGCGAACCGCCTTCAGGACCCCCAGGGGAATACAGATCAAATAGGCCAGGAAAAAGCCCAACAGCCCGAAGTAGATGCTGATGGGGAAACGCGAGGTGATCACCTCGATCACGGGCGTGTTGTACTTGTAGGACTTTCCCAGATCCAATTGCACAAGATCCCAGAGCCAGTGTCCGTAGGCCACAAAAAAGGGCTTGTCCAGATTGAAGTGCTCCTTGAGGGCAGCCAGGGATTCGGGTGGGATTTCCACAGAAGACCCAGACCCTCCGACCCCGCCCTCAGTGGCAGATGCCTGCATGTTCAGGATCATCTGATCGATAGGCCCACCCGGCACGAACTGGGTGATCGAGAACACCAAGAAGGTGATCCCGATGAAGGTAGGGATCAGCAGCAGGAATCTGCGAGCGAAATAGGCGGCCATGGCAGGGTTGGCGGTTCTTTCTCAGCGGGCCTGCTGCCAGAATCGGTTTTCTCTGGAGCCCGGGTCCATGTTGAGGCTGCCATCGGCACGAGCAGCCTCCAATTCCGCCTCCTTGGCGGGATCCACCCACCACACATAGTGCAGAGACGAATAGTCGGCGGTGCGCTGACAGCCCCAAGCAGGCATGGAGTACTTGTTCCAGAAGAGCATGCGCTGGGCCGGGTTGTACCAGGCGAGCACATAAGGCAGCTCGGCATAGATCAGCCCGTCGATCTCCTGCACCAGCGCAATGCGCTTGGCCACGTCATATTCCTCGTCGTATTCCTGGCAGAGTTCGTCCACTCGCTCGTTCTTGAATGACGTCACGTTATTGTTGTCCTCTTGATCCGCCAGATGTCCGCCGAATGATGTCTCGGGATTGGGGAAGGTCAAGGCACCCCAAGCGGTGCTGGTCAGATCGAAACTCTTGGAACGCATGGTCTGCCAGCGCGCTGCAGAAGTCTGAAACGAAAGGGTCAGTTCAATCCCCGCATCCTTGCAGTTTTCCTGATAAATCGTCAGGGCCGATTCGGAGAACTTGCTCGAATAGGTCAGGTCAAAGGAAAGGCGGCTGCCGTCCGCCTTGAGCCGGTAGCCATCACCATCCCGCTGGGTGAAGCCTATTTCATTCAACAGATCCTCTGCCAAATAGGGGTCATATCCCATGAGCTCGTTGTCTGGGCACTGATAGGTACCCCCCTGGTAGTAGCTGGTCAAAGGCAAATACTCATTGAAATACAACTTGTCGATGAACAATTCCCGGTCATACAGGGCCTGAAGGACCTTGCGCATGCGTAAGTCATCCAAGGGCGCCCTGCGGGTGTTGATCGCGATCCCGCTGGTGCCCACCGCCTTGTCCGTGAAGAATTTGCGCGGCACAAGCATGCCTCGCTTGACAGCACTCACCTCGGGGATGTCCTCCGCCCACCATTGGGCCCGGGGCACCAGATAGTAGTCCAGCTCTCCCTTCTTGATCATCTCAAAGGCCAACGCCGAATCGAGAACAACCTCGTAGTGATAGACCCCAATGTTGTACATCCCCGTCCAAGCCGGATTGTCCCGGTCCCACCAGTCATCCCGACGATGGATCTCCAGAGATGTCCCCGTCTTGATGTCCGCCCCAGGCACGATGTAAGGGCCACTGTTGGCGGTGTATGAGTTCTGGTACTTGTCCAGATACTCATCCCCGGGGATGGAGACCTCCGCCGCGGGAAAAACCGTCAGGCTAGCAGAGAAGTAAAGGAAGTTGCGCCAGTTGGGCTGGTTGCAGACAACCTCTACGATGTACTTCGTTTTCGCAACGGGCTCGTTGAGCTTGGAATAGGTCGCGTTGGCGGAGGGGTCCAAGGTCTTGGGGTCCACGCGCAGCTTCCAACTGGCCACCACGTCCGCGGCGGTCACCTCAGAGCCATCACTGAATCGCGCGGCGGGGTTGATGCGATAAGTGTAGGTAGTCTTGTCCTCGCTGATCTTCCAATGGGTGGCCAGCCTTGGAATGTACTCCAAGGTCGTGGAATGCACGGCCAAAAGGGTCTCGTAGCACAGATCCCTGACCATGTAATTGATCGACGTATTCCAGTCCTTGCCGTGCTGCCGCAGAGTCGCGGGCCAGTCAACCATATAGCGGCGCATGGAGCCCCCGGGAACAGCGTCCGGACTGCCAACCGCGGGGAAGGTCAAGTTCGTGTCCCAACCATCCCCTGTAAATCCTGGACCGCCGTCTTCGGCCGCGACGGTCTTGTCTCCCGCTTGCGGGTCATAGACATAGTTGACCATGGGAATCTCCACAGTCGAATTGGCCCCCGCGCTGCCTCCCGAGTCCGCTTGCGCAACCTCCTCCACAGGAACCTGCTCCTCGGACCCACAGGCAAGCAAGCCCCAGAGGGCAAGGGGCACAACAGACAAGGGGAACAAGCGGGGTTGATGGGAAGTTTGCATAGAAAGGCTCCGGACTGGCCCGGTGGGGCAAGCAGTATCTGCTTCCCGGGCTCAGGTCACAAGGGGGCAGCTTGGATCGGCGTAGGGCTATCGTGGCATCTGTTCAGAAAGACACCACAGCCGCGCCAGGTCTCTCGCACGACTCCCCAAGGTCCCCCCCATGCGCTAACCTTGGCCACAACCGCGGGATTGGCGGAATTGGTAGACGCGCGAGGTTTAGGTCCTCGTGGGCATTGCCTGTGGGGGTTCGAGTCCCCCATCCCGCACCATTCGGCACTAGCGCTCCAGCAGGACGGCCTCAAGCTCACGCAGGCGGTCCCTGAACCCGGTCGCATCCTCAAAGCGCAACTCCCCCGCTGCACGCAGCATCTCGCCACGCACGCGCTCGGTCTCTGCGGTCAACTTGTCAAGACTCCAGCCGCTGGGATCGTCCGCCGCCAAACTCTCCTGGACCAGACTCGGCACGCCGGCGTAGTCCATTTCATAAAGCGCCTCAAGGGAATCGCGCACGGGTTTGATGATCGTGGCGGGAACAAGCTCGTGTTCCAGGTTCCAGGCCTCTTGCAATGCCCTGCGCCGATGAACTTCATCGATGCAATAACGCATGGAGTCGGTGATCTTGTCCCCATAGAACAGGACGCGCCCCTCCACATTGCGCGCCGCCCGGCCGCAGGTCTGAATCAGGCTGGTGCGCGCGCGCAGGAAGCCTTCCTTGTCCGCGTCAAGCACCGCCACCAGGGCCACTTCGGGCAGATCCAGACCCTCACGCAAGAGGTTGATGCCTACCAGCACATCAAATTCCCCCAGGCGCAGGTCTCGCAGGATCGCCGTGCGCTCGATGGCGTCCACCTCAGAATGCAGCCAGCGCACACGCACACCCAATTCCCCGTAATAGGTGGTCAGATCCTCGGCCGAGCGCTTGGTCAAGGTTGTCACAAGAGTGCGCCAGCCACGCTTGGTGGTCAAGCGGATCTCATGCAGCAGATCGTCCACCTGCGTGGCCTGGGGACGCACCTCGATCTGTGGATCCAAAAGACCCGTGGGACGCACCACCTGCTCGACAACGGATTGACCCGAATGCTTGAGTTCATAGTCGCCCGGTGTGGCCGAGATGTAAACGCTCTGCTGGACGCGTTGCTCGTATTCGTCAAAGCGCAGGGGACGATTGTCTAAAGCACTCGGCAAACGAAAACCATGTTCCACCAGGGTCGTCTTGCGCGAACGGTCGCCCTTGTACATAGCCCCGACCTGGGGTACCGCCACATGACTTTCGTCCACAAACAACACCCAATCCTCGGGGAAGTAGTGCATCAGGGTAAACGGCGGTTCACCAGCATTGCGTCCATCCATGTAGCGTGAGTAGTTCTCAACCCCACCACAAACCCCGGTGGTCTTGAGCAGTTCCAGGTCCTGATTGGTACGCATTTCCAGCCGCTGGGCTTCAAGCAGCTTGCCCTGGCCCTTGAGTTCTTCCAGATGCTCAAGCAGTTCCTCCTGGATCAGGGGCAGAGCGCGATTCAAACGGTCAGTCGGGGTCACATAGTGGTTGGCGGGGTAGACAGTGACCGATTCTTCCTGGCTCAAGATCTCGCCCAGAAACGGATTGACCCGGCTGATCGCTTCGATCTCATCCCCGAAGAACTCGAAGCGCAGCACGCAGTCTTCTTCATAGGCGGGAAAGACCTCGACCACATCCCCGCGCACGCGGAAGGCACCCCGGCGAAAATCCATGTTGTTGCGTGCGTACTGCATCTGGGTCAATTGACGCAAAAGATCATCACGCTCGATTTCCTGGCCACGGGTCACCGTGACCGCCATTCTCGAATAATTCGAAGGAGACCCGAGCCCATAGATGCAACTCACCGAAGCCACCAAGATCACATCCCGGCGATCGAGCAATGAGCGGGTAGCACTGTTGCGAAGGCGCTCGATGTTCTCATTGCGGCTGGCGTCCTTCTCGATGAAAGTATCTGTGGAGGGCACGTAGGCCTCTGGTTGGTAGTAGTCGTAATAGCTGACAAAGTACTCCACCGCGTTGTGCGGAAAGAGTTCCTTGAACTCAGCAAACAACTGGGCCGCCAGGGTTTTGTTGGGTGAGAGCACCAACGTCGGTCGGTTGATGCGCTCGATAACCTTGGCAACGGTGAAGGTCTTGCCCGAGCCGGTGATGCCAAGCAGGGTCTGGTGATGCAGACCCTGTTCGATCCCGCGAACCAGGGCATCAATGGCCCCCGGCTGATGCCCGGTGGGCTCAAAGGGGGTAATCAGTCGGAAGGGACGCTCCACCATGCGGTGGGAGGGTACGCACTCGATGCCCACCGCCGCAAACCCCCGCATCGACACACTACGGAACTAGTGCTGCCGCCCCTCAACCATTACCCTGACCACATGATCATCCAATGCCCCAGTTGCAAGGCCCAGGCCAAACTCCCCGATAGCAAGGAAGGAGCCAAGGTCCGTTGCAGTCAGTGCGGCAAGGTCTATGTGGCACGGCCCAAGGGCTCCCAGGGCCGAACCAAGGGCAAGGACAACTCCTCGACCATGATCATTGGTGGGGTGGTGATTGTAAGTGCCCTGGTCATCGGCTTGCTGGCCCAGGGAGCGGGCAAGGGCTCTCCCCCACCTCCCCCTGAGGAAACCGCCAAGGAGGAACCAGAGCAGGTGGGAGATATACTTGGTTGGCAGAGCGAAGGGGTCTTGGCGGCCCGCAAACTGCACACCCTCCTGTCAGCGGAAGACCCGATCCGGCTCTCCCAATTACTGCACGGGGCAAAGACCTACAAGCGCCTCGGAGAGGAACTCGCCGCGAAGACTGAAGCCGAGGGGGGCTCCGCCGAGCCCCGTACACCGTGGCTCGGCCTGGCAGGAACCGAGCGCCTGATCTTCTTGGGCGATGTGGCCCGCGACATGATCGATGGCACTGAGCGCGAACTCTTCCATCAGTGGAAGCCCTATCATGGTTGGGTCGAAGCTGACGACGAGGGCATCGGCGGTGGCTTGATCGTGCGCCTCAAACTGTCCAATACGGACATCTCACTGGGCGTACCCGACCGCCATGTGGAGTGGCACCTCGCTCGAGAAAACGGGGTACTCAAAGGCTGGAACTGGATGCGCTGGATCTCCCCCGAGGAAGCCACCACCCAGCGCCGCCGGGGTGCGGGCAAGATCGAACGTCGAGTGCTCTCCGATGGTTCCAAGGTGATCGAGGGCAAAATCCGCCCGATCCCCTATGACCTGGACGTGCCCCCTGAAATGCGCGCGCGCATCGATGATCTGATCGCACGCCTTGTGGACCCCGATGGCACCAAGACCTTCGCCATCCAGAACGAACTGCGCGAGATCGGCAAGCCCGCCATCGCGCCGCTCATGACCAAGCTGGCTACCATCCCCCTGGACAGCGTGGACAACGCCACGGCCCTTAATCTGGTGCACCTGAGTCTGCAGGGAATCACCGGCTACCAGACCAGCTTCCAAGCCCACGAGGCCCTGGGGACCACTAGGGAACGCCAGGAATCGGGGCTCAAGCAATGGTTTGGCTGGTTTGACCGACGCTACCGATCCTTCAAGAGCCGCCCGGAAGAGGAGGAGGACCCCCTGCTCAGCGACCCGGACTTCCAGCCCCGCAACGCCCGCGAACGCCGGGAATTGGAACGAGCCCGCAACAAGCTCAAGCGGGGCGGGTAGAATCCTGCCTCCCCGGGACCATTCACGGTCTCCCTTCATCCTCCAGAATCCCCATGGGAGCCGCTCTCCGAGCACTCCAACCCCCCGATCTTCGAAATGGACTACCGCAAGGGCATCTGCGGCGATTGCAGCGCCGAGTACAAACTCTCACCGACCTTCGCCGCCGACAAGGCCAAGTGCAAGAAATGTGGAGGGGTCGTAGCCGTGGGGCCAGTGCAAGCCCACCCGGATCCCGTGCCCCCGGCGGAGTCCCACACCGGCAGTTCCCAAGGCTCCAGTTCCGCGCCCAAGCCCAGGCCGGTTCCTACTAAGAGCCCCAAACCCACCAACAGCCCCAGGCAGACACCCCCCAAGAAGGTCCTGGAGGTTCCTGAGGAGAGGCCCCGCAAACAGCGCGAGGGCCCAAGCATGAAGGAAAAACTCCTCGCCCGCCGCCAGGCTGAACAGGAAGCCACTGGCACCGATGAGGCCAAGGCCCAGGCCGCCCGCCCTGCCGGAAGTACGCGCCCCAAGAGCGCGAGCAACCGCACAGCCTCCAGCAGCAAGTCAGGTTCAGCCGGCGGCAGCACACGCAGGTCTGCCGGACCCAAGAAAAGCGCACGCTCCAGCACCGGCAAACGGGACGCCGACGAAGAGCGCGGCAGTTCCCGCGCCGGACATCGCGGGGGCCGCAAGAAACAGAACATGCCCCCTGCCCTGATCATCGGCAGTCTGCTGGCCCTGGTGTTGGCAACCGCTGGCTTCTTGTACAAGATAAACAGTGAGGACGACGCGCCCGAAGAGAACACCGAGGTGGTCGCCGGTGACACCGACAAGTCCGGAACGGAAACCACCGACGGAAGTCAGGGCATGGCCTTTGCGCCCCAATTAGCCATGCTTAAACAAACCCTTGAACTGTTGGACAACACGGCCCAATTGGCCCTACTTAATGAAAGCCTTAGAGCGTTTGACGAGGCCTTGGACAAGGACCCAGTCAGGCAATTGACACCGGAGCAGCAAAAGCAGGCCGACGATTTTCGCAAACAACTGGTGCAGATGGCGAATGCCATCGACAACAGTAGTGGCCCCGAAAGCCTGACGTCGGGGGATGCGTCGGATCCATTGGAGGCGCAAGACCCGCCGACCGAAGCAACCGCTCCCAAGGAGCCCACCCCTCCGGCTACAGAAACCTCCGAGATCCCCCGCAACCCGGTCACCGGCCGCTTCAAGGTCTGGATGGTTTCAAGGCAGCCCAAGGGCGGCACCAGGTACCCGGACGTAATCTATGACCCCAAGGACCCGGCGGAACCCAACCTGGCTGACTTCGAGCCCTTCTCCGTACCCCCAGGCGTGGACGAATCGGATTGGCTGGAAATCATGGACCTGGCTCGCGTAATGATCGACCCGGACGCGGGGGCCGCCGGTACCCGCGCAGCCATCGCTCTTGAAAAGAAGGGCAAGGTGGCCTTTCCCGCGATCATCAATGTCATGCTCGACCTGGACTTCGCTGACCCCGAGGGGAACATGGCCGGTGATGTATGCCAGCGTTCTCTGCAAAACATCGCCAACGGTCGAAATGTGGGCTGGTACCACGAGTACCGCCAGGAGCCCAACAAGACCGCAATCCAGAACGCGCGCTGCGTGGAGCTGCTCTATGAGAAGGTCTGGGGCCGAGAACTGAAAGAGCCCGGGTACTTCGAGCGCTACGCCAAGATCGACGAGATGAAAAAGCGCGATGATGCCCCCAGTGAAGACAAAGGCGACGATTCCTTGGATGACGAACTCGACGCGCTCGACGACTTTTGATCACAAACCGATCAGAGGGAGTTCCCTTCCGAGCCCCCTCGGAGCACAGAACAGCACCTAGCGCGGAGCCTTCTCGCGCTGGACCTCCCCAGTTCCTCCACTGCGGGGATCGCTCACCACGCTGGGCTGCCCGTTGGCACCCACGCTGATCGCCTGGATCGACCCCGCCGCGCTTCCTTTGGCGAAGGGCTGACCGTGGTTTGCTTCCAGGAGCTTGACCAGCTCGGGATCAAAGCTCTTCTCCACCCGGGTTTCCTTCGGCCGCCACTGCTGGTGCAGACGCGGTGCGCGCACGGCGCTCTCCAGATCCTGGCGATAAACCAACACCCGCAGCACCACCTGAAGCACGGATGAAATAATCCGCGGACCACCTGGGGCTCCCAGCACAAGCACCACTCGCCCTCCCCCTTCCCGCACCACTGTGGGAGTCATTGAGGACAGGGGCCGACGCCCGGGCCGCAGCTGATTGGCCTCACTGCCCAGCAACCCGAACATGTTGGGCGTCCCGGACAAAATCGAAAAGTCATCCAGTTCGTTGTTCAAAAGGAAGCCCCCGCCCTTGACCATGATCCCACTACCAAAGGAGGCATTCAAAGTGGTCGTCAAGCTGACCGCGTTGCCCTGATCATCGAGCACCGAGAGGTGCGTGGTCTGGGGCGACTCGGGGGCACCTGGCGGCACCCAGGCCCGGCAATCCAAGTCCGCCTGGGGCCCAATGGAAACCCTCCGCATGGTGACCCAGTCAGCCCCCAGCAAGGCATCCAAGGGCACTGCGTAGTCCTTGGGATCACCCAGATGCTCGGCCCGATCAGCAAAAGCCATGCGCAGGGCTTCGATCAACCAGTGCATGGCCCGCACGGTAGGCTCGCCCTGCGGCGTGCGTTGGCCTTCCAGGGGCAAGCCCTCAAGAATCCCCAGCACCTGCAGCAGCACAAACCCACCGGAACTGGGAGGTGGCACCGATAGCACCTCGAAACCACGAAACCAACCCCTCAGGGGCGAGCGCACCAAACTGGAATAACTGGTCAAGTCGGCCGTGGTCATGCCCCGCTCGCCGACCAGATTTCCCTCGCGCTCATTGGCCTCCGCCAGACTTTCCAGCATCAGGGCAGCAGTCTGGCCCTGGTAGAAACCCTGCGGCCCCTGGTTCCCATAGCGTTCCAGGGTCTGGGCCAGATCCTCCTGAATCAGCGCATCTCCAACACGCAGGGCCTCGCCTCCCTGATGGGGATAAAACAAAGCGCGAGCAGTAGGATTCGCCTGCAAACGCCTTTTGGGGCCTTCAGCTCCGAGAGACCTCACCAACCAGGAATTGGCGGAGATGCCCTCGCGAGCCAGAGAAATAGCAGGTGCACAAAGCTGCAGGAAGGAGAACCTGCCGGAGCCATGACGCTTGAACAGAGAGTAGAGCCCCGCGGGGCTGCCCGGCACACCCACTGCCAAGGGCGTCTCCAACGAACGCCGCCCCACCAACTTTCCTTCGTCATCTAAATACAGGTCCTGGTCAAATGCCTGCGGCGTCACCTCGCGAAAGTCGATCACCTCCCCCTGGCCCTGATGCGGTACCCAAAGAGCGAACCCTCCGCCCCCCAAGTTGCCCGCCTGGGGCAGGACCACCGCCAAGGCCAAAGCCGTGGCCACCGCCGCATCTGCCGCGTTGCCTCCGGCCTCCAGAATGTCCAAGCCAACCTGGGTCGCCAGGGGTTGGCCAGAGACAACTGCCCCTTGCAGGGGCAGTTGGTGCAGGGGAGGGGGTGGGGTCCCCGGGCCCTTGCAACCAGAAGGGCAGACCAACAACGAGATCAGTGCACCCTGGACGAAACCTTGTGCCCTCATGTCTGGGGCAGGTCGTGGGAGTCAGACTCGCCGATCTCTTCGACCTTGACACCCAGTTCACGCAGGTAGACCACCGACTCCTCGATACGCTTTCCATCCCCATCAATCTCCACGGCCACGATCGCCATGGTATCAGTGATGCTCGCTGCACGAATGTTGGGCACCACACCAAACCGTTCGCCAAGCACATGGCTGACGATCGGTTCACTGATCAGGTTCTGGGGAAACGTGCAGAAGAACTTACGGGTGGACATGGTGTTCAGAGGCCCGGCGCAAACGCCAGCCGAATTGGGTCAGCGCATATCCCACCAAAGCGAGTACCCCACCCGCAAGTGCACCCCAAGGACCACGCAAGTCAGGGCCCAGGGCGTCACCTCCAGCTGGTCCATAAACCGCCGGATGGCGCAACCAATCGAGCCCCGCAGATTCCACCATCAAAGTTGCCGGCGAAAGGTCCAACAACCAGGCAGTGGTCGCCGGATCAAAAGCTCCACCCTGCAATCGTCCAGCGCCCCCGGGCAAGGCTGAAAGCAGCGCCCCCAGGAAGAACAGGGCTGCTCCAAGACTGCGTTGGTCCATGGACCAACGGCCGTGCAAGAGGGCAGCGATTCCAGAACCCAGAAGCATCAAGCCGCTCCAGGCCAGAACAACTCCTACGGGATCCACCCCAGGCACCAGGGCCCAGCAGGCAAGAATCACCAAGGCCGCCAGCCCCAAACGGAATGAGACCCACAACTTGGAAACTCCCGGATCGGCCGCGCCCAGGCAGACACCAATCGTCGGCGCCAGCAACGCCGCGAATACAAGGGCCGGTACAGGCCCTGCCCCCCAGCGCGCCGCACCGAGGGCGACAGCTCCAAAACACATTCCCGCCAACAAGCCGGGCAGCAGAATCCGTGCACGCCCCGCGACAGTCCGGGAACAAGCAGGGTCAGTAGAGGCAGGTGATGGGGACTCTTGGATGCGTCCACTCTAGCAAGCCAGTGAACAGATTCCGCACCTCTGCTCCCATCAGAATCAAGCAACCACACCACTGGAAACGACCGCATGGGGGCTGCGCGACCAGCGCGACCACGCGGGTGCTGCTGGGGCTTGACCGATCCCTCCTGTCCGCAGCTGCCAGATCTGGGATGCATCGCTCTTCAGCTGCAGACTCACACCCCAGCCCAGCATCACAGACATGAGCAGCCCTACAAAGTCAACCCTCCAGCGATGCGGGATACGGTACCCTCCAATACCATGCTGCGCCGCATCGCTGCCTCCACTTCCACCACCCTGCGGGTGAACGGTCAAGACCTGCTCTCCTTCGCGGGCACCAACTTGCTGGGGCTTGGGCACCACCCCGAGGTCCTGGCCGCAGCCCAGGAGTGCCTGTCACGCTGCGGCCTCTCCGCCGCCGCTTCCCGCAGCACAAGCGGGAACTTCGCAGAACACGAGAACCTGGAGGAAGCCCTGGCAGAGTTCCTGGGTCTCGAAGCGGCCCTGATCCTGCCCAGTGGCTGGCTGGCAAACGAGGCGGTCATGCAGGCCTATGGAGACGAATTGGACACGGTGCTTGTGGACGCAGACGCCCACACATCCCTGTGGATGTCCACCACCCTGACCCGCGCCCAGGTGATCGACTGTGGCGCCAGCGACCTGACCCGTACGCACGCCCTCCTGGATCGCCACGGGGAACAGCACCTGGCCCTTTTGACGGACGGCCTCTTCCCCATGCAACGGCGCATTGCACCCCTGGCGGAATTTCTGCGCCTGCTGCCGCGCAAGGGAATCCTGCTTGTGGATGACAGCCACGGTCTTGGATTCTTGGGCCAGGGTGGAAGAGGAAGCTTGAGCGGCGCTGGAGTCAACGATCCTCGCGCGGTAATGACGGGCAGCATGGCCAAGGCCCTTGGTGCCGGGGGAGGTTTCATCGCCAGCAGCACTGGCACCATCGAACGCATCCGCAGGCGTGCTGACGCATTCGTGGGCACCACGCCCATTCCCCCGGCGGTCGCGGCTGGAGCACGCGCGGCCTTGCAGATCCTTGAGCGCGAACCCGAACGGGTGCGCCGCCTACGGGCACACGCAGCGCGCCTGACCGCCATCGGCAAACGCATGATCCAGGACGATGCAGAAGGCCGTTCCCCTGTGCTTGCGCTGCCGGTCAGCGATCAGGCAGCCGGCCGCGCCCTGGAGCAGAAACTCGCCGCCCAAGGACTCTACATTCCGTGGACCGAATACGGCGGCGGTCCCGGTGCCCTGCGAGTGGCGGTATCCAGTGAGCATACAACCCAGGACCTGGAACGCCTCGAAGAGGCCCTCCTGCAACATTACCAGCCCTGAGACTCGTCTGCCTGACGACCCAGCCGCCAGGCCACTCCCACCGAAGTGGCCATAAAGGGCAAGACCAGCAAGGTAAGGGCCGCACCACCGGAAACAACCAGAGCGCTGGCTCCTTGAAAGGCCCAGCCACTGACCAGATCCCCGCCCCTGTAAAGAGCCGCATCCAAGAAGTTCTTGGCCTTGTACACATCCCTCGGCTCCAGCCCCACATAGAGCGCCTCGCGCGCGGGTTTTGCCAGGGCATAGCGCGAACTCGCCCGCAGCACATTGAACGCAAACAGCACCGAGAGCAGCGGCGCAAAAGCCAGCGCAGAAAATCCCACCAAAGAAACCAGGGGCAACAGAACCAGCCCCGGCAGCAGTCCACGGGAACTCATCAAGCGACCCACAAGGCCGATCTGCATCCCCAGCGTGAGAACATTCGTCACCAGATGAACGCCTGAGAAGAAACGCACCCGATCCCCTTTATTGGGCAGGTGAGATTGAAGCAGATCCGCGGTCAAGAAATACAGCCAGGTGGACCCCAGGGTGAAGAGCAGGATGTACACCCCGAGCAGGCGCAAGCGCGGATGACGCAACACCAGCCCCAAACCCTCGAAACTGCTGCCGTGCATGGGCGCCCGCGACTGACACGCACCGGCAGAACGCAGAGCGTGCAGACTGAACTCCAGCAACCCCGCCGCCAGCAGCAGGAACGGTCCCGAACCCCAACTGTCGAAGGCCACCGCCACCAAGGCCGAACCTGCGATGGCTCCCAAGCTGCCCCCCGCTGCCAGGAGCCCGAACAACCTCCGTGCGGGGGGTCCCTCAAAACGCTCGATCAAGGCGCTCCACAGGGCGCTGATCAAGTAGAGGTTGAAGACCGAGACAGACACATAGAAGCCACGCTGCAACCAGATGCGGGAGCCTTGCAACAACTGCCAACCCTGGTCCCCCTGCACCCAACGGCCACTCCAGAAGGAACCGGCCTGCTCCTGCCAGGGCCCCACCGTTTCCGGTTCTGGAACCCTGTGAAGCAACCAGTACAAGCCCACCAGCAACAGGGCCGCCGAACGAAACAAAATCGGCAGCACGCGCTCGCGGTGAACCCGCGCCACCAGCATTCCATAGAGGGGATGCAGCAAGAGCGCCAGCAGGAACGTACCGGTCCAGAGTTCGGCTCCCACCGCCCTGTCTCCCACAAAGACCTCGTCCCGCAGGGGCTTCAGCAGATAGTAGGCCCCCAGGACCGCGAAACCCGCCGCGCAGCCTGAGAACACCGGCCAGCGTTCCTCCCGTCGAAGGAGCAGAAGGCTCTGGAGAGAAAACAAGACCGGTCTCAGGCAGGAATGATTTGGAGACTACTAATGCTTCCCGTCGTGGTGTGAGTGGATGTGCTTGAGATCTTCGGCGCTGAAGTAACTGGCGCTGAACTCAAGGGCAACCTTGCGCAGGGACTCCACGTGGCTCTTGTCGGTGGTCTGCTTGCATTTCATGGCCAGCACGGTGACCCGGTGCATGTGCCTCAGCTGAGCCACATAGACCTCGCTGTTCGCAGCATCCTTGGGCTCCTTGATCCGTTGGGCAAGCCAATAGGCGGCCACCGTATCCTGGATGCTCTGGGCGTGCTGGTCCTTGGCCATGATCCAGCGCACCATCTGGTTGTTGCTGGGGCTCTCCTCACCATCCATGGCTATAAGAGCCGTCATCGCCTTTTCAATGGTGGCGCAATCCTCCATAAGCATGTCGATACGCATCTTGTCGCTATAGATGCCGCAGGGAACCTGGCAGTGCCAGGCTCGCATCGTAGGAGTCGGGGAATTCTCCCCCACTTCCAGGGGTGGAGAGGTGTGCAGGAAGGAGACGCACAAGATAAGAGTGCCAAGAGCTAGGAGTTTCTTCATCTGTCAGTATTCTCTGGGGGGATGGGGTGAACCGAAGGGAGCAACTCCCTTGAAAAGCATGAGCAGGTCATGCCCTCAAGGACGCAACCTGAGGAGGAGAGGAGTGTACCAAGTGCCACTCCGCAAGGAGCAGAGCAACAAGCGCGTCTGGTCCTAGACCAAAGAGCGCGCCCTTTCCCTGGCGGCGAGCACGACCTGAGGCGTGGTGCGACGCAGGTTGTAGGCCAGACCAAGTTGCGCCATGGTCCAGATGAACCACTTGGTGGGATCGTACTGGTACCAGCGTACGGCGTTGCGGTAGTCCGCAGGGAACTTGTGGTGGAAGTTGTGGTAGCCCTCGCCCCCGGTGATCAGGGCGGTGATGAGAGAATCCCGGGCGCTGATCGCCAAAGAATAGGTCCGCCTACCGAGTACATGGGCCACGGAGTTCACGCACCAGGTGGCGTGTAGCATCAAGGTCACACGCAGGCCCCCCGCCAACAACAAGCCACCAACGAAGTCGCCCCACAGGGACGCAATCAGAGCAGGGAGGATCCAACCGATCCCAATCGCGAGGGGCCAGAAAAAGCGTTTCTGAAAACGAAAACCCCTCTGCTGGGCCAGGTCCTTGACCCGCGAATAGTCCACCTCGGGACGATCTGACCGGTTGTTCAGGATCCATCCCATGTGGGCCCAGAAGAAGCCCTCCTTGATGTTGTGGGGGTCCTTCTGACGATCTGTGAAACTGTGATGATCCCGATGGTCCGCACACCACTCCAAAGCTGAAGTCTGCATGGCCGCCGCCCCGAACAGCAGGTAGAACCAGCGCAGGGGACCCGAAGCGTCATAGGCCCGATGGGAAAAGGAGCGGTGGTAGCCTGCAGTAATGCCCAGGCAGCACATGCCGTACCAGATCACTCCCAACAGCAGCGTGCCCCAGTAGAACTGCACAAAACCCAGATAGAAGGGCGCCGCGAGGGCAGCCAGGTGCAAAAAGCCAAGGCCGAGGATGTTGCCATGGTTGCGTGTCAAAGTGCCGAGGGTGCCGCCGGATTTCTCGATGCTCGAATCAGCTCTCATGGGGGCAGAATAGCTCCCCGCGGCAGCGGAATCCTCCCCCAGTTTTCCTAAATGCAACCCCACTGCTCCGCATGCTCTTGAAGGCGGCAAGCCATGCAAGAGTTGCGTTGGGAGGGGCCCCCAAGGCCATCTCGAAGGGACCCACTAGCTAGACTCCCGCATGCACTTCAATCAGATCACCCGGCGCTCAGCTCTGGGCGCAGCGGCCACGCTTGCATTGCCCGTGGCCTGTCAGTTCCCAGGCTCAAATTCCAAACCCAAGCGCCTGCTGGTGCTCGGGGGCACACGCTTCCTGGGGCCGCCCATCGTGCGCGCAGCCCTGGCAGCCGGTTGGAGTGTGACCCTTTTCAATCGGGGCAGGTCCGGCAAGGGCCTCTTCCCTGAACTGGAGCGGCGCGTCGGGGATCGCAACGAACTGGACTACGCCAGTCTGCAAGAGGGCGAGTGGGATGCGGTCATCGACACTTCGGCCTATGTGCCAGAACATGTACGCGTAGTGGCGGAGTTGTTGGCCGGTCGCGTGGGCCACTACAACATCATCTCCACCGTTTCGGTCTACGCCGAGGAACAGGAGTCCACAGGCCCCCGGGATGAAGACTCCGCCCTGGCCACCATCAGCCAGGAACAAATCGACGCCACCAAGAAAATCCAACAGGTCACAGGCCAGACCTACGGTGCCCTCAAGGTGCTTTGCGAAGACGCCATGAAAGAGGTCTTCCAGCACAACTGCTGCACAGTGCGCCCGGGCCTGATCGTGGGACCGGGAGACTCAAGCGAGCGCTTCACCTATTGGCCCGCCCGGTTGGCCCGGGGTGGCGAGGTGCTGGCTCCCGGCGGACCCAAGGGAGACGGCTCCCAGGAAGTGCAGCTGATCGATGTGGAGGACCTGGGGCACTGGATCTTTGAACTGACCGCGCGCCAGGTGCAGGGCACCTTCAACGCCCTGGGCTATCCCCAGCCGCTCTCCATGCATGACATGCTGGCAACCTGTCAAAAAGTCGCGCACAACGATGCCCACCTGACCTGGGTACCCGATGAGTTCCTGCTGGAGCAGGAAGTCGGCCAATGGATGGAGCTGCCCCTTTGGATCGCCGGGGGCGGGCATCAGTTCAGTTTGAAGCGGGCCCTGAAACAGGGCCTCACGTTCCGCTCGATCGAGGACACCACACGCCGAACCCTGGACTGGCACCTTGCAACCCATGGGCCCGAGCACGAATTCAAACGCACGGGCATCGCAGCGGAAAAGGAAAGCAAAGTACTGGCCGCCTGGCACGAAGGTCAGGTGACAGAAGCCGCATCCCGCTGACGATCCAAAGCCCAGCCAAACACCACGGCCACCACAGTTCCCACAGGGGTGTACCAGGGCCAGGGCAATGACCCCCCTTGGGGAAGCTGACCAAAGCACGTCAACAGCACGCAACCCAGCAACCCAAGAACGAGCACAAGCGCCGCGCCCTGGCTTCGGCCCTTCGCGAAAAGGGCCCAAACAAGTGCCAAGAGCACTGCACACACCAGCACAACCCCCTGAGCCCAGGGGTCATGCCAGACCATGGCAAACACCGCCAAGAGGGACAAGGGCGCGGACCAGGCCAGTCCCGACCCGTCTACCCGCAGGGGCGCGAAGGCCAAGATGAAGGCAGCCAGAAGGGCGCCCCCGGTGTACCCCGCCATGGCCAGGGCCAGATCCAGAAGCGAAGCGTAATAGGGCTCCACGAACTGAATCCCGATGGCGGTCAGGCCCAACAGGACCCCATAGACCAGAACCAGGCGCCGGGACAAGGAAAGGGCCCGTGCGGGCGCCACCTGATCGCGCCCCCAGGCCACAAGGGTGGTCTGGGATAGTGCCGCCAGAATCGAATCCAAGCTCGAAACAGCAGCGGCGAAAGCGCCCGCCAAAACAAGCCCCTTGATCCCATTGGGCAGGACCTCGGCAATGAAAACGGGGAAGATGCGATCGGGTTTCTCCGCAATCATGGCCTGCCCCGCAAGGCTGAACCCATGCTCGCGACCATAGGCCCAAAGCCCCACCCCCACCATGCTGACCAGCAGAGTGACCCCCATGGCAACGATGGACCACAGGATCGCCTTGCGCGCGGCTCGCACATCGGGACAGCAAAGCAAGCGCTGGACCATCATCTGATCTGTGCCATAGGGACCCACCTGCCCCCAGGAAGCCACCAGAAAAGCAACCGGCAGGGTATAGGCCTTGGCCGGATCCCAGCTGGTGTCGATCAACTGCAACTTGCCTGCTTCGCGAGCCTCTTGCAGAGCGCTGCTCCAACCGCCGCTGAGTTCGACTCCGATGAACCAAAGGGTCGCGCCAATGCCCAAGATGAACAGACCAAAGAGTGCTGCGTCAGTCCAGACCACCGTGGCGATGCCCCCTATCTGGGTCCAGATGATGGAGACCACACAGATCGACCCCACCGCAAAGGGGAAAGGTGCAATTCCCGTCACCGCTTGCACCTGTACCAATTCCGCGTGCAGGACAACCTCCACCACCACCGCGGTCAGATAGACCCGTGCACTCTGGCCCAGGATCCCCCCCAAGCTGAACAGGGCGGTGGTCACGCGCCGACTGGACGGCCCCAGCTTGCGGGCCACATAGTCATAGGGACTGTAGATCTGCTGCTCGTAGTAGGCCGGCAGCAACACAAAGCCCACGATGGCCCGCGCCACCAAGGACCCAAAAAGACCGATTTGCAAGTAGGTCAGGTTGCCCCCGTCGCGAGCTACCACCGAGGGCAGAGAAACGAATGTCACGGCAGAGATCTCGGTGGCCACAATGGAAGCAGACACGGCCCACCATGGCAGACGCCGCCCCCCCAAGAAGAAGTCCGAGAGCCCGCGCTGCTTGCCCGCCCGAGAATGTCCCAACCAGGTCACAGCAAGCAGAACCCCGACCATGATGATCAGGTCGAGGGGGCTGAGGCCCCCTTCCAGGGAGAGGTTGCTCTGCATGGGATCAGTTGCCGATCAAACCGTGGATCGGTGGCTTCAGGATGGGGCTTTCGCGGGCCGGGATCCAGTCAGTCCCCAGGCCCGAGCTGCGGCACCGAAGAGGGCCGAGGTCTGGAGAGCAGAGGGAAGCAGTTCGAGGCGGGGCAGGGCAGCTTGCAGGGCGACGCGATAGAACTCGAACTGTGGAGCCCGCAGCAACTCGGCTCCGCTGCCCCCGATCACCAGGCGGGTGACGGGATGCCTCGCCTCCCCATTGAGGATTGTGATCCGTTGCTCAACCCAGGCCCCCAGGATTTCGGCGCCGGCGGTGAGCAGTTCAAGAGCCCGAGGCTCTCCCATCCGGGCCGCATCCAAAGGGCGCAACCCCGGGCCCCGGGCCGCTTCCAAGCGCCCCTGGATTGCGCCCAGGGAGACCGCCTGCTCAATTGTCCCTTGCTCCGCGCTGCCGCCCGGAAGTTGAGCTTCCCAAGGGGGCGCGCTGTAGCCCGCAAGCGTCTGCGCCGAAAGCAATTGTCCGTCGAGCTTGACCGCCTCTGCCAGCCCCGTGCCGAGACCAAGGTAGAGCGCGCTGGGCTGACCCCAAAAAGCTCCTTCCTGTCCCCACTCCTCCCCCCCTCCCGCGTCCTGTCCATCGGACCCCAGGGCGCACAGATGCAGCTTGTCACCCAGGTCAAGTTCCCTTTCCAAGGCACTGGAAAACTCAGGCAGGCGCGGACCGTGGGCCATGACCAGCACCCCCCGACCGCACTCATCCTTCTGACCGGGTAGTGCGATTCCCAGGCGCAAGGTCCCAAAGGCCTGCTGCCCCAGCAATTTCCGGATCACCCCGGCCAGACACTGGACCCAAGCCTCTTCCAGTTCCCGCTCCCCCGGAATGCGCCGCAGGCATCCAAGTTCAGCCCGTTGTTCCCCAATGGTCAGGGGCACGAAATTCACGTCCCTGGGCCAGAGCCCGTGCTTGAGATCCCCCCGAATCTGCAACCCGCCGTCAACACCAAGAACGACGCAGCCCACACGAAAGCCGGTCGCGCCTCCATCCACGCCGATGCAAAGCGTCCCTGCCTCAGTGCTCTCGGCCACTGCCCTCGCTGCCCGAACAATCCTGTCCATTGGCATCTGCGTCGGCCCAGATCTTCAAATCCGGATGGTGCAAGAGGGAGCTCAAAGGACGCTGCGCATCGGGCCCGGCGCCCAGGGCGCCCGCCAGAGCCTCGGCCTTTGATTTTCCAAAAGCCAACAGCCGCAGCCGACGCGCGGCCCGAATCTCTGCGAGTCCCATGGTGATGGCGCGTTCGGGCACCTCATCAATGGACCCAAAGTTCAGCGCTGCATCCTGACGGGTGAACGGGTGCAGGGAAACGACCCTCGTCATGCCATCCACGGGACTGCCCGGCTCATTGAAAGCGACATGACCGTTGCGACCAAGGCCCAACAACTGCAGATCTATTCCCCCTGCTTCCTGGATCAGGCGCGAGTAGGCCTGGCAGGCCGCCTTGGGGTCCCTGACCGCCAGTTGTGCATCGGGAAAATGGCAGCGCCCGGGATCGAGGTCCAGGGGCCCTGACAGATGCTCAACCATGAAACTCTGAAAGCAGCGCGAGTCGCCTGCCTCCAGGCCCAGATACTCGTCCAGATTGAAGGTCGAGAGCTGCGAAAGGTCAACGGGCTTGTCACGCAACAGCTGCACCAACTCGGCATAGAGCTTCACCATGGTGTTGCCTGTGGCAAGACCCAAGACCAACGGTTGTCCCTCAGCGGCCCTGTCCGCCAACAAGCCGTGCAGTTCTCCTGCAAGCTCACCATTGGCTTGCTCAGATTGTTCGACGGAAATCAGATCCACGGGTGGGGCTTTCAGGGGCAGGAAAGAAGGCAAGGGAGAGGCAGCCTAGCCGCTCACCCACGCCAGAAGGAATGACCTATGGGCGGGATTTTCCCAGGCGAGCCTCTCTTTGGACTTGGAGGGCCAAGCTGCTCCACGCAACGGGGGGATGGATCAGCTCTTTCCAAGCCCGGCGAGTTCCACCTCCATGGCCCTCAACTCATCGGGATCTGGCAACCGCGTGCCCAGGTACTCACCTGAACCAGGCAAGAGGGCTGAATTCTCCGTGCGACCGGAAGTGTGAACCTCGCGCACCCCGGTGGCATCCACCACCCGAGCCACATCCTGGGAACGCAGTCCGCCGCCAGGCAGGATCGTCCCATATCCTTCGGACCCCACGCGCGAAGCCAAGGTCACCAACGTGGGCAGGCCATCGATGACTCGCGCCGCTCCTCCAGAGGTCAGCACCCGCTGCACCCCCAGCTCCACGAGTTGCCCATGGGTGCGAAGCGGTTCAGAGGTGCAATCAAAGGCCCTGTGAAAGGTCAGTGGTGCGCCCTCAGCCGCATCAAGCCAGGCTCGCATGGCTTCGAAGTCAAGTTCCCCACGCTCGTCAAGCGCCCCAACCACAACTCCAGCCGCCCCCGCCCCCAAAAGACTGCGGATGTCACGTTGCACCACACGCCTCTCATCCGCGCCATAGACGAAGTCCCCGCTGCGGGGACGCACAAGCACCATTACGGGCGGTGAAACCTGTTCGAGCACTTCTGCAAGCAGGCCCAGAGAAGGCGTCACTCCGCCACCGTCCAGGCTTGCGCAGAGCTCCAGCCGGCCTGCCCCAGCTTTGGAAGCCAGCAATGCGCCTTGAAGAGAATCCACAGCGACTTCGATGCAAACGGAGGACATGCAACCAAGCTACGCAATTCAGGCGCGAGTTTCCTCCCTGGGATTCAGCCTGATGTCCTGCTTGGAAGAACTTGACGCGAGACCCCCGGAGGGGCCCGCAGGGAACTCGACGTGAAGAGCGGCTCAGCCCTGGCAAGTTTCCCCCCAAGCCAGGGCCTAACAGATAGTCGCCGGTGAGTCAGAGGCCAAGCGGCTCCGACATCCCCCATCCGGCGGAGAATCAACCGAGTTGTTACACGGGAACGAGTTCCCTGCGGATGGCCGTGCGCGGTGAATCGCCTTGGGTCACAGCCCCAGAGCCCGTAGGCACCAGGATCCATGGCCTCGCAGCAATTCCCCGAGCACTCAAGAAGAGTGTTCCCCCCCGGGGCACCGCTGCGCGGCGGACCGTTCTTGGCCAAGGCAGTCTTCGGAAAGGTGAGCCCGCGCCCTGTGAGTCAGCTCACAGATTCTCTTCTGGAGACGGGTTTTCCGCCGCGGATGCCTCGGCTTGAGAGGTTTCCTGCTGAGGAGTTTCGTCCCCACTCTCCAGGGGTGAAAAGATCTCACCCAAAGGCGTCGCAGGCACCACCAGAATATCTCCGTCCATCAGAATCGGATCCACGCCACCGCGCTCAATATGAGTCAGGTTGAACACCATCTCACGCTCATTGGGGACCTCTCCCCGCAAGAGACGAACCTTGCGCACATTGGCCAGCTCGGGGCTGGGTTCAGCCTGACGCACCGCGGCGGAGAGGGTTGAGTACCTGGTCAAGGCAATGCGTCCCGGCTTGGAAACTTTTCCGAACACAAAGGCTCGACCCGCAGGAGGAGCCTGGGCGTTCACCTGCAACCGAGTCGTGGGGAGGTCACGAACCTTGGCCAACTTGTTTCGCAGACTACGCGGAGTGCTGCCGCTGACCTGAAACTTGCCCCACTTGCCCAAATCGAGAATCCCGTCCTCGGCCACGGTGCCCTGAATGGTCTTGACCGGGGTGCTGCCGCTGGCCGCCTCCACGATGGTCACCGCATCCCCGGGGGCCATGGCACCGTCATGGGCCTGGGCCTGGGAACGCAGGTATTCGGCGCGCAAGGGTGATCCGCAGGCCGCCAACAGAAACAGAAGCGATCCCACAACAAGCCCGGGAACAGCAGGGCGAAGTGCATGAAATGGAGAAGCGGCGGAGGGGCTGGACATGGCTTTCTTATAGCTAATGGGACAGGTCTGACCCCCCTTCGTACCCGCACCCGGCCCACGGATCAAGCCCGAATATCCAATCCTGCACCCCCTCTGGCCCTTGACCCCCTTCGGGACCTCCCCAGGCATGCTCGCTGGCCTGGCCAGATTCTCCCCGCACGCATTGCCGGGCCCCAGCCCCTGCGCCGAACCACGTGTCACATTGTGAGACCGGGGCCCGGATCACTCCGCCATACCCCACCAGACGACCCTTCAAGCCCAAATACTATAGGAAATCGCAATTAGGTGCACCAAGTTCGCCAGGGTGTACTACTTTGGAACAACAAAGAACGTTCAAATGGAGATTCGCTCAATCCTCGATGCCATGGTCCTAGCAATGGGACTGACCCCTGGCCTGCTGGTCGCTTTCACAGCGCGGCTGGAATATGGCCTGCCTATACCGGTCGCGATCCTGCTCGGACTCGTCGCCGCCAAGCTGGGTTCCAAGTGGCTCCTGGCTCCAGTTCGCTGAGCAGAATCCCTGCGGCCCGCCATTCCTCGGAACAGAGCAGGCCCTGCCCCCATACCCCCGACCTGGACTTCGGTTCTGACGTGGATGCCCACCGGCCGGAAGAAAACCTGGCCGAGAACCGCGCCTTTCATCTCTTGGAGCGTGCGTTGCCCCCGCAAAGCCCTACCCCTGCTTCGGGTGGAGGACTAGAGTGCCGCCTGAGGTTTTTTGATGAAGCAACGCCCTACCCCCTCCCGCCGGAATCTTCTGGCAGCATCCGCAGCCGGCAGTGTTCTCACCCTGGACGCCCTTTCCTACCAGCGCATCCTGGGATCAGCCGAGCGCCTGCAGGTGGCCTTCATCGGAGTGGGTGGAATCGGGGCGGGCCAGCACATCGCCCCCCTCGCCAAACTGGGGGCGGGCTGCCCTGCCTACGCCGACGCGGACTCCAACCGCTGGAGCGCCGCCGCCAACCGCTGGGCAGACGCCAAGGGCTACACAGACTATCGCAAGATGTTCGACAAGCATCATGCACAGATCGATGCGGTCATGGTGGGCACTCCGGACCACCAGCACTTCCCCGCCACGATTCTCGCCATGGGACTCGGCAAGCACGTCTACACCCAAAAGCCTCTGACCCACACCGTATGGGAAGCGCGCCAGTTGGGAAGCGCCCAAGAGAAATCCAAGCTGGCCACCCAGATGGGCAACCAGGGACACGCCAGCGATTCCCTGCGGGGAACGATTGACTACCTGCGCAGCGGAGCCATCGGGGATCTGATCGAGGGACATGTGTGGTCGAACCGCCCCATCTGGCGGCAGGGAATGGAAGTGCCCGCAGGAGGCCAGGAAATCCCCGAGAACCTCGACTGGGACGCATGGATCGGCCCCGCCATGATGCGTCCCTTCCGCCATGATCCAGCCGACAGATGGGGCGGGTTCTACCACCCCTTCAACTGGCGGGGATTCTGGGACTTTGGCTGCGGAGCCCTGGGAGACATGGCCTGCCACAACCTGGACCCGATCTACTGGGCCCTCGAACCAGGCTATCCAACAGAAGTTGAGTTGATGGATGGCGAGCCCTTTGACGACGCACCCATGTTCAAGAAGAACACCACGGTACGGTACCGCTTCCCCCAGCAAGGAGACCGCCCTGCCTTCGATCTGTACTGGCACGACGGAGGAAACAAGCCCACACGCCCAGAAGAACTGCCCGAGGGTGAAGCCTTGAAGGGCGAGGGTGCCCTCTACATCGGTACGAAGGGAAAACTCTATGTGGCAGGAGATTCCCGTGGTTGGCCCCGCCTTCTCCCACAAGAGCGGCAAGCGGCCTATGGCAAGCCCGAACAGCAAATCAGTCGCTCGGCAGAAGGGCACCACAAGGAATGGTATCTGGCCTGTACGCAGGAAAAACCGCACGACTTTCCCAAGTGCAACTTCAGCTACGCAGCTCCCTTCACTGAGATGATCCTGCTGGGCTGCATCGCACAGCGCGTTGGCGGCAAGATGACCTACGACCCCAAGACGCTCTCCTTCACAGACCGGGAAGACGCCACGGCCTTGATCAGCAAGGAATACCGGGAAGGCTGGGACTTCAGCTAGAGGGAGCTGACAGCCTACCCACCGAGCAATTGCGTCCAGTGGGAGCGGTGGTTTCCCAGACCGCAGCGGGTTGCGGAACCCAGCATGTTCTTGTGGTGTCCGGGCGAGAACCACCAGGCGCGGGTGGCACCCTCTCCAGTGCGCTGACCGGCGGCAATGTTTTCGGCACCTGCGCTGGTGCCGCGAGCAGCGGCCCGCTTCCAGGGAGTCTCGCGCCCGGGCACCGGGGATTCATGGGCAAAGAAACCATGCTTCACCATGTCCTCCGAATGATCCCTGGCTGCTGCGCAAAGAGCCAGATCCGCATGCAGAGCGTTGAGCCCAAGCAGGATCCGTATACGATTCAAGGCAAAGATCCCACGCGACTCCTCGGAATTCAATGCGGGAAGAGGCTCAGGCGACTCGCTTCGCTCGGACCTGGATCCCGGCCTGGGTTCGCTCCGGGCCTCTCCCGTCTCTTCCACCCTGACCCCATCAGCTGGAGGCGCGAGTCTGCGATTTGACTCAAGAACCTCTCTATCTTTAGGGGTCATGGGCGTTGTCAGGGTGGCCTCCCAATCCAGATCCCGGAACAGTTCTGATTCAAACCTCCCGGGGTCCCCCTGATCCTTGAATGTCGCAGCCGCCCGCTTCTTGTCCAGACGCAGCAACTCATCGCGCGCGCGCACGAGCCAGGAGAAATGGAGCACCTCCAGATCAAGGGCATCCAGGTGGACCACCCATTGGTCAAAGAGCTCCTCATCTGAATCCCAGACCTGCGCGGGACTTAGCAGCAGGATCTCCTGCAAAAATTCGAGTGCAGGCTGAGAGACCTTCTTGATGGTGTCCTTGGCCAGCCCCTTGCTCCGCGCCGCCTGGAGAATTGCCTGCCGGGCCCCATCCACCCGTTCCTGCCCCTCGCCTTCAAGGCGTTCAGCCAAGAGCCGTTTGGCACTGCGAATGAAATCCTGGAGCAGTTCCTCCTGGCCACGTGCATTGTGCTTGCGCTCCTTCTTCAGCACCCGTTCCAGGTGCCGCCCCAGCAAGACGCAGGAATCGGCAGAGAGAGTCAGCAACTCCTCTACTGCGACTTCCACCTCAGCGAGTTCTGAACGACGGTCCCGCAGCACCCTCATGGCTGCCCCTTGACGCTCCAAGGGGGTGGGCGGAGTGGGTGCCGGGCTTGGCTCCTGCGCCCCCAGAAAGACAAACAGAAGGTTCAAGGCAATACATCGCATCGGAATCAGCGTAGACACCAGAGCCAGTCTAGCTCGGTGATTCTGAAAAAATGCCCGACCCGTGAGCAATATCAATTCAACCAACCTTCGACTTGTAAGCCGGCGCCTGGGTCCCGCGCAAGAGCAAGTGGAGGGGACCTGGGCTGAGAGCACGGGCAAGTTGAAGCGATCTGACCAGGCTCAAGGTTTCAGGCACTCAAAAAGAGATGGATACACCTTTTTGAGGTCAGCTCCTTGCCCAACGGCCCCAGGTCCACAAGTTCCGGGGGAGATGGCCCAGACAAGACAGGGAAGCGGCACCGATTCCCCAAAGGGGGACTGAAATTGCCCGCCCGGACCACATGGCCCCTTCCCGTGATCTAATCTTGGATGGCTCCCCTCTTGGAGCCCCCGCCTACAATGACGTCTGCAACCAAGGTCTTGCTGGTCGATGATGATCCATCGGTCCTGCGCTTGGCCCAGTTCAGTCTGGAGGATCGGGGATTGACTGTCGTGCTCGCAGAAGATGGTGAAACGGCCCTTGAACTGCTTCGCAACGACGACTTTCAGCTCGTGGTGCTGGACCTGATGATGCCGGGCAAGAGCGGCTTCGAGGTCTTGCGGAGTCTACGCGCAAGCGAACGTAACGCCGATGTACCCGTCTACTTCTTGACAGCAATGGCCAACCCGCACGAAAGCGAAGAAGCCGGCGCGGCTGATGTGCTTGGGTATCTGCGCAAACCCTTCGACCCCTTCGAATTTGCGAACACGGCGGAGCAGGCCCTGAACAGGCCCGTCTAGGCCTCGACTGTCCTGCGCGGCAGACGGACGCCAAAAACGGCTCCGTCCCCAAGAGCACTCTTCACCTGGATGGTTCCACCATGCAATTCGACGATGTCCTTTGTGATAGCGAGGCCGAGACCAGTTCCTCGGATTTCGCGACCTGGATGCAGAACACGATAGAAGCGGTCAAAAATCTGCTCCTGGTCGGCCAGTGGTATCCCAAGCCCATTGTCCTTGACCGTCATCAGGTGAGCATCGCCTTCCGTTGAAACCTTGACCAGGACCCTCCCGTCCCCGGAGCTGAACTTGATCGCATTTTCCACAAGGTTCTCAACGACAGACCGCATGCGCTTGACGTCCAGCTGAGTCCTGTGATCCGTATCACTTTGAATGTCAACTATGAGCTCGACCCCTTCAGCATCAGCGCCCGCTTGCAGAAGGCCACAGGTGGATTGAACAAACTCGCCCAGGTCCAAGCTCTCGAGTTCCAGTTCCCGCTTTCCAGATTCAATGCGCGAAATCTCCAGCAGGCTTTCGATCAGGGCCTGGAGTCGAACTGACTGGTCATTGATGATGTCTACAAACTCGCTACGAGTCTCCAGATCCAGGTCAGGTTTGCGGGCAAGGGTCCGAGAAAAACCAAGGATCGAGGTCAGCGGCGTTCTGAGTTCATGAGAAACGGATGCGACGAACTCACTCTTGAGTTGTTCAACACCCTGACGGACACGTGCGCTCTGAAACATGTTCCCTACCAACTGCAAGACACTGACAAGTTCGGGCTCCCAAGATCGCTCTTCCCTGACGGCTGCAAAGGCAACATACCCCCGCAATTCACCCTGCGATGTCATGGGCAGCGCAATATATGACTGAACCCCTTCCAGGGTCTTCTTCTCTCCAGTCGCTTCGGCCGGGAGATCGCTTACCCGTGGTATGTGGATCGCACGCCCTGTCCGAAGATGTGCAATAAGCCAGGAGACACTGCTAACATCCAAGGCCCGCGGCCGATCAAGCTCCGGGTCCATTCCGGAAGCGAACCAGTCATGCTCGCGATTCATGGTCTGCCCGTCATCGGACAGATAGAACACACGGGCGCGATCAATTCTCATGAAGGAGCCGATACGCGATAGCGCCTTGTCAATTATGGCACCAGGATCGACCATAGGAGCCTGAACGAAGTCCTGCGAAATACTTACAAGCATCGCCTGCACGTTGGTGCGCTCGGACAGGCTGACCGCTTGCGCTCTGAGTTCCGCGTTCGTCTCCACGAGTTGAGTGTCCAGCTCAGCACGCTCTTCCTCGATGCGAACAATCTCGGTGACATCATGCAGAGTGCCAACGAGCGGATTCTGCGTACTGTTGGTCAACCGCAACTCGATCCAGCGCGGTGATCCGTCACCCGCTGCAAGACACATCCGGGGAAGGGCCGGGGCCGAGTCCCCTCGGAGAAATCTCCGCAGGTTCTCCGGCCCCTGTGGGCAGTCCTCATGCAGAAGATCGCCTAGATTCCTACCAGTGCAGCCTTCGGGTTCAAGACCAAAGGCTTCCATCGCCACCGGTGACAGGTACTCAAGCACTCCTTCGGGGCTGCAGCTGAAAACCACATCCCTCTGCCGCTCGACAAGCTCACGAAACCGCCGTTCACTGGCAGCCAGCTTCTCTACAAGCTTGTAGTGTACTTGGGTCGCAAGCCCGTGGCTGAGCTCACTGCCCGAGGGACTCATGCCTCGGTGAGCGCACCTTGAAAGCTATCACTCAGGTTCTGCGATGTTGTCATGTGGCAGAACATGGGGAAAATGTCATTGCAGTAAATGTCGTGCTCCACTGCTGTGCGACCAGAAATACAGTCTGTCAGGATATGCACATTGAAACCGAGGTCAAGCGCAATGCGGGCCGTGGTGTCGATGCAGAGGGACGTAACCACTCCGGCAAGAACGACGTTTTCGATACCGCGCGCACGCAATTCACTCTCAAGAGCTGTATTGGAAAACGCATTCATGCCGCAACGACCAGAAAGTTCGGTGACCTCGTCTCCGAATGCAGATATCTCGTCGATCGAGTTTCCACCCTTGGTATCCGCCAGGAAGGCGCCAGATTCGCGCACAGTCGCCAGCACACCAATCGGGTCCACCAGTTCGGGATAGCCTTCCTGGAACCGAATAGGTGCAGAGAAGACCGAGACTCCAGTGTTCTTCAGGTTCTTGATCAACGAAAGCGAATTACCAACCATGTTGGTTGCTCTGGCTTGCTCCTCAATCACGGAACGAAGAACTCCGTCTTCGTGAAACCAGTCATTTTGAAATCCGATCAGGACTACGGCAGTTTTCTTGGGATCCATTCTCTCTCCGGGGTTCGCTTGGTTACAAAAAGGTGTACGCCGGATCTTGGACGCAAGCATTTAGATCTCAAGTCATTATTTTCGCGCTTCTTCTAAAGCAAGGGTATTCACCAATGAGGAAAACCCTCAGAGCTGGCGCAGTTGTCAGGCCATCCCATCGGGATCACTCGGGTCCTCGCAGCCAGTGACATGCACAGGTGCCCCACAGGTCAGGCACTGCCAGGCTGGATCATCGTGCCCAATGCAACAGCCCCCGAGCACCAGCCGGCCCTCCTTGATCCGACGCTCCATTTCGGCGTCCATGCACGGTTCCCCATAGAGGATGTTCGCGATTCGCGACGATCGACAGGCCGTGCATCGCCGGGGCCTTGCTTTGATTCGTCGCGGCGGCACGCCCCTCAAGGCCTGCAAGCCTGATACCGGTCCGCTTCGGCCGGCACAAAAGACCTTGACCCGTGCAAGCAGCGCCCGTATCTGACCACTTTCCACGCGCTTGAGAAAAAGCCCGTCGCAAAAACGCTCTGCTCTCCCATGAGCCACGAGAAGCTGGCACAAGGTGCTGCCATCCAACGAAGCGGCCCCACAGGGGTCTTCATCCAGTGCCTCTGCGAGCTCCTTGAGCGGCGACCAGTCGAATGGAGGGTGCCATTCAATGCGAATCATCTCGCCATAGAGCTGTCCTACTGGACCGGGCAGAAAATCATACCCTGGGGCCAGGAACACCCCAGGCTTATCCTGCTTCCATGCAATCGGCTCGAGCCCATCAAACACACCTTCCTCGAAGCCGCGCAGCGTGCGATTCACGAACCTCTGAACCCGAGCAATAGAAGTCACGTTCACAATCCTATCAGAAGCAGCCAACTCCCCTCTGATGGGCCCTTCTTGGGTCTTCGGACTGAGATGACTGGACTGCGAGCGGTTCCGCCTCAACGGGCGATTCACCCCCCTGCCACGAAAAGAGAGATGGAGGCGGCACCCGGACTCGAACCGGGGATGACGGATTTGCAATCCGTTGCCTTAGCCACTTGGCCATGCCGCCTTGGGGCTCGCTCGGTTTTGCAACCTTGGGAGCTCCGGCCCGGAGCCTTGCGGAGCCGGGGGATGAGAAGGATAGCGGGGTGGAGGCCCTGGTCAAGTGGGGGAGCCAAACGATCGAGGAGTTCCTTGCTTGAGGCACTCAAATCTCAGGGGGCTAGTCGGCCGCCTGCTCCGGAGCGTCCC
>JABABA010000086.1 GCA_014238415.1 Planctomycetota bacterium | reverse complement strand
TGGAAATTAAAAAATAAAATAGAACACAAAAGAAAACAGATCTGAGAAACGTGTCGGGCTTAATCTCAGTGGATCGTAACAACAAGGCCACTCTACCACTTACAATACCCCGTTTCACAATCAAGTCGTATGCAAGGGATCTATCTCCAGGATAGTGTTTAGTTTGCGGATGCAGGCTGGTACACAGAAGTTGTTCTCCTCTGTGCACATCTACCCACCGAATGTGATACCAGAAGAGCACGTACATAGTGTGTACGTGTCTTCTACTCGTATACTTCCAACCATACCTGAAGGTAAGTATCGTCGCTTCTAGCGAGGATTCTGACTTAGAGGCGTTCAGTCATAATCCTGCAGATGGTAGCTTCGCACCAGTGGCTGGTCAGCCAAGTGCAAATACCAAATGTCTGAATCAACTGTTCCTCTCGTACTGAGTTGAATTACTATTGCAACGACGCACTCATCAGTAGGGTAAAACTAACCTGTCTCACGACGGTCTAAACCCAGCTCACGTT
>JABABA010000085.1 GCA_014238415.1 Planctomycetota bacterium | reverse complement strand
TTTTGGCTAATATGCGCTACTGCTGCATTTGGTGCTTCATTCGTTGGAATGCAGGCGTTCGAGTTGTCAAAACTAATTATTGATGAGGGTGTTCGGCCTTGGGGTAATCCATTTGGTGCGCCACAATTTGGGTCGGTCTTTTTTATGGTGACCGGCTTCCACGGGCTTCACGTGTCGGCTGGAGTAATTTATTTGCTCTGGGTAGCCTTTCGCGTGAAAAAGGGGTACTACGACGAAAAGGGTTTCGAGATCGTAGAAATTGCCGGTCTTTACTGGCACTTTGTTGACCTCGTTTGGGTATTTATCTTCGCGTTTTTCTATTTATTGTAAGGACAGACATCAATGGCTTCTGCTGAAGGACAACAACATCCCTTAGGGATTTATTACAAAATCTGGATACTACTATTCGTACTCAGTGGCTTCTCTTATGCAGTTGATTATTTCAACGTACAAGGGGCGATGCGCTGGACCTTAGTGATAACTTTTATGTTTTTAAAGGCCGGCTTCATTGTTGCTATTTTCATG
>JABABA010000084.1 GCA_014238415.1 Planctomycetota bacterium | reverse complement strand
CTTTTCAAGGTGCGTTTTGTAATAAGCTTTAGTGTTTTCTCATCATGTGTCTTTTGAGTTTCCCTCCCTTAATAATTAGGTTGCAAAATTGGCAGAATATGTCTGGTTTCTGGAAGAAAGAATAGAAGCAGATCCTAAACATATTTTTACATATGACGTCACGGCGACCATTTTGAATGTCGTAAACTTCCAATTTTAAAATGGGCACATATACAAGGTAAGCTGAAGCTAATAGTGAAAACCCCATGTCCCTTTCACTTTTGGTTCTGGAGGAGTAGTCCGGACAAACTTTCGACAAAAATTCAAAATGGCTGCCATGGCGGCCATCTTGGATGTCGAATCGAAAAAATGGAAAAAATCCTAGTTGTATTTTTATGGGCTACCTACTGGTGAAGTTTGGTGCAGATAGCTGTACTATTCAAGGAGATACAGAGTGTGACAGACGGACAGACAGACGGACAGACAGACAGACACAGGGTAATAGCAATAGCTCTGCTGGTCTTCGACCAGTAGAGCTAAAAATTA
>JABABA010000083.1 GCA_014238415.1 Planctomycetota bacterium | reverse complement strand
GCAGCGGTGGTGTCAAAGCCCCATGTGCCCGCGCCAGTGATGGCTGTGGCGACGGAACAGTCATCGCCCTGGGCAAATGCGGGGGTGGTCAGCAGTGCGGCCAGAGCGCCTGCACGGATATAGTTTTGAGTAGAAGTCATGGAAGGCAAAAAGAAGAAGATGAAGGAGGCGGAAATGGGGGAGATCTGTTGCCTGGGAGCGATCCCGGGTCAATCCAGTTTGTCAGGACTCTGCGGGAGCGCAACCCCTAATTGAGGCTCTCAGCTGCAGCCCTCCCTGAAGAAGCCCGCCTGCGTCCTTCAGATTGCCTTGCGGGCTCCTTGCCCGGTCTTACCGACCATCTGGAACCTCTTGGTTGCCCCTTGTCAGGTATGGCCAGCGCGAGATGAACAGGAGCGGGCGCCTCCCCGTTAGGAGAGGCGCCCGCCCCAGGAAATCGCAGGTTCTCGGGGTTGCTCCCCGAGGCCATTGATCAGAAGGTCACCGAGATGCCGTCCGAGAAGTTGGACGCGGCACCATCGCGGT
>JABABA010000082.1 GCA_014238415.1 Planctomycetota bacterium | reverse complement strand
GTCATGACCTGCAGGTCATCCAGCGCCTGCTGGGTGGAGGTCTCAGCCGCAACGGCTCGGTTGCGCTCCACGGTAGCGGTCTCCTCGGCGGCGACCGCCCTGTCCTTTTCCTCTTGGAGGGCAGCGTTGCTCCCCTACAAGGCAGCGTTGCTCTCCACGACCTCCTGGCTCTTCTCCAGGTTCTGGGCAAACAGCAGGGAGATCACAACCAGGGCCGCTGCCGCCACACCCACCACTGCCGACTTCGTCGGGTTGCGCTTGACCCACTTCGCCGTGCGCTGCACGGCACCCGGCGGCCTCGCCAGGATCGGCTCGTTGGCTAGGTGTCGCCGCAGGTCCGCTGCCAGCTCGGCCATCGAACCGTAGCGCTGGTCCCGGTCCTTCTCCATCGCCTTGCCGCAGATCACCGCCAGTTCGAGCGGCACCTTCGAGCGCACCTCCCTCGCCGTGGGCGGGTCGACCACCATGATCTTGTGCGCTACCTGTTCGGTCGTGTCCCCCTCGAACGGCCGCACGAGGGTGAGCATC
>JABABA010000081.1 GCA_014238415.1 Planctomycetota bacterium | reverse complement strand
AATTGAATTTATCAATAGACAATAAAAGACACATTTAAAAAAAATATAATCGTAATATTAGTACTCAAATTTTTGAAAAAAAAACAAACTCAATGCGCCCGTAGCTCAGCTGGATAGAGCAATCGGTTTCTACCCGATAGGTCACGAGTTCGAATCTTGTCGGGCGTGCCAACACTAAAACATTGGTAATTTTGTAAATTTTTACCTATAATATTCAAATTAGATTCTAACTATTTTTGGAAGTTTAGCCATTCTTTTTGCTAATTTTGAAACTGACCTCTCAAAAAACCAGGCTAACCCTGTACGAATATCATCATTAAAAGGTTCGATCCAAGCTTCATCAAGGAAGCCAGGTCCAAAATATGCTCCTAGTAAAGATCCTGATGTTGCACCAAAACTATCTGTATCGGCTCCCTGACTAACTTGAATACAAATTCCATGACCAACATCTCTTGCAAAAATAAGTGTATTAATTAGCATTCCTATCTCTTGATAAATTCTACAATGACCATATTCAGAATATTTATCACTTATTTTTTCGTAT
>JABABA010000080.1 GCA_014238415.1 Planctomycetota bacterium | reverse complement strand
TCTCGGTCACCTTCTGATTGATTGCTTCTTGGGCTGTGAACCCAGGAGTGACTTCCAACACCACCAACGGCGTGACGGTGATGTTCCGTTAGGGGACACGGGGGAGTAGCCGGGAGAAACCTGCACGCCGCGAGGGGGCTTGGGGGAGTTGCGGCAGGGGTCCAGAAGGGAAACCTGGAAAGAGTGTCCTGGAACGGGGGAGTTGTTGTTTCATGGAAGGAACAGGCTGCCCGCGTCTTTGAGGCGGGGCGTCTGGTGTCCTTCTTTCTCTGCTTGACCCTGGCTGGTTCCATGTTGATTTCTCCCCGCTTTGCTTTTTGTGCTTTGAGTGTTTGTTCTCCCCTGTTGCTGGCGGGGGTGGCTGGGGCGCAGTCGGGGTTTGGGGGGCAGGAGGTGATCACGACTGCTACGGATAATCCCATCTCTGTCTACGCCACGGACCTCGACGGAGATGGCGATGCGGATGTGCTCTCGGCTTCCAACTGGGACGACAAGATCGCCTGGTATGAGAACCTCGGGGGCGGCGCTTTCGGGGCGAGCCAAGTGATCAC
>JABABA010000007.1 GCA_014238415.1 Planctomycetota bacterium | reverse complement strand
GGGGGGGGGGGGGGGGGGGGGGGGGGGGGGGGGTGGGGGGGGGGGGGAGAGGATAAGGCCAAGGGGGACAGGAGTCCAGTCCGAGCCTTCCCCTTGGTTCTCTGGGCGCTACCCTGGGCAGCCCCGATGGTCACCCCTTTCCTCGATCAAGGCCTGCAATGAGCTCCCATCCCCCGTCCGACACCTCTCCAGGGCCTATTCGCATGGGAGTGCTAGGAGGCTCATTCAATCCCGTGCACCTGGGGCATCTGGTGGTGGCACAGACCGCCCGCTTGGCAGCAGACCTTTCGGAGGTGCTTTTTGTGCCCGCTGCTGAGTCCCCTTACAAGCGTGGGCGGCCCCTGGCCCCGGCGGAGGATCGGGTGGCCATGCTGGAACTGGCCCTGGCTTGCGAAGCGCAGATGCGTGTGGCGACGCTGGAACTGGAGCGTGGGGGAGTCTCCTGGACCGTTGACACCCTGCGCGAACTGTCCCGGCCGGGGGTCGAAATGCATCTGATCCTGGGCTCGGACAACTTGCCGGGGCTGCCCGGCTGGAAGGACATCGAACAGATTTTTGAATTGGCCACACCCTTGGTGGTTCTTCGAAGTCAGGAGGCTTCGGTGCAGTTGGCGGCGGCGGTCGAAGCATTGGGGTCGGAGATGGGTGCCCTGCTTCGCGCGGGGTTCTGTCCCATGGAGCCGCACCCCGGCGAGTCCAGCTTGATTCGCGCGGGGTTGGCCGGGGGAGAATTGGATGGGGGCTTGCTCCATGAGGGGGTGAGGGTCTACATCGAGCGTCGCGGGTTGTACGGGGAAGGAACTCTGTGATCTCCTGGCCTCAGCTGGCCGGAATTGCCCTGGTGACCCTGCTGTTGGGGGGCATGCTCGCAGCGTCGGCTCGGCGTCTGGGTTGGCTGGGCAGGGGCTGGTCGGGTGCTGAGGAGGACGCGGGCATGAATGCCCCGCGTGTGCCTCCGATCGGAGGTCTGACCATCCTGCTCGTCCTGATCGGGGTCGAGTTCGCTGACATGGGAATGGGACCCCTGCCCTGGGCCGCGCTTGGTGGTGCCTGGATCCTGGGCACCTGGGATGATTTCAGGCCCCTGGCAGCACTGCCCAAGCTGATCGGCCAGTTCATGGTGGGGTTGCTGTTCTCACTCCAGCGCGGATCTCTTCAGAGCGGTGATCTTCTGGTCTTGGGACAGGACCTGGCCCTCGCAGTGGTGGCCCAGAATCTGGCCAATACCTTCGATCACTCCAATGGCTTGTGTGCGGGCTGGGCCTTGCTGCTGCCGGGTACACCTTGGGCGCTGCGCGCGGCATTGTTGGGGTTTCTGCCGCTGAATCTACTCGGGAGGCGCTCTCATGAGAACTCGGTTTCCCAGCCGCGGGCGTACCTGGGGGATGCCGGCAGCCACCTGCTGGGCATTCTGGTGGCCTCTCAGCCCGGGGCCTGGCTGGCCCTGATCCTGCCTGCTCTGGACCTCTCCCGGGTTGTGGTCCTTCGTTGGCGCGGGGGCCAGCCCTTCTGGCGAGCCGATCGCAGGCACCTGGGTCATCGCTTGGAGGCCCGATCCTGGCCGCCGATTGCCGCTTTGCTGATCCTCTGGCCCCTCTGGTGCCTGGCAGGATGGCCCTGGGTGCTGGGGGGCGTTGGTCTGGGGTTTGGATTGTTGGTCTGGTTCACTGCCAGTTCGGGTTGTACCCGGGCCGCCGGGCGGAGATAATCCTTCCCCCTAAACGCTGCCCTACCCGGTCCGCATTGATCCAGTGTCTCTTCCCCTCACCGCCATTATCAGTGACTTGCATGGCAATGTGCCGGCTCTTGAGGCCATGCTTGATGATGCCCACAAACAGGGGGTGCAACGCTTTGTGTGTCTGGGTGACATGGTGGGCTATGGTGCGAATCCCCGCTACGCTTTGGATCTGGTGATGCACTTGTGCGGCGAGCAGGCCCGTTGGCCCGAGGGTGTTGCGGAGTCGGAACTTCAGCCTGGTCTATGCCTCAAGGGTAACCACGAGGAAGCGCTGCTATCTTCTGCCAGCGACTTCAATCCCAAGGCTCGCATGGCAATCGAGTGGACGCGTGGAGAATTGGACTCTGATCGTGAGCGTTGCGATGTGTACTGGGATTTCATCTCCGGTTTGTCCGCCAGCGCCAGTGATGAGCGTGCCATGTATGCACACGGCAGTCCGCGGGACCCGGTGCGCGAGTACATGCTGCCTCGGGACATCAAGGATCAAGCGAAGATGAGAGAGAATTTCGCTGCCATGACCCGTAGCGTCTGCTTTGTGGGGCACAGCCATGTGCCCGGGATCTACTACGAAGACGAACGCTACTTCCTGCCCCGAGGCACCTCTGGACCCTACCTGCTCGGCGACTCTCCCGATTGCCGGGTGATTGTCAATGTGGGCTCTGTAGGTCAACCACGCGACGGAGACTGTTGCCTGTCCTACCTGCTATTTGACGGCGAGATGATTACTTTCCGCCGTATTGAGTATGAAATCGAGCGTGCTGCCGCAGCGATCCGCGCGGTGGACGACCTCCCTGAATTCCTGGCGGAGCGGCTTTTTTCCGGCCGCTAGAGCGCATCTAATCAGTCCCTAACCCCCGGCAACCAAAATCCAATGGAGAAGCGACTTCCGCTCTTCCTCTTTCTTTCCTTCGGCATTCTCTTTGGCTGGCAGATGCTCTTTCCGCCGCCTCCGAAGCCCGAGGTGACTCCAAGGGACAGTGCAGGCACTGCTGAGCAGGCCGAGGGTCAGGATGCCGCCGGTGGAGCCCGTGTGCCCGCTGCGGTTCCCGTTGATGTGCTGCAGGGCGAACCCTGGTCTGAGTCCTTGATTCTTGGCCGTGTGGGGGAGCTGGGACACTACGCGGTGCGCTTCGACAGCCTGGGCGGCACGGTCAGCGACCTGTCCGTGGATGGCTGGTACGACTCCGGGTTGCTTAAACCAGAGCAGCAGAGGGAGGTTGCCCATTGGATTTCGCTTCTGCGTCCAATGGACCTGGGAGCTGGCCCGGTGGGGTCGTTGCTTATGGAGACTTCGGCCTCCAGCGCAGTCCACTTTCCCGGTGGTTTGTCCCAGGTGCATTGGGCCCATGAGTGGATTCTCTCCGGGGACGAGAAGATCGGTGTGCGCTTCAGCCATCAGGCCAAGGCGGGGGGCTACAAACTGATCAAGGAGATTCGCAGTGTTCCGGATGCCTTGCATCTTGAGGTGCTGCTGCGAATTGAGGCTCCTGCAGGTTCTGAGGAACTAAGCGCTCACGCTGCACGTTTCCGCTTGATCCCAGCGGTTGGCGTGCCCGAGTCCAGCGAGGATCAGTACTACATCGAACCAAAAGCCCGCAAGGGATACGAAACCGCCGACGGCCTTGAGGTGGACGAGGAGGAGCGTCGGGATGGACCCGCCTTGGACGATCTTGAAGGAGACCTGCCCAGTGGTTTGCGAACCGCATTTGTGGGGGTAGACAACAAGTACTTTGCTGTGTTGCTGCGTGCAGCGGACGCAGTCAGTCGCGAGACGCTCAAGGGCACCCGTTGGCGACGGGTCTTTGATCAGGGTTGGCTGGACGATCACCCCGGCGAGGACTCCAGCGCCTGGCGCGGCATGCTGGTGGAACAGGAACTGGCCTTGGCCATGCCCGGCCCGGGGGCAGCAAGCAAATATCGCTTCGAGCTCTACGCGGGGCCCAAGGACGAGGGCCTGATGCTGGCTGACGAAGAGGCCTACGCTGCCCTGATGGTGGAGGATCTGGGGTTCTTCGATGGAATCGCGGGTCTCCTGTTGACTGTTCTCAGTGCTCTGGAGGGACTGGTGGGCAACTGGGGTTGGGCGATCATCCTGTTGACCCTGCTTGTGCGTGGCGTTCTCTTTCCGATCAACCGTCGCTCTCAAACCGCCATGGCCCAGCACACCACCAAGATGAAACGGGTGCAGCCCAAGCTGAACGCGGTCAAGGAGCAGTACAAGGACAACCCACAGAAGCTGCGTCAGGAGCAGGCCAAGATCATGCAGGACGAGGGGGCGTTCCCGCCCCTGGGAGGATGTCTCCCCATGTTTCTGCAGATCCCCGTGTTCTTCGGTCTCTTCAGTGCGCTGAGGGTCTCCTTTGATCTTCGTCAAGCGAGTTTCTTGTGGGTCGAGGATCTCTCCATGCCCGATCGCCTGCTGCGTATTGATTTCAACACGCACTTGCCCTTCATCGGCACGATTGAGTATTTGAACGTGCTGCCACCCTTGATGGTTGTGCTCTGGATCCTGCAACAGCGCTTGATGCCCAAGCCCACGGACGAGCAGGCGGCGCGCATGCAGAAGATGATGCTGTGGATGCCGGTCCTGTTCGGGGTCTTCCTCTACAACTATGCGGGTGGGCTGTCCCTGTACATGATCACTTCGAGCTTGTTCGGTATCGCGGAGTACACAATTGTGCGCAAGATCTGGCCGATTGACGAAACAGAGAAGGCGCGCAAACCTGGCAAGTTCATGAAGCGCATGAAGGAGATGCAAGAGCAGCAGGCGCGTATGCAGAAGCAACAGCAAGCGAGCAAAAAGTCCGGAGGGGGGCGCAAGAAGCGCCGCTAGGGGCGATGGACCCCGATCCTGTCCTGTCCTCTTCTGGCAGCACGATCTGCGCCCTTTGCAGCGCAGTGGGACGGGCCAGCCGGGGAGTGATCCGGGTCTCTGGACCACTTTCCAGAGGGCTCTTGGAGCGCACCACCTGCGGGACAGAGGGCGCTGGACAGGAGGCTCTGAAGCCCCAGTCGCGAGGGGTCTTCGAAGGGCAGTTCAATGACGGTCTGGGGATCTGTCCCGTGCTCGTGATATGGATGCCGGGCCCTGCATCCTACACCCGCGAGGATGTTGTGGAATTTCACCTGCCGGGAAACCCGCACCTCATGCAAGCCGCGCTACGACGCCTGATGGAACTCGGTGCTCGCAGCGCCGAACCCGGCGAATTCACGCGCCGCGCCTTTGAGAACGGCGCCCTGGACTTGACTCGAGCCGAGGGGGTCCTGGCCCTCATCGAGAGCGCCAATGAAGATCAGCGACGAGCGGCCAGCGCGCTCCTGTTGGGTGGACTTGGAAGGCGCATGGCGGGCTTGCGGGAATGCTTGGATGACTTGCGCTCTCTCTTGGAGGCCTCTTTGGATTTTGATCAGAACGACACGGGGCACGTGCCCGAGGAAGAACTGGAAGCGCTCTTCCAACGTGCCTTGGAGAAGTTGCATGCGGCCACCCTTTGGGAGAGCGCGCGGGATGTGGGATCGGACTTGCCGAGGGTTGTTCTGGCAGGGGCACCCAATGCGGGCAAGAGTTCGCTCTACAACGCCCTGATGTCTTCCGCCCCCGATTCCATGCCCGCCCTGGTTGATCCTCTGGCGGGCAGCACCCGGGATGTGCGCCGGGGAGAACTCTCCTTGGGGAACGGGCGAGTGACCCTGATTGACACGGCTGGGGTCGGTCCCCTGCAGGACCCTGGAGAGGAGGCACCCTCCGGGACCCCTGATGCCCGCGCCCAGGAGCGCGCTCGTAAGGAGGTGCAGGCGGCAGACCTGGTGCTCTGGGTGCTTGATGGTGGGGCCGAGGTCCCTGCGCATCTGGATCCTCCTGGCCTTCTGGTCTGGAATCAGATTGACCGGGCTGGGGTCTCTCAGGAGCCTCCTGGCGGCTTGATCAGGGGAGCTCGGGGCTGGTGCGCGGTCAGTGCACAGGAGGGGCAGGGGCTCGATTCCTTGCGCAAGGTGGCCGCAGGTCTGCTTGGCCTCGCTCATCTGGACAGTGGGGCAGGGCCGCGGCCCTCCGAGGGAGAGGCCCTGGGGCGTCAGCTCCGCGCTCGGCATCTGGATGCCTTGCGCTCTGCCAGACAGGCCCTGGCTGAATCCCATCAACTCAAGGCCCAGGCAGCGCCCCTGGATCTTGTGGCTGAGGCCCTGCGTGGGGTGAGTCGGGAACTCGATTCGATCGAGGGCAGCAGCACTTCGGAGGATCTGCTGGACCGGATTTTCTCGCGCTTTTGTCTGGGCAAATGAGCCCGGCAGGAGTCCAAGCGCGTGCGCCAGGATAAACCACAAGTCCTGGCATCAGATCCCCTCTAGCGGCGATGCATACGCAAGATGTAGAGTGGCGGGCTGCGTTGGAGCTTCTCCCGGGGGGCCCAGACGCCCATCTCCATGAACTGTCCCCGCTGCGGCGCTGGCGACGACCGTGTCGTCGATTCCAGAACATCTGCTGACGGCGGCGCCATTCGGCGTCGTCGCGAGTGCTTGGGCTGTTTTCAGCGTTTTACCACCTACGAGAGAGTGGAGGAGACACCCCTCAGAGTGGTCAAGAAGAATGGCGAGCGAGTGCGTTTTGAGCGCGAGAGAATCCGCGCGGGAATGCTGCGGTCCTGCGAAAAACTTCCCATCAGCATAGAGGACATTGAAGCGGCTGTGGGGCGTATTGAAGCCCGCTGCCAGGGTGAGTTCGATCGTGAGGTGCAGAGTTCGGTCATCGGCTCACTCGTGATGGATGAATTGCGAAACATTCATCAGGTGGCCTATGTGCGCTTTGCCAGTGTCTATCGCGAGTTTCGTGACGTTGAACAATTTCTGGAGACCCTGCGCCCGATCCTGCGCCAGCCTTCTGGTGAGGTGGACTCATGAGGGGCCAGGTCCCCATGCCCGAGTTTCTGCGCAAACGCGATGGACAGGTGGTCCCTTTCAGTCCTCAGCGCATCACCCATGCGGTTGTCCGGGCCCAGGCGGCGGTGGGGGACGGGGATCCGGGCCTGCCCTTGGAGGTAGCTGAACTGGTGGTCATGACCCTGATCAGCAGAGCGGAATCAAGCTTGGTCAGTTTGCAGGAGGGAGCTCCTCCGATCGCTACTTTGGAAGAGGTACAGGACTTGGTAGAAGAAGCTCTGGTGGGTCTTGGCCGCACCAAGATCGCCAAGGCCTACATCCTTTATCGGGATCGGCGCGGCCGCGCTCGGGAGGCTCTGACTGTTGTCGATGCAAATCCCCAGAACAGTAGCGGAGCGCCGGAAGTGCGCGGGTCCGAGGGTACTCAGGCCTGGCAAGCCAATCGCATCGCGGCCGCCTTGGTGCGGGAGGTCAGCTTGTCTGCGCAGGTGGCGGACGAAGTGGCCCGGCGCGTAGAGAAGGAGATCCTCAGTCTGGGCATGTCGCGCATTTCCAGTGGCCTCGTGCGCGCCTTTGTGGATCAGGAACTGCAGACCATGGGGCTCTTCGATGCCACCCGCGCGTCGGAACCCTTGGGCCTTGCCCGGACAGATCTGCGCGCACTGCTCTTGGCTCCTCGGGAGGATCGGCGGGCAACCGAAGAGCGGCACGCGGCCCCACCTGCTTCTGGCGAGCGTCGTGTGGCGGGATCGGTTATGTCCCGTTGGGCTGTAGAGGATGTACTGGGCGAGGAACTGGCAGAGACGCACCACCGTGGCGAGGTTCTGGCCCTGGGATTGGAACGCCCGCACCTGCCCCTGGTGCGTTCGGTCAGTGCTGCGGGTCTGGGTGCAGGTGAGGTGGGTTTTGCCCGCTCCCTGGGGGTTTTGGTGACCCTGCTCGAAGGGTCAGCCCAGGGCCTGGTGCTGGAGGGATTTTCTCATTTGCTGGGCCCGGCTCGGCGAGGTGCCCGTCATGGGGCCGACGAAGAGCGCGTGTCCGAGTCCCTTGCGGCTCTGGCGGCTATTGGCCAGGCCACAGGCCGCCGCTTGGATCTTGCACAACCCGGAGGGCGCGGCTCGCGACCGCTGCTACGACTCCTGAGCGGTCTGCTCAACGCCCTTGCCAGTGGTCAGCCTGCGCCTCGTTTGTTTCTCAACTATGACGAGTTGTCTGGTGCCTTGGAAGAGGAACCAGACCTGGCAGAGGGCATCGATGCCTTGCTTGCCAACGGCCTTCTGGTGCCGGTCTGGGGAGGCTCAGGTCAACGCTTCGCGGGTCCCGCCCTGGCTCGGCGTGCCAGGGAAAAAGGTCCCCTGACCTTGGGGGCGGGAGTTGCTCTCGACCTCGTGCGCGTCGCCCGGCGGGCAGGTCCCTGGAACGAGGAGACCTTCCTGAAGGGCATGGTGATCGAAGTTCAGCGTGCCTTGGAGGCTCTGAAGAGGCTTGCTGCGGCCCAGACCGAGTTCGGCCCGGCCTTGCCCGGAGGGCGCAGGATTCACGGCATTGTCCCCGTGGGTCTCTCCGATGCCTTGCGCATCTTGGGGGACGGGATCGTGCGGCCGGAGCAAGGTGCGCGGGCCCTGGGTGTATTGCGGGACTCTGCTCGTACTCAGGCCGAGGGGTTGGGCATGATGGTCGAGGTTTCGACCCTGCTCTCTGGGCCCGCGTCCGAGGTGCTTGCCCGACGAGAGGCAGGTCGCTCCCGTCCTTCGCAGGCCGCGCTTTTCAGTGAGAGACCTCTGCCGGAGAGTGAGTGGGTGGAATCCTACCACCGTGGTCTCGACCTGGGTGATGGCATGGCGGCAGGGGATCCCCATGAACACGGTCGGGCCCTGGCGGTCATGACATCGACCCTGCCCAGCGGCGCCCTCTGGCCTCTGGTGGATTCCACTGTCAGCTATCGGGCGGATCTCTTCTGCTTGACCGCCTGGCAGGCTTTTGTAGTCGAGCGCGAGCGTCGTCTGCAGCCGCACCATCGATCACCAGGAAGGCCGCCGTCAAAAAGCGCTCGTCCACTATTTGAATCAACCGTTCAGTCACGCCGTCCGTGACCCTAATCTGATTATCACCTATGCGTCTGGTACGTCTCGAACTATTCGGCTTCAAGTCTTTTGCTGATTCCACCGTGCTTGAATTCGGCAATCGGAGCCTGACCGGCGTGGTTGGCCCCAATGGCTGTGGCAAGAGCAATGTAGTGGATGCGGTGCGTTGGGCCCTGGGGGAGACCCGCCCAAGTTCCATGCGCGGCTCGGGCATGACCGATGTGATTTTCAAAGGGTCAGTCAGTCGGCCGGCCATGGGTCTTGCGGAAGTCACTCTGGTGTTCGACAACTCAAGTGGATTGCTTGCGGATCACGCTGCGGAGATCTCTGTCACCCGGCGTCTCGAGTCCAGCGGCGAGGGCTCCTACATGGTCGATGGCCAACGGGTGCGGCTCAAGGACATCAGGGACCTGCTCTTTGATACGGGCCTTGGGTCTCGCGGGTACTCGGTGCTGGAGCAGGGCCGTATTGACGCAGTGATTTCCGCCAATCATCAACAGCGGCGGACAGTATTCGAAGAGGCGGCGGGAATTTCGCGCTATCGCCAGCGGCGACATGAGACGGGGCTGCGCCTCAAGCACGTGTCTGTGGACATGGAGCGCGTTGACGACGTAATTGCTGAGCTACGTACCCGCGTGCGATCCCTCAAGATCCAGGCGGGAAAGGCCGAGCGCTATTTGATTGCCAGGGACGAGTGGTCCTTGGGTCGTCGCCGGTTTCTAGGGCACCGATTGTTCAACATAGATGGGGAACTGCACACCCTGCGGCCCCGGATTGAGAGCCAGAGTGAGGACCTTGAGCAACTGCGTGAGCGGCGCAGCGACCATGATACGCAGGCTCGTCAGCGAGAAGATGAACGGAGCGCGGTGGTGGCCGAGCTTGACCGGGTCTCCGGGGAAGCCGGACGTCTGGAGGGCGAAGCGCGTGCTCTGGTGGAGCGCCGTAAGGCTCTTCTTTTACGGGTTGAGAACTGGCGCCAGTCTGCGAATGAAGAGGCCTCTCGAGCGCAACAGCTGGCCAAGGAGCTTGAAGATCAACGAGTTGCGGTGACCGCCCTGACCCGGGAATCCGAGGGGCTTACTGGGCAAGCTGCCCAAGCCAAGAACAAGCTTGAAGAGTTGGCTAAGAGCAATCGCAGCTGCGCTCAGAGCTACAAGCAGTCCCGTGAAGCTGCTCAGGCCCAGAATGAAACCGTGCTGGCCTGCCTGCATGAGCGAGGCGTCGCTACCAGTCGAAGTCGGCAGCTGAGTGAAGATCTGCCGAGGCTTGATCAACGAGTCAAGCGCGTCATGGAACGGCGGGCTGAATTGCAGCAGATCCTGGATGGGACCCGCGCCCAGCGAGGCGACCTACTTACAGCATTGCAGCGGGCCGAGACCGAAGCCGAGGCTGCATCGGTTGCCCGGGAAGAGCAACAGGCGCATCTGGAAAATCGTCAAGAGGAACTGCGCAGGTTGGATGAGAGGCGTACCGCTTTGGAATTGGAGCACGCTGGTCATCAAGCCCGGGTTGCTGCCCTGCGCGATCGGGAACGGCAATTGGAGGAGCTCTCCTCTGGCAGCAAGCACCTTCTGGAAGCCAGTGAAGGAGATCACGGTCCCTGTGGCACCGAGGATCTCCTGGGCGTGGTAGCGGATCATCTGGCCATCGACACCCGCCTTACCCGAGCATTGGATGGGGCTCTTGGTACCCGGGCCTCATCTGTTGTGGTCAAGGACGAGCATGTTGCCAAGGCTATCCTGGGGTGGGCTCAGCAAGAGGAACTGGGCAAGATCGATCTGGCATTGCCCTCTGGGCTGGGCGTTCCATGCGGCCCCGCACCAACGGATTCTGCGCTCTTCTCTCGCTTTGGAAATGGTGTTGAAGGCCGGCTGAGCGATCTCGTGCGTTGCGACAGTCATGTGCGTCCTCTGGTCCGGACGCTGTTGTGTGATGTGGTAGTGGTGTCGGACTTGGATTTGGCCCTCAGGTTGGTTGCAGAGGATCCTCAGTGGCGGTTCGTGACTCTTGCCGGGGAAGTGGTTGACGCAGCTGGTCTTTCCGGAGGCTACTGCGAATTGGATCAGGGTGTACTCGGTCGTCGTGTGGTTGCGGATGAATTCGAGGAGCGTTGCGTGTCACTTTCCCATTCGATTGAGGAAGTGAATCAAGAGCGCGAGGCCAGCCTGGTTGTCCTGGCTCAGGACCGGGAGTTGCTGGGTGCCAGGGAACAGAGTTGCGAGGTGGCCCAGGCTGCCCTGGCTTCAGTTGCCCGCGAGCGAGCAGCCCTTGAGGGGCGTCTGGTGGAACAGGAAGTTGCCCTGACCGAGAAAACAGACGAACATGCCAGGGTCAAGGACGAGTGGGTCCAACTGAATCAGGCTCTCTTGCAGGCGGGTCAGGATCAGCTGGCTGCCGAGCAGGCTTTTGAGCAGCAAAGTGCAATTCTGACCGGTTTCGATAAGGAGCGACATCAGCTGGAGCGGGAGCGGGATGGCATCCGGCGCGAGATCGCCGGGGCCGATGTGGAGCGCCAGCGCGTGGATTCAGAACTCCAGGCCTGTGAAGACCGTTTGCGTGGGGAGCAGGCGCGCATAGAGCGCGACCAGGGGGAACTCGCCCGGGCTCAACGGCGTTCGGAGAACTTCCTGGCGAATGCAGTCAGTGGCGAGGAGGAAGCCAAGCAGGTGCAGGAGCAGGTTGCCAGTCAACGCGAACAGGCGCAAGCTCTGATGGGGCAGCTGGAGGCTTTGCGCATGCGAGAGCGGGAGGGGGCGTCCCTGGCTCAGGAAGCACGTAGGGCAGCGGAAGAGGTTCAGGAGGAACTGGATCAGGTCAACGAGCAGTTGTCAGAGCAGAAGCTCACCCAGCAGCGTCTTGAGCTGGAGCGGGGGGAGCTGCTGGTGCGCTCCGATGAAGAATTGAGTCTCAGTCAGGACGACTTGAAACAGGGCTTTGAGCCAGAAGCTGCTCTGGCCACCGAAGGCGCGATGCAGGCCTTGTTATCAATGGTGACCGAACTCAAGCACGTGCTTGAGAAGCTCGGCCCGGTCAATCTGGAAGCGGTGCATGAGCTTGACGAGGTGGCCGGGCGATTGGCGCACCTCGAAGTTCAGGCCGGGGATCTGAGGGAGGCCCGCAAGAACCTGGAAGAGACCATAAAGCGCATCGACGAAGAGTCCCGGCGCATGTTCATGGAGACTTTCACGGAGGTACGAGAGCACTTTCGCGTGATCTTCCGCCAGATGTTTGGTGGGGGACGAGCAGACCTGCAGCTCGATCCGAGTGTGGATGTCCTGGACGCGGGCATTGAGATCATCGCCCGGCCGCCGGGTCGCGAGATGCTGCCTATCGGATTGCTCTCGGGTGGTCAGCGCACCATGACCGCACTGGCTCTCTTGTTTGCGGTGTTCAAGGCAAAGCCCAGCCCCTTCTGCATCCTTGATGAGGTGGACGCGGCTCTCGATGATGCCAACATTGATCGTTTCCTGGCCATGCTGAGCGGCTTCAGAAAGACCTCTCAGTTCGTGGTAGTGACCCACAACAAGGGCACCATGAGCGCTTGCGAGGCGCTCTTTGGGGTGACCATGCAGACCAAGGGCGTTTCACGCTTCGTGGCTGTGGAGCTCGATCAAGTGGATCAGTTTGCCCCCGAGTCCACGGGTAGTGCCCGTTCCAGCGGCCCGGACCTGATCGGTCAAGGCAGGCTTGGGGTTGAAGGTGACCCGGAGGAGCGGCAGCTTGACGAGAACGGGAATCAGGTGGTGGAGTTGCACCCCACACCTGGGCAGGGGGCATCCGCTGGCTCGCGCTCAGTTGAAGGTGTCCAGAAATCCGTGCTGGAATCCGCTGCTCCCCACGAAGACTGAGCCTGCCCTGGATGTTCAGCGGTTGCGGCGTCGACGCTGGACCTCAGCCTCCACCTCGAGCAGGCCCTTGGTCAGGATGCGGCCAAAGGTCTCAAGCGATGCGGCACTGGTCTTGTCGAGGGTGTCCCGGTCATCGTGCCAATAGGGACGCATGGGGCCGCCATAATCCAGGTCGATCAGGTCCACTGCTTCGAGCCCCACGTCCAGGAACGAGAGATGGTCGTCTTTGACCAGAGTACGCTTTCGCGCAGAGGCCACGTGCTTGGCAAGGCCAAGGTCCTTTGCAGCGGTCCAGAAAATCTGGCGCAGCCACTTGGTTGAGTAGTCGTCCCACGTCAACTCCAGATCCATGTCCGCGATCATGTCCACCACAACCACAGCGCCCACGCGCTTGTCTTCTCCGCGCTTGTAGAGTTCCCTGGCATGGCGGCGCGAGCCGTATGTGTTGTCCTTGCCTAGCCAGGTGAAGTTGACCGCTTCCTCACCGTCGAAGAAAACCACACGCCAGGCCAGGGCCCGCGGATGTGTGCTGGCCAGACCTCGGGCCAACTCAATCAGAGCCACCGTGGAAGAACCACCATCATTGGCTCCGATGAAGTTCTCTCCCAGGAACTTGGTATCAATGTGGCCGCCCACCAGGATCATTGGGGAGTCCTTTGTTGGGCCGGCCAGATCCGCAACCAAGTTGGTGTAGGTCTGTGTTCCTTCCGGGGTTGCCTGGGTGATTGGAACCTTGGCGCTGAAGGTTTCGCGTCGGGTCTTGAATCCCAGGGCAACCAGTTCCTCCTCGAGCGTATCCACCAGTTCAGCCAGGGCAGGACTGCCTGGATGGCGAGGCCCCAGAGCCACCACCGTTGCCAGCTGGGCGTGGGCACGGGTGCCGTCGAAGGGGATCGGAGTTCCCAGAGCGATGGCAGGCAGGGATTCTTCGGGGGTCTGACCAGGTTTCTGAACAGGCGTGGGCGCAGGGGTGCAGGCCCAGGGGAATCCATACAGGAGGAGTCCTAGGAGCCCCAGCAGGGGCAATGGGCGCTTGTGGCGGGCTGGCATGGCTGCATCCTAACCGCTTTGACCCGGCCGTCACCAAGACCAGTCTCAGGTTGGGGAGGTCCTTTGTCCGATGGGTGAATCGGAGACCCGCCTCGATCCATGCGCGGCCAGACAAGAAAATGACTGACGAATCCACCCCCCTGTTCGACCTTGTACGCAATTTCCAGGACGAGGCTCAGCACGCCCGTCTGAGCTGGACAGGCTCTCTTGACGAGTACTTGCGCCTTCTGGAGCGCGATCCGCGGTCCGCACGGAACGCCTGGCAGCGACTGCTCGACATGATCGAGTCCCACGGCAGCGAGGCAGCAGCCGGTAAGTCTTATGTGGCCTGGAACCTGTTCAAGGATCCCCTCGGTGGTGGCCGCGATGCTGTGGAAGGCTTGGAGAAGCCTCTCGCAGAACTCGTCAACATGATTCGAGCCGGGGCTCGTCACCTCGGACCCGAACGACGCATCATGCTATTGCATGGTCCTGTTGGATCGGCCAAGAGCACCATTGCCCGCTTGCTCAAGCGCGGCCTTGAGGCATACACACAAACCGATGAAGGTGCGCTTTACACCTTTTCTTGGAACGTGGACGGGGAAGTGATTCCATCCGCCACCCATCAGGACCCCTTGCTGTTGATTCCGGTTGCGCAGCGCGCTGAAGTAGCACAGCGCCTTTCCCAGAGTCTGGGCGCAGAGTATGAACTGCGGATCGAGGGAGAACTCGATCCGGTCAGCCGCTTTTGGTTGCAGAAACTGATGGATCGCTATGAAGGTGACTGGGTCAAGGTCATGGGCCATGTTGAAGTTCAGCGTCTGGTGTTCAGTGAAGCGGACCGTATTGGCATTGGTACTTTCCAGCCCAAGGACGAGAAGAACCAGGACTCCACGGAACTGACCGGTGACTTGAACTACCGCAAGATCGCTGAGTACGGGTCCGATTCAGATCCCAGGGCCTTCAATTTTGACGGTGAGTTCTGCGTGGCCAATCGAGGCCTGCTGGAGTTTGTTGAGGTCCTGAAGCTCGATGTGGCTTTCCTGTATGACCTTCTGGGTGCAACCCAAGAGCATCTGATCAAGCCCAAGAAATTCGCCCAGACCTCCATTGATGAAGTCATCCTGGGGCATACCAACGAGCCCGAGTACCTGCGGCTCCTGTCCAACGAGTTGATGGAAGCCTTCCGGGATCGGACCATCAAGATCGACATTCCCTACAACCTGGAGGTCTCCGCGGAACTGGCGATTCATCGTAGCCGCTACGGCCAGCCCGGGGCTCCGGGACGCCGTCTGGCACCCCATACACTGGAGATGGCCTCTCTCTGGGCGGTGTTGACCCGCCTCGAAGAGCCCGCCTTGCCCAATCTGACCCTGCTTCAGAAGGCCCACCTGTACGACGGTCAGGAAATTCAGGGCTTCACCTCGGAGCAGGTCGGCGAGTTGCGTGCGGCCTGTGAGCGAGAGGGGATGGAGGGCATCTCGCCGCGCTTCGTGCAAGACCGCATCGCCGCCTGTCTCGTGTCAGAGAAGCCGGTGGTGGGTCCACGTGAGATCCTGGCGGCCATCGAAGACGGCCTGCAGCACAATTCCATGGTGGCCAACCAGGATCTGCGTCGCAAGTATCTGGAGCGCGTGGCCCAGGTGCGCGAAGAGTACCAAGAGATCATCAAGCACGAGGTGCAGGTGGCTATCGCTGCGGACCAGGAAGCTCTTGATCGTCTGTGTTCCAAGTACCTGGACAATGTCCGTGCCCACACCACTCGAGAAAAAGTCATCGGTGCTGACGGAACATCGCATGCTCCTGACGAACGACTGATGCGTTCGATCGAAGACATGATTGATGTACCCGAAGCCCGCAAGGATGACTTCAGACACGAATTGATGAACTACATCGCCGTTGTGCATCTAGAGGGCAGGACTTTCGACTACCGCGAGAATCGGCGTTTGACCCGGGCCCTTGAGCTCAAGCTTTTCGAAGATCACAAGGATTCGATTCAGCTGACCAGTCTGGTTTCCAATGTGGTTGACCCTGATACCCAGCAGAAGATTGGACTGATCCGTGAGCGCTTGATGCGTCGTTTCGGTTATGACGAATACTCCGCCGAGGCTGTCTTGAATGAAGTGGCCAATCTCTTTGCCCACGACATTGAAGGCTCCTCAGAGGATGAGGTGGAACAGGCCGCCTGAATCCATGGGCTACGAGATCTACCGTATCGAGAAGGACCGCGCACGCTTCCGGGACATTGTCCGGGGCCGGTTGCGTGAAGACCTGAAGAAATACCTCTCCAGTACAGATCTTCTAGGTCAGCGCGCTGGACGCACGATTTCTATTCCTGTGCCGCAGATTGAACTGCCACGCCTGCGATTTGGAGAAAACCAGGGCCAGGGCGTGGGCCAGGGCCCTGGTGAGGAAGGTGCAGTGGTGGAGGGAGACGGCCAGGACGGAGAGGGCGCAGGCGCTGCAGGAGAGGACCAGGGCCAGCACATGCTGGAGGTCGAGGTCGAGATTGACGAACTGGCGGAGATGCTGGCTGCCGAACTGGAGCTGCCCAACATTGAACCCCGGGGTACCAAGCAACTCCTGTCAGAAGGTGGGCGCTACACCGGTCTGCGCAACCAGGGGCCACGTAGTCTGCGGCACTTTCGGCGCACCTTCAAGCGGGCTTTGACGCGCACCATTGCGGAGGGGCACTGGGACCCCGCTGACCCCAGGGTAGTACCTATCAAAGACGACGAGCGCTTCCGCATGCGCCGCACTGCGCCGTTGCCAGAATCCAGTGCTGTCATTCTGCACATGATGGACGTCTCGGGTTCAATGGGTAAAGAGCAGAAAGAGATCGTGCGCATTCAGGCTTTCTGGATCGATACCTGGTTGCGTAGCCAGTACAAGAACATTGAAGTGGTTTACATTGTGCACGATGCGGTTGCCAAGATCGTTGACAGCGAAGAGTTCTTCCACTTACGCGAATCTGGAGGAACCAAGATATCCTCGGCCTATGAACTGGCCCTTGAGTTGATCCAGACCAAGTATCGGCCGGATCAGTGGAATATCTACCCATTCCACTATTCCGATGGGGACAACTGGAGCGCAAGAGACACTTCCCACTGCGTCAGTTTGCTGCGGGACGAGTTGCTGCCACGGGTCAATCAATTCTGCTACGGTCAAGTCAAGAGCGCCTATGGATCAGGCCAGTTCAAGAAGGACCTGGAACAGGCTCTCGGCAGTACGGAGAATCTGATCAGCGCTGCAGTAGATGGTCGTGATGAAATTGCCGAGTCGATCCGCGCTTTCCTGGGGAGGGGCCGTTAGGCATGGTTCGCACCCCCAACCTCAGTGCGAGACTGAAGCGGGAGGCCCAAAGGGCAGAGGATGCGGCCCATGCTGCTGGTCTGGACTTCTTTGAGGTTCTCTTTGAAATCCTTGATGCCCGTGACCTGAACGCCGTTGCCGCGTATGGGGGCTTCCCCAAGCGCTACGCCTCATGGCGCTTCGGTATGGACTTCGAGCGCCTGCACAAGGGTTACTCCTATGGGCTGTCCAAGATCTATGAATTGGTCATCAACAACGACCCTACTATTGCCTACCTGGTGCGCTCAAACTCCTTGATGGAGCAAAAGCTCGTCATGGCTCACGTCTTCGGGCACGCGGACTTCTTCAAGCACAACGTGTGGTTCGCTCCCACGAACCGACGCATGGTGCAAGCCATGGAATCAAACGCGGAGCGCATCAAGCAAATCAGTGCTGACGAAGGGCAGGACAATTTGGACCGTATGCTCGACCGGGCCCTTTGCCTTGAAGGTCTACTTGACCCCTATTTGCCCTTGCAAGGACCGCGCGCTTCAGAAAGTGTTGGACGCATCGATCATGCTCGGGCGAGTTTCGAAGCAGTCCTGGATGGAAGGCCTGTGCGGCCGCCAGAACCTACGCGGCTGGCTGGCAGTGCCCTGCCTACCTACGACTGTCTGGCGTTCTTGATCGAGCATGCACCCTTGGAAGCCTGGCAACGCGAGGTGTTGCGAGTCGTGCGTGATGAAGCCTATTACTTCATGCCCCAACGCCAGACCAAGATCATGAACGAGGGCTGGGCGTCTTTCTGGCACAGCCGCCTGTTGACTGGAGGCTTGTTGGATGGATCCGAGATCATCGACTTTGCCGATTGCCACTCTGGAGCTACTGCCGCTCAAGCGGGACAGTTGAATCCCTATAAGTTAGGCATCGAATTGTTCCGTCACGCGGATCGCCTTGGTCATGATCTCTTTCGTTTGCGTAAGATTCACAACGATACCTCCTTTATCGACGAGCTTGTGGATGAGGAATTTGCCCTGGAAAATGAGCTATTCATATTCCGTGACAATCCAAAAGGAGGGGGCCGTCAGATCGCGGATCGTGATTGGAAGACCGTGAAACAGCAGCTCCTGAGCAGCTTGTCCTGGGCGGGTCAGCCACGTATTCAACTGCAAGAGGTGGACTCCGAAGGTGCCCTGGTCTTGGTGCACATGCACGACGGCCGGGATCTTGTGCTGCAGGAGGCGGGTCAACTGATCAGCAACCTGGCCCATCTTTGGGGCGCTCCAGTGCACCTTCTCAGCCTCGACCAGGGTCAAGGTAAGCGGGTCACGGCAGGGGAAGCAGGTGTCTCCGTTGCGGATAGCGAGCTTGCCATCGAGCGCTGCGGGGGGTCTGCATCCCCCGTGGAAAGGAACGATTCAAAAAGACAGGCCGGGTAAAGCTGGAAAGGCTTGCACACACTGATCCGGGGGGCGAGGATCCTCTTTGAATGGCCATTCAGCATGAACTCTCCTGGTCGGCATCCCGAGCCGGCACCTTTGTCGCTTGTCCACGCAAGTACTACCTGGACTACTACGGTTCCTGGCTGGGCTGGCAGCAGGGTGGTGACCCCGCCAGACGCCGGGCCTGGTTGCTCAAGAAGATGACGCGCATGCCCATGCTGGCGGGACAGATCGTGCATGAGGCCATCGAGGCCTGGTTCATTGCCAAACGAGAGGGCCGACCCCAGCCCTCCCGTCAAGAATTCATTGATACAGCTGTTGGAGCCTTGCGGGAGCACTATCAGGTTTCCAAGCAGGGCAAGTGGCGTCGTCGACCAGCCAAGATGTGTCATCTGGCAGAGCATCACTATCAGGAAGAGCGCATCGATGAGCCCAGTGGGGCCGCCGCTACCTATGGCGCGCGCTATAAGGAACGCATCATTGCCTCCCTCGAGTCCTTCCTGGACATGCCTGAGCTGGCCCCCGTTCGGGAGGCGGACCCTTCGACCTGGCTGGCATGTGAGGACATGACCACCTTTGATTTTGAAGGCACCAAGGTCTTTGCTGTACCGGACTTCGCTTACCGTGCCGAGGATGGCAGCGTGCACATCTGGGACTGGAAGACCGGCAGCCCGCGCGAGGCTGATGAGTTTCAGTTGCAGGTCTACGCGGGCTATGCCAGGGACAAGTGGGGTGCTGACCCCGACAAAGTGATTGGTTTTGACGCCTATCTGACCACTCGCGAGGTTGTGCGCGTAGAGCCAGGGGCAGCCGGTTTGGACGCGGCTTTTGTGCGCATCGCAGAGTCATTGGCCGAGATGAAGTTGCTGCACTTCAATGCGGATTTTGAGGACGGAGACCCGCAAGCTTTTCCTCTGATTGAGCCGGGCTTCGAGTGCAGTAGCTGCAATTACCGGGAACTCTGTGATCGGGTTTGATCCGCTTCCTATCGTGACTGCGCCCCGTCTCTCAATTCTCTTGCCTACGCTCAATGCCGCAGGCGACTTGCAGCGCCTGTTGCCGGCCCTTGCGCAGCAAGAGATCAGCGGCGAGGTGGAGTGGCTGGCTGTGGACTCTTCGTCCACAGACCAGACCGTGTTGCTGCTGGAAGGAGCGGGTTTCGATGTGCACGTGATTCCTCGGCACGAGTTTTCCCATGGTTCAACACGCAACCTCCTGGTCAGTCGAGCCAAGGGGACCTACTTGCTTTTCTTGACACAGGATGCCGTGCCCGTGGGGCCTGACTGCGTCGAGCAACTCTTGAAGTCCTTTGAGGACTCGAGTGTGGCTGCCGTTGGCGCGCGGCTCGTGCCCCATCCCAGCGATGATCCTCTGACCGCGCGCACGGTGCTCGCGTCACCTGAGGCGTCTGGGTTGGCGGAGGTGCGCAGGCTTCGCCCGGACCAGGCCCTGGCAGATTTTTCGCCCACGGAAGCGGTGCAACAGGCTCGCTTCCATAATGTTGCCTGCGCCTATCGAGCGCAGGCGCTGATCAAATGGCCTTTTTCCAAAGTGGCATTTGGTGAAGATGTCGTCTGGGCCGCTATGGTGCTGACAGAAGGGCAGGCACTTGCACACGCCCCCTTGGCGATTGTTCGCCACGCCCATTGCTACTCTCTGCTGGGTGCCCTCGAACGCTATCGACTTGACGCAGCCTTCTTGCGCCGACAGTTCGGATTCAGGGTTCGCCCCGGTCCGATCAGCATGTTGCGAGGATGGGGCCACGAGGTGCGTGAGGATTGGAAATTCATGCGGGGGCAGGAGCGTATTTTCCTGCGCTACCTTTTGCGTTCACCATTTCTGCGCGGGGCGATGGTTGTTGGGCAATTCTTGGGCACCTGGGGCTGGAACCTGCCCTTGGGTCGGGCGGCTACCCGGCGTTATTCCTGAGTCAGCCGTTGTACATGTCTTTGGTCTGTGCGGCTCCTCGCGCTAGGCTAGGCGGCTGACCCTTGCGGTTGATTCCCATGAGCGAACAAGCGATCTCCAGCATCTCGGTGCTGATGCCCACCTGGCAGGGCATGCAGTTTCTCAAGCGGGTGTTTGAGGCACTCAACGCTCAGGAGTGCCCCCTGCCTTGGGACCTGTGGGTTACGGATTCAGGTTCCACGGATGGAACCTTTGAGTTTATTGAGGCCCTGGCGGCGGACTTCAGTGTACCGCTGCACCTGGATCGGATTCACACGGTTGAATTTGACCACGGTGACACGCGCAATAGGTTGGCGGCGCGAAGTGCAGGAGACCTGTTGGTTTTTCTGACCCAGGATGCGATACCCGCATCGGCCAAATGGTTAGCGAACCTGGCAGCGGAGTTTGAGGATCCTCTGGTTGCAGGAGCTTTTTGTCGAAACCTGCCTCGGCAGGACGCGAAACTCTCGACTCTCGTTCTCTCTCGGGATGATCCCGGTTGGAGCGAAGGGCGCCGGGTGGTGGAGCTTCCGGCTCCGGAGGAATACGCGACCATGAGCCCCGACGAGAAGCGTGAGCTGTACACCTTCCAGGATGTGGCTTCTGCCATCCGGCGTTCGGCTTGGGAGCGCCACCCTCTGCCGCGCACGTCGTTTGGTGAGGATGTGTTGATGGCGCGGGCGATGCTCGAAGGGGGCAAGAGGATTGTCTACAGCGATGCAGCCAAAGTGGAGCACAGCCACGACTACGATCTCAGGGAAACTCACGCCCGGGGGGCGGTCGATGGGAGCTTCAATAAGTCGTGGCTTGGGCGCACCTGCATTGGACGGGCTGAAGATGTGCCGGTTCTGCTCGATCGTCTGGCTCCTGGGGATCAGGCTTTCATCAAGACTCTGGGATTGTCACTTGCTGAAGAAAGAGAGTTGGCAAGCGAAGTTCGGGGCCTGCGAAGGGCAGCCTTTGAGGGGCTGCATCGTGGAGGGCAGACTGCTCACTTGCGGCCTGCAACCAGGATGCGCCAGGACGGTGATCTCAAGCTGCTCTACGTGGTGCACGGATTCCCACCGGACACCTGGGCAGGTACTGAAGTCTTCACCCTTGGCCTGGCCCGCGGCCTGCAGGCTCTCGGACATCAGGTGGCGATTTTCGCGCGGGTGCCCGGAATCCCCGGGGGACCCGAGGACTTCGAGGTACACGAGGACCGGTTTGAGGATCTCAGGGTCTGGCGCATGACCCACCGTCTCGACCATCCCAATCTGCGCGCAAGTTTCGAGCAGCCCCGTGCGGAAGCCGCTTTTGCCCGGGTCTTGGCCCGTGAGCAGCCTGATGTGGTGCACTTTCAGCATTTGATCCACACCAGTACTTCGCTCGTGCGTGTTGCCAAGGAGGCGGGCTGCGCCACGGTGGTGCATTGTCATGACTACTGGGGTCTGTGTTCCCGGGTGCAGCTGATTCGACCGGATGGCGTGGTCTGCGCCCACAACATGGGGGCGGGTTGTTTTGCCTGCGTCAAGGAGCGTTCATTGGAGTCGATTCCGGCTTTGGCCAATCTCGGGTCGGGGGTTCAAGCGGGGTTGGTGGAACTGGCCCGGCGCCTTGAGAGTACTGAGCTATGTCCCCAAGAACAGCGCACGCAAGCGGCAGAGTTCATGGATCTGAGCGAGCGGGGAGAGGTTGTGCTCGGTGCCTACAGTGACTGTGATCTGCAAGTCAGCCCAAGCCGCTTCTTGCGGGAACGATATCTGGAGAGTGGGGTTTTTGATCCCCACCGTTTTTTGTTCAGCGAGAACGGCCTGAGTCTGGAGCACCTATCCGCAAGGGCCAAGAGTCCCCGTCCAGAGGGCGTGCTACGGGTTGGATTTGTAGGCAGTCTTGTGTGGTACAAGGGCTGCGATGTGCTGGTGGATGCCATGGGCCTCTTGGCGGGTCGCAGCATCGAACTATTCATTCATGGAGGTTTTGATCCTGAAGAGGACGAGTATCACCAGGACCTTGAACGACGGGCTGCTGGCACGCGCACCAAGTTCGCGGGTCGTTTTGACAATGCGCGTCTGAGCGAGGTGCATGCAGACTTGGATGTGCTGGTGGTTCCCAGCGTCTGGTATGAGAACGCGCCCGTGACCATTGCTGAGGCTTTTGCTTGCGGAACGCCGGTGGTGGCTTCGGGCTTCGGAGGTATGGCAGAGTTCGTGCGCGATGGAGTTGACGGTTTACACTTTGAGCCTGCTGATGCCAACGATCTGGCGCGGGTGTTGGCCCGCCTGCTCGACGAGCCGGAGCTGCTGGCCAGCCTCTCGCTTGAATTCCCGCAGCCCAAGAGTGTGGTCCAGGATGCCCTCGATTGGGAGTTCCGATATCGGGCCCTGGCCTGTGTGGAGCGCAGGGCCCACAACCAGCGCCTGCTGGCGGAATTCTCTCCGCGCGCGGCCCAGCGGTCCAGTGGGGAGATCCTGGAGCAGGGGACCGAGATGGTGCTGCTGCGCCCCGGCGCGGTGCTTGAGTTCAGTCTGGAGGGGGTGCCTGAGGGGCCCGCATGCCTGGAGGTGGAACAATTCTCACTGGCCGGGGAGCTGGGCGTGCACCTGGCAGGTCGCGTGGAAATCGAAGGCCTTGAATCTCACAGGTTACCCCCGATTCAGGCCGATAAAGAGGATCGGGCCGTGTTGCAGACGATTGACCTGACGCTCCCCCCCGGGGCCTCGATCCTTAGAGTGGTCGCGGGCCAGCAGTCCAGCGGCGACGAGCATCTGCGTTTGGTGCGCCTATGTCTGCACGCTCGACCCTCTCACGAGTCATGACCAAGAAGCACGGCAAGCGGCCCAAGGCCAAGCGTTCCAGCGGAGCCAAGAAGGGGTCCAAGGGCAAGTCGCGTAGCGAGCATGCCGCTGATCCTTTGGCTGCGCCCAGGGCTGAGCCTCTGGCCGATACAGACCTGCCCCGCTGCTCAATCGTGGTTCTCAATTGGAACGGCAAGCATCACCTCGACGGCTGCTTCAAGTCTTTGGACGAGTTGGATTACCCCGAGGACATGCGCGAGGTGGTCTTGGTGGACAATGGGTCCAAGGATGGCAGCCAGTCCCATGTTGCCCGTAAGCACAGTTGGGTGCGCTGCATCCAAAACGAGCGCAACATGGGTTTTAGCGCTGGCTGCAATCAAGGTATGCGCAACGCTGACCGGCCTGACCTGGTGGTGTTTTTGAACAACGACCTGCGGGTGGAGCCCGGTTTCCTACGTGCCCTGGTTGCGCCGATAGTGCAAGGCCATTGCGTTGCCAGCACGGGCAAGATGTTGCACTGGGATGGTTCCTCCATCGACACTGCAGGCGGGGGTTCCAATTTCCATGGCATTGGCATTCAGCGCGGTTATCGTGAGAGCGACAGTCCTGTGTTCAACACTCCGCGTAAGACCCTCTTCGCCTGTGGCGGCGCCATGGCAATGGACGCGGCGACATTTGATGAGGTGGGGGGCTTTGACGAGGATTTCTTTGCCTACTATGAGGATGTGGATCTTGGCTGGCGCACTTGGGTCTTGGGGCACGAAGTGCACTACACCCCCGAAGCGGTCTGTTACCACCACCACTCTTCCACCAGTGCGCGTGTGCCCAAGGAACGTCTTCGAAAGTTGCAGGTCCGCAACCCCCTGTTGGCTTGCTTCAAGAACTACGATGACGAGCACCTGCGTCGGGTGATGCCGGCAATGCTGGCCCTCGCCAGCCGTCGTGCGTACATGCACCTGGGTGGGCTGGATCGCAGGGATTACCGTATCGAAGAATTGGAGAATCTGGCCGGCCGTGGTTGGCTCGGGCAGCTCATAGCCCGCTGGCGCGGCAGAAATCAGCGTCAGGCCCTGGATCGCATCGGGGTTGCCGATCTGGTGGCAATTGATGACTTCATCGGGGGCTGGGACCATTGGATGGCTCGGCGCAAGTCGGTGCAGGACAGGCGTCGGCGCCCTGACTCTGAGATTCTACCTCTATTCCAAAAACCCCTCTGGTGCATCGAAGGGGATCCCGCCTACCGCGCTCTGCACGAGGGTTTGGTAGATTTTCTGGGTTTGGATGAGATGTTCAAGGGCCTTGAGTCGATGACAGGTGAACCTCGCAGATGAAGCTCTCAGTCGTTATTCCGATCTACAACGAGCAGGGCACCCTTGGGGAGATCCTCGAGCGTGTGTTGGCCACTTCTTTCGAGAAGGAGATCCTGCTGGTGGATGATGGCTCAGGAGATGACAGCCGCAAAATAATGGCGCGTTATGAAGATGCGCACCCCGGCATTGTGCGTTGTTTCTATCACCGTCAGAACAAGGGCAAGGGGGCAGCTCTGGCCACGGCCTTTCAAGAGGTTCAGGGCGATCTGGTATTGGTGCAAGACGCTGACCTGGAGTACAACCCTGAGGACTACGGTCTTCTGATCGCGCCTATCGCGGAGGGGCGTGCAGATGTGGTTTATGGTTCTCGTTTTCTGGGCCGCACGGAGCGCGTGCACTTCCGTCTGCACACCATGGCCAACAGGTTCCTGACCGCATGGAGCAACCTCTTCACGGGCTACTCTCTGACTGACATGGAGACCTGTTACAAGGTGATTCCCGCGCACATTGCCCGGTCGCTCAAGCTCAGCTCACCTCGTTTCACAATTGAACCTGAGATGACCGCCGCTTTCTCCCGTCAGGGATTGCGCATTGTGGAGGTTCCAATTCAGTACATCAACCGTGGCTATGAGGACGGCAAGAAGGTGGGCTGGAAGGACGGCTTCCAGGCGCTTTTCGCTATCGTGCGCTTCCGGTTTGCCCGCGACTAGACCTGGATTCCATCCAGCGCCTGGTCCTGCTGCGCAACCAGTACCTGTACATCACTGCGGTTGAGGCGCGCCAATTCGGATTCTGCTGCCTTGATCGCCAGTTCGGAAGTGTTGTTCTTCTGTGATATGTGACCCAGGACAAGCGTGTGCAGGCTGGGTCCGGCGAGCATTGCGAGTTGCTGCTTGGCCTGTAGATTGGAGAGATGTCCACGGTCTCCGGCGACTCTCCTCTTGAGCGTGTCGGGATAGGGTCCCTCACGCAACATGTCTTCGTCGTAGTTGAATTCGAGCAGCAGTACGTGGGGGTCCGCCAGATGTCTGGCCACCGCTGCATCAGGTTTGCCCAAGTCCGTCAGGATCACAACTCGCCGACCAGCGCACTCCAGGCGAAATCCAAGGGTCGGGTCGCAGTCGTGGGGCAGCAACGCCGAGCGCACATGCACCGTGCCCTCGCGGCATTCCAACACCTGTTCGCTGTTTGCCCTCAATTCTGCATAGCGTGGAGCACGTGCCAGGGCACGGTGGGTTGTCATGCTCGGAGCGCAGTGCAGTGTTGCATTCTGCCGACGGGCAAGTGCTCCAGCAGAGCGGGAGTGGTCCAAGTGTCCGTGGGTCACCAGCACATGTTCCAGTGCGCGGTGCCCCAGGTTCAGGTGGCTCCAACGATCGCGCATTGCACGGGGGCCCAGGCCTGCGTCCACCAGGATGCCACCCTCGCCGATACGCAGCAGGGAACTGTTTCCACCGCTACCGCTGGCTAGAACTGTTAGCTGCATGTCTGGAGGTCCTGAATCCTAGCCTCAATGACCCGCAGCTGCGCCTTTGGACATTTGCCCATCCTGGAGACCGATGTTTCCAAGGCTCGAGGTCAGCACCGTTTCCAGGGGATGCAGTCCGGCTACGGATTCCAGAGCCACGGCCATGCGCACCAGTCCCGGCAGGGATCCGGCTGCCATCTTGCTCATCATGTGGGCCCGGTGGACTTCGACGGTTTTCTGGGAAAGGTCCATGGCCTTCGCGATTGCCCGGTTGGTGGCGCCATCCACCACTAATTGGAAGACCTCTTGCTCACGGGGTGTGAGCAACTTGTGGCGGTCTTGCAGGGTGGCCAGAATTACCCTGCGGTTGCGCCGCAGGTTGTCGAGTTCCAGCGCCCGTTGCACCTGGTCGAGCAGGTCCTGGTCCCGAAAGGGCTTTTCAAGGAACTCGAATGCGCCGGCCCGAAGGGCTTGGACTGCCATCTGTGCATCTCCGTGAGCTGTGAGCAGGACCACTGGCGGTGCATGCGGGTCTTCCGCCATGCGATTCAGCAGGCCGAGGCCACCCAGTCCGGGCATGCGCACATCACAGATCGAGCAGGCCATGTGCTCCATCTCGGTGTTGTCGAGAAACTCTTCCACTGTTGGGAAACGGCGGGTTTCGTGTCCCACTGTACCCAGAACGTGGCGCACGAGATCCCGCATGGCGGGGTCATCATCAATGATTGCAACTAAAGGATTGTATTCCATGGTTCTATTTTCTGTTTAGCGCCAGAGGGCGATGAAGACATTGGTCTCGCCTGCGGGCCCATCACCCCGATTGGAAGAGAATGCGAGGTACTTGCCGTCCGGTGAGAAGAGGGGGAAGCCGTCAAACTGCTTGCCACGTTCCCCGTTTAGAGTCGTAATTTGTTCGAGTTCACCGCTCTTCACGTCAATGGCGAAGAGGTCGAAGTTCATAGCGGGCCGCTTGGGGTCATGGTGGTTGCTGGAGAAGATCACGCGCTTGTCATCGGGAAAGAAGCTGGGGGCAAAGTTCGCCTTGCCCAGATGGGTCAACTGGCGGCGTTGCTTGCCGTTGACGTTGATCGTGTAGATCTCCATATGGCTGGGGCGCACAAGGCCCTTGCTGAGCAGTTTCTTGTAGGCCGAGGCCTCCTCTGCGCGCTTGCCCGGGGTGAACGCCGTGGTACGGAAGACCAGTTGCTTGCCATCGTGGCTGAAGAAGGCACCTCCGTCGTAACCCGGTTCGTCCGTCACTTGAAAGAGGTTCTTGCCCTCCAGGTCACAGGTCCACAGTTCCAGGTCACCGGAGCGCGTGGAGGTGAAGACAATGCGATCGCCCATGGGGCTTACAGTGGCTTCGGCGTCATATCCAGCGCCAGTGATCAGGGGTAGGGTGCCCCCGCCCAGGGTGTGCACATAGATTTCATAGCTGTCATGGATTGGCCAGACATAGCCCTTCGAGTGATCGGGTCGTGGGGGGCAGGTATTGTGTGCGCTTCTTGTTGAGGCGAAAATTACATTCTTGCCACCGGGCAGGAAGTAGGAGCAGGTGGTCACGCCCTTGCCATTGCTGATCTGCTCAAGGGAGCCATCGGGCATGGTCACTGTGATGCGGTCGCAGTTCCAGCCCATGCTTGGGTTGCTTACCTGCAGGCAGAGGCGGTCTCCTTCGAAGCTCCAATAGGCTTCGGCATTTTCTCCTCCACTGGTTACTTGCCAGAGATGAGCAAAGTGGGTCTCCCCCTTCCCTATCAGATGATCCACAGGGACCGCCCCAGAGATTGGGCAGTCCGGCTGCTGGGCGCGGTCGTCGTCAAGAGTGGAGCAGTCCGGGGAGATCAGGCTCAGGAATATTATGGGAAGCAAGGATGCTGACATTGGGGATCAGGAATAGTGGGGGGGGACGGGATCATGCCCACCTTTGCAAAAAGGGTGACACCGTAAGATGCGTCGCAGGGTCAACCAGAGCCCAAGCGGGGCCCCGTGGGATTGAAGTGCTTCAATTGCATAGGAGCTGCAGGTCGGGGAGAAGCGGCAACTTCGTGGGGTCCAAGGAGAGATGCAGCGCTGATAGAAGCGAATGGGCAGGGCCAGCCATTGACCGAGAAACCGCATCAACTCGATTCTCCTTGGGTCTCGGGGTTGGGCGGCAGGGAATTGACGGGTGGCGCCGTGACCCGGGCCTCGCGGTAACGGCGATAGGCCTTGTGGGACAGGTGGACCAGTTCCTCCTGCAGGCTGGCGAGTTGAGGGCGTAGTTTGGGCTTTGCTGCGATCAGCACCAGGTCTACACCCTTGGGCAGTTGGTCATAGGACAGGCGGAATCCCTCGCGCATGATGCGCTTGACACGGTTGCGCTGTACGGCTCCGCGCCAAATCTTCTTTCCCACCGAAAGACCCAGGCGGGTGATACCCATTTGGTTGTCCACGGCAATCACCACAAGTTGGGATCCTCGGGCTCGCCGGCCTTCACGCCAGACCCGGTCGAAGTCGCGCTGGTGTCGTACCCGTGCCCAGGGAGGGAAGCCGTTGGGCTTGTTGCGCGGAGAACCTACCATTCTCGCCAAATATAGGGGTTTCCCCGAGGCATGGTTGGGTGAATCCCACTTTATGCGCTGTAATCATCGCTATTTGGGGGTTGGTTGGGGCGCTGACCCGCAGTCTCGAGCCCGGAAGCCTGTGGGAGACCCCTTTTCTTACCCCCCGATTGCGTCCAGGGCTGTCTAGAGGGTCCCTGAGACGGTACAGTGGGCTTTTGGTGGCAAGTGCCCACAGGGGGGGGTGGCCGACCAGGGAGATGCTCGTCTTTGGGCGGCTCTGTGTTGGTTCTGCGCCTCCTCCAGACCCTGCGTTTGTCCAGATCCTCCAGCCCCTGACTCATTCATGATTGCCCCCAACGCTGTTCACGAGATTCTCGGTCGCCATCAGTTGGCGGATGGTCTGCCATTTGTCATGGACCTGGAACGTTCACATGGGTCTTGGATCCATGACTCGCGCACGGGAGAGGAGTTCCTGGACTTCTTCACCTGTTTCGCGTCCTGGCCCATTGGCTACAACCATCCGGGCATGCTGGAGCCCGAGTTTCGCAAGGAGATCGAATTGGTGGCGCGCAACAAGCCCGCCAACTCTGATCTCTACACATCGCACATGGCGGACTTTGTGGAGACTTTTGCCACCAGGGTGACTCCTGAGGGCTTCCCGCACCATTTCTGGATCGATGGAGGCGCCCTTGCGGTGGAGAACGCCATCAAGGTGGCCTTCGACTGGAAGGCGCACAAGGTGGGCATCGATCAGGTTGACGACGGCAATCAATTGGTCGTGCTGCATTTCAATGCGGCCTTCCATGGCCGCACGGGCTACACAATGAGCTTGACGAACACGGTGCCCGACAAGATTGCACTGTTTCCCAAGTTTGACTGGCCGCGGGTGCATAACCCCGCGATCGAGTTTGCTCCAGACGGCAGCATCGCCAATGACATCGAGGCCGAAGAGGCCCGCGCTTGCGCCGAGATCGAGGCGGCCTTCGCCAAGTATGAGAACCGCGTGGCGGCAATCCTGATCGAGACCATGCAGGGAGAAGGTGGCGACAACCACTTCCGCCCGGAGTTCTTCCAGGCCCTGCGCGGATACGCGGATCAGCATGAGGCCCTTTTGATCTATGACGAGGTCCAGGTGGGCTTCTTCGGTAGTGGCACACCCTGGATGTGGCAGCAGGTCGGAGTGGCCCCGGACATTGTGGCTTTTGGCAAGAAGACCCAAGTCTGTGGCATCTACGCCAGCAAGCGCGTGGACGAAGTGGCTGACAATGTCTTTGTGCGCAGTTCGCGCATCAACTCCACCTGGGGCGCCAATCTGGTGGACATGGTGCGCTCCAAGCGCATGATCGAGATCATCTTGGACGAGAAGCTGCACGAGAACGCAGTTGAGCGCGGCGAGCAATTCGTCACGGGCCTCAGGGCTCTGGCCAGCGAGCACGCCGGGGTCAGCAATGTGCGTGGCGTGGGCACCTTGATCGCGTTTACCTGCGAGAGCAACAGCTCCCGGGACGCATTGCTTGCCCATCTGATGGACAACAAGATCCTGGCTTTGGCCAGCGGTGAGGTTTCTGTGCGATTCCGCATGCCCTTGGTGGTGACGGCTGAGGAAATCGACCTGGCTCTTGAGCGCATTGGTGCTTGCCTGCCCATCATCGCCTCAGCCTAGGCCGGACAAGAGAGCGCTTTGCTGCAGGTTCTGAAGCGCAACCCAGCCTTTCGCAGGTTGTGGCTTGCACAGGTCGTGACTCAGGCTGGGGATTGGCTCAATCGTATGGCCGTGCTGGCCTTGATTGCCCATCTGGGCGGTGATTCGGCGCTGGGCGCGGCGGGAGCGCTGTTCGCCGGGGAAATCGCCTTGCGTCTCATGCCCGCGGCCCTGCTGGGTCCGTTGGCGGGGTCCATTGCTGATCGGGTCTCCCGGCGGGGAACCATGATTGCGTCGGACCTGATTCGGGCTTTGGTTGTGCTCGGTCTCCTGGCGGTCGACGAACCAGCGGACCTGCCCCTGCTCTATGGCCTATTGTTCGCGCAGATGGCACTGGGGCCCTTTCACGAAGCGGCCCACTCTGCCACGGTCCCAAATCTCGTGCAGCGCGAAGACCTGCACGCGGCCTATGGCCTGACCGCAATCACCTGGAGCACAATGCTGACCTTTGGTGCGGTTGCGGGGGGCCTCTTGCTCGAACTTGTGGGGGTCAGGTGGGTGTTTGTGATCGATGCGGGGACCTATCTGGTCTCCGCAGCCCTCCTGCTCACTCTGCGCCTGCCCGGGCCGCCCCCCCAACCGGATCGCTTCAGCCTACGGCGTGTGCTGGTGTTAAGCGAACTGCGCGAGGCCTGGCAGCACCTGTGTGAGCGCAAGGTTTCCTCGGGCATCAGCGCAAAGTGGCACTGGGGTGTGGCTGGGGGTTATCTGGTCTGTCTCTCTCTCCTTGGACGTGAAATGTCCGCAGACACGACCATGGCTGGCGCAGGCCTGTCGATTTCCTTGCTCTATGCTGCCCGCGGTCTGGGCACGGGGGTGGGGCCGATTGTGGCAATGCGCCTGGCGGGTTCCACAGATCGGGGCCTGCGTATCTCAACCGCCTTGGGTTTCTTGGTGGCGGGCATCGGCTACAGTCTGGTGGCCCTGGCGGAAGGGCCCGTTTGGATCTTCTGCTTGATCGCGTTGGCTCACACAGGGGGCAGCACGATCTGGGTTGGTTCTACAACCCTGTGGCAGCGCGGCGTGCACGATCGTTGGCGGGGGCGCATTCAGAGTACTGAGAACCTGGGTCTTGCTCTGAGCTTCAGCATCATGGGAGGCCTGGTGGGATTTTTTTATGACCAAGGTGTGAGCTTGTCTGCCATATTCGGAGTGCTCTCGGGGTTGACGGTTTGCTCCGGGGCAGCGTGGATTCTGCGTGCCCAAAGGGAAGTAGGAAGAGGGGGGACCCAAGCCGCAGCTCCGGTAGAATCTGGGCCACACCTATGATGACTGTCGTTCATTCTTTCGTGCTCGCCCTGTTGCTTGCTGGATTCGCCCTGGGTCAGGACGAGCAGATCGGCGGGGCCAAGCGTGTGTTTGCGGCTCGGCTCGAACCTGGGCAAGAAATCAAATTTGACGGCCGAGTTGACTCAGAGGAGTGGGCCCTCGCGAGCACCCTCAGTCCCTTGACTCAGGTACGCCCTGTAGAAGGCGCTGAGGCTTCCCGCGCTACAGAGGTCTATTTTCTTCAGGATGGAAAGACTTTGTACGTGGGCATTATCTGCCACGACGATCCTGCGCAGGTGCGGGCCCGGCAGATGGATCGGGACGCCTTTGTGCGTTTTGATGATGTTGTCGAGATGTGGTTCGATACCTTCCGCGATCATCAGTCGGCTTACTGGTTTCAGATCACTGCAGGCGGATCCCGTGGAGATGCCCTGATCACGGATGGAGGCCAAGGCTTCAACAAGCGCTGGGATGGGGTCTGGGATGCCAAGTCACGAGTCACCGAGCGCGGCTGGGAAGCAGAAATTGTCTTGCCCGTCCAGACCCTGGCTTTTGATTCCAGCGCTACTTCCTGGGGCTTCAACTTACGGCGCAAGCGTGTGGCCAACGGAGAAGAGGCGCGCTGGACAGGGGCCTTCAAAGGCAATCGGTTTTTTCTGCTCAGCGGCGGAGGCTTTCTGGGAGGCTTGCATGATCTGCAGCAGGGCCTGGGCCTTGAGGTGGTGCCCTACTTGCGCGGGGATTTGATGGTGCCTTACCGGACAGGGGGCCATACCACCAACGGGTCCCTTGCCATGGGAGGTGACGTATCCTTGCGCCCGACTCCGGAGTCCAATTTGCGGATCACCCTGGCCACGGACTTTGCCGAGACTGAGGTGGATGAGCGACGCATCAATCTGACACGCTTTCCGCTCTTCTTCCCCGAGAAGCGCAGCTTCTTTTTGGAGGATGCGGGGCTCTTTCAGTTCGGCGCCCCGAGCAACCGCCGCAGTCTGGTGCCTTTCTTTTCCCGCACCATTGGCAGGGACGATCAGGGCCAGGCCGTGCCAATCGTAGCGGGAGGCAAGTACTCTGCGCGTCTGGGTGACTGGACCGTGGGGTTGCTCGATGTACTGGTGGAAGCCTGGGGTGGAGGTTCGGATGTGCCCCAGAAGAATCTTTCAGTGGCCAGAGTGACCCGGCGTATTGGGGAGGAGAGCCGCATCGGGGTGATCGCTACTCGGGGTCTGGCGGATGACCGCGGCGAGGGAACCACCACAGGGCTGGATCTGCGCCTGTCCGATGGGAAGTTTCTTGGAGAGGGAAGGCCAGCGGCGCTCTGGTTCTATGGTCTTTTCAGTGAAGTACAGGAGCAGGACCAGGCTTCGCGTCGTGGCGGTGCTTTTGGGTTGGAGGGCAACCTGCGTACGCGTGAGTGGAGCCATGAGTTCGGGTTCAATCATGTGGAGCAGGACTTTGACCCCGCCCTGGGATTTGTACGCCGCACAGGGATCTGGGACATGAGCTGGGAGACCCACTTTCACCGTCAGCTGGGCGAGCAGGGTTGGTTGCGTAGCTTTGAGGCAAACGTGTCCTTGGATGTGATCCGTGATCTTGAGGGCACAGAAGACAGCTGGACTCTGCCGCTTCAGCCCTTGGGCCTGGAGTTCCAGAGTGAAGACGAATTGGAGTACGAAGTGCGCCGCATTGTAGAGCACATCAGTGACCCTTTCGACCTGACGGACGGGGTACCGGTTGCGCCGGGTCGGCACGAGATGACACGTCACTTTGTGACCCTTGAGAGCAACGACCGGCGGGATTACCTGGGCGACCTTGAGTTGGAGTGGGGCGACCTTTATGGGGGCCACATGGTGCGTTGGAGTGTGACGCCCCTGGTCATTCCAGGACCCCATTACCGACTCGGGTTTTCCTGGAGCGATGCCGCTGGGCGCGTACCCAGCGGAGAGTTCAGCGCTCAGGCGGCTTCGTTGGACCTGGACTTCTCCTTCACTCCGGATCTGTCCTGGAAGAACCTTGTTCAGTATGACACCGAGAGTGAAGACCTGGGCTTCCAGAGCCGCGTGCGCTGGATCCTGGCTCCAGGGCAGAACCTGTTTCTCGTGGGGCAGGGCGGTTGGACGAAGGATGGCCTCGATTCTTTCGAGCGTCGGGAGCAGGCCCTGGCGGTCAAGCTCTCCTGGTCCGTGCGTTTCTAGGGGGGCGGTTGCCTCTTGAGATGTTGGGGTTCGCTCGGCATTCAACGCAGTGAGCCCCGGCAATCACAAGGATTGCCGGGGCTCGCTGGTTCTTGGGTCAGTCAACCCTCAGGGAAGGTCGAGTACGCCCTTGCCGTCGCGGCTTGTCAGAGTCGGCGTTTCGGCGCGGTAGTTGCATCCGTGGGCCAGCAGGGAACGCCAAGGGGTCATCTGGGCATCAGCGAGGAAGCTCAAGGCCACCACCGCATTGTCCCTGGACTTCACATAGCCCGCATCCGTGTCGAGCATCAGTTCTGCCAATGCATCAATGGAACGCTTGTCGCCCAGGAAGCCGAGGGCTTGGGCGATGGCTGCCTGTTCATCGATGCTTTCGCTACTCTTCAGCTTGGCCACCAGGGTCTCGACCACATTGCTGTCACCCAGGATGCCCAGTGCCAAACCACAGCGGGCTTGCAGGGTCGGGTTCAGGTCTTCGGTGGAGAGCAACTCCTGCAGGCTCTCGATCGAGCTGCGGGATTCCATCAGACCCAGCGCCAGGGCCGCGTGACCGCGGGCGGCGGGATCTTTCAGGTTCTCTACCTTCTTCAGCAGCATTGATTCCGCATCGATGGTGCGTCGCAAGCCGAGGGCCAGGGCCAGAGCGCCCAAGTCGTCCGCCGTGCGGGCTTTCTTCGCAGCGTGCATCAGTGCACGGTCCACGCCAGATTCAAGGTCCTGGGCCATGGCGTCCAAGTGATAACCAAAGACACCCAGAGCCAGACCGGCCCAGGCGCGTTCAGCCTTGTTGCCGCGCGAAAGGCGCTGCATCAATTCCGCACGGGTCTTGCTGGTTCCGCTCCAGGGGTCTTCGCCCTGTCCCTTGCGGCTGCCCGCTTCGGCGAGCGCCATCAGGGCAAAGCGCTTGGCCAGGGGATCCCCGTGGCCTGCCTGCTTGGCTAGCTCGTGACGGATCCAACGGTCGACATCGTCGTCGTCCGCATCGCCGGCAAGGCCGAGGGCCATCACGGCGCTTTCCTGGACGATGGCGGGTTGTCTGGCGTAGCGCTGCAGGGACTCGATCAGAATGTCGGCTACGCCGCCTTTGATCTCGGACAGGGCGCTGCGCATGGACTCGGGCGCTTCCACCTGTCCATGGGCCACCAGTCGTCCCAAGGTGGTCGCCGTGTGGGCGCGCACCGTGGCGTCGAACTCGCGGTCGGCAGTGAAGTAGCGCATCAGGTAGGTCACCTGCGCTTGGTAATGCTCGCTGGCTCCGTCCACTTTGCAGGTGCCACAGATGCATACTTCTGCTTCGGCGTCGAAGGGCAGGGGAGCCAAGCTCATGGCGACCATCGCTGCAACTTGCAGATCGTTCCTGCTGTTCTCTTCTTCCAGCAACTGCACCAGGGTGGCGACTACGTTGCGTCGAAGCTCAGGGTCATCGCTCCGCGCGGCCATCACGCCCAGGCCATAGGTGGCAAAGGCGCGCATTTCGATCGGTACTTGTTTGCCCTTGAGGCTTTCAGTAGCTACCTCAGAGCCCCGGGCCAGTTCGGTCAGGTACTCCAGGTTGCGATCGTCCGCCAACACTCCCAGGGAGAATGCGGCGGTGTTGTTCAGATCGGGCTCGCCCTCAGACAGGAAGAAGCGAATCAGATAATCGAAGGTTGCAAAGTTTGCTTCGCCACCGATCTTGCCCAGGGCCAGCACGGCTGCCTTGACATATTCGTTTGATCCACCTACTTCGATGCCTTTTTGTAGCTGCGGGACCAGATCCTCTTGGATCATCAGAGGGGTCAAGCGACCGCCAATGCGATTGTGCTTTTCACCCTTGCCCAGGTACCAGGAGTCGCCGCTTGTGCGCGAGGCGCCTGTGTCGATGTTGGCGAAGTGCAGGTAGCGGTCCTTGTTGTTGGACCACCAAAGCTGCCAGGCGGTGGGGTCGGATACCTGCTCGCCTTCGCCCACGGTGAACGGGTTGTCTGGTGTAGGCAGCCAGGGTATGCGCGGGGTGCTTGCTGGCTTGCCCCAGCCGCCGGGCGTGTTGGGGCCTTGGGCACCGCCATCGCCGCGGGGACGCGAGGCGCCTCCAGAGGGGGCGCGGGGTGCACGACCGCCCGATGCCGGACCTTTGTACCCGCCACCGGCGGGTCCACTGGCGGGGCCTCAGCAGCCCTGGGCTCCAGCGAAGCTGGCGAGAACGACACTGCCGCCTAGTGCGGCCACGAACAGGAAGATGGCTTTGCGCATAGTTGTTGTCCTGGTATGGGCGGGCCCGGAAGGGGCACTGCCTACATCTAGGCTAGGGAATTGAACAGCAGCGGGGGAGGAAGTCTTCTGGCCGTGTGGGGCCCGGACGCACTCCGGATACACGCGCCTTACGGTTCAAGAAAAACCCCCTTGCAAGGGTCCGAGGTCCCTCTATCCCTTGGTTTGCCGTCACTTTCCCATGCTGCCTGACATAGAATGGGGCATCCTTGGTCCACGGGCACCCGCCTTCCAGTCCCATCTGACCCCGACAACCGGCTCGCACGCATCAATCCTGCCATGAAGCTCCTGCCTCAGACCCTCCTCGCGGCCCTCTTCCTTGGGTCTGGCTGCGCCATGATTGGCGAGCGGGTGGTGACCGAGCGCACCCAAGCCCCCAACCTGTTTCTGGGCCGATTGGGGGGGGTGACCGCCATCGGCTGGGCAGCAGAGGATGCGGCCCTTTGGATTGCCTCGCGGAAATCCGGCTTGGAGAAATGGGTTCAAGGCCGTCCGCCGGTCAAGCTCGGTCCGCGCGATCGTTTTTTTACCGCACTTGGCATCGAAGGTACCAACTTGATCCTGGCCGACAGCGCACAAGGCCGCATCATGCGTTTTGATCGCAATGGGACTCCTGGGGCTGTGCTTGCAGCTACTTTTCGGGGGACTCCATTGGGAGATTCGCGGGGCCTCGCCGTCCATTCCTCTGGTGCAGTGTTCTTGCTCGACGTAGGAGGGGCGTTGCTGCACTTGAGTACAGATGGACGCCTGGAGGCCGTACCGATTCCTGCTTCGGCCAACTGTCTCTTGGTCAGCGGCCACCAATTGTTCTTGGGCCTGGCAGGGCAGTCAGGGGTCTGGGCTTTGGAATTGAGTGCTGATGGCCAGCCCAAAGGCGCACCCTGGCAGTGCTTTGCCCTCAAATCATCTCCTGCCGCCATGGGAGTTGACCATGAGGGCGCACTCTTGCTGGGACTTGGTAACCACGTTCAACGTTACACTCGAGCCGGCAAGACCCGGCAGGTGTGGGATCTCGGAGCTCCCGTGACCGCGATTGCTGTGGGAGGTTCGAAGGGACGAATGGCATTCTTGGCCACAGACAACGACCTCTTCCGCGTGCATCTGCCCAGCAGCTACGGCCAATAGGGCGGATTCAGGGAGAAGAGTTGTGTCCTAGGTCCAGCGCGCGCCTGGCGATTTCTCTGCCGATGGCTAGACTGGCAGTTGCTGCGGGGGAGGGAGCCGAAAGAACGTGCAAGGCGTTCGGGCCCTCTTCGAATTGAAAGTCATCCACCAGAACCCCGTCCCGTCCCAGGGCCTGTGCTCGTACGCCGCTGCCCGCGGAGATCAGGTCCTGCTCCTCAAGTTCTGGCACCAGGCGCTTGAGGGCCTTGGCGAAGGCTGCGCGCGAAAGTGAGCGCTGCACCTCCCCCAGACCGGTTTTGAGGTGACGGGCGAAGAGTTTCCAACTGCCCGGGAAGCTCAAGGTCTCCAGCAGATCCCGGGCGGAGACATCTCTCCAGCGATAGCCGGCCCGGGAGAAAGCGAGCACTGCGTTTGGGCCCGCTTCGATTCCCCCCGCAATCATGCGCGTCAGGTGCACTCCAAGGAAGGGGAACCGTGGGTCGGGTACGGGATAGATCAGATTGCGTACCAGATGCTGGGCTCCGGGAGCCAGGGTGTGGTATTCGCCACGGAAGGGGACGATGCGAATGCGCGGGCGCGCGCCGGCGGCTCGGGCGATGCGATCCGCCCAGGCTCCGCCACAGTTGATCAGCTTGCGGGCCCGCAGGAGTCCTTGGTTGGTCTCTACTTGCCAGAGGTTGTTTTCTTGGCGCAGCTTGCCCGCCGTCACGGTCAGGCGCACCTCTCCCCCGGCCTCTTCGATTGCGCGGGCAAGGGCCTTGGCTAGGGCGCGAAAATCTGCGATGCCGGTCTGGGGGACATACAGGCCTTCCATGCCCTGCGCATGAGGCTCGTGCTCGCGGATTCCATCGGGGCCCAGATGTTCGATGCCTGTGAGGCCGTTCGCCTTTCCTCGGCGAGCCAGTTCAGCCAGGGCCTGGCATTCTCGTTGATTGGTGGCGACCACGACCTTGCCAGTGATTTGATGGGGAACCTCATGCTGGGCGCAGAATTCGAGCAACTCGGTGCGTCCCTGGGTGCACAGTCTGGCTTTGAGGGAACCGGGCCGATAGTAGAGGCCCGAGTGGATCACACCTGAATTGTGGCCGGATTGGTGGGCTGCGACTCGCTCCTCGGCTTCGATGACCAGCACTGACCCCGCGCCTTCTTGCTGGAGGGCCCTAGCGCAGGCCAGACCAACAACGCCTGCTCCAATGACAAGATGTTCGGCGGCTGCGGTTGAACTCACGGGCACAGGATGCCCTTCTGGGTCCCATTGTGGAAGAGGGTGTCTGCAGCTTCGCCGGATCCCTTCCAGGGGTTTTTTGGCGGGGCACTTTGTGGTTAGACTCAGGCCCTCAAAGCTAGCCAGGGGCGGAGCGCGGACGGTCCGCGCTTCCTGAGAGGAACCCTTTGAACCTGATCCGGATCATGCCGGCGGAGGAAGGCAGATATGACCAACGAGAAACAGAACGCCACCAACTCCCACTCCGAAGATCTTGCGGTGATCGAGCCCCAGGCGGCGGCACCCCTTGAGCCTTTCGAGCAGAGCTTCCCCAGTTCTCACAAGTACTACCAGGAGGTTCCCTATGGCGAGCAGACCTTGGCGGTTCCACACCGGCGAGTGCACCTGTCCACGGGGGACACGATTGATCTCTATGACACCACAGGTCCCGATGGCTATGACCCCAGCCAAGGTCTTCCGGGTTTGCGCAACACCTGGGGCCCGAGCCTGCCCACGGGGGAAGGTGGAGTTTGCACCCAGCTGTTCCACGCCCGCGCGGGCAACGTGACCCCTGAGATGGTCTTTGCAGCTGCTCGCGAAGGAGTCAGCCCAGAATTTGTGCGTGATGAAGTTGCCGCTGGCCGCGCGATCATTCCTGCCAACCGCATGCACCCAGAGCTTGAGCCCACGGTGATCGGCAAGGCGTTCCTGGTGAAGATCAATTCAAATATCGGCAACTCGGCTCTGGGGTCTTCGATTCCTGAGGAGGTAGACAAGTTGCGCTGGTCAATCCGTTGGGGCGCTGACACGGTTATGGATCTCTCCACGGGAAAAGACATTCACAGGACACGTGAAGCGATCATGCGCAACAGCCCGGTTCCAATCGGCACCGTTCCCATTTACCAGGCCTTGGAAAAGGTCAACGGGGTGATTGAAGATCTGACCATTGAGATCTTTCTTGAGACTCTGCAGGAGCAATGTGAACAGGGCGTGGACTACTTCACGATTCATGCGGGCGTATTGATTCGCTTTGTGCCCATGACTGCACAACGATTGACGGGTATCGTTTCTCGCGGAGGCTCGATCATGGCGAAGTGGTGTCTCTCCCATCACAAGGAGAACTTCCTCTACACGCACTTCGAGCAGATTTGCGAGCTGATGCGGCGCTACGACGTGTCCTTCAGTCTTGGAGACGGTTTGCGCCCCGGTTGCATCTCTGATGCCAACGACGAGGCACAATTAGGGGAGTTGGCCGTGCTTGGTGAACTTACCCGCATCGCCTGGAAGCATGATGTACAGGTGATGATCGAAGGCCCCGGCCACGTGCCGCTACATAAGGTGGTGGAAAATGTGGAGCTGCAGCAAGAGCTCTGCGCGGAAGCTCCCTTCTACACCCTTGGCCCCCTGGTCACTGATGTGGCCCCTGGCTATGACCATATCACCAGCGCCATTGGTGCCACCCTGATCGGTGCCCATGGCACTGCGTTGCTGTGTTATGTGACCCCCAAGGAGCACCTTGGCCTGCCCGATCGGGACGATGTGAAGACCGGCGTAATCAGCTACAAGATCGCGGCCCATGCAGCTGATCTGGCCAAGGGGCACAAGGGGGCTCAGGCCTGGGACGATGCCCTCTCCGAGGCTCGCTTCGAGTTTCGCTGGGAGGACCAGTTCAACCTGGCCATGGACCCGCCCACGGCCCGCGCTTTCCATGACGAAACGCTGCCGGCAGCGGGTGCCAAGGAAGCTCATTTCTGCTCTATGTGTGGTCCGCACTTTTGTTCCATGCGTATCACCGAAGATGTGCGTGCCTTTGCGAAGGAGCATGGGGTCAGTGGGGAGGAGGCCCTTGAAGTGGGTATGCGAGAGCGCTCGGAGGCATTCAAGGCCTCGGGGGGCGAGTTGCATGTGACCCCAGGGGCCTGAGGCCTCGTGCCCGAACTTGTTCCGGCGACCTTTGAGTAGAATCATGGTTCCAGGGCTGCGGTTCTGGAGATGCTCCCATGAACAAGGCGTCAGGCACAATGTCTCGCAATTTTCCGGCCACGGCCTGGACGATCATTCGTGGCGCGCAGGGGAGCAAGGCCGAGGCCAGGCGAGCGGCATTGGAGCGCTTGATTCAGGTCTACTGGCGGCCGGTCTATTGGCAGTTGCGTAGGGATTGGAGCTCGCCCCATTGGGAGGCAGCCGATTTGACCCAGGAGTATTTTGCGGCCCTCTTGAGCGAGGCCCCCTTGCGGGAGGTTTCCCCCGAGCGCGGCTCCTTTCGAGCCTACGTCAAGGCCACCCTGCGCAACTTTGTGCTCAATGCGCGGCGCAGGGAGAGTGCCAGGGTGCGTGGTGGAGCCGAAAGCGTGATTCCCCTGGCAGAGCTGGAGGCGATTGAGGACCAGCCCCCATGCACGGATGATTCTCCCGAGCGCGCCTTTGATCGGGAACTGATGCGATCCATCGTGCGCCGGGTTCTGGAGGATCTACGTAGTGATTGCGAACGACGTAGCAAACCCCTGCAGTACGAGTTATTCCATGCGTTCTATAGCGGCGAGCAGGCGGGGCGGCGACCCAGCTATGCCCAGCTGCAGCGGCAGTTTGGTCTGGGTCCTCACGATGTCAAAAACCTGCTGGCAGATATGCGCGTGCGTTTTCGGAAACGCATTCTTGACCACCTCCGCGACGGGATTTCCGGGGAAGAGGAACTGGTCAATGAAATCAGGGAGGTGTTTGGCTCATGAGCACACAGGACGAAACGGGCCTGCATGAGTTCTTGGGCGATCTGTTCTTGCACGAAGTGGGCATGGGCGTGGGCACGCCGCCTCCCGTGAGTGATGAGAGCTTCTTGCACGCCGCCAAGGAACTGGAGCTGCTGGACTCGGTGGTCATTGATGGTGTGCTGGCCAATTGCGGGGGCGCCGAATCTCAGGGCAGGGCATGGCAGGTGGTCGAGGCCGAGGGCTTGCTGGATGTTGGGGAGGTTCTTCGCATCTTCCATCACCTTGGAGATCTGGAGTCTTTGGGTGGCCGTTGCGTGGGCCGCTACTTGCTCGTGGAGGCCATTGGTGAAGGCTCCTGGGGCCGCGTCTATCGCGCGATACATCAGGACCTGCTCAAGCATGTGGCGCTCAAGGTGTTGTCGGAGACTCCAGCCACAACTCGGGCACGCATCGAGCGTTTCCACCGAGAAGCATCCACAGCCGCTCGACTTGGGCACGAGCACATCGTTGGTGTGCATGATGTGGGGGTGGATGGGCACATTCACTACATCGCAATGGACCTGATCGAGGGTCAGAACCTGGACATCTGGGCCGAGAACCGCAGTCTGGATGAAAGGCTCAAGGTATTGGCCAAGGTCGCCCGAGCCGTGGGGTACGCCCACCAAAACGGTGTGCTGCACCGTGACCTGAAGCCCGCCAATATCCTGGTACGCCCGGGCGGAGAACCTGTGCTGGTGGACTTTGGTCTGGCGCGGGCACTGGATGACGAGCGCATGACTGCTGACGGGGCTCTCTTGGGAACTCCGCGCTACATGGCCCCAGAGCAGGAGCGTGGCGAGATTGACTCGGTGGATGCGCGCGCGGATGTTTATGCCCTGGGGGTGATCCTGGAGGAGTTGGTAGGGGATGCTGCCAGTGGCACCGACGTGACTCAGCATGTGGGAGCCTTGACCAAGGTCATCGCTCGTTGCAAGGAATCTGAAGCTCGCTGGCGCTACGAAAACGGGAATGCTCTGGCCGAGGATGTCGAACGGGCGCTGGCGGGCGAAAGTGTGGCCACCGGGCGACCCGGCGCCATGGCCAAGCTCGCCTACCGCGCGCGTCGACGCCCTCTGGTCAGCGCTCTGCTTGTTGCCTCTCTGCTCGGTCTTGTGCTCGCTGGTCGCGGACTGTCTGTCATGTGGGAGGGCAACAGGCGCCTGCAACTGGCAGGCGAGGTTCAAAGTGCCTATCACCAACTGCAAGCGGGGCTGAAGCCTCTGGTGCTTCGAGCGGAGAACCTGCGCTACAACCAGACGCAGCCGGGACAGCGCGAGAGCCTCCTGGCGGATGTGGATGCTTTGTTGTCCGACTTTCCGGACCAAAGTGGCGTCAGCGAGGCCTATCGGTGCTGGGTCGGGTGGTTGAGCGGCGAGGATGATGCCTCTGACAGGCTTGCAGCGGCGCGCACCTCTTATCCCCACAATCCCTTTCCGCATCTGGTCAAGGCCTGGATTCACCTGAGACGCTATGCGGAACTGGCAGATTGGCCCGGCACCACCGGAGGCATCAGCATCCAACGGGTACGGACCCCCGTGCCGCTCCTGCGGCCACGCAGTATCGAGGCCATGGAGGGGCACCTCAGCGCTGCGGGTGAGGCTTTGGGTCAAGCCCGGACCAGCCAGATCTGGGAGCAGGTATCAGCTCTGGACTGGGTTGCTGAAATGTGCGCGGGATTCGAGGCCTACATCCGTCAGGATTATTCCACCGCAATCGAGAAGCTTGAGGGTCTCGACGCCCATGCGGACCTGACCATGGAGGCCAAACTGGTCTTGGCTCTGGCCTATTGCCAGAACGATGACAAAGCGGGTGCTTTCTCGGCCCTCAACCAACTGCTGGATGTGCTGCCTCAGCACGTGGTGGTTCGACGAGCCCTGTCCGCCTGGCACCGCGAACGTGCCCAGAGTCTGATGCATGAGGGTCAGGACGCGCGCGAGAACCTGCTTGCGGCGAAGGAATTGCTGCGTGGTTTGAGCGCCGATCCCGAACATGATCCGGGCCTGGCGATGATTGAACTGCATCTCTACTTCGCTGAAGCGAAACTTGATCTGGACGCTTCTGCCACCCTGGAGCGTGCCTGGCAGGCAACCGAGCGGGCTCTCGAAGAGCACGGGGATGACTATCGCTTGCTGGCAAACAGGGCCCAGATGAGACAAGCCAGGGGCAAGGATCCCAACCCCCTCGCGGCTGCCCTGGAGGACCTGCTTGATGCCCAGAGTCTTCAGCAGGGGGACTACACCCTGGAGTTGATGGAGATGGGCGTGCGCTTGATGCAGGCCAAGGCTTTGACTCGTGCTGGAGAGTCCGCACAGGAGGCCTTCGGTGACCTGAGGAAGCGCCTTGATGCGGCCTTGGAACATTGGGGGCCTGACGGACAGCTTTACTACTATCGCGCGAGTTTGGCCATCTTGCAGATCTCGGCCCTGGGCAGCCGGGGAGAAGCCACCGTGCCCCACTACGAGAGTGCCTTGGCTGACCTGCGGGCGGCAATCGCCGGGGACAGGGATTTTCAGGAGGCGACCTTCCTCTTGCTGTGGTTGGGTTTCTTTCTGCCGCCAGAACTTGCGTTGGATAGCGCGGAGGTGTTGGCCCTTGAAGAAGGCTTGCGCGGTGCCACACCCGAGGGACGGCTCTCAGGAGCCTGGGAGCAGTTTTTGGTGACTGGCTTCAGCGGCCTTGCCCGTTCCCAAGAGTCCGGTCCTGTGGCGGCCAGCTATGCCAAGACCGCAGTGCGAGCGCTTGAGCATCTGGTCCTGCAATCACCCCAGGATCCCGAGCGGCGCCTGAAGGCAGGACGCGGGCACCTGGAAGTTGCGCGCCACGATCTGATTGGGGTGCGCGGTCATGTGGAGAGCGCTTTGGAAATGTTTGCACTTGCCAGCCAGCAAGATCCTGAGATCGGCCCCGCCTGGCGTGAGTTGGCGCTTTGTCACTCCCTGCTTGCCGAGATGGGCGGGGGAGCCAGTCATCCACTGGAGGCAAGCGAACGTCTGGCAAGAGAGTGCGTACAACTCGCCCGTGAGGCGGGGGATCGCTCCAGGGTCTTGGACCTGATCACAGCCCGTGCTGGAATCCGTGCCGGAGCTTTTCCAGACGAAGTTCCCCAACTGGATGGCCCTGATGATTCCCTTCGGAGCGCTCTGGGTCTCATGCGCGCAGCCGCCGCCTGGAATCTGCTGCAGGAGCATCTTCCACAAGATCAGACCCAGCTCGCTCTGGGCATGCTCCTTTGGTTGCATGACGTGAAAGGGGTCGACCTGGAGTGCACACGCCTCTTGGTCCTGGGCTATCACCGTCTCGAGCGGGGGGGCGAGGCCCTTGCGGCCTGCGCCAAACTGCCCTCGAACGATCCACTGGTCCTGGCCATTCAGGTCCATTGGGGCTCTCCCGAGGCAGCCAAGGATGCTCGCGAGGCCCTGGGTTCGGTGTCTGGGGCAGAAGGCGGGCCTTACTTCAGGGCCGTCCTGGGTGCCCAGGGGCCCAATCCCACCCCCTCTTCTCCAGAGCAGGAGCCTGAATTTCAAGAAAATCCCTGAATGTTCAAGAAGGCCCCTGCTTTTTCGGTCTAGGGGAAATGAACCGCCGGTTCCACGACCATCCTCTCCTTACCTCAACGCAGACCTGTCCCATGTTCAACTACTTCAGAAACCGCGCCATGTGTGCCTGCCTGGCTGTCATTCCTCTGACATTGGCGAGTCCTTCAAACGCACAGGACTATGTCCTGAGGGCTCCCAACATCATCGCTCAACCAGGTGATGTGGTCAGCATCCCGATTCTCTTTGACAACAACAAGGGGCCTGTGGCCGGCTGGTCCTTTGGTGTCACCGTGGGCGGCCCTCTGGTTATTCTGGATGCAGATGAGGGAATTGATATCTCACACTTCAACGGCGGCGCTGGCCCTGACTTCGCTTCACACAACATCTACCCTGGTGTCGGTGTAACCGTTGGCATCGTCCTGGACTTCCAAGGTGCCGAGGTTCTGGAGCTGGGAACGAATCTGCAGTTGCACATGATTGATGTGCAGATCCCGGCAAACGCCCCGCTCGGAACCAGTTACCCCATCAAGTTCGTCGACACTATTGGGTCTCCGCCGGTTGCGATCGTGGTGGTTGAGAACGGTCAAAGCATGGACCCCCAGCTGGACCATGGCACCATTACCATCGGGGACCCGCACTATTGTGGTCCGGCAGTTCCCAATTCAAGCGGCTTCCCCGGAGAGATCACCGCATCTGGTGTCTATTTTGCGGGTGGCTATCCCCTGACATTGACGGCTGATCACTTGCCCACAAATCAGTTCGGCTACTTCCTGGTCAGCCAGACCGCCGGTTTGGTGGTGGGCCCCGGTGGCAGTCAGGGCAACCTCTGTCTGGGCGGCAGCATCGGTCGTTTCCGGACTCAGGTGCAATTCTCTGGTGGTTCCGGGGCGATTTCGATCCCGGTGGACACCACCTCTCTGCCGGTGACTCCCATGGCCGCGATTCAGCCCGGTGACACCTGGCACTTCACGACCTGGTTCCGGGACGTCAATCCTGGTGCCACCTCTAACTTCACCAACGGGATCACTCTCTATTTCCACTGATTGAAGCAGAGTTCTTGAAGACTGGAGCTGAAAGGCTCTTACCCCAATTACAGAATCGGGTTCATCCGTTGTGCCTGATCTTGTAATTGGGGTTATCTATTTGCAGCAAGGCGACTCCCCCGGCTGGAATCGGGCCGCTGGTGAGTGGATAATCCTCAGCCATGCTGCGGCTTCTGAAGCACCGGTCTTTTGGGGCCTTGACGGTGTCCCAGTTTCTGGGGGCGTTCAACGACAACGCTTTCAAGATGCTGGTGTTGTTGTTGGTGGCTTCCCTTGGAGGCGCCAATCCCCTTGACTGGGTGGCTAGTTCCTGGGCTGCCCAGACATTTGGTCAGGCTGCACCAGCGTTTCTATTCGCCCTGCCATTCGTTTGCCTGGGACCCTTGACCGGGGCCCTGGCTGATCGCCTCTCAAAAGTTGTGATCATCCGGGCAGCAAATCTGCTGGAGATCGGTGTGATGCTGGCGGGCACTCTGGGGTTGGTGTTGCGCTCCTATGATGGCCTGCTGGTTGCTGTGCTTCTGATGGGTGCCCAGAGTGCGCTCTTTGGACCGGCCAAGTATGGGGTCATCAAAGAACTGGTGGGGGGGCGTGAGCTTTCCCGGGCCAACGCTTTGATCCAAGCCTCCACCATGATCGCGATTCTGCTCGGCAATGTGGTGGGCGGGTATCTGGCGGAGCGCATGGGCGGCAACATGTTGTCCTGGGCGGGCGCCTGGTATGTGTCCTTTGCAGCGCTGGGTTGGCTCTTCTCCCTTGGCATCGAGCGTACACCTGCTGTGGATCCAGGGCGTGTGATTCGGCCCAATCCCATTGCGGAGTTCCGCAATCACTGGCGCGCCACGGAGGGCCAGAGGGACCTGGTGCTGGCCTTGGTAGCCAGCGCCTTCTTCTACATGGTGGCAGCGCTCTTTGTCACCATTGTGATCAGCTACGGTACCTGGCTTGGTCTGCCGGAGGCGCGCATCGGTTTGCTCAACGCGGCGACAATTGTGGGCATCATCGCCGGGGCCTGGGTGGCGGGGCGTGTGTCCGGGGAGCGTACAGAGGGAGGGCTGGTGCCTCTGGGCCTGATCGGCATGGCGGCTGGCACTCTGTTGATTCACTGGGATCCCCAATCCGTCAATCTGCTGCGTTTCTCATTGTTCTGCATGGGCTTCGGCGCGGGCCTTTTCTCGATTCCGATTCGGTGCTTGATCCAGGGATTGCCCGCTCCTGAGCAGCGTGGTTCGATTCAGGGTCTGGCGGAAACCATGGATTTCATCGGCATCCTGCTGGCGGCGCCGCTCTACCTGCTCTTGGAGAAGGGCCTAGATCTGACGCCGCCAGAGATGTTCCTGGTGGGCTCTGGCCTGATGGCCTTGGCTGCCATTATGAGTTTGGTTGTGGCGGGGCAATTCCTGGCGCGTTTTGTCCTCATGTTCCTGACCCGGTCTTTCTATCGCCTGCGAGTGATGCACGCGGAACGGGTGCCCGACCACGGGGGAGCGGTCATCGTCTCCAATCATGTGTCGTTCGTCGATGCCATGTTGGTCTATGGGGCTTGTCCCCGGCCCGTGCGTTTCTTGATGTATCGGGATTACTTCAACATGCCTCTAGTTGGTTGGTTCGTGCGTCGCATGGGGGCTATCCCAGTTTCCAGTCAAGACACCGAAGAGCAAAAAGTCGAGGCACTTGCCCGTGCGGCAGACATGGTGCGCCGGGGTCACTTGGTCTGCCTGTTTTCCGAGGGCGCAATCACCAGAAGCGGTTCCCTGCTGACCTTTTCCACGGGCTTTGCTCGCATTGCGGAACAGACCAACGGGGCACCGATTATTCCCATGTCCTTGGACCGGGTGTGGGGCTCTTTGTTTTCTTTCTCCAAGAACCGTTTCTTTGAGCATCCCTTGAGCTTTGGCCGACCGGTTGACGCGTCCTTTGGAGATCCTCTGCCCACGGATTCCAGCCCATCGGTGGTGCGTGCGGCGGTGCAGGAACTGATCGCTGAGCAGCGACTGGCCCGAGGAGGCTGGCGGGGGTCCTTGGGCTTCCGTTTCCTGGTGGCGGCGAGCCGGAACAAACGCAATGTGCTCTTGAGCACACCAGGGCGAGATTTTACTGGAGCCGAGTTGCTTGAGGCGGTGCTGGAGCGTCGCGCTGCCTTGCAGCATTGCCTCCGCAGGGGCGCGCGCGTGGGCTTGCTACTGCCTCGCTCCGCAGAACTTGTACTTCTGCAGTTGGCCTTGACCCTCTCAGGTCGTGTTGTGGCCGTGCTTGATCCAAGAATGGGGGCGGGGGAATTGGAGGACCTGATCCAGCGTGCGGGCCTCGATCTCGTGCTGCACGGAGGAGAGAGCTCCCATCCGGCACCCAATACCATGTCCGTCAAGCGACTCTTGGATCTGGTGACTCCCTCAGATCGTTCCAACGCTCGTAGGCTGGGACGGCTTCCCGCCTTCTGGACCACGCGCAGCCTGGTGCGCGACCAGGATGCCAGTGATCTGGCCCTGATCTTCTTTTCGAGTGGAGCCACGGGCCAACGCAAAGTGGTGGAGGCTTCTCACGCTTGCGTGCTGTCCAATGTGCAGAGCATGCTTCAGGTGTTGGTCGTGGGCAATCGCGATCGGGTGGTCAGTGCTTTGCCTCCCTGGTCTCCCCTGGGGCAAACCTGCGGCCTTTGGGCTTCCCTGCTTGGTGGTGCTGTGCACTGTCTGGATACGGATGGATCGCCGACTGATCCGAAGAAGGCCACGATCCTTCTGGGCACACCCAGCGACTATCGATCCTGGCTTGAGGAGTTGGAGCCCGCGCAGGGAGCCAAACTCCTCCCTGGCCTGCGCAGTGCCATCGCTGGGGGACGCAATGTGCCTCAGGAACTCTTCGATCAATTCCTTCAGCGTACGGGCCTGCCCCTGCTGGCAGGTTTTGGTGCCACTGAGTTGTGTCCGGTGGTCTCGGTCAATCTGCCTGAGTACCCGGATCTGTCCCCGCGCCATAGTGGACTGCGTCCCGGTAGTGTGGGCCGGCCCCTTCCTGGGGTGGCGGTGCGCATAACCGACTCAGGTGGCGAGGCTATGTTGGAACCGGATCAAGAGGGCTGGATCGAGGTCAAAGGTCCCAATGTGATGAGCGCCGGCTTCGATGCTCAAGGCAAGGCCTTGCTCCAGGCCCATGAGGGCTGGTGCCGTACCGGGGACCGTGGACACCTGGACAAGGACGGTTTCCTTTGGCTGGATGAGACCGCTGCCGAAGGGCGAATTTAATTTTTGGTTCTAGCTCTGGACCCAGTCCCTTTGGGGAATCCAATCCCTACGGGGCGCATGCGGAGCAAGGGCCGCAACCAATTGAGCATCCTGAACCTCATCTTGCGCGATCATGCTGGCCGCGAGATCTCCCAAGCCGAGCGAAAGGCTCATGCCGTGGCCCCCGAGAGCCGCGACCCAAAAGAGTCCCGCCACCTTTGGGTCGGCTCCCACCACGGGAGTGTCGTCTTCGGTCATTGTGCGCGTCGCGGCCCAGGCTCGGGCGAACTTGAGGTCTTCGAACTGGGGCAGGCGTCGAGCAAGAGCTCGTCGCGCAGCCCGCAGGACCAGAGGGTCCGCGTCACTCGCCACGCTGGGTGGGCAATCATCCTGGTCACCGATGCAGAGCAGCAAGCCCTGCGCTTCTGGGCGGTAATAGAAAGGTGCCGCGTCATCCCAGATTACCGGTTGATCGGGATCGAGCCGTGTTTCCGGTTGGGTGACAAACAAGTGCCGGCGGGTGGGGCGTCCTGGGAACTCTGCGTTCACCGCCGCGCCCAGCTCCCCCGCCCAAGCACCTGCGGCCAACACCACGAGATCTGCCGACAGGTTCTCGTCGTTTTCCAGCACAACCCCCGTGACTGCACCACAGGAATCGGTCTTGAGCTGTTTGACACCCGTGCCCAATCGAAAGGCTACTCCCGCTGCGCGCGCGCTGCGCTCCAGGGATGCTCCCAGACGGGCGATGTCGATGGTTCCGCTGTGGGGGAACCACCAGGCCCGTGCTCCTTCGCTCACAAAGCCAGGGGCCTTGCTCGCCAACTCCTTTGGACTCAAGGTCTTGCACGAGCCATCTGCAAGCAATTCATCGGCCCACCAGGGTAGTGGCGTCTGTTCATTGCCCTCCAGTACCACCAGGCCGCGCTCATCCACCAAGGGTGCCTGGCAAAGATCCGCCGGCGGCGCATGCAAGAGATCACGGGTCCTGCGTGTCAGATGTCGTGTGGCCGGCGAGTCTGTCGCATGTCTTAGGATTGCCGCATTCTGCCCCGAGGAGACCTGAAAACAGCCCTCCTCCCGTTCCACCAGGGTGATCAGGCCCAGTCCGCGTCTGGCCAGCGCCCAGGCTGTTGCGAGGCCTGCAACACCTCCGCCCACGATCACAATCTTGCTGTTCGGGGTGAGGTTCATGGCGGCGGATTTTAGTCTGGACCTGCGGAAAGCGATAGGCTGCACCAAGGTTCCGCTCTACCGCCTTCGATCAGAGCCGCGTCCATCGGTACGAATGAGTTCCGCCTGAAGGAAGGTGCGAGTGGGGAGATGTCCCTTGCGCTGGTGTTGGCGGGATGGGGGAATCGAGCGCACCAGAAGAAGGTGATGGCCGAGGGTTCGCTTTTCGTCTATGCCCTTGAGGGGTTGGTCTCCGAGAGGAGTGCGTATTTCCTCTCGGCTGGGAATCCAGATGGCACCGTCACCCAGTTCCCAGAGCAGGCCCAGGATATGTCCGGCACGGTGTGCTCCGTCCAGTACGAGGAAGTGACAGCGACCGGGGCCATGAACCTTGAGAGTGCGTTCTTGGGGGTGCCATGCCAGGGTCACCTGGCCTTCTAACCAGGCACCTGCCTCCACACCGAAGCGTTCCATGGCGTCTAGAACCTGGGTGGGTGTGCCTTCGGCGGGGGGCTGTTCGGGGTCGCCGGGAGAATCGGCTGGCAGAGGCGTTTCGGTTTGACCAGAGGCTCCGAGCAGGGGCAGGGGACTGATGCCCAAGCCGGTCAGGGCGCGGCCCCAATCAAAGTCCTTCTTGCGATCATTGATTGCCAGGGGCCAGTCTCCTTTGGTTGCCGGCCCGCCATTGCCCAACATGGCAGCCCCCGCGCCGCTGCCAATAACCGGAGTTCCCCGGCGCCAGCTTTGATGCAGGGCGCGGCCCAGGGCCGTGCGCTTTTCGCGCGGGAAGAGGGCGCGCCACCAACCGTTCATGTGGCCTCCGTGCAGTTCCAGACAGCAGGCCTGGTGTACACGCGTGGCCAGCGCGCGGTCAGTCCGCGCCCGTTCTCCCGCGAGGTCGAGTCGTTCAGCGTCTGCCGGGGCAGCGGTGTCTTTTTCAAGTGCCAGGCGCAGATGGTGGCCGCCCTGGCAGTCGAGCAACTCAAGAGCCCGATTTCTTCCCAGGGGGCTGGCTACAAAGACCAGGCCGGGTTGTGTTTCCTGGACAGGGGACTGGCTCAGGCTGGAGAGCGACAGTCCCAGGATCGCTGAGAAGAGAATCAAGAAGCGTCCCATCATCTGCATCTAGTCCTGTCGCCCCTGATTGGTCACGCTTAGATCCAACACCCGCGCCAAAGCGGAGAGCACGAGAGCGTGGTCGAGTGTCTCGTCCGCTATTTGCGCCAGCAGTTCTTGTTCCGTGAGCCAGATGCTCTCCAGGTCTTCACCCGGATCCAAGTTCAGCTCCTTCACCTGCCGCACCCCCCTCGCCAGGAAATGAAAGCAACGGTTGTCGTGGATCGCCGGATTTGGAGAAACGGATCCGAGTGCAATCCACTCCCTGGCTTCGCAGCCGGTTTCTTCCAGCAACTCCCGCTTGCCTGCTTGCATGGGATCTTCCCCCGCATGCACCACGCCACCGGGAATCTCCAGACTTGGTCCGCTGATGCCAAAGCGCCACTGGCGCACCAGTAAGAACCGCCCCTCTTCATCACGGGGCACCACATTGACCCATTGGGGAGTTTCCAGTACGAGAGCCCGCATTTCGTGGCCGTTGCGGGGATTTTTCACGTGGTCCCAGCGTGGTCGAAAGATGCCCAGGCTGGTTCCCTGTTTGCTTTTGAGTACAGGCCAGGGGCGGATGGGGTCATCGTGGTCCATGAAGCAGAGTCTACGCTCCCAGCGTGCTGAGGCTTGCATCCAGGAGCGAATCTTGGTGTTCTCGTAGCGAACCAATTTCAGCCATGCAGCCTCCCCAAGTTCCCAAGGACCTTCCCTGGTCCATTCAACTGCGCACCCGTTGGAGTGACGAGGACAAGCAGTCGGTGCTCAACAACGCGGTCTATCTGACCCTGCTTGAAGAATCCCGTCTGCAATTCGCCCAGTCCCACGACCTGTTACGTACTCGCAGCTTTCCATTTCTGTTGGCCCAGTGCAATTTGCACTTCCTGAGTCCCGGTATCGGTGCGGCGGAGGTTACGGTCAGTGTGGGGGTCAATCACATCGGCACCACCTCGTTTACCCAGCTCTACCGGGTCGAAGGGCCCGATGGCACTCCTTGGGCGGAAGCTGAAGCGCTGCTCGTGTGTTATGACCCGGCTACCAATCGGCCGGTTCCTCTGGAGGCTCCCATGCGTGCAGTGTTGGAAGCGGTGGTGGTCGAGGGCTGAGCTGACCCTGGGGCTGTTCTCGCCCTGTGGCTCGTTCTAGTCTTCAGTCTTCCGGGCCCACTGATCAAAGAGGGCCGGTGCAACGGGGGCCAGGAGCACTTTGCCCGGCCGGGTCTGCCACTGGGCGCGCCACTCCTGGTGAGCAGGGGTCGTGGGGAACTTTTCCTCTTCGTCATAGGGATAGCCGCTCATGCCATGGAAAGGCAGAGGCTCCACGGTCAGGGCTTGGATCGTGTTCGGGTCACGGTCCTTGGCCCACCCGTCGAAGAAGATCTGGTAGTCCCGGGTCCAGCCCTCTGGAACGGGTGGAAGTTTGGTGGCGTCGAAGCGCAGGGTCAGGCAATCCCCGGAGCCCATCACGCAGAACTGATCGTCAATGGTTTGCACCAGGGGCAGGGTCTCGCCCAGGCGCGTGTACAGACCCGGGTGCTGGTCCCAGCGAGGTATGTCGGCCAGGGTTTCCCACTCAAATCGCTCGGGCAAATCGCTCCGGCCGCTTTCCAGGGGTGCGCTGAATCCCCGTTGCCAGAGGTGTGCGGAGGTCGGCTCAAGGGTGGTGATCACCCGCGGAGCGTCATCGTTGCAGACCGCCAGGGCGATGCGATCCCAGTAGAGGGTCAGTGACGAGAAGATTCTCAGGCGTGGGTCCTCGCGGTTCAAAAATCCGGACACATCGATGACCATGGACTTGGTCTTGCCCGCGGGGAATCCTACTGGTGGACCTGTGGGCAGCCAGGAACCATCCGGCCCTGGCACCATCAAGAGGGGTGGAGTGAATTCCACTCCCGGGGTACGCCCTGCAGCCATGTTGACCGAGGCGTCTGTCCAGTAGAACCAGCCCGTGCACAGAAGGCGCAACTGTTTTGCTTTGCTTACCGCTGCAGGGTCAAAGGAGAGCTCCAGGAAGTGGGGCTCGGAGAGGCCCAGGTATTGGCCGTGGTAGGTTTCAAAGGGCTCGGCGTGGATCGAGTCCTCCTTGGCCAAGGCTTCTGCCCAATCCCTGCCATCTGAACCCATTGCCCGGACCGGCGCCAGAGCTGCCTGCATTGTGTGCAGGTGCGTTTCGGGGAATGGAGGAAATGAAAAACGCTCGTTGGGGAAGACCTCCACGCCCTCGGGATGGTCGATGGCTTCCAGGTGCACAGCATCCAAGTAGGTCACCTCGCGCAACTCTTCGGTGAACTGCAATTCAAGCACCCCATCCTTGGGTACCAGTTGATCTCCGCGCACCAGCACGTATTCATCGTGATCGGGGGGCACGATCATTCCCGGAGCCATTGGCAGACCCAAGGGCGTGATCCCCAGCACATCGCTGATGAAGGTGTAGGTCTCGCCGTTCCAGGTGTAGAGGAAAGGACAGGAGCCGATCAAACCCTCGGGCTGAACTCCGAAGTCCTCCGAGAGAATCGTCATGTCCCCGCGCTCAAGGTTCAGGTGATTGTTGCTGACACCATTGGGCCAAAGCACCCGCACCACATCGGCCCATTCGGCGGAACCGATGCCCAACACCTCCGTGTCGCCCTTCCAGTACACCCGTCGATAGCGTTCCAGGGCGCGCAACTCGACCACCGCACCGATGGCCTGGCGGTTGTCCTTCTGACCGATCCAACGCAGGCGAATGCCGTGCCCGCTGCGGTCGTCGGTGCGCCAGATGTGGACCCCCGTGTTGTTGAGGGCCACGAATTCAATGGCCAGGTCCCGGTCCAAGGTGAAGTCGAGGTCGCTGGCCACGGCGAGGCCTGGGCCGGAAGTTTCTCCAAGGGCGAAATCAGTGCGCTGATCATGTCCCACTGCAAGAACGCCCCTGGGTTCCCCTGCGCCCCACACCAAATCGCTATAGCCATCGAGGTCAACATCACTCTCGCGCGGGTGGGTCGTGGCGGGGATAGGGGGCAGGTCGCTTGAGTGTCGCAGGGTCTGGTCCACTTGCCCGAGCCAGAGTGAAGATCCCTCTTCTCCTGCCAGAATCAGATCCACTCGCCCGTCTGCGTTCCAGTCAGCAAGGAGGCCCCTGTGACCAGCGCTCGACGGACTGGTTGGGAACACCTCCTGGGTCACATTTTCAAAGCGCCCCCTGCGCAGGTTGCTGGCGATCATGAGCCCCTTGGGGCCGCCGAACACCAGGTCCACATCCTGGTCCCGATCCAAGTCTTCTACTGCGAACCAGGTGCAGGGCCAGTCCGTGGGCAACCCTGCTTCGGTTGTGGCATCGGTAAAGGAGCCTCTCGGGAGTTCCGGATCATCGGGGATTTCTCCCGCGCCATCGTTGCGCCAGAGACGCGGGCCGCTTCCCGTGGCCAACCCAAGATCCAGGTCGCCATCGTGATCGTAATCCACCAGCACCACTTGATGTACCTGTGCATCTGGGCTGGGCAGCTCAAGCGGCGTAGGCACAAATTGCTCTTCGTCATGCTCGATGATGCCCACTTGTGATTCGTTCCACCAAACGAGATCCCAGTCATCGTCTCTGTTCAAGTCCATGGCCGCGAAGCCTGCGGTAGCCCCGTTCCGCACAACCTTCTCGACAAACGAGCCATCTCCCTGGCCCAAGGCGATGCGCAGGCCATGGGGGCCAGCACACACAAGGTCCGGACGCCGGTCCCCGTTCAGATCGTGCACCCCAAGGGCGCTGGCATGACTCCAATCGGGCAGCAGTTCCGCACTGACAGCAAACTCAGGCATGCTTGGTGTCCCATCAGGGCCTTCTCCCACAGGCCGCGGCGCGCGCACCTGTGCCAGGGAACCTTCATTCAACAATTGGTCAGAAATCGGCTTGGCACCTTGGTCCACCAAAGCGTTCCAAAGCGTCTTGTAGTGTTCCAAGCGTTCGCTCTCACCCAAGTCTGCCGCCAGGAGAAACTGGCGGTAGATGGTAGAGACATACCAGATCGTGCCGTTCTCCAACCCCAACTCTTCGATGCTGTCGTAAAGCACCAGGGCTTCGCGGGCGGCCGATTCCCAGGCCTCGTCGTTCTCAAAGTCCTGGTCCTGCATGGCTCCCGCCAGGCAATAGGTCGCGCCCAAGTCGCCGGCTGCGCCTTCAAGCGCCGCCCGCAGGAATTCCAAGCGCGCGTCGAAGTTCCCTTTCAGGTGGGCCAGGCGTGCGCGCAGATACGCCAACCTGGGGGAGGTTGGTTCTTGGCTTGCCCAGCGATCCAACAATCCACTGCAGGTGATCAGGTCCATGTCGAGCAACTCGATCTGGGCTGCGATCAAAAGGTCATTCGGGTCTGGTTTGTCCACTTGCACCAAGGGCGCCATCTCCGCCCGCGCCCTGCCCGAGTCCGCTTGTCTGAAGAAGACCACCGCCCGCTCTCGGCGCAGGATGTTGGCTGTTGAGGGTCCTTCTCCGGGATCTAGAGGTTCCGGGATCGTCTCCTGGCCACAGGAGACGAAGGCGAAGGCTGACAGCGATAAGAAACAGCGTTGTAGAGGCGACATGGAGGAAGTGGCTGGGCGGGGAAAGGATGGAATCCAAACCGGACTACGGTCCAGGATAGGGCTCGGTGGTTCCAAGTTCCAAAACCTTCCCTGCCTCTCATTGGGGTTGGCGCACTCCGCTGGGTAGCATGGGCCCATGACCGAAAGGGCAGAGAACCGACCGAACGCATTCAACCTGGACGGCTGGGGTCCTCCGGTGGTGTTCTTGGCTGTGGTTGTTTTCTGTGTTCTATTGACCAGCGCTCTCGCCAAGTTGCCGCGGCCCCTTGATCAGAGGGTAGACAAGGAACTGTTCTCGGCCGGTCGCGCGCTGCGCAGCCTGGAGCACTTGCTTGGATCAGAAGGCCCGCACCCCGCGGGCAGCCTGGCGGCGGAACGGGTGCGTACCCATTTGGCCGCGGAGTTGTTGCGCAAGGGGTGGCAGCCTGAGGAGCAGGTGCTTTCTCTGGCTACTTCCTGGGCCACGGGAACGGTTCACAATTGGATCGTGGAAATTGAGGGCAGGGACCCGGATGCCGGTTGGATCATGCTTTCGGCTCACACGGACTCGGTGGCTGCGGGGCCCGGGGTGGCTGATGATCTGTCGGGGGTGGCGCTGGTGATCGAAGCGGCCCGCGCACTTTGTGCCCGGGGGCAACCGGAGCGCGGCCTGCTGCTGGTGTTCACAGACGCCGAAGAAGACGGATTGTGTGGAGCTGAGGCCTTTGCGGCCCAGGATCCGCGTCTGAGGGATGTGCTCTGTGTGCTCAACGTGGAGGCGCGCGGCTGCCGCGGCCCATCGATCATGTTTCAGACCGGACCCCGCAGTTCCGATTTGCTGCGGGCCTATGGGGAGAACACCGAGCGACCCTTTGCGGATTCCCTTTCCGTGGAAGCCTATCGGCGCATGCCGAACGACACAGACCTGAGCGTTTTCATTGACCGTCAGCTGCCTGGGTTGAACTTCGCCTTTATTGAGGGCCACGAGGTCTACCACACGCCAAACGATGATCTGGATCATCTTTCCCTGGCCAGCCTGCAGCATCAGGGGGACCAATTCCTGGCGGGGCTTGTGGCGGCCCAGGAGGCGCAATTTGGCGACCTCGCGGGGCCGCCGCTGGTCTGGACTGCACTTGGAAGCCGAGTTCTTCTTGTGTTGCGTGCGGGGACCTTGCAGGTCCTGGCGTTTCTGCTGTTGCTCTTGACTCTCCTTGGTCTGCATCAACACATGCAGCGCGAGGAAAACCAGAAGTGCAAGTGGACTGGCGCCCTTCTTGCCTGGCCCCTTTGGATGTTCTTGTTGGTGCTGGCAGCCATGGCTCCTGGGAGGATCATGGGGCTGATTGCCGGCGTGAGGGATCCTGGGCACACTCAGCCATTCTTGTTTTGGATGGTGAGTGTTGCTGCTGTGCTGGCGCTGACAGGGGCCGTGGTGTTTCCGATCGTGCGCAGGGTAGGGTTGGCATCAGCCTTGGGCGCGTGTCACATCTGGCAGAGTGTTCTGCTTTGTGCTTTGGCCCTGGGTGCCCAGGGAGCGGGGGCCTGGTTGCTGGGCATCGTGGCCCTTGGAACCTTTGGCATCTGGGCGGCGCTCCTGCACCGAGGGTCGCATGGCTTGCGGGGGGCGAGCTTCTGGCTGTTGGGGCCAGCTCTGCTGTTGGTCCTGCCCCTGGTGAACTTCCTGGCTGCGGCCTACGGCAGTGCAGGCCCCGAGGTGCCGATGGCTCTGCTCTTTTTGGTCATGCTGCCCGCCTTGGTAGGCCTTTCCAATTTGTCCCCGGGCCGTTCCCGAGGGCTGGCAGTGGGGGCCGCGATGGTCTGTTTGTTCGGCAGCATCGTGTTGCTCCTGCTGCCCACTGCTTCCGAAGAATTTCCCCGACGAGAGAATATTGTTCTGGTGTCAGAGGAAGGAGAAACCGTCAAGCGCCAGGACGCTGGCGAGTTTGAGGTCACTTGGGACGAGGTAGCTTTCACCCCGCGTTTCGTCGAGACCAGCCGAACCAGTACAGGGGACGGGGTGCGCATCGGTGGAGTCCTTGCGGGTGGAGGTCCCTGGGGAAGCGCGCGCTTTGAGGGCCTGAGCGATATTCAACTGGGAGGACGCGAATTGGATGGAGAGGAGACTTCCTTTTTTGCCCTTCCGCTGGCCGGAATTGAGGTTGGGTTTTTGCTAGGTGAAGCCCCCGCCAAAATTGAATTGACCTTGCAGACTCCCCTTCAGCGCTTGGGCGTTGATGCTGACCGGTTGCGTAAGCCCTTCCATCTGCCCAGCGGTCGGGGCGATCGGCTGATCTGTTCGCGCACGGTTTTTGAGCAGGGCCAGGAGCAATGAGCTCAAGGATGATGTTCGGCAAGCCTGCGGGCACCTGGCTGGCTCTTGTCCTGATTCTCGCCCTGGTTCCCAGGGCTCTCCATTGGAATGAGCGCGGCGCTGATCCGGACTTGAACTATCCAGCGATCGATGCCCATTGGCATGATGCCTATGCGCGGGACCTGGCCGGACTTGAACCAGGTTGGCCCGAGGGCTTTGACCCTGCTCAGATCACCAACGAACCACTGCACCGGCCTCCAGGTTACCCCTGGTTCCTTGCCATGCTGTACGCCCTGGGTGATGGCAGTGTGCGGGCCGTGCTCTTGGTGCAGCACCTTCTGGGGCTGCTTTCGGTGGGGCTCTTGTTTTTCCTCGGTCGCGCACTGCGTGGACCAGGCCTGGGTCTGCTTGCGGCCGGACTCTATGGCCTGGCCTGGTCACCCGTCTATTTCGAGGGAGAGTTGCACGCGCCCGCGCTTCTGATTGCTCTGATGTTGGGAGGCTTGCTGCTGGCGGTGGGTCAAGGCAAGGGGCCGGCGCGGCCTCGTGAGGCTCTGGGGGCCGGACTCTTGTTCGCGCTTGGGGTCTTGACTAGACCGAATTCTCTGCTGCTGGCTCTTGCGGTCGCGCTTTGGGTCTGGCGCACGGCTGGTCGGCGTCTTGGACTTTGGTTGCTGGCGGGACTCGTGCTCTTTCCCCTGCCCTCATTGGTGCGCAACATCTACGCTGCCGATCAGGCGGTTCCCATGACCACAGGGCTCGGCATCAACTTGTTCCTAGGCCAACGGGCCGCTGCCAACGGGTTGATCAATAGTGACCTGGGAGAGGAACTGGGGCGTTACCGGACCTGCTTTGATTGGCCGGAAGTGGTGCTGCGCCTGGGTCAGCAAGAGGGGCGTAGCTTGACCCATGGGGAGGCGGATGCTCTCCTGCGTTCGCGCGGGGTGAGTGAGGTACTCAAGGATCCTCTCGGATTCATGGGCCGCACTATGGCCAAGGGTGTCCTGTTGCTTGGGCCCACGGAGGTGGGACACAACAAGGAGGTTGAGGTCGAACGCGCCCACTCCGCACTCTTGTTCAGTGCACCAGTTGATTTCTCAATCCTCCTGGGATTGGCCCTCTTGGCATTTTTCCTGGGGAGGGGCCAGGGATTGACAGTGGTTTGTTGGTCCATTGGGGCCTGGGTTCTGGCTCTGCTGCCGTTCTTTGTGGCGGCCCGTTATCGCGTGCCCCTGGTGGCACTCTTGGCGCTGCCCGCAGCGGCCGGGATCTTGGGGTTGATCGAGGCGCTGCGGGAAAGACGCAGGGTCTTGCCGCTGGCAGTGATCGCCCTGGCCTCACCTTACCTGCTGGGGCTTTTGCCCGGTCCTGACCTTGGGGTTCCTGGGGTGCGTTATCACTTGGATCGGGGACGCGCCTATTTTCGTGCGGCAAGATACGAGCAGGCGGGGAGGGAGTTTGAAGCTGCCCTTGCGCTGGCGCCTGGGTTGGCCGCCGGTTTGTATGAGCGCGCTCTCGTGCATTTGGGTCAAGGTCAGCTGCCCGAGGCACGGAGCGCACTTGAGCAGGTGCTTCTGCAAGAGCCACGTCATGGCAAGGCTGCAGCGAATCTGGGAAAGATGCTTTTGGATGGGGGAGAGGCGCGCGTCGCCGGGCCCGTGATTGGTCTGGCTCTGGCTGAGGAAGGTGGTCTGCCGCAGGTGATCGATTTGGTGCAACGCTGTGTGCTGACCCTGGCTTCGGCCAGCGACCCAAGCCAAAGGGACGGGGCCCAGGCTCTGGCCCTTGCGGATCAACTACTGGCCCAGCGTGGTCCTGCAGATGGCCTGCCCGAGGCCTTGCGGGCAGCGGCTCTTGCCGAGAAGGGGGACTTTGCCGCCGCCATTGCTGCGGCCGAGCGCGCCCTTTCCCAAGCCCGATCCGCATCCAACACGGGAGCGGCGGCGGCCGTATCAAGACAACTGGCGGGCTACCGGCAGGGCCAGCCTCTACGAATGCCACCCCTGTCATCTCCCCGATCCAACTGACATGCGCCCTTTTTCTCACGTCCTCCTGGCCCTCAGCCTGCTCGCAGGTTGCGGTCAACCTGCACGGCCAAATGTGGTGGTGATCGTGATTGACACCCTGCGCGCGGACCGGGTGGGACCCAAGGCACCCGCTGGCTTGACTCCGTATTTGGCCAGGTTCGCCGAGGGCGCCGTGTCCTTTGATCAGTGTCATGCCCATGCCCCTTGGACCTTGCCATCTTGTGCAGCGATCCTGAGTGGCGTGCACCCTGCGGAACATGGAGCTGGTGGAAATCTGCAAGCGGGCATGCAAGGTCTCGGGCAGGATGTGGGCACCTTCGTGCTGCCCTTCGATCAGGCGGGTTACGACACCCACGCGATTGTCAACGTGGCATTCCTCGACAAGACTTTCGGAGTGACCCGCGACTTTAGCGGTTTGGATGCGGTGCACTTCAAGACCAATGTTGAGGTGCGGCGGGCGGCACCAACCACCCAAGCGGCCTTGAGCTGGCTCGATCGAGAGCGGGACGAGCCCTTTCTCTTGTTCGTGCACTACTTTGATCCCCACGCGGTCTACGATCCGCCGCAACCATTTCGGCGGCGCTTTGCCGAGCCCCGTGACCAAAAGGACCACTCGTTTGTTTTTGGTACGCGCAAGCACATGATGGCATTGCGCGCCGGGCAGTTGGATTTGAATCCCGAGGTGATTGGCAGGGCCGAGGCGCTTTACAACGGAGAAGTTGCCTACACCGACGCGGAGGTGGGACGTTTGCTTGATGGCTTGAACGAGAGGGGCCTCGATCAGAACTCGATCGTGGTGATTACTGGTGATCACGGGGAAGAGTTCCTGGACCATGGGGGGTTCGAACACGGCCACACCTTGTATGACGAATTGACTCATGTGCCCTTGATGATCCGTGTGCCAGGGGAGGGTGCCCAGCGCATCGGTGAAACAGTGCGCCATGTGGACCTGGCCCCGACCCTGTGTGAGTTGGCGGACCTCGCTCCACTGTCCTCCTTTGTGGGCCGCAGCCTCGTGGGGCTCATGGGTGGCACTGACAGTCAGTCCCGGTCAGTGTTGGCCCAGGGCAATATGTGGGGGCCGGACTTGACCTCCTATCGCACCGGCGGGTGGAAGTTGATTCGGACTACAGACGGCAAAGAGGAACTCTACGATCTGTTATCTGATCCCTACGAGCAGCGAGATCTGGCGGGCAGCGACAGGGAAAACCGTGCACGTCTGGCGGAGCAACTGGATTTGGCCCTGCGCGGGATGGCAGCTCTGGGAGGCTCGAATCAGGTGGAGGTTACGCCGCAGTTACAATCCTGGCTGGAGGCCCTGGGGTATTCGGGCGAGTCGAAGTGAAGTGGCAAGCGGTGTCCCCAGCAACCATCTGAGCTAAAGTGCGAAGAAGAGGTGTTCCGCTTCGTACAATGGGGTCTTCCATGGCCAGACCCCAACGCTTTCTCCTCCTGCTTGCTGTCCCTTTTGTCGTTCTCCTGACGGCGGGATACTTCCTCATGGGTACGGACCCCGTCCCAGGACCCCAGCCCCTGGGCGAGGGATCGGTTGCTCCGGTTGCTCCGATCCCGGACGGGAGCCCCGTGGCGGAAATGGAGGGTGAGACCCGCGGGCCTGCCCAGGACCAGCCCTTGCGCGAGTTGGTGGCCAAGTCAGACGATGGAGCCGAGTCGCGCAGCGCCGCGCCCCAGCGTGTTGTGCTTGGGGCACGGGTGCCCCGGGCCTCGCATTTTGTGTATGGCCAGGTTGAGTTCCCGGAGGGGACTCCCCTCGACGAAGAACTCTTCGTGATCGCTTCTGGCAGACGGTTCAAGACCCTGGCAGGACATCCAGATGAATACGCAGCGCCGGTGGACACGGATGGCAAATTTCGAGTGGCTTTCGCGGAGGGCACGCGCAAGGGTCGGCTTTGGATCGCAGCGCGCTATTGCTTCAGTGAGAATCACAAGGTCATTGACCCCACCAATCCAGAAGACACTACGGATTTGCTGTTGAAGCCAAGTCTTGGCGGCCGTCTCGATGTGGAGGTGGTTGCCCCTCGGTCCGCTGCCGGCGATTTAGAGTTTCACGATAAGGTCACAGTGGAGCTGCGTCAGGATCGCAGCTGGGGTGGCGCAGGGGCGCGAGCGGGAACTCGTACCCGTGACGTGCATTTCGAAATAGGTGGCGTGGAGCCAGGCGAGAAGTTCTTGGTAGAGGCACGTCATCCAGATTTTGCCAATGGGGAGGTCAAGGGCATCAAGGCCGAACCCGGCGAGGTGACATTGGTGGTGGTCAACTTTGGTCGTGGAGCGATTCTTTCTGGCGACATCAAGAACTTTCAAGGGGAGTTGATTACGCATGCATCGGTGATGGCATTGACGGTGGAGCAGGCCAACAAGCGCAATCCCTTCATGAACGAGAAAATCGATGAGCAAGTGGAGGGGGGAGACGGGACTTTTGAGTTGGTGGGCGTGCCACCGGGGGATCTGATGTTGTTGGCTAGCGCCGATGGCTATCTGGAACTGCGCGTTCCCCTGGGCGAGGTTGTGGAGGGTGAGAACCGTACGAGTATTCTGCTGCAAATGGATCGAGGCCAAACCGTTGAGGGAGCGGTGGCATGGCCCAAAGGGTCCCCTGCAAAGGGGGCTTTGGTGCGCCTGAGTCAAAAAACCGATTTCATGGGCTTTGACTACGAGGCGATCATGGGTGAGATCAAAGTGGGGGCCGAGGGCAAGTTCTTGTTCAGCGGATTGGGCGAGGGTCAGTGCCACCTGGAGGCCACCTCTTTCGAACGTGGTTACGTGGCTCCGGCAGAGGCCAGTCTGCGGGAACGCCTGCTCGATCCACCCCCGGTTTGGCGCGCGGTGGCCGCCGAGGTGAAGCCGGGGCGTCGGGGTCTGGTGATGATCCTCTCTGAAGGGCAGACCATTCCCGGTCAGGTGCTGGATGATGAGGGCAACCCGGTGCCTCGCTTTCAGATCGTCGCCACCCCGGCGGAGAACAACATCCTCTCCAGCACTGCTCGCAAGCCGATCAAGGATCGTTTTCGCTCAAAGGCCGGACGCTTTGATTTGGAGGGCCTTCAGGATGGCGCCTGGGTCCTGGTGGCCCGGGGGCTTGGGTTTGGTACAGGAGATGAGCAGGAGATCGTCGTCCCCTACGACGGGGAAGTTGCTCTGCGCCTGCCCCGGGAATCCAAGATGACCGGCGTTGTACGGGATGCCAGTGGCAAACCAATTCAAGGTGCCCAGGTGTTGGGCCGTCATGGGGGAGGCAAGGATGCGCGTACGGAGTCAGGCGAGGACGGGGTCTTCAATTTGGTGCGCCTCAATCCAGGGGAAGTGACTCTCTCTGCGACCCATTCTTCCTGGGCACGCAGTTCGGAGCAGACTCTGCATGTTGCCGCCGGCGAGACCGGTGAAGGAGCGCTCTTGACCCTGCGTAGAGGAGCCGCCCTGACTGTGGAGTTGCACAACGCCGTGGGTGTCATAGAGGGTCGCCAGATCAACCTCAATGGCGCTGGCTGGAGGCGCGAACAGACCGATGCCAAGGGCTCGGTGGTCTTCAAGGGTCTCGAACCTGGGAGTTATACGGTCAGCATGGAAGCTGCTCAACGGGGGAACCGTGGGGATCGCAATCAATGGGTGCTGAATCGCGCCAACAGGGAGGAGGTCAAGGTGGAACTGCTGGATGAAGAGCAGCGGGTATTGGTCCTGGGGATACCTTCTCCCACGGCGGTCACGGTGCAAGGGGCCGTTACGGCGGCCGGTGAGGGCGTTGCCAAGGCTGTCGTCAGTGTGCTGGATCCCAAGAATTCCAGCGGGCAGGTTGCAGCCGTTGTGGCGGACGTAGACGGCAACTATGAACTTGTGCTCGATGAACCTGGAGACTACAAATTCATGGTCGGCAGAGAATGGTCGAGTCAGGGAGTTTTCCCGGTCACTATCAGCGAGGGCACACGCCAACGGGAGGATTTCGAACTGCCCGATGCAAGTCTTCTTGGGGTGGTCCGCAGTGCCTCGGGCGTTGTGGAAGGGGCGGCCTTGTCGCTAACCCCAACCGTCGATGGCAAGGAGGTCGGGGCCCGAGGAAGTGGCCGGCGCTCAGTCAGGTCTGGGTCCGATGGGCAGTACAGCTTTTCTGATTTGAATCCGGGCACATACAACTTGCGGGTAATGGAGGCGAATCCTGGCGACGCTACATGGGGATCGATTCTGATCGAGGGCCTGGAAGTAGAGGACGGTGGCACCACGCAGGACATCGACCTGGAACTCGCAGGCAAGATCGCGGGAACAGTCAGGGATGCGGATGGCAATGGCCTACGCCGTGCGCGCTTGAATATATCGACGGAAGGGGGCACGAATATTCTGATGAACTCTTGGACGCGCAGTCGCGGTGGCGGTTCCTACACCGTCAATGGGCTTGGGCCTGGAGATGTCTGGGTCAGCGCGAGCTATGAAGGGCGCACCAGCTCAAGGGAAAAGGTTGTCGTGAGAAAGGGCAGCACCACGCAGTACGACATAGTGATTCCCTAGAGCGCGTTGTTATCGGGCTTCTTGCCTTCTCGTACGAATTCCTGGGCTCCAAGAGTCTGGAGCGGTATTCCATTGCACCGCCGTGTCTTCTCGGGCACCATGCAGGCATGCAGCGAGTCCCATTTCTATTTGGCCTGATCGCAGGTGTCCTCTTGGGTTGGCTCGGCTTTTGTCTGTGCTGCTGTGGCGATTCAGATACAGAATCCGGTGACAACTCACATTCCAGCTCGACTCCGCTTGTTGAACAGCCAGGGGTTTCGTCCACGGACGCACCGCTCCAGTCGGAGCCCGGCTCCGAGGAGTTGTTGACTGAGCAGCAGGAGCAGTGGCGTTTGCGCGAGCAAAACCTGCTGGATGAGCTTGATCAGGCCTACCAGCGTTATGAAAACGCGGTCCTGTCCATGTCGCCCCGCTCTGCTCGCGACCAATTGGACGAACGCTTGGCGGCGGGGGCAGCGGACAAGCAATTGACGCTTGCGCCAGCCGGGGATGGTACGGCGATCAATGGCAAGGGTGAGGTCTGGTGGTTCTCCAAGGGGCAGCAGGGGTTTCTCAGGGTCGAGGGGCTAGGAAACCTGGATCCGGGTCATTGGACATATCAGGTGTGGCTGGTGGATGGTGCTCGACCTGAAGAAGGCCCCGTTTCCTGTGGGACCCTTGTGGCGATTCCTGGACTTGCCAATGTGGTCCTGCTCGAGCCCATGGTCGTCGTGAAGAACCCCACGCAGGCCATGATCACGGTGGAAAAAGCTGGGGGTGTCGTGCACTCCCTTTTGCAGCGCGTGGCTCTCACCAGTCAGTGAGGACCAGGAAATAAGGTCTCAGCGACGCGCTCGGCGGCGACGACCTTTGGTCTTGCGCTTGGGCGCCGGCTCGGCTCCGGCGGGCACCCAGTCGCTGGGTGGTTCGCGTTGTTGTAGCTCCAGCAGGAAGCGACTGATGTGCCTGGACAGAGTCTGTCCACCCCGGGCCCTGGTCTGACACCAGGAAAGCTGCAGGAATTTCCGTGCTCGGGTGATGCCCACATAGGCCAGTCGGCGTTCCTCTTCGATGCTGTCTTCTTGCACCGACTTGAGGTGCGGCAGGCAGCCCTCTTCCATTCCAACCAGAAACACTTGTGGAAATTCCAGGCCTTTGGAGGCATGCAGGGTCATGAGCGTCACGCTCAAGCGTTTGGAAGAGTCTTCTGGATCGTCCCGATCTTCCGCCGAGAGCAGGAGTTCGTCCAGGAATCGCTGCAGGCCTGGGCGCTTGTGTTTTTGGGTATGGTTCTGCGCTGCGTTGAGCACCTCTTCCACTCCTTCCCAGCGCTTCTTGTACTCCTCTTTGTCCGAATAACAGCGGCGGACTTCCTCCTCGTAGCCCACCTCTCCGATGGTTTGCTCTACCAATTCCACCAGGTTCTTGGAGGAGTCCGGGTAGAGACCGCGCAGGGTCCTGAGGCGCAGGCGCAGTCGTTGGACCGGTTGGCAGCGATCGACCTTGACCCCCTTGATGTGTTCTGCCTGATCAAAGGCCTGGCCCACGGAAATGCCTTTGGAGGTGGCATAGGCCGTGACTCGATCCAGGGTGGCTTTGCCTATTCCCCGGGGGGGGCTGTTGAGGATGCGGAGAAGAGCCTGCTCGTCGTCGGGCTCTACCAGCAGTCGCAGATAGGCCATCACATCACGTACCTCCTTGCGGTCGAAGAAACTCATGCCGCCTACCAGGGTGTAGGGAATGTCCCGTAGGCGTAGTTCGGCCTCAAATGTGCGTGCCTGAATGGCGGTGCGGAAGAGGATGGCAAACTCATCCAGATTGTGCCCAGATTGCACCATCTCGTCGATCCGTTGGACAACCTTGTTCGCTTCGATTTCTTCATCACGCATGGTGACCAGCGAAACTGGTTCGCCTTCTCCAATAGCGGAGCGCAGCGTCTTCTCGTGGCGCCCGGTGTTGTGCTGGATCAAGCGGTTGGCGCAGCGCAGGATGGTTTCGGTTGAGCGGTAGTTGGTCTCAAGGGTGATTACCTTGGCGCCACCAAAAGTCTTTTTGAAGGACAGTATCTTGGTCATGTCCGCCCCGCGCCAGGAGTAGATGCTCTGATCATCATCTCCAACCACACAGAGGTTTCTGTGCTCCTCGGTTATGGCCTTCACGATCTCGAACTGGGGGGCATTGGTGTCCTGGTACTCGTCCACCAGCACGAAGCGATGGCGCTGGGCGGCTTCGGCCCGCAGCTTTGGATCTTTCAAGAGGCGTCGGGTTTCCAGCAGCAGGTCATCGAAGTCAAGTTTGCAGGCATGTTGCAGAGAATCCTGGTACTTTTCCCAGGTACGAGCAACCAGATGCCCTACGTCCGGGTCCAAGCGCCGCGCCAGGGAGTCCGGGTCCTCCAGTCGGTTCTTGGCCAGGCTGATCAAGGAGAGTGCCTCCCTGGGCTTCAGGCTAGTGGCGGGAACATGCAGGGAGCGCAGGGCCCGGGTGACAAAGGCGAGTTGATCCGAGGGGTCGCAGATTGAAAACCCGCGCTCCATTCCCAGGGAGTCGGGGTGCTCGCGCAAGAATCTGAGGCAGAAGGAGTGAAAGGTGCTGGCCACGAGGGTCTCGGCCTTCGCACCGATCATCTTGCCCAGGCGCTCGCGCATCTCCTTGGCAGCCTTGTTGGTGAAGGTGACCGCCAGGATGTGGCCTGGATCGACTCCCTGGGCGACCATATGGGCGATGCGGGTGGTCACCACCCGGGTTTTTCCTGTGCCGGCCCCCGCCAGCACCAGCAGGGGCCCCTCGATGGTCTCGGCTGCCTCGCGCTGCTCGGGGTTGAGGGCAGCGAGGAGGCGGGAGGTGCGGGGCATGGGGCAGGAGACCATAATCCCATGGGCAGGTGAGTGCAATGCTGCCGGAGGTTCTCTTGGGCGGGCTCGAGCTTTGTGTTGTTGGTTGATTTTCCTGCCCAGGTTCTTTGCGAACACACTCGAGTTGAGCGCTCGGGGCTTGTTGCGAGGCCTCCCAGTTCCGATCATGGGCGCTGCCCATGCAACACCCCGAACGCTTCCTCTCGAACTCTCCCTCCACCGGCTCTGTTCCCGAACGGGTACTCGTAGTGGGTGCATCGAGTGGCATCGGCGCGGCGCTGGTGCAACAGTTGGCTTCGGAGGGTTGTCAGGTGGCGGCTCTTGCTCGGCGCGAAGATCGATTGGCCGAACTTGCGGCGGACGCTCCTGCGCATACCATAAAGGTCTACCGACATGATGTGCTTGAAACGGGGGAGGTGCCCGCTCTCCTGGAGCGAATCGTAGGGGACCTGGGCGGTCTCGATACCCTCTGCTATGTGGCAGGGGTGATGCCCATGGTGGGACCCCAGGAGTACGATCCGGATCTGGACCGCACGATGGTTGAGGTGAATCTGCTGGGAGGCATGGCATGGTGCGCGGAAGTTGCGCGGCTGTTTCTGTCTGAGCGGCGGGGCACCATTGTTGGAGTTTCCAGTGTGGCAGGGGAAAGAGGCAGGCGCATGAATCCTGCTTACCACGCATCCAAGGCGGGCTTCAGCACCTACCTCGAGTCACTGCGCAATCGCTTGGAAGGACACGGTGTGCGTGTGGTCACGATCCTGCCGGGTATGGTCAAGACTGAGATGACCAGGGAAATCGACAAACTCGTCTGGCCGATCACGCCCCAGCAGGCCGCCAGGACCATGATTGCCACCTGGCGCGGGAGCTTTTGGAGCACCCGTTTCATTCCTCTTCGCTGGTGTGTGGTCATGGCAGTGATCCGCGCGATTCCAAGCCGCATCTTCCGTCATCTGAATATCTGATCATGGCGCTGGAAATGGGTCGTATGGGGATCGAGCGGGTGGAGGGCTGGGGTATGTCCGTGGGCTCGGTCGCACGTGTGATCCGACCCGAGGGGCTGGATCAGTTGCGGGCAGTCCTGGTAGAGGCGCGCAAGGCCGGGGTGACCCTGGCTCCCCGAGGAACGGGCTGCAGCTATGGCGACGCGAGCACCACCGAACAGGGCTGGTCCTTGGATCTGACCCGAATGAACCGAGTGCTCAGTTTTGATGAGAGCACGGGCGACGCTGATCTCGAGGGTGGGGCCACTATTCGCCAGCTCTGGCGCAGGTCATTGCCCAAGGGCTATTGGCCCAAGGTGGTGAGCGGCACCATGTTTCCTACCGTGGGTGGGGCAGCGGGTATGAACATCCATGGCAAGAACAACTTCAAGGTTGGCACATTTGGGGACAACCTGCTGGAGATTGACTTGCTACTGGCCAACGGCGAACTGCTTACCTGTTCGCGTGAACAGAACGCCGAGTTGTTCCATGGGGCAATCGGCGGTTTCGGAATGCTTGGCATTATTACCCGGGTCAAGACTCGCACTCAGAGAGTCTATTCCGGTGATGTGCGTGTGCGCGGGATCTCCTGCCACGACCTGGGCGAGATGATGGAGGCCATGCAGGAACTGGTGGATGTGGCGGATTATCTGGTTGGTTGGATTGATACCTTTGGGGCGGGGTCTGCTACAGGGCGCGGCTTGCTTCATGACGCGCGCTACCTTGCGGAGGGGGAAGACTCTGATCCCGGCAGGACCCTGTGTTTGGAGCATCAGGATCTGCCGGATTCGGTAATGGGTGTGCCCAAGGCCGAGATATGGCGGGTGCTGAGGTTGTTCAATCATGACCTGGGCATGCGTCTGATCAACGGGGTCAAGCAGGTGGCGGGGCGCATGGAGTCCATGCGGGGCTGGCAACGTCAATCCCACGGAGGCTTCAACTTCCTGCTCGACTATGTGCCGGACTGGAAGTACGCCTATGCCCGGCGAGCAGGGGAGGGGCTGATCCAGTATCAGGCCTTCCTGCCCTCAAAAACGGCCCTGGACGGTTTCCTGGCGCTTCTGGCCGAGGGCCAGGCCAGTGGGCATGTTCCCTATCTGGGAGTCCTCAAGCGTCATCGGCCGGATCCCTTTCTGATGACTCACGCTCTGGATGGCTGGAGTCTGGCCATGGACCTCAAGGTGACCGCCAGGAACCGGGAGCATCTCTGGCAGACTTGCGGGCGCTTCTCCGAGATCTGTTTGAATGCGGGCGGACGTTTCTACTTCGCCAAGGATCAGGTGATTTCCCCCACGGTGGCCCGGGCCTCGTTCGGAGCCCGGCGCATCGCTGCTTTTCGGGAGCTGAAGGCCCAGGCGGATCCCCAGGGCCTCTTTTCCACTGACCTCTGGCGCCGTGTTTTTGAGCAGGACCCCGATCAACGCTCCCATGGGCCCTGGCCCGAACAGGTCTGAGTCATGGGAGCTGCCACCGAGTTTTTTGCCACCTGTGCGCCGGGACTTGAACCGGTGCTGCACCAGGAACTAAAGGATCTCAAGCTAGCGCGCATCGAGCGTCAGGTGGGCGGCTGTCGTTTTGATGGGACGCGCCTCGACGCCGCCCGGGCGAACCTCTGGTTGCGCACGGCCAATCGTGTTCTGTTGCGGGTGGCGCGTTTCGAATGTGCTTCCGAAAGCCAGCTCTATGAAGGTGCTCTTGAGGTGCCCTGGGAGAAATGGCTCAAGCCCGACGGCACTCTGCGGGTCAAGGCTCGTGCTCGGGATTCGACCATGACGCACGCGCGCTTTGTGGAACAACGGGTCAAGGATGCGATTTGCGATCGCTTCCGGCGGGACCATGGCACGCGTCCGAGCGTGGGTGAAACAGGTGTGGATCTGGGTATCAGTGTGCACCTTTATCGGGATCGCGCGATTCTGGCTTTGGACACCAGCGGCGAGCCCCTATACAAGCGCGGCTGGCGTCAGGTTCAGGGCCGTGCGCCTCTACCCGAGACCCTGGCAGCGGGCGTACTGTTGCTTTCCGGCTGGGACAGACGGTCGCCGCTACTTGACCCTTTTTGTGGTTCGGGTACTTTTCTGGTGGAGGCTGCATTGATGGCGGCGGATGTTGCTCCGGGGAGTTTCAGGTCTTTTGGAATGGAACGATGGCGCGATGCCCAGTCCGTGATGTTCGAGCGCTTGCGTGCGGAAGCACAAGAGCGTCGGCGGCCAATCAAGAAACTGCAGCTTGTGGGCAGCGATATCGATGGAGATCGCGTCCAGGACACGGCCAAGAACCTCGCCGCCATAGAAATCAGTGCAAATCCGCACCTGGATGTGCTGGATGCGCGCCTGTTCTCCCCTAAACCCGGTTGGAATGGTCATATCGTGACCAATGCCCCCTGGGGCTCGCGGGTGGGGGCCGGGGATCAGGAGCGGTTGCTGTCGCTCTATCGAGCCTTTGGTTCTCAGGTGCGCCAGAAGTGCGAGGGCTACGGCCTGGCCCTGCTGGGGGGGAACGGGCAGCAGTTGGAGGCCCTTGGCGTGCCTGGGGAGCAGCTCGAACTGGCCAATGGCAACCAGCCCTGTGTGCTGCTCCTGAAGGGGGCCCTGGGCGGCCCCCCTTGAGGCCTGCGAAGCCTTTCGAACTGGAAATATTCGGGTTTTCTACGAACTTGGTGTTGGTTTGAGATCAAAGAATCGGTCCTGGAGCGGCTTGAGGGGGGTATATGGCCCATTTCAGCCAAATAATATTGGCCCAGAGCGCAAGGCTCGGGGGTCTGAGCCGATGGACCTTTCGGGTTGGCTACCAGATCGTGTTTTTCGCGTTCGGCTGACCTGACACTTGTGCCCGCTTGCGGGTCATCAACAACAACTCAGGCGGTCCAGGGCTTTGAGCCTTGCAACTGCCACCCAAGACTCTTGATTGTGAACGATTCGGCCCGAGCTTCTTCGGGTCGGCCCTTCACAGGAGGCAAAACAAAAAATGGATGCATTCAACAGAGCCCTAAACTCGGTCAATGGTTCCTGCAAGCCCATCATCGGCCTTGCCCTGAACCTGGCCCTTCTCTTCCTCGTGGTCAGCGTAGTGTTCCCCGCTGCGGTGCCTGATGGTTATAACATCGTTGGAAACGTCTCTGGTCTCGTGAACACATTTATTGGTGGAGGCCTTGCTGGTCTCATTACGCTGATGGTGTTCATGTCCTTGACGGATCGCTGATGCTTGGAGAAGCATAAGTTGACTCACCCGAGCCCGATCACGACCCTTGGGACGTGATCGGGCCAGCCCCCTCATTCGCCGCCAGATCAACCTCACGCAACATCAACACCGAACAACATCATGCAACAGACAATTACGCGGGTCAGCAATCTGGCCACTGCGATTACTCGCCTTGGTATCTCTCTCATCATCACATTCCTGGTTGTCGACCTGATCTTCCCTGGTTCCACTGGCATGACCGCCAATGTGGAAGCCATGGCGGACAGCATCTCTCAGAAGGGGCTCGCAGGGTTGGTCGCTCTGGGCGTCTTCTATGTGATTTACACCCGGGGTGATGCGCAGTCCGCTCCGCGCAATCCGGTCTAGGTTCAATTCTCCTTGATCCCTCTCTAACCGCGGGACGGTCCACTCGGGCCGTTCCGCGGTTTTTTTGCTGGGGAGCGTGCGGAGTTCTTCGTACACCGAGTAGGATCACCCAACATGACTGCTCCCACTTTGAATGTTGAAGGTCTGATCGAGGGCGCACCCTTTTCTTTTTCCGCGGCTGATCTTGCGGCCCTTGACCCTGGCGCGCAGATCTCGGAGGTAGGGGAGGTCGTGCCCGGTCGTGCCGGCCGTGGCGTGCTCTTTCGCGCCCTGTTTGACGGGCCAGGCCTGAAGGACAACGCTCGTTGGGTCGAATTGGAGTCCGAAGACGGCACTTTTGTGGCCTCATTGCCGATCGAAGAGGTGGCTGGCCATGGCATTCTGTGGTACGCAGGCGTGGATGAGTTTCTCACGGCCCAGGAAGGTGGACCATTTCGCCTGTTGATTCCCGGTTATCGGGATGCTTGTGCCAATCTCAAATATCTGGGCCGGATCTGTTTCATGAGTCAGCCCGGTCGCGACACCCGTCCCACGGGCAAGGTCGCCCATGCTGCCCATCATGAGGCCACAGACACTCCTGAGGGACATGATGGCCATGACTGCGAGCTGGATTCCCAGGGGGGTGTCTGAGTTCCTTCGAGCGGAGCCCCAGGTCTCGTATGCTGGGCCCATGATTCCTTCAGATACTGGCGACCAGGCTGTCGCAATGATCCAGGTGCATGGACTTGCGGGGGGCAAGTCCGGTTCTTTTACGATCGAGGACATTCGGGCTTTGCCGCAAGAGTTTCAGGTCCCAGATCTGAAGGCGTACTTTCCGGAGCGAGAGGGACAGGGTTTCTTGTTCGCTGCTTTGCTCGATGCTGGGGTGCCCACAACGGCGACCTGGGCAGAGCTGGAAGCCGACCAGGGTGCCTTCTATGTGAGCCTGCCTCTGGATGATTTGCAAAAGGCAGTTGTTGTGTATTCCGGCCCCGAAGGCCACTTGACTTCTGCCGAGGGGGGGCCCTTCCGGCTTTTGATTCCCGCCCATCCGGACGCCTGCGCCAGCATCAAGTCCCTGGTTAGGGTTGCTCTTTCCGATCGACCGGGACGGGACACCCGGCCCCATACGGAGGCCGAGCACGCTGAAGTCCACAGGCGTATGGGGATTCCCGCCGATCATCCTTGTAAGTACGACGGACCTATTTGCTAGTTCAACCGGGCGCCTGCCGACCCTGTTCCTACCTTGTTCGCCAAATTACAGCATTTCTTGAACTCCTTGGATGACCGCCAGGAGCGGATCTATTTGACGGTCTTCGTAACGCTGTTTCTCAGCCTTTACTCTCCCATCAATCTCATCGCGGGTAGTTGGTCTGCTAGCTCGGCCGAGACTGCCCTTGACCGCGCTATCCCCTTCATGCCGGCTTGGGTATACATCTATGCCTTGCTTTATGTGCTTTTGCCTCTGCCCTTGGTGTTGCCCGCTCCCCGGCCAGCCTTTCGGCGCATCTGCGCATCCTTTGCGGTCACGAGCTTGGTGAGCTTTGTGGTTTTTGTCTTGTTCCCGGTGCATATGGACCTGCGGCCAACAGACCTGGACACCACGGAGTTTGCCAGTTGGCTGCTGGCTTTGATTCATCTGGTAGACACTCCGGCGAACTGTTTGCCTTCCCTGCATGTGTCCCTGTCTCTGCTTGCGGCCCTTTGTGCCTGGAGCATTGACCGGGCGGTGGGTCGTATCGCGATTCCCTTGGCTCTGGTGGTCGCTTTTTCGACGCTCCTCGTCAAGCAGCACTGGGTCTGGGACATGCTCACCGGCTGGGCGCTGGGCTTTTCTGTCTGGGCTGTCTTCGTGCGCGGTAAGACCTGCGAGCGTTTGCCTGCTACCCGGCGCGGGGTGTACTTTTTGCTTGCTGGGCTGGTGCTTCTGTTCGGCCTGGCGCGGGTGATCCACGCCCTGGAGTGGATCCCCCTTTGAGGGGCAGGGTCTCTCACCCAAGGGCGGACTCAACCATGCGTGCAAGCGATCGGTCGAGGCCCAGGGCCAAGGCCTCCGGCCCCGTGAACCATTGCAAGGAAATAGACTCTTCTGAGCGCACGACCGTGGCCTTCTGAGGAGCGATTGCCAGATAGCGAACATCCAGATGCTCGTGGGCTGGTTCGCGCTTGTGGGCGGGGATCAGGTGGATGTCCAGGTCGAAGGGCTCGGAGGCAAATTCGGATGGGTTGATGCCGCTTTCTTCGAGCAGTTCCCGGCGCGCAACCGAGGCCAGATCTCCTTCCCCATCTGCATGGCCGCCGAACTGCAGCCAGAGGTCGAGCTTTCTGTGGTGGTGCAGCAGGACTCGCTCGCGCGAGGCGTCGAGCAGCAGGCAGGATGCGGTCAGGTGTCCGGGGAGGCAGGTGCGCAGGAGGGCATCCGGATGGTCGTCCAGGAACCGCAGGATGCGCTTTTGGTCCGCAGTTTGCCCGGGATCGGGCGCATTGAATGCTGCCACGATTGTCCGGGCCCGTTGCACTTCTCTTGGGTCTGGTGTCTTGGCGCGCAATTCTTCGGCTCGGGTTTCAGCCACGGGTGAACTGGCGGTGGGGGCCCGAGCGCTTGTCGATATCCTCGCCCTTGTTTCGCTTCCAGTCTTTGTAGGACTCGTAGTCCCCGTGGTGGAAGACCACGGTGCCGTCTCCTTCGAAGGACAGGATGTGGGTAGCCACGCGGTTCAAGAAGTACCGATCGTGGGTCACGATGATCATCGAACCAGGGTAGTGTTGAATCGCTTCTTCCAAGACTCTGAGTGTGTCCAGGTCCAAATCGTTGGTTGGTTCGTCAAGAATCACCAGATTCGCGGGTTCGCGCAACATCTTGGCCAGCAGTACGCGGTTGCGCATTCCCCCCGAACATTCGCTCAGTGCGCGCTGTTGATCCTCGCCCTTGAAATTGAAGCGTGCCACATAGGCACGGGAGTCAATCGTGCCCGAGGCGAAAGGCAAGAGTTCGTTGCCGTCGGTAATGTTCTGGAACACACTCTGGTCGTCTCGCAGCACAGTGCGGCTCTGGTCCACAAAACTGAGTTGTACCGTGGAGCCCAGGGTGACCTTGCCCGCATCGGGGGTTTCCTGGCCGATGATGATCTTCATCAGCGTGGACTTGCCCATTCCGTTGGCGCCTATCACACCCAGCTTGCCCTGGGGGGGGACTTCGAATGAAAGCCCTTCGAACAGGGTACGACCGTCATAGCCCTTTTTCAGGTCGCGCACTTCCACGACCCGGTCGCCCAGGCGCGGGCCCGGGGGGATGCGTAGATCTACGGATTCCGCTTGATCTTCGGCTCGCTCAGAAGCCATTTCCTGGTAGCGCTTGAGGCGTGCCTTGGATTGTTTCTGGCGGGCGGCGGGCGTGCGCCGGATCCACTCAAGTTCACGGGCCAGCACCTTTTCTGTGCGCGCGTTCTGGGCGCTTGAAGCGGCCTGTTCCCGTTGTTTTTGTTCCAGGTAGGCCGTGTAGTTGCCCTCGTAGGGTTTGGCCTTGCCGCGCTCGATCTCAAGCATCCAACCTACCACGTTGTCGAGAAAGTAGCGGTCGTGGGTGACCAGAATGACGGTGCCGTCGTAGTCCGCCAGGTGGCCTTCGAGCCAGGCGATGGACTCTGAATCCAGATGGTTGGTGGGTTCGTCCAGCAGCAGGATGTCAGGGTGCTCAAGCAACAACTGGCACAGGGCTACGCGCCTGCGCTCACCGCCGGAGAGGTTCTTCACGGAACGATCGTCCGGAGGAACCTGCAGGGCGTGCTTGGCTTGCTCAAGGCGTGAGTCCAGGTCCCAAATGCCCTTCGCATCCATGTCGTGTTGAAGGTGGTCGTATTCGAGGGTGAGCTTCTCGGCCTCGGCGCCCTCTGTCTCGCTCATCAGATTCATCACTTCAAAGTAGCGCGCTTCCAATTCGCGCAGGTGCCCAACGGCTACTTCGATGTTGCCCGCGACGGTCTTGTCCTCGTAGAGTTCAGGCTCCTGGGAGAGGTAGCCGGTGGTTTGATCGCCTACTGTCTTGGCGGTTCCCTCAAAGGCCTTGTCCTGGCCGCCGATGATGCGCATCAGAGTGCTCTTGCCGGCTCCATTGAGTCCAATCAGACCGATTTTGGCCCCTTCAAGGAAGGACAGGGTGATGCCTTTCAGGACTTCACGCTGGTCATAGAATTTGTGCAGATCCTGCACCTGGAAGACGATACGGTCGCTCATGAGGGCAAAGAGGATAGCGAGGCGCGTGGCTGAGGTCATCCGTTGAGCTTGTTCTTCTGTGCAGATTCTCTTTTGGCGTCCTTGGGAGACCCCTGGGCAGCGGTTATCCTCAGCGATTCGGACCATCTCCCACGAACCAAATCAGACACGAACTCAAATGGAATTCCTCAAGCAACTCGGCATCACCGGTGATCAGTCCGGTGCCTACGCGGGCACCTGGCTAGAAACCTCAGGCCCTTGGCTCGAGACAAAGAACCCCTCCACCGGCGAGGTCATCGGCCGGGTACAGCAGGCAACGGCTGCCGAGTACGGTCAGGTGGTGGAGGCGGCAGAGGAGGCTTTTGCCCGATTTCGAGCCATGCCGGGGCCCTTGCGAGGGGAACTGGTGCGCAAGATGGGTAACGCCATGCGTGACAACAAGGATGCCCTGGGGCGTCTGATCACCCTTGAGATGGGTAAGTCCGTGCAAGAGGGTTGGGGTGAGGTGCAGGAGTGCATTGATATCGCGGACTTCGCGGTGGGCCTTTCGCGTCAGTGCTATGGGTTGACCATGCCGTCTGAGCGACCGGGTCACCACATGCGCGAGGTCTGGCATCCTCTAGGAACCGTGGGCATCCTGACCGCTTTCAACTTTCCCATGGCGGTTTGGGCCTGGAACTCCATGCTGGCTCTGGTCTGTGGAGACTCCACTGTCTGGAAGCCCAGCCCCAAGACGCCCTTGTGTGCCATCGGACTGGTCAACGTGATCAGGCCCGTGCTTGAGGCCGAAGGCCTCGGTGCCCTGGCCAGCCTGGTGATTGGCAGCAACGATGATGTGGCCACGGCCATGATTGATGACCCGCACATGCCCCTGATTTCGTTCACCGGGTCCACGGCCATCGGCAAGCTGGTGGCGGGCCGCGTCGCTTCGCGCATGGGCCGCTCGATTCTGGAGTGCGGGGGCAACAACGCTTTGGTGGTGTTGGAAGATGCGGATTTGGATCTGGTTCTGCCCGCGATTCTGTTTGGTGCCGTGGGTACCGCTGGCCAGCGCTGTACCAGTACCCGTCGGGTCTTGCTGCAGGACTCGATCTATGAGGAGGTACGCGATCGATTGGTGCGCGCTTATGGGGACATCAAAGTGGGGGATCCCATGGACGAGAACATCCTTTGCGGTCCCTTGATCGACAAGGCTGCTATGCAGAACATGGCAGACGCTCTGGAGTCCGTGACTGCTGGAGGGGGCAAGCTGCTCTGCGGAGGCGGCGCAGCCGAGATGGAGGAGGCTCTGTCTGGTGGCAATTTCGTGGTGCCTGCTCTGGTGGAGGCGGAAAACTCGATGCAGATCGTGCAGGACGAAACGTTTGCACCGATTCTGTACTTGATCCGTATCACCGACCTGGCCGATGCCATTGCCAAGCAGAATGATGTGCCTCAGGGGCTGTCGTCTGCGATCTTCACCAGCAGCGTACGCGCCGCCGAAGAGTTCATCTCGGCTGTGGGATCCGATTGCGGCATCGCCAACGTGAACATCGGCACCTCGGGTGCCGAAATCGGCGGCGCCTTCGGAGGCGAAAAAGACACGGGCGGCGGTCGTGAGTCGGGTTCCGATGCCTGGAAAGGCTACATGCGCCGCCAAACCAACACGGTTAACTGGTCGGCGGAATTGCCCCTGGCCCAGGGGATTCAGTTCGGCTGATGGGGGGCTGCGCAGGCGATCCGAAGTCCTTTACATAGGGTGCTCTCGCAATCGTGGTGTCAAGCACAGGGGCGCCGGCGATCGTGGTGGCGCTTTGCCTGGCACCCCTCTGGCCGATCCACCATGTGCAGTTGCTTTTGCGGCGCTGGCAGCTCGATGGAATCTAGGCGGGGTTCCTGGAGAAGGGTGCTGGTGGCGCAGCTGGAAGTGTGCTCTCGTGCCTTTTTGGCTTTCGCGTTATTACGAATAACTTACATAAGGGGGGGGGCTTGACAGGCTAGGGCGGCGAGGAGTAGTTTGACCATATGCAAAATATAGCTCCTTTGCTCGCGTTCTGGCTGTGCGCATCCTTCTTACCTGCCTTCGCCCAAGATTGTCCTGATCCTTGCGTGGCAACCGTTCAAATCGCTTCCAACGGCTCACCTCCAGTTGGGACCTCGCTTTCCATGACCGTGCGAGAGGAGACGGATGGAGAGTGCCAATGAGCTCTTCCCTGAATCAGAGCAGCCGTTGGCCCCTCACGCCGATGTTGGTTGTCCCCGTTGTTTTCATTACGGGGGCCCTGGCCTGTTGGCTGTTCCTCCGCGTTAGCGAGTCACCCGTGCCCTCCCCCTTGAATACTTCGGGGGTGGTGCAGCCCAATGATCCGGAGGATGTGGAAGCCCCCGTGATCCGGCAAGACGAGCAAGACCTTTCGTGGGTGAGCAAATTTCCCACTCAGGACGACCCGAAGTATGGTGCCTTGTATGTCAGTCCCACGTGCAAGGTCTGCGGCAGGGAACTTGTCTGCCCCGATCACCTCAACCGTCTGCCCACCCCGGGCTGGGCCTTGGATGAAAGTCTCCCCGAGGGCGTAAAGAATGCGTTCTGGGCCCTTGCCAAGGATCTTGAGAAGCTGCGCAAGCTCAACGACCAGCCGGAGAAGCAGACTATGATGGCAATGCTGGGTACATATACAGTGACCATCGAATTGGACAAGTGGATGAATGGTGAGTCCATGAACCCTGGTCTTGATGCGGGGTTCTTGGATGAGACCGATTTCCCGTCCCCGATCCCCAATATGCAAGGAGAGGAGCCTGGCGATCCAGGGTGGGAAGAATATGTCGGTTGCTACACTGGGACCGGCCCCATTTCATGGCACTACACGGAGTATCCGCTCTGGCGTAAGGCTTTTGAGATCGATTCTGTCGCCTTCAAGGCCAGGGCCGCATTTGAAAAGGCGAACGGGCCCTTCGCCGAGCATCGCAACCTCAACCCCAGCACGGACCATCTTCCCAGTTTCGCGATGGGCCAAGAGAACTGGGATGGGATGATGGCAGATGTCGAGCACTGGTACGCCTGGGCCTGTGTGCAGTTCGAGGAAGCCAAGAACGAGTGAGTCGGGAACGCCGCTGCCGGATTCCAAGTCGGCGGCGTACTCGGAGGTGGAAAGGACATGGGCGGTGGCGGCGAATCGGGTTCGGATGCCGGGAAAGCAACCATGCGCCGTCAAACCAACACGGTTAACTGGTCGGCGGAATTGCCCCTGGCCCAGGGGATTCAGTTCGGCTGATTGGGTGCAGGAAGAGGATCGTCCACCGGCGTTTCAGCCGAGTCGCTTGAGGCCGCCCTCGACACCAGAGACCAGTGCGTTGATTTCCTTGTCCCCGATTGCCGTGGAAAGAGCTGCGCTGCAGGTGTTGATCATGATCAAGCCCTCATGGAAGAGGTGGTCGAGCAGGACCTTGAGTTGGCGGTTTTGCTCCGGGGTGGAGTAGCACTCGCGGTAGTTGGTGGGGGGCGTGGGCTTGAGGTGCAAGCGGAAGAGGGAGCCGCCGCCTGTGATACAAGCCGGGACGCCGGAGGCTTCGATCACTTGGGTGAGGTTGGCCCGGGCACGGTCCGCGAGGGCATTGAGCTCAGCGACTGCGGCCTGATCAAAGTGCCGCATGGCAACGAGGCCCGCGGTCATGGTGATTGGGTTGGCGGAAAAGGTTCCGGAGTGGGGGAAGATGATCTTGTCGGCAAGGGGATCCATCACGTCCATCACCTGAGCTCGGCCGCAAATGGCACCCACGGGAAAACCACCGCCGATGGCCTTGCCCAGTGCGGTCAGGTCGGGGACCTCCCCGTACCATTCTTGGGCGCCACCAAGAGCGCTGCGGAAGGTGATCACCTCGTCTGCCACGAGCAAGGCGCCGTTGGCCTGGGTCCATTTGCGCATGGCGGCCACAAAGTCCTTGTTCGCTGGCCGCAGTCCCACCCGATGGGGCAGGAGGTCGAGCAACACGCAGGCAATCTCGGTCTTATGGCGTTCGAGCAGAGCAATCGCGCCTTCTGGATCGTTGAAGGGCAGGATGATGACTTCGGCCAGGGCCGAGGCGGGTGTGCCCTGGGCCACAGGTACGCTGGCAGGTTCCGCCGGGTCGCCCCAGTTGCCGGGGCCTGCAGTTTGGCTGACTTCCGCGTAGTCGTACTGGCCGTGGTAGGCACCCTCTACTTTGGCGATCTTGGGTCGACCCGTGAAGGCCCGGGCGGCTTTCAAGCAACCCATCACAGCCTCGGTCCCGGAATTCACAAAGCGCACTTTTTCAAAGGCCGGGTTGCGGCTGCAGAGGTGCTCGGCGAATTCTACCTCCACTTCGGTGGCCAGGGTGAAGGCACTGCCTCGCTTGAGTTGCTCGGTCACGGCAGTGACCACAGGCTCGAAACAATGACCATGGACCAATGAGGCCATGTTGTTGGAAAAGTCAATGCGCTCGACGCCTTCAAGATCTGTGACCCGACAGCCAGAGGCCGTGGTCGCGTACGGCGGATGGGGGGCACGTAGGACCGTGTTGCGGCTGACACCGCCCGGCATCACCTTCAGGGCTCGTTGATAGAGCGCCATGCTCTTGGATTCGGACTGCATGTGGTTCTGGTCAGGAAGACGGCAGTGCGGGCAGGAGTTCCGTTCCCGTACGTTCTTGAACATAGGCAAGGTCTACACCCGGGCTCAACTCCAAGACCCGCAGACCTTCCGGTGTCACAGCGATCACCGCCAGATCCGTGTAGATTCTGCTGACCACAGCCACTCCAGTCAAAGGGAAGGTACAGGCCTCTACCAACTTGGGATGACCCTGCTTCGTGCAGTGTTGAGTGACTACGAAGATCTGCTTGACCCCTGCGACCAGATCCATAGCACCGCCCACTGCGGGGATCGCGTCGGGTCCCCCTGTGGACCAGTTGGCCAGATCCCCGTTCTTGGCGACCTGCAAGGCGCCCAGGACACATAGGTCCAGGTGTCCTCCACGAATCATGGAGAAGCTGTCTGCGTGGTGGAAATAAGCGGCTCCGGGAAGCGCGGTGATCTGGCGTTTGCCTGCGTTGATCAGTTCTGGCTCGCCCTGACCCTCCAAGGGAGATGGCCCCATTCCAAGCAGGCCGTTTTCCGTGTGATAGATGAACTCGCGTCCCTCGGGGACGAACTTGGCGATCAGCTCAGGGATGCCAATGCCCAGGTTCACATAGCTGCCGTCAGGGATGTCGAGAGCAACGCGCTGGGCCATCTCCTCCCTGCTGAGACCGATGGGGGAGGTCATGGGTAACTCACTCCTTGGCGAACCAGATCGGACTCGTGGGCTGGATTGGGAATTCGTATCACCTGTTGCACAAAAATACCCGGGGTGATCACTGTCTCGGGATCGAGCTCTCCGGCCTCGACAATCTCTGCGACTTGCACAATTGTTGTCCCTCCTGCCATGGCCATCAACTGGCTTAAGTTACGGGCGGTTTTGTTGTAGAGCAGATTTCCGTAGCGGTCCGCGCGCCGGGCTTTGAGCAGGGCGTAGTCTGCCCGCAGACCCCGTTCAAGCACATACTCCTGGTTGTCGAAGCTACGCAACTCCTTGCCCTCTTGCAGGGGTGTGCCCACTGACGCAGGAGTGTAGAAAGCGGGAATGCCTGCGCCGCCCGCGCGAATGCGCTCTGCCAGGGTCCCTTGTGGAACCAGTTCCAACTCAACCCTGCCGGCACGGTAGAGGTCTGGGAACACCGTTGAGTTTTGGGAGCGGGGGTAGGAGCAGATCATCTTGCTCACGCGTCCAGCCTTGATCAGAGCCGCCAGGCCCACTTCGCCACTGCCCGTGTTGTTGTTGATTACGGTCAGGTTGCTTGCGCCCTGGTCGATCAAAGAGTGGATCAGCTCTATTGGGCTGCCTGCTTCACCGAAGCCGCCAATCATGATGGTGGCACCGTCATGGATACCTTGCACGGCTTCAGCCACACTCGGTACGGTTTTGTCGATCATTGGATCCCTTGGGGATGCTAGTGAGTTTAGGTGGACTTGGTGGAGACTGCTTTTGGAGTGTCCACGCGGACATAGCTGAAGAGACCCGCTTCATCCATGATGACCCGGTCTTCATAGCCATCGAACCAGATTGCTTCGGGGTTGCGGCCGACGATGCAGAGCCTGCCGCGTTCGTGCGCATCTGCGGCGCTGCGTAAGATCTTGAAGATCACAACACCGTTCTCTGTTCCCGGCACTCCGGGCAAGGGTTTGTTGCTTACGGATACAACCTCTGTCTTGCCCTTGTAGTGCGTGATTGACAGGCGCGCGTGAGCTTCGACTCCCGAGAGGCCTTTTTGGGATTCGTTCAAGATCGCCCAGGCCTTCTCGATAGGGATGTTGAAGGCCTTGTGGGCTACGATGTCCCGGCCGCAGAAGAAGTAGTGGTTCTCGCCACCAATCTGTTTGATGGCGCGCTGCATGACGCGCAGGGCTTCGGGATCGTCGTTGATACCCTTGATCAGCGGGGATTGGTTCTCCACCCGGACCCATCCCCTTGAAACCAAACCCACCATGGCACGCTTGGTCGCTGGTTGCCATTGCAGGGTTCCAGAGGGATCCTGGATGAAGTCACCTTTCGCATCCTTGGTCAGGAACTCGTCGGGATGATTGAAGTGAATCATCATGCGTAGACTCACATCAGGATAGATCCTGTGGAAGTTGTCGAGCATGGTGAGGAAGGTTTCGTCGAAGCGATCAGGGAAAAAGGCCAGTTCCTTGGTGCCAATGCGAATCGCCTCAACCCCTGCCTCAGCCAGGGCCGCCATCCAGGCTGCAATCTTGGCGTTGGAGAGAACCATGGGATCGCCGCCGGACATCAGTACTTCCCGGAGTTTCTCGCGCCCGGTCTCAGGGTGGCGGCCATTATTGTCCGCCACCAGCTTGTTGTGGGCGTGAATGTAGGCGCTGATCTCATCGATCTGTGCCATGCCCTTCTTGGCAACCGTGCCGTCCAGGCGTTCGACCTCCTTGCGGCTGATCAGTTCCTCGCGGTAGCAAAAGCGGCAGTGGGCGGAACAAGTGGAGACCACATACATCAGGCCCATCTCGTACTTGTGCAGAAGGCCTTCAACGGGGCTGTAGTCCATCTGGTGGCCCGGATCATCGCTGCCCTGCAGGTCGGCGGTCTCTTCAGGTCTGGCTTTCACCAGTTGCCTGAGGGGTTCACTGTTCTGGGCCAACTCAAAGTAGTGGCGGGTCATCTTGACCGGCATGCGGTGCTCCACATCCCGTTCGGTGCCCTCTAGCTTTACGAGGGCGTCAAGTTCTGCGGGGCTGTAGAAACCCTGGACATCCTCCGCCACCCTGTTCTCCAGGAAGGGCTTGAGGCCATTGAGGCTCTCGCGCTCATAGCGTGGGCTCTCCACGGTGTCGAGGAAGTCCTGTTCGCGTTGGGAGGGGGTGTACTTCTTGCTGTTGGTCATGGGGAGTGGGTCGCCTGTTCTGGGGCCGGACCAATCTAGGGGCCGAGAGGCGCTGGATTCGAACTCAGCGGACTCGGGGAATTGGGAGCATTGTAACGGGGGTGGTCTGAATGTCCAATGCCGGGTTGCCCACGGGGCGATTCAGGGGTGTTGGGTGGGTCAACAGGGACCCGTGGCTGCGCGGGGCCCGGAGACAATTGCGCCCATCACTAGAATGAGAACTCAAGCCTCAAGAAAGGCCCGTTCAGGGTCAGATCGAGGTCCGACGGGGTTATAGGCGGGCCACCTGGTTCTCGCAGGTAGTTCCAGGCTTGCATGCCCGCTGAGATTGTCATGGTCTCGTTGACCGTCCAACTGGTACCAAGTTGTGTTTCCCAAGTACTCGTGTCGTCATCCCCGCTTCCCTGAAATCCTCGCAGCCTGTAGAACAGGAGCAGGGGCCAGTTCAGTTGGTATGAGGCATTGCCGCCCACATAGAGTCCAGATTCCTGGAACTCAGCTGACTCTGATAGCGCTCCGAGAGATGCCGTTGCATCGAGGGAGGAGTGTCCAAAGCCCAGCTCCCCTTCAAGGTTGAATCTGTCAAAGGGCTTGACCACATAGAAGCCGACTGCAACGAAGTTGTAGTCGAAGTCGAGGTATACATCTCCGGGTCCGGAGAGGGCGATATCCCCGAGCCGTACAGTCTGGCCACCCGCAAGGGTCTCGATCACCTCCCCGCCGCTACCATCGACTTCGATTCGCAGGCCGTAGTGCAACCCCTCTTGATCAGTGTCCGTCAGGGGGTGGGAGATTTGAATCGCCCCCTGAAAGGCATCGTCCTCCCCGCTGATCGTTGTGCTGGAGGGGGGCAGGGGGGTGCAGCCGGCAAGGGCAAGGAGGGCAAGGGCTTCGATGACCTTCATGCCCAGAGGGTAATCAATTCACTGGAAGGTGACCGCCAGTGCCTGGGAGAAGCCCGAAGGGCTACCAGAGTTGCGGTGCCAGTATTGGAAGTTCCATGTTTGTCCGGGCGGCGCACAGATATTGCCCACGAGAGGATTGGGCAGGGCGCCACCGCCTGCGCCGGTGTTGGCGTTCAGGATGTCCGTGCTCAAGATCCCGCCCCCGTTGATCAAGGCCGCATCCTGTCGATAGCGCCCGATTGCCGAGCCCAACAGACACAGATCTCCCAGGGCACCTGGAGGATCCGTGACGCTCCCATTGCCAGTACCAACCAAAAGATAGCCGAACTGGTTTGGCGGGCCATTGCTGAGTGTGACCAAGATAGAGGTTTGACTGCAGTCCAGGCTGCTGATGCTGATGGTGGCCGAGTTGTCTGGGTTTACATCACAGTAGATCACTCCCAGATCAATCGGTCCCAGGCTTCCATCGGGACCCACGTTCTGCGCCAGGATGTTTCCAGTGTCTACGGCCTGATCGCTCCACGCCAGCAGGATCTGGCCGTTGGTACCCTTGTCAATATCGAGCCGCGACTTGACGGCGGGAGTGGAGGCCACATCAAAAGCAGCGATGTCAACGGTTCCCGTGGAATCAATATGGGCACCGTGGAGCGTGTCCGTGCCGAAGCTCGGGATCTCGCTCCAGAACACAAAGGCCCCGGTTCCACTGACCTCGGTCTTGGCCTGACGAATCTCCATGCTTCCTACGGGAATCAAGGAAACCCCGTGGTTACCCCATTGGCGTACTCCTCCCGCATCGAATCTCTGGCCGCTGAGGCCATGTTGGGACTGGCCTGAATTCTGCTCTGTCCAGAACATGTAGGTCGTTCCGCTCGCGGCGTCATAGGCCAGATTTGGATCAGTACGGACCTGGCCGGTATTCGTTGAGCCACTGACACCGTTGTGAGGGAAGGCCTCGGTTCCTCCCGGGAGTATGTGTTGGGCGTAGACCTGCAAGGGACTGACTCCGTACCAGGCAAAGAGCGCACCCCCGTTGCCGTCAGGAATGAATGACGGGAAGTTGCCTATCTGCAGGGAGCCCGAGTCGAAGATGCTGAGGGGAGAGGTTCCCCAAAGTGAGTTGCCCAGGCCGTCGAATTTTATTGCGACCAGGTGTTTTGGGGAAAAAAACTGCGAGCCCGTCTGGTGCACCATTGAGAGGATGACCGTCGTGCCATGGTCATGCAGGTCCGCTACAGAGTATGAACCGACTGAGGGAGTGAGATTGAGGCCGGCGCCCCACTGAGGTGTTCCGGCGCCATCGAGTTTTTGTAGTTTGACTGACGAGTTCTCAAGCCAGGCGACCACCGCCGCGCCGTCGCTGGTACCAGCGATCTTGGGCGCTGCTACAAATGCGCTGGTGGCGGTCAAGGTGATTCCCCCTGGACCCCAGAGCAAGATGCCACCGGGGGAGACTTTTGCGGCACTGATCTGGGTGCCGCTGCCGCTGTCATCACGACAGGCCATAAGAGCATTGCCCACTGCGTCCACATCGAGGCCATAGTCCTGGGTTGATGAGAATCCGCGGTCGAGAACAAGCACACCGTTGTGGGGCCATAGTTCCTGGCCGTTGGCGTCAAGCTTCTGCAGGCGCAGGTCAAAGCCATTGGCGATATTGTCGAACCAGCTGACATAGCAGCCGCCGTCCATGGTGGGGGCAATCTTGGGTTGCACCTGGTCGCCACCGGCATCCGCTACCGCCAGATTTGAGCCGGGGTTGCTGGACCATTGTGGTGCGGCTTCCAGGGACCTGGTCCCTAGCAGCGCGAGCGAAGCAATCAGAAGGAAGTGACGGGGACGCATCCCCTGATTGTATCCCGTCTCTGGAATCGTGGGGTGGTCAGTACCTTCACCCTCAGTTCATTGGTGCCAGCTGACTGATTGCCAGCAGGGGAGCCCAGTGAGCGATATCGGTTGTTCCTTTGGCCTCCAGTCGCGCGCGCAGATCACCGCCACCGAGCATCATCGATGACTTCAGCGTGAACAGGTCGTCTTCGCTGGCCAAGGTGGCCCAGGCCATCATTGGCAGAGGATTGGTGGAGTCGTGGTAGCCGCTGAATGCGTCTCCTGGAATGCCGAAGCAGAATTCACCTTCTCCAGGGTTCCAGGGACCCACACCCACGTGAAAAGCGGGCTTGCCCTCGCTGTCATTCCAGAAAGGCGGCGTCACGGTGCAGGTGGCAGATGCAATGATTGAGTCTTGAGCCTTCTGGAAGCGTTCTTCGTCCACGCCTGCGAAGACCGAGGTCGAGAAGGACCGCAGCAGGGTTGTGGCGAAAGACTCTTCAAAGGTCTGGCGCGTGCGGTAGTCCTGTCCGAAGACGATGCCGATGGCGGAGGACATGATGTTGCCCGAGCAGGTGCTTTGGCCCGCGTCGATCAGGTCAACTGTCTGCCCAAACCAGGGTCGCAGAATGTCGCGCCGCTCCTGATCGGAGAGAGCATAGTTGCAGATTGCCGCGTCCATGCCCCAGCACTCGCTTCGCCGCATGTCAAAACCCTGACCCGGATACTGTTGCACATACTGCATGCGGTTGATCATCTGGGTGCTCTGGATTTCATAGCTCGAGGTCACCGGATAGGGGTGATAGGAGAGTCGTTCGTTCTCCGCCGCAGACCAAAGCAGGTCCTTGGCCATTGCGTCGTTGCCCAACCAGGCCAGGGTCTTGAGGTTGCGCGTGTAGCGGATCAGGTGCTGGTGGTCGATGTGCATCCAGCCTGACAACTCATCCTCGTAAGGGGGCTGTTTGTTCTGGGCCACAACCCAGTCGGTCTGGTGGGTGGGCGCATCGTTGAAGCCAAAGACATCCGAACCGGAATTCGGCCGCTCATAGAACCAGCAGCGTACATAGGGGCCTTCGGGGCCTTGCACAAGCAGGTCCTCCAAGGAGGTCGGGCGCCCCGCCAGGTCATAGAGCGCTTGGGGTTGGCGGTCCGCATAGCCGCGGGCCTGCAATTGAGCCGTGGAGTAGGCCTCTCGGGATCCTGTCCAGGCCAGCAATACTCCATCGAGAGGCCAGATCTCGTCTCCTCCGGCCATGCCCCCGTAGCCTACGCCCCAGGGGTGGGCCCAGCCCATGCCTTCGGCTTCAAAGGGGTAGTTTCCGGAGCTACCGGTTTCCACCAGATGCAACAACTCGCTCCAACGGGCCGCCTGCTGGTCGCGCAGGTTGGACATGGAGAGGTGCTCAAGTTCAGGAAGGCGGCTGTTTTGTGCGAGATAGCGTGCGGTCTGCTGATTCCACCAGGACCAGCCCTGGTTGCCATTGGGCACGCTGGTGGGTTTGGAAAAACCGCGGTTGTGGTTGTGCAGCATGGCCAGGGCCTCACTCTCTGACGAGCTGGGATAGACCACAAGGCGTCGCAGCATGCGACCTTGCTTAGGAAAGTAGTGAAGCTTGCCGTCACCACGGCCACCGACCAATTTGTGCCAGCGCCAGCCTCCCGCGTCCACCGAGTCGCCGTGCTGGGGATTCTCGATCAAGGCGGCTACTTCCCAACCGGGAGGCGTGCGTAGCTTGAGATCTTTGAAGTGCAGCGATTGCAGTGCATCGTCTCGCTCGTCGGCGCTGTCCAACCCATCAAGGCCATTGTGAACATGCAGGTCCAAACTGATGAAGTTCTTCCCTCGCCAGGCGCTGGCGTAGCTGTGGACTCCAAACATGTGGGGCAAGGTCGCCTCGGCCCCCCCCTGGGGATTGAGGGGCAGAAGTACGCTGTGGGAAGCTACTGTGCGCACAATCTGGCCGTCTCGCACTACTCGGGTCGCTTCCCGTAGTTCCTCTTGGTTTTCGCCAGGTTGAATGTCCCAGCCCGCAAGCAGGTCAGCGGCATAGCTGTTGTCGAATACATCTCGGGCTACCAGCTTGAAGGCGCCGGGTGAATTCAAGAGGTTGGCTGCACCCTGGCCGATGATCAGGTCCTTCTTGCTATGGGGGTTGATCCCCAGCTCAAGGTCAAAGTGCTCTCCGGGCTCGAGTCCTTCGGGGCGTCGAACATGAGCCAGGACCTCCACCACATCCGCGCCATCTTCCCAGCGCGGATAGTGGGAGACGATTTCCACCTGGGTCGGTGTGGCGTTGCCTTGTTCGTCTCGTATGGACAGGGGTACGCTCAGACCATTGTCGGTCAGAGTGCCTCTGGGCACAGGCAGGGTTGCTTGCACCAGTTGACTATCTGCGTCGGTCGAGCGAACGCGGATCACAGCCACCACGTCTCCGTCTGAGACAGTCCCATCGCTGCCCTGTCCCAGATCGTCTCCGCCACCCCAGGCGTTTCCGTTGTTGCCAGCGGTCTGACCGGAGTCACCGCCCGAACAAGCCACCAATGCGAATAGAATGAGCGCCACAGGCGCCATAGGCAATCGAATCATGTTTTTCCCCTCGCGCGTTGGGATCTCACTGATCCAGGTGCGCACCCCTCTTTTCGGAGTGCAGATTGTGAGGTCTTGAGTACGGAAAAGTCCATCCCCATATGGGATCCAGTGCTCAGATCCAGACACTAGCCTGAAGCTGGCCGCGGGGATGTGCTTCTACAGCTTGACGTATTCGAAATCATCCGGCTGGCCGTTGATGCTGCGTTTGGGCGGAGCGATCCAGGAGGCGTATTTGCCACGCTCGGTAACAGGCTGCATGAGGGATTTGACATAGGCCTTGTCTTCGAGCGAGGGCAGCCATTCGCTGATCTTTGCGTTCCAACTGTCTTCGTCGATGGGATTTCCCTGCAGGTCGAAACGCGAGCCCGCGTACTCGCCAATCGTGCGGTTGAATCGCCGGTGGGGATAGCTGAAGCTGAAGTCGATTCCCAGCTTCTCGCACTCGCGGTTCCAGTATTCCACGCCCTTGAGATTCTCTTCCACATAGCCGTCGCGCAGGACTTCGTTCATGGCGTTGCGCATGGGTACCGACTCGGTGGTCAGGCGCCCGTTCTGGAAGCGCTCGAATTCATAGAACTGGTCCATGGCGGTGTGTTCTTCGTACTTGTCCTCGTAGGCACGGCCCTTGATGCCTGCTGCGAAGAAGTTGGCGGAGTTGGAGGACACTTCGGCGCCGAACAGATCCAGGCTGCTGGAGGCCCAGAAGTTGATGTAGCGCTGGATCAGGTCCAAGGGGATCGCCCCGTGCTCACTGGGGTCGGCATCGGGAAATTCCTTCATCACTTCGCATGTGCGCCGGATGACCCGTGCGACACCGGTCTGGCCCACAAACATGTGGTGTGCTTCTTCGGTCAGCATGAAGCGGCAGGAGCGCGCCAGGGGGTCGAATCCCGATTCCGCCAGGGACAGGAGCTGGTACTTGCCGTCTCGGTCCGTGAACATGGTGAAGCAGAAGAAGGACAGCCAGTCCTCACAGGGCTCGTTGAAAGTGGTCAGGATGCGTGGGTGGTCCGCGTTTCCTGACCGTCGCTGGAGGAGTTCGTCTGCTTCCTCGCGTCCGTCCTTGCCAAAGTGCCGATGCAGGACATAGACCATGGCCCACAGGTGGCGTCCCTCTTCCACATTGACCTGGAACAGGTTGCGCATGTCATAGAGCGAGGGCGCGGTCATGCCCAGAAGGCGTTGCTGCTCGACTGAAGCGGGCTCCGTATCTGCCTGGGTCACGATCAGGCGCCTCAGCCAGTTGCGGTATTCTCCGGGCACCTGTTGCCAGGCGTCCTGGCCCTCATGGTCACCGAAGCCGATCTTTGGCTCCTTCTGGTGGGGGGTAAGGAAGATGCCCCAGCGATATTCGGGCATCTTGACCTCTTCAAAGTGGGCCCATCCATCGCGTTCCACACTGACCGCTGTGCGCAGGTACACATCGTTCTCGTTGAAGTTGGTGGGGCCCATGTCGCGCCACCAATTGATGTAGTCCGGTTGCCAGCGCTCCAGGGCACGCTGAAGCCGCTTGTCGGAGGCCAGATCCACATTGTTGGGGATTTTCTGCGAGTAGTCGATTTGCGTCATGGGATTGCTACTGGTGGCGTTTGGGAAGGAAGCGTGTGTTGTGGTGCCTGCAGGCGTTCTAGGTGCGTTCCACGTTGAATTCGTGGCGGCTGGGGGTGCCGTAGCAGGTCAATGCGCCCTTCTCGCCTACGGCGTTGGGGCGCTGGAAGATCCAGTTCTGCCAGGCGGAGAGCCGCCCAAAGATCTTGGTTTCCATGGTCTCAGGGCCGGGGAAACGAAGGTTGGCTTCCATGCCTGTCAGGGCGTCCGGTGAGAAACTCGTGCGTTCTTCGATGGCCAGTCGCACTTCGTCGTCCCAGTCGATGTCATCCGGGGCGGCGGTGGCGAGCCCCAACTCGTCGGCTGTGTCTGCTTCGAAGGAGTCACCTTGTTCGATGACCTTGGGGACCATCTCGGGCGCACCAAGGAAGCGGGTTGCAAGCCGTGAGAGGCCGTTGGACATGGGGTACATACCTTCGTTGGCCTGAGTGACGCCCAGTCGGACCGGGCGATCCGGATCATTCAGTACATAGGATCGATCCGCGGCCAGAAGCAGTTCGAAGAAGCAACCGACAAAAGTCGTGTCTTCGTCTGCCACTGCGTAGAAGCTCTTGGCGGAGAGGTCCATTCTCTTGAGCACTCTCTTGATCAGGGAGCGGGTCTCCTGCAGGAACCAGTGCTCGCTGGTTGCCAGCAGGGCATCTGTGCTGCACAGGGTCTTGTGGCTGCCCGTTGCGCGGATCAATACCAGGGCGATGTCGCGGAAGTTCATGCGCAGGTTGAGGAGCGCGTCATCCAACTCTCGGAATGCCTGCAGTGCCCACCAGGCTCCTGCTTCGGTCACAGCGCTGGCTTCGTCAGCCGGGCAGGTCTCAGGGGCGTTGATTGTCAGCTCGGCGGTGCGCTCCCCTTCATTGAAGTCCACTCTTACATACTGGTAGGCCAGTCGCAGGCCGTTCGGGCCTTCCTCATCGCGGGCTTCAATTGTGGGCAGTTGTACACCTGGGCCTTCGCAGGGGGAGACCTGTGCGGCCAGTTCCGCGGCGTGCTGGGCCTTGGCCTCATCCCAGCGGGAGAGGGGTGCGATGGCGTCCACCAGATTCCAATCCACCGCGCGCTTGCCCTTGATGCCCTCCGCAACAGTGCTGAATACATCGCAGCGATCCCGTCGAAGCTTGCGTTTGTCTGTGATGCGGGTCAGGCCGCCGGTGCCGGGGAGCACGCCCAGGAGCGGCACTTCCGGAAAGCTGACCGCACTGTTGCGATCGTCCACCAGGAGAATGCGGTCGCAGGCCAGGGCCAACTCGTAGCCTCCGCCGGATGCGGTGCCGTTCAAGGCTGCCAGGAAGCGCATGCGCCCACTGTCTGAGGCCTCTTCGATGCCGAGCCGGGTCTCGTTGGTGTACTTGCAGAAGTTGACCTTGAAGGCGTGGGCGCTGGAGCGCAGCATGACGATGTTGGCGCCTGCGCAGAAGACACGGTCGAGGGCTCCGGTCAGCACCACCGCGCGCACCTCGGGGTGCTCGAACCGCAATCGCAGGATTGCATCCGCCAGCTCGATGTCGACCCCCAGGTCGTAGGAATTCAGTTTGAGGTCATGGTCCGGGTCGAGAGCGCCCTCGGGATTGACGCCCATGGCCAGGGTGGCCACATCTCCATCGAAGGAGAGCTGCCAGTGGCGGTAGTGATCCGGGTGGGTTTGAAAACTCTGACGGGTGGGTGTGCAGGCGACAGGCATGGTGTTTCAGGGCTTCATGGACATTCTTAGCAGCCGGGGCTCGGGGGGGAACGTGCCTGGCTGCTGTTCAGAATGGGCACCCAGGGGGGGGGCCGTTCCGAGCAGGCTCATTGGAAGCAAGACTTGGGAACTAAACTTCCCATCTTGTTCTGGATTGGGTACTATAGATCCAAGATGATCGAAACGCAAGCACTACTCGGCGCATTGGGCCGGCGTCTGACGAGCCTGCGGGAGGGGCGCGGCCTCGGGGTTGCTGCCCTGGCCGAGTCTGCGGGTCTTTCCCGGCGCTATGTGACTGAGGCCGAGGCCGGACGGGCGAACCTGTCCTTGCTGAAGCTCGCTTCCTTGGCATCGGCCCTGGGGACGCCCCTTGGGGAACTCTGCGATTTGCCACTTGCTGCCCCCGAGAGGGTTGCCTTGGTGGGATTGCGCGGGGCGGGGAAGAGCACCCTCGGGCCCCTCCTGGCGCGTGCCCTGGAGGCCCCCTTTGTGGAACTGGACCGTCGCGTGGAGCAGCGCGCTGGGCTTGGGATGGGTGAATTGATCGACCTGGAGGGACCTGACGCCTGGGCCCATTGGGAGGCCGAAACTCTTCAGGAAGTGCTCTCAGCAGGTCAGAGGCTGGTTTTGGAGGTTCCTGGCTCCATCGTCGAGCGGCCCAACAACTTCGAACGGGTGCTGATTTCCTGCCGCACGATCTGGTTGAGTGCTTCCCCCGAAGACCACTGGGAACGGGTGTTGAATCAGGGCGACCGGAGGCCCATGAGTGGCCGTCCTAAAGCCCGCGAAGAACTGGCGACTCTCCTCAGAATCCGCGCAGAGGCCTATGGGCGTTGCCAGCATCGGCTGGACACCAGTCAGATTGGGGTCAAGCAGGTCCTTCAGCGCGCCCAGGCCTGCCTCGGCGACGATTCGGTCTGAGACCCAAGCGGATCGCTGATTTCGCTGGTTTGGGGCCCCTGCCGGACGCTTTTTATAGTTGTCGTTCGCTTCCCGAGGGTATCCTGGGGGCAAGGAGCTTTCATCCATGATTCTGACCGCCAGTCTGCTGTTTATGTCCCTGCCCGCTACGGGTGGGGAACTCGTCGTTCTCAAGGACAAGCCGTCGCGCAGGTTTTCCTATGTGCTGCCCGCTGAGCGTTGGCTGGCGGTGGGGGAGAGCCTTCCTATTCCCCACCAGGGCGGAGATGGATTCACGGTCAAGCCGGACGCGGAAGCTCTCCTGATCGACACAGACGGGGACGGCCTTCCCGAGCGTCGCATCGAAGGCTCCTTGAACAAGGACACTGGCGAGCGCAAGGCATTCTGCCTGCTTGAGGGCACGCGCCTGTCCGGAGCTCATCTGCGCTACGCCGTACGCTTGCGCAACCTTGGCAAGGGTTGGGAGTGGGCTCCCTCCGGTGCCGTACAAGGCAAACTCAACGGTCAGAAGATCGCGGTCATCGATCAGGATGGCGACGGCATCTTTGGTGAGGTCGGCCAAGATGCATTGATCGTTGGGTCTGGCAAGCGCGCCACCTTCCTCTCCTCGACCGTGCATGTGGATGGCAAATTGTTGGCCCTCCATGTGAACTCCGAAGGAACGGAACTGCAGCTTGAGCCATATCTCGCAGCAGTAGGTACCTTGGACCTGGCAACCGATTTTGAAGCGGACGGCCGGGTGTTGGGCGCTGTGATCAAGAGCGCCAATGGCAAGCACAGTTTCGATCTGGCCCGTACTTCGGGACCCGTGACCGTGCCCATAGGGCGTTATCGCCTGCACTCGGGATTGCTTGGTCTTGGAGAGGCCCGGGTCGCTGTGTTGGAGGGCAACATGAAGCCCATGCAGGTAGGAGCGGATCAGGCCACATCGGTGGCCTGGGGCGGACCCAGTCGTGCCGAGTTCACCTTTCAGCGGTCCGGCGGCAAGCTGCAATTCGATCCCAACCAGGTTTGGTGGTACGGGTCCGCCGGTGAGGAGTACAAGGGCTGGGCCCCGCGTGGCAAGAGCCCCGAGTTCACCGTCGTCGAGCGCAAGCTGGGGACGGAGTTGCTCAAGGCGCTCTTCCCAGGCTCCTGCTGAGGCCGCGGTTTCGTACCGGTCGCCGTGAGCGTGCCGCAAGATGCCGAGATCGAGATCACCATGAGCCACGATACCTGGGCTTTTGGAAACATCAAAGGCAAGCCCCGTCAGGATTCCTGAGGGACTCGTCTCCACCGAAACACTCCAGGGCTCGGGCCCTGACCGACCTATGCAGGGGCAAGCGCCCCTGGACTGCCACCTCGCCGCGGGTCACGCGCGGTGCGGAAACCAATGCCCCCCCCGTCCGTTCACCTTCCTTGCGTTCTGCTCCTTGTGGGCCTGTTCTGCATGGACCTCGCCCCCGCCCGGAACATCCATCAAGGGCCCCGTTCCATCGATGTCGAGGGCCGCGTACCGGTCTCGATCATTGCTGATCGGCTTGTGGTTTCCTGCGATCTCTCCACCCCTTATCGCCGTATCCCGGCCAACTTGCTTGTTGAGTTTGAAGCGCCCCATGGACTCGTGCTGCACAACAGGGCGGCGGCACCGTTGCGCTGCGAAAACTCTGATGGCACCACGATTCCGATTCGCATTCACTTGCCGGACTTTGATCTGGAGGTTGAGCGTCGGGAACTGGGGAATGAAGAGTTCATGGAGGAGTTCACCAAGTATCACTCCGAGGAGCTGGGAGAGAACTCGCTGGTGGGAAGCATCGGCTATGAGGTTCTGCGTGAACACAGGATCACTTTTCAATTGGCTTCCAGGGTGTTGGAGTTTGCACCGCTTGGGGAATCACCCACGGAGCCGGTGCGAACCGAGCGCCAGAGTGATGGATCCTGGGTTTTGCCCCTGAACGAACACGCGGGCATGCTTTGGATGGGCGTTACCCTGGCTGATGGGACCCCTTTTGCAATCGCCGTGGGTTGCAGCTATTACGACACCCGCGTGGATCAGATCATCTGCCAGCAAAGGAGCGCCCCTGCAGGCAACCTGGGCCCCCTGCATCTGGGCGGCATCGATCTATCCAAGTTCGTGGCCCTACGACCGGAACCCCTGGCCCTCGTGAATCCAGACACTCCCATAGGAGTGATGGGCATCGGACTCCTGAAGCACCTTACCGTGACGGTGGATCGCCGTGCGCTTACGGCCCAAGTGAGGGTCAGCCGCGAGCCTGATTTTCCCCTTTCTGATCGTGCATTTTTTGAAGCCCGGGTGACGGAAGAGGCGGATGAACTGGAGGGCTTTTTGGAAGCCCATGAGACGGAACGGCTGGCCCATGAGGCGGCAGAATTGCTGCTCACCTGGCGCTTCGATGAGGTTGCTCCTGCGGAACAGATCAGTAGCGCTATTGGTTGGATCGCCAACACAATGCCCGAGGATCTGGTCACCACGCGCATGCTCGACCTGATGGTGGAACTCTCTGATGAGGGGCGCATGGACGAGGTCCTGACCGCGGGGGCACTTGCCGTAAAAAGTGGCCGCAAGGACCGCTATCCCAACGCGGTCCACCGGGTGCACGGGCGCATGGGGCGCGAGCGCCTGGCCCGCTTCGAAGGAGACGAGGCCTGGCGGCATCTGCTCTCCGCTTCCTTCGGCTTGCCTGAAGATGGCCCGATCAATCTGGATCTGGGGCGCTACTACGAGGGTGAGGGCCGTTTGCGTCGGGCCTTCTCGCGTTACCTCCAGGCGGTGCTGAGTCCTGAAAGCGGTCCCGATGCTCTTGAGGCAATGGCGCGCGTGCAGCCTCTGCTTGACACGGATGAGCCTTTCGGCGTGGAAGTTGTCGAACGCATGATCGCAGGGAAGGTCCGAAACTTTGGTTCGGCTACACGCTTCCAGTCCAACGATGAGAAGCCAGTGCGTCGTACAGTGCTGGTTGAATTCTTCACCAACTCCTGGTTGGGGGATGAAAACCGAGGTGCCATTGGCGGGGCCATGGCCTTTGAGGGTTTGGCGGACCACTACCTGGGCGGCGAAGCGATCTTCCTTTCGCATCATCTGCCTAATCCAAGGGTTGATCCGCTTTGCACCAGCCTCGCCGAAAGACGGGCGGGCCGGGCAAGGGTTCCTGGTCCCTGGGTGCATGTGGTGGACGGCGTACGGATGGGCCCAGGCGCCGGCAAGTGGCGCGATGCGGAGGCCATCTACGAGAAGAACAGGGGGATCATTCTGGAGCGCTTGAGTCAAGCCACGGACTGGAGCCTCAGTGTGGAAGCGGTATTGGAAGAAGGCACTCTCTCGGGGATGTTGGAGTGCATGGGACCTTCCGAATACGATCGGGCGTTGGTCATCGTGCTGGCGGAGCGGGGCGTGTTGTTTCCCGGCAAGACCGGGGTGATCGTGCACCGGCATCTTGCCCGGGCTGAGCTGACTCCCTCCGGGGGATTGGATTGGGATCCAGTGGATGGGTTCCAGGAGGTTCCTTTCCAGATAAGCCTGGGAGACCTGAAGGCTGATCAGGTTGCGTATCTGGATGATCTGGCAGCTGCTGGGGTGGGCGCCACTTCAAGGGTCTCGACCGGCATCGACGGAAATCAGGTCACCATCGTGGCCTGGGCCGAGAACGTGCTCACGGGCGAGGTCCTGGAAGCCACCAAGTTCGACCTTGGGTTGCCGAACGAGGAATCCGACCAATGAGTCCCGTCCAATGAGCAGCGCCGAGCCCAAGCAGCCCACGGAACTGGGCACTTTGCGTGCGGACCTGGAGCAACTGGCCCGGAAGACCGGACGCGGCCTGGCGCGAGCGCGGGCCATGGACGCACTGGGTCGCATCCTGCCCCGGGTCATGCGTGCCCTTTGGCTGCCCCCCTTCCTTGGCCTGGGGCTGGCTTTGGTGGGAGTGCCGCTACCCATTGGCTGGCTCCTGCTTGGTTTCGTTGTGGTGGTCTTGGTGCTGGTTGGCTGGCCGGTGCTGAAACATCTCATTCGCCCGGTTGGGCGCGAGGAGGCCCTGGCGGTTGTGGACCAGCGCCTGTCCCTGTCGGGTCGTCTGCAGACTGCGGGGGGGTATCTCGACCATGCCGGGCGCACGCCGTTCATTGTGGCGGCCCTGGAGGACGCTTGTCCTTGGGTGCGCGGTGCTCAAGGGGTGGACCTTGCACACCCGGTGAGGCCCCTCGTTCACCTTCGTTTGGCGGCTCATGGTGGCCGCGCTTTGATCTTGTTCCTGGCCATGTTGATCCTCAGTCCTGGGCCTGTGCAGAACTTGGCCGAGGATGCCTTGAAGGACATGAAGGAGTTCTTTGGCGTGGAGGAACCCGCACCCAGGACCGATCTCGCCCAGGTCTCAGGGGACGCTCCTGCAGTCGCTCAACTGGACGAGCAGGAAACCAAGCAAGCCAAGCCTGCAGAAGCCGGAGCACCGGCCACCGATCAAGGTGGCGAGTTGAGTGAACAGGAGAAGGAGTCGAAGGGCAGTACTGGCCAGGGGCGTTCGGCGGAGGCCAATTCGGCTTCCACCGATTCCAGCGCCCGGGGTGCTCCCTCTGATCAGGCACAGCCCTCCAAGGAACCGGACAAGCGGCCCAAGAAGGGCAAGCGTCAAGAAGCCAAGCTCAAGCGCAAGGAGAAGACGCGCACACGCAAGACTCCTGAAATGTCTGCCACCACCACCGGTTCCGGCGCGTCCAAGGGTTCCGGCCGCAATCCAACTGCATCGCCTTGGTCAAGTCCCGAGCAGGCACCGGTGCCTGATGATTCTGAGATCGACGAGGACGAGGAGATTGACGACGATGATGAGGAGCAGGAGTCCCGCGGGGGCGTGCAGCCCTCCATGCGGGATCGTCGCCCGCCTGTATCCCGTGATCTGCGCATCGGCTTCGGCAATCGGCCGAACCCCGACGCCAATGGCCGTGGGGGACCGAGCCAGCAGAAGAAGTCCAGGGGGGTGGCCAGCCTTGTGCTCGGCGTGCCGATCCCCGACCGCGTCAAAGGGCGACCCGGTCCCGGGCGTACCAAGGTGACCCAGGAACGCGTGCGACCTGAAGCCGAGCAAGCCCAGCCCCAAACAGCGCGCGCAGGCAGTCCCCGTGCGCAACCGGAAGGACACCTGCCCGAGCTGGATCTCGATCCTTGGCTTCGAGGCATGGTCCGCGACTATTTCCGTCGACTCCGCGAGGTGTCGAGATCAGGCTCCCAGTGAATTCAGACTCTTTGAATCAGTATCCCAAGAACACGCACCGTCCATTTCGGTGAAGGCAACCACCCTAGACACAATGACAACCAAAGAAAGTTCCGCCAGCGCCAAAGCTGCGGCCGCCCGTTTTCGCGAAGTTCATACTCGTGTACGTTCCGAAGTTCACAAAGCCATCGTAGGGCAGGAGTCGGTGATCGATTCGGTCCTGACCGCGCTCTTCGCCGGGGGCCATGTGCTGCTTGAAGGAGTTCCTGGCATTGGCAAGACCCTGCTGGTGCACTCCTTGGGCGAGGCTCTGGACCTCAAGTTCAGCCGCATTCAATTTACTCCAGACCTGATGCCTTCGGATGTGCGCGGGGCGGAGGTTCTGGTGGAGACCCGGGGAGGCGGACATGAGTTGCATTTTCAACCTGGACCGATCGTGTCGAACCTGGTTCTGGCGGACGAGATCAACCGCGCCACGCCCAAGACCCAGTCCGCCATGTTGGAGGCCATGCAGGAACGGCAGGTCACAATAGGCGAACGCACAATCAAGTTGGACGAACCTTACTGTGTGATGGCCACCCAGAACCCGGTGGAACAGGAAGGTACCTATCCCTTGCCCGAAGCCCAGCTCGACCGCTTCCTGCTCAAGGTCGTGGTCGGCTATCCCAAGGAAGACGAGTACGGGCAGATTCTGTCCTTGACCACCGGTATCAAGTCTGAGGAACTGACCGCGGTTTCAAACGGTCCTGAGGTGCTTGAAATGCGCGCGACCGTCCGTGAGGTTCCTGTGCCCGAAGCGGCTCAGCAACACGCCGTGCGTCTGGTGATGGCCACTCAACCGGACAGCGAGTATGCGCCGGAACTGGTCAAGCAATCGGTGGCGCTCGGCTCTTCTCCGCGGGGAGCCCAAGCCCTGATACTGGCGGCCAAGGTCAATGCGTTGCTGGCGGGGCGCTACGCGGTTGCGCCGGAGGATATTCGCGCAGTGGCTATGCCCTGTCTGCGCCACCGGGTGCTGCTGTCGTTCCAAGGACAAGCGGACGGGGTGAGCGCTGACCAGGTTGTGCAAGCCGTTCTGGAAGCAATGCCCCTGCCCGGCGAAGGGCTCTGATCGGATCGATTCCTGATGTCGATTCTGGCACGCAGCGAACTGGTGGATCCCCAGCTCTTTGACGCAGCGCGACGTTTGCACCTGAGTGCTCGCCGTGTGGCTCCCCAAGGGCGTTTTGCGGATCAGCGCTCTCGGGATCGGGGGATGGGACTGGAGTTCGAGGATCATCGGCCCTACACGCCGGGGGATGATCTGCGGGCAGTGGATTGGCATCTCGAGCGCCGACTGGGACGCCTCTTTGTACGCCTCTTTGAACAGCAGGAGGACTTGCCCCTTTACCTCCTGCCGGATGTTTCCCGGAGTCAGTTTCTGGAGAATCCGCCCAGGGGTCGCGCAGGACTCAGGGCCACGGTGTTGCTGGCGGCGGCTTCGCTTTTTCAGCATGACACTGTGGGGGTCTTTCCCTTTGCGGAGAATCTGATCACCTTGGCTCGGCCAGCATCCGGTAGAAACCGGGCGGTGACTCTTGCTTCGCGTCTGGCAGCTCTCGAAGCGGGCGGTGCCACTGATATCCCCAAATCACTCGCGCGTTTGTCTGCACTGCGCTTGCGCCGGGGTCTGGTGGTGCTGGTCAGTGACCTGTTCGATCCTCAGGGAATCGAAGCGGTGACCGAGGCGCTTGGTCGCTTGCGCCATCGGCTTCTGGTCGTGCAATTGACCCGGCCTGTTGACGCGGATCCGGGGCTGGCCGGGGATCTGCGGCTGGTGGATTGCGAGAGCGGAGCCATGGAGGATGTGTCCATCACTCCGGCGGTGCAGGAGCGTTATCGGCAGGCCTATGGGGCCTTTGAGACCCACATCACTGACTTTTGCCGCGAGCGAGGTATCGGGCGTATCCGACTCGATTGCGATCAGGATGTGGTGCCCCAACTCGCGAAGGTCTTTCACCCAGGGGGCTTTGAAGCATGAGTCTGGCCCAGTTCTCTCCTCTTGCTCTGGTCAGTGGTCTGCTCGCCCTGGCAGCGGGACTCTATGCCCTGCAGCGCTTGCGCGTGCGCCACTCCCGGGTGCAGGTTGTGACCACCTTGTTTTGGAGACAGGTGGCCCAGGACACCCATGCGAGAGAGCTGACCCAGCGCTTTCGGCATCTCTGGGCCTACCTTTTGCTGCTGCTGGTGAGCACCTTGCTTTGGTTTGTGGTGGGGGGCGTTCGTTCTGACAGCCAGCCAGAGCAGGGGAGGCTGTTGTTGCTTGACAGATCCGCCGGAGCTTTGGTGGGAGACCACTGGCCCGCCTGGAAACGACTGCTGCGCGAACATTTCCTGGCAGGGGATTCAGACGCCACGACAGTGGTGGTCTGCGGTGCTACTCCGCGTCCGTTGACTGTCCCCGGCGACAGTGTGGTCATGCTTGATGAACGGCTGGCGATCTTGGAACCCGAACTCTCCGCGCCTTCGGTAGAGCAGACACTCTTGAGCGTATTGCGCACCAAGAACGATCTGCGCCCTTTGGACGTGGTCATTGTTGGGCAAGCGCCCTTGAGTCAGCGCGTGCTGGACCTCTTGCCTGAAGAGGTGCAGCTTTTCCGGGTGGGTCTGTCCAGTTCGGGACATCCCACGGCGCTGCTGTCCCTAGGAGTCAGCCCCGCGATTTCAGGGGTCTGGGAGCGCGTGGACATGAGCATTGGTGTGCGCGGGAACCAGGTCCCGATTCTGCAGATGGCCGGCAGCGAGATTGGGCCGAGTGAGAGCGCTGAGGGGGGGCTTTACTTCTTCCGGGATCTGCCTGCAGGCGGAGCGGAATTCGAGCTGCGGTTGCCCAATGCCAAGCCGCCTTTTGATCGGGCGAAGGGTCGTCTGCCCCTTCGCCAACCCCTGGCGGTTTTGCTTGATCCGGAACTGGAGCCGATGTTTGGAGCAGTTCTGGCTGCTCACCCAGGGGTGCGCGTTGTCGCTGACGGAGCCGCCGACCTGGTCATTCGCCGGGGGCCAGGTTCCCTGGGCGCGGACCTGCCGGCTCTTGAACTGATCGCCAGCAGCGAGCAATCCCAAGCAATCAGCGTGGGGGATCCAGGGGCGGAGAGTGAGTCCGGCGACCTGGCTCTACGAGTGGTGTTGGGGGAACTCGGGCTGGACCAACTCGATGGTACGGGCCTCGCCACTTCCCTTGGTCGTACCCTGGAAGTGACCTACAACACCGAACCTGTCCGGCGTCTTGGAATCTGGCTTGATCTGTTCGAGATCGAGGGGTCCCCTCTGCAGTCTTCGCGCTCTTTTCCGGTGTTCGTGGGCCGAGTTCTCGCATGGTTGGCGGACTCCCCGGATTGGGTGCACACCTGGAGCGCCGGGATTCCTGTGCCGGGCCTGAATTGGATTGGTGCGGGTACCCAGACCCTGGCGGGTGCTGGGGAAGATCTTGCTCCTCTGGTGGCTGGCCAGATTTCGAGCGCCAACGGGCCTCGGCAGGTGTCGGTCTTCGCGCCTCAGGATTTGACTCCTGCTGTGCTGCCTACGCCCAGGGATGCTGAGGATGGCGATTGGAACCTTGGCACCTGGATCTTGTTGGCGGCCCTGGCGTTGTTGCTTTTGGAAGGCCGTCTTGTTCGCCTTGGGAGGATGCCTTGATGCTTGCTCCGGGCTTCTTGTTCCTGCTGCCTCTGGTGGGGTTTGTTCTTTGGCAAGGGGCAGCCAGTATCCCCCGTACCGAGCGTGTGGTTCGGGCGATTTGCCTTGGCTGTTTGATCCTCGCCCTCACCCGGCCGGTGGTTTCGGGTAGTGAAGAACGCTCTCATCAGGTGCTGGTCTTGGATCATCGCGCCGGACCCGAAGTGGCAGTCAAGGCCAAGGGGCTGCTGGCAGCATTGGATCGCGATGATCGGCGGGTACTGATTGAGGTCGGGGGGCCATTGGGGGAGGAGGCTCTTGGAGATCATCCTGCGGAGCGCTTGCGTGCTACTTCTCTGGCCGATGCTCTTCGGATGGCTGCTGCTGGAATTCCCCATGGGGCCCGGGGTGCGGTGACCCTGGTGGGGGACGGGCTAGAGGAATCAGGTTCCGCATCAAATGGCATGCTGGATCTCCAGCGTCGGGGCCTGCCACTGCACATCTGGGCTGTGGGCAATTTGTTGAGTCACGTGCGCCCCGTAGCTCATCAGGTGGAATCCGTTCTGCGCGCGGGGGCCACCGGCCACCTGCGAGTGACTCTGGCGGGGAATGGGGGCAGCACCCTGGTGCGCCTTGTTCAGGGGGAGCAGGAGTGGGCTCGCGTGACGGTGCCAGAGGTGTCGGGTCAGGCCCAGTGCCTCTTGAGTTTCGAGCCCAATCAGGGTGGTTTCGAGGAGTTGGAACTGGTCGTGGACTGCGAAGGCCAGGTCGTCGTCAGTGAACACTTGACTCTGGCTGTGCAGGATCCCCTGCGTGTGCTGGCGCTCACGGGCCGTACTGAGGGTTCCGGAAAGGCCCTGGCGGGTATCGTTGGCGGTGGCTTCCAGGTCATCGAGCAGGGGGGTGATCCTTCGGCTTCGCAAGATCCCTTACCCGATCCCGCGGACTTTGATCTGGTGTTGGTGGATGATCGGCCCGCGAGTCAGCTGCCTTCTGAATTTCAAGCGCAGCTGGTACAGGCGGTGCAGCAACATGGCACGGGTCTATTCGCGTCTGGAGGGGAGGCGGCCTACGGTCCCGGCGGTTGGCATGAGTCTCCGTTGGCTTCGATTCTGCCAGTGGAGTCGGTGCAGAAGGAAGAGAAGCGTGATCCTTCGGTTAGCTTGGTGATCATCATCGACACCTCGGGCTCAATGGGGGGCAACCGGGTGCAGTTGGCAAAGGAGGTCTCGCGGCTGGCGGTCAAGCGTCTTCTGCCCCATGACAAAGTGGGCATCGTCGAGTTCTACGGGGCCAAACGCTGGGCCGCGCCCCTGCAGCCCGCATCCAACCGCATCGAATTGGAGCGTGCACTGAACCGTATGCAAGCAGGTGGGGGCACGGTGATCTTGCCTGCTATTGAAGAAGCCTGGTATGGACTCAAGAATGTCAGCACGCGCTACAAGCACGTGGTCATTCTGACTGACGGGGGTGTGGAGTCCGGTGCCTTCGAGCCCCTGCTGCGGGCCATGGCTGCGGATGGAATCACCATCTCTACGGTCTTGATTGCTGGTGCGGCCCATTCGGAGTTCTTGGTCAATATTGCCAACTGGGGCAAGGGGCGTTTCTATGGGGTGCCCAACCGCTTCAACCTGCCCGAGATCCTGCTCAAGCAACCGGCCAGCGCGAAACTTCCTGCCTGGCGTCCAGTTGTGACTCCGGTCAGCGCCGTTGGTGGTCCCCGCTGGTGGGGCGATCAACCCTCCGATTCGGTGCCTGATCTTGCGGGGCATGTAGAAACCCGTCTGCGCAAGGGAGCCGAAGAAGTGCTGACTACGGGCGATGGTCATCGTCCGATACTTGCCTCCTGGCGACATGGATTGGGCCGCGTGACCGCCATGACCAGTGAGTTGACGGGCTCTGGTTGCGGGGACTGGCAGGATTGGGATGGGCGTGGCGCGTTCTTGGCTCGGGCGCTACGGCGCACCGCTGATGATCTGGGAGGACCTCTGCGTTTCGAGTTGGATCGTCGGGGAGCCCAGTTGACCGTGCGCGCCCGCCGCCGGGACGGTAGCAAGGCCCTGCCTCGAGCCGAGATCGACGGCCGTGAGTTGCAGTTCACCGAAGAGGCTCCGGGCTGGTTCCTGGCCACGGATTGGCTTGCGCCCAATGAGATCGAGGGTGACCTGCAGGTGACCGCCAGCAGTTTCTTTTCTGGGGGAACTGTGGGCGAGAGCATGCGCCTGGTATTGGATGCTCCACGCCCGCGGGATCTCACCGATCCCGAGCGCTCCTGGGATCTGCCTGCCCTCAGCGCGCGCTTGGGAGGGACCATTCTGGGCAGTTTCCGTCGGCCGCCCGTGGGAGGGCCGCAGGATCCTGTGGGAGTTGCGGAACTTCGCCCGCTCTTGGCCTTGCTTGCCCTGTTGACTTTCCTGTTTGGTATCTGGAACCGCCGTCGACCATCAACAACCAGTCACCCTGAGCGAGGCGTCTGAAATGAAGGACAAGATTGCATTCCTGATCAGTCTGTTGCTGCTGCTGCCTGTGCTGCGGGCTCAGGACGGAGTTTCCGCGCCGGCGTATTTTGATGTGAACTCTGTTGAAACGGCCCTGACGGATCCCGGCCGGGAGAGGGCGGCAAGTCTCTTCAGCACATGTGTTTCCGAGCATGGCGAGATCGTTCCCTTGGTTGCATGTCTCGATCAATTTGCAGCGGGCGCGGCGGAGAAACCCGAGCGCCTGGCCGCGGCAAACCTGCTCAAGGGCTATGTCCTCTGGCAGTTTGGAGACATGAAGGCTGCGGGGGAGGCCTTCGAGCAGGCGCAGGCTGCGACTCCCGCAGGCCTGGAGGCGCGCCTTGCCCGGGCTACCATCCTCGATTCCCTTGGTCAGGCCAAGGAAGCTCTTGAGGCCTACGAAGCTCTGCTGCCAGATCTCTTGGGCAGCCCACAGGAGTTGTCGGTGCGCATGACTGTGGCCTTCTTGGCTTTGGAGGAGGGCGGTGAAGAACGCAAGAACGCTCTTGCTGAGTGCGCGGCAGATCTCTCCGCCGGGGAGCGCAATCGAGCGGCTGTGGTGTTGGCCCTGCTGGATCGCCCGGCGGACGCACTGGCCCTCTTTGAACCCCGGGAAGAACCAAAAGAAAGAGTGCGCGATCTCTTGCGCATGGCGGGCTGGGCCTTGCAGTCCGAGCAGTTCAATATTGCCGCGACCCATGCCTGGGAGGCTTCGTTTCTGGCGCCCATGGCCCGCGATCGTTGGCAGGCCCTGGCGCTCGTTACCGAGGCGCGTATTGCCGAGGACACACTCGGCGGCCTGCTTGAGTGGTTCGTGGATCGTCAAGATCTCACGCCCCAACACCAACAGGTTTGGACCGATGTGTTGCGTCAGACCGGCAACTACGACCTTGCCATCGCGCGATTTGAAAACAGCAGCGGTCAGGACCTGAATCCCGAGGCTCGTCTGGAGTTGCTGGAACTCTATCGGGAAGCTGGGCGCGAACCCCAGATGCTGGCGGCCTATGGTGATCTGATTGAGGCTGAGCGCCTGCGGGTTCTGTGGCGCGCGGGTTTGTCACGAGTCCTCCTGGAAAAGGGCGATGCCGCCGGAGCCCTGGAGGTTTGGGATGGCTTTGCTGAAGGTGCTGCAGCACCGCGCTTGATGGAAGGAGCCCAGGCCCTGGCGGGCCTGGGCTTGGTGGATCTGGCGCGGGAATGGGGCCTGCGCTGCGAAGGGGATCCGCGTACTCAAGTGGCGGCCCAGTTGTTCTTGTTCGCTTTGGAAAGGGACGGGGGTCGCGTGGCTCAGGCTCTGGAAGTCCTGCAGCGCATGGAGGAAGGGACGGATCCCGGTTCTCCCGCCCGCATGGAGTTGTCCGAAGCGTTCGAACAAGTGGGGGCTTTGGAAGACGCGGTGCGCGTGCTGGAATCGGTCAAGGCGACCCGCCCCGAAGGGGAGGCTGGCGAAGACCTGGAGATGCGTCTGGCCTGGCTCTACAGCGAAGTCGAGCAGGAAGAGAAGGCCCTTGAGGCCTGGCGAGAACTGTGGTTGCGGATCGAAGCCCTTTCGCGCAGGCGCTATGTGGAAGACCGGTTGATGACCGTTTCTTCGCGCCTCGGCAGTCTGGCCGATCTGGCCATCGAACTGGAACAGGCGGTGTTGGCTGGGACCGCCAGCGAAAAACAGAGTGCGCTTCTGGTGCGGCTCTACACTCGGGTAGGAGACAGTGTTTCCGCCACGGAAGTGGTGGACGAGTTCTTCCGTCATGCGGGCAAGGGTGAGCGCTCCAGCTTGGAGGAGAAGGCGCGCATCTATCTCGCCACCCACGACTATTACTCCTATGAAGAAGCCGTCTGGAGGCTGATTGAATTGGATCCAGAAGGTGAGCCTGACTACTTGCGTCAGCTTGCCATGAGCATGATGGAGCGCGGCAAGCCCCGTCAGGCTCGCGATGTGTTGAGCCGATTGTCGGAACTGGAAACCGACACATTGGCTGCGGAATTTGAAGCCGGGGTGTTGGCTTTGGCGGGCATGCGCGAAGAGGCGCTGGTGGTCTATCGTCAGGGGTTGGCAGATCATCCCGGGCGTATCGATGGATATCTGTTGATGGGTGACTTGCTCAAGCAGACAGGGGATCAGGATCTGGCTCTGGGCATGTTCCAATACCTGGCCGCTCACGCTGACCGAGATGATCTCTTCACGGTCGCCATTGATGGAATCTTGAACCAGTTCTCCGATGGAGGCGTAAGGTCCAAGACAATCGCCTGGGCTCGACGGGCGACCCTGATGCGCCTCGCCCTGCGCCACGACAAGACCTACCTCTATCAACTGCTGGCGGATCTACATGAGGAAGAACAGGATCGCGTAGGCATGATTCGAGCCCACGAGACCTCTCTGCCGATCACCGGTCCACGGGTGGCTTCGGTGCTGCGGGAATTGATGGATCTTTCCCGAGGCGAGGGAGACTCATTTCGCGGCAGTGGTTGGAAGGGAGACCCGGACTTGTTCCTGCACTATGGCCGGCGTCTGGTGGCGTCGGGTGAACTGGTTCCCCCCCAGGTCTACCTGGACCTTGGCGAGGCTTTCCTTGACGCGGATGATCCTGAAGCCGCCCGCCGCACCTTTGCTCTGACCAAGGACATGCCTGATCACGCCCGTTACCAACGGGAAGCGGCTGGCCTCTTCGAGCGAGCGGGGGAGACCCAGATCGCCCTGGATTCCTACCAGGCAATTCTCGCAACCGCGCCCACGGACGAGAGTCTGTTGGTCAAGGTCGGGGAGTTGCACGAGGCCATGGGTCAGGATGAGCGCGCGGCGGATCTCTATCAACGGGGCCTTAGCCTTCTGTTGGCACGGAGGCCCTTGGAAGTGACCAAGAAGGCCGAGGAGGAACTGTCCAACTCACCCTTCATCTGGTACGGCGCACGCAATACCGATGATTGGGACCGATGGAGTGGGCGACTCTTGACTGGTCTCCTGGCGGCTTCTCCTCCTGCTGCCCTAAGCGCAGCAATTGAGCAACTGCATCGTGCTCAATTGGATGACCTGACTCAGATTCGCAGCAACCAGGCCAGGCCCGACGAGGATGCCTTGGCCGCTCATCCGCGTGTGGACAGGAGGGCGACAGTCCTGCGTCGCCTGGCCTTTGCCCTTGGGGATGTTTCTCTCGCTGACCAGAGTGATGAACTTCTGATGGAGACTTTTCCATTGGATGAGGCCCTCTTCAAAGGTCTGATCCGCGTGCGTTTGGGTCAGGGCTATCCCCAATCTGCCGTTGACCTGCTGGAGCACTGCTCCCTGACCGGGGACAGTCTCGGTGTCCTGCGGACCCTGGCTGGCGCGGATGGTCCCCAGGGGGCGAGTGGTGGCGAAGACATCGGCGTGCGTCAGGCCGCCCGGGAAGTGCTGCCCCAGGTGGCTCTTGGCAATCGACAGGCCGCGCGCGATCTGGTGCAGCGCGCCCAGTACGGTCAGGCTGAAAAAGAGGACCTGACTGACCTGACTGTGCTTTTCTCCGCTGCCCGGTGGCTTGGGGATTCGGGCTTGATCCTGCGCGTGGGGCGTCAGTGGGTGCGCCTGACCATGAACGATGGGGGCCAGTCCTACATGGTGGAGCAGATCATCGACCAGGTGGCCGCAGGTCTGAACGACGAGGGCAAGCGCGCCCTCTACCAGTACTTTGTGGGCCGGGTGGTGGAAGATCCTGCCAAGAACGCCGGGATGTTATTGGTGATTTCAAACCTGCAGCGCAAGTCCGAGCAGCCTCTGCTATCGGAGGAACAGGTCTTGGAACTGCTCGATAGCTCGGGTCGGACCTGGGGGCTGCCCCAGTTGCTGACCCTCTTGCCCGCCCGCTCGCGGGTGGCGGCATTGCGTAGCAACTGGTCCAAGGTGCCGGTCACAGGGCGCGCCAGCCTGTTGGTTGAACTGATCGGTGTGGGCCAGGACGAGGTCAGTGAGGACATGGTCGAGTTCATTGTTGACCACGCGGAAGAGGCTTTTCGGGAAGCGCCGGAGTACATTCGCTATGTGCTGCGGAATTTGTCCCAAGTCAAGTCCAACCAAGAGACCGCCTTGACCTTGCTGGAGATCTGGAGCGTAGAGCACCCCGATGACTCGGCCGTCGAGGCTTCCAGGGCTGTGCTTCTGCATGTCTTGGATCGCGTGGACGAGGCTGTGGCTTTGGGGATCAAGATTCTTCCCGAGCTGGCACCAACCGAGGGACCGCAGGACTGGGAGATTCGAAGTGCGCGCCAGCAATTGCTCAAGGCTTTGGCTCCAGACCACGCCGACGAATTGAGCGCGTCCCTCGGCGACCTGGAGCCCCGGCAGGCTTTTGATCTGCGTTTGGAGTTGCTGCGCGAGGATCTGGAAGCGAGGCGGGAACTCTGGGCCACTGTCTTGGAGGAATTCCCAGACGATCAGAAACTCCTCAAGCAGGCGATCTCACATGTACCTCGCGAGCAACAGTTCGAACTTCTGGATCGTTTGCTGGAGCTGGCAGAAAAGGACAAGGACAAGGTTGCCTTGCTCAAGCGTCGCGAGGGTCTGTTGCGTTCGAGGGGCTATTACGCCGATGCGCTGGTCGTGCGGGAGGAGCGTGTGGACCTCGATCAGGGGGAGGGAGAAGAGTCGGGGAAGTCCTCACCCGTCAGGTCCGGCATGATTCAGATCGGGCCGGGAACCTTCATCTCCTCCTCCGCCTTCGGTGGTTCTGCGAAGATGAGCGACGAGGACCTGCCTTCGGACGCCCATGCCGTGTGCACCGCATTGGACGAAGAACGCAGCCTCGACGCGGCTCACACCCTGCGCCGTCACTGGCGGCAGTTCCAGACCGGACTCAAGCCGGCTGGTGGGAACATCTTCTTCTCCCGTTATTCCTGGTCGCCTCTGGCCCAGTTCCAATGGACTGGCAAGAGCCCGGATGAGGACGAGGAGAAGTCCGAAGGATCTGAGAGCGAGGAGACGCCCAAGCCTATCCCTATGGGCGGTCTTTCCAGCTGGAAGGATGAGGTCGTCAAGCAGGAGGCCGTGGAGAATCCAGGCCTGAAAGCCTTGACCGGTGAACCTCTCCTGGTTGCGGAACTCGAACGATTCCTGCAGACCACCAAGGTGGAACAGCTGGACCAGCTGCAGGGCGTGGTGGAAGCCCTGGCTCTCGTGGATGAAGGGGCCCTGGGAGCTCAAGAGGCCATCGCTCAGCGAGTCACACGCATGGAGGAAGGGCAGTTGGGCAAGCGCGGTCAGATGGAACTCCTGCAGATGCTGGACCGGCATCCCACGAATCAAAGCGGACGGGCGGTTGCACGGGAATTGGTACAGGCAGTGAGCCCCAAGGACGCGGCCCAGGTACGGCGCCTGGCTCGGGTCCTGGCGCGTGCGGGCGCACAAGAAGAAGCTCTGCGTCTTTATCGTTGGTGCGCCACGCGTATCGGTGGGCAGCGGATTTTCTTTGGCTTCATGGAAGAGGAGGGCAGCACGGTGACTGTGCAGGATCTGGTCAAGGAAGCGCGCGAGGTGATCGACGAACAATATCGCCTGGCGCTGGTGGAGCAGATTCTGGAGCTTTCCCCGGTCAGCCCGATTCCCTGGATGCGGGAGGCGGGCGAGTTGAATTGGCTCAAGATCTGGGAGGAGATGCTTGGACCCCAAGAGGCACTGGCTCGGGCGCGGACGATTTGTGATGAATCCATCGACTTGAGTACAGGCCTGCGCCGGGGCGTATCCCTGCGTGCGGCTTCGCTTTTTGCCCATGGTGGTGAACTCGACAAGGCTCTGCGGGCCCTGGAAATTGGCATCTGCAAATTACCCCCGGAGTCTGTGACCCAGACCAGTGAACGCTGGTATCAGGTTGACACCGAGCGCCCGGGCAGTTTTTCCAGCGACAACATTCGCCGTCTTCTGGCGCCGGAGCTGGTGTGCGAGGGAGACAACGCGGCTGCATTGCGCCTGGCGCTTGAAACCAATCTGCTCAGTTGGCTGGCCGATGAGCGCGCAAGCGAGTCGTCCTTGATCCGTGCGCTGTGCGTGCTTGGTCTACGCTGCGAACAAGTCGGGGATACGGCGGCCCTGACGCGGATTGCCCAAGCTCTCGCTGATCGGGACAAGGTCCTGGATCATTTGCCCCTGTGGGTCGCCGACCTGTGCGCACGCGCGGGGTTGGAAAAGGAACTGGTCGGCATTGAAGAGCGCTTGCTGGCAGATGGCAAGCTGCACAGGAACCGCCGGGTTCCAGCTCTCGAACGGATTCTGGCGGCGGGTGCTCCCGCGCGGGCTTTGCAGCAAGGCAGCGCCTGCGCGGACCGCAGTCGGGTCAAGGGGCTTTGTGCGTTCTTGTCGCAAGCGGCTGCTGCTACCGGTGACGAAGCCCTGAGTCAGCAATGGCAGGCTGTGGGGGATGCTGATACCCAAGCCCAGCAACGCCTCAAGGAAATGGACGAGGCTGATAAAGCCGCTGCGGAGGCCAAGAAAAAGGCCCAGCAGAAAGGGCAGAAGGGGAAGAGTGCTGCCAGGGCCCTGACGCCCGCAGTGCGACTCAAGCGGATCGGCCCCTGATGCCGGTGCCAGCTCAGAGTTCTGCTTCCAATTCTATTCTGGCGCGATCCAAAGAAAGTCCGCGCGCCCGGTATCGGTATCGGGATCGAATTCTCCGCTGGACTGTTTGCGTCCACTGATCACGGCGATCTTCAAATCAGGCCTGCGCCGGGCCAGTCGTTCCACCGTGCCCAGACCGAAGTCCGAGTGAAAACGACCGCACCAAAACACCACCAGGGGTTTGGGGGCAGGGGTCCGGGCGAGGTGCTCGGCGATGCTCTCGGCCATGGCCTCGTCCTTGATGCATTGGGCCTCGAACATGCGCTCCAGCGCACCTGCTGGCATGTCGCCCCCGTGGCCTGTCATGCTGCTCATCAGATCCATGAAGATCTCTTCGTAGCGACCACCCATGGGGATCACATTGCGTGCGCTCCAGGGACCTCCCTGGCTGACGATGGTGCCCTCGCGTCCCACATTGCGCGCCAGCGGCCGCGGAATGTTGCTGGCCAGGACAGTCAGCCCGTTCTTGCGTGCGAACTCGATCGCTCCCCGGTAGTGCTCAGCGTAGTTGCCCCAGGGACGGCTCTTGTGCATCAGCTCCTGCTCGTCAATTGCTCCCATCAGATAAAGGGTCAGTACTGACTGTACATCTCGTTCGAACATCTCCATCGCGATGGTCAGGTCTCCGCGGCGCTCAAAGAGAGCGGTGGTCGTGCGCAGCTGCAGGGCATGGATGCCGTCCGAGTCATGCTCTTCTCCCAGTACCACCACGTCCGCTTTGGACAGTTCATCGATCATGTCCACAAAGCTCGCGGATTCACCATCGGGCCGTAGAATGGTCGTATGTCCCTGAATTCCCGCGCAGGAGCTGGCCAGGAGCAGAAAGGGCAAGTGGATCGAGATCTGGCTGGGCTTCATGGTCAAGAGTCTAGGGCCTCGAGCGCTCTTTGGGACCAGGGAATAGGCCTGCCCCGTGCGTGGCAGAAGCGTTATCTTGGGGCTCCATGATTTCCAGTGCTCTCTTGCTTGTGCTGCCTCTGGTTCAATCCCCGGAGGCCACTCCTTCCGATCCCGCCGGGCCCATGCTCGCCGCCGGTCGTCGTGCCCGGGACGCGGGCAATCTCAAGAAGGCGCGCATCGACTTTGAAGCGGCCCTTGCCTTTCGGCCCCATGACCCGGAACTCTTGACCGAACGCCTCTCCGTAGCCAGCGAGGGCGACGGACGCGCCCTCTGGAGTCAGGTCCTGTGGGAGGCGATTGCAGACGAACGGGGGCGCGGGCGCCTGCCCAAGGCGGCCAGTTCCCTGGTCAGCGGCGGTGTGGAAACCCAGGCGGTGATCAAGGCCCGGGCGGCGGCTTTCAAGGAGTTGGTCAGCTTGGCGAAGTCCAAGGTCCGGCGCAACGATCCCGGTGACCTGGCCGTGGCCTGGTGGGCGCGCAGGCTGGCTCTTGAGTTGGCCCAGGTGCAGCCCGGTCTGGTGGCGGGTGTTGCTGCTGAGGACCTTGACCCTCGCCATCGATTGGCGAACGAGGACGATTGGCGCGAGGTGCCCCGGGCCCTGGAGAAACTCTGGATACGTGCCGCTGCTTCTGGGCGCACCAGCCTGGTCATCGAGGCCGCGCGCATCGTGGTGGGCTTGGCAGCCCAGGCGGGTTTTGTCAATCTCAAGGGCGAAGCTCCTCCCGAGAATTTTCGGGCCAACATGGGGGGCACAGCTTCCAACGCCCTTGCCCAGGCGCGGCGCCGCTTGAAGGAGCAGGCGGGGCGTCCCTGGACTATTCCAGAGTTGGACGAACAAATCGCTGCCCAGGAGGAATCCTTCACTCGAGAGCACGACTCCTTTGGCCTGCCTGGCACGGCGCTCTCTCCCCGTGAGTGGTACCTGGTGGAAACCGACTGCGGGTTCCAGACTTTGCGGGGGGTGGCAGCCACCATCGAGAGGCACCACACCCGCCTGGTGAATTTCTATGGGGAGGATCCTTTCACGGAGCGCCAGGGTCTTGTTCGTATCGTGCCCCTGGCTGCGGGCCTCGAATCCGAGGGGGCACCCTTTTACTGGGCAGCAGGTTTCCAGGGAGGAGACACCACCGTGTTTCGTTTCTCTGCGGGCACCATCGAGGGCCTGGGCCACGGGCTGACCCACGAGTTGACCCACCGCTTTGATGGGGCCCTGTGCCCAGGTCAGCCCTCCTGGCTGACGGAGGGCAAGGCGGTCTGGACCGGTTCTGCCTACGGCCATAGCGAGGAGACCTAGTTTGTGCCGAACCATGTTAACAAGGGCACCTTGCGTTCGGTCTATGGGGCGGGCTGGAGCCGTGAGAACAAGCTCAGGGAACTCTTGATCCCGGACCTCGAAGACTACCGCGCGAATTATTCCGCGGGCTACGCCCTCTATGTGTTCCTCAACACCTGGGTGCCCGTGGTTGATGAGCTTGACGAGGACGGCAAACCCCTGCCCGAACACCTGGCAGAAGTCGTGCCTGGGGCGGGCCCCCTGTTCCAAGCGCGCTTGAATTCCTTCATGTCCAATGCGGGCCGGGGAGCCGGGGATCGCATGGCCCAGTTCGAGGGCCTCTTTTGTGATGGTCGGGACGGGAGGCCTGAGGACTTCGCTACTTTTTGTCGGACCTATGCGCGCTTCCTGCGGGGCTTCAATGCCATGAACCCCGCCGCCTGGACCGATCGCTACACCAGCCAGGTTCCGGGGGTCGCTTCAAGTCCCTTGATCTATGACGAGCCCACCTGGGTTTGGTCGCGCAATCGAACCGAGCCCTATTTTGGCGATGCTCAAGCTGAGGAAGCGGGCATGCTCCTGGACCGCGAAGGCCAGCGCAAGGATGCGGCCTTGGCGTTTCTTTGGGCCATGCAGTTGGAGGGCCGGCTGGGCGTAGCGGAAGAACGCCTGGTGGGGGCTCTTGAAGCCTCGGGCGCAAGTGCTGGCGCCTGGGCGATTGCCCAGCAGCGGGTCTTCCCCCTTCATGCGGTGCAAACGGACCGTCCCCGAGCCCTCTCGCTCAAGCGCACCATGAAGTTGCTTGCGACCCTGGAGGTCGCCGCCACTTCCCACAAGGAACACGAGTGGCGTCAATCAGCCGCGCGCTTCACCGCCGACCATGATCGGCTTGCCCGTTGGCTTGGGGAACCCGAACTCCTTGACCACGCGCCCACCAACGAAGCCACCGCCTGGCGAAGCGTGCACCCGGTGGAGGGCAGCGCCTGGGTGGAAGAGGAACTGGTGGGTCACGACGACCCCTTCCCAACCGGCAACTGGTTTTTTGCTGCAGACGGAGACCTGGGAGTCGGTCGGCGCAAGGCGCGCTCAGGAACCGGCAGATTTGGGGGAGCCAATCGGGGAGCGGTCTTTGTGCGGGGTTCCCACTATGAGTTGCCCGGGACCTATCTGTTGAAGACCCGCGTACGGTTCACCACCACCTACGCCTCGGGCCAGGTCATTTTGGGTTGGGGCCGTCGGGACCGGGCCGTGACCATCGGGATCTCGGGCGCTGCCTCGACCCTTGAAGGCAACCGGGACGAGGAGCCCAAGCTACGCCATGTGTCCTGGAGCATGACCGGGGGCTTCGAGCGTGATCATTCTTTGCAGGGGGCAGAACCATCGGCCAAGATCAAGCTGCTGCAGCCTTCCAGCGCCATCGAGGTGGAACTGTTGGTGGACGGGGCCAGTGCCTCCTTGTACATCAATGGGGAACGCCAAGGCACCTATCACATGACCGATGGCACGCCTATCGAGGGCTACATTGGGTTCTCATCTTCTGCGGGGGCTTTTCGCATAGAGCACCCGGTGGTGGAGCGTCTTGACCGGCCGCGCATGCTCTTGGTTCCTGGTCTGGACAGCGCCGGTCTTGATATCACCAGTGGCCGTACGCTGGTCTTCAGCGAGCTGGAGGGACGACTGGTGGCGGGCATTCCACCGCGCACCCAGGGCACCTTGATGCTTTGGGTTCCCTGTCCGCGTCGCTATGACCCGTCTGAGCCGATTGATTCCCACACCATCAAACGCCGGGCCCTGGTGGTCTGCCGCAGTCTGATCAAGAGCGCTCTTCGCAGCGACATGACCCAGGAGGTGATCGTCTCCCTGCCGGGCGCCATGGAAGCCTCGGATCTCGACGCCCTCGAAGCCCTGATCGCCGCCGAGTTCGCCGAAGCCCTCACCGGCCAGGCTGCGGCGCGGCCCACCTTCATGCGCCATCCCTTCGACGGTCTGGTGCCGAAGGGATTCGAAGACACTCCTGACCTGGGCAAGCGCTGGGTCTTTTTCCTGGACGCCGCCGGTGTGGCGCGCTTCGCCCGGCCTGCCTATGTGTTGGGTGGCAGCTTCGATCCGGATCTGAATCACTGGCTCAGGGTCTACCGTGACAACGGTCGCCCACCCCGGGACCTGCCTCAACCTTCCCGGGCGGAGGAGGAGTTAGAGGAGGAACTGGAGGGGGACTCCGATGCGGACTAGGCTGGTGGGGCGCTGTGTTGTCGGCCGGGGCTCGTACTGAGGAGCTTGAAGTTCGCACCTGATGGTGCCCGGATATTTGAGCGGGGATTGCTCAGGGCGTTATTGCCCTGGCGGGCCGCAGGCCTAGCATGCCGCTTCTGTTTTGGCCTGAGAGCCTGTAGCGCCGAGCCGAGCGGGCGCCTGCGGAGGCGTTTTGAAAACCTGGTCTTTCGAATAATGCAACTGATATCACCCCACGGCCGACATGACCATCAGGGCCGGTCCAGGGCACCACGGGGTCCAAGTCGCGAGAAGGACCATAGTGGCCCAACGTGATGCCATCCAGGCACCACTCTCCTGCATTGGAATGCACGTCATGCAGTCCAAATCCGTTGGGCGCAAGACGGCCGACTCTTCCATACTCAACCTTCCAAAGCCCTTCGCTTCCTTGTGTCCAACCGGCAGTCGCCAGACTGTCCTCCTGGTTTCCCGTCCACCAGACACTTGTTGTGCCCGCGCGGCAGCCGTATTCCCATTGTGCCTCACTCGGCAGGTCAATCCAGGCGTCCAGCGGGGACAGCAGAGTGCGGCAGTCCTGCCAGTTCAGGCCAGCTGCTGGATGGAGGTCATCATAGGCTCTCTGTAAGTTGAATGGCCTTCCGCCTTCCGCACGACGCCACTGTCCCACGGTCATCTCATACTTTGATAGGAAGAAAGGCGACAATTCGACCTCATGGGCCGGTCGCTCGTCGGGCAGGTTCATTGGATCAAAATTCTGTCCCTTGGGATCTGTATTCTGCGATCCCATCCAGAAGCGTCCTCCCGGCAGAAGCACAAACACGATGCCGGTCTCAGCGCTCACAATGAGATCTCCATTGGCCTTGCGCACTGCAGCTTTTCCGGTCTGCAGATGGGCAAACTCCTGCAAGCCACTATCCGGATCCGGACCCAAGGGCAGGAGACCCACTTGAGGTGTGATCGTCAACCCAGGATACTTGTCCGATTCCTCCACTTGCAGGATTGCCCTTCTCCAGAGCACCTTGGCCTCGGCGGAATTCAGGCTGCAATCAACTGTCCAGAGTCTTGATTCCAAGTTCTCGAGTTCAGCCACGAGTGCCATCAGCTGTTCATGCCACCATTGATCGTCTCTTGCTTCGAACTCCCAGACCTGCCTGGTGGACTGGGTAGCTATCTCTTCAGACAATGCACTCTGTTCGCTTTCGATAGCGCTGACCTCCTGCTTGAATTGCTCGTCTGAGCCCCCTTCGATGGCCCTTTTGAGGAGATTGACGCTGGCGCGAAGCGCTTCCTGGTCCGTGGCGCTGGCCGCCTCAACAGCGAGTCGGCCTGCCTCCAGAGCCTCTTGATCCTGGCCTGCTGCAAACAGCGCCCAGGCATGAGTGTCCAGAATGTCCTCGTCCCCTGGAGCCAACTCGGTCGCGCCTTGGGCCAATGAAAGAGCCAGTGCCCTGGACTCGAGATCCAGGAGGACGGGATTCTGTGGATCAATCAGTATCCAGGCAGCATTGTTGAGGGTGGTCGCATCTTTCCCTGTCCATTCCTCGGCGAGCGGCGCTGGGGTGAGGCTTGCTTTGTCCGAGACAAGGTCTTGGCGCAAAGCAGAGTTGGCCATGACAATCTGTTCCTGTTGCCGGAGTTCACCCAAGCGCTCATTCAGTGCTACCAGTTCATCAAAGCGGGGATGCGCGCGGCGTACCATCTCCTTTTCCGTTTCGGACTCGGGCATTGCCCGGGCCCGCAGCGCATGCAATTGGGAACGGGCGTCGGACAGCCCTGGTCTCCAAGGAGTGCCATTCTCAGGATCTCTTGCCTGACCCAAGAGCAGCGCGCGAGCCTCTTTCTGCCACCACTCGTGAGCTGGTGACTGGGCTGCTCGCGCATAATCAAGCGTGTCATCTGTGGCTTCGAAGAACTTCAGTTCATGGATCAGTCCGCGAACTTGGAGCTCTCGTGCACGGGCTTCCGATGCTGTGCGCAGGATCCAGTTCTCCTGGGACCTTGATTCGGCTTCAGTGGTTCGATCCTTCAGGTTTTGTGTCTGGCGCTGCAGCCGACCAGCCAGAATTCCAATCGCAATAATGGCCGCCGCCGCCACCGTGCCGGCTGCGCTCTTGCTGGGATTGCGGCGGATCCACTTTTGAAGCCGCACCAGGGTCCCGGAGGGCTTGGCCAGGATCGGCTCATGAGCGAGGTGACGCCGCAGGTCCGCGGCGAGGTCCGCCATGTTCTGGTAGCGATGGCTGGGGCTTTTCTCCATCGCCTTGCCGCAGATCACCGCCAGGTCCCTCGGGACCTTGGAGCGGATGGTCGTCGGGTTCGGTGCCTCTTCCCACAGAATTTTTTGGGCCACCTGTTCGGTGGTGTCCCCTTCAAAGGGGCGCACCAGTGCCAGCATCTCGTACAGCACCACTCCCAGGCTGAAGATGTCCGTGCGGTGGTCGATGCCGACGCGCTTGGTAGCCACCTGCTCGGGGCTCATGTAGAAGTAGGTGCCCGCGACATCGCCGACGATGGAGAGGGAGTGCTCGTCCAGCAATTTTGCCAGCCCAAAGTCCGCCACCTTGGGATGCTCATCGGGGGTGACCATGATGTTCCCGGGTTTCAGGTCCCGGTGGATTACATCAGCGGTATGGGCCGCTTCGAGGGCGTCGGCCACCTCGGCTGTGAAGCGGGCCACCTGCAGGTAGTAGTCCTCGGGCAACTCGCTCCCTTCCCGAATCTCCTCCAGGGAGCGCCGCAGGTCGCAGGCATCCTTGATCAACTCCATCGAGATCCAATGCAGGCCATCGGTCTCACCGGTGCCAAAGACCGAGATGATGCCAGGATGCGCCAGTCGTCCCCCGGCGCGGGCTTCACGGGCGAAGAACTCCAGGCCTTTCTGATCCACGCGCTCGGGCAGCAGCAGTTTCAAGGCGACCTTACGCCCGAGACTTTCTTGCTGTGTTTCCCAGACCTCGCCCATACCTCCGCGGCCGAGACGCTGGATCAGGGTGAAGTCGCCTAGAGTTTTGCCCGCGCTGAGGCCCCAGGGTCCGCTGGTGGTGGGGGCGGGGCCTGTCCGGGGGTGGAAGAGAGTCGCCGTCGGGTCGGGGGCGGTTTGCTTGAGCAGCCGGCGCAACTCGCTGGCGTGGCCTGGGTGCTGGGCGCAGAGGGCCTCGAAGTTCGCAGCATCGCCACCGCTGGCGATGTGTTTTTCGAAGAGCAGGCGAGCCTGCTCCAGAGGTGAGGAAGAGTCCCTGGACATGACGCTCCTGAGTCTACATTCCGAGCGGGCAGCACAGGAGCGGCGAATAGGGCCAGGAGGCCTTCTAGGCGTGGCTCTTGGAACGCCCGCCGGTCAAGCAGGCACTGTCAGTTCCTCTGGCTCTGCCGGAAGCGCCAGACTTCGGTCAGCACGGCGCGAAGAGTGCTGACCTTTGCACCCTTTTGAGCGCACAGGGCACCCACTCGGAACGCCCGACTCCATTGAGTGTGCTGCATGCGCCAGGTGGTCCAGAGGCTGTGTTTGGGGTCCCACATTTCAGTTTGTTCGGATGTCACTCCGTTGAGTTCGATCACCCGCAAATCTTCACCCCGCTGCAAGTGATCGGAGGAGGGTACCTTGAAGTCGAATCGTCCCAGGTGGAAGCCTTGGTAGCGGTCGGCGATACGGGCAACTGCTGCTTCCAACTCTGGTGTGACCAGGTGCTTTCCGTCCAAGAAAATCGCACCCCGGGAATGGGTGCCCACTTCCACCAGTGGGATCTCGGATCCCGCCCTGGGCACTTCATTCATGCGGCCGCTGAGTTCGCGGGCATAGACCCGATGCAGGGCCACGGCGCGTGGGTCCGCCAGGATCAACTGTTCAAGTGTGCGCTGGCCGTCGCCTGCCACCGTTGGCAGGCGCTTGATGGTCAGTCCAACGATCTTTCCCCTGGGGGTGTCCGGGGGTTGCACCCAAAAGACGCCGAACTCCTCACCCGGGACGTACTCCATCAGAAGCGAGGGCACAGGCATGCTGTCCAGTGCCTCCTGCAACTGCTGAGCGGTGTGCAGCACAGTGACCCCTGCTCCACGCTGGCCCGCGTCGGGCTTGAGAACCAGGGGCAGGTCCAAGTTCCTGGCAGCGATCCACTCGTTTGCCTTGGCCTGCTGCTCGCCGTTCGGGTCCAGAAGGATCCAGGCCGGGATTTCGGGGCCTTCCCCCAGACCTTCCAGAATCTGCGCTTTGCTTTCACCGATCAGGCCGCCCATGGGCATTGCCGGATTGGCGGCGGTCATGGTCAGGCCCCGGTGGCGCAGGGTCAAGAGCAGCACATCGAGGATCACCGGGCTGTAATACAGCCAGGGCGGCCAAAACTCGTGGCGCGTCAATCGTCGCCATCTGCCCAGCAGTATGCGTCGACCGCGCCAGGTGAAGAGCCGCAGGACATTGTGCAGGAGAAACACAGTTCCCAGGGCGATGGCGGCGAAACGGATCACATCCAATCCGTCCACTTGATCGAGTCTTACTTCGTAGTGTTTCGCTACCAGAGCCGATCCGCCTACCAGGATCGGAGTCCAGATCAGGCCGGCCACCGCAAACCAGAGGGCGAACTCTTTTACGCTGGTGCGCAGTACACCAGCGGTAAAGTAGATCGGCAGGCGTAAGCCCGGGAGAAACCGGCTGGTGAAAATTACTCGTGCTCCGCGCTCATGCAACCAGCGGCTGGCGCGAGCAACAGAGTCCTCACTGATCATCCACTTGAAGGGTGCAATCAAGAGCGCAGAACGGCCCAGCAAGCGGCCCGCGCCAAACAGCAGCAGGTCTCCGCTGAAGATCCCAAGGAAGCAGAAGAGGCTCGCGGTCATCCAGTCCATGCGCCCGTCCGCCACCAGGAAACCAGCTGCGATGCAGGCCAGGTCTTCCGAGCCCAGGGTCGCAAAGGCCAGCAGCAGTCCGAACAGAATCAGGGCGGGACCCGCCAGGGGTGGAATGTTCCGGGGGTCAAGGGGCAGTCTGGCCCGTGCGAGGCGTTCGGCGCTGGCATCCTGGCGCAGTTTGGCTTGTCCTGTTTCCACCCGCGTCACCCAGGCACTCAAGTCGCGCGCGAGTTCTTCGGTCCATGAGAACGGCAGGAAGTGGCTTTGGCCTGCAAGAACTTCAAGCTCCGCCTGGGGCACGATGCGTGCGTGTTCCCGCGCGGCGGCCACAGGAATCAGGGGGTCTTCGCTGCCGTGCAGAATGCGCACGGGCAGGTCGAGGGTGTTCAAGATCTCGCGCAGTCGACGCTGATCGGTTTCGGCAAAACTGCGACCAAAGGCCATCAATGGCGCCAGACCGTCCCAGGCACCAAAGTGGGGCAGGCCCCAGCGAGCGGCTCGGCAGGCATTCAAGAGCAGGAGGTGCAGGCCGTGGTTCAGGGTCTGGGAGCCGAGCAGCTCAAATTCGATCACACCGAGTGAAGCCAGCATGAAAATGGACTGCACCTGTTTCGGATTGTGATCCGCCAGCTCAAGCGCCACTGCCCCGCCCAGGCTCCAACCCAAGAGATGGGCTTTTTCCACCTGGAGAGACTTCAACAGGTGGCTCAGCTGCAGGGCCGCGCCCCGGGCGGAGAGGTCCGGACCCAGGGGGCCGCTGGCTCCATACCCGGGCAGGTCCAGGGTCAGAACCCGCAGGTGCTCGGGCAGGGCTTGGACCAGACGGTCGAAATTCGCGCCCCGTCCAGGACTGCCATGCAGCAGGACCAGGGTGGGGGAGTCTGGATCCTTGGAACCGCTCCATTTCCAGGCGAGGGTCTGTCGCAGGTTGTGAGTTTCATCGGCTTGCGTCGAAACCTCGCTCTGCTGCCAATCAGTCGGTAGATCGCGGCGATTGCTTCCAAGGGCCCAGACCAGATGCGATGCCAGCAGCAGGCCGAGGTAGAGACGCCACCAGGGGCGGCGCGGCGGGGCCACAGGGCTCGGCTCTTGGTCGGATTTCATGGGGGCGGAGGAGGGCAGGATCTCACAGGTTACGGCGAGTCACTTGCGCGACCAACTTGGCGGTGGGAGCAGGATCGGGTCATGCGGGTGAGATGCTGAGGGCGGTGTGTGGCCGAGGCCCTAGACCACACACGATGGCTCGAAGTGCTCTTGGATCTGGGTCCAGGTGCTCTGGGCCAGGCTCTTGCGATCGCTGCCCCCCGCACGTTGTTCAATGAAAGTGACACGAGCGCTGATGCGATCGAGCATCAGCAGTCCGAGCAGATGGGGCATCATCTCCATCTCTCCCCACCAGCAGACCGAGAGGTGCGCAGGTGGGGCGCTGGGAGCAACCTGGTAGTGCAGGCTGAAGGGAGCGATGGGCAGGTTCTGGTCCACTGCCACCTGGAAGAGGCTGGCGCGGAAGGGCAGGACTTCGGCGCCGCGGGTGCTGGTGCCCTCGGGAAAGACGATCACTCCTTCGCCCCCTTGAATGGCCTCCTTGAGTTCGTCGCGCACTCGGCCCAGGTCGCGCTTGCGCTCGCGCTTTACGAACAGGGTGCCCGCCAGGCGAGCGAAGTGTCCCGCCACCGGTACCTGGCCCACTTCCGCCTTGGCGAGAAAGCGCCCCCGCAGACTTGCATGCAGCACCAGGATGTCCAGATAGGAGAGGTGATTCCCCGCTGCGAAGAAAGGAGGCTGGGGGGGCGTACCCACCACATCCAGCCGGACTCCAAGAATCCACAGGCAACCACGAGCCCAGAGGCGGGTCGTCAGCTGGCGCGGGGCAATGGCGGCTCGCGGCCAGAGCCGTTCCAGCAGGGTCACTCCGACCAGGCAGGGATATTGGAGTGCGGTCCAACCCAAGAGGGCGCAGAATCGCAGACCAGCACGCAGCCGCTTCAAACCTTCGGCCGCCTCTCTCGAGCGCTGAATTGACGGTGACGATCTTCATCGATTTGCACGTGGATCAATGTGTCGATGGTGCCGAATTCCCGATCCAGGGCGGGCCCTCCGATCACGGTGGCTCCGTGACGCAGGTAGATCTTGAACAGTTTCGGGATCTTGGGTTCGGAACAGTTGGCTACTTCGGTGGCGGAAGCCCGGCAGAGATAGTCCTCACGCGGTTTCGCAAAGTGCGTTCCCTGCAGATGACCCCTTTGCGTCAACATCTCATGGAAACGAAGGCCTTGCGCCGGATCCTGGCTGGTCAGCGAACTGCAACCGAACATGGCCTTCAAGCCCGCATGATCTGCGTAGGCCCTTAGGCCACGCCAGAGCAGAAACAACACACGCTGATCCCTGTGTTCTCTGGCGATGCAGGCGCGCCCAAGTTCAATCGATTGCCCTAGAAAGTCGCCAGGCAGATCTTCCAACGCAAATTCCTGGGCTGAGTAGAAGCCATGCCCTTCAGCCGCGGCCGTCGGAGTCTGCATGCGATAGGTCCCCACGCAAATCCCTGTCACCAGATCCAAGACCATCACATGCTGGCACTGGGCATCGAAGGGGTCCTTGTCGCGCCCGGTGCTGCGGTTGACCTCAAGTCCCTCTCCTAGTTCCAAATGAAATACATCAAAACGCAGGCGCTGGACTTCATCCAGGTCTTCCCTGCTGCGAGCAAAGCGCAAGCGATAGCGTCCCGATACCTCATCCAAGGGCGGGATGCGGTCGGGGTGACCAAGTGCTCGCTGCCCGGTGGAGGGGCTGGTCTTGTGCATCGCGGAGTTCAGGTGCTCAGGGTGGGGGCGGCGCGTGGAGCGCTGCGGGCCGGAGAGGTCCGATATCGGGACATCCCGGGTGGGGATTCTATGTTCTCACGGGCCTTGGGGGGGCGGGTTGAGGCACTGCTGCAGCGGATCCAGGGACCAGGGGTGGGGGCCCCATCCTTGGCCCGCAACGAGGGTTTTTGGGCGCATTCTGGAATCCAGATGTATGCTTCAATTCGGTTCCCTGTCACTTCGTTTACCACTCCTTGACTCTCATGCGCCTTGCTGCTTTCTGCTTTTCCTTTCTGCTCGTTTCTCCCCTCTTTGCCCAAGGTAGCGACGATTGTATTTCTGCCCTGGTGATCAGCGGCCCCGGCCCGCATGCATTCGACAATTCGACTGCCACAACGGACGGCCTGGCTGACCCTCTGTGCCTGGCCTTTGGTTCCGACCAGGTGGAGCAGGATGTGTGGTTCCGATGGACTGCGGCCACTACGGCTCCCACTCTCTTGTCGTTCTGCGGACAAACCACAGTTGACACCAAGGTTGCGGTCTATGATGGAGTGACCTGCAGCGACATCATGTTGGCTTGCAACGATGATGCTTGCGGTTTCCAGTCCGAGCTGACTTTTTCTGCTGTCGCGGGTGCTGAATACCTCGTGCGAGTGGGCACCTATCCAACCGCACCTGGAGGCATTGGCACATTTGGCTTGAGCCCTCAGGTCCCGATCGTGAATCCCGGGAACGGACACTCCTATCTGGTGGTCAACGATGGTCCAGATTGGCATGTTGCCCGCGCTGGAGCCGAGGCCATGAACTTCAATGGCCTGACCGGGCATCTGGTCACGATTACAGATCAGGCCGAGCATGATTGGATTGTTGCCAACCTGACTTTCACCCGTCCCTGGATCGGCCTGATTCAAAACACCTCCTCCAGCACCTACGCGGAACCCGGCGGAGGCTGGGAATGGATCACGGGCGAGCCCTTGGTCTTTACCTTCTGGGCCACCGGTGAGCCCAACGACAACCCCGTAGGTGAGAACTACGGCGAATGGCACGGGGGCGGCTGGAACGACATGCTCGCCACATCGACCGCACCCAGCGAATACATTGTCGAATTCGATGGCCTGGTAGGAGGCCCTAGCCTCTTCTGCGACCCTGCCAACAACACTTCATCTGGGCAGCCAGTGACCCTTGAGAACTCCTCCTTCAGCGGGCCCGGCCTTTATCACCTTGAAGCGGACGGTGGTCCCCTTGACCAGTTCGGTTATTTCCTGGTTTCAGCGGGCGAGTTGCCCAACCCCGTGACCGTGAGTCAAGGTCTGCTCTGCTTGAGCGCGCCTCTCGGCCGCTACACCGGCGTAACCTCGGCCACCTTGAATTCACTGGGCCGCTTCGATGCCGCTGGCGTTCTCCAGAACCTGACCGGCACTTCTTCAGTGGGAAGCGGGTATGACATACCTGCTGTGCTGCCTGACCCCCCTGCGGGGGTGATCACATCAGGTGATACCTGGTTGTATCAATTGTGGTTCAGAGATGTGGGCGGCGTGTCCAACTTCAGCAACGGGATCGCCGTCACGTTCTAGTCGCCAGTGCCCAGGAACGGGTAACGCCAGTCGGATGGGGGAACAAAAGTCTCCTTGATCGTCCGTGGACTCACCCACCTGAGCAGATTCAGGATCGACCCCGCCTTGTCATTCGTGCCTGAGGCGCGGGCTCCACCAAAGGGCTGCTGTCCAACCACAGCACCGGTCGGCTTGTCGTTGACATAGAAGTTCCCCGCGGCGAAGCGCAGGGTCTCCATTGCCTTGCGCAATGCCTTGCGATCTGTCCCGAAGACCGCGCCAGTCAGTGCGTACTCGCTCGTATCCGCGCACAACTGGACGGTTTCGTCGACTCTTGCGTCGTCATAGGGGAACACTGTCAACACCGGGCCAAAGAGCTCGGTGCGCATCAGGTCATGCTTCGGGTCGCCGGTCTCAATCACCGTGGGCCGGATGAACCAGCCTTGGCTGGAGTCGCACTCGCCGCCCACGACTACCTTGCAGCTGGAGTCTGCGCGGGCGCCATCGATGGCCTTGGAGAGCTTGTTGAAGCTGCTCTCGTCGATCACGGCGCCCAGGAAGTTGTTGAAGTCGCCCGGGTCGCCCATGGCCATCTCCGAACTGATGGACTCAAGCTCCTCCAGCACATCCGGCCAGATCGAGCGCGGGATATAGGCGCGGCTGGCGGCAGAGCACTTCTGGCCTTGGTATTCGAATGCGCCACGGGCCAGGGCTACGGCCAAGGTGCGCGCTTCGCTGCCGGGCAGGGCCATGACAAAATCCTTGCCACCGGTTTCGCCCACCAGGCGCGGATATTGTCCGTAGCTCGGCAGGTGCTCGGCGATGTTGCGCCAGATGCCCTGGAACACAGCAGTGGATCCGGTGAAGTGGATTCCGGCCAGTCGTGAATCGGCCATCACCGGGTCGCCCACCTGGGCGCCGCGGCCGGGCAGGAAGTTGATCACCCCGGCGGGGACGCCCGCTTCGATCATGAGTTCGGAGAGGTAGTAGTTGGACAGCACCGATGTGGAAGCGGGCTTCCAGATCGCGGTGTTGCCCAGCATGGCGGGAGCGGTGGGCAGGTTACCGGCGATGGAGGTGAAGTTGAAGGGCGTGATTGCAAACACGAAGCCATCGAGGGGGCGGTGCTCCAGGCGGTTCCAACAACCTGCGGAGGAATCGGGCTGCTCAGAGTAGATGCGTTCCATGAAACGCACGTTGTAGCGCCAGAAATCGATCAACTCGCAGGCCGCATCGATCTCGGCCTGGTGGCAGGTCTTGCTCTGGCCCAGCATGGTGGCGGCGTTGACACGGTCGCGCCAGGGGCCAGCCAGAAGGTCGGCGGCCTTGAGGAAGACAGTGGCGCGCTCTTCCCAGGGCAGGGCCTGCCAGTCAGCTCGGGCCTCGGTGGCTGCGTCGATTGCTTGGGTCACATCCTCTGGCCTGGCTTGGTGATAGCTGCCCAGGTCCAGGTCATGATCGTGGGGCGAGCGCATCTTGGCGGTGTTGCCCGTGCACACTTTTTCGCCGCCCACCAGCAGGGGAACCTCGACCGGGTTGGCGCGCATTCGCTTGAGTTCAGCCTGAAGGCTCTCCCGCTCGGGGCTACCGGGGGCGTAGTCCTTGACCGGTTCGTTGTGGGGGTCGGGAGTCTGGAAGGTGCCGTGTGTCATGTTTGTGTTGCTGAGGTTCGAGCCAGAAGTGACTGGCTGGCCCCCGTGGGGAGTGGGGGCAGGTTCTGGGGCAGGATTGTCCATGCCCAGGCACCCTGAGTCCAGCCGCGCAACTGCTCCTTTTCAAGATGTCCTTTTCAAGAACGGCTGCGCGCCCCATCATGGGCGACCTCTGACCCTCTCGGGCGTCCACGCCCACCCTCGAAAATGAAATTTCAACGACCTTTTCTATCGACTTCGATTTCCCGTCTTACTCCGTTGCTGATCGCCGGCTTGTTGTCTGCCTGCGTGGTCAAGGTCCAGGCCGACTCCCCGCGGGGCACCAAAGACCAGCAGCAGTCCCAGGCCTCAGGGGAGAAACTGCGGGATCTGCGGCACAAGTTGGAGACCTCTGAGCGCGCCATGCATCATGCGCAGACGGACCTTGAGCTGGCCAAGCTTGGTGAGTGGCTGGCTCGCAAGGACGCGGAAATTGCACTGCACGGGGCGGAGGTGGCTCTTGTCCAGGCGACGAAGAAACTGGAGCGTTTCGCTGAGTTGGAACGGGCCCAGGAGGAAGAGGTGGCGCGCATGGCCCTGGACCGCTCCGCAGAGCGGCTGATTGGCGCCCAGCAGGATCTGCAGGGGATTCTGGATATCTACGAGCAGGAAGAGGAGGCCCGTTCGCGGGATGAAATCATCCGCCGACACCGCATGAGCGTGGCTTTTGCGGAGCGGGGCAAGCTCTTGTCCGCATCGCGCCTGAGGGTGGTGCTTGAGCATGAACTGCCTGGTAAGGAGTTTGCGCTGGAGCAGGCGCGCGTTCGGGCTTCCCAGGCTCTTGAGGCGCTGCAACACAAGCGTGGGCGTTTTGATCTGGAGCAGGAGCAGAAAATGCGCCGCAAGCATGAGGCCATAGCCGAGGCGCAGTACGCCCTGGAGGCAGCCAGAAGAAAGCTGCGCCGGGCCCAGCGCAATTCCCAGGAGGGGCAGTCCGGGGACGAGCACGATCATGACGCAGGGGCCGAGCATGAGCGCCACAGCCACGAGCATCCTGACGCCGAACAGCAGGAGCATGCGGAACACCAGGAGCATGAGAGCGGCGAGCATGAAGATCATTCAGATCAACAGCACAAGCGCCCACCCGTCCTCGAACAGGGCAAGGCCGGTCAAGCCCAGACCTTCTCGGGAGAGGACAAGTAGGCATGTTGCCCTTGCTGGTTTGTTGGGTGGTTTGCGCGGCGCCCCAGGTGCAGGATCCTGTGGACTCCGGGCGCGTTCTGCCCAAGGTCACGCCGGTGATCTCGCGGGATGTGCCGCGGGTTCTCTCGGGGGAAGAGGTGCACGGGCCGCACAAGCGGGCCATCGACTCCTTGCTCGGACGGCAGAACCCCGATGGGAGTTGGGGTGCAGGGGCGCCGGACTGCGTCTTGGAGTTGGGCTTTGCGCTTGAAACCTACTACTCCTGGCAGGTGGGGGCCCATGCCCTGGGGACCATGGCTCTGGCGGCGATTCCCGAGACGCCGGAGCGCCGCAAGGCCTTGGATCTTGCGATCGGGTGGCTCTGTAGCACACGCGCTTCCACGCGCGGGTCGGACTGGGACAACGATCGGGTCTGGAGCACGCTCTACGGATTTGTGGCTTGTATGGAGTTGTTGGACGATGAGCGTTTCGGAGAGGGGCCGCAGGCGGAGGCTCTGGAGGCTCGGGGGCGCAAGTTCCTGGCCTCGCTCCTGGCCCACCAGTCGGACATGGGGGGCTGGGCCTACTATGACGACCCGCCCTATGACCGGATGCCGACCTGGGCCACCTCCTTTTGCACCGCCCTGGTCCTGCCATCCTTGATTCGCGCGCAGCAGCGGGAGTGGGGTGTGGAACAAAGGGTGACCGAGCGGGCCTTGAGTTATGTGGCTCGCTGCAACCTGCCCGGGGGAGCCTACGAATACGACTTGAATCCGCGTGTGCGGATCGGGGGCATCGAGCACATCAACCGCATGGAAGGGAGCTTGGGACGCACTCAAGTCGGTAACTGGGCGCGGGTGCGGGCGGGGGACCGCCATGTGACCCACGAGATGGTGCGTGAAGGTCTGGCAGCCCTTTTCAAACACCACGGGTTCCTCGACCACGTTCGTACTCGACCGGTTCCCCATGAGGGATTTCATGCCAACGCGGGCTACTTCTATTACTTCGCCCACTACTATGCGGCCAAGGTGATCAATACCCTGCCCGAGGAGGAGCGGGAAGAGTGGCACGCCCAACTGCGGCCCCATATCACCAAGACCCAATTGAAGGACGGAAGCATGAGTGATTTCATGGATGCGGGCTACGCGATCACATCCGCCACCGCCTATTCGATTCTGACCCTTGAGGAGGGGCTCCGTTGAGCATGACCATCAAGGGTGAACAGGCAGGTTCGGAACTGAGCAGGGCATTGGATGTGAAGCAGATTGGAGAGTTCCTGGACGCCCTGCTCGGGACGCGGTTGTCTGCAGAGGCGGGGGATTTTGCTCGCAGGGCGCAAGAGGAAATTCGCGCGGGAGTTGATCCCAAGCGCATGGGCCTGCTTTTTGCCCTCTCCAGCCGCCATGCCCGTGACCGGGTGCTGCTGGACCCAAGCGAATCAGAACTCGCCCGTGCCGCGGAACTTCTGCCAGGTTGGAATCCAGAGCGCTGGGGTCTGCTTGAGACCCTGCGCGTCTGTCTGTGGATGACTCGCGAGGACTTGGGTCAGCCCAGTTGTGCCGAAGCAGTGGAGGCCCTCTTTGGCCACGCGGATGAGGGTGAGTGCCGTGCCCTTTATCGTGTCCTGCCCCTGCTGCCTGACCCTCTTCGTTTTCAATGGCGCATGCAGGAAGGCTGCCGCACCAACATAGTGCCGGTCTTTGAAGCGGTGGCCTGTGACAATCCTTATCCCGCGGCGTACTTCGAGGACGTGGCCTGGCGTCAGATGGCGATCAAGGCGCTCTTCTTGGATTCGCCCCTTTGGCGCGTGCATGGCCTGGATGGTCGGCTGGACGAGGATCTGGCACGCATGGCTTTGGATCTGGTGGAAGAACGCACCAGTGCAGGGCGCCCGATTCAGCCCGACCTGTGGCTTTGCCTGGGACCCTATGAGCAGGAGCGTGCCCTGCCCCTGATCGACCACGAAATCAACCATGGCACATCCGAAGGTCGCTGCGCCGGGATTCTTGCCCTCGGTCGAGCCCTGCAAGAGGGTAGGCTGGAGGCCTTCATCCGGGCCCAAGACCCCTTGCTCTCCCCCTGGGCGGAGGCCGCCCAGGCCGGCGACTGCTCCCAGGCGGCCTTCGGCCGACTTCCTGGGCGTGAGACCTCCAAACAATAAATCCCATGCGTTTCTTCGATCCCCATATTCACTGTACCAGCCGCACCACCAATGACTATGTGGCCATGGCCGAGGCAGGTATTCGCGCGGTGATCGAGCCGGCCTTCTGGCTGGGACAGCCGCGTACCACCTTGGGGGCTTTTACCGATTACTTCGCAAGCATCTTGGGTTGGGAACGATTCCGTGCCTCCCAGTTTGGCATCAGTCACTACTGCGCCATTGGTTTGAATTCCAAAGAAGCCAATGACGAGGGTCTGGCCAGGGAGGTCCTGGAGGTCCTGCCGAGTTATGCCCTCAAGGAGGGCGTGGTGGCTATCGGTGAGATTGGCTATGACGAGATCACCCCCGCTGAAGAGCGAGCCTACGAAGCACAGCTGAATTTCGCTGTCGAGAACGACATGGTGGTCATGGTGCACTCGCCCCATCGGGACAAGAAACGCGGCATCCAGCGTTCCATAGAAGTGGCGGCCAACTGCGGTGTCCCCATGAACAAGCTGGTCATCGACCACAACAACGAAGAGACCGTCAAGGACGTATTGGACTCCGGAGCCTGGGCGGCCTTCACGATCTATCCCCATACCAAGATGGGCAGCGCGCGCATGTGCGAACTGCTGCAGCAGTACGGGCCCGAGCGCATCATCGTGGACTCTTCAGCGGATTGGGGGGTCTCTGACCCACTGGCGGTTCCGCGCACGGCGGCCATGATGGTGGAAAAGGGCATCGATCCCGAGGCTGTGCGTTTGGCCACCTGGCAGAACGCTTTGGATGCCTACGCCCAGTCTGGCCAGATCGATGTGCAGGCTCTGGAGGGCACCCTTGAAGTGGATCAGCGTCAGTTGTTTGGCGAGAACTCGGTTCTGCGTGGTCAAGAGCCGCGGGTCGACACGCCAGTGGTCAACTGAGCGGATTCGCGAGGGCTGGGATTCCTAGACAGGGAGACCGAGCAGGCGCGCGATGTTGCCCCCGAAGATCTGGGAGTGTTCATCGCTGCTGCCGCCGAGGTCGCGCACGATCAGGGACTGCTCACTGAGCCGATCCTCGCGCCAGCCTCGCGGGAAGGTGCCCGAATCCGTGCCGAAGACCACCCGGCTGGGGGAGAAGGCATCGAGGGCTCGTTCGAACACATCCTTCAGGGTCAGGCTTTTGGGCTGGGTGCGAATCCAGCCATTGGAGGAGGAGGAGTCTGTGTGGATGTTGCTGGACTGCATGCCCGCCATCAGGGTTTCACGAAACATGCCCGCACCGAAGTGGGGGATGATGAAATTGATCTCGGGGTGGCGGTCCGCGACGGGCACCAGAAAGAGCGGATTGGCCAGACTGGGGTTGGCCGTACGCTTGAGGCCGAAATGGTCTCGCAGGGGCACCGTGAACAGGCCGCAGTGCACATAGCAAAGCCCGCCCACGGCGGCGACCTGCTCCAGGACGGGCGTGACGAGGGGATCGTCAATGCGGTAGCCGTGCTGAGCGGGGAAGAGCAGAATGCCACTGAGGTTCCGTTCCACAAGCAGGGTCTGCACTCCACCGGCGGCGTTTTCCATTTTGGGGTTGACGACTGCAACGCCGGAGAATCGGTCGGGGGCGGTGGCCACGGTTTCGGCAACCGTGGGGGACTCAGTCGGGTGGCTTGAAAAGATCACCAGATGGTCGACCTTGGACTTTTCCATCTCCGCCAGCCACCGCTTGCGGTGGACCGAGTCGTCCTGATCGGGCATCTGCACGCCGCTTGATTCCTGCACCTGCGCCATGCGCTGCTCAAGTGCGCCCGGCATGTGGCTCTCTTCCGCCAGAGCCTTGAAGAAGGGAGCCGAGAACCAGTGGCAGTGGGCGTCGATGAGGGGGAGCTTGGCCATCAGGAGGGGATGATAGGGGATCCACCTGGATGGCCGGCAGCCTTTTGGAGAGTTCTCCGGGGGCTGTACAGGCCGGGCTTGCGTGTGTCCGTTCAGTAGCAGTGGGCACCTGCGCTCTGACTCGCTACTATCTCGCCCCTATGGAACAGTGGGGCCTCGATCTGGCCAAGGAGGACTTCAAATTCTCTGCGGCCCACTTTCTGATTTTTCCTGACGGGAGCGCTGAGCGCTTGCACGGGCACAACTATCGGGTCTATGTGGAGATCGATGGGGGCCTCGACGAACACGGACTGGTGCTGGACTTCCAACAGGTCAAGCCGGTGGTGCGCGAGTTGTGCAACTTTCTCGATGAGCACCTGCTGGTGCCCGGAGAGCATGGGGAACTTCGGGTCTCTGATGCGGGCGCTGGTCACAAGGAGGTGCGCTACCGAGAGAGCCGCTATATCGTGCCGGAAGGGGACCTGATCGTGCTGCCGATCAACAACACCTCATCCGAGAACCTGGCCACCTGGTTCGGCCGACGCCTGCTCGACGAACTTGGTCAGCGCTTTCCCAAGGTGAAAGTGCATCGGCTCAAGGTGCGCGTGGAGGAAACCAGGGGCCAGCGCGGCGTGTACCGTCACTTGTCGATGGATTGAGGCTCTGCGGCCAATTTGGCCAGAGAGCTCTCTACCTGTCGCTCGCGCAGGGACTCCAAGAGGGAATCCACTCCTACCAGAGAGATTGTGGGACCGCCCAGAAGTTCCAATTCAGCCACCAGGCCTTCGGGCCAACCAGCTTCAAGGTCCTCATTGACGAGCCATGAGTGGAGGGCGTCCACTGCGAAGTTTGGGTACATCTGCACCAGTTCGCGTAGTTCCTCGGGACCCATCTGCTCTACCGCTGCCCTGCGCCAGGCCAGGGTCTCGTCTTCCAGCTCAGCGGCTTCGAGCAACCAGACCGGGGGCACTTCGTCCAGGTCCTGGTTCGCAGCCTGTTGGCACAGGTCCCGGATCCCCTCAAGCCCGATGTTGGCTGTGGCCCGTTCCATGACCAGGAAGGCCAGCCCATAGAAACCGCGCTTGGTCCCGCTGGTCAAGGCTGTGCTGGAGAGGCCTGCTTCGACTTCGAAGACTTCCCGCTGGGGGCTGTCGCCCTGGTCTTCACCAGAGAGAGTTACTCGCGCCAGCCACTGGCGTTGGTCATCGGGCCAGGAGAGCCGCAGTTCGAGCTTGAGTCCGCCGCAGGCCAGGGCCGCCGAACAAAGGCGACCCGCGCGCAGGCGGGAAGAACCCTCTGGGCAAAGCTTGGCGCTGACCAGATCGCAGAGGCCTTCCTCCAAGGTGCCGGGCAGCATCTGCCAGGGTTCATCGAGGGCCGCGTGGGCCAGTTCGTGGGCCAGGGTCCGTTCCAGGTTGTCCGCGTCGCGTGCCAGCAGCACCCGGTGGTGGTGTTCGCTCCAAAGACCTTCCGCGTCTTCCACCTGACTTCCCGGGAAGGAATAGAGCCGGGGTTGTCCTTGGATCCAGACTTCCAGGTCCTCGGGCAGGCTTGAGTTGGGCAGCAGGGCTTCGACCTTGGGTCCCAGGGAGTCGAGCAACGCAGAGATGCGTTTGGCTTCCTGTTGGTCGGCCGCACGCACGACCCCCTCGGCAGCCTGCACCCGACTTGCGGGGGGCTGCACCATGCAGGCACCCATCAGGGCGGCTGCAGCCAACAGGGGGGCTTTGGATCGGGTGCGTAGGTTCACAGAAAAAGGTACCCCCGCATCCGTAGGAGGGCCGTGAGGGGGGGCATTTGGGGTCCAAATCGGTACAGGGGGGTCTTCCTGGCGGGTCAGGGGCGCTATCGTGCTGCCTCTCATGGATCCCCTTCCGCCCCCCTCCGCTGACTTTGGCCTGCAGCAGGCCGGTGAACTCCTGCGCGCCCATTGGGGTCGGGAGGGGGCCCTGAAGTCCCTTACAAGCTACGAGGACCGCAACTTTGCCCTGCTCGATGGGTGCGGGGAGCCAAGCCATGTGTTGCGGGTCCAAAACGCTGGAAATCGCGCGCGCTTGGAGCTGGAGGCCCTGATTCTGCGCTGTCTGGGGCGCGAGCTGCCAGGGGTTGCGCCGGAGCTGGTGCCGACTTCCGCAGGCGATGATTGGGTTGAACTCAACGGTACCGGTGGGCGCCTGCATCTGGCGCGCATGATGAGTTGGGTGCCGGGGCCGCTCCTGGCTGACCTCAAGGGGCGCAACCTCGAAACCTGGTTCAGTCTTGGGGAACTGCTCGGTCGTGTGGACCGTTGTCTGGCTGAGTTGCAGGTGGATGCGGGCGCCGGGCAACACAGCTGGACCATGGAGGCTACAAGTCAGCTTGCCTTGTTGCTCCAGCTCGAACCGGACCCAAAAATCCGCAGCATGTTCGAAACCGTGCTGTTGATGTACGGGGGCAGGGTGCAAGGGGTGATCGAAGAGCTACCCCAGCAGCTTTTGTTCTATGACGCCAACGAGTTCAACCTGACTGGCGTGGAGACCAGAGACGGTGCCCGGGTCACGGGCCTGTTTGACCTGGGGGATGCGGCAGTATCCGCGCGCGTGTCCGAACTCGGCATCGCTGTGGCCTATGCCATTCAGTTGAGCGAGGATGATCCCCTTCCTGTGGCTCTGGCTTTGGTGCGTGGCTACCACCAGAGTTTTCCCCTGCACCTTGAGGAGCTTGATCTTGTGCTGCCTTGCGCGGCGGCACGCTTGACCATGAGCCTCATGCACGGTCGTGCTGCGCGGGAGGCTGATCCGCACAATGCGCACTTGACCCAGCACACCGGCGATGGAGTTCTGGCGTTGGAGGCCTTGCTCGCTATTCAACCCGAGCAGGGGGCCCATCATCTGGGGGTCGGGTTGGGGTTGCTGTCAGGGACCGGGTCTCCTGGCCCAAGGGACGAAAAAGATCTGCTGTCAGCCCGCGCGGCGGTGCTCAATCCAGCGCTTTCTCTCTCCTACGATGACCCCCTGACCATCCTGCGAGGAACTCGCAGCTACCTCTTCGACGCCGAAGGAAGAGCCTTTCTTGATTGCGTCAACAATGTCTGTCATGTGGGGCACTGCCACCCACAGGTTGTGCGTGCCCTCGCCAATCAAGCCGCAAGCCTGAACACGAACACGCGCTACCTGCACCCGGGGCGGCTGGACTACGCCCAGCGCCTGGTGGACCTTTTTCCTGCTCCCCTCGACACGGTTCAGTTGGTGAACTCCGGCTCCGAAGCCACCGAGCTGGCCCTGCGAATGGCTCGAGCGGCCACAGGCGCAGAGCATTTCCTGGTGCTCGGGGGTGGCTACCACGGCAACAGTCAAGGGGCCGTGGCAGTCAGTCCCTACAAGTTCAACGCACCCGGCGGTGGGGGCGCACCGAACTGGGTGCACGAGTTGCCCTGCCCCGATCCCTATGCAGGTCTGCACCGGGGACCGGATGCAGCCGAGGCCTACGCTGCCAGCGTGCAGCAGACATGCCTTGACATCGAAGCCCGGGGCGGTCGGGTGGCCGCACTCCTGGCCGAACCCCTGATCGGTTGCGGTGGTCAGGTGGTGCCCCCCAAGGGTTGGCTGAGTCGCGCAGCCGCACTGGTGAAAAGTCACGGCGGCCTGTGCATCGTGGACGAGGTGCAGGTTGGCTTTGGCAGGGTGGGAGACGCGTGGTGGGCCTTTGAGCAGGAGGCCTTTGTGCCGGACATGGTGACCCTGGGCAAACCCATGGGCAATGGTCATCCCATGGGAGCAGTCATTGCGACTGGCTCGGTGGCTCAGGCCTTTGGCGAGGGTCCCGAGTACTTCAACACCTTTGGGGGCAATCCTGTTTCCTGTGCCGTCGGTATGGCGGTGCTGGATGTGATCGAGCAGGAGGGCTTGATCGCCAAGGCTGCCGAAGTGGGAGCCCATCTTTCACAGGGCTTGTGTCAGTTGGCCCAGGACTTCCCCGTACTGGGTGATGTGCGCGGCCGCGGCCTCTATCTCGGAGTGGCCTTTGTGCGAGATGCGGAGACCCGCGAGGGGGATCCCGAGCGGCTGGCCCGGGTGGTGGCCAGGGCGAGGCAGGCAGGTGTGCTGTTGGCGATCGATGGGCCCGGGCACGATGTGCTCAAGATCAAGCCGCCGCTTGTCTTTTCGATAGCAGACGCCGACCTGGCGCTGGCGGTTCTGCGCCGGGCTCTTGAGCAGACCGCCTGAGCCCCCTGATCCCGCGCAAGGACTCAGCGCGCCCTTGCAAAAGGCGCGCAGTGCTCACAGCCGCAGTCGGGATCAAACCAGAGCGTTGCCTCGGGTTCTTCGCCGGTGGCATAGCCAAGCGCGTTCAGGTCTGCTGCCTGCTCAGGCGTGATGGCTTGGGAACTCCCAAGGCCATCTTCTGGGGCACTGGTCAGCCACTGCACCACACGCTTGCGCAAGACCTTCACCCGCTCCGGCTGTGAGGCGGACAGATCCTGCAGGCAGCCGGGATCCGCATTCAGGTCAAAGAGTTCAAAGGTGTGCTTGGTGCGCCACTCTTTGAGGGACCACTCCTTGTGGTCTTTGAGTTGCAGAATGAAATACCACTTGCCGATGCTGATGGCGGCGCTCATGCCGTGTGCGGCGAGCAGCATGCGCGGTCCCTTGTCGGGTTTCTCCAAAAGTCCCCGCAGGTCCTGGCCGGGAAAGCCTGCCGTTCCGATTCCCGCAGCGGCCAGCAGGGTGTGGGCCACATCGTATTGGCGCGAGGCACCGCTGAAGATCTTGCCTTGGGCCACGCCGGGCCCCGCCAGGATCAGGGGTACATGCACCGAGGGGGGATAGAGTTCTGCGTGGTCGAACCACACGTCATGTTCGCCAAAACACTCCCCGTGGTCTGCGGTGAAGGCTATCAGTGCCTCTTCCATGCGCGGGATGCTGAGCATCTGGCCCACGGTCTGGTCCACATAATCCACACCAGCCCGGTACTGGGCGCGGGCATAGGCCGGGTCGCGCAGGTTGCTCAGGCGTGAGGGTGGTGTGACGCTGGCAGGGTAGCCCAGGGGCAGGGCCGGGTCGAAGGCGTCCTTGCCCTCGGGCCAGTACCGGGTGTTGAAGGGGGCCGGGGGTTCGTAGGGCGAGTGGGCGTCGAACACATGCAGCCAGACAAAAACAGGTTCCCCTTCGGCCTCCGCAAGCCAATGGCTCAGGCGTTCCGCTGCAATCCCACCGGGACGCTGATTGCGCACCGGCGCGTCCAGTCGGTCGAAGCCCTGGCCCAGGCCGCTCTCCGTATGCTGCAGATGGAAGGCGCTGGCGGCGGCAAAGCAGCGGTATCCAGCTTCATTGAAGCGTTCCGCCAGGGTCTCGGCCTTGGGCAGGAGCGGTGAGTGATTGTTCAGGATGCGGGTCTCCCGGGGGGTCAGCCCGGTCATCAGGGAGACATGCGAGGGGTTGGTCACATTGGTGGCGGTCAGGGCGTCCTCAAAGAGGATTCCGCGCGCAGCCAGGGCGTCCAGATTCGGCGTCTGCACCAGGGAACCGCTGCCCATGTGGTCCGCCCGGTGGGTATCGCTGGTGATCAGGAACACGGTGGGAGCGTCCTGGCCCTGGACCGAGACCAGGGGTTCGGCCACAAAAGCCCAGCCCTCGTCCTTGCACTCGGGATGCACCAGCATGCGGAATTCCACGCGCACCTCGCGACCCGCGTACCCGGCCAGATCCAGGAACTGGTTGTGCCAGGTCAAGGGGGCCTGCATGCGGTTCTCCAGGCTGTAGCGTTCGATCAGGGGCTCCATTCCCTGACTGCGAACATGGACGGCGACGGAGGGTCCCTGATTCGGCCGTCGCAGGATCGGAATCATCGCCAGGCTGAAGCGCAAGCGCGCCCGTTCGGGGGCCGTGAATGTGGTGGTCAGGGGCTTGTGCGTGGCCACAGGCCAACCGGCGCGTGCTTCGCTGCCCAGGGAGAGCATGGCGGCCCCGGCGGTTGTGCTTGGAGCGAAGTTTTCAAGGGGATTGCGCAGGATCGCCATGGATGTGACCGCCATCATGGTGGTCAGGCCCTTGGATTCGATGCGGATGCGGTTGATGTGCTTGAGTTGCCCGCGCAGGGCGGGCAGGGGAAAGAGGAAGTGCACCGGGCCAACTGGCGTGGAGGAGCACTCGATCCAGCGACTGTGTGTGACCAATTGCTTGTCCCGTAGGATCGACACACGCAGCAACTCGGGCAAGGCGCCAAAGGTGTCCACGCCGACCACCACTGAATTGAAGCTGCCTGGATCGATTGATTCCTTGAAGGTCACTGTCAAGGGTTCGCTGCCCTCCGCAACCATGGCAGGAATGCGGTTGGCAGGCAGCCGGTCGGCTGCATCGGGTCCGGCAACCACCTTGATGAACTCCCCGCGTTTGGTGCCTGTGGCTCCCCAGCGGGGATCGTTCTTCTTGGGTATGAATTCCGCCACGGTCACGGGCTTGCTATCCGGGGGCGCGTCGAAGGGCGTGAGTTTGAGGTGCTGCACATGCCCCTGACCCGCGGGCAGTCCTGTTGATTCCTGGCCGCAGGAGGCGAGGGTGAACAGGGCGACGGTGAGCATCAGGGCTCGGCGGTCCCGCACGGACGGTCGGCTGCGCAACCCGATCATGGTTGTCGCTCCATGATGTCGTCTACGGTCAGCTCGGCTGGCAGCCAGGGTTTTTCTGATTCCGGGGACTCCACGCCGGTGGAGTATCCCAGGGCGGACAGCTCGGCGATTTCGGCGGCGCTGGTGTTGCGCATGGCCACGATGGGGTCGTGATCCCGCTGGCGCAGCCAGGCCATCAGCTGCTTCAGCATGCTCCTGGTTCTGGTTCCTTCCTGCTCTTGCAGATTTGTCCCGCAGAGGGGGTCCTTTGTCAGATCGTGCAGGGATACATGCCAGAGGGGCACCCTGCCTGTTCCTGGTTGCCGTTGCGCTCGCAACTGCAGGAGCAGGTGCCAGTCCTCGACAGTCATAGACGCGTTGAATCCATGGGCGCCCAGGGCAAAGAAGGGCTCCTGCGGGGTTTCTTCATCGGCTTCAAGGTGACGCAGCAGGTTGCGTCCGGGGTAGTCGGCCCCATACAGACCCGACAGGTCGAGCAGCGTGCGTCCGATGTCCAGTTGATCCACCGAGCGCTCGACCCGCACTCCTTCGGGAACCTGGTTCCCGGCCAGGATGAAAGGCACATGCAGGGTCGAGGGCGTCAACGAACGGTGATCAAAGCGACTGAGGATCCCGTCCAGTTCTTCTCCGTGGTCCGCGGTGAATGCCACCAGACCATTCTGTACCCGCGGGTGGCGCAGCAGACGACCCAGTTCCTTGTCGAGGTAACTGACCTCTCCTCGATAGAGGGCTGAGGGCCAGTCCGTGCGCCGCAGATCCTTGAGCCGTGGGGGATAGGTTCCTGGTGTCCAGTTGTGCGGCGGCAGACTTGGGTCAAAGGGGTCGAGGCTTGCATCCCAATAGCGGTCAGCGAACTCCGGCGGTGGCTCGTAGGGGTCGTGGGCGTCAAAGAGGTGCAGCCAGATGAACACCGGCCGCCCGGCAGCCTCGTCCAACCACTGCTGTACCTGTTCAACTGGAATTTCTGCCTGGGGCGGGCGGCCGAGCGGAGACCAGACCTTGTCAAAGCCCTGGGCGATGTGGGTGCCCAGGGGACCCAGGTGACGCACGGTGACCACAGCGATGGTCCACCAGCCCTCCTGCCGATAGGCCTCCCCCAGAGTCCAGGCTTCACCCATCATGCGCTCGGTATTGGTCAGCACCCGGCCATCGCGCGGATGGATGCCCGTCAGGATCGCAGCATGGGAGGGCGAGGTGACATTGGTGGCGGAATAGGTGCGCTCAAAGATCATCCCGCGCTGACCCAGGGCATCGAGGCTCGGGGTGCTGACGTCGACCCCCAGATTCGCACAGCCCATATGGTCTCCGCGGTGGGTGTCGCTGGTGATCAGAAGGGCCAGGGGCGGGGACTCTCCGGCGTCCACCACGGCCAGATTGGTCAGGGCGCAGGCGCCCAGTTCGGCCTGCTCCTGCTTGAACAGGAAAGAGACCTCGGCCTCCAGACCTGCATACTTCGCAAGGTTGACCTCCAGGTCCTGGAAGGGATGATCCTTGCGTGCAAGATCCAGGCTGCCGACAGCATCCGAAAATCCCTGGCCGCTGATCGTGACTTCCAACCTGGGAGTCTTGCTGCTGGTGCGGGCCGCCTTGAGCATGCCCGCCGAAGCGATCAGGGTGGATCCGGAACTGATGGGTCCCAGGGGACAACTCACCTTGAGATCCTGGGGCAGTCCCCAGCCCATGCGGGCTTCTTCCCCGATGGCAATCGTATCTGCGGGGCCATCGAGCGGCGGGTAGTGGGCGCTGGCGGGTCGTTGCCAGAAGTCCACATGCTGGATTGCGCTGGGTCCACCCTTGATCGAGATGCGCAGTTCCTTGAAGGGTTTGGAGGTGGGCAACTTGGGCGCGTCGAAGATCAGGGACTGATTGCTGCCCAGGGGCAAGGCGATCTGCGCTTGAAGGGGAATCTCCCGTCCGGCGGCAGAGATCAGACTGAGATCCACGCGTTGCTTGGTGCCTTGAAAAACACCTTCCACCACGATTCGATTGAAACCCGGTTGCAGGGGACCGGGCACAGTCAGGGAGCCTCCTTTGGCGGTGGGCAGTACCAGTCGCTGGTTGCTATAGCGCGGGGTTGCTTCGCCTTCCACTGTGGCCTTCCAGACCGCTGGATCGGAGGGCGCTTCCAGGCGCGCAATCAGGGTCGGCTGGCGCGAGGGCGTGAAGTCCTCGAATGGCCGGGGCCAAAGATAGCGCACCTCGCCCGGACCGGCGCTCGTGGTTGCCTCGTCCGAGCTGCAGCCCATCAGGCCGAGACCTCCCAAGAAAAGAGCTGGCACCCAGAGAGCACCCCTGCAGCACGCAGCCACAGGGGGCGGGGCTGGGGTGGGAAGGGGATGATGCATGCTGTGTCCGCGCGGGGACGGGGACCAGAAGTCTATCGGCTCTTCCCGGCGAGTTCTCGGGGGCGCTGGAGCGTTTTTCTGTTCGCGCCGGTCCCCGCGTCAGTTCTCCGGGGGGCCTGCCACCGTTTGGGTTGTCTTCGAGGGCTTTGCGTGCCCTCGATTGACGGGTCTTTGGCCTTCGCCCTCAGGATCAGAGCAGTGGGGTTTTCAGGTCCCGGGTCTCTGCACGGGTCGCTTTCAGTGCCTGGATTCTCTCCCCCGGAGCGGAGTTCGCCTGCGGGTTGTACCCGGGCAAGGGGAAGGTCTCAATGCGCAGGATCCAGTCCCCGTCCTCGAAAGGGGCAAAGACCGCCAATTGGAAGGGGCCCGCGTGATTCACTTCGAAGATCGCGGTCTCCACATCTCCAGAGGTCTGCCAGACGAGGGGGTAGGTTTCGCTTGTGGGGTCCCAGACCGCCAGATCAAAATCGAGGTACTCGAATTCTCCCTCCAAGGTGACGCAGATCTCCATGGGGCTCTCGGCGATGAAGCCCAGATGATCGGTCAGATCGAAACCCGGAGCTGCCTGCACCGAGCCCACCAGGTCCAGGACCGTGCAGGATTCCAAGGGATCGAAGACCTGGGTCTCCCAGGGCTGATCGTTGGGCTCGACTTCTTGCAGGACGGTGATGCCCGTGCCGGGATCGGTCAGGTGGAAGTCCAATCCGCAGGAGGAGAGCAGGCTGGTGAGCAGGACGATGGTGGCGTTTGTTTTTGTCATCGCTTGAAGGGGTTTGGTAAATGGATGGACACCGCCGGCAGCACACCAGGGGCCGTTGGTGAAAGTCGGAAGCCACCGGAGGTGTCCGGTGTCTTGAAGTCAACTTGCATGCCAACCCCCGCGGAGAGGCTGTGCGCAGGGGAGGCCGTCTGCCTGTGGACTCTCCCGAGTACACCCATGGTTCCTCCTCAGGACTCAGGTCTGGCTGGTATCTGTGCACGCCAGTCCCCAACATGGGGTCGTGCGAATGCCCCTGCTTCTGACCTCAACTGCACTGGCCCTGTTGGCTGTGCACCTTTTCGTGGCGCCCCCCGCACGCCTGCTGTTCGGAGTGCTGCCGGCGGAACTCGCCTTGCGCCTGGGTTGGGTAGCCCTCGCGATTCTGTGGTTGTTCCTGTTTGCGCGTTTTGTCTGGCGGGGAGAAGAACAGGCTGACGAGGCAGGTCCATGAGCCTGCCCCTTGTGTTCCTTGGCTTGTATGCGCTCCTGTTGCTGGCCATCGGCGCCGTTGCTGCACGGCGTGCCGCACGCTCTCCCGAAGACTACTTCCTGGCGGGATCTGGCCTCGGTTCGGTGGTTCTGTTCATGGCGCTCTTCGGCACCAACTGCACGCCCTTTGTCCTGGTGGGAGTGCCCGGATTGGCTTACCACGATGGTCTGGCGGTGTTTGGGTTGAATGTGCCCATCGTGGCTCTGGGGATTCCCCTGACTTTCTGGGCGGTTGGTCTGCCCGCGCGACGTGAGGCCCGCAGGCTGGGGGCCTTGACTCCGGCCGAGCTCTATTCGCGGCTCTTGGACAATCGCGCTGTGGGCTGGATGCTCTTCGCGGTCTTCACCCTTTACACCCTGCCGTACATGGCCACTGCCGTAGAGGGGGGGGCGCGCAGCGTGGTCTTTGCCAGTGACGGTTCCGTGACACTTGCCTGGGCGGGAACGTTGATCCTCGCTGTGGCTTTGCTCTACACATCGCTCGGTGGAATGCGCGCCACAGCCTGGACCAATGTGTTGCAAGGGGGGTTGTTCCTGGGATTCATGGTGGCTGCTGCCTGGGTCGGCGCGCGCTCGGTGGGGGGCTGGAGCGCGGTGCTTGGGCGTCTGGGCGAGATCGATGGAGGGCGCTTGTTGACCCGACCCAGCCACGGACTCTATGGAGGTGGAGCGCTCTTGTCCTGGAGCCTTGTGATCAGTCTGACGGTGATCAGTTTTCCCCACATGCTGGTGCGCTTGATCGCGGCCAAGAGCGCGCCATCTATTCGGAGGGTGGCTTTGGTCTATCCCTTTGCGCTTGTGGCGCTCTGGCTGCCCGCGGTCTTGTTGGGGTTGTTGGGGCGGGACCTCTATCCGGGCCTGGTGGGGCGTGAGTCGGATCGTGTGTTCGCCTTGATCGCAGGCGAGGTCCTGCCCGGAGCCCTCGGTGCTCTTGGTTTGGTGGCGGTGCTGGCGGCGGTCATGAGCACCCTGGACGCGCAGCTTCTGACCTTGGGATCGATGTTGAGTCGGGATGTATTGCGGCCCGCCTCCGATGGGCGCACCGAGGTAATGCGGGGCAGGTTGTTCGGCTTGTTGATTGCTGTGGCAGTTTTTGTGCTCTGGCGGTTTGTGCCTGGCTCGATTTTCTCCCAGGCGGCGGTGGCGTTTTCTGGTTACGTGACCCTCTTCCCGCTCTTGCTGCTGGGCTTGCGATGGCAGCGCTGCAGCGCCATGGGGGCTTTCTGGGGTATGGGGCTTGGGAATCTGGTGCTCTGGTGGTGTCTCGGCCAGGCCGAGGGTCCCGCTCCGGCGGCCATGACACCCGTGTTTTGGGGCCTCCTGCCCGCGGCTTGGGGATTCCTCGCGGCTCTCTTGGGGACCGTGGCCGGGAGTTGCTGGCGGCCGAGATGAGGTTGTTGCGCGCCGTTCCGGTTGACCGAACTTGTTGGTCGCGCATTGCCTGGGCTGTCCTGTTTTACCCCGCTGACCTGTTTCACCGTGCGGTCCCAGGCCTTCCTCTGGCATGATGGCCCTCGCGCTTCGGCGCTCTGAGCCGCCATGACCACCACGCGCCACACTTCCGAGTCCCAGAACATCCCCGCGGGCGCGGCCGCTCCCCAGCTCTGCGTGGTGACTTTTGGCTGCCAGATGAACAAGTATGACTCGTCCCTGGTCGAGGGACGCTTTCGCAAGTCGGGTTATGGCACCACCTCATCGGTTGAGGACGCCGATGTGGTCATCTTCAACACCTGCAGTGTGCGTGATCACGCAGAGGAACGCACTTGGAGCTGGGTGGGAGAACTCAAGCAACTCAAGAAACGCCGCCCGGACATGGTCATCGGTTTGATGGGCTGCATGGCTCAGCGGGTGGAGGAAGAGGCTTTCAAACGCGCCGCTCACATTGACCTGGTGGCGGGAACGCGTCAGTTTCAGCACCTGCCTCAGATGGTGGAAGAAGTGCGCTCACGACGGGCGGATTCCAGCTTGAGCCGCAGCGATGAACGGGTGGCTTTCACCGACATGGCGGCGGAGGTGCCCGTGGATCGCACGGGCGAGATCTGGACCGGAGGCAGACAGGCTTTCTTGGCGGTCATGCGTGGCTGCGCCTTGTCCTGCACCTATTGCGTGGTACCCATGACTCGCGGCGGGGTGCAGAGCCGGTCCATTCCTCAGCTGGTGCAGGAGGCCCGCTGGCACGCGGACCAGGGCGTCAAGGTGCTGACACTGCTGGGGCAGACCGTGAACAGCTACGGCGAGGATTTTTCGGTACCCCTGGAAGGCCAGCCCCGCGGCACAGGCCGTCAGGGTCGTGAAGGTCTTGGCGATCTCCTGCGCGCCCTGCAGGAGGTGCCCGGGCTGGAGCGCATTCGCATGATCACTTTGCATCCCTCCTATGCGACCCGTGCCCTTGCGGAAGCGATGCGGGATTGCGACAAGGTGGACCGTTTCCTGCCCCTGCCCGCACAGGCCGGGAGCGATCCGGTTCTGAAGCGCATGAAGCGGGCCTACAACCTGGACCTCTATCGCAAGCGTGCGGACACCCTGCGCTCTGTGCTGCCGGATCTGGAACTGGGCAGCGATTGGATCGTGGGTTTTTCGGGGGAGACCGAAGAGGACTTCGTTGGTTCCCAGCGCTTTCTCGAAGAGCAGCAGTTCATTGTCAACTACATCTTCAAGTATGACGAGCGCCCTCTCACCAAGGCGGCGGGCTTTCCTGATGATGTGCCGGAGGCAATCAAGAAGGAACGTCACCAGCGCCTGATGGAAACTTCGGAGCGCGTGCAGCGGGCGCGCTTTGAGCAATGGTGCGGGCGTACGGAGCAGGTGTTCCTGGAGGCCGTGTCTCCCCGTGACGCAAATATTCTCCAGGGTCGTTCGGTGCATGGTCTGTCTGTGTCCATTGCTGGGGGCGAAGAACTGCTGGGCACAAAGGTGCCCGTGATCCTGGACGAGTGCACCGCCTATGGCTTCTCTGGTCGTTTGGCAAGGGGCACGGCGAGTGAGGACCTGGCGTGCAATGGCACAGAGGGCAAGTGAGGTCCTGCCGGCCGCTCGGTGTCGCCCTTCTGCTGGGGCTTAGCGCATCTTGCGAAGACGAGGGCCCGGAGTTTCCCTATGGAATGACCGAGGTCTCCTATCCGGGGGGCTTGGGGCAGCTGCCTTCCCACAGCAACTGCGACCCCGCGGCCCTGATCGAGGTCAAGGGGGGTGGCCTTGCCTTGATCGACGGAGACGGGGACGGAGACCTGGATCTCTTTCTGCCCGCTTGTGGGGGCAGCGTCACGGATCCCGACATGAGCAGCGGTGGGCGTTACATGGAGAACCTGGGTCGGCTCAAGTTCCGCGATGCCACCGAGGCCAGCGGTCTTTCCTTTTCGCGCTGGAGTTTCGGCACAGCGGTGGGGGATGTGAACGGGGACGGCCTTGATGATCTCTTCGTCTGCGCCCATGGTCCCAACTCGCTTTTCTTGCAGCAGGCCGGCGGCGGCTTCCTTGATGCCAGCGCTTCTTCGGGTCTCGCTCAGACATCCGCCTGGAGCACTGCGGCATCCTTCGGCGATTTCGACGGAGACGGTGACCTGGATCTTTATGTCGCCAACTATGTGCAGTTCGACCCCGAGTCCCTGCCCAAGCCGATGATGTTTCGTGGGGCCGAGGTCTTTGGAGGACCGCTGGGTCTTTCTGCCGAACCCGACGAGGTCTATCTCAATGAAGGCGACGGTTCTTTTGTCCCCGCTTCCCTGGGCTTTGCCGCCGTGAAAGCCGCCTATGGCCTGGGCGTGGTCAGCGCCGACTTCGACGGCGATGGCACCCTGGAGGTCTTTGTGGGCAACGACTCTGGCCCCAACTTCTTCTTCCAGCGGGGTGCTGACGGATCATTCAGCGAGAACGGTCTCACAAGCGGTATCGCATTCGACGAGAACGGCCTGGGGCAGGCCACCATGGGCATTGCCTTGGGCGATGTGAACCGCGATGGCCGGCCCGATGTGTTCACCACCAACTTCATGGGGGATCGCAACACCCTGCACCTGAATCTGGGGGATCTGTTTTTTGATGATGCCACCCGGCGCTGGGGCCTGGGTCAGATCTCGGTGCCCTATCTTGGTTGGGCCACGACCTTTCTGGACATGGACTGCGACGGCACGCAGGAACTCTTGGTCTTCAATGGTCATGTGTATGGTGAGACCATCTGTCGTCAACAGGGCTGGAGCCAGCGCCAGCCGGCGCTCCTGTTCCGTCAGGTGAAGAACCGCTTCGAACCCATTCACGCGGCCGAGGCAGGAGACTGGGTCCAGGAGCAAGGTATTGAGCGTGGAGCGGTGTGCGCGGACCTCGACCGGGACGGGGATCTGGATCTGGTGGTACGCGATCTGACTGGATCAGTGCGCCTGCTGCGTAACGACGCTGCTCCTGGCAGGGGCATCTTGCTTTCCCTGCAGCAACCCGGGTCCATGAACCGCCGCGCCATCGGCTCGCGGGTCGCCCTTCTGGGCGGGCCCCGGCCCCAGTACCGCTGGATCACCTCGTCGGGCACCTATCAATCCGCCAACGCCCAGGAGGCCCAGTTCGGAACCGGGTCCCACAAGGGTCCCTTCCAGGCCGAGGTCACCTGGCCCGATGGTTCCTCGGAACGCTTTCCAGCTCTGATGCCCGGTATGAACTTCGTCCTTGTGCGGGGGTCTGGAGAATGAGGGCCGGTCTGATTGTCATTCTCTTCCTTGCCCTGCTCGCAGGTCTGGTGCTGATCGTTGTTCAGCCAGGCAAGCAGGATCCCAGCCCGGAACCCACCGATCCCGTCATCGCTCTTCTGGCCGGCGCGAGGGTCGAGTTGCTGGGCCAGCCGCGCTCTCCCTCTTCAGGACGGGCTCCTCTTGCGGCGGCCCGCAAGCATCTTTCCGCTGGTCGCCCGGAGCACGCCCGCGAGTTGATCCTGGGCGAACTCCAAGGGGCCTGGTCTGCGGAAGCCTACTACCTGCTGGGCATTCTCGAATCCCGGGCCCGACTCTGGCAGAAAGCGGTGGAAGCTCTGGAACGATCGCTTGCCCCGGGTGCGCGTTATCCGGAAAAATCCATCGCCCCCTTCCGGTTGGGCCGCGCGCTGGAAGAAACCGGTCGTATTCCCGCTGCGCGAGTCGCGTATCGATTGGACCATGATCTTTCCGGCGATGGCGAGGCACTCTTTCGCCTTGGCCTGCTCGATATCGAAGCGGGCCAGTTCGCTCAGGCCAAGACCCGGCTGGAAGACGCCCTGCGTCGCTTCACCCAAGACCCCGACCGAGCCCGCACCCTCGCCGCCCTGTCCGACATCTGCCTTGAAGGCGATGACCTTGCTGGTGCCCGCCAACTGCTCGAAGAGGCGGTTGCCCTGCGTCCGCATTCCGAACTCCTGCACCGTCTCGCGCGGGTCTGCCGGAGGATGGGGGATGGGGAGGCTGCGGACAGGCACACCCTGGCAGCGCAGGGCTTGCAGGGCGGCTGAGCGAGGCCCCTTGAGGGAAAGTTAGGACAAGAGTGTCCTCAAACAGGTGGATTGTGGTCTCTTGGGGGGAACAGGTTTTTGCGATTGCGAGGGGCGCGCGTTTGAAGAGTTCCCCTTTCTCTGCTTGTCCGTGCCTGGATCCATGTTGATCACTCCCCATCTTGCTGTCCGTGCTCTGTCTGTGGCTTCTCCCTGGTTGCTGGCGGGGGTGGTTGGGGCGCAGGGCTTTGGAGGGGATCAGGTGATTTCGACCGCATTGGATGGTGCCTTCTCGGTCCACGCAACGGACCTCGACGGAGACGGCGATCAGGATGTGCATCGCCTGGTATGAGAAACTTGGCGCTGGCGTGTTCGGGCCACAACAGGTGATCACAACCTCTGCGCATTTCGCCAACGAGGTCTACGCCGCAGACCTGGACGGCGATGGTGACGCGGATGTGCTCTCGGCTTCGTACTGGGACTCCAAGCTCGCCTGGTATGAGAACCTTGGGGGTGGGGCGTTTGGAGGTCAACAGGTGATCACGATGCCCAACACTGTGGCCGGGGTCAAATCGGTCTACGCCGCGGACCTTGACGAAGACGGTGATACGGATGTGCTGCTGGCTTCCTTTGCTGACGACAAGGTGGCCTGGTATGAGAACCTGGGAGGCGGTGCGTTTGGACCGATCCAGCTGATTTCGAGCGTGGCTCTTGGGGCCGAGTCGGTCTATGCCACGGACCTGGACGGGGACGGCGATCAGGATGTGCTTTCGGCGTCCTTTCGTGACGACAAGATCGCCTGGTATGAGAACGATGGGGCTGGAGGCTTCGGACCGCCACTGGTGATTACGACTGCTGCGGATGGGGCCTGGTCGGTCTACGCCACGGATCTCGATGGAGATGGCGATCAGGATGTGCTTTCGGCTTCCGCAAATGACGACAAGATCGCCTGGTACGAGAACCTGGGGAGCGGGGTCTTCGGGGCGCAACAGGTGATCTCGACTGCCATGAACGCGGCCGTCTCGGTCCACGCTACGGACCTCGATGGAGATGGCGATCAGGATGTGCTCTAGGCTTCCATACTTGACGACAAGATCGCCTGGTATGAGAACCTCGGAGGCGGGGCCTTCGGGGCGCAGCAGGTGATCACGATTGCGGCCGACGCGCCCTACTTCGTCTACGCTGCAGACCTCGACGGGGACGGCGATCAGGACGCGCTCTCGGCTTCCTACCTGGACGACAAAATCGCCTGGTATGAGAACCTGATGCCCCATGACTGCAACTCTGATGGGCTGCATGATCTGGTCCAGATCCAGAACAACCCGGCCCTCGACATGAATGGGGATGGCTTGTTGGACGAATGCGTTCCGGCCAGCTACTGCACGGGCGGTATCAACTCGTCAGGAGCAGGCGGCAGCATCATGGCGCTCGGTTCTCCGCAGCTGGCCCTGAACAATCTGACCCTGCATGCCAGCGGCCTGCCCACTCAGCAGTGGAGCTACTTCCTCATGTCGCAGAATCAGGCCAATGTCCCGAATTTTGGTGGCAGTCAGGGAGTCTTGTGTCTGGGTGCTCCCATCGTGCGCTTTGTCATGTCCGGCACCGGACAGGTGGGCCAGACCACTCCTGGCGGAACACGCACCTACACGGTCGACTTCCTCAACCTGCCCTCTGGCGTCGTATTCATGCCCGGCGAGACCTGGAACTTTCAGCTCTGGTACCGGGACCTGAACCCGGGCGCGACTTCCAACACCAGCGACGGCGTGACGGTGATGTTCCGGTAGAGGAACAGGAAATAATTCTGGAACGAGTATCTTGGAACGGGGCAGTTGTTGTGTCATAGGAAGAGCAGGTTGCCCGCATTTTTGAAGCGGGGTGTCTCGTGTCAATCCGTCTCCAAGCAGGTTCTATGTTGAATTCTCCTAGCTTTGTTTCTCGCGCCTTGTCTGTTTGTTCTTTCTTCTTGTTGGTGGGGGTGGCTGGAGCACAGTCCGGGTTTGGGGGGCAGCAGGTGATTTCGACTTCTGCGCCGGCGGCCTGTTCAGTCTACGCCACTGACCTCGATGGAGATGGCGATGCTGATGTGCTTTCGGCTTCTTGGAATGATTCCAAGATCGCCTGGTATGAGAACCTTGGGAGTGGGGCTTTCGGGGCGCAACATGTGATCACGACTGCTGCGAATGGGGCCCGCTCGGTCTACGCCACCGACCTCGATGGAGATGGTGATGCGGATGTTCTCTCGGCTTCCTCGAATGACTCCAAGATCGCCTGGTATGAGAACCTCGGGGGCGGGGCCTTCGGGGCGCAACAGGTGATCACGACTGCTGCGGATGGGGTCCTTTCGGTCTACGCCACGGATCTCGACGGCGATGGCGATGCGGATGTGCTCTCGGCGTCCTACGATGAC
>JABABA010000079.1 GCA_014238415.1 Planctomycetota bacterium | reverse complement strand
CGAATAGACCTCCTGGAGTCACATTGGGTCCATCTACAAAGAGGTCTATGTCCAACCCATCTGTCCCGTTGTAGGCGAATGCGCAATCTTTGACGCGCACCTTGACGGTGGTTCCCAGTGGGCAGAGGAGCTTGTCGAATTGGCAGCCTTCCTGTCCGTTGAAGGTGGACTGGCAGCCTTCGATCCCGAGATCCCATGCACCGGCGACAGAAATGCCCTCAAGGTCGTTTTCAGTTGTTTCGCAAGCTAACAAGAGCCCGTCCACCGGGGTGCTTGCTCCTTCGGCTCGAAGACGCAAGCCTCGGTTGCAGTCTGTGACGAAGATGTTACGTAACTCGTGCTCGTTTTCACTTACCAAGACCCCCGCCTGAGCCTCTCCGATGCCGTCGATCTTGAGGCCATCGAGGCTGGAGAGGAAGCCAGTAGTGATGTCGGGCAAGAGGCTCAAGATTGCTGGGATGTTCCCGCTTGCTGAAATAATCAGGGTCGGGTGCAGAACTGGATCTCGTTCTGCCAACTCAAAGGTCTGGGTGAAGCCACCGGCCAAGGCGAA
>JABABA010000077.1 GCA_014238415.1 Planctomycetota bacterium | reverse complement strand
AGTTGACCTCCAGGCCGTTCGAGAAGTTCGAGTTGGTTCCATCGCGGTACCAGAGCTGGAACATCCAGGTGGATCCTCCGACAATGGTCCCTCCTGGGGGACTCGGCAGGGCCGCCGGCACATCGAAGCCAGTACCCACGGAGGAGGTTCCTACCAGGTTCACCAAGACGCCAGCACCCTGGAACTGGCCAATCGAGTTTTTCACCCCACCGGCTACCGCGTTGTAACGACCAATGGGAGAGCCCAGGCACAACAGGCCATCACCCACAGGGGCACCGGCATGAGCACCAGCAGAAACGAGGAAGAAACCGAACTGGCCCAGGGGGCCGCCATCGGCCTCCATGTGCAAGCCGGAAACACCAAGAGTACCGGTCAATGCGACCGGGCCACCGGTGGAGTTCACGTTCCCCGGATCACAGAACGCCGTGATGGGACCGCCGCCTCCGAGGTTCTCATACCAAGCGATCGTATCGTCACCGAGAGAAGCCGAAAGCACATCCGCATCTCCATCTCCGTCGAGATCCGTGGCGTAGACCGACCTGGCCCCGTCCGCAGCAGTCGTAATCACCA
>JABABA010000076.1 GCA_014238415.1 Planctomycetota bacterium | reverse complement strand
AAGCGATGCAGGAGCGTAACGTCAGTGTGGGCGGTGAAACCTATAAATTGCCCAGGCCGTTCCTCGTGCTGGCCACCCAGAACCCGATCGAGCAGGAGGGCACATATACCTTGCCCGAAGCACAGCTCGATCGGTTCCTGTTCCTGATCAAGATCGATTACCCGTCGCTCAGTGAAGAACAGAAGATTCTGTTATCCACCACACTGGAATCACTGCCGAAGCTGGCTCACATCATCGGTGGTGAAGATATCATCCAGATGCAGAAAGCGGTCCGCGGAATCTCGGTGAGTCCTGAGGTGGCCCATTACGCCGCACGACTGGCACGTGCCACCCGACCGGGCAGCGAAGAAGCTCCAGAGTTCGTTAATCAGTGGGTGCGTTGGGGCTGCGGCCCTCGTGCCGGACAAGGCTTGCTGCTGGCGGCCAAGTCACACGCCGGGCTCTCCGGACGGAGTGAAGTCACCTTTGACGATGTGAGACAATTCGTGCATCCCGTGTTACGGCATCGCATGGGTTTGAACTTCGCAGCTGTCAGTGAAGGTCAGACGACGGATGATATTGTCGACATGCTTGTGA
>JABABA010000075.1 GCA_014238415.1 Planctomycetota bacterium | reverse complement strand
GAACGAGGATCATCCACCACCTGGTGAGAGACCAGGCGCACACCCACACCCTCCACGGGATAACCCATGGAATTGAGTACTCGGCCATGGACCGCCACCGGAGCCTCAACCTCCGGAACAGCCTCGCCTTGCACAGGGGCAACCTCAGATTGGATGCGCTTGCGAACCTGCGAGGAGTGATCGGAGAGGAGGGCCTCCTGACCATTTCCGGAGGGTACAGAGTCACGCGCCTCTAGGGTCGCATGCTCGGGTTGTTCACCCTCTTCATCTGCGGGACCCTGCCCACGAATCTCCAACCCGGACACGAAGCCGCTCCCGCGAAGAATCCAGCCTGCAGCCAGAAGCAGCAGAATGAGCAATCCAAAAGGAAGCCAGCGCATTGAACAAGGAGATCTAGACGGGCCGGAGCGAGAACAAGACAAGAGCGCGGGAGAGGACTACTGCCCCTTCCCGCGCCAATTCAACTGGGTTCCTGTACATGAACAGAGATCACTTACCAGAGCCGCCTCCTTCAGAAGGCTCCTCTTCTTCAACCGGTTGATCCTGAATTCCCTCCAGGAAGGATCGCATGTTCTCCTCGCCCGCATCCAGGGCCAAAGC
>JABABA010000074.1 GCA_014238415.1 Planctomycetota bacterium | reverse complement strand
GGTCCCTGACCCAAGAAGAATGGGATCTAGCCATCAGTTTCGCCGACTCCATCGAAGCCTGGATGAGGGGCGGGGTGTTTGAGCGCTGATTCGGCGGCCAGGCTCAAAAACCTCTCTGCCCTCAGACCTCTTGCAGTAACTTGGCCCGCAGTGCTTCGAGCTCGCTCTTGGCTGGAAGATGCTGGCAGCGGAGGCCGAGCCTCACCACCCACTGCCCCAGGAAAAAGGCCCCGAGAACAATGACCCATCACGTTGATGGTCGCCATCACACCCGTCGAGTTGATGGTGGAGTTGCAGTAGTGGTTGGCGCCGTCCGTCAGGCTCGAGATGGCGACACTCTGGTCGGTGAACTCCAGCCACTCGGTGGTGGTCACGTGATCGCGAGCGTCGCGCGAGGCCTGGCTGTCGTCCACCGTCACGTAGCCATCCATCAGGTACAGCCCGTATTCGTTTCGGGCGCCTCGATAGACAGCCGTGTCCGTACCCGCGTTGCCGTCAATCCGGTCCAAATCCGCGCCCACCGGCCTCACCCACAATCTTCACGGGCGATCGCGAAAGAGCATCCCACGATCACGCTGGATCTGGGCTTGGTTCGGAGTGGGA
>JABABA010000073.1 GCA_014238415.1 Planctomycetota bacterium | reverse complement strand
TACCCCGGCGTGGGTCAACAAGCGTTCCATTTCAAACAATCTGTGGCTCGACACCAGGAGAGTCAGGCCCTCATCCCGCAGGCGCGCCAGCAGGGCCATGATCTCGCGCACACCGATGGGGTCGAGGCCCGCCAGAGGTTCGTCAAGCACCAGCAGCTCTGGGTTTCCAGCGAGGGCCAGGGCAATGGACAGGCGCCTCATCTGGCCCAGGGAGAGTTGGCCTGCCTTGCGATCCTCCAGGCCCACAAGACCGACCAACTTGAGCACTTCACTGGCCTTGCGCCCGACCGCCTGATTCCGCAGCCGCGCGCCGTACTTCAGGTTCTGACTGATGGTGTGGCTCGGCAGAAGCACCGGCTTGTCGAAGACCACCGCCACCCGTCCGCGGGTCTCATAGATGTGCTGCGAGGGTTGGCCCAGGATGCTTACGGAGCCGGATGTGGGGTGCAGGAGGCCCAGGGCGCAGTTCAGCGTGGTGGTCTTTCCCGATCCGTTGGGTCCCAGCAGGCCAAAGATCTGTCCCTGCTGAACCTCGAAGTCGATGCCACCCAGGGCGACCTGATCTCCATAGCGTTTGCTCAGACCGCGAACCTCCAGGACTGCCGAGCCATTCCGGGGGAGGCTATCGGGGT
>JABABA010000072.1 GCA_014238415.1 Planctomycetota bacterium | reverse complement strand
CCATACTTCCCCACTGGGCCCCTCGAGCCAGGAAGCGTCGTTCCCAGGTAGCAAGGCCTTTGTAGCAAGCATTCAAGAGACCCGCTGAGTCACTGTCGCGGTAGTACTCGTAACGCTCCACCATCCGGGCACTGTCACCATCTCTGAAGCCCAAAGCCAAGGCGCACGCGGTGGCCATGCCCCGATCCACTGGCCGCTGAACTAGATCACGATCCGCCTGCCAGACCTCCAGCAAGAAACCGAGCACAACTTCAGGCCTACGCACGGGGCCAGAGTCCAGGATTTCCCGCAGCCAGGTCTCGTTGCTGCCGAGGGACTCGAAGAACTCTTCACCCCCACCCACCTGATGCAAGGCAAGCCATCCGTCGGCACCAACTCGGCGTTCGAGATCACGGAGCAGAGCAGAAGAGTCACCGGTCGGGCCAGCGATCAAGGAGAGCACAATCGCGGCAGAGGTCAGAAACATGGGTCACGTCCGGTGGAGAACCCTCCCATGTTAGGCCCTACTGGCTGGACACGCTAGAAAACGAGTCCACATGACCAATGCTCTGGGCACCGCACCACACCCTGCCCCGAGTTCACCCCAGAGAAACGGCTTCCTCGCCTTCCTCCGGAGCCATCCAGGTCAAGATGATCGAGAAGGCTGCCAACAGAACAGCAGCCA
>JABABA010000071.1 GCA_014238415.1 Planctomycetota bacterium | reverse complement strand
ACTGGCCATCGGAGGCGCGGAGTTCATTGCTCGTCGAAGCACATCCACCACACGTCACCTGCCCCGCACGCCAAACCTCACGGTGACTCTGCACCCGGAGGAAGGTGATCTGTTCGGCATCAGCGGACCGTCCAAGCACACCACATCATCCCTCGGCTTACGCGGGCCTGAACCTACCCTCACAGATGAACTGCACATTCTCTGCGTAGGCGGCAGTACCACAGCTTGCGAGTACCTGGATGATGACGAGGCCTGGCCACAACTCTTGAGCGCTACATTCAAGGACACGCCGACTTGGGTGGGCAATGCAGGCCTGTCGGGGCACCGAGCCCTCGACCATGTGACCTTACTTGGCAAATTGCTCAACGAACTTGAAGGCCTGGATGTGGTTGTAGTTCTGGCGGGAGTCAACGACCTTGCGGTAGCCGCCGAGGGCCGAGACCTGCAAGACTCGATGCCCTTATCCAACGCCCAGCTCCAACGGGTCTTTCACGCCCAACCGAGGGATTTCTCCCTCTGGCCTCCACAGGAAACTGCCATCAGCGGTTGGCTGCAATCAATGCGCGCCGAACGCTGGGAAGTCGCGGCCCTGGAGGATCCCGCCGCAGGTTCCTATCAAACAAGACGAATGGTCCGCGCGAATCTCCTACCCGCCAGTGCAACCTTGCCGTCTCTTGACTC
>JABABA010000070.1 GCA_014238415.1 Planctomycetota bacterium | reverse complement strand
TGTGATGCTGAGAGCACATCCATGTCCCCGTCAGCATCCAGATCAGCTGCATGAACAGTAGTGGCTTGATCAGCCGATGTGGAAATAGCATGCACTGTAAAGGTCTCGCTGCCATCATTCTCGTACCAGGCGATCTTGTCATCCTCTATAGATGCTGAGAGCATATCCATGTCCCCGTCACCATCCACATCCGCAGCATGAACAGAAGTGGCACCATCAGCCGATGTGGAAATGGCATGCTCTGTAAAGCTCTCGCTGCCGTCATTCTCGTACCAGGCGATCTTGGAACCCAAGTAAGACGCAGAGAGCACATCCATGTCCCCATCACCATCCACATCCGCAGTAAAAACAGAATAGGCACCATCCGCGGATGTTGAAATGGCATGCTCTGTAAAACTCTCGCTGCCGTCATTCTCATACCAGGCGATCTTATCATTATGATAAGATGCTGAGAGCACATCCATGTCACCGTCACCGTCCACATCCGCTGCATGAACCGACATTGCACCATTGGCTGATGTGGAAATAGCATGCTCTGTAAAGTTCTCGCTGCCGTCATTCTCGTACCAGGCGATCTTATTATCTAACTGCGATGCGGAGAGTACGTCCATGTCACCGTCACCGTCCACATCCACCGCATATACAGATCGGGCACCATCAGTTGATGTAGAAATAGCATGTTCTGTAAAGCCC
>JABABA010000006.1 GCA_014238415.1 Planctomycetota bacterium | reverse complement strand
CGTCTGTGGCGGCCTCGTCTGTGGCGGCCTCGTCTGTGGCGGCCTCGTCTGTGGCGGCCTCGTCTGTGGCCTCATCGGTCTCGGGTTCCACATAGCGGAAACGAGTTGACCGAGCGGTGTTGAAGTAGAACGAACCGCGCGCATCTGCGTCAGTTCCCTCGGGGGCGGGATACTTTTCCATCAGCAGACTTGCATCAAAGCCCTCCCCGGGACTTACCCAGACCACATCAGCCCGCATCTTGGGTTCAGTCTGATAACGCTGCTGCTCTCTTACAGCCTGCTCATCCAACCAAGCGATCAACTCCTCTTCAGGCAGAGCATTGGCCCGAGCCTGTTCCACATAGTCCTCGCGCTTGAGCTCGATGTACTGAAAGGCGTACTCGGGGTTGTTCTCTTTCCAAGTGGCCTCGATGGCCAGGGGATCACTGTAGGCCAGACCAGAGCCCAACAAGCGAACTCGCATCTTATAAGGACGAATACCTGCCTTGATGATGTTCTTCAAGGTACGACCATCCATACGGAATCGCCGCGTGAACTGTCTCAGGATCTCATCGGTAAAACCAAGGCCGCGCAGGGTGTTGATGTACTCCTGGTCAGAAACCACGATTCCTGAGTTGGCCGCCAATTGATCGAGCACCTCGTACAGAAGCACATCCTCATCCTCCAGGGTTGCACGAGTCGCTTCAGGATTGGCGGGACTCCAAAACCCTGCTTCCATCAGTATCTGCATGGATTGCTTGCGGTCCATGAAAACCCGTTCCGTGATTGAATGCTCTTCACCCGTCACGGGATCAATCCAGGTCACGATCACGCCGCCATCGCCAGATCCACCGCCACCGGTCAAGGCGCTTTGGAGGGCATCACCGATGGTGAAGAAGACCAGCACGAAGAGCATCAGAGCCAGGATGAGCATGTACATCAGCTTGCTCTGCTCCTTGGGGACGGCAATCAGGTCGTCCTTGGGATCGGCGGTCGGGGGAGTGGGAGTCTGGGTGTTTTGCTTGGCAGTCATCCGAAATCTCTTCAAGCCCAGGGCCTCGGCCAGAGACGGCTGTGAGACACTGGGGATAGGGGCAGGCGCAGGAGTGTACGGGGGCTCGGAGAGGGGACGCAATAAAGAGGGTCAATCACGGGCGAGTTCGGCATCTCGGGGCAATTCCTCAAGGGAACCCAGCCCAAAGCGGTCGAGAAACTCGGCTGTGGTGCCGTACTCCAGGGGTCCCCCAGGTACATCCGCCCTTCCAGTGACCCGGATCAGACCCCGATCCACCAGGGAGCGCAGAATGGGGCCCGCCTGGACCCCCCTGACTGCTTCCACATCGGCCTTGGTCACTGGCTGGCGGTAGGCGACAATGGAGAGGGTCTCCAAGGCAGCGCCGCTGATGCGTTCGATGCCTGAGCCCTGGGTCAGGCGAGACACAACCTGGGCAGCCTCAGGTGAAGTCATCAGGGTCCAGCCACCCCTCAAGGAGCGCACCTGCAGGGGCAGGCCGGAATCCTCCAGGGTGCGCCCCAGACTCGCCAGAGCGTCTGTCACCCTGGCCTTGCGCGGACGCTTGAGAAGCGTCCTGAGGCGAGTCTCGGGGATTGGATCGGGACTGGCGAAGAGCAGAGCAGTTATCTGCCGCTCAAGCTCCACATCGCTCAGAGCCTCCCCCGGCCCGGGGCCACGGCTTGCTTCAGCCGCCTCCGCAGCGAGTGCTTCTTCAGGATTGGAAGCTCCTTCCCCTGCCCCAGCCGAGTCGTTGGAAGACTCCTCACCGGGGGCGAGGTCCCGCTCCTCCCCATCACCTGTGCCGGACTGCATCTGCATGTTGCAAGAGGATCCCGATTGAGAGAGCACAGATCAAGTACGGCCTGGGATTGGAACTCACAGATTCTCACCCCTGGGCTCCCCTACCAGCTCCAGCAGAGGCCCCGTGTCCACCTCATAAAGCTTCAACATGGCCTCTTTCCATTGCCAGTACTCAGGATCCGATATGGCCTCAGCCTCCAAGCTGCGCTCCACAAAGGGACCCATCTGGCTCCAGGGGCCGCGCTGGGGCTCCAAACGTTGGATGACCTGAACGAACAACCAGCGCCCACCCTGGGCCAGGGGGCCGCCCACCTCCCCGGGTTCCGTATGAAATGCCAGTCGGCTGAGGGCCGAGTTGTTACGCAAGATTGCGGGCACGCGCCCACCATCGGCACTGGAGGCATCTTGACTGTGTGCCCGCGCCAACTGGGCAAACTCTTCACCCCGAGCCAGCCCGGACTGGACCAGATCCACCGCTTCGCGCTCGCCGCATAGGATCAAGGCGACCTCGCAACGCTCTTCTCCCAAGGTGTAACTACGCACACAACGCTCCGCCAGAAGGTCCGTCAGGGCACTGTGGTCCACCGCCATCAGATAGCGTTCCGGATCGAGACCCATGCGCTGGCTCAAGAATTCGTGCACATCGACGCTGCCCGCCCGGCGCACTTCCTCCTCCAGGGCTGAGCGTACGCGTTTGACCTGGGCCTGCACCTTTTCCTGACCGGGATCAATGCCCATGCGAGCAGCCTCAGCGATCACGATGCGATCAAGGATCAACTCGTCCATGGTGCGGCGGACGGCCATGCTGTCACGCTGCATCCATGCCAGGATCAGGTCAGAAGCGCTGACCTCAGACCCCGCCACGCGGGCCACAACGGAACTTGCTGTCCCACTGATTGGAACCTGAACCGGAGCGTGAGATTGCACAGGCGCCGAAGCCGGCACGGATTCGGATGGCGGTTGTGCCTGCACGGTCGGAGGCATCAGTGGCCGCGCACGGTTTGATGGGCCACGACATCCTTGTACTCCGGCCAGCACCAGGACCAAAGCCCCAACGAGGGGGTATGAATTCATCGGTAGTCGATGCGCCGCACGGATCCGACTCCATGGCAAGTACTGCAGGGTTCAATGTGCACACCACCATCGCCCTCGCCCCTGCCTCCGATACCGATGGTCTCGGTCACACCGCGACCACCGCATGAAGAACACTTACGCAGATGCGGTCGCGAACCCAACTCATAGTCACCGCTGAACTCGATGTAGTAGGCCAAGAGCCACTGACCTCGAGACGATCCGGACAACTCCTGCCAACCACTTTGGAAAGAGTCCGCCTCTTCAGCACTGCTGCGGGCACGACGGGCACGTTTTTGGTTCTCGAGGAAGCGCTTGATTTTTTGCTCCAGCGCCGCGCGCTCTGCATCCTTTTCCCCGCCCCCCTTGGAGGGCTGCTTGGCATTCTGATTAGAAGTCCCAGCCAAGGCACGATCTTCGCCCAGCAGCCATGTGCCCATGCCATAGCTCGCGTGGTCGTACCGGCGACGAGATCTGGCGACCCAGAAGGTCTCCAACTGTTCCGATTTCAATTCCTTGGCCAACTCCTGTGCATCCTTGAGCACAGCCGCGCGGATGTCCTGACCCAGTTTTTCGGAGGCGTAGCTGGTGGCCGCCTCGAAACTGTCTCCCTTGGCTGCAGTTCTGGACAGGCGCCGAGCCCACAAGTTCCAGCGACGCTTGACCAAAGCTATCAGGGCTCGCTCGCGAGCCTGAAGAACGTGATCCTTGGTGCGCGCCAGTTCCTTCTGCAGGGGACTCTCTGGATAAACAGTCTTGAAGGCCTCAATTCGCTCCAGGGCGGCGTCATAAAGTCCCCGACGCTGCAGCATCTCAGTCTCATGCAGGTAGTCCACCTGCTCCTGTAATGCGGCCTTGATCCTGGCACGCTCCAGAGCACGAGCGACCCTGTTGTCCCCGTCATCCAGGCCGAGTTCCAGGGCAGCCTCGTAATGACGCGTAGCAGATGCAAAGTCGAGGATGCGCTCACAGAATTGCGCCAGATCCTTCTGGGCCAGTGGATCCTCCAGATCAACCTGAGCGGCTTCCCTGGAATAAAGCTGCTCACGGGTGTAGATGCTCAGGGCTGGCACCTGTACTCCGCTGGAAAGAGAGGCCACGGCACGCTTGGGCAAGATCTGGAGGTTGCCCCCGTGACGCACGGTGAAGTCTGGGCCCTCGCGATTCTCGATCACTCCAACAACTTCCGAGCCGTTGTGCAGAATCAAACGATCCACTTCGATCAGGAGTTCGCCGCCCTCGGCCGCCACATAACCCCACTCGATGCGCAGGCGCTCGGCCTGGCGTGGCTCCAACAGATTCCAGGAGATGCGCACCAGGCCGCCGTTTTCTATGCGTCGCAGAGACAGTCCGGATTCATCGTGCTCCACCACCTCAACCCAGTGCAGAGTTCCGTTGCGCAATTGGATCGCACGCACTTCCAGTGGTTCGCTGGGCCCCTCGGCATCAGGGCCAGCGCCAGGGTTGCCGCTGGGAGGATCCCCAACCGGAGGAGCATCCTGAACGGGCAGGGTCAGAAGAAGGCTGATCAAAATTGCAGTCATTGTGAGTTCTCCATTCTATCCGCAATATTCGTGCGGGTCAGATCCTGGGCACCCAGGTACCTGCGGCGCATGCGCTCCCCAAAGGGAACCTCGCGCAGGATCAGGGTGGTGTATTGCTTGGCCCTGCGCAGACCACCTGAGGACCAATTGACAGTCACATCCAGACGATACTGCAGGGGTTCCCCCGAAGGGGTGGTTGGCCCCTCCAGGTTGGGTGAGGCGCTGGCGGAGTAGACAATGTCCTTGCTGCCGGCCAGGGAGCGATCGACGATTTCGGCTGGTTCTCCAGCGCTGCCGTCCACTTCAAGGGGAAAGAGACCTGCCTCCAGATCTCCCATCACAGCTTCGAGAGCCGCCGCAGAAGAAGCCCGCAGGGCAGCGGTACGGGTCAGAGCCGCGCCAAAGGTCAACATTCCCAAGAGCGCGCTCATACCCAAAGTCAATACGCCCATGGCCAACACGACCTCGATCAAGGTAAAACCTGCACGGCTCCTTCCCTCGCCAAGACCCTTGGCATCGAGGGCGTGCACAGCGCGCGATTTGACTGCAGCCAACTTCAACTTCCCACCCTCCAGTCGTCATCGTGCAGGGGGATCGGGATCTCCACCACTACCTGCTTGCCGAAGTGCACCACGGCTCCCATGGGCAATTCCTTTGGACGGGTCTCGCGCATTCCCCGGCGCACGCCCATAAAGTCTTCGCCCACACTCAAGACCTCCATCCACTCACCCGCGACCCAAACGAAACTCCCCCGTTCGGGAAGGCGTCTGCCATCATCCACTTCGAGGCGTGTGCTGTTGGCGGTCACAGCATTCAAGAGGGTGGTGCGACGTTTCTGATCCTTGGCCCGCTCCATTTCCAGCACGATGCGCACACGGCGGGGCAAAAGGGGCCGCTTGTCAGCAGCAGGCATGCCGGTGCCCGGCTCGTTGCGCGCGCTGAGTTCCGAGTCCGGTCGCTCAAGACCAAAGGCATCCCAACTGGTACAGGCATCGGTAAGTTCGCTGCCCACCTGCCAACCCTCACGCATCAGAGTGGTTTGAGTGGCACACTCGATACCCAGCCAAAGGATTCCCCCACCCACTTCCACCAGGCTCCCTGCGGGAGGCAGACCGCTTGAATTGAAGAACCCCTCAACCAGGAAACTGTCCCTGGTCTCGTCATCCAAGAGCCGCTCCCCGCGCAGCAGAATCCCGTTGGGATCTGAACTCTGGTCTGCAGGCAGCACGGCCCAGACCACTTCGATCAAACCAGTAGGATCGGGCATGGGCAGAGCATCGGCGGCGAGGGTCGAGCCCATGCCAAAAGCCTGACGCTCCGCGTCGCTCAACTCCTGCAACTGCAAACGCTGCAAGGCTCCAGCATCCACCTGGCGCACCATGCGCAAACGCGGCCAGACTCGGTCCGGCAACCCATCTCCGTCATGGTCAAAGGGCTGCCAGTCGATTACCAGATCTCCGGTGCTGGCCCCATGCAAGGAACGCAAGTCATCTGCCAGAAGAGCCAGCACTGTATTGGAACGCTCCAATCCCTCGCGCCGCACCTCGCCCTTGCTCCACATATCCAAGGTCAGATCCAGCAACCGCACAAGGCCCGTGATGATGAAGGCGGCCAGGAGGCTGGCGGTCAGGAGCTCAACCAGGGTCATGCCCCGCACCGGGGATTGATCTCTCATCGGTCCACGCTCCCGAGTACACGATTGGGAGCGTGATAAGTCACCCCGAACCAGTTCAGCCTCGGCGTTGCGCGCCAGTCATGGGACATACCTCGCAGGGCATCGAAGCCGCCGGGTGGATACTCCACGAAAAAGCGCCACTCCACCCGATCTGCTGCAACCCCGAGAGACAGCTCAGCACCCCCGTCCTGATCAAAGTACTCAAGCAACCCGTCTACCTTGCCCGGGTCTTCATCCCAGGGAATCGTCGGGTCCGTGCGCACCAGGATGCCAACGCGGGCGCCTCCCACCGGGGCGGCTTCGCTTTCGAAAGCAAAGGACTCCCAAAAAGCACCCGGATGGCTCTGGTCCAGGGAGAGATAGCTCAACTCAGGTGCGTCCGCCCGAGGAGTCCAACGATCCCAGTAACGGAAGGGGAAGAAGATCACTGGCGTACCCGCGCTGTGGCCCTGAGCGGCGGTGCCGAAACGGCCCCGGAAGAGGCCATCGCCCCTGTGGTCCTGCCGACCAGGATCTCTGGAGAGACGTGGCATCACAAGGGACCCCCCACCCAGACGCGTGTAGTGGATCAACTCCCCTCCCACCAGCACCAGACCCGAGGAAGGGAAGCCCTCGGTGCTTTCCAAGGGCAGTTCCCCATCACCAGCGGAGATGTTTGCCCTGAGCACACTGACCGGAATCCACTCCAGGTAGTGAATGGGAGAAGTCTCGGCGTGAGGCTGTATGTCAGTACCCAGAAGACCGCGACCCAAAGGACTGATTGTGATCTCGCCCTGATCAGCGTTGAGAGACTCGTAGCACAGGATCTCATCGTCCACCCGCAACAAGCCCGCATCCTGAGGAAAGCGAGCAAGCACATCCGCCGGCTCGCCGAAGTGTCCCTGGGCGAAACGCAGACTGCGTTTCGAGACGCTCCAGATTTCGTCCCCGGGGCCCACAGCAGGCCCCAGCATAAGGGCACCGGCCTGGGTCGCGTGCGGTGGTGCAGCACCCCCGTAGCCCACAGAAAAATCACGGGGAGGGAAGAGCAATTCGTCCACAGTCGCCTCCGGCACGGCCGCTCCATCCCGCAGTCCTCCGCCCACAACAACTCCCGCAACCAGCCTCGGACGCTCACCGGAGGGATGCTTTGCAAGGCGCGCACTCAACCTGGGATCAACGGAGAGCACCGGGGCAATTGGCTCCACCAGGGCACTATTGAAAGCCACCATGGTTCGGCGTCGCAGGTGGCTTTCGCGGGGAATCCTTGTAGGAGCAGAAACTGGCGCGACCAGGTTGCCACCTGCGGGATCAGGCTCCCAGCCATAGGCCATCCGCTCCTGTGCAGGCCGATGGGCACGATGAATGCGCATGGGCCATCCAGGGTGGGTTTGGGTCCCGGGGGCTACAAAAACCGGATCCTGGGCTCCCACCCGACCGCGGTCCACATCGCCGGGTTGCAGTGTCCAAACCGGATGGACCTCTGTGCCTTGTACATGAGAATGGCTCGCAGTCCCCAAGGCTCCTCGGAATTCCCACCAACTGGCCACGGACCGGGTCAGGGGGAGTTCTGTGTCTTCAGCCTCTCCGAGGCGCGGTTCCCATGTGGTTCCAAGACGCCGGGGACCGGCATCAGATCCTGCGCTCACAATTGGAATGCTCGGTGCCACCGGCGGAGGGTCTGATGAAGACCCGCTGCCCGGACCCGGCAACCCACCTGTGCCGCCTCCGGCTCCTCCACCGCCTCCACCGCCTCCTCCGGGAGGATCCGGGCGCACAGGCTCATCCGTCAGCTCCGGATGAATGCAGACGCTGTAGAGAAGACCAAGCGCAGTAGGATCCGAGCGCACCAGCTGCCCGCGTTGGACCTGGATCTCGTCGTAGCGCACCCATTCAGTAAGTTCGCCCAGGTCCGTCCGGGTGATCTGGGCAAACTCGCTCTCACCGGGATTCTCCGGGGGCAAGAAGCTCACATCGTCCACCCCGGTCACCGGCAAGGAGATGGGCACAAGATAGACGCCCCACTGAGCCAGCTCATTGATGGGAATGTTGAGTTCCCCGTCCTCGATAAAGTCGCGCCACTCCAGCACAAACGCTCGCGAGCCGCCAATCAGATCAGTGGCCACGCCCAGGGTAAGCAGCTCACCCTGCACCTGATTTCCGCGAGCGGCGATATGCAAGGTGTCGCCAGTCCAGCCGGAGTAGCGGATGATCTCGACCCCGCCCAAGGGCGCTTCAGTGGTAGAAGAAACATTGGGCGGGGTCGCGTCCCCCTGGTTCCCACCGTTGCCTGCGCTCCATCTCGATTGGAGCAGGGCAGCGTAGCCACCAGTAGAACTGAATGCTTCCATTACCTCACCCCCAGGCTCCGCAGCTGGATCATCTGCCAGACGCAGACGCAAGCTGCCAAGGCTGTCCGACTCAATGCCCTTGCCCCAATCGATCATCCAGGCACCGGCAAAGATCGGCACCATGTCAGAGGGATTGTCTGGAGGGATCACCCGCGCAACTCGGAAGGGACCGATGCCTGCGGCCAGGACGCCTTGGCCAGCGGGCACATTAGAGGTCGCGGTTGCTGTGAACCCATAGTGTGTCACGGTTGTGCCAGAGGCATACGAAGCATTGATACTGCCCAAACCCGTTGGCACGGTCACAACCGCAGGATCGGTGGTCTCCAGATCATGGGGCTCCCTCGCAAAACGCCCACCAAAACCCGCAAGGGGGCCCGTCTCGTTAAAAGCACAGTCGAGTCCTCCAGGTGAGAGCACGTACTCCACCAATTCGCGTCCGATCCGCGCCACGCCGATCTGGGGGAAGCCCTCGGTACTTTCAAGGGGTATGAACCCGTCTCCCTGCGCCACGGGGCCCGATGTGCGTGAACTACCGAGACGGCGTACGCCATTTGCTTGACCGTTGACCAGAAGACCGATCTGATCGGGACGGGTACCACTTACATCAACACTCAGGTGATGCCAGACACCTGCGGGCAGTCCAGGGCCATCACCCGGCGCAAGGGCATACCGCAATTCCGCTGCCTCGCGCAGATCTGTGTCCGGGTGATCGCCAAATGCGTCCAACACCCGCAGCACAAGATCTTCCCCTTCAATCGACAGGGTGATGCGGTCACTTTCCACACTCGTACCCGCCACATCGAGCACCATTGAGTCAGCCACCGAGCGCCACTTGACCCACATCGAACAGCTGATTGCACGCAGCAAATTGCCCTCTGCGGCGGTGGTCCACTCAAGTTTGGCATCTGTGGGATCCCGCAACACAGGCGCGTGGGCCAGATCACGCCCCTCCAGAGTGCTGGTGTCCTGATCAAAATGAAGCGCATGTCCTCGCCAAAAGGCTGAATCGGGGGTGCGAGCGGGCCAGAGCTGAGCAAAGCCGTCCCCTTCCCGGTCAGCGAAGACGCGCTCCGGTTGCAGGGCTTCCCCGGCCTCGTCATAGGCCTGATCTGTAAATCCAGGAACAAAGACAGAGCCATCCGAGACGCCCATGTGCGCAGCAAAACGCGAAGGTGGCACGGTGGCTCCGTCAAAGCGCGTCACCGAATTGGGACCCGTGCACCACCAAGGGGCCTCCCTGTCCAGTCGGAAGGCGGACTCAAAGTCCTCCTGACGGGTGACCATCACAAACAATGGCCGCTGGGGCACGATCAACTCCCAACGGTCACGGGTAAGGTGCGCACGCTCGACGCCGCTTTCCGCCGCAACTGCCGATCGCAAGTGCATACCGAACACATCTCTCGATGTGAAAGCAAAGGGCATGGTCGCAAACCCCAATCGATTGTCGTTGGCGTTGAGACCATTGAGATAGAGCGCCGTCGCGTCCATCTCGTCGATCAGGGCAGCCCCGTCTTCAAGAACATCGGGCTTGACTCGTGCATCTGCAGGCAAGTCCCGCAGACCAGCGGCGGGCAGCACAATGCGCTCCAAGAAATCCTGCCAGCCCTCGATAGGCCGCGACTCCTGCACAAGGGCCGCCAAAGCTGCGGCCTCACTACCGGTAATGCGTTGGTTGCGGCCATTGATCTGAAGGCCTTCAAACAAGGTGATAAGCACCTCCCTGGAAGCGCTGTTGAGATTTACCGGCCGCCTGGCCAGTACGCGCACGGTGGCGCGCCAGCCATCCAGGTCATCATCGAGCACCCGATTGAGGGTCAAGCTCCCGCCCCTGTTGGTGCGCATGATGATGCGGTACACATCCACCTGCCCGTCGCTGATCCAGATAGTCGAACCCTCCGAGAACCAGCGCGCATCCTCCACGCGAATGGTCAGGGTCTCTCCAGCAGTGGTATTGCTCACCAGGCGGGTAGGGTGTTGCCACCGACGACCCGCTGCCACGTCACCGTGTACGGATCCCTGGGCGCGCAGTGCCGCCTGTAGAGCCGGGCCCACCTCGCCCAGAGCCACGAAGTCATCGAGCTCCGCCAACTGCTCAAAGGCATCAAGCCCCCGCATGGCAGCGGCGGCGGTGCCCGCAGAAGCACTGCCAATTGAGACACCGCGCAGGGCGCCCCCTGCACCTGGCAAACGCCAGAGGGGCAGAGCATAGGCCCGTTGATCCAATGCCTGAGCTCCCATGCCATGGGCGCCCGGAGGCAGGGGCCCTTCGGTAGTCCACTTGTCCTCATCGTCCTTGTAGGCACCCAGGCCACGCACCACGCCAGTCAAGTGCGGCTCTTCATCCGTGTCCTTACCGGTCCATCTGATCCACTCTCCCCGCAGAATCATGACCCCTTGATCCGGCAGAGCATCCATATCCACCAGCTGAATTTCATCCGCCTTCCCATCGACGGGTGCCGCCAGGCGCGTCCGCATGCCAATCAGGTTGGCGAGCACATGGGGCGTGGCACTGTCCAAGTCAACGCGACCGGATTCATCCCACACGTCCAGGTCCCACATAACCCCCTTAGGGTCATGATGATTGAGAAATTCCTTCGGCAACTCACGGGGCACACTGAACTCCTCCATGCTGTCGGACCAGGGCGTCTCGTCAACGGACAAGTGCGAGCGTGACAAGTGGGAGCGGGCATGGTTGTGAGCCGAGCCCAAGGCCAGCCGCGCGCTTGCGCGATCCGCAGCACCGGACCCGGAAATCGCCGCGTTGCGTGCCGTAGCCAGAAAGGGCGCAGTCAGAACCAAAAGCGCCAACAGCACAATCAAGACTGCGATCAGGACAAACCCGCCCTGGCGACGAGAGCTGGTTCCAGTCAAAGCCTTCACCGCTCCACCGTCCCGTAGAGGCCCACGTAGATCTGCTCGTTCGTACCATCGTCGAACTCCAGCATGATCTCGATGGGAGCGTTGTGGGCAATGGGATCCAATCCGCCAGATGGGCTGAACAGGATCTCCCCGGTTGTATCCTTGGCGAAAGCCACCCCTCCGGGCAAAAGCGCCTCGTAGCCCGTGCCAGCCACCGCCAGAGTCAAGTCATCGACGAGAGCAGGTAAGCCACCCGGTCCACCTCCCACCACCAGAGCCGAAGGACCACGCCAAAGCCGTCCCTCCTGGAAACTGCGCGCCACCTCCACCTCGTCCACATACAACCGGAAGAAGCGTCCGTCGTGGGAAAGGCGCAGGCGCGACCAGCGCCCTGCCTCCACAACGCCGGGCGGGGATTCAAGCCGAGTACGCCCCCCCTTCACCTGTCGATTGCCCTCACCGCTCGACTGACTGATGAACCAGCCATTCAGTCCCCCATCGGGGCGCAGGTCGAGTCCCACGGCCCCACCCATATCCACCAGACGACTGCGGCCCAGGGCAACCGGCCGCAACACGAAACCCAGATCAAAACCCTCGCCCCAATCACAACCGGGATCATCCTGCACAGCCACTTCCAAACGCGCGGAGGGATCGCCCTGCGAAAAATCCAGGGCACGTCCCATATACCCGTCTCGACTGAATGGCAGTTCACCACCGACGATCTCCGCCTGAGGACCGAAACCATCAACGACTCCCAGGCCTTCGAAACGCCAGGTTCCCACCACCCTGAAACCGGTGGCGCGTATCGCGCCTCGGCTCACATCGATGCGCACCCGCGCACCTGCACGCCGGGCCACAGCCTCGTTGCGCGCCAGACGCAAGGTGCTGGTCACCGTAGAGAGAGCAGTACGCCGGCCCGGATCGAGACCCGCAAAGGCACCGACACCGGCACCCAACATGACCGCCAGGAGTCCCATCACGATCAGGAGTTCCAGCAGGGTCATGCCCTGACGCTTGCGGACACCTGTATTGCCCGTGGAATTCCAAACCGCTGCTCTCAAGGGGAGTCGGCCTCCTGGATCTTGAAGTTGCCCAGATCATCCTCGCTTCCAAATATCCCGTCTGAACCGGCAGACAGAAGTTGGAACGAAGTCTTGTTGTAGGGATCTCCGGTAACAGGATTGATGAGAGCCTGCACGCGGACCTCCTGCTCATAACCCTCTTCGTCCAATGTCACGTAAATGCAAGGCTCGTCGTAGTCCCGACGATGAAAATAAGCGATGGGGTTGCCCCAGTCGTCCCCCAGCTCAAACGCCGTCCCCGCGCTGAACATGGTGTGGGACCGGCTGGTCTTGTCCCCATCGGTGTTGACCAGGCGATCCTCATCAGGAGCATTGGCTATGGAACCCTGCTTGGGCCAAAGAGAAATGATGAGCATCTCAGCACCCATATTTGTGTCACTGGGCTTGGGATCGAGTGACTTGGGAAAAGACGAGGGGGGATAGTCCCCCGCATCGGGCTCGTAATTGTCAATCGCAGCCGAGAGTTGCTGCAAATAACCTCGAGTGGAATTCACACGCACGGTTTCCTCGGCACCCATGGCCCCGCGCAATACAAAGAAAGTCAAAAGGCCGAGAATCACCATCACCGCCAACAATTCAATCAGCGTGAAACCGGCGCGGGCCCTGAAGGGCCTGCCCAGGAGAGCTTGCATGCGTCTGTGTGTCATGTTCATCATCAGAAAAACCAGGGTGCCCCTAGCGCTTGCGGCGCACCACCCGGACATTGTCAAAGTGCACATCGCAGGTTCGTCCCTGCTCGCCCTCCACGAACAGGCCAAAGCGCAACACACTGCTACTGGAGAAGAGACGGGCCATGGGAACTGAGGAAAGAACCTCTTGGCCACCTACCGAGACATCAAGGACGGCGTCAGAGCCTTCGCCCCGCCTCTGGAGAGACAAACTCACCGCCTGACCCACAATCCAGGGACTCGTGAACAATTCACGCACATCCGGATCCGCGTCCCCCGGCCGCGAGAAGTCCGCCTCAAGAGAGCCTGCGTTTCTGCCGAAGATCTTGCCCACTCGCGCGGAAGCCTGCACCTGCGCAGCTGAAGTACGACTTACCCGCTCGCGGGACACGAAGGCACCGACCCGAGCGCGAGTGCCCGCTTCCACGGTGATAGTCATTTCGAAGGCCAGGAAAGAATCTACCGACTCCTCCCGGAAGACACGCACAGCCCCCGCCGAGTTGAACAGGCCTTCTACGCGCACCCTGCCCTCTTCAAGAGAAACATCAGGTCCAAAACCAATGTCAATGACCCAGCCGTTGCCCAAAAGAATCCCCGAGGGACGCTCGAATGAATCGCTCCAGACCTCTTTCGATTCATGATCGACGATGCGCGAAGCCTGGGCTTCAGCGTAGATGCGCAGAGGGTCCTGTGGATCGCGCAGTTGTTCTGCCAGCTCGCCGTAACGGGTCAAGGCCTCACGCGAATCCCCACGCAGGTAGCTACACCAGGCCAATCCGCTGATTGCAATAGCCAGGCCACTCTCCAGACCCAAGGCCCTTTGAAAAGCAGCCTCTGCCCCATCCACATCCAGGAGATTGAGCAGGTTGTAGCCCCTGAGAGCATGCACCCTGGGACGAGCACCATCCAAGGAGAGAGCACGCTCGTAGTACAGTTCCGCATCCTGGCCACGACCCTTCTCCCGTGCAATGTGAGCCATGGCGATCAGGGCCTCAGAGAAATCAAGCTCCTGATCCAGAGCCCCGCGCAGACTCATTTCAGCCCCCTCCAGGTCATCAGTCGCAGCAAGCAAACTCGCCCGCTGAAACTGTGTCCAGGCGTCCACCGGATCTGCCTGCCAGGCCTGATCGATGAACCCGCGGGCCTCTTCAGGGTGACCCGTGATCTCCGCCAGAAACGACAGAGCCCGCAGGGCTTCTGCGGAACGGAAAGGATCAATTCCAAGAGCCAATTCAAGGGCACCACGAGCACCGAGGGGATCCTTCAGCTCAAGCGCAGCCAAACCCTGCACCATCAAGGAGTCAAAGGTCGCCGGCGCGCCACTCGCAGCCAAGACCTCGGCTGCGGCCTGGGCCTCCTCCAACAAAAGTTCGTCGGCACTCATCAGGCTGCAAGCCAAAAGGCCCGCCACGGCGCCGGGATCTTCCTGGTCCGCTGCAATCGCCCTACGAAAAGCAGCGGTCGCATCGGCCACGCTGCCCGCAGCCAGGTGGGCATGACCAAGATCCGTGCGCGTGGCCACGCGTACAGCCCGTGCTGCACTGTCCCGGGGCTCCCTGCGCTCCGCTTCGGTAAGTTGCACGACTGCCTCGGCTCCGCGGCCTCGGGCCAACAGAAAGCGGCCATAGTGCCATCGGGTGAGGTGGTGAGCGCCGTTCAGACCCACCGCCCGTCGGTAGTGGTCCTCGGCCTGATCAAAGAGCCGGTACTGGGCCTCCAGGTCCGCCAGCCGTGTCCAGACCACCGGCGAGATGTGCTGTCCCTTGTCGATCAGATCCCGATAGATGCCAAAGGCAGCCTCATGTTGGAAGCTCGCCTCCAGAACACCCGCCAGCTTGAGGCGCGCGATGGGATCCTGCTGACCGTCAGCACCGTACAGGCCCTGAGCCAAACGACAGAGTTCCTCAGCGATCTCAAGCAAACGCGGACTGTCGTGGCGCTCACGCACGCAGAGGTCCACCATGATCATGGCCGCGTCCAGATCGGAGGCACGCATCTCTCCGCCCAGACGGGCACGAAAAAGAGAAGCCTGATTGAGGGGTGTGTCCGCCAGTGCCCAGCCCACAACCCGATCGGGGGTCAGTGGTACCGGCGGGAAATCCACCGGATGTACGCGCTCCCCTGTGACCGGATCCAGTTCCACGAAGAGCAGCGTCTCACCGGCACGGCTCCGCAGGGTGTAGCGGTCAGGGTTGGTGATGGTGCCGTACATGACTCCGCCGCCGCCGGTGAGGTCGACCCAGTCATAAAGGCGCTTCCATGAAGCCACGCGCTCGGAGCGTTCTTGCGGCGTCATGAGATCTTCATCCGATGTCCCAGAACTTCCGATACCCAGGACCCCGTCGAAACCAGAGGACGGGGCTTCTTCCACGGGAGCCACAAACAACTGCGCGCTGAACAGGTCAGGAGTCGGCAGAGCCAGAGCATCCCTCCGCAAGAAGCGCGAGTAGGCCGCCACGCCAAGACTCGAAGTCGGGGGAGGAAGGAGCTTGGACGGTGTGCCCCTGGGGGGCGCCTGCAAGGTCAAGGGCGGCAGGGGTGCCGTATCCCGGGGAGGCGAAAACAGATCGCGGGGCAGGAAGTCCTTACGACCGGCCCTGGGCTGGGCCAGGCTCGGATCAGCCACACCATGACTGACAAAAACCGGCGCATCCGAGCGCGGTGGGCGCCGCCTTCGCCCTCCGTCCTTAGAAAGATCAGACCAGGTCCACCAGGCCAAGAGCGCCAGCACTAGCACGAACACCAGTTGTTCTTGTTTGATTTCCATTTCCTAGTCCTCGTTTCCTGTCACGGTCTCGTGCAAACGCACCACCAACAGCACCAGATCCAAGGTGACCTCATCAACGCGCCCAGGAGAGACTCGCGCATCGTAGGAGTCCACCAGCAGAGCTCCATCCTTTGAGCTTTGGGTACGCAGCAGGAAGTCCGCAATAGCGGGCGGATCAGCCATCATGCGCAGGATCAGGCGCGTGCGTTCAATACGGCCGAGACCCGCGCGGGAGTTCAAGCCGGAGTCCAGGGTGACCTCTACTCGGGCGACCCGATCAACCCCCGCTGCGATGGCCCGACGCAAGACGCGGTCCAGCAGATCCAGCGCCTCCAGATGCCGAGAGATCACCTCCTGATCATTGGTCTTGAGCGCTTCCAGGCCCAAGCCATCCGGCAGTACACAGCGAGCACGCCCAGCCAGCAGGCTGAGCTCCCGTTGCACTCTGTCCACGCGACCAAAGTACTGATTGCTGGGAGAAGTGCCCCCAGGATCGAGGCGGAAGCCCGGCCGCGGCACAAAGCCCGCATTGCCGGCAAGCTCATCAGATGCTTTGAGCAAGCTCTCGTTTTCCTCCGCAGCGCGACTCAAGTCGCTTTGGCTGAAGAAGGACTGGGCCAGCTTGCTTCGCTCCCGGGAGACTCGAGCACGAGCACTGCGCACCTCTGATCCATAAGAGGAATCCAGAACCAGGAACAAGATCAGGAAGACCATGGCGCCCCCCGCTACTGAGAGCACGAAGTTCTTGTTTTCCTGCCAATAACTCTCGAGATCCATAGCTTAGATGTCCTCCTCAGCTTCTTCATCGTCCGCAGGGGAAAGCGGATCCCCGAAAGTCGAGAGGTCAATTGAATAGCGGTCACGATCAAAACTCGTGTTGCTTTGAACACCAGGAAGGGCAGAGGGGAGGCTCTCCACCATGCCCTGGTACTGGCCAATGGGTGCTTGAGCTCCCTGTCGCAACGCGCCTTTGAGCAGCACCAGCGGACGGGGCACGTTGTCTCCGATGGACAACTCCTCATCCACGCCCCAGCGTCCTTCCATGCGAGTGATCCAAAAGTCAGGCGGCATCTGGGTGCCCAGGAACTCCAAGGTTCGAGCCATCTGCTCGCCGGTACCAACGATCCGCTGCAGATCAAGCGCGTCTCGCGAAAGCACCTCGTTCAATGCCAAGAGGTCGCGGGTCTTTGAGTCCGTTCGCTGCTTGCTCGACACCTGACTGCGCAAGCTCCTTTCGGTTTTCTTCAACTCGTCCGCCTGACCGCTGGTCTGATGCACAAAGAACCCAAGGTAGGCCGCAGCCAGGATCCCCGCAGCGATCAACCAGATCTTGCGGCCCAAGAACTCGCGTTTGCGGGCCAGATCCGGGGGCAGAATCTCCAATCCATAGGCGTCCTTGTCTGTAGCCATGGTGGCCAGCCCCAGAGCCACGACCGCCTCGGCACCGTGCTCCGTCAGGGCATCTGACTCGGAGGGACTCAAAGCGGAAGAATCCACCAGGGGCCATGGATCAAAGCGCTGCACTGGAACGGAGAGGCCTGCGGCGAGCGCATCGCTCAAACCCACCATTGAACTCGCGCCCCCGCAGATCAGCACCCGATCGAGTTTCAGAGTACTGAGCTTGACCTGGGTCTTGCAGAAGAGCACCGACGACTGCAAGAGAGATACCAATTGCCCCGCGGCGGCGGAGCAGGCCCGGGAGACCTTCTCGTGATTGGGGGTGGAGTGCATGGCACCGGGACGCAAATCAGCAAACTCCCGCACCAACCGAGCGGCCTGCTCACCATTGACACCCAACTGCTGGCTGATTGCCTCAACAAACAGCTTCGCACCACCGCTTTGGTTGCGGGCAAATACCAGATCCGGTCCACGCATGATGACCACATCCACGCTCTCGTGACCGATGTTGGCCAACAGCACGGTGTCATCCTGCACAACCCCATGGCGCAGATAGGCGTTGTATAGGCCGATCGCAGCAGGTGTGTAGCACTCAAGTGTAAAGCCGCCCACCGCAAGCCCCGCCTGGTGTTCATCCAGGAGTGAAGTGCGCGCCATGGCCAGCAACACAATGTCCTCCCCATCGGCCTCTGGGGGAGTGGGCAACAAATTGAAGTCGCTGGCCACCTCCGTGCCGGAGGTATCCCCCACCTCGGCAACTTCAAAGCGCATCAAGCGCCTTAGCTGCCAGTCGGGAACGCTGGGCACCCGCGTGTAGCGTACGTTGAGTTCCTTGCCGGAAAGGGCCACACGCACGGGACCGGGCTTGAAGGGCAGTTCGAGCGCCCCCCAACCGGACTCCAGGCTGCCGCCGGGATTCTTCGCCACGGCAAAACCGGTCAGCTGGAAAGAACCCTTCTCCAGTCGTCCTTGAACAGCCACCGCTGTCCCGCTGCCCACATCAATTGCTGTTGAGTTCTTGGCCATGGCTCTAACGGTTTCCCCCGCGTTTCATCTGAAGCATGTAGCTGACTGCCTGGGCAAGCTGGTGACTGTCCCGTGCCAGGAGGGCAGCGCGGATCGCCTCCAGCCTTTGTATTTCGTGTTGTTCCAGCTCACCCATCAAATGGTTGAGCTCCTCGCCGATGGATGCCACCAATTGGCGGGCCTGAAGGGCAGAATCGGTCCCCGAGTAGCGGGCCGATAGCCGATCCGCAGCGTCCAGAGCCTCGCGATAGCCCTCGATCAAACGAAAGAACCGCGCCCGCTCAACATCTTTTTCGAGCAGCCCCAACTCGATGCGCGCCCCATGCACCAGGCCGGCAATCGCCGCCTGCCCTTCGGCTGTCACTTCCACATCGAAGGGATGCGCATCGAGCAACTCCTGCCATAGCAAGATCGCCTCTCCGAGGCGTTCCGCGCGTACCGCCCGACGCGCCCTCGAAGCCAATTCAAGGGCCGCGGCCAACTCTTCCCGAAATGCCACCTGCAGGACCAGAGAGCCTTCGGCCGGCAGATTCAAAGCCAGGCGCCATCCCCCACCGCCAGAGGGTTTGCCCTCCACGGGGAGTGCTCCAGAAAAGCCAAGAGCCACCATTTCGAGGCCCGAACCGATCAGCACCGAGGTCACGCCGGTCTCCTCAAACGCCGCCGGGTGCCGACTGGATCCGCTTTCTCCGAGGGTGCGCAAACCCCCGGCTGCCAGGGCTGACGCCACACGCAGAACCACGGTGCCAGGAGCACCATCGCTGATACTCACGCGGCAACCCTTAGGGTCCTTCTCCACACTCAGGGAGCGCGGAGAATCAGACTCGACCATCAGGCCCGAAAGCAGCACCTGCTGAACGTTGACCAGTGTCACGTGACTGACCGGCTGACCACCACCGATCAAGGCGTAGGTGTCCATGGGCAACAGAGGCTGACCGCGCCCATCGCGCACCAGGGACACATCGTCCACATCTGCGGTCCCGGAGCCATTCGCACGAGCCTCGACGATCACCCTGGCTCGATCATAAGCCGGAGGAACCTGAGCAACCACTTCCACATCCAGCCAATCCAAAGCCCCGCACCAGTCGCCCCAAATCGTCATGGGGGCCGGAGCCGTGCCAGCGATCTCGGAATTGTAGGCGCGGGAGTTCAATTGCAGGCCCATGCGGACTTCTCCTGCATCACTGACCCTCAAACTTGAACGCAAGACCAGACGCCCCTCACCAACGCTCTTCAATTCTGACTGATGGAGCCCGGAGCCATCTTCGAGCTCAGCACGCAACCCCCAACGACCCGAGTGTCGGGCGCCAGTGCTCCTGATGAATACGGCGGGGGTTTCCCCGGGGGGAGCCCAGCCAGCGGTGTCGGCCTCAAAGGAGTAGCTCCCTGCCAGCAGATTGCCCGCTACCTGAATCACCTCTGAGGCCTTGCTTCTCCTTCCATTGCCTTGCTCGTCGGATGGCAGCATGTACCAAACGGCGGCGGCCACAGCCCCCATCAGGATCACCACAACAGGCAGCAACTTGGACCCTTTGGCCGAGGCTGCGAGCTTGTCCCCCGCAATGCGTCCCAGTTCTCCACCTGCCTCGGCTATGTTCCCAGCCACCGCTGCACCGGCCGGGCCACTACCGTCATCAAAACGCAGCTCGACGCTGCCAAAACGCAACAGGGCCGTGGGCGCCAGACGCTCATCCACCACCGGTGCACCGTCAACACGGGTGCCGTTGGTGCTGGAGAGATCGCGCACGCTGACCCCGAGGTCATCGATGGTCAATTCCGCATGGCGACCCGAAACCGACGGATCATTGATCTGCAGGCTGTTTCCAGGCCGTCGGCCGACGGTGAAGGAGGGTCCTGTGAGGGGCACGCTCTCACCGGCACGATCGCCGATCATGAAGCGCAGGGTGGGCTCGGAAGGCATGGATTCGGGCGCCTCCTACGTGGCTACGCGGGAGGGGCCTGGAGGGAGTTGGGTCCAATCCGCCAAAGGCATCCCAGGGACGGCGCCAAGGTGGCTGGGCGGGGTACGGAGTGCGGTCACTGAGACGAAAGGAGTACCGCACGGAGTGCCCAGGGTAACGAGGCCAGCCCTCCCATAGCCATCTTCTGGGGGCTGCCATGAGCAACAATACGCACCGGTCCCAGGCCAGGGCCCTGCGCATCTCTCAAGCCCGGCTCCTCACGAGCCTAAATGGGCGCCCGCGGCCCCTCCCCAGGCCAGCGACTCCCCAGCCGCTGACGCAGGCTGACCCAGGCCCCGCCCGCAAGCACCAGATGGTCGAGTACGGGAATGCCCACCAAGATCCCCACCTCACACAACCGGTGGGTCACCGCATGGTCCTCGGGGCTGGGCTCAGGATCCCCACTGGGGTGATTGTGGCCAACGATGATCGCGGCCGCGCCCCGGCGAATCGCCTCGCGAAAAACCTCCCTGGGATGCACCAGGGAGGCATTGAGGGTCCCTCTGGACACCTCCAGGCGGTCACGCAGGCGATGCCGAGGGTCGAGCAGGAGCACCTGGAAGGTCTCCACCTCACAGCCAGCAACCGCGTCCATCAGCCAGCGAGCGGCGCTTGCGGGTCGATCCGCATCCACCTGCGATCCACCCCGCCCCCCTTGAGAGCCACCCCCGCTGCTGCCCCCACCCTCCGCCAGAATCCGCTGCCCCAGGCGCAGCACCCTGGCCAGTCGGAGCGCAGAAGAGGGGCTCAGCCCGCCCGCATCCGCCAGAGCGGGGGCGTCCAGACGAGCCAAAGCGCACAGACTGCGTCCATCCAGCAAGCGCAGGGCCGTGTCCCTCTGGCCACGGACAGGTAAAACTCGCGCAAGAGCCTCGAGATTCGCTGCTTGCACCTGGTCGTGACTGGAGGAACTGCGACTGATGCTGATCATCACCCCCAAGAACGAAATCTTCCCTGCCTCGGTTTCAGTCCCAACGCAAGGATCCCAGGAAGCACCCCGGAGAGGGGCTGCAGATCCTAGCCAGAACGGTTAGCAGCGCTCCTCATCAGGTGCACAATCCCTAGAAGGAAGCTGGAAATTTTCCCGCGGAATCAGAGCAAGAGGAAACCGCTTGATACCGAAATAGCGGGTGAGGAGAGCGCATTGCCGTGTGCTTTCCGCTAAGGAAAACCTTTGGGGGCTCCAGCCGTCCTGTAGGTCGGAAGGAGCAAGAAGGAAGAAGAAGAGAACGGTCCAGGAACGCCAAGGCACTGAACTTGGCACCACGCCGGGTGCAACCCGGTGAGACCAGCGAGCGACTGCACTTGTTGCGGCCGCTCGTCTCTTTTTGGACTCGCCCTCAACAGACTCCGCTGGCGGTACTTCCCGGAAACGACCTAGGGACAAAGCGGAATGGTGCTGCCCTCGAGAAAGACGGGAACATCCAAGGCGGTAATGTTCAGGCTGGCATCCGGTGTGGACGGCTGCAAGGAAGAGATGCTGCCCAAGCCCGGGTCGAGGCTCAGCGCAACCATGGGAGGCCCAACAGCCACCATCCCACCACCAAGGGGAACAATCGCCGAGTCAAAAACGCAAGCCGCATTTCCGCGGGGACCACTGGGAGTGAAACTTGTCAAGGCCGGCTCGTTGGTCGGCATCCCTATCAACAGGCGTTGATTCCCATAGCCGCTCATCAGATCAAAGGGTGAACCCGCCGGAATGCTGTTCGTCACCCAGAACCCGACCTCGGTCATGTTTTCTGTCAAGAGACCGTGACCCGGCCCGTCGATCACGGTGCTCTTGTAGAGCCAGTTGGTCCCCACCTGTATGGCTGGCTCAGCAAAGAGTTGTTCCAACAGGAACAGGTCGGTGGCTGCAAAGGTCCCTGTCTCCGGCTCCAGCCTCAAGAAGGCGGTAACGACCGGGTCAGGGTTGTTCTCAAGAACCGCACTGACCACCAAGGGATTGGAAGCTGAGGCTGTTTCCGGACGCCCAAGCTGGAGACCTGCCACAGCAACGCCCGGATCTCCTGTGACCACGGCAGACCAAGCGACCCCGCTGCCGGGAATCACATGGCAGACCAAACCAGCCTGCGACGCAAGGCCATCCACAAGCGGTACTTCAGTAGCGACGCAAGCCAGGAAGAATCCCGCCAGCCCGGGAACCAGTTCCTGAGCCTCGATCATCCCGGTGGCTTCCAAATCGATGAAGGGAGCTGGGGCAGGGATGGTGAAAGACTCGGCCAGACTAGGCTCCCCGTTCCCGTCGAATGTGAATTGCAGGAGTTCAGCTTGCTTGTCCCCGTCATGCCTTGATGAACCACACACCCAAAGAGATCCGTCCGCTGCGTGAATCAGGGGCTGGTCAATCAAATCGAAGCTTCCACTCTCAGGAGCGATCGTAGCGGACAGTTCCACATCAGTGCTGTGATTCACCGTCGTAACACGCAGGTCTCCCAGAGAAGAACGCGTCACGACCACCGGAATGCTCTCACCCCCCGGGACCTCCACGCGGGTCAGAATCGAAACAGCAGACAGCCCCGGCATCCCAAGGGGAGGGCCAGCCTCTCCCACCTCCGCCGCTCCCAGCAGGGTTCCGCCAACGTCCACATCTGCCAGGACCAGGGCCCCAGCCTTGGCAAGCAACATGGAAAGACCGCCAGCAGGATCGACCCTCACATCCAGGAGGATGTGGGTCACCGGAATTCTCCGTCCCCAGCCACCGGTTGTGGATTGGATTTCTCCCCACAGGGTATCCGGAGACATCAAGGCCGCCCGGGTGCCAGCGAGGTCCAACTTGCCTTCACCAGTCACCGGGGCGGGCAGATAGAACCCGCGCTGGACAAATCCCTCGCTATTGAACTGGAGTGCCTCGAATTCATCCCCGGTGCCCAAGTCACGCACCCAGCCGACCACATATCCAGAACTGGTCCAATCCCCCTGGTGCGCAACGTGAATGACGCCACCGGCGGGAACGCCATCTATATCTATACTGGTCGTGCGCGGAAAGTAGGTGCTTACCGTGACCACCGGATCATCCACGGGAGTGCAAGCCCCGAGAAGAACCGAAGCGAATAACGGTAGCCGCATGTGGAACGGGCGCAGAAAGAACCGAGAGGAAATGGTGGCCATGGCTGTCAGAGGTATCTACTGGGTGAGCGTTGTTCTATTGAGGGGACTCGCTAGGGCTCAGGAGCACAAGGGTCCATGAAGATTTTTCAGCCCCTTTCAGAAAAAGGAGCGCTCAGTCACTGACCTTGCCACTCCTGGCGCAGGTCTTCCCAGGCGACATGCAGGTCGAACCCAATCTGCTGACTGAAAACGGATTCCGCAGACACTCCCTTGGCTCCGGCTCGCATCAAGTCCAACACCAGGTCTTCACCGTAGTTCTTGGCCAGGTAGGCAATGAACCCGAATGCGATCCCGTAGGCTCGGCGAATCGCGTCCTCATTCCCCAGCGCAGAGAAATTGCCGCGCAAACTGGCAAGTTCAGGCCAGGCAGAGTCACTGCAAGCTGCGCGCACCGCCTTGAGGCGCAGGCTGTCCAATTGCCTGGTTTCCAGGTACTGGGCGAGACCCTCATTCAACCAGGCGGGAGTCGTCCCGCCCCCTAACCGATCGACAAAGGCGTGACTCAATTCATGGCGCAGGACTCCATCCAAGCGCGCGTCAATCCCACTCGTTTGGATCGGCACACGGATCGTGCCGTCAAAAGCTCCACCTGCCCAGTGTCCAAGACCTGTCAGACGGGTGAAGGCTTCGGGGGAATAGAGCACCACCCGCAGGCGCTTGCCTTCAAGAGGAAACGAACCTATGCGTTCACCGAATTCCTGATAGGCCCGGTCCAAACGACGGAGCAGGTCCATCTCGGCGGCGCGCAAGCCTGCCTGCTCACCGTCATAGGACAATTCAAAGCGCTGATTGCCGCTCGACAAGAAAGCGGCTTCGTGTTCTGCCCGGTCACGCCAGCGTTCGATGCGCGCGGCCACGGCATCACGCTCGTCCCCCTCAAGTGCCTCAAGCACATGCTCCACCAAGGCCAGCGCCTGCCGGCGCTGCTCCACATCCGCAGAGTCGATCATCAATCCCGCTTGACGCACCTGAGCAAGGGCCAGATTACGGGCCAGAACACGGTCACCGGGGTCCTCCAGTACGCAGCGCTGCAAGAGTTCGATGGCTCTTGGAATCTCACCCCGCTCCAATGCATCCAAGGCTTGCTGATTCCAGGCCAGGATCTTTGACCGTTTGGACTCAGGGGCGGGACCGCTTTCACTTCCCACCGCAGGGATCGGGTCTTGACCAGGGGATAGGACCAAGGGCTTGGACTCCGGCTCAGGCTGCAGCTCACTGATCCCGGCCTTGAGTTCGGTCAACAACCGCTGTCCAAAGAAGAACAGGCCCAGACCCAACGCCGCCGCCAACAGGAGTGCAAGTGCTGTTCTCACCTCTGATCCTCCCCAGGTTCCGAAGAAACACGCGCTGCAACCAATTCCACAAAGCGCCCGTAGGTACTGGAGTACCCGTGCCTCCGCTCGATTGCGCGAATCTCTGCCAAGAACTCCTCATGCCCTGCTTCAAGCGCGTCTGAATACCCCGCATGGCAAAAATAGGTGCGGCAGCCCAGGGGCCGACCCTTGCGGGCAGTGCACATCCCTTCCACCTGATAGGCGCAGCGCCCGGGCCCAGCAGCGGCCGGAGCGTTCGGATGCTGTTGCGCGCAGTAGTCTGCTTCCAGGGCAGTGGCCATCAACTCGTGACCGGCCTCTTCAAAGTGACAACATACCCCGCGCGCGAGGCACACCACCCGGCTGGACTGCACCCACTTCTCCACACGTTCGTAGAGCTCTTCCAACTCGGCAAAAGCCGCTGCTTTTTGCTCCGGGCTGGGAATCAACCGAATGCCCGGACAGATCCCGCGCGCCCGTTCGAGTGCTTCGGGATCGGTCAGGATCCCCTTCCAGTAGGGAAAGGTGCGGCAGTGTTCCGGACGGGCCTCATAAACCGAACAGGTGTTGTGCCCTTCAAGCAGGGTGCAGGCACCAGAGTGGGGCTTTTCGCGCAGGGAGAGAATCATCTGACCATCTTGGGGGCAGGGCACCTGGCGCAGGTGATGAACTCGGAAGGCCTCCTCGCCCATGCCGCGTGCCGCTGCCAGGCCGGGGATCTCTTGTTCCTCGACCCGCACGATGCCACCTCCCACAGAACAACAGCGCCCGGAGCGCTGACAAGTCCATTCAAAGGCAGGCGAGTCCCTGGGCGCTTCCATCGGAGTCTTGGAACTCATCAAGGACGCCTCTTGGGGACGCGCCTTCTACTGGACTTGTTCGCAGACGAATGAAAGTCCGCCGAGCGCTTTCCCTCCAGTTGGCCACTCACATCCGCAATCAGTTCTCCCCAGGTCTGATATCTCACTCCCGCATCCTTGGCCATCATCTTCTCGATGAAATACTGCAGGTGAGTCGAGAGCGCCTGGCCCTTCAACTCAGGAGAAGAAAGTTGTTCCATCACATGCTTGCGCAACACATCGTCATCTTCTCCATCGCCAAAGGGCAATCGGCCCACGGTCAATTGAAAGAGAGTCGCGCCAAGGGAGTAGATGTCTGAGCGCAGATCCGCCACGCCTCCCCCAAGAGCCTGCTCAGGGGCCAGGAAAGCCTTGGTTCCCGCGGCAGTGTCGCTGGGGCCAGCTTCACCCACAGGAGCGCAGAATCCCAGGTCAATCAACTTGGCACGACCACGGGGCGTGAACATGATGTTGCCCGGTTTTACGTCCCGGTGCACCAACCCAAGGGAGTGCATGTACTTCAGGGCTTCGGCCACCTGCAGGATCACTTCCAAAGCCTGATCCTCAGGGAGGGGAGCCTCGGTCTTGTCCAGAATTTCCTGCAGAGTCTCGCCCTCCACGGGATCAAGCACCGCAAAGATCGTCTCCCCAGCGCGTTTGATGCCATAACCGCGACAGATGCTCTCATGATCCATCTGCTTCAACATCTTGGCTTCGCGCACAAAAGCTTCCAGAGACTTGTGATCTCGCGCAAGGGGCGCCAAGAGGATCTTGAGAGCCACGGTCTTGTTGAGTTGCAGATCCCGCGCCTTGAAGACTTCGGCCGTGCCCCCGACGCCGAGCTTGCCCAAAATCTTGTAGCCCTTGATGATCGGCTCTTCCCCTCCCCGGGTGCGGCGCATGAGTTGAACCTTCCTGGGTTCCCAGTCAGCTACCTGCACCAGCAAATCATCCAGGTCCTCACCTCCCCGCAAACTGGGAAGCAGGGCCTGGGCGTGCTTCATGCTCAGGTGTCCTCGTTGAACCAAAATGGCCAGAAAGGCCTCGTCGGGATGAGCGCTCATAGGAAAGGAAGCCGACCCGGGGCAGGGTCGGCACTCAGGAACTATAGCCCCTGCAGAACACAACCCGACCTGTTTTGCGGTTACCCTTCCGCCCATGGACTGCCCCCAAGCCCCCCTTCCCGGTCTGGCCCTTCTATTGGCTCTGAGTCTGCCCGCCCACGCCCCCTGCTGCCCCCAGGACGCCCAAGATGCCGCAAGTGCTGGCGACGAGCGAGTGATCACCAACCGTATCGGGGCCCGACTGATCACTGCGCCCGAGCCCGAAGAGGGCTTCCTGTTCGCGATCTTCGGGGACCGCACGGGCGGTCCCGCGGAGGGCATCAAGGTCCTTGCCGAGGCGGTAGCCGAGGTCAACCTGATCAACCCGGACCTGGTGATGACCGTAGGCGATTTGATCAACGGCTACAACACGACGCCGGCCTGGATGCTGCAGATGGCGGAATACCGCAGCACCATGGCTGCCCTTGATTCTCCCTGGTTCCCGGTGGCCGGAAACCACGATGTGTACTGGCGCGGAGAAGGCCGTCCAGCGGAAGAACACGAAGTGCATTACGAAGAGAACTTTGGCCCCCTCTGGTACGCCTTCGAGCACAAGAGCTGTTGGTTTATCGTGCTCTACTCGGACGAACCCAATCCCGATACCGGGGAACGCAACTTCAGCAAACCCGAGTGTCAACGCATGAGCCCAGAGCAATTCTCTTGGCTTGGAAAGACCCTGAAACGCACCAGTCAGGCCGAGCATGTGTTTGTCTTCGTGCATCATCCGCGTTGGGTGGGCGGCAACTACGGGGACGATTGGAATCGCGTGCATGCGCTCTTGGCCCAAGCGGGAAATGTGCGCGCGGTCTTCGGGGGACACATCCACCACATGCGGTACGATGGACCAAAGAACGGTATCGAGTACTTCACTCTGGCCACTGTTGGCGGAGCACAGTCTTCAAGGGTCCCCGAGGCAGGCTGGCTGCACCAATACAATCTGGTGCATGTACGCCCTGATGGCATCGCGGTCACTAGCTATCCGGTCGGCCAGGCCACGGATCCGCGTGCCCTGAGCGCTCCGGTTCTGCAGCAGTCGCAAGCCCTGGCCAGCAGCCTGCAGCTGAACGTACAACAACAGCCCAGCTGGGATCCAGCCCGGGGTGGTGCCGGAGACTATGCACTTGATTGGACCAATCCCACAGCCGAGCCTGTCGCCCTGAGGGTGCACCTGGATTGCCAGGATCGCCGCTGGGGCCTGATCCCCACGAGCTTCGAGAGACAGGTGGAAGCGGGACAGACCGTGACCCTCAAGGCCCGTGCAATTCGCGGCCCTGGGCCCCTGGATGGAGGTTTTGCCCTTCCCGAAGCCACTCTGGAGGCCACCTGGCTCGGCCCAACCACGCATATTGCTGTGCCCCTGCGCCATCAGTCCCTGCCGATAGATCTGGGCCTGATTCCAGCACCTCCCGTACCCAGGGGCGAGGGCGTCCTGGTGCTGGATGGACGAAGCGCCTGTGCCCGAGTGGCTTCCAACAAGATCAACCTGCCCCCAAGCGCAGACTTCACCCTGGAGTGCTGGTACGAGCCCGGAGAACTCAAAGGTCGCCGGGCACTTCTGTCCAAGGCAGAGAACAGCGAATTCGGACTTTTTGTCAGCGACGGAACGCCGGAATTCTTCGTGCACCTTGACGGCTCCTACAAGATCATCAAGGGCCCCAAGGGTGTGCTAGCCACAACCCGCTGGCACCACCTGGCGGGAGTCTATGACAGCCGCGGCGAACTGCGCCTGTACCTGAATGGTGAACTCATAGGTCGCACCCCCGCAAGCGGTCAACGGACCCAGAACAGCTTGCCTTTCCTGATCGGTGCCGATGTGGATTCTGCCGGCAAGCCGATATCCTTTGCAACGGGTCGTGTGGACTCTGTGCGTTTGACCCAGGCCGCAATCTACAGTGGACAGGTCATCCAGGCGGAGCGCCGCTTGCACCATGACCGGGACACCCTGTTGATGTTCAACATGGATGGGGACCTGGGGCCGTGGATCTACGACGCATCCACCGGCCACCGACATGCAGAACGCCAGGGCAACGCGCGGGTTGAAGTACTCAAAGACTGACGAAATGACCCAAACTAATCTTCCGTGTCGCCGCCATAACCGAGTGCCTCAAGCAAGGCCGACACATCAGCCAGATCCCCCGCCACTGCGCGCAGTTCCCGTTGGGCGTGTCCCACTGGAATCTTGAGGCCCAGAGCCTGCATGGCCTGGTCCAGGGCAAGTTCGCTGGCGAGTTGCAATTCAAGATGGGCGCGCAAGGCCCGCTTGTGCTCTGCACGCTCAAATTCCTTGGCGATGTAGCCCTCCAATGAGCCCATCAAGGCAACGAGGCGCGCCAGCACCTGCTCGTCTGGCTGCCCTTCGAGGGGGCTCTGTTCCCCGGGATCCTGCCTCAGGTCATAGCGCTGCACCTGCAACTCCCCTTGCCCCTCCCCATGGCCAACAATCAGCTTGGTGGTCTCCCCCGTACGCCCCACATCAGGCCGATTGCCATTGGTCTGCAGCACCATGGAACGGTTCTTGGCCACCGACCCACGAATCACCGGGTCCAGGGGCTGGCCGTCAAGATCAGGTACCAGGGGCAGATCAAACCACTGCATGAAGCTGGGAAAAAGGTCCATCGGCGAGACCAATCCCGTCACCCGAGTGCCCTTGGGCAGGGTATCGCCGGGAGCCCGCACCACCAGGGGCACATGCAGCATCTCCTCATAGAGATGATCGTTGTGACCCCAGAGTCCGTGCTGCCAGAACGCCTCCCCATGATCGCTGGTCACCACCAGCCAGGAGGAATCCCAGACGCCCTGATCGCGCAGGAGAGAGATCATGTTGCCCAGGGCCTCGTCTCCCCACAGAAGGCTCGCGTCGTAGAGGGCCCGGGTGTACTCCCGGTCCGCGTCATTCATTGGAATCTGGCCCTTGTTCGCGCGCACCAGTGGACTGGTGGAGCCGGCCCTGAAACCAGTGGGCTCCTTCTCATCAGACCAACTGCTGATGTAGTCCGGATCTGCGAAGCGAGCAAGCAATCGCTCGGGCGGCGCATAGGGTGAGTGTGGTTGCAACACATGCAGGTAGATGAACGCATCGCGCTTTGGATCGCGTTGCTCCAAAATGTCCTTCAGATGCCCCACCCACCAATCAGGAGCAACCATGTGCACAAACGTGCCGTCCCCGCGGGGCAGGAAGGGCGCATCTCCGGGGCCCTTGCCCTCGTAGGCTTCTACCCACTGATCAAAGCCGCCGGTGATCCCGGTCAATTTGCCCGCGTTGGCGTTGCCCGTTGCTCCAAAACACTGCCAGCCAGCATCATGCAATGTCTCGGCAAGCGTCACCCCGATCGGCTTCAGATGGCTGCCAAAGGATCGCAGAACCCGGTGGCGCTGCGGCACCAACCCGGTCATCAGACTCGCGGTGCTGGCCACTGTGTAGGGAGCGGGTGCAAGGGCCCGCAAGAATGTCACGCCCTCCTGCGCCAACCGATCCAGATTTGGCGTGGTCTCACGCTCGTACCCCAGATGGTGCACATGCCCCGCATGCAAAGCATCAAAGACTACGACCACGACTGTGCGTGAGCGCGGCTCAACGCCGCAGCCCACAAGCCCCAGCAAGAAAGCCAGTACCCATGGCGTTGGCAGAATGTGGTCTCGACCCATGGGGGTATCCTAGCGCGAGCAAATCAGGAACCGGCATGGCTGGGCTCGATCTGGACGGGTTGCAGGGCAGACGCAGGAGCCTGAGCAGTGCCCCCGCCGCGCACGCACTAGATTTGCAACTTTCTATCTTTGCCCAAGAATCTCGCAACTAGGGTAAGCTCACGTGCACGTCCGTAAGAAAGCTCAACTGGTCAAGAGAGAAGACCAAGTGAGTGCCTCGCCAGCTCCCAAACCACCATCGCACTCTAGTGAACCAACTCGATCACAAACTCACTCCCATCGACCCAGACACTCGGTCGTCCTCCTCGCAGCCCAACTCCTGGCTGCGCGCTCAGCGAGTCCCCCACGGCCGCACCCAAACCCGCAGCCTGGTCGTGGACCTGCACAACTCTGCCTCGTTTCCGACGCTCAGTGTGGGCATCCTGGTTGGTGCCCTGCGCGAGGCAGGCCACGAGGTCGAATTACTTTCTCCTCTCGCACATGATGTGCTCGCCCTGCAACGAGAACACCAGGAGACCTTCTGGGATGATTGGCAACGAAGACTTCATCTCTCCCGCTGGAGAGTCCTGCGTCCGCTGCGCAATTGGGGACGCAAGCTGCATGCATGGGGAGAGGGACGGCCACATCGACGCACCCTGTTGGAAACCACACGCGCCCTTGATCGCAAACCCGATGTGCTGCTGCTCTCAGCCTACCTGCGCCACTATCCCACGGTAAGAATGATCGGTCGGCTTGCGCAAGAAGCGAAAATCCCCCTGCTCGTGGGAGGACCGCTCTTCAACCTCAGCGCAACCGCAAACGAATGGCTTGAAATCCCGGGCTTGACCGCCATTATCGGCGCAGAAGTGGATCGCTCCCTGCCAGCCATCGTCGCCGCCACAGCCAACGGAGAAGACCTGCTGCAATTCCCAGGAGTGACCCTGGCGAATGGCCGCAGCAGTGGAGTGGCCCCTCCCCTCCGTGGACTTGATCGCGCTCCGATACCAGATTACAGCGACTTCCCCTGGGATCGCTACCCGGTGCGGATAATCCCCATCTTGGCAGGCAGGGGCTGCCAATGGGGCCGCTGCACGTTCTGCAGCGACGTGATAACCACCGCAGGCCGCACGTTTCGCAGCCGGCCCTGGCAAGCGGTGATGCGAGAGATGGAAGAGCTCTCCCGTCGCAACCATACCAAGAACTTTCAGTTCATGGACCTCAAGCTCAACTCGGACCCAGACACATTTCGCGGGTTGGTGGAGAACATCCAAACCCGAATCCCCGGCGCCCAGTGGATCGCGACGGTGCACGTGGATTGCCGCAAAGACAATGGAATCAGTGCCGCCGAACTCAAGGCAGCCGCCTCGGCGGGTCTGCGCCGGATCAGCTTTGGCCTGGAATCAGGCAGCCAACGGCTGCTCGATCTGATGGACAAGGGTTGCAACGTGGAAGCCAACAGCCAATTCATCCACAACGCCCATGGGGCGGGTCTGAGCGTACGGTGCACCATGTTCAGAGGCTACCCAAGCGAGACCTCTGAAGACCTCTTGCTGACTGCGCGCTTCCTGGAAGAACACGCGCCCATGATTGACCGAGTGCGATTCAACCAGTTCACCGTGCATGTGGGGACTCCCATTCACGCGACCTTGAGGGATGCCGAGGGTGACGAGCCCCAATGGAACATCCAGAAGGAGGATGCACGCAACGCGCGCGTGGAAGCGCGCTCCAGCGAAACTTTCGCCAGAGACTACCATCGTGCCCTGGCGCGGGTCCTGCGTGCCGTACACCTCATCAACCGACAGCCCCTGCGGTGTGAAGCAGCGGCCTTCGATGGTCTCATGTAGGTCACCTGGGCTGCCAGAATGGGGCCTCCAGGGCCCCCCTGGCGCTACCATAAGGGGCAATGAAAGCACAGCTTGCCTGCCTTCTGGCGCTAACAGCCCTGGCTCCGGGGCAGCTTGCGGCCCAGCAACCTGACCAGGGACGGCCTACGCCGCCCGCTCCCAGTGTGCCTCCCAAACAGCAGCCGGACAAGCCGCGCCTGGGAGTCGAACTGGCGGCCATCGGTCCCGACTGCCGCTTGACCTTCGCAGAACTCGATGACCTTCTGCTGGCCCGCCATGGGAACTCACCTCTGGGTCAGGACACCCTCGCGGCCCTTGCTCAGTTGGTGGTGGTGCAAGACCTCGCCAAGAGTGAGGGAATCACCGCCAGTCGGGCGGACCTCAATCAACGCTGGCGGACCCTGGAGGAACAGATCATTTCCAGCGGCACGGCGGACAGTCTGACGGACTACCTTGAACAACAGGGCATCGAGCGCAAGACCTTTCAACGACACCTGCGCCTGTCGGTGCTGCACGAACGCCTGGCTCGCAAGGCTTTAGGATTGGGCCCGGATGATCCTATCAGCGGGGAACAACAAACCCACTGGCTGAATGGGGTCGTGGATAGCCTGGAACAAAAAAAAGGCGTATACCCCTGGAGCGATGGAACAGTACTGACGATCGGTCCACATTTGATTTCACGTCAGACCTTTGGGGAGTACCTGCGCACAAGCCTGCCCTCCGATCAACTACGGGAGGCCTGCTACGAGTTGCTGCTCGTTGAACGCATCGCTGCGCGCTTGCCAGACCTGGCTCCAGACGCCGTCGAAGCTGCAGTAGACACCGAGATCGCCCGACGACGAAAAGAAGTGGAGGCCAACAGCAACTTTCAGGGAGTCGCCTACGAGCAGCTGCTCAAAGCCCAGGGACTTTCTCTGGCTACCGTGCGCCGGGACCCGGCGATCCGCGCAGCAGCCATGGCGCACCTCTTCGTGGACCGCACCCATGGGGACGCAGAACTGCGCGCGGTCTATGAGGAAGAGCGCAACCTCTTCGACAGCCTGCACGGAGAAGGCCATGCCATCAGCGTTCTGGTGCTGAGCGCTGCCCGCTTTGCCAATGAACTCAATCCACGAACTTTTGAGGCGGCCGAATCGGAGCTCGAAGCAATGAAGGCACAGATCGCCAGCCCCAAGGACTTCGAACGCCTGGTAGGGCTGCACTCGGACGAGCCCGCCAGCCGGGAGCGCAAGGGGTATCTGGGCATCATCACGAGGGGCTCGCGGCTGGTCCCCGAGACCGTGCGCGCGGCTCTTTGGGCCCATATCGACAAGGACAAGGAATCACCAGAGGGCTCTCTGCTGGGCCCTCTGCGCCTCCAGGGCGGGGTCTTGTTGCTCCAAATCGGCGCATATCGCCCCCTGCCCACCTGGGAAGAGATGCGCGACCACGTCCACCAGGAACTGCGCCGACGCCTGGTGAGCGATGCCCTGCCTCGGGCAGCGGTTTCCACCTGGCTCGACCTGTAGAATCTAGACCCATGCAAATTGCGAAGATCATCGGCAGCCTGGTGGCCACCCAAAAAGACGAGGGTCTGCGCGACCACAAACTTCTGGTGTGCCAGGTGCACAACCACGAAAACAAGCCAAAGGACCAATACGTCATCGCCGTGGACGCGGTAGGCGCGGGCCCGGGAGACCTGGTGCTCTACGCCACGGGCTCCAGTGCGCGCCAGACCACCTTGACCAAAGACCGTCCCTGCGACGCCGTGGTCATGGCGATTGTAGATTCCTGGGATCAGGACGGCAGCAACGTCTACGAGAAGTGGAGCGAATGAGAGCATGTACCTGGGCCGAGTAACCGGGCGCGTGGTCGCCACTCAGCAGTACGAGGGGCTCGAGGGAGTGCCCTTGCAAATCGTGCAGCCTCTGGACGAAACCGGCGCCCCCATGGGCGACAGCTTGGTGGCTTGCAGCGCAATCTCCAGCGGCCCTGGTGATCTGATCCACTATGTGGATGGGCGAGAAGCAGCCCTGGCTCTGCCCGACGAGACCTTTGTACCGGTGGACGCCACCATCCTGGGCTTTGTGGAACAGGCAGTAGTCGGCAATCGCGACCTGGCTTCAGACCTGGAGCCTTCACGATGATTCTGGCGGATGTGATTGGCACGGTGGTCTCCCCCGTACAAGTCAAGGCCCTCGATGGCTTCACCCTCCTGATGGTGCGCCCGGTCACGCCCGACGGCAAGGCCACGGGCAAGACGCGTATTGCCCTGGACAAGGTTGGAGCAGGTGTTGGTGACCGGGTGCTGATGATCGACGAGGGCAACTCCGGCCGCCAGATCCTCAAGGACCCCAGCGCACCGATCAAATCTCTCATAGTGGGCTTCGTCGATGCGGTGGAAGTAGAGGGCAAGCTGACCTACGACCACCGCCAGATCCAGCAGCCCTGACACACAGCAAGCTAATCCAATGCAACCATCCGATCCCGCCTGGAGCGACGAAGAAGCCCGACTGCGCACCGCTATCTGCAAAATCGGGGAGTTGTGCTATAGCCGCGGCACAGTGGTCGCCGCCGATGGCAATATTTCTGCCCGCATGCGGGATGGTTCAATTTTGGTGACGCCCACCGGCAGCATGAAGGGCTTTCTCAACCCGCACCAGATCGCCAAACTCAATCCAGACGGCACTCCCTCACCCGTGGGGCCCAAGCCCTCCAGCGAAATCGGCATACACATGGTGGCCTATGAGGAGCGCCCGGATGTGCGGGCCATCCTGCACGCCCACCCACCCCACGCGGTGGCCATGACCATCGCAGGCATCGATCTGCAGATGCCGGTCATCCCAGAGGTGATCGTGACCATCGGAGGAATCCCCACGGCTCCTTTCGGCACACCGGGTACGCCGGAGCTGCCAGAGACAATCCGCGAAATCGTACGCTGCTCCGATACTGTGATGATGAAGAACCACGGCTCGGTGACCCTGGGTACCAACCTGATGGAAGCATTCAAGAAGCTCGACATGCTGGAACACACCGCGCGCATTCTGTGGCTGGCGCACACTGCCAAAGGCGGCCTCGATCCCCTGCCCCCGGAAGCTGTGCAGAAACTCCTGGCCACGCGCTCAGCCCTGGGCATCACCCAGCGCAATACATTGGAAACCGGCTGCGGCCTGCCCCAAGAGGGCAACTAGTCCGCCGCAACGGGGCATTCAAAGCCATCAGGCTTGAGTACCAGCAAGGAGCAGCCCAGCCTCCCCATCAGGCGCTCAGCAGTCTCACCCACAAAAATACCAGCGCGACCAGCCCGGGACAAACTGCCCAGGACCAGCAGATCCGGCACCAGGTGCCCGACTGTTTCCTTGATGGCACGGGCTGGACTCTTACGCGAAAGATGCACTGTGGGCGGCGCGGACAAATCCAAGTTCCCGCAGCGTTCCAGAACCGCGACCCTGGTTTCCTCCCGCAGGTTTGAAAGCTCCTCCTGCCAGGCCTCAGGGTCATCCCCCTGGAAGCGATCTTGCGCATCTGAATCGTGCCGCCAGGCGTGAACAATGTGCAGCGCAGCTCCGCGCCAGCGAGCAAGAGAAGCCGCCCAGCGCAGGGCCTGATCTCCGACGCCGGTCAGGTCCGTCGCCACAAGGATCAGCTTGTGCTCCAGATCATGCCCTGGCTTGACCACCCAAACCGGCGCGGGACATTTGCGCACGAGTTTCGTGGCCACGCTTCCCAGGCGTCGGCCGCTGGGTGCCTCCAACTGATCGCGCTTGCCCACGAGGATCAAGTCGGCTGACTCGTTGAGAGCAGCCCGCAGCAGGGCCAGCCAGGGGCGTTGATCGGTGACCTCAAGCCGTGTTCTCAAGCCCGCTCCAATCGCCTCCGTGACCATGGCGTCGAGAGCCGCCTTGCCCGCATCACCGATGGGCACCGTGCGGCCCTCGTGCCATGTGGAGTGCATGATCGTGACGCGCGCACCCACCTGACCCGCCAATGCCAAGGCCTGATTGAAGGCACCACGGGAACCCTGGCTGACTTCTTGGGAGCGCGGCTGGAGTTCAACCCCAACCCACATGTCGAGAATCCGTTCCATGGAGTAGGTCGCTGTACCGGAGAGGAGACGCAGGGATACACCCAGGGGCACAGGGCGGGGGAGTCTAGCGTCAGGGCCGCGCAAGGACCCCGCAGATCACACGAAATTGCCTTCCCAGGGCCCCAGATGGGCCAGACTCGCCTCCCGACCGGACCGCCCCCTCCCCACCAACAATCGTCCCACTACAGACGCCGGGGCGGGCAAGCCCTGCGGGCTGCTTCGATCTCCTCACGCCGCTGCTCGAAACCCTCGCGGCCCATCAGCCCATAGGCCGCAATCTTGCCCGCCTCGACCCCCGGCTGATCGAAGGCATCGACCCCGTAGTGCTCACCCATCACGGCTACGGCCAACTCCATCATGTAGAGGTACTGCCCCAGAGTGTGCTCGGTCACCCGCGGGAAGGAGATGGTCAAGTTTGGCCGCTGGGCTTCGGTCAGAGCAATGCGCGTGCCTTCACGCTCGGCCTCAAACAACTCGCCCAGGCTACGCCCACCGAGGTAGGCCAGCGCATCCCGGTCTCCGTAATCAGGAGGAATAGGAACGTGGTGGTCTGGGTGTTCAATCGCCAACAGGGTGAACCACTTGTCATGGGGTCCCTCAACAAACAACTGGCTCTGACTGTGCTGATCCGTGACCCCCACCGCGCGTACTGGGGTAGGTCCGGCGAAGACCTCTTGACCATCCCGATTAAAACGCTTGCCGATGGACTCCGCCAGCAATTGGGCATACCAATCCGCGAGATGCCGTAGACGATGACCGTAAGCGAAAGTCACTGCAATGGGCTTGTGCTTTTCCTGTTGCATGCAGGACTGAATCCCAGCCAACATCAAGGATGGGTTCGCGAACAAGTCGTCGGTCTCGCAACGCTCGTCCATGTCCGCCGCGCCCTTGAGCAGACCCGATGTATCGATGCCAATCAACGCCGAAGACAACAGCCCCACAGGGGAGAGCACGCTGAACCGTCCACCAACCCCCTCGGGCACATCGAAAGAAACATACCCCTCTTCATCCACAATCGGTCGCAACACACCCGCGCTGGCATCGGTGGTGACAACAATGTGCTCACCATGGGCCTCCTTTCCCACGCGCTCGATCAGAGCGCGCCTGAAAATCAGGAACTGAGACATGGTCTCCGCAGTAGAGCCCGACTTGGAGATCACGTTGAACAGACACGTGGAAGGATCGACCCTATCGAGGAATTCTCCCACCAGATCCGGATCCACGTTGTCCAAGACAAACAAACGCGGCAGGCCGTGGGCCCCAAACATCTCGTGGTAGGGACTGTGCATGGCCGAGTGCAGAGCGCGATTGCCCAGAGCCGACCCCCCGATGCCCAAGACCACGATGTTCTCAAAGCGCCCGCGCTGTTCTTCGGCGTAGGCCAGGATGCGCTCATGCCAGGCACCGCCGGCGGGCAGGGTCTGAAAGCGCAGGTCATGGCCTGCGCGAGCGCGCACCGCCGCCAAGGCCACCCGAGAAGGCTCCTGCAAAGCCTGCATGCGCTCTTCCGTCAGGCCGTGCTCAACACCGACGGCGTCGGCAGAAATGTTCGTCCAATCGATTGAGACAAGGTCCATGCTAGGTCGGGGTGGAAAGGTCGTGAGCCCACTCTAGCCCCGAGCAAGCACAGACCCCAACCCGGGCGGGGCAAATTCAAAGGAGCCAGGACAACATGCCCGTTGGGCCCAGCAAGATGCGCCGGGACAGACCCCGATCACGCCCAAACAACCTAGTCACGCCCGGACAACAGGGTCACATAGTAGAACAGGGTCGCAATCGCAGTCAGAGCCCCGGCCACATAGGTCATGGCCGCCGCACCGAGCACGTCCGAGACGCCTTTCTGTTCCTCAGCGCTTGAGACGATGCCCGCCTCGGCCAAGACCGCTTTGGCGCGCTTGGATGCATCGAATTCCACCGGCAGGGTCACCAGTTGGAAGATCACCGTGAAACTGAACAAGATCACGCCCACCCAGGCCAGGGCCGGTTGCTGCAGCAACATGCCTGCGATGAAAATCCAGATCCAAGACCTCGAACCCATCATGGTCATGGGCACAAGGCTCGAGCGCATACCCAACCAAGCGTACTGCTGCACATCTTGAATCGCGTGCCCCGCTTCGTGAGCCCCCACCGCGATGGCAGAAATCGAACGGCCATCATGCACCTCTGGCGAGAGGCGCAGGGTCTTGGTACGGGGATCGTAGTGATCGGACAGAAAGCCGCCCACCCGTTCCACCGTCACCTCAGCACCTCCCGCCCGGGCCACGGCCCTGGCGGCCTCCGCCCCTGTCATGCCCGAGCGTACGCCCACTTTGGCATAACGCTTGAAGGTGGACTTGACCCGCATGGAGGCAAAAAACGCCAGCAACATGAAAGGGCCGACGACAAGAAAGAAACGAGGATCGAAGAACATGGTCAGTAGCGGGTTTGGGTGTCCCTTCTATTGGGATCGGATCGCTGTGAATTCCACCTCCGGTCAGAGGCGGGGTGGAGTGAATACGCCAGAGGCCCCTCTGGCTGGAAACAGGATAAGCAAGAACCAGGTAAGAATCGAGATCGAATGGCTTTGCAGGTATCCAGAGAACAGAAACACCATTCACCGGGTCTCAGGGCGGTTCCTAGAAAAGCCCCTCCACACGCCCCTCTTCATCCAAGTCCACATCCTTGTAGGCCGGCTTCCTCCCTAGCCCCGGCATGGTCATGATCTTGCCCACATAGGCGATCACAAAACCCGCGCCGGCTGCCAGGCGCAGGGCACGGATCGGCAGGGTGAATCCAGTGGGACGCCCCTTGAGGCCGGGGTCATGGGACAGTGAGTATTGGGTCTTGGCCACGCAAACCGGCAGGCTGCCGCCCCCCTGCTCCTCGATTTTACCCAGTTGCTCAAGCGCCTCAGGCTCAAGCTGGATCCCGTCCGCCCCGTACTGATTCTGTGCCAAGATCTCGAGCTTCTCGATCAGGGGCGCTTCAGGGTCATAAAGGGGCTGCTGATTGGCTTGCCCTGATTCCGCCGCTTCGATGATTGCTCTTGCGATCTCCTCACCCCCGGCACCGCCCTTGGCATGCACCTCGGACAGGAATGCCCCGCAAGCCCCGCCGGCCAAGGCACGTTTCCGCACCAGTTCGAGTTCCTCATCCGTGTCGCTGGAGAAACGGTTGATAGCCACGACCACCGGAATCCCGTGGGCCCGCACGTTGTCAAGCTGCGCATCCATATTTGCACAACCTTCTGCCAAGGCTTCCAGATCAGGGCTCATCAATTCCTCTGGAAGAGGTCGACCGGGTTTCACCTGGTAACGCCCGGAGTGCATCTTGAGCGCACGCACAGTAGCCACCAACAAAGCCACCTTGGCCTGCATGCCACTTGCAGGCGACTTGATCGAGAAAAACTTCTCCGCCCCCATGTCCGCACCGAAGCCACCTTCGGTGACCACGTACTCGCAGAAGGTAGCTGCCACACGATCTGCCACCACCGAGGAGTTGCCATGGGCGATATTGGCGAAGGGACCCGTATGCACCAGAGCGGGGGTGCCCTCGGTCGTCTGCAACAGCGTCGGGTCCAGGGCCTTGGACAAAAGAGCCGCCATGGCCCCTGCCACGCCAATCTGCTCGGCTGTCACAGGCTGGCCCCCAAAGGTCTCTGCCACGATGATGCGCCCCAGTCGAGCGCGCATGTCGGGCAGGTCTCTTGCAAGGCCCAAGACCGCCATCACCTCACTGGCAGAGGTTATCTCAAAGCCGCTTGTGCGAGGGACCCCGTTGAGTTTGCCACCCAGCCCCACTTGAATCTCCCTCAGACACCGGTCGTTCACATCCACTACGCGCTTGATCAGTATCCGCTCGGGATCAATCTCATGGGGATTGTCCAGCAGCACACTCGTGTCCAGCGCTGCCGCCATCAGATTGTGCGCTGCGGTGACAGCATGAAAATCACCGGTCAAGTGCAAGTTGATGTCCTCCATGGGCAGAACCTGACTGTAGCCGCCCCCCGCCGCACCGCCCTTGATGCCAAATACAGGCCCCATGGATGGCTGACGAATTGTGGCAGCGGCCCTCTTGCCAAGGCGGTTAAGAGCCAATGACAAGCCGATGGTGTGTACGGTCTTGCCCTCCCCGGCGGGCGTTGGCGTAATCGCAGTGACCAGCACAAGTTTGGAATCTGCTGCGGGCGGCGCGAACCCGAGGCGATGGTCCACCTTGGCCATGTAATGGCCGTAGGGAATGAGGCTCTCGGTGGAAACACCCCATTTCGAAACCAGTTCGAAGAGGGGGCTCAGGTGCGCACTACGCGCGATCTCCAGGTCGGATTGCATGCTCCAGGATCTAATTGTTGTTTCTGCCACAGAGGGTCTGGCGGTTTGAGGGCCGCCGATTGGGCGGGTTGGACCCAGAAGTGTACCATTAGAGGGCCCAAGAAATCACTCCACCCGGCCCACTGCTCCCCCCACAGCAAGATGACAGAAATTCAAGGACTCATGAAGATCGGAGACTTCGCCCGGGCCGCAGACACAAATCTCCGAACTCTTCGTTATTACGAAGAACTTGGCCTGCTCGAACCCAGCAGGCGTTCGGAGGGAGGCTTCCGTTATTTTCGCGTTGTGGACCTGAACCGGGTACGCCTGATCCAGAACCTACAAGGCCTCGGTATGTCCCTGGAGGAAATCGGCAAACTGATCTCCCACCGCAAGGTCGAAGGAGACCATTCAGCAATCATGACCCAGGTCACGCAATCCCTGCGTCGGCAAACGGACCTGATCGGAGAACGCCAGGATCATCTGGCTAACCTGCGGGCTGGAATCGATGAAGCCCTGCTCAAACTCAAGACCTGCGCTACCTGCGAGCACACTCCCTGCGAGGACAACAACTGGTGCGAGCCCTGTATCCTGACTGAACGCTCTTTGCCAAGGGCCCTGAGCGCCCTGTTCTAGACTGTTCAGCGCAAAGTGCCATGCAGGCTCCGCAGCGAGCCACAATCACAAGCCTGTCATCTGATCACCCCCCCTACGGTGAAGACTGTCTACCTGGACCATAACGCCACGACTCCGTTGGCCCCCCAAGTTGCCGCGGCAATGATCAAGGTCCTGCAAGAGGCCTGGCACAACCCCAGCGCGCGCTATCCCCGGGCAAAACAACTGGCAACGAGAATCGAGCAGGCTCGAGCACAAGTGGCACGCCTCGCGGGGGTAGCGGCCAGCCAGGTCGTCTTCACCTCTGGGGGCAGCGAGGCCATCGGCACGGCATTTCTCAGCGCAGAACTGTGGGGCCGCGATCTAGCCGAGACACCCCCCCAGGTTGCCCTCTCCACTGTGGAACACCCCGCGGTCAGAGCCTACGCCAGCGCCTTGGAGGAACGGGGTTGGAATTCGGTTTCCATCCCGGTCAAGGAAACCGGGGCCCTGGACCGCAAGCGCCTCTCCCAGACCCTCGAACGGGGCCCCTGCTTCGTTTCATTGCAAACGGTCAACAACGAGACCGGTGTGATCTGCGATCTGGAGGGGATCGACGACGAAATACACGAGGCCGAAGGTCTCTTGCACTTGGACGCGGTGCAGGTGCCGGGAAAAATCTCCTTGGACACTGAAACCTGGGGCGCGGACTACCTCTCCCTGGCTGCCCACAAATTCAATGGCCCCAAGGGCATCGGCGCCATACTTGTGAAAGAGGGCGCGCCCTTCGCCCCGTTGATGCTGGGGGGTGGCCAGGAAAATGGGCGCCGCGCAGGAACCCTGAACACCGCCAGCATCATTGGCATGGGGGTCGCAGCGGAGTTGGCCCTCAAGCGCGTGACCGAAGGCACATCGAACCAGCAGATGGCCGCGCGGCAGCAGCGTCTGGAGAGCGCCTTGCTCGAGGGCATCGACGGGGCCCGGATCAACGGAGCCGAGGCTCCCCGGGTGAGCGCCACCACCAGCTTGACCGTGCCGGGAATCGAGGCCCACCTGATCCTGTCCTATCTCGACACCCTGGGTATCGAGGCCTCCGCGGGTTCCGCCTGCAGCGCGGACCGGGTGGCACCCTCACCGATCCTGCTGGCCATGGGGCGCTCCGAAGAGGACGCCTCGTGCACTCTGCGCCTGTCTCAAGGGCCTGGGACCACTGACGAGGAGATCGAGCGAGTGATCGCCGGGGTCTTGGAGGCGACCCTGACTCTGAAGGCTCTTTCCTAGGATCAACCATGAGGGGATTGATCGAGAGACCAGCCGAGTGCATCCGATCGAGCCGGTCGGATTGGCGTATCTGACCCTGCTCGCCGTTGGGAAAAGGGGTTTCCTTCACTGCTGTCTGCTCCTGGGGAACCCCATCAACTCGTCCCCCGTCCTGATCTGCCTGTAGCGCAAGCGAGCCGGATTTCCACATCCAAAGGGGCCAGTACCCCTCAGGGTGACGCTGGGCCTGGTCGATGACCCTCTGGGCCTCCCATGCCCACGATCGCCTGCGGAAGGACCCCGGTCCCGCTACCCTACCGAACCCGCCAACCACAAACGCCCCATGTCGCAAGCCCTCCGGACCATCTGCATCAAGAAAAAAGGCCTTTGGAATCGCACGCACGTGTTGAGCGACGAAGAGGGTCAGCCCCTGGGAACTCTCAGCGTGAGCCGCAACCGCTGGGGTATGGTGGTGGCAGGAGAGTACCGCCCTGAGGCTGGCGAGGTGCTGCGCATCAGACGCGATCCGGGCCTTCTGCGGGGCCAGTTTTCTCTCTGGAGCGAAGACGGGGAGTGGCTTGGCTCCAGCCTGCGCTGGGCATTCCTTCGACGCCAGATCGATATCTGGACTGGCAGCAAGCCCTTCCGAGTCGTGCCTGCGCGGGGGTTTGGCAGGGGTTGGCGAGTGATCGCAACCAAGACAGGGGAGGCGGCTTCAATCAAGCTCGGTCTGGGTTCAACCCAGATCCAGCAACTGCGCAAGATCAACTTTGAGTTGCTGCTCTTCGCCCACTTCCTGGGCAGCCTGACCCCCTACGAGTGCTTCTGGCCCACGGCCATGGACGCTGAAGAGCGAGGCACTGCAGGCCCCAAGCCTGCCCAGGCCTGACTCCCGCTGCCAACAAATCCCGACCAGATGGAAGTTATTTCCCAAAAAGTCGTCCAACCCAACCTCCGAAGGCCCCTTCTGCCCTCCTTCATCCCATCATGCGACCGATTGTTGTTCTAGGCCTAGTGCTTGCCGCTGTAGCGGCCCTCTTTTTCGCCTTCCAGGAAGGCCCCGCCCCCGCCCCCGACGCCCTTGGGGGAACCAACACCTCCAATGTGGGAGAGGGTGACACACCTTCCGAGCCCACTGAGCTCGAAGGCGAGACGATCAACAAGCGTGAGCAGATAGAGGGCCGCACCGATGCGGTCGATCTGGAGACCCCCACGGCCGCGCCCACCAAAGCCGGGCTGACCGGGATCATCGTCGGTCCTGACGAGAAGCCCCTCAAGGATGCACGGGTTGTACTCACCCGTCATGGAACGACCTCGGCGCTCTTCATCGACCCCACCGAAGTCGATCGAAGTCGCGACAAGACAACCAAGACAAACGCCTCGGGGCAGTATTCGTTCACCAGGGTCGAGGCATTCGATCGCTACGCCCTTCTGATTTCGCACGCAGAGTTCGCTCCCCTCGAAGAAGGGGGGATCGTTGTGGTCGAAGGCGAACTGAACGAACTGCACCCAATTCAGCTCAACAAGGGAGTGACCCTTAGTGGGGTTGTGCGGGACAGCGCGGGCAACACGGTCCCCAAGGCCCAACTGGAGCTGGGCCAGATGGCCTTGGCTATCGGCGGAGGCACTGACCCCAACTCCCTCACAGTCGTGGCTGATGACATGGGCGAGTATGAATTCAAGAACCTGGCCAAAGGCAACTTTGTTCTGCAGGTCCAAGCAGATGGTTATGGACAGGTGACCCTCTCACAAATCCACGTGGCCGGCGATGGAGACATGACCCGCGACATCACCCTCGATCTGGCCATGGCCCTCGGTGGCGTGGTCACTGACGAGAACGGTGTGCCACTCAAGGATGTCAAGGTCACGGCCTACTCGATCGGCAACCGCGAGAACCGCACCCAGACCCAGGCCCAAACCGACGCCAAGGGCGAGTTCCTGATGCACAATGTGCCTGCCGGGCACTACACCCTACGCGCCCAGGCGACCGGCTTCCGTATCGGGCAGGTGGCCCGGGCTGAAGCGGGAGAGATGCACCTGCAGATTGCCCTGATGAGCTTGCCCAAGGTCAGTGGACAGGTTGTGGATGCCGCAACTGGCAGCCCTCTCCGGCGCTTCTCTGTTTCCCTCCGCCACGCGGGGCCGGACACGATCAACACAGTACGCATTGGCAAGCCCCTCTTGTTTACAGACGAGCAGGGCCGTTTCAGTTTGCCTTGCCCCAAGGCAGGCAACTTCATGGTCGAAGCAGATGCCCCCGACCACGCATCCAGCCTTTCGGATGTGTTCACCATTGCTGATGGCCAAGAACTCGGCGGCATCACCGTGCATTGCACCAAGGGTGGCGGCATCAAGGGAATCGTGATGGACAGCAACGGCAAGCCTGTGGCTCAGGTCAAGATCACCACCCGCGACGACCGTTGGACCGGCAGTGACTTTGACATCTCTCTGGGCACCTTCCCTGGCATCGCCACGGTCAAGACCAGCCGCACGAACTCCCGCGGCGAGTTCTCCATCGATGGCCTTACCCCCACCATTTATCTGGTTGAGATCGAACACAAACAGTTCGCCGGTGCCGCAGTGCGCAACGTGATCGTGACCGAGGCCGTAGCCGTGGACCTGGGCGAGCGTGTACTGGCCCGTGGCGCCATGGTGAGCGGAACCGTACGCAGCCCAAGTGGCTCAGTCCTGCCCGGTAGCGTGGTGACCATGATGCTGCAGCCCGCTGCTGATGAGTTCCCGGCACGCTACACCGCCAAAGCCAACAAGGAAGGCCGCTTCCGCATCACGAATACCCGCCCGGGTACATACTGGATCCACGCCACGCGCCCCATCCGCGGCGGCGGCAACCCCTTCGCCCACTCCAGTGACATCCAGAACACGCGCCGCCGAATCACCGTGGGCGATGGTCAGGATCTCCAGGGGCAAGACTTCGACCTGGCGAACTGAGTCCGGCAGCCGCGAGGACCCTCGTGGGCTGAAAGGCACAAGACCACCACACTCAACCCGGGGCCAAAGGCCCCGCAAGTTCTTCGGGACCCGTGCTGAGTGTGGTGGTTTTGTACCTTGTATCGTACGGCTGGATTCAGCACGCATGCCCCACACTCCTCAACAGCTCGGCGCCTACCTCACGGACCAAGCAGGCTTAACAGTAAGAGTGACCCTCACAAGGGCCATGAGCCAACCCGTACGGGGACAACGCAAAGGCGACCAATGGGACCTGCGCCTGCACCAGGCGTTCGCCCAGGCGCCCGAGGATGTGCTCGACAACCTGGCCCGCTGGCTACGCAACGGACGCCGCTCAAAGCGTGCCTGCGAGGGCCTCGATCAATGGCTGGAAAAGACAATCTACTCCCAACGAATTCAGCGCAGGGCGCCACTCCGATCAGGACAGGGAGAGACCTATGACCTGAATGACCTGGCCCAAGACCTCTGGGAGGGCTTCCTTGAATCCAGCCTGTCACCGGACAAACGCCCCCACCTGGAGTGGGGCCTGCGCCGAGCCAGTCGTTCCCGCGGCAGCCTGCGCCTCGGATCCTGGGACGCCCAGACCAACCGCGTGCGCCTGCATCCGGTGCTGGATGATCCCAGTGTTCCAGCTTGGTTTGTGCGGACAGTCCTGGTCCACGAACTCCTGCACGCTGCCCATCCACCCATCCGCGACCAGGGGGGCCGTTGGTGTCCCCATCACCCCGAGTTCCGCCAGCGTGAACGTTCCTGGCCCGACCACGAGAAGGCCCGGGCCTACGAGCGCAAGCACCTCCCACGCCTGGTACGCGCGGCACGCTCCTTGGCACGAATCCGGTAGAAGAGTGCTCAGTCGCCAGTGGTGTCCGGCTCTTCCGCGCCGGTCAGGCAGGTGCCAAGCACATTGCCGCCGAGGGACTCAAGCACATTGATCGTTTGCTGCACAAATTGCCGCGGCGTTGATCCCAAGCGCACGACCATCAGGATTCCGTCGGCCATGGCACCGAGCAGCGAAGCGTCGGAAACCCCAGCAGCTGCCGGGGTATCGATCAACACATAGGAATAGTTTTGTCGCAGCTTGTCCAGCACCGTGCGCATGCGATCGGAACCGAGCAGCTGACTTGGATTCTTGGGCAGGGTACCAGCACCAAGAATCGAAACGCCCGGAACCGAAGTGGCACGCACAGCGTTATCCAGGGAAACACCACCCGCGAGGAGATCCGCCAGACCCTTACGCAAGGGAAGGCCAAGGCTCTTTTCAATGGAGGGCCGGTGCAGATCCGCGTCTACCACCAGGACCTGGATCCCGGGCAATTCGGTCATGGCTGCTGCCAGATTAAAAGTCGCAACGGTCTTGCCCTCACCGCGCAAGGCGCTGGTCAGGACCAGAGTGTGAGAGGCTCCGTCGGGATTGAGGGCCTGGATTGAGTTACGCAGCACGCGAAATTGCTCGGCCTGCTGGGAGCGAGGAGCTGTAATCACGCACAGCTCTTCGCCGGTCACAGGCACACCCAGGGACTCTTCAGGCTGAGGTACAGCCAGTACGTCTGATGATTTGGTCGAGGGCATAGGATCTTCCTTAGGCTTCCATCGGCGCGCCAGGCCGCATACCGCAACTGGAAACCAGCCATTTCTGCACCTTGGGAGGGCAGCGTAGGCCCATACGCCACAGATTGAAGCTGCAAAAAGGAAACCGGGCCCGTTCTTTCAATCCAATTCCCCCCTTCCAGCCTCAATCCCTGGGCCAGGCCACATCCCTTTTCCAGAGGGCGACCGAGGTAGTAAGGGAAATTTCCAGGATGTCGCGAATTGATGACTGAGGGCCAAAGGCCTGGGGACCCAAGGCCTCCTCTACACGCCCCATGAACTCATCAGCCATCTTGTCCTCGCGATCCCCCAGCATCCCGACCCAGACTCCCTGGAGCGGTTTCAAGGCATTCACCCTCAGTCTCGGGTCAGCCAGGGCCTCGACCAGGAGATCCTGGGCCTGCTTTTGAAAGGGCCCACGAACAGCGAGCATTCCAATGCTGCCCCAATCCAAGGCAGACCGCCTGCTCGCCTCACTGTCCAGCAGTTGCTCCGCAAAGGGTCGATTGAAGCCGGGTCCTGGGTGTAGCTCAAGATGCCCCACCGCCACGCCTCGACCCAGGTCCCGCAGGCCCTGCAGAAATCGTGCGCGGACCTCCAACGCACCCTCGCGACGCAAATCGTCGAGCACCATTGCCACCATGCCCAACAGGGCAGCGTCCTCTTCGGGGACTGCCTCAAGGGCCCGCTCCACTTCTCCCCCGGAAAGCAACCAATGCAAGTAGAGCGTCTGAGCTGAAGAACTGGTCCCGGGACCGGGCCTGCTTTCCTCCGGTGGTCGCCAGCCCTGACTCACCAGAGCCTTGGGAATGAATCGTGCGCTGGGCAAAAGCACACCCCACTCCAGAAGGGGCCACGGATCAGGCAGGGGTTCGGTCTTTGCATCGGGGCCAGCCGCAGGCGCACCCAGGCGATTCAACCAGGTCATGGCAGCCATGCGACGTGCAGGGTGCCCGGGCCGTGCCAGGGCACCACGGGCCGCGGCAATCAACTCGGTATGCTCAACAGAAGATCCCACCGGCGAGGCCATGGCAGCCAACGCTTCCAAGCGCACCCACTGCCCGATCTCCTTTGAAGTAGCAAGCCCTGCAACCAGGTCCGGGACCAGGCTCGAGCCCTCATGGGTCACCGAACCGAGAGCCCTCAGTGCTCGTGCAAGCCGCCCTGCGCGCATCCAAGCAGCGCTTGAATCAACCTCCAAACCCCCTTCCAGATCATCCAATACCCCCAAGAGAGCTTCACGCCTATCAAGGGCAACACACCAACGCCCGCGCGCCGCTGAGTCAAGCAGGGCATCCAAGACAGGACTGCCTGCGTCTGCTGCAAACCTCTCGCCCAACCAGGCCAGAGCCCCAGGCCACCCCGAACGGGCCAATGCCATGGCCCCCCGGCGGTTGCTCTCCCGGTCGTGGGGCCGTTGCACCAGGCTGATCCAATCCACCAGGATCTCGACACTCGGGGAGGAAAACTCCACGCCCAGAGGTGCCATCAACAACATGGATCCAGCGCCTGGTGAACCCTGGCCTGCATCGGCTCCAGGCAGCAGCATCAGGTTGCCGCGATATTGCCGTGCGAGACGATTGAAAATCAGAGACCAGCTTCCTTCCAAGACATCAGGGCCTGGGCGTTGGGTCGGTAAGGGGTTGGTCCAACGGGGGTCCACAAGCAGGGGCAGTGGCGCACCGCCGAGGCGGTCGAGTTGATCAATGACTTCGACGAGATGCGCACCGGTCAATTCAATCGATACCAACTCACCCGGCGGATCGCTCAAGCGGCCCCGCACAGCCGACCAACTCTGGGGCAGGCGGAACCCCTCTGGATTCCAATCGAGGTAGCGAGCAATCAGGGCTTCACGACCGAGGGCCTGACCTCGCGCGAGAGGAGAGGACAGGAGCGCAACGGCCAGGGCAAAGTGCTGGTCCCTTCCGCCAATGATCAGGGCCAGCCGCCGCTCGGTCTCCGCCCCAGCAGAAAGTGCCTCGACCAGCAGCGGCGTATGCTCGGGCAACAGATGCTCGTCCAACCAATCCTGCGCCCGGGTGCGCAAAGGACGGCTGGGTGCCTCCAGGCTGGCCAAAGCGTGGGGCACAGATTGGAATTCGACTCGGGACACCTGGGGTCTGCCCATTACCTGATCTACTGCCAGGAAAGGAGCCAGACCGATCAGGAGCACAAGAGGAGAAGGAAACCGGAGCAAGGGCTGGCCAGTGTACCCCGGAGCCCCGGCGAGTCGAGGGAAGCACCGATTGGCAGCTTGAGGGGCGAAACCCGCGGTCCCTCCGCGCTACCCTGTCGCCAGCATGTTTCGTCGATTGTTCATAGCCAACCGAGGGGAGGTCGCGGTGCGCGTGGCGCATGCGGCCAGATCCCTGGGCATCAGCCCGGTCTGCGCGGTATCCCAAGCAGATCGCGAGACATCCTGGGCCTCTGCCATGGACGAAGTAGTCTGCCTGGGGCCAGGCAATCCGGAACTTAGCTATCTGCGGGTGGAAGCCGCGGTCCAGGCCGCCCTGCAAACCGGCTGTGCGGCGCTGCATCCTGGTTGGGGCTTCCTGGCGGAGAACGCGCGCTTCGCAGCCCTCTGTCAACAGCACGGCCTGACCTTCATCGGACCGAGCCCCTCCCTGATCGACTCCATGGGGCTCAAGTGGCCCTCCAAACAAGCTGCACGCCGGGCGGGCCTGACCCTGATCCCTGGCTCCGAAGGCTTGCTGCGGGACGTGGACGAAGCGTTGGAAGTAGCTGCCCGAATCGGCTATCCGGTGATGATCAAAGCCGACGCGGGTGGCGGAGGTCGCGGCATGCGCCTTTGCTCCAATGGGGAGGAACTACGGGCAGGTTACGCGCAGGCCTCCGCCGAAGCCATGGGGGCTTTTGGCAACGGCGACCTGTTTCTGGAAAAGTGTCTGCAGAACGGCCGGCACATTGAAGTGCAGATCCTCGGGGATCGTTGGGGCAAGGTGCTGCATCTCTACGAGCGCGAGTGCTCGATCCAACGCAAGCACCAAAAGCTGATCGAAGAAAGCCCCTCCCCTGCCCTGGACCACGAGCAGCGCGAAGAACTGGGAACCGCGGCCGCCCAAGCCGCCGCCGCCCTGGGCTATGTGGGCGCTGGTACCATCGAATTCCTGATGGATGCGGAATCGGGTGACTTGCACTTCATGGAAATGAACACGCGCCTGCAGGTTGAACACGGTATCAGCGAGTGCATTACGGGCGTAGACATCGTCCGCGAACAGATCCGGGTGGCCGCCGGAGAGAAGCTCGAACAAACCCAGGAGGAAATCAGTATCAGCGGCCACGCCATCGAATGCCGCATCAACGCGGAAGACCCAACCCAGAACTTCCAGCCAACGCCCGGTGACCTGACGCGCTTTCAAATCCCACGCGACCTGGGCCCTGGCAGCCTGCGCATCGACACGCACGTTCAGGAGGGGGACACGATCCCTCCCCACTATGATTCCCTGATGGCCAAGCTGATTGCCCACGGCAAAGACCGGACCGAGGCGCTGGAGACCATGCGCCGGGCCCTGGACGGCCTGGTGATAGAAGGGGTCACCTCGACCACTCCCCTGCACCAGGCCGTGCTGGCCAGCGGGGAGTTCCAGAGCGGTGCCTACAACACCGGCTCCATTCCCGGCTGGACCCCCCAAAAGGTGAGTTAGCAACCATGGCCCATGTTCCCCTCACTCCTATTGGTTCGCCCCTGGACCAGGCCCTCGACCCCAAGATCTTTGCGCGCCAGACAGATGCCATGCGCGAACGAGAAGAAACCCTGACCGAGCGCCGAGAAAAGGTCGCTGAGGGCTGGGGCGAAAAGTACGCGGACCGGGTGCATGAGAAGAAAAAACTCACCAGCCGCGAGCGTATAGCAAGGCTGGCAGATGAGGGTAGCGAGGTCTTCGAGGTGGGCACCTTTGTCAACCACGGAGTGTCCTTCGGCAAGCTCACATCCCCCGCAGCGGGAGTGGTCACTGCCTTTGTCATGATTTGCGAACGCTGGACAATGGTGATCGCCAACGACAACACAGTGGCCTCTGGATCCTGGTGGCCCCAGACACCTGAGAAGATCGAGCGCGCCCAGGAGATGGCTCTGCGCCTTGGCATCCCCACGGTCTACCTGGTGGATTGCTCCGGGCTCTTCTTGCCGGAGCAAGCGCACTCCTTTCCAGGCCGCACGGGAGCGGGGCACATATTCAAGAAGAACGCCGAACTCTCCGCGGCAGGTGTTCCACAAATCGCGGGCGTCTTCGGTGACTGCATCGCAGGAGGCGGCTACATGCCGATCATCTCCGATCGGGTATTCATGACCGAACAGGCCTACATGGTGATCGCGGGCGCAGCGTTGATCAAAGGAGCCAAGAGCCAAAAACTCTCCAGCCTTGACATCGGCGGTCCAGAAGTACATGTGCACCAATCAGGCTGCGCTGATGAGCGCGTACCCGATGATGAAACTGCCCTGACAGCGATCCGCGAAGAACTCGCCAAGCTGCCCACTTCTGGCGCGGAATACCACCGCCATGGATTCGAGGCCAGCGAACCGTTCCACGGTGCCAGCGAGCTATCAGGCCTATTGCCTGCAGATCACCGAGTGACCTACGCAATCGAAGAAGTTCTGGCGCGCCTGGTTGACCGCAGCATGTTCTGGGAGATTCTGCCCGCTCGCGGTGAGGAAATCATCGTGGGCATCGGCCGGGTCAATGGACTCTACATGGGATTCGCCGCCAACCGCGGAGGTCTGATCGACGACACCGAAGTGCGCGGAGCCCAGAAACCCGGGGGCATCCTCTATCGGGATGGCATCGCAAAGCTGGCCACCTTCCGCCGTGCCTGCGAGGAAGATGGCATTCCCCTTGTCTGGCTGCAGGATGTTTCCGGCTTCGACATCGGGGTGGAGGCCGAGCGCGTGGGGCTCCTGGGCTATGGCTCGTCTTTGATCTACGCCAACAGCACGGGCAAAACCCCCATGTTCACAGTCCTGTTGCGCAAGGCCTCGGGTGCGGGCTACTACGCCATGGCGGGCATGCCCTATGAACCTGTGGTGCAGCTCTCCACCACACTTACGCGCCTGGCGGTCATGGAAGGGCGAACCCTGGCCATCGCCGCCTTCAACAGCAAACTCGACGACGAGTTCGAAATCGCCGTGGAGGATCCCGACGAAAAGGCTGCCATTGAAGAGGGCATGCAGGCCACCGAAGCGCGCATTGAAGCGGACATGGACCCTTACTCTGCTGCCAGCCAGATGGACACCGATGAGATCGTACGCCTGGACGAATTGCGGTCGTGGATTGAGTTATTCGCCGAGACGAGCTACCAGTCCAATGCCAACCGCCGCACGAAGAACCCGCGCATCTGGAGCCTGCACGATCTCGCTGCGCTGACGGAGCTCAACCGATGAGCCGCCCGACATTGGAGCTGCTCGTGCAGCGCCACGGGGACGAAATCTGGCTGAGTGCACCAGATGTGGGCCTCTTCACCGACGCCCAACCCCCGGACGGCCTGCTCAGCCCGGGGGATGCAGCTGGCGTGTTGATGATCCTGGGACGGGCCCATGAATTGCTCGTACCCGCCCAGGTGCAGGGACGGATTCAAGGGCCGAGATCAGAACTGGTACAGCAACCAGTTGACTATGGAACGCGCGTCTACTGTCTGTCCCTGCTGGAAGATAATTTCTCCGGCACGGAGTCCAACGACTCCCCCAATGCAGCCATCGACGAAAAGGCGCTGGTGCTCAAGAGCCCTCAAACCGGCCGCTTCTATCATCGAGCCAGCCCAACGGATGAGCCCTTCATCAGCCCCGGAGACAACATTGACCCAGGCCAGGCAATCGGCATGATCGAGGTGATGAAGACCTTCACTACGGTCGCTTTCTCCGGGGGCGAGGAGTGGCCCGCCAGACTGCGCCTCAAGGCCTGGCTGGCACAAGACGGGGCCGAAGTCACCCAAGGTGAAGCCCTGATCGAGTTGGAAGGGGATTGAGCCGAAGACAATTCGGGCAGTCCGTCCCCTTTCGGGAGGCCTAGGGGCCCCTGCCTCCAGAAGTGCCTCCCAAGAACCCGAAAAGACCCAACGGAACGCCCCCCGGGCCGTTTCTGATGCCACCTGGTTCCCCATGTCCCGCCTCCTGATCGTCCTTTTTTTCTGCGCTGCCCTCGTGGGTGCGATCCTCCTGACCATGGGCGGCCAGGAGCTTCCGCCCGAACCCCAAGAGTTGAACCCGCAGCAGGAGACCACCACCAAGGACGAACCCAGTGAACCGCTGGTCATGCAGCGCGAAGATGCCCGCGCGTTTGAACCAGCCAGCCTGGAAGTGATCACCAAGAATCCACAGGGAGTGCAGCTGGCCGATGCGGTCGTCAGTCTGACCCGTGCAGACCTGGGCATCAACTTGACCGGTAACGGGGTGCACACTTTTCCGAGCCTGAAAGCTGGAAACTGGGAGCTGCTCGTACAACACCCAGAGTTCATTGATGATCTGAGAACAGTAGTGCTCGAAGCAGGTAGCAGGGAACACCTCGTGGTCAAGCTCTATCCCGATCTGCGCATCAGCGGAACGGTCACAGATCGTTTTGGACGCAATCAAGTAGGCCAATTCATCTGGTTCCTGCGGGATGGTGAGCCCTACCCCAAACGATTGAAGCGCGCGAGCAAACTCCTGGGAGGTCAGGTGGCCGCGAACGGTGGATTTGTAGCCCACATTCCCGCCGATGTCCCCCTGCGCATGGTGGTCGGCCTGCCAGGAAAACCTCGTTGGCAGGACGAGAACTTGACCACTCGCCACGCCGGAGACCCGCAACATCTGGACCTGGTGATCAGCGGAACTACCCGCACCCGGGTTGTGGTCCAGGGAGCCAGACCCCCACGAAATGAGCGCCAGGCCATGTTCGCAATTGCGATTCAAACGGGCAAGAAGGCTAAGGCGGGACGGGACGATACTCAATTCCTTGAAACCTACGACGCTCAGACCCGCCGGCAGATTGCCCTGGCCAAACAGCAGGAAATACTCAAGAGGACCCGCGACGAGGCCAGAAAGAAGGGCGGATTGCCCTTCGAGGAGTTTGCAGAGAACCCGGAAGGGGATCCGCAAGCCAATCAGGGCCCCAGGGGCGGTCGCCTGCGCCGCATGCGCCAGGATCGCCTCAAGCAGCGCAAGGAACGCGAGGCGGCAGGCCTGCCCCCCGAGCCAAGGGAGCCGAGGCAGAATACGAAGCCAACGCCAGTCCCAATCAACAAAGTCTCTGACGGCCTGCTCTGGCAGACCCTGCGCCAGGAAACCTGTCCCGTGACGGGAGAACTTACTTTCCACAACCTGCCGGTCGATCAGGACCTGCGCCTGAGGGTTGTGCGCCGCATCGAGTCCCTTGACAGCGAGGCCATCTTCCGCGCTCTGCCAGATGTGACCCAGGTACTCGAATTCAGCATGCCAGAACCAAGATCGAGCAGGCCCCCGGATTCCATGACTCCAACCCTGTTCTTCAGCACGCGCCTGGAAAGCCTGCCGAGCGAGGCTCCCAAGGCCGGCACCACCTGGAGCGAATGAGGGCGAGAGCCAACTCACCTGACCCAGGCCCCGCGCCCGCGCCCCTCCCCGCAAGGCGTTACGCTTGATCCATGCCGGGCCGCACAGGATCAAGAATTCCGGGGCCCAAGCGCCCCAACGCCAGACAGCAGGCCAAGGCCTCGCGCATCGCCGCGCAACTGCACGAACTATTCCCCTCGCCGGACGTGCCCCTCGATCATGCGAGTCCCTTCACGCTCCTGGTAGCTGTCATGCTCTCGGCACAGACCACCGACAAGAAGGTCAACGAGGTCACCCCGGAACTCTTCAAGCGAGCCAGTGACGCCGAATCCATGGCCAAGATGTCGGTAACTGACATCAAGAACCTGATTCGTCAGATCGGGCTGGCCCCAACCAAGGCCAAGAATCTCAAGCGCATGTCCCAGTTGCTCTTAGAGCGCCACGGTGGCGAAGTGCCTGAGGACATGCAAGCCCTTGAGGACTTGCCAGGGGTAGGACACAAGACCGCCAGCGTGGTCATGGTGCAGGCCTTCGGGGTACCTGCTTTTCCCGTGGACACGCACATTCACAGGCTAGCCGAGCGCTGGGGGCTCTCCAATGGCTCGACCGTGGTACGCACTGAACAGGATCTCAAAGCGCTCTTCCCTGAAGATGACTGGGCCTTTCTGCACCTGGCCATGATTTTCTGCGGGCGAGAGCATTGCCCCGCCCGGGGCCACGATCCAAAGGCTTGCCCCGTTTGTTCTTGGGCAGGCTAGATGTCATTCCTTTGGACTCTGGCGAGATAGTGCTACTATCTGACACGAGACCTGGAAACAGGCGCACCTATGGAAACCAACACATTTCTCCAGCGCTCCGATATCTGCCTCGAGCACCTTGAGGACTGGCTCGAGGGGTTTGATCCGGACGAACTCGACTACTCCTCCGCCGACGGAGTGATCAAGTTGGAGTTCGCCAGCGGGCCGCAGTTCGTGCTCAACCGTCAGTCTGCCGCCAGCCAGATGTGGTTCGCTGCGGCGACTTCCGCCTGGCACTACACATGGGACGATGAGCGCAGCGCCTGGCTCTGCGACCGGGACGGGCATGAGTTGTTCCAGCGTCTGGCCGAGATGGTCTCCAAGCGTCTTGGACGCACGGTCAGCCCCTGATCAGCCGTCCCCGCTGAGCAGCGGGTCGAGCAGTTCACGCACCTGCATCAAGGTACTCACATCCACCTGCAGGCGTTCAGCCCCCACGGAACCATTGAACTCTATCGGTATGGTCATGCTCGACAAGCCCGCGCGTGGGAAATCCCGTGCCATGCCAAGAATCGATTGATGCAAGATGTCCAAGGGCATTTCCAACGCCACGCGGCACTCACGGGCCATCAAATTGAGGGTGCCCTCCGCATCCACTTCGTGACTACCCATTGGCAGCGTGAAGCCCTCATAAGAAAGCACACCTCCGGAAATCCGTACGCGAATCGGATCGGCCAAACCTGGAGAGATCGCGCGCTCTTGCCCCGCGGCAAGCAATCGGTCGAGGGCCCCCACCAAGCGCAGAGGTACCTCCGAGAAATCCAACGAGAGCAGCAGTTCAAGATCCTCCAACTTGCCATCGCGCGGCAATCGAAATGACTCAACGCGGATGGGCAGAGTGCCGATCTGGTCAGGGGTGAGCAACGCAAGCCAGGGAAGCATGGGCTGAATCCAGGCCATGAAGAAAGCTGGCTCCAGAGGGCAAGAAAGTTCCAACGGAACGCCCTCCAGCGACTGCAATCCCTGCTGATCCAGCACCACTTCGAAGCCTTTCCCAGCACTGCCGGTCAACTGAATCCGCAAGGGTTCCCCCGCTTGCGCGCGGCTAAGGTGGATATCAATCCTCGCGCCCAGGGTTTTCACAAGCATGGGGGGCAGGCCCCACCACTTCTCCAGCACAGCCGGACTGACCTGGCGTAGTGTGAGGTCCGCCTGGGCCGGATTGCCTGGCGTCTCGCGAATGTCCAGGTCAAAGCGCCCGCCATCTCCGCCAATCAAGCCAAGTACGGCTGCTCGTCGATCCTGACCTTGAAAGTCCACCCACAGAGTGCTGACATCCGCCGGCAACGAAAGCTCCCCAAGAGTGGCGCGGGGAAAAGAGTCCGGCGTCAAGGAGAAGAAAAGCCGCGTCTCAAGAGTGTCTGCATCCACCAAGAAGCCGCCATCGCTCAAGCGCCCCTCCAAGAGAGTTGTCTTGGCAATCGCGACTTCAGGCTCCAACAGATCCCCCAGGCCACCGATTAGAAGGTCGGCGCGGGCACTGATGCGACAGGCGCCAGGCAAGGTTCGCAGACGAAGTCCATCAGCATCGAGGGTACCGGCTGCAGTCAAGCGCGTACCTTCGGGTTCCGTGACCTGCAAGCTGACAGTCGAAGTCTGCACACCTGTGGCTTCCAGGGTCATAGACAGGGAGAACACATCTTCAACCCAATCGGCAAACTTCCAGGATGTTTCCAACCACTCATCGATCCAGTGACCAGGCACCGTCTTCACCTGTAAGTTTCCAACGAGACCCGTATCCACGCTGGCGCGGATCAGGGACAACTCCACCTCGCCAACTTGTGAATCGTCACTGATCGTGCAATTTATGGCCAAGGAACCAACCGACGATTCTCTCGATGCCTGATCCAGGGAGAGTTCCAGCAGCCCTGCGCCTAAGTGAAGGCTTGCGTCCTGTTTGCGAAGGTCGACCAGATCCAGTCCCCGACCGCCCGGGAGAATTCGCAGGTTCAAGTCCAGTTCTTCCGGAATTTCTACTCTAGGTGAAAGACCTTCACCGGGCCGACTCTTGTCTTCCAATGCGCGCAACACGTTGAGTGATCCGTCCTCACCAATCACCACCCGGCCAGCTATGAGGGCCACCGTCCAAGGGACTCGCGAATTGACCCAGGGGCTGGGGAAAGTCACATCTCCCTCAAGCACAAGATTGCCTCCCTCATCCAGCAGGCGCAGCCCATGGACAATCTGACTGGGCCCCCACCCAAGCTCCAGATCTCGCATGCTGATGGCGCCCCGCAGATCCGCGCTGACCTGTTCCTCAAGGTTGCGCGCGAAGGTGCCGGCCAACATGCTGGGACCAAACAGGTACCCGGCAAGCACGACCCCACTTGTCCCAAAAACAACAACAATCAGCACGTTCACCATGAACCCAAGCCCCCCTCGCAAGAAGCGGTTCAGTCGGCGAGGTTGCTGAGAAGCGGCCATGGATTTTGTCTCGGTTGAAGTCCAGAAAGTTCAGTTCCAGGAAATGTCAGGTGGCAGGTAAGCCAGGCCCTCCGCTGCAGGCCCCATCAGGCGCAGAGCCTCGCGCCAGATCGCCGCTGCTCGCAATTCGCCAAAGACTAGCCGAGGGGCGGGTTTGCATACCAGCCAGGCCTTCTCCCTCAACTCAACCTCCAATTGGCCAGCACCCCAACCAGAATAGCCCTCGAAGAGCCGCATGGAATCAACGCTCAAGCGCCCCGACTCCAAGGCCTCCAGAACAGGCCCTGGTTCCTGAGCCATCCAGATGCCGTCCACCACGAGGGTTGAGCAATGAGCGAACTCATCACTGGCATGCAACAACTGGTGCTGGCCAATCCCCACGGGCCCCCCCTCCTGGATCTCCAGACCGGCAAGACTCATTCCCCCGGGCTTGCAGCGATTGATCACCAACCCCTGCGCCCCTTCTCCATCGTGATGTCCGACCATCGCCACCGTATGCATGAAGTTTGGATCGAGCATCTCGGGGGAAGCAATCAGCAGAGTCCCTGGGTCCAAAAAGATCATGACTGCAGATCCTCTCCAGGCTCGCCCGGGCGAGGGGTGCCAGCCTGTGCAACGGCAGCTGAAGAAAAAGGAATGGAGTGCTTCAAGCGCGCCCATGATCTTCAATCTCGCCCCCCCATGGAAGCCTCGAATCAGCTACTAGGGCAATGGGGCTGCGCTAAGGGTAAACACGCACTCCACATGAGGCGTATGGGGGAACAAATCCACGGGCTGCACGTGGGTCAAATGCCAACCGAGAAACTCCAGGCGCGCCAGATCCACCATGTTGCTCACCGGATTGCAGGAAACCAGCACCATGCGGCGAGGCTTGAGGGCCGCCAGTTGCGCGGGGACCTTGGGGTGCAGGCCCGCCCTGGGCGGATCGATCAGCACCACATCCGGCCGGGGTAGATCCCCATCAGCGCTGCCTTCGAGCACCGCACGCACATCCCCCACCTGAAACTCGCAGTTATCTGCTCCATTGGCCGCCGCATTTCGACGGGCATCCTGCACAGCAGCCTCCACACTTTCGAAACCGAAGACCCGCACGTCCTTCCGTTGATTGGCAAGGCAAAGACCCAGAGTCCCGGCACCGCAATAAAGATCGAAGAGCACATCCCCGTTCTGCAACCCCGCAGCCTCGCCTATGCACTGCACCAAACGCTCCGCCTGCAGAGTGTTGGTCTGAAAGAAACTGGTGGGGCTGACTTCAAATGTGCAGCCCGCCAGAACTTCGTGGATGATTCCCTCCCCGTGCAGGATCCTCTGCTCCTCGTGGAAGGCCACCTTGGCAGACCGCGCGTGGATTCCCTGGACCATGGTCGTGATCTCCGGATGAGCCGCAAGCAAGGCAGCGGCGAAAGGGTCTATGCGCTCGGGACTCGCCGTTTCGGTAACCAGGTCCACCAGAATCTCACCCGTGTGAACCCCCTTGCGCAAGACCAGATGACGCAAGAGTCCCCTGGATTCCTTCACATCCCAAGGATCCAAATTCTGCTGACGGGCATACCGCCTGGCACTGTTCAAGATTGCCGAAGCTTCGGGGAAAGCAATCAGACACTCTTCAATATCCAGCACCTTGTCCCAGCGCCCTGGCACATGCAGACCCAGTCCAAAGTCCGCGACAACTCCCTGTTCTTCGTGCTCTTCAATCCAACGCCGGGAGCCAAAGGTGAAGTCCATCTTGTTGCGATAATGCCAAGGATCCTGCATGCCGATAATGGGCTGAACCTCGGGCACATGAGTCAGATCAGATTCGGCCAGGGCGCTCTGAATCCACGACCACTTGGCTTCGAGTTGGGCGGGATAGCTCACTGCTTGAAACGAACACCCGCCACAGGTTCCCGCGTGACGACAGAGGGGATCGGTGTGTTCGGAGCTGGCATCCAAAACCTCAAGGAGCTGGCCATCAAATACTCCGCGCCCCTTGCGTAGCAGTCGCACCTTGACCCGATCCCCCGGAGCCGCGCATCCCTTGATACGCACGGGAATTCCGCTGGTCTCAGCAAGAACGTGCCCACGAGGGCCGATTCCAATGGCCAGCAGTTCCACTTGATCTCCCTTGCGGGGCAGAGACCCGGGATTTGCTTGGGTATTGTCGTTCATCAGGGCAGGAGAGTATCCTGCAACGAGCAGCATGGTCAGGGCAAACCAACAAGAGTCGCGGCAAGGTGGATACGGCATGGACGCATGGATCGCCCTGGGCCTTGCCCTGGCGGTGCTACTGGGCCAACTTGCCACTCGGTCCCAGTTCCTGATCGAGGACTCCTTCATCGCCTTCCGTTATGCGCGCAACTGGGCAGAGATGGGCCTCGCCACCTGGAACCCAAGCGACACGCCGCCAGTGGAAGGGTATAGCACGGTACTCTGGGTCTGGCTCCTGCGCGGTGCCTATGCCTTTGGCTTCAGCCTGTCCACGGCCGCTCAGCTGATGGGCGCCTTCTTCGGCTGCGGAACGGTGGTCTTGCTGCACCGTTTCCTGGTCCTGGACCTGGGGCTGCGGCGCACAGCGGGGGCTCTGGGTATCGCCGCCCTGGTCCTGCACCCTCCTTTCGTGATCTGGTGCAGCGGCGGGCTCGAGACCAGCGCTCAGACCTTCTTCATGTTCCTCGCGGGGCGCGCTCTGCTCCAAAAGCAAAGCAAGTGGAAGAAGGAGCGGCTTTACGGAATCACCGCAGGGCTCGGCACCATCGCAGTCATCTGGCTGAGGCCCGAGGGGTTTTTGTGGGCGGCAGGTATTCCTCTGACGATAGTCCTGACCGCACGACTGCGCCCTCTGTCACAGCGCCCCTCCCGCTTGCGCTGGACCCTGACCCTTGGCTTGCAATTGCTCGGGCTGGCGCTGCTCCTGTTCTGGCGCCACTCGGTGTACGGAACCTGGCTACCCAACACGGTGACGGCCAAGAGCGGGTTGGATGGCGCGGTACTGACGCGTGGCATGGCCTCCAGCGCGAGTTGGGCACTCTCGACCCTGATCCCCTTGGCCCTGCTGCTGCTCGCGCCCTTCTCCCTGCGCGGCCCCCAGCGTTCAGGCCTGCTCGCCTGCTTGCTCATCTGTTGCGGGGGGCTGGCCTACAATCTGTTGGTGGGCGGTGATTGGATGCCCTACTTCCGCTTCCTCACACCCATCAGCCCCTTCCTTTGCGCTGCTTTGGCTATCTCTCTGGCGCACCTGCCGGCACGAGGAGCGTGGGCGCCGGGCCTGCCCCTGGTGCTGATGGGCGCCCTGCCCCTGACCGGTGAATTCCAATATGGAATCGCGCCTGAGGCCTTGCTGCAAAGACTGAACTACCGCTCCTTCGACAAGGGGACCTTCCGCAGCGAGCGCGCCCAGTTCAAGCGCAGCGCCCAGAACCTCGACAGCTTCCGGGCCATTGGCCGTGCGCTCGGAGCAATCTACAAGCCCGAAGACTCAATCGTGATGGGCGCCATCGGGGCCATTGGCTGGGAGTCGGGCATGGTGGTCTATGACCGCAATGGCCTGGTGGACCCCGAGGTCGCCAGCTTGCCGCGTTCAGCAGAGTCGCGCAGCGCCGGCCACGACCGCCGAGTAGCACGAGCCTGGTTCCTCAAGCGCAAACCAACGGTGCTGCAGGCCATGATCGTTCCCAAGGCTGCGCTGGAACCGGATTCTCCCGCTTTTGACGCCGCGGTTCGAGCCAGCGCGCGCATTGTCTTTGGCCAGGATCCAGAAGGAGAGGCGCCCTTACGCGAGGCAGTCATTCCCCGCGTGCATGCTGTCCCGCAGCAGGCGGACTTTCCCCGAGCCTATGCCCTCCTGGTGTGGGAATACTCTGAAGACACACAGCGAGTCAGGCAATTCTGGCAACGCTATGGATACTGAGTTCGCCCGTCCCTGATCGAGCTAGTTCTCGGAACGGCGAATCAGCTTGGACCCGTGATCGGCAGTCTGCTCGCCCTGATCGAACAAGGCCCATGAAGTCTGCAGAGTGTCGGGCCCGAGGAAGCTGAACGAGGCGCTGTGCATGTGCATCTCGTCGGGGGACTCCAACCCTCCGTCCCCATCAAGGGAAAAGTGCAAACTGCCCGCGTCCCAGGAATTCGCGACCATGCGCGGCCGATTGCCAATGGCGCAATAGTGCACCAGGGTCAGCACATCGTTGTGCACAAAATAGAGAGTGCGCATCTCGTGAGGCGCACCGGGGAACGTGGTTTCCAGCACGACACTGCCGCCAGAGGTCATCTCGTAAATCAGAGTCGCCGCCTCCTGAGAGCCGTCGGCCTCATACCAAGAACCCTCAAGGGCGGCGATGCGCGCGAACTGCACCTTTGCAGCCTCTGGGTCAGAAACAGGTGACCGTTTGGGCGACCCCGCGCAACCGACGGAAAGAAGAACCGAGAGTGCAAGGGTGGAGGGCAGAAGGGCTGCGTGAATCGTCTTCATGGACACCGTTCTAGCACCCCGGCAGCCCCTTGACCCCCGAGTCCCGCACCACATCCTGAGGCCAGACATCTTTCAGGGCATCAGGGTGGGGCGCATGGGATCCATCGTTCTCCGGCAGGGCCACCCCCGCACGATCCAAGGCAGTGTAGAGACCCACCGCAATGGTGTTCGCCAGGTTCAAGCTACGAATGCCCGCTTGAATCGGCAAATACACCCTTCTGGCTTCATTGGAAGCCAGAAAGTCCGCCGGAAGCCCCTTGGTCTCAGACCCAAACAACAAGAGGTCATCGGCAAAGAACTCGGTCTGAAAACACGACCTGCCTCCGCGCGCACTGAACAAGCGCAGGCGCTCTTGTAGGGGTCGCTCGCTGCCCTGTTCGAGATCCACAAGACAAGCCTCCAAACTCTCATGCCGCACGAGGTCCACCATCGGCCAATAGTCGAGGCCTGCCCGCTTGAGGTAGCGATCTGAGAGCGAAAATCCGAGCGGCTCCACCAAGTGCAATCGCACGTCCAAGGCAGCACACAGGCGCGCGGCACAACCGGTGTTATGAGGAATCTCTGGATGGACAAGGACGACTTGCATGGGAGCAAAAGGGTACTCTAATCGGGGTTACCCCACTGCAGGACCCAACACGACAGGACCGAGACAACCATGCCCGACTCCCTCAACAGCCACGAAGCCCGGGTCCTGGGTGTCTTGATCGAAAAGGCATTCACCACCCCGGATCAGTACCCTCTTACCCTCAACGCCCTGACCAACGGCTGCAACCAGAAGTCCAACCGCAACCCAAAGGCGGACTACGGGGAGGCGGAAGTCACCGTGGCCCTCGATGGCCTGCGCTTCAAGCACATAGCCGGGACCCTGACCGGGGGCCGGGCGGAGCGCTGGCGACACACTGCCCTGGAGCACTTTGACATCAGCGAGTGTGCCCTGGCCGTGCTGGGAGAATTGCTGCTGCGAGGCGCCCAGCCCCGGGGAGAACTGCGCACTCGGGCCTCACGCATGCACCCGATTGGGACCCTGGAGGAATTGGCAGAGACTTTGAACGAGTTGCAGCAGGCGGGTTTCGTGCAGCGCATTGGACCGGCGCCGGGCTCTCGAGCTGAACGATGGCAGCAGTTGTTGAGCGAGGAGGATGTACAGGAGGCAGCGCCAACAGAGGTGCCCCTCCCGAGCCCGTCAACAAGAACCCATCAAGTCCCTGATCTGGAAGCCCGGGTCACGCATCTGGAACAGCAGCTGACCCTTCTGGCGAAACAATTGGGAGTGGATCTGGGAGCCACCCCCGGCCCAGCCCCAGAGGAGACTTGACCCCCAAAGCTCGAACGCGCAGTCCCCACCAAGGACGCGTTCTGCTTGGCCCAGGGAAGGTGAGGCTGCTGTCTGGGCTGCGCCACATTCCGACAAGGCCAACCTTTTGAATTCGGGCCGCAAGCCATTAGCTGCCGCTTCAGCGTTTCCGCCACTCCTAGGGGCAGAAAGTCACGCTCAAGCCATCCGATACGTTCGACCCGCTTCCGCCCGACCCGGCACCGTCCCGGTACCAGCACTGGAAGCGCCAGGTTGATCCCGGCGTGATGAAGTTGGGGCTGAACAGGGAGCTTGGAAGGTCAAGTTTCACATCCAACTGTCCACCGCCGTCGATGTGGGCCACCGGCAGAATACGCACCAGGCTCGTCGCTCCTGGCCCTATGCAACGAAATCCGTCTGCTAGAACGACTGGAGAAATCTCATCGGGGCCATAGAAAAAATAGGCGAACTGATTGGCGGGTGCACCGGTCAACCTCAAGTGGAAGTCGTCCAACTGCACATTGGTGGAGCCACTCCAGCCAACAGTAGCACCGGGTCCAACCGAGTTTGGTGCAGCGATGCAAAAATTCGTCGGGCCAGATAGACAGGAGTCGATCACGATGCTCATGTCGTCAATCACCCAACCCCGGAACTGGTTCCAAGCCTGGTCGACCGCATCAAAATGGAAACGGATGAGAATATCACTGCCCAACCACGGCGTCAGGTCAAACCCCACTTGATACCAGCGCCACATCAGATTGCCCTCTCCCAGCAAGGTCCAGGTCGTGCCACCATCATCCGAGAGATACACGAAGCGCCAGTCCCAACCACAGGAACTGCACTCCGCTTCCTCGAAGCTCCAGAATGTGAGCATGGCATCATTGGCGGTAGCCGGTAGATGAACCGGTGCCACCATGGTCAGATCGCCAACCCAATTGTTCTCATAGGTGCAGCAGCAATCCTCTCCGAACCACATGGCGTACTGGTTGGACGGAAAGGGAGCGATAGGAGAAGGGCCATTCATACATGGGTTTGTGGCCCGCACCCAACGCCAGAGCCCACTGGTGGTCCAGCGGCCCGCAATCGGAGTCTCGAAGTCATCCTGGAAGACAACCGTCTGGGCCGCGGCCGGAGTCGACACCGCAACTGTCAGGAGAACCAAAACCGTCCGAATAATCAGCATCTGAACCATCGATGGAGCACCTCCTCCGCCCTGAAAATCAAGCCGAAGGGACCCCCTCAAGTGTAAAGGAAAGCCTCATTCCAAGGACAGGGGGCTGGCACATATGTTCGGTATCTGTTAGGGTCACGCCTGTGCCCTCACCTGCCCCAGCCCCCCACCGCGACCTGCGCCTCCCAGCCCATACCCGTCGCATCCTGCATCTGGATGTGGATGCCTTCTTGGCGTCGGTGGAACAAGCCCGGCAACCAAAGTTGCGCGGCAAGCCAGTGATCGTGGGCGGAGCTCCCACCTCCCGCAATCTGGTCATGTCCTGCTCCTACGAAGCGCGCGCTGAGGGAGTGCACGCAGGCATGCGCTCAAAGGAAGCCGCACGCCTCTGCCCCCGGGCAATTTTTCTACCCGGAGACTCCCAGGCCGCCAACGCCAAGCGCAGCCACATCGCACGCATTCTGCTGCAGATCTCGCCCCGGGTGCAGATCGCTTCCATCGACGATTTCTTCATCGACCTGACCGGCAGCGGGCGCCTTCTGGGTCCCGCCTTTGAAGTAGCGGTCGAGCTCAAGCAATCCATCTTCACCCAAGCTGCCATGCCGGTCACCATTGGCATCGGCACGAGCAAACTCATGGCGCGCATGGCGGGCAAGTTGGGCAAGCCGGGAGGCGTAGCCGAAGTCCTGCCCCACCACGAGTGCGCTTTCCTCGCCCACCTGCCGGTCAAGCACCTGCCCGGGATCGGCCATGTGATCCGCCGCCGCCTGGAGTCTTTTCACATCCAGACGATTGGTCAGTTGGCCCTGGTTTCCCGCGAGGTGCTCTTCACCACCTTTGGCGTCCTGGGTCTGACCCTCCACGACCGGGCCCGGGGCCTCGACCCCGATCCGGTGGAATCTGAATGCAGCATCGATACGGACGGCAATCTTCACAGCCGTGCCCCACGCTCGATTCGTCGGGACAGTACCTTTGAACCGGAAGAAGGGCGCCGGGAACAGATCGAAGCCATGCTGGCCTGGCTGATAGATCGAGCTGCGGGACGATTGCGCAGCCATGGTCTGTGTGCAGGTTCCCTGGAGGTCCGACTGGTCTATGTGGACACGCGTACTCCCGCCCAACAGCGTCAAAGCCCAGAATCCAAGGGGCTCTCCGCCCGCAAACGCCTGCGACCCACGACCCAGGACACCGCCACCCTCTTGGACCAGGCCCGCATCCTGCTACACAGCCTTCCCCAGCACCGGGCGCTGGTCAAACGCATCGGAATCAGCCTGTTGCTCTTGAAAAAGAGTGCGGGCCATCAGGGAGAACTCTTCAGCAATTCTGAGGAACACCCTGAATCCGAAACAAACTCCCGCGCAAGCCGCGGAGACCGCCAGGCTGTGCTGGACCGCACCCTCGACGAGCTACGCGAACGCCACGGGTTCGGGCGCGTACTACGCGGCGACAGCCTGCCGCTCTTGACCAGCCACCCTCTGGACCAAAATGGTTTCGTATTGCGCACACCATCTCTCAATCAATGATAAAAACGGGCACACTAAAAAACCGGAGCCCCTCAAAAACTTGAAGGGCCCCGGTGTACTCGCAAAGAGACGAGAAGCTCGTTAGTTCACGACGCCGTATTTCTCGTTGGACTCAAGAGCCTTGGCAATGGCATCCATGGTCACGGGAGGATCGCAATCCACGGTGACAATCTTGGCGCCGTAATCGATGCTGATCGAATCTTCGTTCACGTTCAATCCTGTGGCAAGTGCAGACCGCACTGCCGGGGGACAATTGGCGCCTCAGGTCATGCCTGAGATTTCGAAGGAAACCCCCTTGGCTTTGGGGTTCTCGACGGGAGGGGTGGAATCATCGGAGCTGCCGCAGGCAACAAATCCGAAAGAGCCGGCGAGCATGGCCAGCAGAAGTACTTTTTTCATGGGTCTGGGGTGTTTTCGAGTTGGAACAAACTGACAAAGAGAGTCAATAGGGATGTCGGCCAGCCCATGGAATAACCCATTCGACCCCGCCTGGACAGCATCGAACTCGCACCAGCTCTGTAAAAGGCCAGCAGCGGGCTGTGAGACCCTCTCCACAGCCCGCCACGGGGAGAACAACTCTGAAAGCTCCTCCCCAGCCCGAGGATTGACCCAGCCGCCTCGGGCCTGCCGATATGCTCCTGCCATGAGAATCGAGTGCATCGGCGGTGGCCCCGGAGGCCTCTACGCCGCGATCCTGGCCAAGAGGCAGTTCCCCCAGGCCAACATCCGGGTCAGCGAGCGCAATCGGCCCGATGACACCTTTGGCTGGGGCGTGGTTTTTTCGGACGAGACCCTCGGAGCCTTCGAAGAGGCGGACCCAGAATCCTATGCCGCGATCACTGAAGCCTTCGCCACTTGGACAGACATCGACACCTGGCACAAGGACACCTGGGTGCGTTCAACAGGTCATGGCTTCTGCGGCTTGAGCCGCAAGCGCCTTCTGCAGATTCTGCACGCCCGCTGCGAAGACCTGGGAGTCGAACTTTGCTTCGAAACCGAAGTGGATCCAGCGCAATTGCCCGAAGCCGACCTGATCATCGCTGCCGACGGCATCAACAGCACGATCCGAGAATTGCACGCCGAAGTTCTTCAGCCGAGCCTGGACTGGCGAAATTGCAAGTTCACCTGGCTCGGAACCACCAGGCCATTGGATGCTTTCACCTTCATCTTTCTGCCTACGCAACACGGAGTTTTCAGCGTCCACGCATATCCCTTTGAGAAGGGTGAAAAGAATCTCTCCACCTGGATCGTGGAGTGCCACGAAGACACCTGGCGCAAGGCAGGCCTGGAAGACTGCACCGAAGAGGAAACCGCCACGCGCATGCAGGAACTCTTTGCCGACTTCCTCGACGGCCACGAGCTCTTGACGAATGGCTCCATGTGGCGCACGTTCCCCACCGTGCGCTGCGAGCGCTGGCACACCGGCAACATCGTGTTGATCGGCGACGCGGCGCACACGGCCCACTTCTCCATCGGCTCAGGCACGAAGCTCGCCATGGAAGACGCGATTTCTTTGATCAAGGCCCTGGAAGCCAACGATGCCGCCGATATCCCGGCAGCTCTCGCCGCCTATGAGGACGAGCACCGGGTAGACACCCTCAAGCTGCAAAAGGCCGCCCAGACCAGCCTTGAGTGGTTCGAAAATGTGGACCGCCATGTCCAACTGGAACCCCTGCCGTTCCTCTTCAGCTTGATGTCGCGCTCCAAGCGCATCACCTGGGAAAACCTGGGTCTGCGTGATCCAGACCTGATCGAACGGGTGCGCACGGATTTTTGGACCAGCCGCGATCTGCCCCTGGAAGACGACGAGCGAGCACCGGAGCCCATGTTCGCGCCTTTTGACCTGGGTCCTCTGCGCCTGAACAACCGGGTGATGGTCTCCCCCATGTGCCAGTACTCCGCCGTGAACGGTACGCCCACCGACTGGCACCTGGTGCACCTGGGCGCCCGCAGTGTCGGCGGCGCAGCCCTGGTGATGTGCGAGGCAACTGCAGTCGCTCGCGATGGACGCATCACCCATGGCTGCACGGGAATCTGGAACGATGAACAAGCCACGGCCTGGAAACGCATCGTCGACTTTGCCCACGAGCACTCATCGACAGCCATTGGCCTGCAAATCGGACACGCTGGGCGCAAGGCCTCCTGCAGCCTTCCCTGGGAAGGAGATCGACCCCTCACGAACGACCAGGCCTGGTCCACAATCGGGCCCACCGCAACCCCATTCCGCTTGGAAGGACCTGCCCCCAAGGCCATGCAGCGCGAGGACATGGACCTGTTGCGCGATCAGTACATCGCTGCCGCGGGCCGCGCACTCAGCGCCGGCTTCGATCTGCTCGAATTGCACATGGCCCACGGCTACTTGCTCTCAAGCTTTCTTTCCAAAGCAGTCAACCAACGGGACGACGAATACGGAGGCAATCACGAGAACCGCATGCGGCTTCCCCTGGAAATCTTTGAAGCGGTGCGTTCGGTCTGGCCCACCTCCAAGCCACTGCTCGTGCGCGTTTCCGCCACGGACTGGATAGGGGAAAGAGGTCAGACCATCGAAGAGACCGTCCAATTCGCCCACGCCCTCAAGCAAAGGGGTTGCGATGCCCTCGATCTCTCCAGCGCGGGCAATGTGCTCGAATCCAGGCCCAACTACGGCCGCATGTACCAGACTCCCTTTGCCGAGCGCGTGCGCAACGAAACCGGCCTTGCCACCATCGCGGTGGGTGCGGTTCTTGGGCACGACCACGCCAACACAATCCTGGCTGCGGAACGAGCCGACCTGGTCGCCTTGGCCCGTCCGCATCTGGCCGATCCCCATCTCACGATGCAGGCGGCGATTCACTACGGGCATGAGAACCTGCCCTGGCCGAATCAGTACCTGGCGATCAAGCCGAGCTAGCCTGCACCATCGACTTTCTCGCCAGGAGGCGGCCCCGGGCGTTCACCTCGGCCCGGATCCTGAGGAGTCACCTCCATGGGCAGGTCCCGAGGCGTGAGTTCGCGCCCCGCAAGCGCAGGATGGTCCAGGGGGTAGCGGGTCGCACGGAAAATGGCGTTGCTGTTTCTGGGGCCACCACGGCCACCGCGCTGACGAGGGCCGCCATCACCGGGGGGAGGTTCTTGGCCACGTGGTCCGCGAGGGGGTCCCCCGGGGCGCTGGCCCCGGCGAGGAGGTCCGGACCGTGGTCCGCGCCGACCGCCACGGCCACGACCATCCCCTGCACCTTCACCGGGCTTGCGCCCCAAAGGGCTGATGAATTCCCAGACCAAAGCGCCTTTCGAATCAGTCTCGATCAAACGGCCACCCTCTCCGTCGCAAACCAAGAGGCCTCCGCTGGGAAGCACTTGAGCGCCCGAGATATGACCCGAGTAAAGGTCCTCCTTGTTCGGCATGGCCCAAGAGGTTTGCTGAATGGCTGGGACAAAGTGCTGGTCGATGAGACCTTGAAACACGCCCTCTTCATCGAGCGGCAGAATGAGGACTTCCACGCTGGAGTACTTGGCCTCTGGACGGCCTTCACCATTGTTGAAGATCGACAGAGCTGATTGCCCTCCCACCTCGGTCCAACGCACATCGTGTTGACCGAACAGGGTGCGGTCGCTGGCTCGACCCTGATGGAAATGAACTGGATTACCCGCTCGCCAGACAAGGTCGCCACCGACGCCTTGACGGCCACCAACGGAACCGGCCGCTTCTTCGGTGCTGGTGGAATGGTCGATGACCCAGACTTCGCTGAAGGAACGGATCGAGATAGCAATCAAGTCGAGCTCCGGCTCGTAGGAAATCGCGTTGGTGTGCATCCAGTCGGCGCGTCGCCGAGCGCGTCCCCCGTCGGGGTCATCGTCCCCGTCTCCTCCGGCATAACCCATGGCCCTGAGATGCTTCTCCATCTCAAGCCGCTCCTTCTTCTCATCTTCGGTTTCTGGCTTGACTGCAGCAGGGGTGCCGATATTGATGTTGATGCGGCGGGGATGCGCTGCGACCTCTCCGTGATTGGCGCGCTCTGCGTCAAAGTCCTGGATCAAATGGTCAAAAGCGTGCCACTCCCAGACGATCTCGGCACCTTCGGGTCGCGTGGGTTTGAGTTCCAAGATGCTGTCGACCCATAGCCCCTCCTCTCCAACGGCCTCAGGGTCGCGCCCCGCCAAAGCCACGTCCCGACGGGATCGGGCGCTCCAGACAATTGCCAGAATGTTGCCATTGGGCAGAGGCTCGATGTCATGGTGCAGGCGCTGCTTGTCGGTGCACAGCTCGTACTCCCAAAGCAGGTTGCCGTCCCAATCAAGCTCAACAATGCGGCCCCCTTCTCCTCCCCCATGTAGAGCCGAGTCCGATTCAAATTTCTCGCAACGCAGAAGATGTCCGTTGTCCAGCAAGTAGACAGAATTGCCCGGGGAATCGCTTCGCTCCCAGGAATGCACTGCGCGCCCCTCACTGTTGATCAACCAGGTGATTCCCGAATGCAGAGGGGCGAACAGAGTCACGCCTCCGCTGGCTTCATCGGCGTGAGTCACGACGCCGTAACGCGGAGTGGACGGGGCTTGAGGGGCAGAGGGTGGCGCGGGCTCCTGACAAGCCAGGATGGGGAACAGAACAAGAGGAAACATCATGGTGTCCAGCCTACACCGGGCTGCATGCGAGGGTCCGAAGGCACATCATTTCTTCAGCCTGGAAACAAGTCCCAGGACCGCCCCCTGGGGATCACGAATGGCACAGAAGAGATCCCCTCCCATGGGCCGTGGCCCGTCCAGGACCTCTCCTCCGAGCTCGCAGCAGCGGACCGCGCTGGACTCCACATCCGTCACGCGCACATAGATCAGCCACTGGGCTGGCAGTTTCTGATTGGAACCGCGGGCGTGGCAGAGCCCTGCCACCGGATTCTCTTCGCCAGGACGCGCCAGACAGTAGTCGCTGTACTCTCCCATGGGATGCTCGGTGACCTCCCAGCCAACAACGGCCTCATAGAACGGGCGCAATTCAGAGGCTTCGGGCACGGTCAGGTCGCACCATTCAATGGCACCGGGAGCGGGGATTTGGCTTGAAGGCATGGGTCCAAGATACTGCCTCCGCTAGCGTGCACAGGGCTGGTAATCCGCCAGAGGATGAACCAGCCGGAGCCCCCTTCTCAGATGGCCCCCTGAAGGGGAGCATTGCCGGAATTCAATACCCAGGGGGGCAGCGCACAGCTAGATTCGCCCTTTCGAGAACGGCCCTCGTTCTTTCGACTGCCCGACCTCGATGGCCGTTTCTGCCCTTCCTTGCCACATGGCCTGACCATCTCATTGACTCAACCCTCCCATGACCCGACCTGCTCTCCCCGCCGCAATCTCACTGTGCCTGATCGCCTCATGTGCAGGCATCGGAGAGCACGAAGCTGCCTTCCCGGATGCTTTGGAAGTTGCGGCGCTCCTGGCGGAGGGGGCCCTCGATGTTCCACCAATCGGGGCCTACGCATGGCCGGTGAGCGGCGCATCACCCGCGGCGCAAGCATGGTTTGATCAGGGTATCCGATACATCCATGGGTTCAATCAGGATCAAGCGGCTGCTTGCTTTGCGCGAGCTGCCCTGGCCTCTCCCACATGCCCCATGGCGTGGTGGGGCATCTCCCATACCTTTGCGGTGGACATCAACAACCAGGGAGTTCCAGAACACGAGGCTGTCTGGGCCCTGGTTGCTTCAAGGGAAGCCGAACGAATCGCCCATCTCTCAACGCCCCTGGAGCAGCGCCTGATTGCTGCTGCCGCGACCCGAGCCGTGGTTCCCGCTCCAGGACCAACTGAGCGCTCCCATCTGGACCTGGCTTACAGCACAGCAATGGAAGAGACCTGGAAGACCGCGCCTTCGAATCCGGATGTCGGGGCACTCTATGCCGAGTCTCTGATGTTGTTGCAGCCGTGGGCCTACTGGACACTTGACTTCGAGCCACTCGAGCGAGCGGAAGAGATCGTTGCGTTGTTGGAACGCTGCATGGAACTCGACCAGAACCATCCCCTCGCCAACCACCTGTACATCCACATGGTTGAGTCCTCAGGGGATCCTGCGCGTGGAATCCCCTCAGCTGATCGGCTCGGTGAACTCATGCCCGGGTCCGGACATCTCGTACACATGCCCTCGCACATCTATATCAATGTGGGCCGCTACGAGGACGCAATCCAAGTCAATGAACGCGCCGTGGAATTGGACCGCGCCTATTTTGACCAATACAAGAAGCCGACCTTCTATCTGCATTACTTCGCCCACAACATCATGTTCACATCGTTTGGTGCAATGATGGAGGGTCGCAGGGAGCTGGCGTTGAGCTATGCAGATCAGCTGGAGGAATTGAGCCCCGATGCGGTCATCGAGAAGTTTGCTCCCTTCATAGACGGACTGAACGCGCTCCGGCTACATGTCTTTGTTCGCTTCGGAATGTGGGAGGAGATCCTGGCTTTTCCCGAGTATGCGGAGTTCCGCAAGGCAAGCCGCAGCATTCGGCACTACGCACGTACGATTGCCCTGGCAAACCTCGGCCGCACAGATGCAGCACGCCAAGAACTTGTTCAGCTCGATACCGCAATAGCCGAGACCCCTGAAGATTGGACTATCGCGTTCAACCCCAGCCACACGGTATTGGGCCTGGCACGCATGGTCGCAGAAGCTGAGATCTGCTGGCGCGAAGGAGATGCTGCCAAGGCGATCGCGATCTTGCACGATACCTGCTCGATCGAGCAACAACTCGTCTATACAGAGCCACCCCCCTGGATGATTCCGATCCGCCACGCACTCGGAGCAATCCAGCTTGCGAGCGGTGATGCTCTGGGAGCGGAGGCGAGTTATGAAGAAGATCTATCCAAGCACAAGGAGAACGCCTGGAGCCTTCTGGGCCTGCACCAGGCTCTCACCAAGCTTGGCAAACTGGATCAGGCCACAGCGCTCGAGCCAAGGCTGCACAACGCCTGGACACGCGCTGACATCGAACCGCCTGCCAGCTGTTATTGCGGAGTACCATTGAACCAGCAATGAATTGACAGGGCCTGCTCCAACGCCTGTGTCCAGACTCAGGCAGTGCTGTCACACCCATGCCAAAGATCACACTCCTCCAGGTTCTGGGCTTCACCATCCTTCACCTGATCGTCACCTCGATTGCCTTGCTCTTTGCCATCGAGGGCCTGCCAGGAATGGAGGATCCAAATTGGAGCCCCTCCTTAGTTGGCAGGATTGCTGATGTTCTTTTTCAGATCCTCTCTGCCCCCATGGTGATTGTATGGATCACTCTCGGACTTGGTGCCAAGATGCCAGATGCTCTTGAGTGGACCCTGTACTTCTTGAATAGCGTGATCTGGGGTGTGGGACTGTCCTACTTACGAGCGTGGCGGTTAAGGAAAGCTCGCGCTTGAGCCGAGGCGCATTGATGCGAGCGCGGCGCTTTTCGCAAGCTGCAGTGATCTGGAATCCCGCGAACTCCCTTGCCTGCTTTTGATAGGGTGCTCCAGTGAGCGCAAGAAACCTCCTCAGCCTGGGCCTGCTACTGGTCTGCGCGGCCTGCAACCGTGAATCCCCTGCGGATCAAGCCACGCCGAACATCGTGCTCTTTGTAGGCGACGACCAAGGACTTTTCCTAGGCGCCTACGGGAACACCAGTGTGACCACCCCGCGTCTGGATCGCCTGGCCAGCGAAGGCATGCGCTTCGATGCGGCCTACGCAGTCAGCGCAATCTGCACTCCCTCGCGGGCTGCCCTGTACACGGGGCTCTACCCAGCACACAACGGCTGCAATGGTTTTGAACCCATAGACAGTGGGATACCCATCTGGGGAGATCTCCTGGGTCCGGCGGGCTATCGCACAGGGTTGATCGGCAAGCTGGGCGGCAAACCCCTGGCTCGCTTCCACTTCGACTTCTTTGCGCGCAACCTCCCCAAACAATCGAGCGCGCGCTCGGTGGACTGGTATGCAGAGCAACTTGAGGCGTTCCTGTCCGTGGAAGACCCACGCCCATTCTGCCTGATAGTGAATCTGCGCGATGCCCACCGCAACTTTCCCCTCGATGGCGCCCCCACGGGAAAGTTTGATGGACCTGAAGATCCCCACGACCCAGCTGAGGCACAAGTGCCGGGCTTCCTGCCTGACCTCCCCGGTGTGCGGCAAGAGCTCGCGCGCTTTCATGATGCCCTGAGACGGTTGGATGTGACCGTGGGACTGATGCTCGATGTACTGGACTCCAAGGTGCCGAAGGAGGATCTGCTGGTGATGCACACCACGGATCACGGTGCCGACTTTCCCTTCGCCAAGACCACTCTCTACGAAGCGGGAATTCGGGTCCCCCTCATCGCCCGCTGGCCAGGAAAGATCCCTGCAGGCAGCACGACCCCTGCCTTGACGAGTCTAGCGGACCTCCTGCCCACCTTCCTGGAGTTGGCGGGCGAGACCATGCCACCCACAAGAAGTGATCGGATGGACGGCCTTTCACTGGTTGAAGTCCTGCTCGGACACACCGCTGAACACCACAAGGAAATGTTCGCGACGCAGACGAGCCACCGACATAAACCCGATGTACCTTGCCGATCCCTTCGAGTAGGAGACTGGAAGTACATCCGCAACTACCGCCCGGACGCCGTATTCCGAAACACCGTCATGCTGGACTCCGTTTCCTGGGACGCGATCAAGGTCCACGCCCAAACTGATAAGGTCCTCGCCCAACGGGTTCATGACCTGCAACACCGGCCGCCAGAAGAGTTGTTCAACCTGGCCCGGGACCCCTGGGAACAGACCAACCTCGCGGAGGAGCCCGCTTTCGCTGCGAATCTGACCAAGATACGTGAACAATTGCAGAGGGTCATGGAGTCCCACGGAGACCCCTTGGCGGGACAATAGGGGTACCGGCCCCTTTGGGCAGCCCCTCCCAATGGATGTCCCCCTGCGTTGCCTCGGCCATCATTTACCGCTCGCCGGAGTCGAAGATCCCGTTGTCTGGCGCATCGGTGCACTACGACCGCTGGCCTTGAACTCTTCGAGCTTGGCTTTGAGGTCCTTCACGATTGCAGGATGCTCGAAGTAGAGATTTGTCGTCTCGCCCGGATCCTTGTCCAGGCGGTAGAGCTGACCGGGCGCCCCGGGGGCCTTTTCGGTCAATGCATAGGGTTTCATTCCCCAGCGACCCCCACGGGAATAATCGTTTCCGCCTGATCCCTTGTGGTCGAGGTACTTCCAGGGTCCGCGACGAATGGCCAACGCCAGACTGATGGTCTGGTGCAGGGTGTACTTGCGCAGGGCATTACCTCCATCGGTTTGCAAGAGAGCGGAAAGGAAGTCGTAGCTGTCCTCAGCGGCGTCGTTGGAAAGCTCGGCCCCAGCAAGGGTGGCCAAGGTCGCCATCAGATCTGTCAGGCAGATGGTCTGCTCCGAGCGCGACCCCGGGGAGACCTTTCCTGGCCAGCGCGCGATGAAAGGCACCCGGTGTCCGCCTTCCCAGTTGTCTCGCTTGACGCCGCGCCAGGGGCGCGCTCCATCGTGCCCATGGTCGTTGCGCATAGAGATAACGGTCGGCACCTCAGGGCCGTTGTCGCTGGTGAAAATCACGAGCGTATTGTCGGCCAGACCGTGTTTGTGTAGCGCTCTCATCAGTTCGCCGACGACATGATCCAGCTCAAAGATGAAGTCCCCGTGCGGGCCGGCCTGGGTCTTGCCTTTGAAGGCATTGGCAGCAAAGGAGGGCAAGTGCACAGCCTGAGTTGAATGAAAGAGAAAGAAAGGCTTGTCGGGTGACTTGCTGCTGTGACTCTCAAGGAACGCGAGACTCTTCTCAAGAAACACAAGGTCGACCTCCTCCAGGTCGTAACCCGGAGCGATCATGCCGGGGCGGTTGTCCCGGGAATAGGGGTGATTGGGCAAGGGTTCACGGTCAATGATCCCTGTGGGCGGAACAGGAATACGATCTCCATCGACAAAGGCGTAGAGCCAGTCAGTCGTAGGACAACAGACGGTGCCGAAGAACTGGTCAAAGCCGCGGTGAATCGGTGCATCGGGGATCGGACGCGAGTAGTCGATGCGCTGAACCGCCTCAAGCCCGTTCTTGAGGATGGCTTTGCCCTCCTTGTCGAAGAAGGTCATGCCCACGTGCCACTTGCCAAAAAGGGCGGTCGTGTAGCCCTTGCCCTGCAACATGGTGCCAATCGTCGGACGCGTCTCCTCGATCATGCAGGGGCCTCCGGCACCCGTGAACACGCCGCGCATCCCCGTCCGAAAAGCCATGCGTCCGGTCAGGATGCTGTAGCGCGTAGGCGTGCAGACCGTCGAAGGGCTGTGCGCATCACTGAACAGCATCCCCTCTCCCGCCAGGCGATCGATGTTGGGCGTCGGAACCTTGGTTTCAGGGTTGTAGCAACCGACATCCCCATAGCCCAGGTCATCGGCAAGGATCAGCACCACATTGGGTCTTGGCGCGTCATCCTGACCGGCGGCCATAGGGACGAGCAGGGCAACGGTGATCAAACAGGCGGGCGGTGTGCGCAAAATGAGGCCCCCACATAAGGTGGTGAAGAGGAGCACGAGTCTAGTCTGGACTGGTCGCTCACACAGCTTGGATCAAAGCCCTTTTGAGCCGCCACGGGACCTTGGAGTCAGGATGTGCCGACCCTCGATCGGGGCAAAAACACCTCCGTACCGGAAGACCAACAGCCCACATTGGTTCGTGTTTTGTTAGGTTTCCTGCCCCATGCACTCCCCCCTTCGCTGCCACGGCCACCATTCCCTGCTCACCGGCGTCGGCAGTCCCAGGGCCTGGCTGGCGAAGGCCAGGGCCCTGGGACTGCCGGCACTGGCCTTGACCGATGTGGATTCCCTGGCGGGAATGGTGGAGTTCCTGGAGGCGGCTCAAGAGCAAGAAGTGGCGGTCGTCCAGCCGATTGTTGGTGCCGAGTTGAGCGACAGTGCGGGACGGCCCGGCCGAGTGGTTGCGTTGGTGGAAACGGAAGCGGGGTATCGAAATCTATGCCGTTTGATCAGCCTCAGACGCCTCGGGTATGACCCGGAGGATTCGGACGAGCCCCAGCCTGCGACGCCAGAAAACTTTGATCTGGCAACGGCGTTGGTGGAACATCAAGAAGGGCTGCTGTTGCTGGCGGATCATCCGCGGCTGTTGCTCAAGCTTTCTGGGCGGGTGGAAACGCGGCGGCTCTTGGCTTTGCTTTCGCCAGCTGCGGGGGGTGTGCGGGGCCTGCGGGATCCCCGTGCCCAGAAGCAGAAATCGCGCAACACGCACAGAAATCCAATCAAGGCCAGAAAGCAAGAAGATGAACTGACTGCAAGTGAAACCCTGGACGAACCCAAGACCCCGCCCCCGGCGCAGCCGGTCTCGGCCCTGACCATGCTCGATGCAGCTCGGGCCACGGGCACGGCTTTGGTGATGGTGCCGGATGCCTGGCACCTTTTGGCTGACGAAAAAAACGATCATCAACTACGGGTGGCGATCAAACACAACGCACTGATAAGCAACCTGGAACCGACCTGGCTAGCGGCGCAGCCAGCGCACCTTTGCACGAGTGAAGAGCTGGGCGAGTTGGCACGGGACATTCCCGATGTGCCTGGGGCCTGGCCACTGGATCAAGCAGCGCAGAATGCGATCCGGCGGGCGTTTCCCGGATTGGACGAAGACTGGACCCAGCAACCGGTAGTAGTGCAGCGCAGCTTGCTGATTGCCAGCCAATGCCGGTTTGTACCTGCTCTGGGCGGAGTTCTGTTTCCAGAAGTCGAGTTGGAGGGCGAAGAAACCCCCTATTCGCACCTTTCCACCCTGACCCTGGCCGGGGCCCAGCGCCGGTATCGACCTCTGCGCCCTGAGGTTTTGCAGCGACTGGAACAGGAACTCTCCACCATAGGGCAACTCGGGTTTGCGCCCTACTTTTTGCTGGTGGATTTGATTGCGAGGTTTGCCCGAGAAAAAAACATTCCCTGCGTGGGGCGTGGGTCGGCGGCGGACAGCTTGGTGGCCTATTGCCTGGGTCTGACCGATGCGGATCCCCTGCGCTACTCCCTGCCCTTTGAACGGTTTTTGAATCCCATGCGGAGTGATCGGCCAGACATCGATCTGGATTTTTGTTGGCGGCGCAGGGACGAGGTTCTGGAGCATGTGTTCAAGCTTTTTGGCACCAAGCGCACGGGAATGATCTCGACCCTCAACTGTTTTGGGTTGCGCAGTGCCTTTCGTGAAGTAGCCCTGGCACATGGGATCCCCCCGGCGGAGATCAATCCTTGGAGCGCACGACTACCACATTTTTTGGGCAGCAGTACAGACGAAACAGAAGGCGCGGAGACTCCCAAGGCGTTGCGCGACACTCCCCTAGCAAGCAACTCCATTGCCCGCTCTTTTACGCGCATGCCCGAGGCAAGAGACTTTCCCTTTGATGATGTACGCTTTCAAAAGACTCTTATGGCTGCCGCAAAATTGCTCGACACCCCGCGGCACTTCGGCCTGCACCCGGGCGGCGTGGTGGTAGCACCTGGATCCATCAGCGCCACGGTTCCTTGCCAGCCATCCAGCAAGGGGCCGCTCGTGACCCAATTGGACAAGGATGGAGTCGAAGCCCTGGGGCTCGTCAAAATGGATCTACTGGGCAACCGCGCCTTGACGACTCTGGACGATTGCCTTGGATTCTTGGAACAGCAAGGCATCACGATCGATCTGAAGACAATCCCCGAAGATGACCCGGACACCGAACGCCTCTTGGTGCGAGGGGAAACCATTGGCTGCTTCCAGATCGAGTCCCCGGGTATGCGCCACCTGCTGCAACAAACCGGTGCCCACACCATGGACGATGTGATCCAGGCCATCGCCCTGATTCGACCGGGACCCTCCCAATGCGGCATGAAGGACGCCTATGTGCGCCGTTTTCGAGGGTTGGAAGAACCCGTTCCGCCGCACCCTAGCGTCAAAGATCTCTTGCTCGAAACCCACGGGGTGATGCTTTACCAAGAAGATGTAATGCAAGTGGCCGCACGAGTGGCAGGCATGTCTCTGGCGGAAGCGGACCAGTTGCGTCGGGCCCTGCAAAAGCGACAGATCGAAGAACTGTCTCCCTTGCAGCAGCGATTCATGGAAGGTGCCCTACAAAACAAAGTCGGCCGTGACGATGCGCTAGACCTTTGGAAACGCATCGAGGGCTTTGCCGCCTTTGCTTTCTGCAAAGCTCACGCGGTGACCTATGGGCGCATCGCTTATCGAGCTGCCTGGCTCAAAGCTCATCATCCGGCGGCTTTTCTGACAGCCTTTCTGTTGAGCGAAACCGGCTACTACCCTTCACGCGTATACGTGGAAGAGGCGCGCCGAATGGGAGTGCGCATCCTGGGACCGGATGTGAACCGCAGCGGACGCGGCTTTCAGTTGGAATTGGCCAAAGGCTGCGGTTCAACCAACGCGGCCCTGCGAGTGGGGCTGGAACGCGCCCGAGGCCTGAGCAATAAAGCCCTCGATTCAATCCTTGAGGCCAGGGAAGACAGCGGCCCATTCCTCTCCCTGCCGGATTTTTTGGAGCGCTGCGAAGTGCGCAAGGATGAGGCCGAAACCCTGATTCAGGTGGGCGCCTTCGATGCTTTTGATCGTACGCGGCCCGAGTTGCTTTGGCGGCTACATCTGTTGTTGACCAAACCCACCCGAGTTCCCAGGCAAGCGAATCTCGATCCCCGGACCCTGGCCGCTTGTCAACAGAACCCAAACGAACCCTCGGCCCTGGCCAGTCAGGCCCCCATGAGCGGTTGGGATGGGCGCGGTCTGGGAGTGGTGGCCGAGGGTCTGGCTCCGGGACAGGGCGCCACTCTTTTTCCCGCACCTCCCCCGGATGCGGTGGTCCTGCCGGGTCTGCCCGGACCAGACTTCCGAGAGCGCGGCAAAGACGAGTTTCGCCTGCTGGGACTGACCATTGATGCCCATCCCTGCCAGTTGTTTACCTGTCCCGGAGAAGATCGTTTGAACGCAAAGAACCACGGACGCCCAGCCCAAGCCAAAGGCACCTTTCACAGCGACCAAAACAAAGTTCGCCCGGTCAACCCCTGCACCTGCGTCCAGTTGCGCACCAAGGTCGGGGCCCGCGTCACCCTGCGCGGTTGGCCCGCGGCCACGCGCCGCACACGCACTTCCAAGGGCGAGGTGATGCGCTTTTTGACCCTAGAAGACAAAAGCGGCCTGGGCGAGGTGCTGATCTTCCCGGATGTTTATCAACAGGGCGGGCACCTGCTCGATCTCAACGCACTGGTGCTGATCACCGGCGTAGTGGAAGATCAGATGGGAGCCTGCGCCCTACGCGCAGAACGCATCTGGTGAGCTGCACAGCAGATGAGCGAGTCCTAGGAGTCAGAACCTTGCCGATGACGCAGGGCCACATTCTCGCGCCCCATCTCGCGCAGACGATCCTTGTCCTTGCGCAGGTTCAGACCGTGGGCCTTGGAGACCACACTCTTGACAGATCGGTTGAGACGCCGGGCGATCACAAGGTTGGGAGTCGCCGCATAGATTTCATTCAGCAAAGCGAGTTCTTCAGGAGACCAGCGGGGCATCTTGCTGGCCAAGGGTTCTCCTTCTCGACGACGGACGAAAGCTTTGTCCTTGGCAAGGCAGAGCCTGGCGGCAAGATCGCTGACATCAAGGGTGGGACGCCCAAAGATGATGGCCAGGTCCTCGTCAGTGCGGCTGCCGTACTTGCGCTTGAATTCCGAGACCTCCACGGAAGTGAAGGGGCGCGAGACTCGCTGCTGAGCGAGCTTGGCAATCTGCTCTTCCAGATCGCTGACCGACCGAGCCAGGATACGACTGATGGCAATCAGGTCAGAGGCCCCCAAACACTCGCGCAGCAGAGCTATTTCCTGCTCGGCCCAGGGGCCAGTAGTCAGCTCCTGATTTGCATATAGGGCATCTGCAGTACGACGTACCGCTTCAGGCGTACGACCGAGTTCGCGGCCAATAGAAGCGCGCGTCCTATGACCGTACAACTCACGCAAGCGAGCAATCTCTTCCGTCGACCACCGGCCGCGACGCGGGGTGGCGGGAGGTTTTCCCCATCTAGGCTTAGGCATGCAGAGCACCCCGTAGGGCCCCCTTTTGGGTAGGGCACAGGGCCATCATCAGTGTATCAGAGTGAGAAGGATAGCGCAGAAAACACCCCCACGGGGTGGGTAAGGCAATTGAAGGCCCCTGGGGCCCCCACAGGCACGGGGGCCAGCATATGACTAGGGCGAACCCTCGGCCGAAGCGCTACCGCCCCGAACCGCGCCGTGCAGGCGGCGCCGCTCCTGGGCGAGGCGCTGACGGACGCCCTTGGAGGTCTTGGCTTCGACCAGATCCTGAGCCAGCTGACGCGCCTGGGCGATAGGAGTCGTGCGCACTGCGTAGCGGATCTCCGGCAGGAAATTGGGGGCCGCTGAGATCGAGGTAAAGCCCATGCCCAAGAGCGACAGGGCTGCCGCCTGATCGCTGGCCAACTCGCCACAGACGGCGCAGGGGACCTCCGCCTCGGAGCAGACTCGGGCGATGCGGCTCAACACCCGTACCACCGCCGGGTGAAATGGGTCATACAACTCGCTGACCCGCGAATTGTCCCGGTCAACTGCAAGCAGATATTGCACCAGATCGTTGGTACCCACAGAGATAAAGTCCACTCGTTCCAGGATTTCCGGCAAGACCCAGACCGCAGAAGGCACCTCGATCATTACGCCGAGCATCACTCGTTGAGAGATCTCATAGCCCTGAGCCACCAGTTGCTCACGCACCTGCCCCAAGATCTCGGCGACTCTGCGAATCTGCTCCACTGAGCTGATCATGGGCAGCAGAATGCGAACCTCCCCATGCGCGGTAGCCCGCAGCGCCGCCCGCAGTTGCACACGCAAGAGATCCTGCCACTCGACCATCACGCGAATACCACGCCAACCAAGAGCCGGGTTGTTCTCGGACGGCATCTTCAAATAGGGCAACTGTTTATCCCCGCCGATGTCCAGGATGCGCAGCACCACCGGCCGCCCGCCCATGGCATCCACCATGCGCCGATAGAGGCGGTATTGGTCCTCTTCCGTGGGGAACTGACTGCGCTCCATGTAGAGAAACTCGGTACGCAATAGCCCAACCCCATCGCATGTCTCTACGTCGAAGGTGTCAATGTCGCGCACCGATTCGAGATTGACAAAGACCCCAAAGGGATGGCCGTCGGGGGTCACCGATGGCAAACCTGAAGTGGCTGCCAAGGCTCCCTGGCGTGCCTTTTTCTGGCGCTTACGCTCAAGAAAGTCGTCCACCGCTTCCCGATCCGGACGCAGGGTCACCAGTCCGCCATCGCCGTCCACGAGGACCTCCATGTCCTGCTCCAGGCGGGCCATCAAGTTGGGCAGGGCTACTACAGTTGGCAGTCCAAAGGAGCGAGCCAGCACAGCCCCGTGCGAGAAACGCCCACCGGTTTCAGTCAGCACCGCCAGAATGCGATCGCGTTCCAGAAAGGTCACCACCTGGGGGGTCAGATCCGCCGCCGCCAGAACCACTTTCTCTTGACTTGCGCTGACCTCCTCCGCGTCCCGTGCCCCAAGCAGGTCGCGCACGATTACCCAGGGCTCACTCAGGTCGTCTGCGTAACGACGCACGCTATCCCCCTCAAGACCGGACAACTGCTGGTGCATGGTATCAATCAGGGACTGCACGGCCCACTCGGCATTGACCCGATCCTCGCGAAGGCGTTGTTCGACCTGACTGACAGCACTGGGGTCATCGAGAATCGCCAGGTGCACCCCAAAAATACCGGCCTCTTGCTCGCCTCCGCCCCGGCGCACGATTTCCTGTTGTCGATTGAGTTGTTCCCTGGCGGCGTCAAGGGCCGCGGCCAGACGCAGAATTTCATCCTCCACCGCATCCTCGGGAATCGACCAGAGCGGTACCGTACCGGGCCTGGCGCGGATGATATGAACCTTGCCGAGGGCAAGGCCAGGTGCTACGGGGATCCCTTTGACGCTGGGCATGATCTCTTCGAGACACTATTGTACCCAAGGGGACACACCCGAGCCCAGGACTCAAGCGTCAACGATGCAGAGTCCGAAATCAGAAAGGCGCGATCGAGGGGGGATGGACCCCACTTTTTAGCTCGTTTGCGCATGTGATCCCATGCAAATGCCTTCAAGGAGCCCTAATGAGGCTCCGCTCGAACCAATCATCCGCGCTCTTCCTTTTGACCAACGACGGGCCAGAGGCCAAGCAAGCGCCTGGTTGATGGGACTCCTAAGTGTCACCTTCGCCCTGCTCGCAGGGGCCGAGCCCCTGGGCCTGGAACTGTGGCTGCGTGGGATGCTGAAGCCCCTGGCCAGCATAGGAATCGACGCCCGCCTCCTGGCCGAACTGGCCATGATCTCAGGAGCCAGCACGGTAGTGCTGTTTGCTTTGCGGCGCCAGGTCCAGTGCCTGCTCGATGGGGACCAAACCGAACGCGCAGTTTCTGAATTGGGGGCAGACTTTGTGCAGGCAGAAGAGAGCTTGCAAGACCTGCGCTCTGAACAGCTCGATCTGCGCACCCGCATGGATCGACTTTGTGTCGTCCTGGACAAACCTCGTCCAGTAACGGACGACAAGACCATGACCGATGCGGTCTTCAATCTGGCGGCGTCCTTGGATCGGGTGCATGCACAGTTGGACCAGAGCATGGCCAAAAATACCGCCGGGATGAGCGCCGATATCCAGAACCAAACACAGGGAATCAGTCAACTGGTAGAGTGCAGCCGAGATTTCCTGCAGGAGTCTTTTGAGGGTCTGGAAGATCGCCTGACCGAGGCCTTTGCTGCAGTACCCCCATCAGCAGTAGAAAAGCAAGCACCGCTGGATGATCCCATCAAATCTCACGAAGTTCGGGAAGAGGATGCGAGCAAAGGTGAAGTTGAACATGCGCAGCAGACTCGCCAAGAGGAGACAGTGCGGGATGGCGAACCCAACGCTGAATGCACTCTGGAACCAGAGGAGGTCTTGCCATGCAGCACGGCCCCACACGCCCCCTGCCCGGACGAGCCAGAGCCCGAGAAGTCAATCGAATCTGCTTCATCCGATGCCCTGCCTGAATTCGAAATCCTGGACCTGGGCTTGCTCGAACAATTTGACGACGACCTCTGGGCAGCCGAGGATGCTGACACTACCCACGGCTACGAAGAGATCGACCTGGACACCATCGCTTCATTGAGGCCGGCTGATCCTGAACCCACAAGGGAAGACCATCCCCCCACCCCGGCACAAGTTGACCAGACAAACCTCCGATCCCAGGATGGAACGCCAGAGGATGATCGGAAATGTCTGGAATACCCGGCTCAAGAGAACTGGCCGCAGGTCCCCTGGAACGGATCCGACCCGCCGCAACCGAGGCCGGACCACGGAGAGAACCCCGGGCCGCCACCGATCTGGGATCTCTTCGAGAGCGAATAGGGGCCAGCCGGTAGCGCTGCCCGAAGTCAGGACTGGTCTTTGGGAGAGCCTTCGCTGGATGAAGAATCCTCGGAAGTGCTCTTGTCCGAAGAACTGGGACTTGCCTCAGAAGCGGGGGCAGAGCTGATCTCTGCAGGTGTGGTTTCCTCCGCGGCCGGTTCAGGCTTGGGCTGGTCAGAATTGGACGGCTTGGCTGTCTTCTTGGCTGTCTTCTTGGCTTTCTTCTTGGCTTTCTTCTTGGCCTTTTTCTTGGCTTTCTTCTCGACCCTTTCCTCGGCCCTGCCCTCAGCAACGGGTTCCGGGCCGGCATCCGTGGCCGGCTGAGCGTCCATCTCATCGGGGCTCTTGAAGAACTTGGCAAAGGCGTTGTTGCCACCCGCTTGGGCCTCGGCATTGAGTTCCTTGAGATTGACACGCTCCCCACGGGGTTCACGCTCACGGTGGTCCCGGGACCCTGGGCCTCCAGGAGGTCTGCGGCGCTTACCAGTGGGATCCCCCAAGGGCATCCCGCGAGCATCTCCCGGGCGCAACTTGACCCTCGGTCCGCGGTCAGAGCGCTCTCCCTTGCCGCGCCCAGATCCACCGCTGCCACCTCCACGACCGCGCGAACCACGATCCGGCGGCGGTACATCGGCAATGCTCAGAGTCAGGCGCTTCTCGCTGGACTCTTTGATTGTTGCGCGCACGGTCTGGCCCACGCTCAGGTCCTCTCGAGCATCGCGCACATAGCGACGGCCCAATTGAGATACGTGCAGCATGGCTTCTCGCTCAAGGCCCACATCAACGAAGGCACCAAAGCCAGCAACCGAAGTAATGACCCCCTCCACCACTCGACCAGCTGTCAGGCGAATCGGATCGGTTTGAGGATCGAGCAATTCCGGCAAACGATTGCGCATACGCGCGTCGCGACCCGGGAAGGACAACTCGCGCATCAGATCGCGCCAGGTGCCCTCATCCACTCCGAAGTCAGCGCGCTTGAGGCCCTTGCTGACTCCAGGCCGGCCCAGGGAATCCGCCACATTGGTGCCAACGCTCTCAAGCAGGCGTCTCACCAGGGGATATTGCTCTGGGTGCAAAGAAGTGCAGTCGAGAGGCTCTTCGGACTCGGGAACCCGCAGGAAGGCGACCGCGCTGGCCCATTGAGCTTCAGTCAACACCTCTTCCAGACGCAATTCCTCGCGGGACTTGATGGGTCGCTCTGCACGACGAGTCAAGATCCGCTGCACGGCTTCCTCGTCGAGACCTGGCAGAGCCCTGAGTACTGACTCGGCAGCGGAGTTCAATCGACAACCCACCAGAGCAGCGGTGGATTCCACCATCTCGCTCAGTGCACGGCGGAGGTTGGCCTTGCTGACGAGGCTCTGCTCGGGACCGAGGGAGAGTTGCCAGGGGTCGACCTTGAGCAGCTCAGCCAGCGGGTCCTGTGCGCGACGGGCCAGACTGATGGCGGTGCGTTCGGGCACACTGTGCTCGGGCAGTTCCTTACGCGCAGCCTCAGAATTGGCATAGCTCGAGAGCCCAGCGTCGGTGGTCACCAATGCAGGAACCATGATGTCTGCCGAACGAGCGGCCAGGCGCAAACCTGGCAAGTGACGGCGCAGGGTGCGCTGGCTGGCAATGATCAGGGCGCGAGGGTTGTTGTCCCCAACCAGAGCCGCGAGTTCACTGCCCAGTGCCTCAGTGGACTTGGGGACAGACTTGAACTTGGGCTTGGGAGCAGGCGCTGGCTTTCCGCTGGGCGCCTCATCTGAAGCAGCCTGGTCCGGGGTCGCCTTGCTTTCGGCCACCGGGCTTGCCTCGCTGACATTGATCTCCTTGGTGGAAACGACCCCATCTTCGGGCGCCACAGACCCAGACACAACAGCTTCGGGTACATCAGCCTTCGGTGGGGCTTCGACAGTCTCCACCGCAGGAGCACTTGCCTCTTCTGAAGGCGTAGGCGTTTCCGACTGTGGTTCTGTTGCATCAACAGGGACCTTCTCGTGCACGTCAATGCGGCCCACTCGTTCTACGGCCCCATCGCGTCCAAGAACTGCAACGGTCCAGTCACCCCTGGCAGAAATATCGATACCCACCATGGGCAGGGGGCCATGTACGGGGGCCATCAGCACCGCACGCAGGTGCTGGGTCAGGAAACGTAGAGCTTCGCGGTCTCCGCGCTCCTTGAGTTCCAAGCGCACATCAGCTTCTACTGTGGGCAGCAAACGGCGCTCAAAGCACTCCCCGGCAATTTCACGCAGCAATGATTCATACTCTGGACGGGTGAACTTGCCCAGGGCCGCACGCACGCGCTTGAGCGCGTGTTTAGGTTCCAAGGTGATGACCGTGGAGAGCACGCGCTCCTTTTGAGCTTGTCGCAGAGCAATCAACTTATGCCCCTGCAACTGACGGAGCGATGTCTTGAGCTTGAGCAGGGGCTTATGGCGTCCCGCACGTTTTTCCTCAACAAGAGGGCGCACACGCAGATCGCCGTGCTTGCGCACCATGTTGCGCACATATGCGCGCAGAGATGTGTTGCGGGCCAGTCTATCCGCCAGAATTCTACGAGCCCCGGCCAGAGCCTCTTCTTCAGAGTGCACGCCCTTGTCCGGCACGACATACTGACCGCAGAGACGAGCGAGCTCTGGAGTCAGTGGTTGGGGGGCATAAGCCACCTTGACCGCAGGTTTGGGAGCGTTGATGGTCTGGGTCGCGTCCTTCGCAACCGGTGCTTCGGCTGCGGGAGTTTTCTGGACAGGGAGTTCCTCTCCGGAGGGAGTCCCGGTCTCTTGAGCGGCAGCTTCTTCAGGAGCACCTTCTTCGGGGCTGTCCGACTCTACAGCCGGAGCCTCCTCAGCTGAGGGAGCATCAGGTTCCGGCTGCTCGGACCCGGTGGCATCCTCCTTTTTTGTTTCGACTTCGGCAGCCTCCATGGGTTTGGAGTCCGCAGCGGGAGAAGTCTCTACTGACACCGGGTCTTCACTCTCGGCCTGGTCGGTCTCGGTATTCTCGGCCTTCCCTTTCTGCGGCTTGGGCGGCCTGGGCATTGACTTCACCAATTCATCAGCCAGCGCACCGAGACCACGATCCAACGCCAACTGCACCTCTGGTTCAGGTCGCCGATGGGGCAGGTACTGATCTTCAAGCTCGAAACGATCGGTCATGCTCCGCACCGCATCAAGTGCGGCCTTGTCAGCGCCGTCTTTCTCCATGGCCTTGAGAACAGTCACCCGACGGCGATCGAGCTCCACTAGTTCCTCGCGTCGCTGACGCAGACGACGGATATGGGCTTCAGTCAGACCGTGGGTCTGATCACGCCGAAAGCGTCCAACAAAGGGAGCGGAAAGGCCGGCATCGAGCATGTCGAAGACGGCGCGCACACAGTCGACCGAGGACTTCGCTTCGCGGGCGAGGGTCTCGAGAATCAGGGAGTCTGTCACGGCTCGAAGAGGGAGCTTGGTGGTGGAAATGGCCAGGGCAGACGCCGCAAGGGGTCGACGCCACTGGACATGGGAAGAAGATTGAAGAGTGAATCCTACCCCCTGCATGGAGGGGCGGGGGGGGATGACAGGAATCAAGGACCTTGGTCAGACAGCACTTGGAGCCCAAAGCAGGCGAAAAGGACCTCTTGACAACAGAAAGCCAGAGGCATTCAGCAACCGGGGCCTAGCTCGTCAGCAGGTAGGCGAGGCGCGCCCAGGTCCGGAACCTGCAGCGGATAGAAGAGGAAAGCCCACAGGAAAGACACTGAAAGAGCCCCAAGCGTCCTGTCCAGCAGCACCTCAGCCACGCATGGCCTGCACCAGAGCCTGACCAAATCGCATGCCAGACGACTCATCCTGAGCGGTCACCAGGTGACCTGCCACTTCGATCTGGCGCGAGGTGAACTTGCCCCCGGCTCTGCGCGCATCTTCCTGACAAATACTGGCGCCGGTGACCCGACTACCCTTGACTACCCCTGCGTTGGCAAGAGCACAGAGAGCATTACCCCAGCTCGCCACCATTTTTTCGTCAGCGTGGGCGTCGCGGATCAAGCGCGCAACCCGCTCGTCCTGGACCAGAGGGTTGGCCCCATCGCAACCGCAGATCACAATGCCTTGGTAGGTATCCATGGCTTCGCCTTCGATAGTGCCATCCACGACCACTTCGTCCTGCAATCGGCCCAGCGCGGCACCATCGGACCCCAAGGTGACCGCACGAGAACCTATGGCCTCGTTGTACAGACTTGAACGTGCATAGCGCAGGATCTGGTCCCCAAAGTTCTCTTGCGGAACGATGAAGAGCACATTTTCCTCGTGGCTTTGAATCGAAAGACCGTCCGCGTCGAGTTTCGGTTCCGTTTCTTCGTTTCCCATGGTGTTCCTATTGTTGCGCTCGACTCGGAGGCGTCAAGCATGCTCTGATGGGTAGAGGTGTTGAACCTAAGGAAAGGAAGGCCTCAGGCCAAGAACTCAAAAACCGAAAGCCGTCCCTCTTCGGCCAACAGGCCTGCCCCATCCGCCACGCTCCAATCCACTCGCTCATCCAGACCGGGAACTGTCCAAACCCCAAGGGGTCGGCCAGTGAGGGCATCAAGTGCGTTGAGCTGATTGCCCCGCTCCAAGTACAACTTGCCCGAGTCAGCGGAAATCGAGGCCTCGGGCAACTCGTCGTGATCCTTAGTCTCAAGAACCTCAATCCACTCGGGCGCGCTCATAGAACTGCCTGTGGCAGGCATGGCGATCAGGGAAAGCGTATCCCGGATGCCTCCGGAGGGATGCAAGGCAACCGAGCGCATCAGGTCCGAGGCCGCTTCGCCCTCCAAGACCTTGTCGAGGCTCTCGGTCAAGAGCACGGCCACCGTCCCGGTGGCCACCAGACCATGAATCACTGGCAAGAGGGGTGGAATCATGACCTCCAAGAAGTTGCCGTTCTTGCTGTCAATGGACAAGAGGCCCTGGCCCCCTGCTCGGGTGGAGAAGACCACCAGCACCCGATCGTCCAAGGGCATGCACTGGTGATAGCGCTCTCCTTCGCGGCTGTAGCTCCAGGCCTCTTCGAGACCATTCGTGTTCAGACTGAATATGCGGCCTGCAGAACAACAGTAGACGCACTCGCTGTCAAAGCTGGCCTGATCAAAAACCGGGATCGTGGCCACATCAAGAATCTCGCCACTCTCGACCGACATGCGCACGAGGCGATGTCCATGGGCCGTAGGCCCCAGCACGAGCACATTGCTGCGCGCTCCGAAACCCACTGCGAATCCTCTGCCATAGCCAACCTCGCAAGGGACCATCCAGCACTGCTCGCCGGTGGCGCGGTCCATCGCGCCCAGCTTGCCAGGGATCACATCATCCGGCCACTTGCCGCCGGGAGGGGCATCATAGCCGTGGACCAGAATCGGCCCCTGGGAAGAGATTCCGATTCCATCGACGATGGTTGCCAACTCGCGGCTCCATCTTCTCTTGGCTGTACTGGGCATCTGTTGCAAGGATAGCATCCCGCCCCAGCAAGTTCTCATGCCAAAACATGAAGGCACCCTGAGACGGTCGATTGAGTGAGTACTGCCAACTACTCTCCCAGAATCTTCTTGGCGATTCCCACAGGCACATCCCGGTACTCGAGGAACTCCATTGAATACTGGCCACGGCCCTGAGTAGCGCCTCGCAGGGCCGAGGAGTAGGCAAACATCTCAGCGATGGGCACAGCGCCGTGCACCATGCGCAAGTCGGCCTGGCTGTCTACCTCGGAGATCTCGCCCCGGCGGGAGTTCAAGTCCCCCACAACCGAACCCAGGAACTCCTCGGGCACAGTCACCTGGACCTTCATATAGGGCTCAAGCAGCACCGTGTTATTGGCGCATGCCTGACGATAGGCCAGAACTCCTGCAGCTTCGAAAGACTTCTCGCTGGAGTCCACATCGTGGGCCTTGCCATCAATCAGGGTGGCTCGGGTGTTGACAAAGGGGATGCCGCTGCGGCCGCCACCATCGTGGTAGCTGGCCAGGCCTGCACCCACCGCCGGGATGTATTCCCGAGGGACGGCGCCGCCCTTGATGGCGTCAACGAACTCGAAGCCGTCGACTTCCGCATCATGCTCAATCTTCAGCACGGCCACAGCGTAGGCGCCAGAGCCGCCAGACTGACGGATGTAGCGAGCCTCGGTTTCAATGCTCTTCTTGATACGCTGCTTGAAGGCCACCTTGGGAGCGCCAGTCCGCACGCCGCAATTGTGGTCGTTACGGATTCGATTGATGATCACTTCCAGGTGCAGCTCACCCATGCCAGAGATCACCAGCTCTCCGGTTTCCTCAACGGTTTGTGCCCGGAAAGAAGGGTCCTCACGCATGGTGCGCCCGAGAATTTCTGAGAGCTTGTCCCTGTCTGGATTCTTCTCCGGCTCAATGGACATGGAGATCACCGGCTCGGGGAAGGTCATCTTGGCCAGGGCAATGGGGTTATCTTCGTCGCACAGGGTGTCACCGGTGATGGTGTTCTTGAGACCCACCACTGCAGCGATGTCACCGGCGGGCACGGAATCAAGCGCCTCCTGCTTCTCAGCATTCATGCGCACGATACGGCCTATGCGTTCTGTCTTGCCCGTGCGCGGATTCAACAAGCGCGTACCCTTCTGCATGACGCCTGAGTAGATCCGCACAAAAGTCAGGTCACCTGTAGGCTGGGCGATTGTCTTGAAAGCCATCATCGAGACAGGCTCGCTGGGGTCCGACTTGCGGCTAATCACATCAGTCTTGTGGGGCACAGTGCCTTGCACGGGGGGAATCTCCACCGGGGCTGGCAGATAGTCGATCACTGCATCCAGCACGAAACGTACGCCCTTGTTCTTGAGGGCGGATCCCGACAGAACGGGACAAGCCTGCAGGCTCAAGGTCGCCGCGCGCAGGGCACGCATAAGCATGACCTCGGGGATTTCCTGGTCCTCAAGGAAGAGGTCCAGCAACTCATCATCGCTCTCGGCGGCAACCTCAACCATATCATGACGTGCCTTCTCCGCTGCTTCTTGGTGCTCGGCAGGAATCGGGCCCTCCATATATTCACGCCCGTTTGTGTCCTCCACGAACTTGATGTACACCATGCGCACGAGATCTACGAAGCCCTCGTATTCCTTCTCAGTGCCAATAGGCAACTGAATGGGAACCGGGCGCGCTCCCAGGCGATCCCGGATTGTGCCCACGGCAAATTCAAAGTTCGCACCGATCTTGTCCATCTTGTTGATGAAACAGATACGCGGCACTTTGTAACGATCGGCCTGACGCCAAACAGTCTCTGACTGGGCCTCGACACCGTTCTTGGCGTCAAAAACCGCGACCGCGCCATCGAGTACGCGCAGGGAACGCTCGACTTCAATGGTGAAGTCCACGTGACCAGGTGTGTCAATGATGTTGACCGAGTACCCAAGCCACTCGCAGGAGGTCGCGGCAGACTGGATAGTAATACCCCGCTTTTGTTCCTCTTCCAGATAATCCATGGTCGCGGCGCCGTCGTGGACTTCGCCGGTCTTGTGAATCTTCTGGGTCAGGAAGAGCACACGTTCAGTGACGGTGGTCTTGCCTGCGTCGATGTGCGCCATGATCCCGATGTTGCGGTGATGCTCGGGGCCTCTGGACTTGATCTTGGTAACGCGGGGGGACTCGCTCTTGAGGGTGGCGGTCATGGCTGGCTCTGCCTCACATCGGGCAGCGTCGGGATGGGGAACAAAAGCAGGTTCAACTCTCTGGGGAGCAGAACCGGCGGAAATCAGGCCAATGCCTGGTACCTACAGGGGCATCAGATGCTTTCCCCACGGTATTTTCAAGCCAACCAGAATAGGAGCAACACGACTCCCGTCAACCCCCGAGGTGCATGATTCCCGTTCTCGGGGCTCTCTAGTCACTCCACTGGTCGAATCACTGGCCCACGGGGGCTACCATTCCAGTCAACCCCGCCCTGGGGCATGCCAGGGCCTTTTCGGCGGCCGCCCTGGTTCCAGGCCTCCAGCTGCCAGGGAATTCCCTCCGCCAGGTCAGGGTCCGGAGAGCTGGCCATGAAAATGGCCAGATGGGGCTCAGCGGTTGGTCTGCGGGCTGCGGAGGCCCCAACGGAGGCCAGGGGGGCCCCTGCCGCGATGCGATCCCCCATCTCGGGCAGCACCGAATCACGCTTGAGGCCTGACAACCAGAGGTACTCCCCGGCGGCAACCTTGATGACCACATAGTTGCCCAACATGGGAGCCCGGCGTTCAAAATCATCGGGCAGGGACTCGGTCAATCCAGCGATGATTCCATCCACAGGGGACAGAACCGGCAAGCCAAAGCCCAAATGGTCTTGTGGAGCAGCAGGCCGACCGGGATCGGTGTCAGGCAAGAGCGCCGAGCCCTCTTCCTCGCGCACCAGCACCAAGCCGAAACGCCGGGCAGGTTCAAGCACCAGCGGATTGTTCTCAACTCCCTCACCAGCCCAACGCACCCGCCAGGAGCCCTGCAGCGGAAACTGGACACTCGCGTGACTCGGAGCACGCTCACGCGGAGCGGGATAGGGCACAGGAAAAGGTGCCAACCCGATGGTCCCCGCCAAGGCCACCAGAGGCCAAAGGCGCTTGTGCTGGATCACCGGCTTGCGCCGCAACACAGTGACCAGAGCCCAGGCGGCAACGCCAAGAGCTATTGGTACCAAGAAAAAGCGCCCTTGTGAATACAGCCAGATCGGCAAGGCACCGCCGGGACGGGCGGCAAGAACTCCCCAAACCACGAGGGTCAGGCCCAATAGCACAAAGGAGATCAGGCCCCAGGGCTCATGGGCCTGATCACCACCAAACAGCAGGCTGCGCATAGCCGGTGCTGACATCTTGGGGGGCTCGCTGGGTTTGGTCCTGCCTTTCTTGCGGTCTCGCTTGGCCTTGGCCTTTGAACTCATACCGAACTCGATCCCGTGGGTCGATTGCGCCCAAGCTGCTCGTGAGCAGCGATGAATTCATGGGAACAGAAAGCCGCCAAGAGGGAAATATCCCCGGCCAGGACAGTAGCCCCCAAAATCTCCGCAAAGGGCCGCGCTCCCCCGTCTCCGTTGCATCCGAGCAACTCCAAGCACTCCAAGGCCGTGCCCTTTTGACTGCCACCGCCAACGGTGCCCAGAATCAGTGAGGGCAAGCTGACCGAGGCGTAGAGATCTCCCTCGCTGGTCAGATCAAGGTCCAACTGACCCGTGGCACTCTCCGTCAGATAGGCCATGTCCTGGCCGCAGGCCAGCATGACCCCCGCCAGACCGTTGGCCGCCTGCACCGACCAGTTCTGGGTTCCCAGTTGGGCAAAACCCACCGCATAGCTGCGTGAAATACGCACCATTTGTTCGGGCGTGGCGCGCGCCGCTTCCAGTAGCACATCGCGAGGGACCACCCCCTCTGCGATCACCGATCGGCCGCGCCCTTCCTGTTGGGCCCGAGCGTTGGCGCGTTTCTCCACGTCCTGACCGTGCACAAATCGCTCCAAGGGAGAGGTCATGCTGGCTAGATCCGCACTGATGCGTTCCGTGGCCTCAGCAGCCATGTTGATACCAATGGCGTCGCCCGTTTCAAACACCAGCCGCAGGATCAACCGGCGGCCGAGCAGTTCTGGTTCCACTCGAAGCAGGGAACCGTGACTCGTGTGCTCCTTGGCCAAGACCTTGTAGCGCTCAGTCTCCTCGAGGGCCACATCCCGAGCAGCGCTGGCCGCCGCCAGGTTCTTGTAGGTCAGCATGGGATGTTGAGAGAGCCCCTCCGCCACTACCCGCGCACTGGTCACCCCCCCCGCGTTGAGCAGCCGCATGCCCCGGGAATAGCTCGCCACCAAGGCCCCCTCATTGGTCGCAAAGGGCACATAGACCTCGCGCAGGCCGGCCTCCCCGTCCACTACCAAGGGCCCTGCGATGCCCACGGGCACCTGGGCATAGCCAATCAGGTTTTCCACGTTGCCCTGGGCCGATTCCAGTGGCACGGGAGCTCCCCCCAGATGAACCAATTCAGCCTTGGCCACGCCCTCGCACAGGGCTCGCCGCCGTCCGACAATTTGGGTGTTGAAGTCATTGGAACGCTCGCGCGGAATGCGGGGCAACCCCGCGGCAGATGATTGGCCGGCCATGGCACCAAGAATAGCGATCCGACGGCGCTTGGGGAACCGCTGGGAACAGATGGGGCCGCTTGGGATAGACTGGGCCCCGCCTGCGCCAGGCGCGGGCTGATCAACGACTTTCGTCAGGCCCTCCTTCCGGCCTCAGCACAACCCAGCAGCAAACCCTATGTCCCTCGACATTTTTGGCGCCCTGACCGGCCTTTTCGTGATCGTCTATGACGGCCAGCACGCCCTACGATTCACCTTGGGCCGCGCCCAAGCAGTGGTCGGCCCCGGCATCCACTTCAAAGTACCGCTCTTGCAGGTCTTCAAAGTAGAAGAGACCAAACACACCACTCTCGACCTGGAACCCCAAGTCATTCAGTTGGACGACAACCTGATCTACGAGGTGGATTGCAAGGTGCTCTATCAGGTGGTGAACCTGCGCAAGGCGATCATCGAGGTGGACGATCTTGTGACGGGCTTGCAGAACAGGGTGGTGATGGCAGTACAGCGCGTGATCTCACGCCGGAACCGCCACACGGTCACCGATGTGGACGGAATGTGCAAACAGATCCAGGGCGAGTTGAAGGGTATGGAGGATCAGTGGGGCGTGCGCATCTTGGAACTGGGCTTCTCGAACATCTCGCCCTCCCCCACCACCCTTGAAATCACCCAGCTGGAAATGCTGGCCCGAGAAAAGCAGACACTCTTTGGCAGCCTGCGCTCGGATGGACTCTCCGAAGAATCCGCAGTGGCCCTGATCGCCGGCGCGGTAATCAGCGTACACCCGGACGAGCACCTGCCCCCCAATCGAGCAGGCGACCCGGGGGAAGATCTATTGGTAGAAAATCTCGAAGCGGAATTGGAAGAAGACGAAGCCGACCGAGCCCACCGACAAGCCCAGCGCAAGCTGCAGGACGAGAACCCGCAAGACCCGGAAGGCCAAGAACCAGATGAGATGTAGTCCCCGTGGGTTCAGGGGCCAGGCGCGATGATCAAAGACCTCTTGCTGGAACTTGGCGACGACCTGGTCGTCATCCTGTTGGTATCCCTGTCGGCCATCGTGCGCGCCATGTTCCGCACGATCGACTCGGGCCATGAAGGGCTGCGCTTTACCTTCGGCAGGGCCAGCAACCGCTTGGGGCCCGGACTACATTTCTTTGTGCCCTTCGTTCAGACCATGCGCATGCTGCCCTCACGGGCACGGACCCTGGACCTGCCCGCCCAGCGGGTGAGCACCCAGGAAGGACTTGTCTATCAGGCCGATGCCAACATGGTCTACCGGGTAATCGACATCAGAAAAGCCCTGATCGAAGTGGACCAACTCGAGAAGGCCATGCTGCAGATGCTTGGTCTTTCGGTCCAAGAGGTCCTACGAGTGGCCAGACGCGATCAGATCCGTAACACCGACCGCCTGAACCAGGAACTGAACGAATCCTTGCAGAAACGGCTCTCCCAATGGGGAGTGCTAGTGGAACACGCGGGCTTCCCCTCCATCGCACCCAGCGCACAGAGCATCCGCATCACACAATTGGATGAGGTCACCCGGGAACGCCAAGGCGCCCTCGCCCAACTCACAACCATCACCGGCAGCCCCAGCCTGGCCGCTGCCTTGGTAGGCACCAGGCAAATGCCAATGCGCCGCACCCGCGCCCTGCAACGCATGGCCTTCGCCCGTCGACGGGTCAACCGCATCCGCAAGGTGCTACGCAAGCGAGGCTGGTCCCCAGCTCAGGTGCGCCGAGCGGAATGGCACCTGCGCTCGCGCCTGCCGGTCAAGCAGAAGCAGCGGCTACGCTAGGGACCTGGGTTCCGAGCCAGACCCTGTTGAGCCACGAGGGCCAGCAGGTAACAAGCGGCACCGGCAAGCAGCACATTGGAGAAGCCCAATTCCATGGAAGCGATCGCGGCGATGATCGCTCCAAGCACCGTGCCCGCAGCGTTGATCGCCCAGGCCCATGGGACAAGGTCCGGACCGCTCTTTTGCAGCAAGGCGATACCGTGAGAAAAGGGAATGCCCAAGATGAGGCCGAAGGGCACCACCACAAGGCCACCCATCATCAGACGCAAGCCGCTTGGCAAGTGACCAGCGAAACGCACGATCTCGGGGCCCATTTCATTCCAGGCAACAACAAGCAAGAGCAACGCGGCGGGCACCAGCCAGAATGGGGCCCGGGCATGACAGAACCAGCGTCTGCTGATCAAACTGCCGATGCCCGTGGCGATCAGGATCGCAGTCAAGGTGATAGCGATGGAAAAAACCGGATGACCGACGATCAGCACCAGTTCCTGCATCAGGGTGACCTCGATGAAAATGAAGCCCAGCCCGAGGCTGAGAAAATAGCCCAGCACGGCGAGACGTGGACCTCCGCTGGCTCGTTTCCTTCCGAGCAAGGGCAATCCCAACAGCAGGGCCGACATCACAAGAGCAAAGCCCAGCTGGATAAGCATGAAGAGCGGGTTGCCCTGAACCTGAGAAGCGGGCGCATTTATCAGTTCCCTGGCAGTAGCCCAGTCGGTGAAACGCGTGAAATGAAAGAAGAAGGGCCGGTCGTCACCCACGGGATCAATACGAGCCGAAGCGCTGGCCTGGAAAGCTGGCTTGTCCCGAGCAAGTACCAGTTCCTCCACCAGGCCCCCGACGCGCTGACCTGGAAAATAAGATGCGTCCATACCCGCATCGGCGAGATAAACCAGCAAACGATCCAACTGTCCACGGGTGAATGGTTCCCGTCGGCAGAGGATCGCAGCAAAATCCGCCGCGTGAACCACCGCCACGCAGTCCTCGAAGGACCCGCTGCCGACCTCTTGCCAGGCGTCGTGCACGGTGCCAAGCAGACGCAATACCTCCACATCCCCCGACAGGCGTGTCAACTGCACACTGCCGCCTGGTTTCAGGACGGCGAACATGTCGCGCACCGCATCGCTGGTGTAGAGGAAGTTCTCCGCCAACATGTAGGCCCCGGACGCGAGAGCGGTCCAGGTGTCGATGCCAGACATCTGCAGCAGGTCAAAGCGCTCCTCTTCCCGGATCAGGGCCGCGCGACCTTCCGCGTGCACGAGTTCGACACCGGGCTCCTTCAAGAGGTCTCTTGAATACCCTGAAAAGAAGCTCTCGTGCAAATCGACAATCTGACGGTTGAGTTCCACCGCTTTGATGCGCGTAGCGCCCCCCTCAAGCGCTCCCCACAAATCGCAACCACCCCCGGCACCGATGATGAACACGCTCTTGGCTCCCAACACGGTTGTGCCCAGGGAATAGAGACTGCGGCTCAGATTCGCACGACCTTCAGGACTGCCGCTGAAATCGTGCATGAAGGTGCCCGAAGAGGAATCCTGGGCGATGAACAGCTGCTCCTCGGGATACCCGGTCACCTTTCGGCCAGGCATGAACATGCTGCGCTCTTCAGGCTCCACCTGATAGACATCCACCCGAGAGAGGGCGCTCCAGCGGGAGTAGACCTTTTTCTCTCCGAGCCGAACCTCCTGGCCGCGCGCCAGGCGGACCTCGTTGGACGAAGGAATGGGCAGCAGACGTTCGGCGCTGGGAGTCAAAATGATCAATCCCAAGAACCCCACCCAGGGAACCAATGCCCGACCGCGAATCACCTGAGCAACAGGATGCGGTCCATAGGCGAGCACCAGGGCGCCAAAGAAAATCGCCGCCGCGACACAACCAGCGCCGCCTGCGCCCACCCACCACAGAAGCAGGGGACAACTCAATGCCCCCACGGCCGCACCCAGCAGGTCCGCGCAATAGGCCTTGTGAATGCGCGCCCCATGCCGAACCAACAACAGCCCAATCACCAGGCCGCCGGTGGCAAAGGGCAGGGCTGCACCCAGGTTGTAGAACAGGAACGGCAGGGCCGCGCCCATGGTCCCGAAGCGCACATCCGGATCAATGGGAAAGCGCACCATCCACAGGTAGGCCAATGGCAGAGAGAGAGCAGACAGCCACAGAAACCTCCGCAGCCACAATTCCTCGCGACCTTGAATGCGATCGCGCAGAGCAAACAACAGGGACCCGGCTGCGCCCAGACCCAGCAAGCCGTTGGACACGATCAGGAATCCATAGTGAAAGGCCAGACGCAGGGCACAGATGCGCGTGACCAGCACCTCCCAAAGGAGTGTCGCCGCCGCCGCCAGAGCGAGGATCAGGAAGTCACGCCGGATCGACGAAGAGTTGACTTGGGTCATCGATGATTCTCAGTTCGATTCTTTGGGGACGCCCACGGCAGGCTCTGATTCTGCAGGCCACCAGGCTGAGGTCCAAGTAGGGGGCTCTGATTTCCAACTCTGCCAGGTTCCATCCATCCGTCCGTCCAGATAATTGCCGCGCCTGGCCAGGGCTCCTCCTGGGTAATGGTGCGTCCACGCGCCCTGCTTCATGCCACGCTCATAGAAACCCGCATGGGACAGGCTGCCGTCCGGATGAAAGTGGGACCATTCCCCCTGCTTGACCCCGCCCAAGGCCAGTCCTTGGGCACTGACCGTGCCATCTTCAAAGAAGAATGCCATGTTGCTGGGCTCAGGTCCGTGGCTCACGTGCATTTGCAGGGAACCACCTGGATGGAACGAGCGCCAACGGCCAGCGGGTTCGCCCTCCACCCAGTTTCGCTCTGCACGCATGGTTCCATCGGACCAATAGAGCCACTCGGGGCCATCACGAAACGCACGGCCATCGGGAGCGTACCGAATAGTCCAACGACGAAGCACGACTCCCGTGTCCTTGTCCGTTCGCTCGATGACCCGCTGACCCTGCGGAGGCTCCTGATGCATGGGCGGCGGCGCCCAACGGGTGGTATCCCCGGCGCATGAGAAGAGCAGAAGCAACGGCGCGAGCGAACGTACCACGCCCCAGTTCCTGCTCTTGTCACTCAAGCCCAAGACCAACAAACGACAATCCATCAGTGCTCCCGATTCAAGAACATGGCGCGCATCAACAAACCTGAGGCCTGCTGAGACCATCCACGGTAATGGGGCTGAAAACCAAACAGATGCACCCTGCCCTTGCCATAGGAAGCTGTCACCCAGGCCCCACGACCTGCCACCACCTCCGGATGCTCGATCCAGCCCGACAGCAGCGTGCGCCGAGGCGCATACACCAGGGGCATCTCCAAGTCTTCTGCTTCAACAATTCGCGCCGCCGTTCGTTCCTGCTCGGTCATCAAGCGGAAGGCCGAACTGGAAGAGAAAAACACGGCCTGACTAGGCTCCAGACCCGCGGTCCAGAAACTCGTCTCGGGAATCCCTCTCAAGATGCTGCCGGGACAGGAGAATTCCGTCCCTTCTCGGGTCACATCCACCAGGGGCAAGGCCAACAGATCGAGGGCCCAGCCCGAAGAAGCTCCGCAGGCCACCAACACCCCACCCACGCGCACAAATTCTTCCACGGCGGCCGCCCCCTCGGGATCAAGACCCCCCGCGTAGCGGTCCATCACCGTACCTTGCGCTCGGCCCCTGTCGATCTGCCGGGCCCGGTTGCCAGGCAGCACGAGTACGTCGATCATCTCCGCCACACGCCCGGCACGTAGATCTTCGTTGCGCACGGTCACATAGGGGATCGCCCAGGTATCGAACAGCCAGCGCATCCAACCCTCGGGCTTGAAACCACTCCAGGGAGCGTACAGTCCGATGCGCGGCATCTGATTCAGCACAAGAGGTTCTTCATCCGTATTCGCCGACTGTCCGCCGGGCACCAACAAACCTCCACGATCCCCTGCACCCAAGTAGGACACCGTATCGCCAGCCTTCAGTTGCGCAGCAAGGTGACTCCAGGTGTGACTGTGGGACACAGACATCCAACCCCGGGGGATCCCTGCCAGCCGCGGATCGCCGCTGAACGCACCCTGGGCTTCGACCTGGGTTTTCACAAGTTCCAGGTTGTCCGGCGCTTCTTCAAAGAACTCCACCCGGCGCACGCCAAGCAGCAACGGCAGAGTCCAACCCGCCACGTCGTAGGGCGGATCTCCTTCGGGATAGCGCTGCAATTGCATCAGATCCTGCAAGTGCGCCCCGTAGGGTTGATCCCGACGAACAAGCAAAGTGCCAGGGGGAAACTCGCGCCCGCTGGCGTGGAACGGCTCCGTGGTGCGATGCACCTCAAGGCCCGAATCGAGCAGAATACGCACCAGACGCAGAGCAGCATCGGGATCGGGCGTGTTCCCCGGCAAAATCCAACCGCGCACCCCTTCACCCAGGCCCTCTTCAACCGTTCGCAAGGAAGCACCCAACTGATTGCGGCGCCAAAGGTCGGGCTCACGGCTCAAACTGCCCAAGAGGCTCTCCCCAAAGGCCAATTCGTAGCGAATGATGTCCGCCAACCGCCACCAGCCTCCCGGCCAGGGCGCGGGAAAGCGGTTCGAAGGCACATAGGCTCCTAAACCCCGGGGCGCGCTGAGCTCTTGACGGGGAAGAAAAATCGGCGTGGCCAGATCGCAAGAAGCTGCTTCGGTCAAGAGCCCCACCACATTGTGGCGCACAGGCACATTGCGGTTGCCCCCGTTCCACCACATGTCGTAACTGACCCCGGTAGAAATCCCCGTCAGACCCTTGCCGGTCAAATCAAAAAGAGTGCGCGTGCCCAACAGATCGATGCCAGTGATGATGCCCGGATCGAGATTCGGATTGAGGGGATCCCGAAAAGGCGGCACAAAGAAGCGCTCGCGATTCGAACCCTGCTGATGAACATCCCAATAGACCTGGGGGAACCAACGCTTGTAAAGCTCCCGAGTCACCAACTGGGTTTCTGGCTGGGTCAGCATGAACCAGTCCCGATTGTTGTCGTGACCGGTGTAGAGTTGGTAGAGCCGCAGGAGAGACGAGCTTTCGAACTCCGTGCCCACCGTGCGCCGATACCAGTGCACGACCGTGTCGAGACCATCGGGATTGAGCGTTGGGAAGAGCACCACCAGGCACTTGTCACGGGCGCTCTTCCAGGGCTCAGCCTCGCTGGTGGCCAACAACCACGCGAACTGCATGCCGAGCTCGGTCCCCGCCACCTCGGTCGAATGCATTGAGCAGGAAACCGCCAAGGTCACCGGCGCATTCTCCACTGCCCTTTGCCTTGAATCCTCGTTCCAGCCCCGAGGGTCCGCCAGGATTCGGTTCAGTTGTTGGATTTCATCCAGACGAGCGAGGTTCTCTTCACTGGAGATCACGATCTCCAGGAAATCCCGGCCCTCCGCGGTGGTCCCCAACTTGCGCAGCATCACATGGGAGCTGTGCTGGGCCAGTTGCTCATGAAAGGAGCGGGTCTGGTCCCAGTCCGCCAGTTCGAAGTCCGTGCCTACGGGTCGACCCAGGTGCTCGGCGGGGCTCCTGGGGCCGTCTGCAAGGACAGCAGCCTGAGCAAAGGCCTGGGGAGCACCTGGCAAGGCCGCCAAGAGACCGAGGACAAAGAAACTCGAAGGAAGAAGATTGGCGATCGGGAACATGGGCTCTCTTGGAATCAGACTCGACAGGGTGGGGTGGGAAGAGCCTACAGCACAGGTCCTGCCAAGGGATCCTTCCATCTGGCCCCCCCGCAGACGATGCTTGGGGCCCAGGTATCGGATGACCCCACCCAACGAACAAGCAGACCCTGAAGGCTCCAGCTTCTCAGCTGAGGGCTCTGGCATTCCCAATGAGGGCACCGGCATTCCCGCCGAGGCAGAAGCTCAGACCTCAAGTCCCGGAACCCTCGACGATGGCAACCAGACGCCCATGCAGAATCCACCGAGCATGGATTTCTGGCAAGCCATCTACACCCGTCGCTCGATCCGCCGCTTCAAACCCGATCCGGTCCCCCGCGAACTGATTGATCAAGTACTGCACGGGGGCATCTGGGCTCCCAGTTCCTGCAACTACCAGATGTGGGATCTGGTGGTCGTGGACGATCCAAAGATCAATCAGGAGCTGGCCCAGATCTCAAGCCAAATGGGCAACGCACCGGTCAACATCGTGGTGGCCTATGGTCGCGGCTTCAGCGAAGAGAACTTCGCCAATGTCCAATCCGCCGCCGCGCTGATAGAGAACATGAGCCTGGCCGCCGGGGTCCTGGGCCTGGGCAGTTTTTGGATTACCCAGGTGGGCGATGCGGATGCTCTACGGGCCAAGGTGGGCCTGCCCATCGACCGCTGGGTGGTGGCCGTCCTGGCCCTGGGCTATCCCAAGTCCATACCCCAAAAGGGGCCCAAGCGCCGACCTCTGTCCCAGGTGACCCACTACAACCACTACGCGGGCAAGCCAATCCCTTCCAGCGCGGATCCCGCAGCGTGGGAGCCAGAGTTGCTGACCATCTACCAACGGGCACGGGTACTCAATGGTCTGCGCCACAACAAACCCCGGACCTGGGAAATCCACGCCCTGGATCAGGCTCTGCAGGCCCTGCTCCCCCAGAGTGAGGCGGCCACCGAGCAATGGCTCGATGTTCTGCCCTGCACGGGCATCCTCAGCGACCACATGGCAAGGAAGCGAAAGGGAACTGAGTGGTCCGTGGTCGAGCGCTCGAACGAAGTGGCCGCCTGGTGCGCGCGCAGGATCAAGCCCGCTGCCAGTTCCTACCTCTGGCCCGCAACGGGCGCGGACCCATCGCCAACAGAAAACCAGTTCGACACCCTGACCTGTTTCTTCCGGCTGGAGGGACTGCGCGCAACAGAACGAAGCGAGTTGATGGCTCAGATGTTCCACTGGCTCAAGCCTGGCGGCCGCTTGCTGCTTGGCTTTGTCTCCAAGAACTCCTACCACAACTGGACCGAAGGCCTGCGTTCGAGAGGCAAGGGCCCCGGTGGAGTGGAATATGTGCTCTCCCCCGATCCCAACATCGGCCCCTTTGAAGCCCTGGCCCCCGCTGAGGTCTCGGCCCTGGCCGAAGCAGCTGGTTTCACGACGAGGGAAACCCTCGGCCTGCAGGCGACTCCGACCGCGGAAGAGCTCACCTTCCGCACACGCAACTTCAATCCGCGCCTGGGCAGCCTGGTGCGCGGGGCGGGATCTGTGCTGCGCCTCTTGGAATTTCTGCCCGGCTTGAGCAGACACCGAGGCCGCTTCCAGTATCGGCTCTACACGCGGCCCAAGAACTGAACCCTCAAGCGCGCGAGAAGGTCAACCAACGCTCCTGCCAACTGCGCTTGGAGACTCCCGTGGAAACCAGCTCGTCCTGGCTCAGGGCAAAGTCGCTGCCCAGGACTTCCAACATGTCCGGGGCCCCGTAACGGTGAGGCGGGCCTCCTTCTTCCACGGGCTTGTCTGCCGGGAACAAGAGCACAGCCAGATGCCCGCCAGAAACCAGAACCCTTTGAACCAGGGCCCCCCACGCTGGCCGGGCGCTGGGTTCAAGAGCGCAGAAAAAAGTGTGCTCAAACACCAGGTCGAATTCCTGTTGCCCAGAAAACGCCAGAGCATCGCAGATTTCCAGGGATCCCCCTGCCTGCGCAAGGCCTTGGCGCAGTTGCGCCCCGGGACTCCCCTCTGCCGCAACCAACTCCACGCAATCCAAAGCGGTCACAGACCAACCCGCCGCACAAAGGGCCAGGGCATCGTGCCCATGACCACAGCCGGGGACAAGAGCCCGGGCTCCAGCCCGCGGCGGAGCCAGCTCACCTGCCCGGATCCGGGCCTGCAGTTCTGGATGGGGCGCCCCCAGATCCCAGGGTGTGTCAGCGGACTCATAGCGCTCGCGCCAGTCTTCCTGGGTCATGCTCATTCTGCGCATGCTGCCATATTCCCAAGGGCTGGATGCGCGATTCTAGCGCTTCGGTCGCCTGCCCTTCTTGGTTGGCAGCTTCTTCGGGGCCGCCAACTTGACCGAAGCCAGAGTCCCGCCGGTCTGCTCTGCCAGATTCTTCCAGTGCGCAGTCACGCGCTTCCCAGCATCCACCAGCACCAGATCAAAACTCACCGGCGCAAGGCGCACCCGCTCCAGGGTCAGCTGCACAAAGAGTCCCAGGTCCCAATGAAATCCTCCAGTGGGAGCCCCATCCGAAAGGATCAGCACACTGTCCAGCTCTCCCCCAGCCAGAGTCAATTCCAGGGCCTCCCACAAATCACCCGTACCGGCCAGATGCAAGTGGTCGTAGTACTCTTGAGCGCGCTGCCCCATACGCCGGTCAGCGACCTCCGGCTCATCAGGCCAGGGATGGGGTTTGGCCGCGTAGGGCACCAACTGAAACAGGGTGCCCACGGGCAACACCTTCAAGGTGTTCCGGATGTACTGATCCAAGGCCTCTTTGCGCGTGTTGCCGGCTTTGAGTTTCTGCTGCACCGACCCTGAGAGGTCAATCAGCAGTGCAACCCGATCACTGTTCAGGGGCAGACGCGGACTACCCGCTGCCCCAGTGCGCCCCGCTGCCTGAGGCGTCTTGCTGCCCCTTTGTGGTGTTGGCAGGGGCCCAGGTTTCAACTCCCCCAGCCATGCCTGCCAAGGACGCGGATCCCCGCGGTAGCGCAGACCAGAGAGTTCCTGCAGAGCCGCGATCACCTGCTGGCGCAAACGCATGGCTTCCTCAGTTTTGAGGGCCGCAACCAACAACTCCACCGAACTGCGCCGGGGAAAGCGTCCCAGCAGCGAATAGAGCGCGCGCCGCACGAGCACACTGTCGTCCCCTGCCAAGCGCCGGCAACCCTCTTCCAACTGGGAAACGCCGACTCCATTCATGCCATCTGATTGACTCTGAGCCACCCACTCCTCCAGAGCCAGGAGCGCCCCCACCCTCAGCTCGGGTTTCTTGGACTGCATGGCTGGCAAGGCCAACGACTGCAACTGGGACGCTTCCACCTGTGCCAGAGCCAACAATGCGCCCCCACTGACCGCCCCGGATGCCCGCGAGGAGCGAGCCAAAGACACGAGTCGACTGACCAGTCGATCGGACTCCCCGACAATGCAGCCGCGCTGCGCCAGTCGTTCCACCGAGCGCAGAAGGAGCCTTGTGGTTTCATCATCCCCCGCCCGTAACCAGGCGGCGAGTTCGTGCGCTTCAAAAGGCCCCTGCAACCAACCGGTGGTCTCCGCCAGACGCCAACGACGCCCCAGGTCTTTCGAGCGCAGCCCGTCGCGCCCGGCCCACTTCTTCAACACCCGTTCCGCATCACAATTCCGGAGGGCCAGCTGGGCCGCATCCGCCGCCTCGGCCTGACCATCGTCCAACACCTCCCAAATCAATTCCCAAGCTTCACGAGTGCCTAGCTTGCTCAGCTTGCGCACGGCGCTGGCCCGGGCCGAAGGGCTGGGATTCAACAGTTGGCTCCTGGCCTCTTTGAAGAAGGCGCGCTGCTCGCGCAGGCTGGGTTCCTGGGCCCAAAGCCCTGGCAGAAAAAACAGAGTCAACCCCAGGGCGAGAGCACCGCCCCACAAACCTCGATCCGCAATCTTCACAACCCAAGAACGCACCCAAAGACCCTCGGGTTTCACCCCAAGTCTGTAGGCTTGGGGCTCACCCAACGACAATTCCCATGGACCTGCGCATCATCCCCCTCCTCGCGCTTGCGCTCTTGAGCGCCGCGCCCCTCGCGACCACCACGAAGCAGGCCCCGCTCAAGGTCTTCATCCTCGCCGGGCAGTCCAACATGGTCGGGGCCGGTGAAGTCAAGGCCAACCCCAGCCGCAACGGCGGCCAGGGAACTCTCGAACACCTGGTGAAGTCGAACGCGAAGAGCAAGAAATACGACCACCTCATCGACGGAAACGGCAACTGGGTCGTGCGCGACGACGTGTGGATCTCCTACTTCGAGAGGGAAGGGCTGCTGTCGGTGGGCTACGGCGGAGACGAGGAGAAGATAGGACCCGAACTGGGATTCGGGCACGTGGTCGGGGAGTTCTTCGATGAGCCCGTGCTGCTGATCAAGGTTGCTTGGGGAGGCAAGAGTGTGGGCAGAGAATTCCGGCCGCCGAGCGCGGGGGGAGAAGTCGGCGAGTCGTACACAGCCCTGTTTACCCAGGTCCGCGACGTCCTCGACGACCTCGCCGGGCGCTTCCCCGACCTCAAACACGACGGCTACGAGATGCTGGGCATCGGCTGGCACCAGGGCTGGAACGACCGGGTCAACCAGGCCTTCAACGATGCCTACGAGCACAACCTCTCCTGCTTCATCCGCGACGCGCGCAAGGAGCTTGAGACCCCGGCCCTACCTTTCGTGATTGCCGAGACCGGCATGAGCGGACACGAGGAGCGCCACCCCCGGGCCCTCTCGCTCATGAAGGCCCAGGCTGCAGTCGCACAGCGCGAGGAGTTCCGCGGCAACGTGGCCTTCATCGGAACCAAGGACTTCTATCGTCCCAAGGAGGTCTCACCCTCGGGCCAGGCCTACCACTGGAACAACAATGCCGAGACCTATTACCTGATCGGCGAGGGCATGGGGCAAGCGATGCTCGAGCTGTTGGAATCGAAACAGTGAGTCGGCGGGCTCCTGGTAGTGGGCTCCTGTGCCCAAAGCCCCGGAGTGCACCAAGAAAGCCAATCCCAGGACCAGAAAACCGCCTGACAAACCTCGATCCGCAATCTTCACAACCCGAGAACGCACCCAAAGACCCTCGAGTATCACCCCGCGTTCCCCGGGAGGCTAGACTGCCCCCATGAGCAAGAAGGAAATCACCCTGACCCTGGCGTCGTTCATGGATTCGGAGCACTCGAAGAAACTCGAGACCTCCCCCGAAGACCAACGCCGCGTCGCCGCTGCCTTCCTGGCAGTCTGCTATGAGGAAATCGGCAAGGCGCCTCACCTGCTCGATGGACAGGACATGCACGCGGCCCTGGGGCACTGTCTCCCCGGTCGGCTCAAGCGCAAGGACCCCCTGGCAGAGGAGGTCCCCCCGATCTTGCATGCTCTGGTCGAACACCTGACCGAAGAGCATGTACTGGCCCACGCCTTCGAAATCCGCGCGGCCATCGAGTCCACCCGGGGCGAGTTCATCGAAACCGTGCGCACAGGCAACAACCCCCACCACCACGGGGGCCCAAAACAGGAAACGGTGGTGCACAAAGCCGCGAAACTAGGCCGCAACGATCCCTGCTTTTGCGGCAGCGGCAAGAAGTTCAAAAAATGCTGCGGCAAGAATTCGTAGAGCCTGTTCAACCCCCAACCCTTCCCCCTGCCCATGACCAATCAAGTCTGTTCCAACTGCGGTGCTGCGATCCCGCACTCAAGACGCACCACTTGTGAGTTCTGCGGTCACGAGCTACCACGACAAGAGAACGCTCCGGCTGAATACGACAGCCTTTCCGACCGCATTCAACGGGACCTGCCCCTGGTGCGCGAGGCACCAGAATTCGCAGCCCTGCAACGACGCGTGCCCCCCGCCCCGCCGTCCTTTGCCGCCTTCAAAGTGATCTCAGGCATTGGTACGGTGATCGCCTGTGTGATTGGCTTGGGGATGCTGGCCTTCGCGGTCACCTTCACCTCCCTCCTCCCCGAATCCATGAAACTGATTGGAATCGTCCCTTTGCTCGGATTGGCCATGGTCGGGCTTTTCATCCGCATGTCCATCAAGGCCAGAAGCAAGGTGAGCGACTACCAGACAGGACCCCTCGAACGGCGGGTCGTGGGAGTCCTCGATGAACGCACCGAAGTCCGTGGCGGGGGCGATTCAATGACCAGCACCTCCTATTTCATCACCTTCCTCGACGAGAAGGGTCGACGGGAAGAATTGCCAGTTGTAGGCAAGACTGCAGGCGAAGTCACCAATGGCGATGTGGGCGTTGTTTTTGTACGCGGTGGCTTCGCCCTGGACTTCCAGCGAGTGAATGTCTGATTCAGATCGAACCACTTGATCAGGCACCCAAAGTGCCCTGGTCATTCACCCAGCCCGTCCCCAGCCCCCATGCTTCTGATCATCACCGCCAGCAACGGCAAGAACCTCGAACTGGCTCTGCACCTCGCATCCCTTGCTGCCCCCATGGATTGCCCAACCCAGGTGCTGGACCTGACTGAACTCGACCTGCCCCTTTACACGCCCCAGGCCCACGCCCAAGGCACGCCCGCAACAGTTGAAGACCTCGCCGCCAGATTCCGGGCCGCAGACACCTTCTTCTTCTGCGCCCCCGAATACAACGGTTCGATCCCCCCGACCCTGACCAACGCCGTTGCCTGGCTTTCCGTCAGCACAGACGATTTCCGCGAGTTGTTCAACACCAAACCAGTCGCCATCGCCACTCACTCAGGAGGCGGCGGATCAAAACTGCTTGTAGCCCTGCGCTTGATGTTTGGGCACCTGGGTTGCAATGTCATCGGCCGAGAACTATTGACCAGTCGTAAACGGCCACTCAACGACGAGAGCGCTCTCGCGATCCTGGAGCAGTTGGCGGGAGCCTGACTCAACTCGCTCCAAACTCAACCCTTCGTCGCGTCCGTCATCGCCTTGGTGGCGTCGGAGCGCTCATTGCCTGCCGTTCCCGTTTTGTGTCCCGGGTCTACCCAGGAGCGGGGCAGGTCATCGGGGCGCAGGAGCTTGCGGCGCACCTTGTTGTAGAGGCCGAAGACCTTGCTCTCAAGCTGGCCGTTCACAAAGCTGCCGTCATTCAAGCGTTCCTCTGCGCGCTTCTCCCAGAAGCCACGGCGACGACCGCGGGCGAGACCCCAGTTCAGGGTCGCGAAGTGCTGATACATCATGCGCGCTTCGGTCACGCTGGGGGGGATGTTGCCGGGCCAGGTCTCTTCCAGGTGGTACTCACCGATGGAGCCCCACTCGGGGATCGTTTTCGGGCCCTCGTATCCCAATTCCAAGGCCTGATCCCACATGACGGTTCCCGGAATCGGCCGGAAGGGCCAGACATTGGGGCGCGCGTGGGGCGCGGCCATGTGCAGACGGCGGCATTGATCAATGGTGGCCATCATGGACTCTTCGCTTTCGCCGGGGAAGCCGATGATGTAGGTAATCGAGCCCTGAATACCAAGGCGATCCATCTTGACAGCGGCTTCAATGTTGTCATCCCCATGAATCGGCTTGCCGATGTCCTTCATCATGGAATCGGTGCCGGTTTCGGCACCAATCTCGGCCACATACATGCCTGACTCGGCCATCAGATCCAGCGTGTCTTGCTTGTATTGCAGAATCGAATGGGTTTCGATGAACGCATTCCAGCCGATCTTGATCTTGCGGTCGATGAGCCCCTGGGCAAATGCACGAGAGCGCTTTTCCTGCACCCCGAAGTTCGCGTCATGGAAGCGAATGGAATCAAATCCCCAACGATTGTAAATCTCCTCGATGTCGTCGAGCATGCGCTCGGCCGGCACGGGCTTCCAACGGCGATCTGTGACCAGCGGAGAGCAGCAGAAAGTGCAGGGCTCGGGACAGCCATAGCTGCCAAAGTAGGTGATTCCAAAGTAGGGCTTGCCGTAACCGATCCAAGGTGGCGTGGGCAGACGCAGCACATCGCGAGCACTGTCTTCGCGCATTTGATGGCGGCGATAGGGCTCGATGTCGAGCAAGTGCCAGGGCATGGCAGCGATCTCGTCCCAACCCACCACGGCTCGCGCACCGGTGCGGATCACTTGACCCTCGCGCATGATCGAAAGACCAGGCACACTGTCCAATGGCTCGCCGGAATCGATGGCATGCACCACATCCCGGAAAGTCAATTCTCCCTGACCCATGATCACCGCCTCGTACAAGCCGGTCTCCAGTTGAAGATCCGGCCGCACACTGGCAAACCAACCACCGATCACAGCGGGCAGTTTGGGATGATGAGCCTTGACCTTGGTCATGGCCTGCCACCCGTCGTTGACCATGTAGCCCAAGATTCCCGTGGTCGCCACCAGCATGGCCCCTTCGCAAGCATCGACCAGAGCCTTGTGGCCGGACTCACCGCGATAAAGGGAGCCGTCGATGATCAGCACCTCGTACCCTTCCTGGTCCGGATAGGCCGCAATAGTCAACATCTCCAGGGGCAGCATGTCCTTGCTGGACTCAAGACCCAGGGTCTCATCCACCTGCTTGGGCTGATAGAGAACGATCTTTTTCTTGCGTTGAATCATGAAGGAGGTGCTCGGAAGGGCAGAAGGCACCGGGGGGGAGCCCCCGGCGGAACGAATCTGCCATCCAATAGACCCATCGGAAGTCTACCCGGCATGGCTGGAGTTCGCACGGAGAGTCGAGGCTGAAATCGAGGCTCGAAGGGCACCAGGGGCCTCCCCAACCCATCAGCCGCCCTGTGCCGGACACCCCAGACGGGGTTCCGCCAGGAGGGGCTGTGCCTTTTCAAGCCCCTCGGAGTGGTCGCACCAATCCACGGCCGTGCCAATTGCCGCCAGGAGGTTGCTCGCATCCGCACGGCCCTTGCCGGCGATGTCATAAGCCGTGCCGTGCACCGGAGAAAGACGCAGGAACGAAAGCCCCGCAATCCAGGTGACGCCCGCTCCACGGGAGAGCAACTTGAGTGGAATGAAGGCCTGATCGTGATACAAGGCCAACACGCCATCGAAGCGACCGTCGGCAGCCTCCAGGAAGACCGTATCGGGAGATCGGGGGCCGTGCACATCGATACCTCCCTCCCGGGCCCTGCTGACCGCCGGGACAAGGAGGTCAAGTTCCTCCGTCCCCAGAATACCGCCCTCACCCGCATGGGGATTGAGTCCCGCCAGGGCAATGCGCGGATGTTCAATGCCGATCCCACGCAGGGCCTCGTCGAACAGCTCAAGATGCCGCAACACGCGCACGGGGGTGATGCTGTCAAGCGCCTCCTTGATGGGCAGATGGCGGGTCAAGAGCATGACCCGCAAGCTGCCACTCAGTCCCACCATTTCAAAGCGCGAGGTCCCATCCAGACGGGCGAGCAACTCGGTTTGCCCTTCGATTTCTTCCCCGGCAAGGTGCATGGCTTCCTTGCTGACCGGCGCGGTGACCAGGGCAGCCACCTGATGTGTGCGGGCCAACTCAACGCCCTGATGCAGAGCAGCCAAGGCGGCGGCGCCGCAGGACGCCTGCACCTCCCCCATGGTCCATTCCTCTGGTCCCGGGGTCTCAAGCCAACGGTGTCCCGGCTCATCGTCCGCTCCCTTGTTGAGCAGTTCCTCCGGGCGCAGGGCCCGAGGGCCGATCACCAGCAGACGCACCCGCCTGGCGAGAGCCTTGTCCTGAACCGCCGCGCGCACGATCTCGGGTCCGATGCCCGCGGGATCTCCCACGGTCAAGGCGATCAAGGGCAGGCGCTGGGTCATCGCATGCTCCTGCTGATCTTGCGCGCTGGTCATGGCGGAATCATACGCCTTGGACCTTGGGGGGGCTGGAGGAGCCCCCGCCCGGGGCCCCGGCAACGAGCCCCGGAGGCTCTCTGGGCCTGACAGAAAGAACCCTGGACCGTCTCCCCAATCGAAAATGCAAGCAAGAAAACAGCTGCCCGCGAGGAGCTTCTGGGGCAGCTTGCCTCCCAACTCGCAGCCTGAATGCAACTTGGGCTGGCCCGGATCTTCCAACACGGGAATCCAATGCAAAGCAGCAGGGTGCTAGGCTGCCCCAATGGCCCCGTCGTTCCGCCCTCCCCAAGCCCTGTCCCTTGGAGAAGACTCAAGACCCCTGCACAGACCTCAGTTCCTGGGGCCCCTGGGCCTGACCATTCTGTGCGCCTGCAACCCCCAGGTGAATGAGCCCCCGAGGCCCCATGTTCTGTTGATCAGCGTCGACACCCTGAGGGCAGACCACCTTTCAAGCGCGGGCTATCCCTTTGAAACCACTCCGGTGCTGGATGAGGTCGCGGCTCAGGGCGTGCGCTTTGAGCGCTGCGTCTCCAGCACCTCCTGGACCCTGCCCGCACACATCACCATGCTCACGGGCCTGCCCATCAGCGCCCACGGTATCGATGATGACCGTCTCTGGCGTCGGCGGGACGCCGAGGGCCGAGCCATTGCGCCTGATCTACGCGGCCGGTTCCTGGCCGAGAGCCTGCAGGCCTCTGGCTATGACACGGCGGGCTGGTTCACCTGGAAGTACCTGGACGCGCGCTTTGGCTTTGGGAGAGGCTTTGATGAATGGGAGCGGCTGGGGCACAACTTCTACAGTCACCCAGTGGTGGGGCCCGCCTGGTTGGCGGCCAAAGAAGCAGACGACGCAGATGCCATGCGCGAGTTGTATGCCCAGCACCCAGATCTCTTTGGGGTCATTCATTCCACCCCTGATGTTGTGGATAAAGCGATCAGTTGGCTGGAAAAGAGGGCACCTGAGGACGCTCCCTTCTTTCTCTTCCTGCACCTCTTTGATGTACACAACCCCTATGTGAGCCCCGAGCCTTTTCACTCCCAGTTCGATCCGGACTACACCGGAAGCATCGATGGCACGCGGGTTACAGCGCCCGTTTCTCCTGTGCAGCCTGACATGGAACCACGCGACCTGCAGAATCTCATCGCACGCTATGACGGGGGTATTCGCCATGTTGACGACGAGTTGGGGCGCTTGCTCAAGACACTCGGGGACCTGGGGCTTGAGCAAGACACCCTGATAGTGGTGACCAGCGACCACGGGGAAGAGTTCTTTGAACACGGAGGAAAGACCCACCGTGGCTCGGTGCACATGGAGAGCATTCAGGTGCCCCTGATCCTGCGCTGGCCTGCGGGACTGAAGGGGGGCGCGGTGATCGAGGACACGGTGGGTCTGGTGGATCTGGTACCCACGATCCTTGCGGCCACGGGAAGTGACCACGGGGCACCTCTGGGGGGACGCAATCTGCTGCCACTCGCCAAGGGCGCAGAAGTCAGTCCTCGCACCTACCTGTCGGAACTTGTGATCTTTGAAGAGGGTCATAGAGTTCCCCTGCGACGCAGCAGTTGGATCCGCGGCACACAGCAGATCACCTGGGATGTGCGTGGCAGGGAAGCGGGACGAGTACTGCACTTTGACCTGAGCAAGCCAAAGGGGGGCTATGGCCCGGGAGTGCTGCTCCCCGAAGACGATCCACGCAGGTCAGAGTTCGAAAGCGAAGTGGCTCGCATGCGCGAGAGTCTGCTTCGTCTGCGGAAGGCGTCCCCGCGCCTGGAGAGCGACCTGCCTCCCTTGACTGCCTTCGAACTGCAGGACCTGAGCAGCATGGGGTACGGGGGCGGCGACGACAATTTCCACACAGAGAAGACTGAAGACCGCCTGCCCCTGGATGGGGGCGTATGGCCCGATCAGGAGTAGACCTGACCTCAGCTGCTGCGCACCCGCGCGACCGCCGCAGCCCACTCCGCCAGACGCCGCTCCCGTTCAAGGGCATCGAGGCCGGGCAGAAATTCCCGGACCCCGGCTTGCATGCCTGCCGCTTCAGCGGGGTCCTTGATCAAGCCGGCCCCCACCGCCGCCAAAGCCGCAGCTCCACGAGCGGTACTCTCCAAATCCGCAGGGCGGCGCACGCGCACCCCGGCCAGATCGGCCTGCAACTGCATCAAGAGGTCATTGGCCGCCGCTCCGCCGTCCACCAGCAACTCATCCACTGCCAGCCCAGTGTCCTGGCGCAAGGCTTCGATCAACTCCGTGCACTGGAATGCGATGCCCTCCAAGGCCGCGCGGGCGATGTGACCGGGCCCGGTTCCGCGGGTCAGACCGAGCAGGGCCCCGCGCGCTTCGGGATCCCAATGGGGTGCCCCAAGCCCCGCGAATGCCGGCACCAGAAACACTCCCCCCGTGTCGCTCACCGAACCTCCCAAGGACTCCGACTCCGCAGCATTGCCAATGATCCCCAGTTCATCCCGCAACCATTGAATGGTTGCTCCCCCCATGAACACGGAGCCCTCAAGGGCAAAGCATGTGCTCCCCCGGCGATCCGCCGCCAGAGTGGTCAAGAGCCCTTTGCTCGAATTCACCCGCCGGTCGCCGGTGTTGAGCAGGAGGAAACACCCGGTGCCATAGGTGTTCTTCAAACTGCCTCCTTCAAAGCAGCCCTGACCGAAGAGCGCGGCCTGTTGATCTCCAGCGACGCCGGTCAGGGGAACTTCTCGGCCGCCGGGCAGGCGCGCCATGCCAAAGTCCCCAGCGGAGGGCCGAATCTCAGCCAGTTCCGCAGCAGACACCCCAAACAACTCCCCCATCTCAGAACACCAATCGCCTCCATCTATGTGCATCAGCATGGTTCGCGAGGCGTTGGTGGGATCGGTCACGGCGCCAGCCGGTCCAATCAAATGCATGGCGATCAGGGTGTCCACCGTGACAAACAAGAGGTCTCCTGCCGCGCGGGCGCGAGCAACTTCAGGGCAATGGGCCAACATCCATTCGATCTTGGTGGCGCTGAAATAAGGATCGAGCACCAGCCCCGTGCGCTGCTGCACCTTGGGTTCCATTCCCTGCTGACGCAGCTCTTCGCAGCGTGCGGAGGTGCGCCGATCCTGCCAGACAATTCCCGGAGCCAGCGCCTCCCCATCGGATCGGCGCACAGCAAAGACCGTCTCCCTTTGATTGGTCAGACCCAGGGCCGCAATGGGGCCAGAGTACGAGGCCAACACCTGGCCCACGGTTGAATCCACGGCGGCCAAAATCTCGTCTGCTCGGTGCTCCACTTCCCCGGGTCGGGGAAAGTGCTGGGGAAACTCAGCGCCTGCACGGGCTACAACGTGCAGATTGGAGTCAAAGAGCAAAGTGGTGACACCGGTGGTGCCCGCGTCTATGGCCAGGATGTGAGCTTGCTGCACAGTCCGATGCTGGGAGGCTGGGACACCCAACGCAAGCACCCGCTCGGAGATCTCAACCCCGGAAATGCAACAAGCCCCGCCGGGGGGCGGGGCTTGCCTGGAAGTTCATGGGGTCTCGCCTCCCCACAAGATCCAACTTGGGGCCTAGAACATCCGCTGGGAGATACTCACCGTGTTGGTCCCGTAGGTCACGCGATGCAGGGCTCGGCCGAGGTTCGGCACCACGGAGACAACCTCAAAGTTCAAGAGGGGAGCCGTTCCCAGCAGGTCGTGCTGGATACCCATGTTCAGGATCGAATTGGGGGCCACAGTCACCGGGGGCACCAGGTTGCCGACGTAGTAGAAGGACGCCAGCATGCTGTCGAGTTGGCTGGAGAGGACTCCGACCTGCACCAGACCAGACTGCAGAGCGGTCGCATCCAAGGTGATCTCGAAGTCCCCGCGAATCTCAAGGACCCACATCCCCTGCAGGGCAACGTTGCGCCCCAGGTAGAAGCTTGCTCCCTGATCGCGGAAATCGAGCACCGCGTTCAGGACAGCCTCATGGGGGCCCGCGAGGAACAGGTTCTGGTCAACGCGCAGGGGAGCCTGAGCGCCAGGCCCATTTCCCATGGTGGGCATGGTGCCCACGCTGTTGCCTCCACCCAGAGGCGCAAGACCTTGGGCGGTTGGAAGGCTCAACACGCCCACCAAAAGGGCGGTGCTGAGAAGGATAGGTTTGGCGAGAGTGTTGAGTTTCATGGGATTGCTCCCTCTAGGTTTGCTTCGCCGAACACCTGGGTCCGGCACAAGGTTTGAGGTTTCTTGGTTCGTGATTAGGTTCAAATGGTTCTGTGCTGCCACGGTCAGGCAGCAGGACTGGAAAATAACTCGGGACAGCGTGAAATCAGGTCGTTGGCAAAGTCCGGGTACTGTTCGAGGACTTCCTGAAGCAAGGGTGCCTGGGTTGCCATGTGGGCCATTTCAGCCACATGCTGGGGCTGGGAATCGATCAGACCCTTGAAGTAGTCCAGGCAGCGATCCCGGTCACCCATCTCCAGGTAAGTCATGGCGATGTTGAAGCGCACGACCCAGAAGCGCTCATCCTGCTCGAACAGGCCGCTGATCAGGATCCAGCGATACCAGCGCAGTGCCTCCCTGTGATTGCCCTCTGCCTGGTGCAGACGCCCGATTTGAATCGCCGCATGGCCCCGGTTGGCGGGCTGCAGTGCGGTATCGAACAGATCGGCCCAGCGCTCCCGTGCCAGCAGCTTGCGGCCCTCTTGAGCGTCCAGGTAGGCACGGTAGAAGCGTGCTTCTTCGTGATCCGGGGCCACGGCTATGGCCTGCTCCAGCAAACGGCTGGCCTTCTTCAGGGGCTCTTCGATGCGCTCAAGCCGACCATTGAGCATGGCGCGCGCGGTCTGCCAGTCCACTCCGTCCTGGCGACTGGACTCTGACCCGTCGAGGGTTTCACGATCGGAGCCAAGCAGCACTCCATCGACGAATCCGCGGCCTTTGACCCGGGTCTGTTCCACAGCCACCGGCTCCTCAAATGCGCGCTCCACCACCCGATCGGGATCAAGAGCCGCAAGCAGATAGGCCTTGCCCAACTGGTAGAAGATCGTGGCCAGACGATTTTCCAGGTCGGTGCACAGGTGCGAGGCACCGGTCATCATGGCCATGCGGGCCATCAAGCGATCAGGATCGGCCATGTCCCGGTGCATCTTTGCGCAACGGGTGAGGTCCTGGAAGAAGGCTGAGGCCTCTTCGTCAGACTCAAGCTTGAGCATCACGTTGGCTGCGAGGCCCTCGTCGAGTTCGCCATCTGCGAGGCTGGAGAGGTCCTGCTGCAGGGCCAACTGGGCATCACTGAGGGGTTGTCCGTCGACTCCCATTTCCCAAGCGTCAAACCCGCTGGCGGGGCCTTGGGCTCCAAATCCATCAAAGGAACTCATAGCTTGTCATCCTCACTGCATAGGTCCAGGCCACTTCGGCCAAGGGACATCCGAGACTCGCTGCTCGGCTCGCGGGCCGGGCGGCAATCGTGGGGCAATCCGTCGAAGGTGCGACGCATCGCCCGATGAATCTTCCGCCGTGCGCGGAAGATGACCATCTTCAGGTTTTCGAGACGGATGCCAAGATCGGCCGCCGCATCGCGATAGCTGGCCCCGTCAACTTCCACCAAAGTCAGGGCGCGTTGTTCGCGCTCGCCCAACAGTTGGAAGAAAGTGATGTAGAGGGTCAGGTAGGTGACATAGACCTCAGCGCATTGCTCGCGGTCTTCCGCGTTGATTGCGCCCTGAACTGGAGTCATCTGCCCATCGGTGGGTTGATCGGAAAGGTCTTCGAAAGGAATCTCCTGACGACCTCCGCGGCCCTGGGAACGCAAGTGCTTGAGTACCGTGTTGCGCACAATCATCGCAGACCAGACCCGGAAGGCATCGTCTCGACTGGAATCAAAGCGATGGGGATAGCGATAAACGTTGAAGAAGACTTCCTGAAGCACATCCAGAGGATCTGCCTGACTGGAGTAGCGTCGCAAGCGAGCGGCGACTTGGATCACCAGATGGCTGGCATTGAGTTCGTAGAGCAGGCCAAAGGGACCGCGAGCTCGCTCGCCCTTGAAGGCCTCCATCAGGCGGGTGGAAACCGCATCCCGCAGTTCATCCAGATTGCGCTCCTCGTCACCCAGAATCTCAGCAATCCGTCGGACCTCTGCCCGAGGAACCTCACGACCCAGCTGCTTGACCCTTCCCAGCAGCCTCTCGCGGGCGTCTGGACCAGTCAGAGGACTGGCAAGGAGGGTGTCCTGAATCTGCATAGGAGGAAGAAGGACCGGTGGATGGGCGCTGGGGCCTTCCAGGGGGAACGAAGGCATCCAGAGCCGCGGAGAAGGGGGAGTTCACCGGCTAGCGTCCATTGTAGTCCCTGAAACCGGCCCGGTTTCGGGTTTGGGTCAGGGGGGTGCACCCAGCAACCGAGCAGCCCTGCGGGAACGAACCCAAGTCCTTGCATAATCACGACTTAGATCCCTATTTTTATTTTGTCAAAGACCCCGGGACGGGGCAAGATCTGGCCTCATGTCTCAAGCTGATAAGATCCTCGGAATGGCTCTGGAAGCAGGGTTCGATCTGGCCGGGCTGGCCCCGTTTCGAACTCCCCAGGATGCCGAGCACTATCGCTCCTGGATCGCCCAGGATCGCCACGCCTCCATGGGCTGGATGAAGACCAATCTTGCGGTCATCGACGACCCGAAGCTTTTCGTGCCCAAGGGGCGCACCCTCTTGATGGTAGGCCTCTCCCACGCCAGGCCCCCACTTGAGCTCCCCGGTGGCGGGCGTGTGGCGCGCTACGCGGCGGGCCGGGACTACCACAACTGGATCGACAAGCGCCTCAAGCGACTGGCGCGAGAGATGGTGGCAGCCGGGATGATCGATGGTGCCCGGAGCGCAGTGGATGCGGTGCCCCTGATGGAGCGCAGCCACGCTCAGGAGGCGGGCCTCGGGTTTGCCTCGAAAGCCGCCAATCTGCTGCACCCACGACTGGGACCCTGGTACTTCCTGGGGGAACTGATCCTGGATATCGAGTTGGACCCCACCCCGGCGGACCTGCCCACAGGCTCCTGCGGGACCTGCACCGCCTGCCTTGACGCCTGCCCAACGGGAGCCCTGGTGGCACCAGGGGAACTGGATGCCGGGCTCTGCCTCTCATGGGCCACCATCGAACATCGGGGCAGTGTGCCCCATGACCTGCGGGAAAAGCTGGGGGACTGGGTCTTTGGTTGCGATATCTGCAGCGAGGTCTGCCCCTGGGGCGAGGGGGTGCCCTCCCAAGAAGAGCGCTTTCCCGTGCATCCGGAAATCAGCGCTGGCAGCCTGGTGGATTGGTTGGGCCTGGACCCCGATCCCGACACCTTCAAGCAGAGATTTGAAGGTACGGCCATTCGGCGAGCAGGACGGGAAGGGCTGTCGGCCAACGCGGCTCTGGTCCTTGGCAACCGGCCCAGTGAGGAAGGTCGCATTGCCTTGCAATCGGCTCTGGAAACGGACCCCAGCCCCAAGGTGAGAGAGTCCGCTGCCTGGGGGCTCCTGCACGGCCACGGCCAGGATAGAGGTGTGCGCGATCAAGTGGCGGGTGCCCTGCAGCAGGAGCAGGACCCCGATGCCCGAGCAGCCCTGCGTACTTCCTTGGAGCTGGAGGGCTAGATCCTCTCGAAACGAGTCAGTTCCACAGCAAACTCGCGACTCATTTTGTTTCACATCAAAGAATTGCGATCGGCCTTGTGAAGGTTTCGGCTTCCCGGTGTCGAGGGGATAGTAGCCCCTCTCTCTGCACAGCCCACCCTCACCGCACCATGGACAGCAACAACTTCTACGACGACCGCAAGTTCTGCACGGACTGCAACGACTACGTCCCCTATCTCGCCAGCATCGACCGTAGCTACTGCATCCAATGCGGTGCGGAAGTTCGACTCTTCTCTACTGAAGACTGGGAGCGCTTTCAGAATGGCCTCGGCAACCGCCCCATGGCGGAACGCAAGGCAAAGACCAAAGGCCGGGCGGGTGCCATCCTTGACGCCCAGGCGGAGGAGGCGGAAGAAAACTCCCAGAGTGGCGAAGGTGAACAGTCCGGCGATCAGCGCGAGTCCGCCTGATCTTGATCAAACCGCTTCTGCGCCCATGCGCCTGGAGCAACCGCACGCTTGAAGGGCAACGCCTTGGGCCTCGAGTTCAAGCTCTGAGCGCCTCGACCATGCGCCGGTGCACATCCTTGAGGCGCTCCTCGCTCCCACCGGAAACCTCTGCCGTGGCCCAACCGGTGTAACCAATCGCAAGCAGGGCAGCGCGAACCGCGTCCCAGTCCACGTCACCTTCGCCGATCTTGCAGAAGCCCGCCTGCGTGCCCCAGTCCTTCACATCCAACTTGACGATGCGCTGACCCAGGGTGCGAATCCACTCAGCGGGCCGGCCGTACTTCTGGTGGTTGCCGATATCGAAGTAACTGCCCACCCAAGGACTGTTGATGGCGTCAAGATAGTCCCTGAGGAGTTCTGCCCCCTGATCCTCTGGGCCGTTGTGCTGATAACAGAAACCGTTCCAGACATTCTCGATCAGAATGCGAATGCCCAGACGTGCACAACTGGGCAGCACCTGCCGCAAGCCTTGAATCGAGCGCTCCCAAACATGCCTTTGGGTCTCTTCCTTGCCACGCACGGTTCCCGGCACCAGCAGCACCGCCGAGCCCCCATAGGCATGGGCGTGCACCACCGCACCGGCGAGATTCTTGACCCCCTGGGCGCGCACCTTTGGATCGGGATCCGACAATCGCACCTGCCAATGGGCTGAATCCACCACTCCATGCACCGGCAGACCGGTGGCCTTCTTGGCCTGGGCGACTTCATCAGGGCCGTAGCCGTTTGGGCTGTCCAATTCAATGCCATCAAAGCCCAGGCGTTGCACCTGGGTGAACTTCTCTGTCAGGTTCGCGCCATCGCGGACCATGCCTATCTTGAGAGAGAAGAAAAGGTCCAAGGACTCGCTAGCTGAACTCACAGGTGAACTCATCCCAGAGACAGCCGGCAAAGGCGCGGCCAGGCCAAGGGGCGCAGCCTTCAAAAGGGAGCGTCGATTGAATTTCGTCATGGGATGAACCCTAGCGCGGGACCGTGCGCAACACGTTCTGCTTCTTGGGCTTTGTTTGGCAAGAAGGAATACAGGACTCTCAACGGAAGGGGCTCTGCTCTTGCTGCTCGGCAACCCAGGCGAGAACCTGTTTGTTCCCCACCCGCTTGGCGGCGCGTCCAAGACGCGAGAGCACACCCCTAGCAGCGGGCCGGTCCCCCGAACGCTGATGGGCTCGCACCAAACGGGTCAGCAGATCGAGATTCCAAGGGTCGATCAGGAGTTGTCCTTCCAGGGGTCGCAACACAGAGCGCTCGAGCTCAAGGGTCTTGAAGATCTGCTCCATGGTGCGCGCCTTTTCCTTCTCTCCCAACTCAAGCAGGATCCGCGCCAGCAGGAATGCTGGCTCGGGATCCCGGGGCCGCAGATTTCTTGCGCGACCCACTGCAACCCGGGCCTTTTCCAGTTCTTCCATGTCGTACCAGATCGTCGCACGCAAGAGCCAGGCCTGGCCCTGCTCGGGATCTGACTGCACGACCTTTGAAAGATCTGCCAGAGCTCGCTCTGCATGCCCCGCGCGCCAATGGGCCACCGCGCGACCACGCCGGGCCTGCAAGTCCCCGGGTTCAGCAGCGAGCACCAGGTCATAGTGCGCCAGAGCCTCAGCCGTGCGGCCCAGTTGACCCAGTGAGTGCCCCAGGTGCCGGGTGCGCCCCACCAACTGGGGCGCAACACGCAAGAGGCGCTGCAGGAGCAGAACACATTGTTCATGACGCCGCATACGAAATTGGGCGTGGCCAAGAAGATGCAGACAGGCGGGATAGTCCGGGACTGTCTTCAGTGCTGGCACCAGGGCCAGGACCACTGCGGGATAATCCTCTTGGCGCCAGGCTTTCAAGGCTTCCAGATATTGAGCTTGAACACGCTCATCGATGCCCGCCTCCTCGTCCCAGTCCTTCCAGGCGCCCTGCCCGGCCTGGGGCAGTTGCTCCATGGACTGGGCCAGGGCGATGCGCGCTTGCAGACCGGGTTCAAGGGCCGGGGTCTGGCGGGCAGGAAGCGAAGCGCTGACAGTGCAGGAAAGTGCGATCATCAGCGCGAAGAACCAGCACCTCATGATCCCTGCTCCACGCGCACCAGCAGCCGCGAGCCGTTCTGGGAGGCGTCGCCTTCTGAATCTTTGCCGCCCCGCACCACACTCCTGCCGCCTCCAGGCCAGAACACTTCCAGCGTCCAGTCCTTTTCAGATCCGGGCAGGGCAAAGTGTACTTCTGCGGGCCGCGCCGCCTGAAACCCAGCACAGGTGCTCACCAGCCGCGTGCTGCGCTGCTTTCCAATGGTCAGTTCCACTCGCGCCCCGGGAGCATCCCGATCCCCCCGGCGGGCCACCAACTGCACCACCAAAGCCCTGCCCACCCCCGGCGCAATGTTGCGCAATACACGCACGCCACCATCGAGGGTCAAGACCACCAGATCCTGATCCCCATCCCCGTCAAGATCTCCCAACACCCCGGCGCGGGACACGAACCTCTTGCCGTTCGTCAAAGGCCGCACCCCGAAGCCCTCGCCCTGGGCCACATAAAGGTGATCCGCCTGGGCATAAGAAGTATCACTGCCCGCGCCGTCCGCCTCTGGATAGACATGGCCGTTGAGCACAAAGGCATCGAGCGCCCCATCCAGGTTCGCATCCAAGAACCCTGCGCCCCAACCCAGAGATGTCAGACTCGGCCCTGCTATGCCCGCCCGACTGGACTTCTCGCGATAGGTCCCAGGCCGCCGAGCAGGCAGATAGAGCGCATTGGGCTCGCCCGAAAAATTCGTCACCAAGAGCGCTGGCCTCCGATTCCCGTCCAGATCCGCGCAGGCGATGCCCATGCCCGCCTGCTCGCGCCCGTTGGCCCCATACCCAAGCCCCCACGCAAAAGCCTGCTCCAAGAACCCCCCATCTTCCTGCGCCACCCAAAGATGATTGGGATGGGAATCATTCGACACATAGAGATCCATGCGCCCGTCCTGGTTCACATCCAGAGTCACTGCCCCGAGCCCAAAAGCCGCTGAAGCAGGACCCAGTCGCCCTGTGCAATCCTCAAAACGCCCATCCCCCAGCCCGCGCAGCAACAGGTCTGCCCGGGGTTCAAGCCCCTCGGGCCCGGCCATGACCGACTGCCCTCTCCAGGTGGCTCCCGCCTCCCCGCGAGGTTTTTGCTCTCCAAAGTCAAAGTCCAGGTAGCGCACCAAGAACAGGTCCAGGATCCCGTCGGAATCAAAATCCAGAAACGCAGCGCTCGTGTGCCAGCCCTCAACGGGCAAGCCCGCGCGCCCGGTCCACTCCTCAAGGCCCTGGCCACCGGAATTGTGGAACAAACGAACCCGCCCCCACTGGGTCAGGAGCAAGTCACTCCATCCATCCCCATCCACATCCCCAACGGCGCAGCCTGTACCCCAGCCTTCCCCGTCCATGCTCCAGGCCTCACCCGCCGCCTCAAACGACCCACCAGCTCGTCCCAGGAATACGCGCGGGGGCAATCCCTTCTTGCCCTCCAGCACCCGCTCCCTGGTGGAACCATCCACCACTACCAGGTCGAGCCGTCCATCCCGATCCAGATCCACCAATGCCAGCCCGCCCCCATTGACCTCCAGGATCCAGTCCTTGGTCACAGAACCACAGGTCACATGCACCCCGGGCAGAACCTCGTCGGTCACATCCGAAAACCACGGTTCCTGCTGGGCCGGTTGGGCCAGCAGGAGAAGGAGCAGGGGCACAAGAAGGGCGGTCATGCGCCCTTCAGCCTACTGAAACTGAATCTCGATCCCGTCGGTGAAGTTGCTCGTGGGGCCTGGATTGACATCCCTGAACCAGGCGGTGAAGTTCCAGGTGTCCCCTGGCAAGACCGCCACGGGAGGCGCTGTGGGCAGGGCGTTGATGTTCACGGGAATAGAGAAACTCCCCGCAAGACCAGAATTCTGCACCTGGGTCACGAAACGACCAATGGGCGAACTCAGGCAAAGGGTTCCCTGGGAACCGCCCGGTTGCACGATCGTGCCTTGGTTGGGGCCAACGAGAAAGTAGCCGAACTGGCTGGTGGGCAGGGCCGTCGCGATCAAGGTCAGGTTTTGATCAGACACTACAGCGCTGCCGGTGGCCTGAATGGTTGCTGGCTGGCCCGTGGAATTGACAGTCGCGGGCGAACAATAGGCCGTGCCCAGAGAACCTGACCCAGCGAAAATGTCCGTCAAGGCGCTGGCGTTTCCGGGCCAATCACTGACCATCATCTGCAAGCCCCACATGCTTCCCTGGCCAGGGGGCAACTGGGGCACCTGGACCCGGAACTGTTGGCCACCCTGCGCCAGCACATCGCATGCAGTTGCGCCCTGCCCCACGGTGATGGTGCAAGAAGCTCCTAGGCCCAGAGCGGTAAGAGTCCATGTACCAGGGAACAGCCGGAGCACGGGCACGCTCTGGCTGGCCCCCAGGCTGAACTGCTCGGTCCAGAGTCCCGATAGCTCGAAGTCAACGGAGGCTCCAGTGGTATTGAAAACCTCGACGAGTTCGCCGGGGGTGATGGTTGTGTTGAGGGTGGAGAAACCGCCCGGAGTCAGATCCACAGCCCAGAGCGCGTCCGAGATTCGAGCCGCCAGGGCCTCGGCTCTCAGATAGTCCACACCGTCGTCCAGGACCTGATCGCGCACCTTCACATGCACCACCGCAGGCCAATAGGGAAAACTCGCGTTCGGCGAATCAGCGCCGACGATGACAGGAGGCAGGGTGTCGGGCGCGCCCTGGTTGCGGTAGACCTTGTTGCGCCACTGAGACGAGTTGGACTCGCCCTGGACGGTGATCAGGTCATAGTCTCCATCATTGTCAAGGTCCGCAACAGTTGCATCGAGGGTCGAATCGGAAACCGCAGAGATCTGGCTGGCGGCGTTGCTCCAGCTCAGGTTGCCGTTGTTGCGCCAGAGATATTCGCGACTGCCCAGGGATCCAATCAGAGCGTCATAGTCTGCATCGTTGTCGTAGTCGATCAGCACGACCTCGTTGTCGTCACCTGAACCGGAAAGACTGCCACCCGCAGCCCAGCTGGGAGGATTGGCGGTGGGATTGGTGTTTTCGATGTGCCCCTCATTGAAGCCTGAGAGGCTGACAAAGAACAGGTCGATGTCCGTGTCCCCATCAAGGTCCCCAGCTTCTGCCTCATAGACGGTGGAGGAATTGTTGGGCAGGCTGCCCGAGACATCGGTGAAGAACCCGGTTCCATCATTCAGCATCAGATAATGATTGCCGCCGCTGTTGGAGGAACGGTTGGGACCAAAGAAGTCCAGGTCGAAGTCTCCGTCCAAGTCCACCAACTGAACATCCATCTGAGCACGCTTGATGGGAGCGTTGAGGCTGGCCGCATCTTCTGTGAAGACACCGTTGCCGTCGTTGCGGAAGAAGCGCGGTCTTCCGCCACCGCCCCCCAGATAGCTGCTGCCCGAATCACTGATGATCAGATCCAGGTCCCCGTCATCGTCCAGGTCGCCAAAAGCCGCGCCGCCTCCATTGAAAACCTCGGTCAAGCCTCGGGTAGCGCTCTCCATGTCAAAATAACCGGGTTGACTGGCGCCGCGGTTGATGAACAGATAAGGCACCTGGGTGTTGAAGGCGTTGACATACAGAAGATCCGGCCAACCGTCCCCGTTCACATCGGCTGTGATCACATTTTTGCCATTGGCCAGGTGTACGCCGAGGCGCGCGGTGCTCTCATCGGTGAAAGTCATGTTCCCGCTGGGAATCTGCTGGTTGATGAGCAGGCGGCATTGGCGCTGGGCTCCAGCGGAGGAAAAGCCGTCGCCTTCTGAGAACAACAGATCCAGGTCCCCATCGAGGTCCACGTCCTCAGCAGTCACTCCCTCTGTCCAACGGTGCGGGGTCGGCAGCAGGTTGTTCTGATGAACGAACTGCTGGGAGAATGCACTCGTGAGCAAACAAAAGGGCAGGGTGCAGGAAATCAAGCGCATGGCAGGGAAGAAGCGGTTGCGGGGGCACTGGAGTGGGAAGTCCGTGCCTGAATAGCTGCAGCAGAAGGCAGGTGCAGGGTGCTGGCAGCAACGCGACGCCCCAGGAGGACACCGCTGCGCCCAGAATATCGCAAACCAGGCAATTCGGGGGAGGTCTGGCGCTAGATCTCTTGGGCAGAAACGGACACGACTGGCCAAAGGAAGACCAGGACACACAGGGAACACAGCTGCCCCGTTCCGAGACAGCAGGGGGCGTGGGGACCCGCGCAGGAGGGTATTCTCTCCACCAGACTTCCCCGACGCCGTGCCCGCCCTCGACCCATTCATCCTGCGCCAACGACTGGAGCATGCCCGCCTGCTGCTGGTTTTCTCCCCCAGTTCCCTTCAAACAGGTCTGGCCGCCCTGGAAGAAGCCCTGCCCCATGTGGATCTGGTGCAGGTACGCCCCAAGCAGGTGCGAGAGGAGAATTCCTCCTCTGCTCTGGCGCGAGATTGGACTCGAGCGGTGCTCAAACTCGTGGCCCGCGCCCAGGATGCTGCACCTCTTGTAATGGTCAATGACCATGTGGATGTGGCGGCGCTCCTACGGGACGAGGGCTGCGCGGGAGTTCACCTGGGCCAAGGAGACTGCCCCGTGCAAGAAGCTCGCACCTTCCTGGGAGCGGACCCCTTGATCGGCCTATCGACCCACACCAATGAACAGGTCGCCGCCGCCTGGAATGAGCCCGTGGACTACCTGGGCTTCGGCCCGATCTTTCCATCTTCAACGAAAGCCACGGGGCCTGCACTGGGCGCTGATCGTGCGTGGATCGCCGCATCGGCCAGCACTCGGCCCCTGTTTCCCATCGGCGGCATTGATAGGAGCTGCGCGGCAGAACTCGCCCAGGTAGGTCGTGCGGCGGTGTCTTCGGCAATCCTGACCGCCGAGGACCCGGGCAACGCGGCCCAGACCCTGCGCGCACTGCTCAGCCCCGACTGACATCAGCTCTCACGCCGCTTGCCAAAAAGCAGCATGGTGTCGCCGTAGCTATAGAAGCGATAGCCCCGTTCGATCGCCTCGCCGTACAAGCGCAGCATGCGCTCGGTGCCGATGAAGGAAGCCACCAGCATCAACAGGGTCGTGCGCGGCAGATGAAAATTCGTCAAGAGAGCGTCCACCACCTTGGGACCATGAGGAGGACGCAGAAAGATACGCGTCTCCCCCGCTCCGGCGGCCACGAGCCCACCAGGCTGGGCGCAGGTCTCCAGTACTCGGGCAGAGGTAGTGCCAACGCAAACCACACGCCCACCGGCTGCGCGGGTTTGTGCCACAAGCTCTGCCGTGCGTTGGGGCAGAGAGTAGGTCTCCACATGCATGGGGTGCTGTTCGGGATCGTCCAACTGCACCCGCTGAAAGGTGCCCAGCCCCACATGCAGAGTCACCGCAGCCCGTTGCACACCTCTGTCCTCCAGGCGCTCCAGCAATTCCCGGGTAAAGTGCAAGCCCGCTGTAGGCGCAGCCACTGAGCCGGTCTGGGCGGCGTAGACCGTCTGGTAGCGGGTCGCATCCTGCACGAGTCGCGGGTCATCCGGGGCGCGCTCGATGTAAGGGGGCAGGGGGATCGCGCCAAAGGATTCCAGCAGCTCGTCATCCGACCGCCCCTGCGCCCGATCCCCCTCCAAAGCAACGATCCAAGTGGAGGCTGGCTGGCCGTCGGGGCCAGCTTCGCGCTCCAGCAATCGCACCCCCAAGCCCTCCGCCACATTCAACACAGAGCCGGCCCGTTGCTTTTTACCCGGTCGCACAAGCGCGCGCCAGGCGCCCACAGGCTTGGCCAAGGCCTCAAGAAACAGCAACTCCACCTGCCCCCCACTCGCTCGCTGGGCCATGACCCGCGCGTGTCTTACGCGACTGTCATTGACCACCAGAAGGTCCCCGGGCTCGATCCATTGAATCAGGTCGCGCACATGACTGTGCTGGGTTTCGTCCTCGAAAACACGGTGCACCAGGAGGCGCGCCGAATCTCTCGGTTCTGCCGGAGTCTGGGCAATCCGATCAGGAGGCAGTTGGTAGTCAAAGTCGCTGAGTTTCACGCGCCGCAGAGGATAGAGTCCCGACCGTGGGAAAGCAGTTCCCTAACAGAACCCATCTCTACAGATGCGCGCCGCGAATGCCGTAGATGGGCCTAGGGCCGTTAGGCTCCCCGATTGAACCCACGCCCGGGGGGGCCGTGAGGTTGAGTCGAGGCCTTCTGTAAAGAAGTCTGGGTCGTCGAGGTCAAACTCGGCGACCCTTTTTTTGGCGGTCACTCGATCTCGGCGCGCTTGAGCCGGGAACTGACGGTCGCCTTGTCCCAGCCCATCAGGCGCGCGACCCCGGCCACGTTGACCCGCCCCTGGGTGGTTCTGGTCTCGGCGCAGGCGGCCTTGAGGGCAGGGTAGCTACGCGCATCAAGGGGCAACTTGCGATCCCGGGGTATGCCCATGGGCCGCAGCAGGTCCATGGTCTGCTCCAGGTCCAGGTCAATTCCATTGGCCTGAATCACCAGGGTCGACATGGCCTCGCTCAGCTCTCGCAGGCCCCCTTTCCAGGGCAGACGCCAGAGCCAGGCAAAGGCCTCTTCGCTGACGCGAGGCGGATCACAGGACTCCTCGCGGGCATGCAATTGCAGCAAGCCGGGGATCCATGCGAAGAGTTCATCTCGACGTCGATCCAGGCCCTCCACATCTACACGGCAGCGCAACACCAGATCCAGCAGATCCGAGTTCCACTTCCAGTTGTTCGGCTCGCTGCTGGTGGACAGGATCAGATTGCGGCCCTGGTCCGAACAGATCAAGTCCAATAGCAGAGCCTGCCCTTCCCTGGACAGGAACTCCGGCTGGGTCAGGAATATGGGGCCATCTCCGACCTCAGACCTTCGGAAATTGCGTCCATCGAAACGGCGAGCGACACCCAGGCCCCGCAGATAAAAACCCCAGCGCGAGAGAGTGGCCTTCCCGCATCCCGCTGGACCAACCAGAAGAATCGGCCCCTTGCTGGCCGTAGCCCGGGACAAGCGATCCAAGAGAGCAACGAATCCAGGCACACTGGAGGGAAGGTACAAGGAGCGGTGAAACCGTTCCCGATGCAAGCGGCAAAAACGCACGACTTCCAGCTCACGTGCCGTACCAGGCGCGTACTCCCCAAGCATCTCAAGCAAGTCCGCGTCAATGCTCTTTGCACGAACCGCTTCGAGACAGAAGAACCCGATCAGCAAATTTCCACGCTTGAGGGGCAGTGCAACACCATCTACGGAATCGACATGAACCGAGAGCTGGGGATCTGCACCCTCAAAAGTGCTGACACCACCCAGGCGCTGAGCACGGTCCAGAATCCCAGCGCCTCCATGCCACTTGCCATTGAGGGGCAGAGCCTTGCCTGAAGTGGCAACCAACCGGGGCTCGCCGTCCTCAATCACATAGCCAAACCAGCGACGACGGCCAAGGCCCCGTTTTGTGGCCTGCATCAGATTGTGGAAGGGAGCGTGAAGTTCAAGATCATCGAATCGGGTTTCGACCGTGTTGTCCTCTTTGGCCGCGACCTCTCCATTGTCGACACTGGACTGCTCTACCTGGGGCAAGGACATGTGTTCTGCCCAGGGAGCGGCGATGCGTTCCAGCCGACTGGCGCACACGTTGGGAGCCTGGGGCCACTCCACATGCAGCCACCCGCAGACACCCACTTCCTCGGCCACAATCGGCACCACACCAACTGAGCGGGTATCCGGATGGAGGGCCGCAGTAGGTTTGGAGACGCTGCGGTGATCAAAAACCATGCTGCAACTCTCCATGGCTTCCCGAGCAGGGTCCGCTCCACTGCGCCAGCCTCTGCGCCGGGCGGCGCCCCAGACAGACAGCTTGGCCTGGACTCCGGGTTCCACGGCAGCGAATTCCAACTGGGAATGACCATCGCGCAGGGAGTGCACACTGAGCACGAGAGCACCCAGGTCCTCGGCGCTGCGGAGCAACCCCTTCTCAGGGCGCACGAAGGAACCCGGTGTGCGCGGAATCCCCGCCAGGGCAAGAGAAAACTCAGGCTTGCGCTCGCGCAGGGCCACCAGGAAAGCGGGCACGGGCCAAGGCTGGGAGTGCATGGGCTCATCGCCGTCGTGGTCGATGCCAAGCAAGGCATGAGCCCAGGCCGTGAGGCGTGCACTACCCGGCAAGCCCCCCGAGAACCGCAAGTCCTGCAAACACTTCTTGGGTTGGCCGCGCTCCAGTTCAACAGCCGCTCTTTCAATGCGTGCCTGAGCGGCGAACGGCTTCTTGCGTTTGAGCAGGGTGCCCCAGCTGGCCATTGCGCGCTCGTGCTGACCAAGCACATGCTCCAGGCGCGCCCTCCAGATAGCAGCACGATCTGTGTGCATGCCCATTTCGCAAAGTCCTTTCAAAATACGCGTACCGATCTGCTCGTAGCTCTCACCAAGATCAGGTTGATTGATAGTAACCTTGGGATCCACAGCCCATTGAGCCCAGCACTCGTGCCAACTCACATTCGGTTGACCCACAAAGGTCACCGCATCCTCGTGCTGCAGGCCGCCCACCAGATGACGCATCAGATCTTCACCCACCTGCAAACGGCGGCCTGCGAGATGATCTTCCAGAATCTTCCCCATGTCGCGCCTGGGAGGCTGGGCATCCAAAGGCCGCACCGTCAGTGATCGCACGGCCCGCAGCGCGCTCAAAATGTCCCGCGCACGGGCAAATGCGCTCTCATCGGGCTCGCCAAAGGAAGCCAAGAGGTTTTCACGATGGTGGCTCATTCAGAGCTGCCCTCAGCCGAAAGGTCAGGATCATCGAGGGAACCGATAGCACGAGCCACATCGCGCAGGATGACTTGAGTTTCAAAACGGTTGAGAGGAAACTCCTCAACCACCTGCTCAAAAGGCACCCCATCCAGAAATGCTCGGTGCACCACTTCGCGCTCCAATTGCTCCAGGTGGTTGATGATCTCCACCGCCTGCCAACAGACCTCGGGTTTCATGCCCACGTCCTCCCAGGCCACCGACCACGCGCCCAGGGGCTTGCATTTTTTCTTGAGGATGCCACGCACAACCCGGTCCACCAATTCAAGCAGGAACTCCTCCGAGTCGGAATACTCATCCAAGCCAACCGACTCGGCAATCGCCACGCAGACCTCGTCGTGCACGACCTCCGAATCCAGCAACAGGGTGTGCTCTTCGATGTAGGCCCGCACGAGTCGGTGCAGACGCAAGGGATCGCCGCTCAGCAGCCTCTTGAGCACCTGACGCGGTGTGCCGCGCAAGGAAACCCAGCGAGGCACGTTGAGGGAGTTGGCGGTGTCTGAAGTGGACGAGTCCACCAAGGGCTCAGAAGGCCCGTTCTCGGGATCAGGCTGACTGCCAGCGAGCGAAGAAGACATTCTTGGGGGGGGGCTCCGATGAGAAGCGGCCTTTGGGACCTTCGGAGGCTCCCTGAGCCTAGAAGTTCCCATTGTGAACAGGGTCTTGGAGCGCTCCTTCAGACCAGGAGCATTGCAGCTTCTTTCATCCAGCCCCATGAGGCTGGTCTCCGTGAGCGGGTTCCTCCTAGCAAATTAGGGGTTGTCCCAGGCTCATGAATCGCAGGGCCAGCACCAGGAGACTCGACCTTGCGTGCCGGAATGCGTACCGTCTGCCCTCGGAGTACTCCCTGTGACAAGATTTCTAGAAGGCAAAACCAGTTTGGTTCTGGGTGTCGCCAACAAGCGTTCCCTCGCTTGGGGCTGCGCCCGTTCCCTCGCCAATGCAGGCGTGCGGGTCGCCCTGACCTATGCCAGCGAGCGTTTGGAAAAGAATGTGCGCGAACTGGCGGAAGAGCTTCCCGGTTCGATCTGCGTGCCCTGCGATGTGACCCTGCCTGAGGAGATCGACTCAGCATTCGAGACCATCGGTGCTGAGTTCGGTGGCCTCGACTCAGTGGTGCACGCCATCGCTTTCGCCAAGCGGGAAGAACTACAGGGGAATTTCTTTGAGACGACCAAGGACGGCTACATGTTGGCCCACGAGGTCTCAGCCTATTCACTGACCGCGGTGGCCCGCCGGGCACTGCCCCTGATGAAAGATCGAGAAGGGTCCATCGTGACGCTCTCCTACCTGGGATCGGAGCGGGTCATCCCCAACTACAACATCATGGGCATCGCCAAGGCGGCACTCGAAGCCAGCGTTCGCTATCTTGCTGCAGACTTGGGTCCGCGCGGAATTCGCGTCAATGCAATCAGCGCAGGCCCCATCAAGACCCTCTCATCTTCGGGTGTGGGCAACTTCTCTGAACTGCTTGCAAGCATTGAAGGCAAGGCGCCCCTCAGGCGCAATGTGACATCGGAAGAAGTGGGCGACACCTGCCAGTTCCTGTGCGGACCCCAATCCCGGGGCATCACTGGCTCGGTGATCTTCGTGGATGCGGGCTTTCACATCATGGGTTAGGAGAGCCTGACAACAAGACAGGCCCCGCCCCACAGGACGTGCCCTATGACTGAACCTCAGCCGAGCAGCAAGCCGGAGCGCCCCAAGTCTCCCCTCCTGGGGCGCATCGCACGCATCCTCGCTGTCTCCCTGCTGCTGCTGCTGATCGGGGTGGAATTGGGCACACGCATTGTCTCGCTGCCCGGACTGAGCCAGAGCGACCTCAACCCCAGTCAGGAGCAGGCCGACGGACATCTGCGCACCATCGGCCACCCCTATCTGGCCTATGTGGGGCGCCCCGATTGGAGTCGCGAGGCAGATGAAAAGGACGGCCAGAAATCCCACGGGGCAAGAGGATTCCGCAACCCGGAGCCGCCCCTCCAGAAAGCCCCGGGGGCCTTCCGCATCGCCTGCCTGGGAGGCTCCAGCACCTATGGCAGCAGCCCCAGCAGTGACGCCGCCACCTGGCCCGCGCAATTGGAAACGATTCTCAATGCCAACCAGCAGCGCCCGGTCGAGGTGCTCAACGCGGGCCTCATGGGCTGGAGCACCTTTGAGAGCCTGATCAACTACTCCCTCAGGGTGAGCGACTATCAGCCGGATCTGGTGCTGGTCTATCACGGGATCAACGACATGCGCTGCGCCCTGTATCTGCGCGGCGGAGACCCCCAGGCTGACAATACCCACTGGCGACTGGGATGGCCCCGGCTTGTGCGCACGCCCGGGGAGTCGTTGCTTGAGGTCAGCCAGACCTATCTGATCTGGCGCAGGTACATGTCAGACTATGGGGTCGGTCAGAAATCCCTGGGCTTCTACGGCATCAAGAACTACCGCGCAGATGACAAGGATCCCTTCTGGCGCGAAGAGCCCCCGAGCATTGGGTTCGAGAACTTCCAACGCAACCTGATCAGCCTGCAGGCGGTGGTCAAGGCTCACGGAGCCCAGGTCATGTTCGGCACCCAAGGCTGCAAACGCAGCGACATCCACGCCAAGTCCAAGCATCAACAATGGGCCGGACTCGATGAGATCGAGACCATCACCCGTCATGTGGCGGCCAAGCGTGGAGTTCACCTGTGCGAGTCCCGCCTGGCCCTTGAAGGTCAGGCCCAGGAGCGCGGAGAGGGCGTGATTTTCACCCGCGAGGTACACCTCACGGACGAAGGGGCGCGAGTCCTGGCCGCCGCCTTCGCCGACCGCATTGGACAACTGGGGTTGATACCCCAGTAGGTTGTCCGAAAGCGCGCATCACTGTCCTCGCGGCAACACAATCGGTCGCCCGGAATCAGGGAACGCACCAAACCAAAGACGCGCGCCATAGACCGGCGTCAAGACCTCCGGACGCAGGACCTCCTCCGGCGTACCCTCGGCAGCAACCCCGCCCTCCGCCAACAACAACACGCGCGAGGCATACTGGCTGGTCAGGTTCAAATCGTGGGTCACAACCAGCACCGCCGTGCCCGCTTGTGCCTGTAGATGGATGAGGTCAAGCACCGCAACCTGATGTTCTGGATCCAAGGCGGTGGTGGGTTCATCCAACAAGAGCGCCGGAGCCTCTTGTGCCAGCGCCCTCGCCAGCAGTACCCGCTGGCGCTGTCCACTGGAAAGCTGCCCCATCATGCGCCCCGCAAACTGGGCCCCGTCGGCCCGCTCCAGGGAACGCAGGACCAGATCTTCATCGTGCGCACCTGGTGAACCCCAAACAGGAACATGGGCATAACGCCCACCCATCACAAAGCGCCTGACAGGAACACCATGGACCCCGTCAATGCTCTGGGGTACCACCGCCATGCGCCGCGCCAATTCGCGAGGAGTCAGGCTTGCCGTCGCCTCTCCGCCCAATTCCACAGATCCACCCCCGGGCGTCAAGCTGCCGGACAACAAGTTCAGCAAGGTGGTCTTGCCGGAACCATTGGCTCCCAGGACGAACAGCATTTCCCCACTACACAAATCCAGATCCACACCACGAAGCACTGGTGTGTCGCGCTCGTAGGCGAAATTCAAGTCCCGGGCTCTCACCAGCGGGTAGTCAACACCTCGCTGCTCTACCACGACCGGTCCCTGGTTTGGGTCAGCAAAATGAACAGAAAGAAGGGCCCGCCCAAGAGCGCCGTCAACGCCCCCGGGGGCAAGATTGCGCGCCCCATGATTACGAGTTGCAGGAGATCCAGGGTCGGCAGCAGCAGGGCACCAATCAAAGCCGCAGCAGGCAGCAGCCGCGCGTGGCCCGCGCCCACGAACTTGCGCGCTATGTGGGGCACCACCAAACCTACGAACCCTATGGCGCCCACCGCCGAAACGGCACAGGCCGTGGCCCCACTCGCTACGCCCACCACCAGCCAACGCATGGCGCGGGTGGAGACCCCAAGCCGCCGAGCGTCAACCTCTCCTCCTGCAAACAAGTCCAGCGCAAAGGCCGCCCGGGGAATCACCAGCAGAGCCGGGATCAAGCCCGCCAGAATCATGCCCACATGGTATGGCTCCCGATCTCGCAGGGTGCCGAAGCTCCAAGCCAACATGGCCTGAGCTACTTGCCAGTCGTCGAGCACCAGGGCTTGAATCGCCACAAAGATCCCACCCAGGGTCGCGTTGACCGCCACCCCCACCAGGATCAAGGTCGCTGCTCCCGAGCGCCCCGGCCCCTGGGCAATACCCAGCACCAAGGCCACCGTGACCACCGCCCCCAGGAATGAACAGAACGAAAGGGCATAGGGCGTCCAACTGCGCGTGCCCTCCAACAGGAGCTCAGGTCCATACCCGCCCACCAGCAGGATGGCCAAGGTCGCGCCCAGAGTCGCCCCCGCCGAAACTCCTAGCACTCCGGGAGCCGCCAGGGGATTACGGAACAGCCCCTGCAAGTAGACCCCGGAAATCGCCAGGGCTGCACCAGCAAGACTGGCACAAAGCGCTCGCCAAAGCCGCAGCTCATGAATCGCCTGCTCGGCCCCAGGCAGAGCCTCGCTCAGGTTCATCAAACTGGCCAGGGCCCGTAGCACCTGGCCAAGCCCACTGATCCCCGTACTGCCCACGGCCACCTGACAGAGGATCAGGCCGACAAACGCAACCGATCCAAGCAGCCAGAGAGGTAGGAGGGATCGCTGGGGGCCGGGCATGAGCAGCAGAGTAGAGGCCGGGGGCAAGGGTGTCGAGCCGGGCTTGGAGGCGAGCCGCAAGAAACTCGCACTGGAGGCAGGTGTCTTCTGCTCCCTGGGGCTCCCCATGGGCTACTCTCCCCGGATTGCCCCTCGGGGCCAGACCCAAACAACACCTTCATTCCTCATGCTTCAGACCCTGCTGCCCGCGCTTCTGATTCTTCTGTTCAGCGTTGCTGCCGCCGCTCCCGCCTCGACCTTGGAAGACCCCAAGATCCCAGAAGACACCCAGATCATCACCCTGCCCTCGGGGCTCCAGTACTCGGCCCTGGCGACAGGCGGCACCGATGAGTCCCCCAAGAAGGGTGACAAGGTGCTCGTGCATTACACCGGCTGGACCACTGACGGCAAGGTCTTTGATTCCTCACGCTTACGTGGCGCGCCTGCTGAATTTGCCGTGGGCCAGCTGATTGCCGGTTGGAACGAGGCCCTGGTCCTCATGCACCCGGGCGACCGTTGGAAGCTGACCATCCCGGCGGCCCTGGCCTACGGGGAGCGCGGCTCGCCTCCTCGCATTCCCGCCAACGCGACACTGATCTTCGACATGGAACTGATCGAAGTAACCGTGCGCTCCTTGCCCTTCGTGCCTTTCCTGAACACCCCCGAGAGCAAGGACCTTAAGTCTGGAAGCAAGTATCAACCCCTCGTGCAGGGCTCAGGCGAAGAACCCGCCAGCTCATTCGACTACGCCAAAATCGACTGGGCCATCCACACGGAAGAAGGTGAGCTGCTCTTCAACGCGGCCATGCTGGGCCAGGATCTGAGCGGCAAGGTCAGCAGGATTCCATTCAGCTTCTTCCAGGAAGCCCTGGAAATCATGAAGCCCGGCGGTAGTTGCAACCTGAAGGTGCCCAAGTCTGCAGGCCAGGAATGGTTGAGCAAGCTGCGCATTACCAAGGAGTATGAGCACACGATCTGGCAGTTGCACTGCAAGTCCGCTCGAAGCTACCCGAAGCCGGAGTTCATTCTGCCCCCCCAAGAGGAACTGACCAGCACTCCCAGTGGTCTGAAGTACAAGATCCTGCGTGAAGGCGAGGGCAAGAAGCCATCCGGGCCCCAGTCCCGGGTCACGGTCCACTACTGCGGCTGGCTCACCAACGGTACCCAGTTCGATAGCTCCTATGACAAAGGCGATCCAATCTCCATTGGTCTCAGCCGGGTGATTCCTGGTTGGACCGAAGGCATGCAGCTGATCGGCGAAGGTGGCGCACTGATCCTGGTGATCCCCTCGGATCTGGGCTACGGCGACCGCGGCTCGCCCCCTACCATCCCCGGCGGAGCAACCCTGGTCTTCTATGTGGAGACCTTGGCGATCAACGACTGAGGCCAAGGGTCACGGCGACTTTTTTCAAGCGCCCCGCTGAGCCGCTCCCAGGCCAGCGGGGCGCTGCTGTCTTAGCCAAGGCCTCGCCCAAGGACTATGCTCGGGCCCATGCAGACTATCGACCCCCAAGACGAGTTGCGCGTGTACGACGCCTATGTGGCCGGACGCTTGTCTGCTGGATTGGCAGCAGGAGTACGCACGGGACTGTTTGATGTGCTTGATGCTGATGGCCCCTTGAGTTGCGCCGCCCTGGCCGAGGCATCAGGACTCCACGAACGGGGAGTGCGCGCCTGGCTCGCAGCCATGCAGGCCGGTCAGTTGGTGCAAGAAGTCGGATCTGGTGATTTTGCCCTGACTCCTGCGGCTGCCCGTGATTGCGTACGCAACAAGCCGGGCTCTCTCGCGGGCCTGATCGACATGGAGATCGAGAACTTCCTCTCTCCCGCGCTGGTGATCGAAGGCCTGCGGGGGGGCGGCCCCTGTGTTTACGGAGACAGCGACCCCTGGGCAGAACACGCAGCCGACCCTGCCAAGGCGCGCGCTTTCAGTGACGCCATGCATGCGATTGCCTGCTCCCCAGCCCTGGCCCTGGCAGAAAGAGCACCATTGGAGAATGCACGCCGCCTGCTCGACGCAGGGGGCGGTTCGGGCACAATTTCTGTCGCCCTGGCCCGCGCCTTCCCCCAGTTGCACTGCACCGTACTTGAGATTCCCGCGGTTCTGCCCCACATCGAAGAACGGGCCCGTGAAGAGGGCCTTGAACAACAGATCAGCGCACTGCAAGGAGACCTCTTCGCGCAGGCGTGGCCCACCGGCTTCGACGCGGTGCTGCTCTCTCAAATCATGCACGACTGGAGCGATGATGAAGGCGCGCGCCTCCTGCGTCGGGCCTACAACGCCCTCAACCCTGGCGGCACGGTCCTGATCCACGAGAAACTCATCGAGCCAGACGGAGGCCCCTTGGCCAACGCGCTGGTGAATCTGGACATGCTGGTCTGGACCGAAGGACGCCAGTGGAGTGCAACAGACTTAGAGCAGTTGATGCAACAAGCAGGCTTTGAGGGAGTGCAAGCCCAAAAGACCTACGGCTATTGGTCCCTTGTGAGCGCAACCAAACCGGGCTAGGGGACCGGAGCCTTCTCACCGCCCACCTCAGCCTCCCCCTTTTGAAAGATCAGCAGGTGATTGAACCCGCGCAGGAAGAAGTTGCCCTCTTCGGCGGCCTTGCGGTAGCGCACATCTTCGAGCTTGTTGCTGCCGCGCACCACAGCCACATGGTCCACCGCCCGGAAGCGACGCTCCAACAGACCTGACACACGCGCGCCGATGGGGACAAAGCCCTTCTTCTTCTTGAAGGTGTCACTGACCAGGATCGCAAGAAAAGACCCATCCGCAAGGACACGCTCGGCTTCCCTGAACACGCGGCCCAGGGCATCCATGTAACCAGCCTGAAAGGCATCGAGCTTGCCAATACAGCGAGGATCGTCAGAGTAGTCCAGGTGGCTCGACCAAGGGGGATCCATGAACAGGAAGTCCACGCTCGCGTCTTCGAGGGGCAGGTCCCTGGCATCCGCCAACTCGATATCCGCGCGCATGGGACGCAGATCAAAGCCGCGCGACTCGCGCCCCAGTTCCTTGGCCACATCCAAGGTGGTGCCACCTCCGCAGAAGGGATCGACCACCAGGTCCCCTGGCTGGGTATAGCGCTGGAGCAGGTTCCAGATCACATAGGTCGGAGTACGGCCTTCATAGCCAGGAATTCCCAAGGGCTCGTCCCCGTGCTGCTGGGAAGGATGATGCCAGAGGGTCGTGGCCTGAATGCGCGGGGGGCGGGAGTGCCCGCGCCGCCGGGCCTTGTCATGGGGAAGGGTCATGGATACGCCTGGGAGTGTACGCTGCCCCCATGGGCACTCTGCAGGAGGAGATTTCTCTACCGGACAGCGATGGTCCGGTTGCTGCCGTCAGTGCTTGGTGGGATCCGGGCGATACGGGACGGGCCGCAATTCTGCTGGCCCACGGGGCGGGTGCGGACTGTTTGAGTCCGTTCATGCTGGCTATTTCAAGGGCTCTTGTGACACGGGGCCTGGGAGTCCTGCGTTTTCGCTACGCCTACTCCGAACGCATGGCCAGAGAAAAGCGACGCATGCCTCCGGACCGCACCCCGCGCCTGGAAATGGTGCATGAACTGGCCTTGGAGCGCTTGGCCCTTTTGGCTCCCCACCGCCCGCTAGTGCTCGGGGGCAAGTCGCTTGGTTCGCGAATGGGTTCTCATCTGGCGGCCAAAGGGGCAGACGTGCGAGCGTTGTTTCATCTTGGATTTCCACTGCACCCGGCCAAAAAACCGGGGGTGGAACGAGCTCAACACTTTCGGGCCATACCGCAACCAGCTCTGTTCCTGCAAGGCACCCGAGATCCCCTGTGCGAACTGGAGCTGTTGCGCGGAGTACTTGACACTCACGGGGGACCGGTCAGCTTGACCCAGATCGAAGGCGCGGGTCATGACTTCAAGCTGCGCAAGCGGGATCCGGCCTACCACACCGAAGAGGAAATGCTCGGGTTCCTGGCCTCGACAATTGACAAGTGGATCGCAACCACACTTGGCGCCTAGGCCCTGGCGCTTCACCCGAAGCGCTCTGATCGACGCAATCGGATCACAGCGCTGAAACAGTGCAACTGAATTCACGCTGCAAGAACAGCACCTCACGGAGATGCCGGGGTCCTGGGATCAAGCCCTCGGTCGCAACGATGGTGTACCCGTACAGAGGACACCTCCTAGCCCAGGTGTCTCTTTGCCCAGCGCACCAACTCCTCATGCTGGCGATGGAAATCGTGGGTACCGCCCGCCACCGGGGCCTTGAAGAAGCACGCACTAGCCTCCAGAGCACCGCCCTCTCCAGCCCGCTGAGCAAAATCCACCAAGCGCACCAGATCCAGGACCAGGGGCGCCGCCAAAGCTGAGTCGCTGCCTGTCCAGGTCATCTGCAGAGTCATGCGCGCCCCCAGAAAGCCCTCGAAGTGGATCAGATCCATCGCGGTCTTCCAGTCACCAAGGGAGGGCACATAGTCGATGCCAACTCCGGTGTGCAACTCGTCGCCGCCTCCCAGCAGTTCCCGCAGGGCGCGGTCCTTGTTCTCGATCTTGGTGGCCCGATGGGCACTGTCTGCCAGCACGGCCCCGTCTCGGTTGCCCAACATGTTGTAGCCCTGCCAGGCGTGCACCTTCAGAGCCCGATGGGTGAACATGGGAGCCAAGGCAGTCTTCAGCAGCGTCTCTCCGGTCTTACCATCGCGGCCTGCGTGAGCCACGTTGTTCTTCTCTGCCAACTCCATCAAGGCCGGAGCCGAAGCGGAAATGTTGGGAGTGAAGTTGACCAGCGGCCGCCCCGAAGAAAGTGCTGCATAGGCATAAAGCAAGCTAGCGGGTTGGGGTCGTCCACCATCGAGTTCTTCTTCAAGCGCGGACAAGGACTCCCAGGCATCGCGCGATTCTTGCCGGACTTCGGTGCTGGAGAGATCCACCACCACCATGCCATCCAGATTGTGTTCGGCCTCAAAGGCATCCCAATCTGCGATCACGTGCCTGATCTGCTCCCGGGGCAGAAGCGCGCCCAATTCCGCCGAGCGAGGGTCCAGGTCCTGACCACCGACCTCGGTGGCATCAAGCATGCCGGGCCGGGTGGCGGCGGCGAAGAGGTCTGCCTCTTCGGAGCAGGCCTGCACCAAGTCAGGGGGCAGGACCCCAGCATTGACAAGTTCCCCCACCGAAGCGGAGAGATCCCTGGTCGAGATCTCGTGCCCCCCAAAAACAAGATCATCTTCCGCGACCAAAGGCAGCTGACTGAAGGGCTCGCCGGCGGTCACCACCCCAGTGGCATCGTGCAGCCCCCGACGCAGGCCAAAGACTCCGTAGGCCAGGCAGGTGCTGATGGCACCGCGGGCGCCGATCAACCAGATGCCCAGGGGCGCGCTGCGGGGAGAGACGGTCAAGGCGGAAAGGGGTTGGTGGGTCGCGCGGGACTACTGTTTCTTGAGGTGGTCCAGCCAGAGCTGGACCAGTTGGGCATCCCGCGCGGACTCAGGAGTTCCCCTTTGGACGCCAACGGGTGGCAGGGGAGTCGATCCGGCTTCTGCCGTCTGTTCAGAGCCCGGTATTGTGCCTTCTTGAGGGGTGGGCGTCTGCCCCGCAGACGAGGTCTGCGGCTTGGAAGTGCCCTGCACGGAAGCTGCCCGGCCGGATTCAGGAGAGTCTGAAGATGTTGCTCCCCCAGCCAAGGCTTGGGAATCCAGCCCCGAGACGCCTGCAAGGGCCTGGGCCATGGCCATCAAGGCCGCCTCCCCGGCCCGGCGCGCTTGGGCAAGGGCTTCTTGCGCTGCTGGTTCACCCGCGACCTCCTGCTCCAGGGCCGAGGCCCTGTCCAGCCAATCACCGAGCTTCTCCACCGCCTCGGCATCCGCAAGTTGTGTTTCAAGGCCACGAGCTTCCTGGGCCAGGGCTGTGGCCTCCTCGGCCAGATCCTGGGTCAGGCGTCCTTCGCCCACCGCAGTCAGAACCTGATCCGCCGCAGCAGTGGCCCCAGCACGCACGGATTCCATGGTGCCCTGCTGGATGCTCGTGATGTCCGCAGGAGGGTGCGTTTCGCTGACCACCGAAAGCAACACGCCACCGGCCAGCGGCGCCAGGAGCAGAGGCCAGGAAACCGGCAGGACCAATCGCCAGAGGCGGCGGGGGGGCACCCGCATAAGCACCCGCCGGGCGGCAAGTTCTGCCATGGGCTGAGGTTCGCTGGGTGCCTCATCCTGACAGGCCGCGCTGACCTCGGCCATGCCAATCCGCTGACTCAAGTCCTGGGCGACCTGGGGAAGGGTTCGCCGGTGACAGAGTCCCCAGGCAATTCCAGCGCAAAGGCCTGCCAGGCCTGCGCTGAACAGAACCGGGACCGCAGCGGGGGCCTGGCCGTCACTCACCGCCAGGGCAGTCAGGGCGAGATAGACACCGGAGCCCAGGAGCAACCCCTCAGCCGTGCGCGCAGCACCCAGGGCGCGCGTGCCACGCCTGAGAGCACTCAAGAGAGCGCCTGTGTGGGCACCTCTCGCCCTTGTGCTCGAGTCTTCACTCAACGTCCACCACCTGGATCGGGGGCACTTGAGACCAAAGGCAAAGTCGCACTCTTGTCGAATCCCAAGGGCAGGCGCTGCTTGGAGAAAATCAGCCGCACCTCACTGCCCCGTTGGGGCAGCAGCCATGCGTTGGCCAACCAGGCGGACTGATCCACGCATTCCGGCATAGCGGTCGTCAAGAGAGTGTGCCCCTCACGAAAGTAACTCACATTGATCAGGTTGCCGTTGACCGCCGCGGCAAAAACCTCAGGTGCGTCTTCGCCGCGTTGAATCATCTTGGAGCCCAGATAGATCAATGCATGCCGCCGCAAAGTGCGCCCGCGGAACCGATCACGCACAAGATCTTCAATGCGAAACAGATAGACCTCGTCCCCCTCGCGCCAACCCACATACAGATAGAAACCGTCCCCTTGGGGCAGGGTGACTTCATAGGGCAAGACTCCTGCGTCGATTTCATCCTGACTGGGGAGAGGATCCTTGGACGCCCAGTCCGCATTGCTGCCGGGCTTGGCCCCGAGGGTCAGGAGCGCCGCGTTCAGCATCTCGGGGTCCACATCCGTCAGCAGCAGTGTCTCGTGTGCAGCTCCCTGAGGACCTACCAGCAGGTACTCCAAGAGATCATTGGTCACGGCCACTTCGGCGGGAATCGAAACGCGCCCATGGTCCAGGTCCAGGTCAATGCCCTGGGCCTCAAAAACCTCACGCAAGCCGGCAACGGGATCCGGGCCAGGGTCCTGTTCGTGGCTCAGCAAGAACGGCGCCAAACTGGCAAGGGCTAGGAGGGTCAGGCGCATGGTCATAGTCGCTGGGGGTAACGGACTGCGGGTGGGTAGGGTTCAGGCCGGAATCCACTGCTAGCCTACCCGGTCCAAGACCACCAGATTCGCAGCATGACGCCAGGCGCCTGTTTTCCGCAGCCAGCCCGGTGGTCTTGAACCAGGCGCGGTACTGGCGGATTCATCAATGACCAGAGCGCAGGGCTTCAATGTCCACCCCAACACGCTCCAGCTCCGGCTGCAAGAGCTTCAGGATCGCCTCCGCAAATTGCCGGATTTCATACTGGGCATCAACCGACAGGCGCTGGTCGAGAAAGTGCAGCACACCCTGCAAGCTGACGGTCCAATAGGCTTGGGTGTAGAGGCTCTGGGGCAGGAGCATGCGAGCGATTTCCTTGGCCACGCCGCGCTCGATGCGATCTTCGTAGCGTTGGAACGCGGCCTGGCATTCGTCCAGCATCACCTGACGTTCGCCAGAGTGGTCGAATTCCTCGGACAGATCCACAGAGGCCTGCTTGTTGCCATGCGAAGGATTCGAGCGCATGGTGCTGGGCACGTAGAACTCCGGGGTCCATTGCACATAGCGACCGCTGATTTCGTTCCAGGAACAGCCCTTGTCCGTGTCGAACATCACATCGAACACATCCAATGAGACGGACTGGCCGTTGGCTTCATACTCACGCCAGCCGGAGCCGACCTGATACTTGAAGGCCTGTCGAAAGACAAACAGGGGGGCCTTCCAGTGAAAGGTGAAGAACGAATGACGAAAGGGCGAAGTATGCCCGTGCTTCCACAGAAACCCGCAGAGCTTCCTGTCCGCTTCACTGAACCCCTCGCTGCGCTTGTCGTAGGAGATGCGCGCAGCGTTGACCACCTTGAGGGAAGAATCCTCCTGCATACGATCCACAAGAGCGATGAAGCCGATGCCGTCGTCAAGAGTTTCGATAGCGCCATCTGGCAGGGAAACAGTGGTCGTGGTCATGGTCAGATACTGTGCGGCAACAGGAAAAAGAAAAGGGTGCGCAATGAAGGGCGCATCTCCCGCAGTGTAACTCCCCCACCTCTGGCCATCAACGCTGCAGCCGCCCACGCTGTGACTGGGACAGGGCACGCAGGGCCTGGCCCAAATGGCGCTCGATGACCAGCGCGTCGCCGGCTCCCATGCCCGCCTGCAGCCAACGCACCTGCAAGCTGGTCCGTGGGTTCTGCTCGCCCATCAAGGCCACACGGGCAGCGCTCAGGAGCCTGGCAGACACATCCCGGTCCTTGGCGCCAAAGTGCGCCAACTCATACAGCAGCCGCGCGTCCATGCGCCACCATTCTCCGGCGGCGGCCAGTACCTGACCCCCCTGACCGTTCTTGGCAAGGACGCGAAAAGCCTCCAACTCGGGGCGCCAGGTGGAGAGGATCCCAGGCAGGCCCTCGCCACGAAACCGCAAGGTCAATTCAGCCCCGGCCCTGGCCATGGGACGCTCCAGGATCAACTCAAGCCGTTGGGCAGAGAGGGGTCCGTGACAGGCCAGGGCGCGCAGGAGGTCCAGCAGTTCTGCCGCCTCAAAAGAGTCCTTGGGCATTGCGTTCCCACCCACCAGACGCCTTTCAATCTCCCTACGCAGGACAGCACCGGCGCCTTCCAGATTGCACAACTGATCCACCACCGCCAGACGCAGATCCGGGGATGCCACCTGCAAGAGGGGAGCGAGTTCCGCCAGGGCTGCACGCTGTCCCAACGCCTCGATCGCCGCCACCTGCACCTCCTGCTGGCCTCCCTCTTCGGTGATCCACTGGACGAAGTGCGCGCTGAGGAACTCGCCCTCCAGACTCTCCAGGGCGCGCACCGCCCGCAACTGCAGGACCTGATCCACCCGATCGAACAACGCGACCAGGGAGTCCGCGAACTCCCGGGGCTCAGACATGTGCTTCACGCCCTGCAAGGCCGCTTCGAATTGCACCCGCCGAGGGACCCCTTTCCCCATGGCACACACCAGGTCCGCGCGACCGGCCTCGCTCCTGGCGAGCACGACCAACGCCGCTTTCCCCAGTTCATGACGCGTGGTCGGGTGTTCTTCACTCGCGAGTTCCAGACCGCGCCGGGCCAGGGCGCGCCCTCTCCCAGGGTCGACCCGCGCAAGAGCTTGCAAGAGATCCGTTGCACTGGCTTCCGTACGGCGGCGTTCCTCGTCCGAAGCATCGGCAACCTGATCAAGGGCGCTTGCGAGTTCCCCTTCCAAGGCAGCGCTGACTTCTGCGTCTCCCCGAAAACGGCTGAGCAATTCGATCGCACCGGTTGCACCTGATGATTGAGCCATAAGCAAGCCGAGCAGATCATCCCGAAACGTTGGCAGGGCTCTGTTCCGGGGCAGATCGCGCAGTCGCTCCCAACGCACCGCCTGGGGCAAACCCGCCCAGCGATCCCTCAAGGCCTGCTCCTGTTCCCCATCGAGCTTCGCATCGGACAACCAACGAAAGGCCGCCAAACGCAAACCCGGTGCCTGGTCATGCACCAGTTCCAGGAACAACTCAACCCACTCCTTCCCATGGGGCCCATCCAGTTGTCCCGATGCAAAAAGGGCAATGTCAAAACGCAGGGCCGAGTCACGCTCCGAATGCAACCAGGGCGCCAGGTCCGCCGCTCGCCAACGGTGCCTGCGTGCGCCCAGGGTCTGCCACAAGATCAAGGCCCGCTCATCATCCAGATCGCGCCCCAGCAGGGCAGCTTCCGTGGGCGACAAGCAGAGGGCCGCTCCCTCCAGCAAGAGGTCCAGTTGATCTTCATCATCCCCATCCAGATCAATCCCCCGCGCCCGCTCAAGCAAACCGACCCCGAGGGCTCGACCCAGCTCAGAATCCTCGCGCGCTCCCAATAGGCGCGCCACCTCACGCCTCTGCAACAATACCCTCCGACTTTCGATCCCTTCGCAAAAACCAGCCAGCAGCACATGGATGTCTGGATCGAGCCCGGCGCTGACACACAGGCCTTCGATCAGAACTTTTTCCGGATGGTCCGAAGCGCGCAGGGCCTGGGCCAGCTGCGGAGACACACCCCCAAGAGCCAAGGGTTCAAGTACGCTCCCCAAGTCCACCGTCCCCCACAGAACAGCGTCAAGCTGTTGTTCCCAGGCCTCAGGTCCAGCGATCATCAACCGCCAGCGGGCCACCGCCGCCACCTGCGGATCAGAGTCCCCCACCAACACAGACAAGACCCCTGGCAGATCGCAACGGGCTGCCGCCATGCGCACCAGGGGATGCACGTCCCCCGCCAGGCGCAGCATGTCCACCTGCAAGGATCCAGCCAGCCCCGCGCGCACCAGAGCCTTGATCGCTCCGGCACGAACATTGGGCTGGGAATAGGCCAGACAGGCGCGAACATCGTCGAGCACTGGCCCGAGCAGACCAGAGGTCTCACAGCGTGCAAGAGCTTCCAGAGCCACCAGCCTCTCGGGCCAGGAATCCGAAACCAGAAGCGCCTCAAGGCGCTCCGGTTGATCCCCCTCCCCCAGGGCCAGGGCGCGAATGCGAGCCTCACGCTCGATCGGTCCGGACTGGATCGGTGCCAACAGGGCCAGGCCCGGAGAGACCAGACCCAGCAGGAAGAGGACATCGAGCAGAGCACCCCTGACCCCAATCACCCGCTCTCCCCTCCCATGGAACGGAAGGCGGCGGGCAAACCGTCGATCAAGTCGCTCGCGATCAAACTCGCTTGTCCCAACTTCTCGCACTGCAGGTCCCCCGCGAGGCTGTGCAACTCCACCCCGGCGCAAACCGCATCAAAGATGCTGTACCCTTCGACCTGATCGGATCCATCAGAGCAACGACACAACAGGGCCGCGACAACCCCGCTGAGAACATCCCCCGATCCCGCCGTAGCCATCCCCGGGTTGCCGCGCCGACAAACAAACTCGCGCTCGCCTCGCACGACAACGGTGTGCTGTCCCTTCAGCACCACCGTTGCGCTGGCGAGCTCCGCCATTCTTCGCGCAACTTGCATGCGTTCGGCGTCACTGTTCCCGATCTCCTCCCCAAGCAAGGCACGGGCTTCACCAGGATGAGGAGTCAAGACCACTTCGCTCTTGGCCTGGGCCACCAGGCCAAGATTGCCGGCCAGCACAGCGAGTGCATCCGCGTCCAGCAGGAGCGGCGTGCCACCGTCTTCTTCCTCCAATAAACGATGCACCAATTCGCGGGTGCTGCCGGACTGGGTCAAGCCCGGACCCACCAGACGCACATCCTGGCGCTGATTGCGCAGGGCCGAGGGAATGCGACCGGCGAGCAGATCCCTCTTGGCGCTCACATCCAGGTGCAGGGCCTCGGGGCAGGCGCCCGCCACAACGGCCAGGGTCCCGGACCAAAGATGCGCCACCGTGACCAGACCCGCCCCAGCGCGCTGGGCCGCCCGGGCCGACAGGATCGCGGCCCCAGGCATGTCGCTGGAGCCAGCGATGCACAGCACGCGCCCCGCATCGCCCTTGTGGGCGTGAGGGGGCAGGGGCCCTGGAAGATGGGGTGCTGGGGGAGAAGACATGGGGAGATGGGGTGCGGGCCCGAGGGGCCCACAACCTTGGGAGGCAGGTTTCGCCGGGGAGACCGACTCTAACCCGAGCGAGGCGGTCCTGGCGGCGCTATCCTCCCATCCGCAAGCCATGACCATGCCCCGCCCCTCCGCCTGGATCCCATTCCTGGTGCCCCTGATTTTTCTGGGCGCCATAGGACTGGCGGCGGCGGTGCTGGCCCTCAAGCCGGACTCGATCCTCTCCTGGGTCGGCTACGGAGTTGCCGGCCTGCTGCTCCTGTGGTTCGCGGGCACGACCTTCTGGCCAGCCCGAGCAGACCGCGCCTGCCCCGAATGCGGCCAAGAGGCGCTGGAGCGCATGGACCCCGCCACTACCATGGGGCTCTGCTGCACCCAATGCACCTACCAGGACCCCCTGGCCAGCGGCTGGTTCCTGGCAGAGGAAGAAGTAGAAGGTCTCGACGACCTCGTGCGCCAACAAAGGCAGACCATGCGTGACTCCAAACGCTGAATTCCCCTTCCCCATGGACCATACTGATCCCTGATGGATTCAAACGACGAAACCCTGATCCCCATGCGACTGAGCAATCTGGTCATGCGGGACAACTCCAACCAGCAATGGTTGCAGTTGGTTGAAACGGACGGGAACCGAGGCTTCCCCATCGTGATCGGCGCCACCGAGGCCCACGAGATCCAGCGCGTCTTGACCGGCACCGAGTCTCCGCGCCCCATGACCCATCAACTGACTCTCGATAGTATTCAGGCCCTGGGCGCCCAAGTGGAACGGGTTGCGATCACCACCCTCAAGCACAACACCTTCTACGCCGAGCTGATCCTGCGTACCCCCGACGGCAGCGAACACACCCTCGACGCCCGCCCAAGCGACGCCCTGGCCCTGGGCCTGCGCGCTGGCGCCGAAATCCAGGTGGCGGAAAGCGTCCTGGAAGAAGTGCGCACAGACCAGAGCGGCCAAGATCCCTTGGACGATCCCCCGGAGTCATTTGATCCGGAGTGAATGGCCCGGTGATCACCGGCTTTCCACCAGACATGGACCCACCACTCCCACTCCATGTCCCAGGGACTTGGAATGAAAGTGGTGGGTCCTGGATCAAGTAAGGCCGCGCTTGCGCATTAGCGCAGAGACTTGATCTCCTCGCGCAATTCGCGCAGGCTGGCTGCGATCACGCTTTCTTGCGCTTCGAGCCTCGCCTCAAGAGCCTGCATGCGCTCCTGCACTGCTCCCAGAGCGAGCGCGGCGGCCCGGGCCTGGTCGATGCCCACGGCGGCGTTCACCAGCCCAATGCCGGGACCAGTGAATGCCTCCCAGGCCGTGCCGATCACCTGTCCCACTTCATGGGCGTGCAAGAGAACCGGAGCCACGGCGCGCGCGGTCCCATCACCGTTGGGCAGGAGCAGATCGCCAATGGCCACTTCCCCGCGCACCTTGACAGGCACCTGACCCATGAAGGCCACGCGCTCATGACCCTCGCGGGTGTCCTGGTCCGCATCGAGGCAGTTGCCCACCACCACCGGGTTGGTGCTGATCACCATGATCTGCTGGGCGCCGGCAACAGACTTGGCTATCTGGCCTGCGAAGACGCCGACCACATCGCCAGGCTCGAAGACCTCGCTGGGATCCCGGCGCTCAAGCCACTCAGCATAGTCGGCCCCGCCGCCGTTGAAGGCGGCGTCACAAAAGACGTGGCCAGAGTTGTCCACCCGAAATTCCAGGTCGTTACCGTTGGCCGCCTCGATGATGTTGACTCCAGCGGCGTTGTTGGCGTTGAGTACAGTAAGGGCAGCGGAGCCGTTGGCGAGGTTACGGTTTGCGACTTGCAATCCCCTCCCTAACCCATCATTCTCTACTACAAGGGCATGAGCGCCCGCGCTGTTATTCCCCTGACTGATTAGAGTCGCAGCCCCCGTACCATGGTTTTCGATTGCGACTGCACTCCCCGGAGAGTAATGCTGCACCCAAAGGGCCGAGTTGAAGGAGCTGCCGGGCACCGCGGAAGTACCCTGAATAATCTGGAGGCACTGCCCCCCGAAACCATCGTTGTTGAATTGCACCTCGCCGTCGAACACACCCGCCGCACTCGTGCCCGTTGCATAGATCCCAGTTCCACTCTTCCCCAGTTCCGCATAGTTATTGAGCGGATCCCCTGAATACTCTCCTCGCACCCCAACGTGGTTGGAATGACCAAAGACACCGTAGTTGTCGAAACTCGATCCGCCCGTGGAAATACCAGCGACACCGATCTCGTGTCCGAGCCAATCAGCAGTGAGGACTCCCTGATAGTCAGTGGCCCCTTGCACTCCCAGATAGCCATTCGTAGGGCCGTTTCCGCCAGACCCGCCGACATAGTAACTAATAGCGGAGGTGCCACCGGACGTGACAGGCTGTACGAAATCAGGAACGATCTTGGCCCCACTGATAGCAGCATTACTGGCAATGTCAACATTAAGGAGAGAGCCATTGGCGACTTCTGAGGAGCCAACGGCACCCGCAGCAATTTCTGATGTGCCAACGGCATTAGGGGCAATTTCTGAGGAGCCAACGGCATCCGTAGCAATTTCTGAGGAGCCAACGGCATTCATAGCAATTTCTGAGGCGCCAACGGCATTGTTACCAATTTCTGAGGAGCCAACGGCATTCGGACCAATGTCGAAAGCAGTTATGGAATCGTCTACGATATCGAAGCCAGAGATAGAATTTGGTGCAATGTTGGACCCTGTGATAGTCGAGGAGGCAATGTCGACCCCCTGGATAGCCCCGTTAATAATGTGGCCCCCCACGAGGGTCCCACTTGCAATTTGGGACCCCGTAATACTCGCCACGAGGATATCGGTGCCAGGGATAGAATTGGTGGCAATGTCC
>JABABA010000069.1 GCA_014238415.1 Planctomycetota bacterium | reverse complement strand
ATACCTCTTCTAGTTGTTCCAATTTTACTTTTGCCTGCTGCATCTTCTCTTATTTCATCCATTTCTCTATGAAACGGTAAAATTAAATTTGCAGCTTCAGAAATAATGAAATTATTTACATCTACATCTACACCTTTTAATTTTATTTCTTCAATTTCTTCTAGTAACGCCCATGGATCAACAACTACTCCATTTCCAATAATTGAAATTTTATTTTTACGTACAATACCAGATGGTAATAATCTTAATTTATAAGTCACTCCATCAATTACTAATGTGTGACCTGCATTGTGTCCTCCTTGGAATCTAATTACTACATCGGCTTGTTCTGAAAGCCAATCAACGATCTTGCCTTTTCCTTCATCGCCCCATTGGGATCCAACTACAACTATATTTTTCATTATCTAAATTTTCTTTCTATATTAATTGTATGAAGATGATTAATTGGACCATGGCCTTTTCCATATTTGGGATTTGTTTTAATGCCAGAATTTACATAGTTAATACCAAGCTCACAAGATTTCTTTATAGGTTTTCCACATGATAAAAATGTAGTAATTGCACTAGATAAAGTGCAACCGGTCCCATGCGTATTTTTTGTTTTATATCTTTTACTATTAAAAATTTTAATATCAGATTTTGAAACAAATATATCTTCAACTGTTTTTGATGTTAAATGACCTCCTTTAATTAATACGTTACTTGCACCAATTTCTATTAATTTATGTGCAGC
>JABABA010000068.1 GCA_014238415.1 Planctomycetota bacterium | reverse complement strand
ACCGACCAGGTGCCTTCACCTACGATGGGTTGAGCATTGGTGCAGTCATCAACCCCCTGAGCGGAAGCAGGCGAGAAGCCCAGGGCAAAAACACAGAAGCAAACTTGGAGAGGGAGAATTGCTGAAATGGATCTCATGAGAACAGGGGCTGGAGTTGAGAGGGCGCTGGACCTGCCGGTTCAGTATATGGTTCTAAGCGATTCTGTGAGGGTCATGGAGATTCCATGTCTCATGCTCTCCCTGTCAGCCATGGACCGCCCCCTGGATGCCCCCAGTCGGCAGATGCCACAAGAGAAACGCCTCGTCGGAATCCCCGCACCCCATGAAACTGAACCGCTCCCCAGCCATCTTCTTTGGTGCCTACTTGGTTCTCTTCGCCATCTGCGCAGTTGAACCCTTTGAGCGCACTGTCTGGTGGGCAGAGAACCTTCCCATCATCTTGCTTGTAGGGATCGTCGCTCTCGTCCGCCGACACCATGAGTTCAGCTCCATGAGCTACGTCCTGATGTTCTTTCTTGTGGGCCTGCACACAATCGGGGGGCACTTCACGTTTGAACGCGTGCCCTTCGACTGGGTGACCAACGCCTTTGACTTCGAGCGCAACCACTACGATCGCATGGCGCACTTCAGCGTTGGATTCTACGCGTTTCCAATTGCAGAGATCCTGAGAAAGCACTCGCTGGTAAATAGCCGCTGGCTCTTGTACCTCTTCCCGATCTTCTCGATTGTGACCCTTGCCGCTG
>JABABA010000067.1 GCA_014238415.1 Planctomycetota bacterium | reverse complement strand
AATCCTATTGGGAAGCGGCGCGCTTGGACCCCAGTCAGCTTCCACAGGAAATTCGCGCCCTGGTAATTGCAGTCCTGCACCGCTGGCCGAACGAGCGGCCAGCGGACGCACGAGTTGCCTTGGACCTGACGCAAGGGGCTACTTCCCGCTCCACCACCTGTCCAGCCCTGCCGAGTCTGCCAGGTGAAACCGCCCAGCTCATCGAAGCCGCGAACTTGCTGCAAACAGGAAACACTCCCCTCCTGGTCACCGTGCGACATCCGGAAGAGACGAGCGCCGCCTTACACCAACTGCATCTGGCCGCCTGCCAGCAGGGAATGCAACCTGAATGCTTGATTGCTGAGCAGGAAGGCGACCTCGCCAAGACCCAGTACGGACATCGTCTGGTGCTGCCCACCAAACATATCTCCTTGGACACAATCGCCACCGATGTGATACGCCGGTCGACAGGAGCTTGTGCCTGGATTCTCGAAATCCAGCGCGGGGAACAGCTGCATGCCGAGCTGCTTGAAGCAGGGATCAAGATGGCCCACGTACGACTCGGTGGAGTTTCCACAGAGACCCTGGAAAAGCACCTCCTTCAAGCCACCACCAGCGGCCAACCGGAGAGCGCCCGTCTACTGGCCGAAGACCTGGTCACACGCACCGACGGCCGAGTCAGTTTGATCAACGAAGCCATCCGCCAGGGAGTCGAAGTAGGTGCCATGGTGGCCACTGACAACGGACTCGCCCTCAAGACCGACCGTTGGCCTGGAGAACTGGTGGCTGGTG
>JABABA010000066.1 GCA_014238415.1 Planctomycetota bacterium | reverse complement strand
GCACGTTGGTGGATGCGGATTTTGATTTGGCTTGTTGCGTAGGCGCGTCGTGGTTCGGTGCCGTGAATCATCGCGCCATCCATCGATCCGGAGAGGTTCGCACCCCCAAGATTGATCCCGGCCGGTTCGGCTTGAATGATGAATTGAAGTTGGTCGGGGTTGTCATGCGTGACCAGCATTGGCCAGGAGGCGAAGTACCAGCCCTTTTCGACCCCATGAAAATAGGCCAGGGGAATCTGCTCTTGCATGGCCAGTCGGACGGCCCGGTTGTCGGAGCTTTGTGGGTCCCTTCCCTGGTAGCTGTAGATCAAGTGATCCTCTTCAATTCGATCGGGATAGGGTGAATTCGGACTCGTTGTCAGACTCAACGCTGCCATCAATCCCTTTGGTTTCCAGATCCCGCGGCTAGCGGGTGACAAGGATGGGATGTGGTTTTCCTGGTAGACAAACCCTTTCTTGAGTGTCGCCCAATTTAGGACATCGCCCTGCACTCTCACTTGTTCCTCCAACCAGCGGAACATGGTCATGCGTATCCCAGTGTCGTTGACGAGCGGATTCACGAGCCCGATCTTAGGAGAGTCGGGCAGGTTCGCAAGAGTCGTGATTGGAAAGCGTTCTCGGATGCAATCAGCACTATCGGATGACTCGTGAGGCAAGCTAGTAGAATTGCGATCATGTGGGCCGTAGCTAGGCACGCAAATGGGTCCTTGTCCCTCTCTTGGGACCGTATACTCGGCCCCGTGACAGACAAATGGCAAGAGTGGTGGGCCTATGTGCTGGT
>JABABA010000065.1 GCA_014238415.1 Planctomycetota bacterium | reverse complement strand
AAGCAAGAAGCGGATATATCGAACCCAGCAGCGCAATCAGGACTCCAATGCTGGCCAGAGGCAGGACCATATTCCAGGGAATCAAGAACACACTTATGTGCTTACCGGTTCCAAGGGTGGTAACCCCCAGACTCAAGAGCGCCTTGGCAAGGCCGATCCCACCGAGCACCCCCAGCCCGGCTCCTGCCCCAGCGAGCAGCACTGCCTCCAGGAAGAACACGCGCCCGATCTGTCTCCGGGTTGTGCCCAGCGCATGCAGGGTCCCTACCTCTTTCATGCGTTCAGTCAGGGACAGAGACAAGGTGTGGAAGATCACGTACATGCCCAACACCAACGCCAACAGACCCGTCATGCGCACGCCTGTGCGAAAAGCGCGTTCGTCCGCCGCCTGACCCAAGATCGCAGCCTTACTGACAACGAATGCATAGGACGAAGCAATATTGGCTTTGAGTCGTTCCGTGTCGACTGATTGATCCCGGTTGGCCCAGATCAGGGGCTGCACATGTACCCCGGCATAGATTTCACGGCCGTTCTGGTAATCAACCAGGACCACCATGCCTCCGGAGCGCCGCCCGATCTGCTCGCGGGTCAGGATGCCCACCACCTTGTAGCTCCACTGCACAGGCACATCCGCATGGGTGCGCTTCTTGACCAGCTTGCCATCTTCACAGACAAACTTGCTCGGGCGCCGGGGGCGGGCCAACCAGATCTCGTCGTCCAGAGAGAGTTCAAAATGCTCGGCAACCCCCTCGCCAACCAGGACCTCGCGACTGCCATCGGAGGCCAGATCCCGGCCCTCACCCAATGAGTAGACCCCAAGGTCCGGCGCGTGCTGA
>JABABA010000064.1 GCA_014238415.1 Planctomycetota bacterium | reverse complement strand
GCAGCCAAGCGGCCGCGTTCATCTGATAGCCCGGGAGGGCCGTCTCGACGATGCCACCCTGGCTGTTGCCAATCAAGGCGCAGTGACTGGTGCATAGAGCGAACTGCCCCAAGTCCGAACGTGCTCCCGCTCCCCGATTGGCTTGAGCCAGGCAACCGAGAAGAGAGATGATCCCCGCCTGGGATTCGCTGGTGAACAAGAACCCATCGCCACCGTTGCCCTTGCAGTTGCTGGTGGTCACCACGGCGCGGGCGTGGCCATCCAGGTCGCAGTGGATTCCCGTCATTTGGTTGTCGTGTGCCAGGACGGACTGCACCAGAATGTTGGCGGTCCAGAGATCGTTTAGTTCATAGTCTCCGTCAATCAGGCAGCCCTCTCGCCCGTTGCCGGCGAACAGACAGTTGCGCACTCGAACATCGAATAGACCTCCTGGAGTCACATTGGGTCCATCTACAAAGAGGTCTATGTCCAATCCATCCGTGCCGTTGTAGGCGAAAGCGCAATCTTTGACGCGGACCTTGACGGTTGTTCCCAGCGGGCAGAGGAGCTTGTCAAATTGGCAGCCTTCTTGTCCGTTGAAGGTTGACTTGCAGCCTTCGATCCCGAGATCCCATGCTCCGGCCACAGAAATGCCCTCGAGGTCGTTTTCAGTTGTTTCGCAAGCCAACAAGAGCCCGTCCACGGGGGTGCTTGCTCCTTCTGCTCGAAGACGCAAGCCTCGGTTGCAGTTTGTGACGAAGATGTTGCGTAACTCGTGTTCGTTTTCATTTACCAAGACCCCTGCCTGGGCCTCTCCGATGCCATCGATCTTGAGGCCATCGATGCTGGAGAGGAAGCCAGTAGTGATGTCGGGCAGGAGGCTCAAGATTGCTGGGATGTTCCCGCTTGCTGAAATGATCCGAGTCGTGTGCAGGGCTGGATCTCGTTCTGCCAACTCAAAGGTCTGGGTGAAGCCACCGGCCAAGGCGAA
>JABABA010000063.1 GCA_014238415.1 Planctomycetota bacterium | reverse complement strand
AACGGTCACTGATTCTCCCGGTTCCCGGGCCAGCACATAGCGCACAAGAGCGCGTTCGCTTCGCATGGGTGTCCCGTTCAGATGGGTGATGATCGCGCCATCGGGAATGCCGTTTGTGGCCAGGGGACCTTTCGGATGACTCGCCAACAAGACTACGCCCCCGCCCCCGCGCATCCAGCGGGCTAGGGTGCGCGCGGGTTCTGCCACCGCCACCAGGGTTGCCGGGGAGGGGGTCATCGCGGCTTCGCGAACCCGGGCTTCGAGTTCAAAGATCGCGTCACCCCGTTGTACTTGCAGTTGCAGGATCGACTCGGGAGTCTGTTGGGCCAGCAGGGCCTTGAAGCTGGCGGGGTCGTTGACCTCTTCCCCAGCGAGTTGTAGCACGACATCGCCGACCTTGAGACCCACTTGAGCAGCAGGGGACTCGTCGACTACCCGGACCACGCGTACGCCAGGTGCAAAGAAGAGATCTTCCAGGGAGTCGCTGTCGTTTTCGCGAACGTCCAAACCGAAGAATACCGCGTTGCCCTGGTGGGCTTGGGTCCAGGTCAGGACTTCGGGAAGAGCGTCTGGTATCGGGCGGGAAGGAACCGATGTGCAGGCCGACTGCGGGAGCAGTGCCAGTCCTAGAAGGGCTGCGCGGAATAGGCCAGGTGATTGCATGTTGCCAGCGGGGGGGCGCCAGTTCGGGAGTCCAATCAGTGTGGCGTGCAGGGACCCAGATTTCCAGAATCGTTGATGGAAGCTGCGTTCCGGTTTCTTGCGATTGGTCCTCTTTCAGCTCCGTCAGAGCGCTGGGCTACAGTGCTCTGCGCCGTAGCACCACAATTGCCAGAATTGTGAAAATCAGCACGCTGGCCAGGGAACTGACCATGCCCGCTCGCCAATAACCTTCTTCCCAGAGGGCCGTGCTTGTGGCCAGTCCGCACAGATTGTCCAGGTAGGTGAAGCCCGATGAATCCAGCAGGGTCGGTGTGT
>JABABA010000062.1 GCA_014238415.1 Planctomycetota bacterium | reverse complement strand
GTGCACCTGGTGGGCGGGGCGGCAAGAAACCCCCTTTGGCGTCAGATCCTGGCGGCGGTGCTCGATGCTGAGGTGCAGGTCCTGGCGGAGCCCGAAGCCGCTGCTCTGGGAGCGGGGCTGCAGGCCGCGTGGACTCTTGCACGCCAGGGAGCGGGAGGCGGGCCCAGCCTGCAGGAATTGAGCGCACCCTTTCTTGGAGGTGATGTGGGCAGCGAGCAACCGGATCCGGAACTCGTGAAGCACTACGCTGAGCAGGCCGTGGACTATGCGGCGGCCCTGGACAAGTACTACGGCGTTGAATGAGTGTCTAGCTGCGGCGTTGCTGCAGACGACGGCGGCGACGATGAAGTCCGAGAGCCATCAGGCCCATCAGGACCGCGAACCAAAGGGTCACCAGGCGGGTGACCAGCGTAGCTGAGGTGGCTCCCGCCCTCGCCATGGTTTCGGCGCCTCCAGAGGAGGTCAAGAGGCGTTCCAGTTGGCCCGTGTAGAGCCCTTCAGTCACCCCCAGTCCACCCGGAGCGAAGAGCGCCACAGCTCCGACGACCAGGGACAAACTGAATGCCGCCATGACCTGGGAAAAGGCCAGCTCTGGCAGACCCAGCGAAACTGCGATGCTCCAGGCAGCAAGGCACTCAAGGCCCCAGGCGCCCACGCCAAGGATCACAGCAATGATCAAGAGGCGCGGTGCCAGGAGCTGTCGCGAACTGGCCAGGGCGTTGTCTGCCTTGGGGGCGAAGCGCGCGACGGGCCCCATGCCGCGCAGCAGTCGCAGTCCCAGCCGGGTCAGGGGGGGGCAGCCGATCAGGCCCAGCAAGCTCAAGCAGCCCAGTAGGGTGACCCACAGAATCCAGGTGTGCTCCGCGTGCTGGGAGAGGTTTGCGATGGCGATCAGTACCAGCAAGCTCAAGAGATCTGTCAGACGCTCTGCCAGCACGATGGGGGCGGTGTGGGAAACCGGCGCGCCGGTTTCCTCCTTCAGCAAGA
>JABABA010000061.1 GCA_014238415.1 Planctomycetota bacterium | reverse complement strand
TGCGTAGATTCTCGGGGAACCGCACGATACGGGTGTAGGTCACAACTCTATCACCTGGGTTGGTGCGCACCAATTGCTCACGCAGGAGGCGTGGTGCCAGTTCCAGGGTGACTGATATCTTGATCCAGATCGGCAAGCCAGAAGTCTCCTCATCCCCTTCCTGGTTGCCCCAATCTTCGATTGGTTCCGCATCGATTCCCTCTTCGTCATAGGCTTCGATTTCGATGCCCAGTACCCGATCGTGCAGGAACGTGTAACGGCCCCCTTCGAAGGGATCTTCATCGATGCCCAGATCCTCACGGCGGAAGAGTTCCAGGAACTCATCGTATTCGGGGTTGGGTCGGGCCACATAGCCGACCTCGTTCATGTCTGCGCGCACGGCCCGCTGGTCGAAGACCTCCCACTCCTTACCATCGGTGGTGGTCACAAAATCAATGCGGTCCGCATCAAGGCCCAACTCGACCCTGTTGCGAATGCTGATCAGTTGATGTTGGGGGCGATCGAGGATGCTCAATCCCATCAGGTCGCGCTCGATCAAATCGACTATGGCCGGGCCCGCGAGCATGGTCTCCTGGGTGTTGTGGATGTGGTCCCGGGTGGTGCGTACGGTGGTCAACATGCGCGTGATGCTGGTCAGCATGAGGGCCATGATCAATAGAGCGACCAGTACTTCCACCATGGTGAAGCCCCGGCGATTCTGGTAACGGCCCATCACTTGCGACCTCCTGATGACGGGTCATTTCCGCCGCCCCCGCCACCACCATTGCCCAGATCTTCGCCGGGCAGGGCGGCGTTCTCCAGATCGTCCACCCCTTCCTCGTCTTCGGTCATGTAGACCTGACTCCAGGCGAACCAACGCTCGAACTCAACGAAGTTGTCCAGGTGTTCGAGTCCCGGCAGGGGGGGGAAGGAAACCCGGATGCGGACTTTTTCAAAGGGCTCTTCGCTCTCTTCATCGATAAGGTCCGGATCCTCGTCCAGCTCGCGTTCGCGATTGAAGGCCCAGTTATCGAAGCGCTCGGGGCGCCAGTCGTCAGTCTCGTCCTCATAGCGCACCGGTTCCAACTGTTCG
>JABABA010000060.1 GCA_014238415.1 Planctomycetota bacterium | reverse complement strand
TTCTGAAGAAGGGCGGGATACTCTAGGGCTGATTCTCAAGGCTTCGGGGAGCGGCGGGCCCGGCGTCATACGTGCCGACACCAGAAAGGCCATAGTACCTGGAAGTACGTTCAAGGTAAGCGTCCAGGACGCCAAGGTCTCTTGCACTCATCCACTGTGGGACACCCAGGCGATTCATGATCCAGATTGATTCGGCGGTGGCATGACCCCAAACAAAGGTCAATCGATCCGCTCTTGCAAGGCCAGTCTCATCGCGCTCCAGGCGTATGGAGAAGGAAGCAAAGGCACCCTCTTCTTCATCATCTCCAAGAACCCAGGTCGCACGCAGGATCGCATCCGCCGCGGGCTGCAACTCTGTCGCTCGATCAGATAATCCAAGGACATCCAAGACACGAACAGCGTAGAACACATCCTCCGCGTGCGCATACTTGTGGTCAGGGTCCACAGCCGCAATCACTCTGCTAGCTATCGCTTCCCGTTGTTCCATCGAAACTGAGCCCAGATGCAACTCTGCCATGAGCACAGGCAGAAGATGGCGCGCGTTGCTTGCGGCGGGCGCGGCGGACCTGGTATATCGCTCAATTGCCTCCGGATTCAGAAGGGCCCGATAGTGCTCTTCCTCAAAGCAGCCCAACTCCATGAACGCCGCCGCATAGAGAAGGTTGAAGGATCTGCCGAGAATCTCTTCGTCCAGGCGCCGCTTCGCAGCGGATCTCAGTGCTTTTGAATCAAAGGAAGGCTCACCCGCTGCCTCCATATTGCTCGCAATCAACTCAACCTGATTGATCTGGGATGTGTCATCCAACGACGACAACCACTGGTTGACATCTTCCGGGCTGGTGGGACTCTTCCCTGTAGGACCAAAGTGAAGCGCCAAGACCAAAGCCGAAAAACAGACAACCATGACCGTCTGGCTTCGACGGGCGACAGGACCGCTCCCTCGACGACCGAGCTTGCCCAACCGCCAACAAACCCCTGCTCCAAACACGAGGACCAAGGGAACAAGCCACGCGCCGATCAAACCGTGCCCTCCAAATGTATCTGGCACACTCAACTGCAGCGAGATCCCCATCAGCCAGTACATGGCTACCGTTGCCCGCTTAG
>JABABA010000005.1:123019-157436 GCA_014238415.1 Planctomycetota bacterium | reverse complement strand
CGCGCAGCCAGGAATCGATACTGGGGCTCTTCAGCAATCAGGGCGGCAGAGGTATGGATGGAGAGGCGATCGAGTTCTTCAGTGGAGGCGCCGTCATAGAGCCCACTTATGGTTCGCGTTGCAATGCGCATCGGGTCCACTGCATTCAGCCCGTCTGCGCAGCGACCGACGGCGCGAACGATCTTGTTGAGGTCCACCGGTTCAAGACCTCCGTTGCGCTTGCGCACTTGCATGCCGGGGGCTTCCTGGGGCGTGTGGGAAACAGTGCCGGTGGACGGCGAAGCTGTCTTTGGAATTGGCATCGGGGCAGAGTGGCGTAGGAGGAGATGGTCGGGTTAGGGGCGCTGGGGGGATCGCGCCAGGAGGCATACCATATGAGGTAGATTCTGCTGGTCAAGACACTACATCTAGTGGTTTTTGGAGCAGGGGATTTGAGCCCGACGTGGAACAGGTCAAAGGTCTCATGTCAAGGGCCAAAGAGGGGAAGCAGATGGGTCTTTGGTGTCTCGGAGGCCAAGAACAGGGCCCAAATTCAACTCCAGCCGGGCATCGCGGTCAGGCCAAGTTGGCTGCGAATTCTCGCCAATTGACCCAGATGCCAGCCCATGTGTCCCACATGTCCGGCCAGTACTTCGCGGCGGCTAGGGTTTCCTCTTCCCAGATCCTGCTCCAGGCCCCCGGCCGGATCCTGGTCCAGGTCCTTCTCGCACAACCCGCTCAGGGCATCATCCAGGTCGAGGCAGCGTTGCTCCAGGGCCTGTACCTGTTGAAGCCAGACTAGATCTTCCATTGGCGGCGAATCATCTGCTGGTCGACTGTCACAGACCAGGGCCTGGACTTCGCTCAGGCACTCGTGCAGGTGAGCGGCTATCCAGGCAGCCGAGGGGTTTGGAGCAGAGAGTGCTTGATGGTCGTCCAATTCCGCCAGTGCTGCAATCATCAACTCAGCATGGCTGTGGAGCAAATTGCGGAAGGCGCTGAGACTGTCCATGTTGCTGCGCTCTTCAGATTCTGGATCTATACGCTGGTCTCCAGCAGAATGCGATCGGGCGCATGGTCTGGGAAGGATTGCAATTCTGGCAGTTCACTCTTGGGCGGACCGAAATGCAGTTTTGCTGGACTTGCAGGAATCGCGATCGTGCGGCTGGCTTTGGGTGCCAAGGTGCCCCTCATCCAGACTGCACCTTCAGCAGTCAGCTTGTAGGCCATGGGTTGTGAGGTCGGGTTGTAGATTTCGGTAGTCTGGCCCAGACCCATGTGAATCGTTGCAGGAGGTGTAGATTCTCCGTCGATGTTCACCACAAGGGTCCCGACTCGGCCGGCAGTGTCCAAGACCGCGAGTGCATGACAGCCTTCCGACAGGCCTTCCAGACGGAAGAAGGCGCTTTCGATGGTGAACCGTTTTGGAGCCTGATCAGGGCTGTGGAGCAGGACCTGGTGGGGTCCCTGGGACATGCGGTTCTTCGCAGTCAGGAAGATGCCATGAATCTGCCCTCCCAGGTTGACCCTCAATTTCATGGGCTGGGCCGAGAGAGGACAGAGCGTCAAGGCCGAGGAACCGTGGGCACCACAAGCCAGGGATTGAACATAGAGTCTTTCGCCCGTGGGCGCTTCAAAAGCGAAGCCCCCGTTGAGTCCGCTAGTTCGTTCCGCTAGCACTTTCCCGCCTTCGCCAGACAGGCGCACAGTGGCCCCTGCGACAACCGTGCCTGCATCGTCGACAACCTGGCCTGCAATCGCACGGGCGGGCAGGGCTTGCAGTTCCAGTCGAATTTCCTGCGCATTGCTGGGTACTTCGAACCAGCGAGTCACGGGGGCCCAACCGTGCCCGGGTTCCGGACAGATCCACCAGGCGGCCGCGGGTAGGTTGTCCAGGACGAAATGCCCGTCCCGGTCGCTGATCAGACGCCTCAGGGGGCGGGTCTCGGGGGGCAGGTGTACGCTTCCCTTGCGCGTGGCAGACATCAGCACCAGAGGTATGTGGGCAAGTGGCCTGCCTCCAGGGTCTTTCAGGCTACCGCTCAGTCGGGTGCTGCCCGGCAGCGGCGCGAGATCCAGAACGAGGGGGGTGGTTTCGCTGACTTCTATCTGTCGGGGAGCAGCCGCTACAACTGGACTCCAGACCACGTCCATGGTGACCCCTGTCGGCAGCTGATCGGCTTGGATCCAACCGTTTTCGTCGGAACTCAAATGCCACCGAAGCGGAACTTGCGGAACATTGTCTCCCAGAGCGCATAGGGGCACCTCCAGGGTCAATTCGCTCTTGGCTGTGGTCTGAATTCTCAAGCGTCCTCCCCTTTGCAGATTGACATGCATGGGGTGGTCCCACCGGCTGTGGCCAGGGCGCATCATGATTGCTCGGGGGGCGAGTCCTTCTGCTCCAACGATCACTACTTGTGGTTGGGCCAGGTCGAGAAGCGTGGCCCAGACGCCTCCTCCCATGGAACTCAGGGGGCTTGCGTCATCAAGCAGCAGTTCCTGGCCCAAGGTCTCCAACTCAAAGGTTTGAATCCATGGCTCTATGGGCGGTATCTGGCCTGGATCGGTGGTGAGCTTCAGGTACCAGGGCTGGGGCAGGTTGTGGCGACCCGAAAGTTGTACCTGGCGTTTGGATCCGGCGAGCAAGCGGCGGACCTCCTGGGAGTGCAGCACTCGTCCTGAGTTGGCGGAAATCACAGTGACACGCGCCCGATCCATGGGTGGCAGGACCAGCAGGCACCGGCCTTCCTTGTCTGTGCGGGGAGCAAGTGCGAGGTCGCCTTTGCTGGCTTCTATCAATCGATGCATGCGTCTTGGAGCATCGCTCTCAAAAGGGAAGCAAGCTACATGAGCGCCCACGAGCGGTGCGCCCTGCTCGTCAAGGACTTGAACTTCAAGTGCTGCTTGCGTGGCGTCGGGCACAAATGGAGCGACTCTATCGGCTGTTGGGTTGACAGTCGGATGCTCGATCAGGTGAGTGGCGGTGGGTGCCGTCGAATTCCCTGGCTTGCTCTTCAGGTCTATGATCGGACCTTCCAGCTCCACTCCCCAGCGGGGCTCATGGGTGAGCGCCAGGGCTGCGTAGGTCTTGGGCGTAGATGTGCTGAACCGGGCGATCGACAGCACTACAGCAGTCAGAACAAGCGCTGCGCTGAGTATTCTTCGTCCAGAGGCCCCCATATCAGGGGCGAGGGTAGCGATCTGGACATGGGATACGAAGAGGACTCTCCAGGGTCTGGACCTGTCGGCGGGCCTCTGTACCTGATTGCCTGCTGCTGAATCTCCACTTTCCTTGCGGGAAGCGGCTGGGATGGGGATGATGGAGGGTAGACCTCGTCAGTCCGGCGAGGATTCCAGCAGTCGACTCATATGCGTACCCCTGCTTTTCTTGTCTGTCTCGCCCTTTGCGCCCCGGCCTGTGTCACCAGGAACGTGGACGCTGAGCTCGATCTTCGTGATCTGATCGATCGGGCAGATTCGCGCTTTCGGGCACGCGATCCCCAAGCAGCACTGGAGTCCTATCGCCTGGCTGCCATGATTGCTACCGAGGAGCAGGACAAGCCTGCTTTTGTGGTGGCAGCATCGGGAGTGGCTCTGGTCTTGGCCTTGGGGGGAGAACCGATTGAGGCAGGGACCTGGCACGGTCAGGCTGAGCAGTTCGCTCAACCTGAGGATGGCGAGGCCTGGATCCGCTTTCTCTTGTCCAGTGGCGCCCTCCTCTTGGCCGAGGGCCTGCCCGTCCAAGGGATTGACTATCTGAATCGCGCCTGGGCCGCAGCCTTGGCAGGTGAACGGCCTGACCTCGCTATGCAAGCCGCCCAATTGGCCGCAGCCAGGTCCGAGGGGGCAATGAAGTTGGACTTTGGACGCAAGGTTCTCGATGCCGCTCTGCTCTCAGGGAATCCCACCTGGATCGCTGCTGGTCACGAGGGTCTGGGTTGGATTCACCAGGCTCTTGACCAGTCCGAAGAGTCAATCCGATCTTTCCGCACCGCAATAGAGTTGTCCAACGATCAGCCTTTTCAGCAACGGGTCAGATTGGACTGGGCGCTTGGCAGGGCCTTGCGGCTAGGGGGTCAACTTGATGAGGCCTGGAGGGTGATTTCGGAAGCGGAAGCCAATTTCAAGCGCCTCTCGGGGGCACTCCAGAGTATGGGGGACGCGGAGTGGACCGGGAGGCTGGCTGAAGAGCAGGGAGAACTCGCGATCCTGCGGGGGGACTTGCCTTCGGCACTGCGAAATCTGCGTCGTGCTCAACGCCAGTACAGGGGCAGCGGTGCCGAGACTCAGGCTCCGGAGGTGATGGAAGGGATCAGGGTCCGCATCGCTGAGGTGCGCACGCTGATGGACCTTGCGCGCAGGTCCAGTGGTTGAAGTTCTGGCGTTCGATCAATGGCGCCGGATCCAGGAGGGCAAGGGTTGCTGCACCAATTCCAGGGTCCAGCTCTCTTTCTCACCTGGTCCGACAGCAGCCTCATAGCGTCGCACCCTGGTCTTCAATTCTGGCCGCAGCAATTCCACATAGGCTTGCAGGGAGTAATCCGATGTCAGCGCCACTCCGCGCAGTTCGGAGCCATCGGAGTGGGGGGGCAGAATCGGAATCCAAGGGTTCAAGCGGGTGGTGGTACCCACCTGGGCGTTTGCTACCAGGCGATCCACTTGAACCAGACTCTGTTCAAGCATCTTGCCTCCGTCGATCAAGTTGCCATAGCGCCTGAGCAGCGGTCCGTTGACTAGCAGGGATAGGGCCAGGCCAAGGCCCAATATTCCGGGAACGACTTTTGTCGTAGTTCTGTCGGCATGCAGGTGGACCCATGCTTTTTCGATCACGACGCACACCAGAATTCCCATGGCAGGTACAAACAGCAGGGCATACCAATCGTGCACTCGACCCGCGAGTCCACTGACCATGAGGAGTGCTATGAGCCAGGCGAACAGGAAGCCGGTGCCCTGGGGCCTTGACCTCAAGCTGCAGATCATCAGCATCGCAAATAGGCCCCACAGGATCGGGAGGGTGGCACTGTTCCAACCCGCCCAGGGCTGTGAGTAGAGCAAACGCCAGAGGTACTCTGATGCGGGCAGGGTGAGGCTACCAAGCAGGCTGGAATCTGTATGCCCGGCGAGACCGCCGAGTACCAGGTGTCGTGCTCCTACTCCAAGGGCCACTCCGAGGATCGTGGGCCATGCGCTTCGCATCGCGCTCTTGAATCTCCGTGCTAGAGTTCCTTCACCTTCGATCAACAGCAACAAGGGGCCCAGGAGAGCAACCACTGCACCCGTTTCTTTGGCGGCAAACGCGCACCAGGAGAGCAAGCAGAGTCCAAGTGCACGGCCTCTCCCCAGTACAGCGCCAGGGCGAACCTGTATCAGCAGCACGGCCAGGATCAGGCAAAGTGCCAGGTTGTCCGCTCGTCGGGCAGGGAAGGGCAGGACTTCTGCTTGTAGTGGATGGGCCACAAAGAAAAGGCCTGCCAAACACGCGCTCCAAATTTTGAGACCCCCGATCCGGCGGGCCAATCCAAAGACCAATGTTCCGCTGATGGCGCAAACCAAGAGGTTTGTCAGGTGATAACCCCGGGGCTCAAGTCCATGCAGGGCGCGGTCGAGGGCAAAAGAAAGTTGCACCAGTGGTCGGTGAAAATGGCCATCGGGGTAGCGGCCGTCCATCAGTTCGATGGAAATCAAGCGCCATAGGTCTCCCAGTTCTTTCACATTCGATGAGGCAATCAGGGGGTAGGCGTCAAAACCCAAGAGGGGCAGGGAGCTGATCCAGCAGAGTCCCCCGAGGGCAGTAGCTACGATCAAGGCGCAAGCCGCGAATACACTCTTTTGTCCACCTTGCTTGGGCTCAGCGCTGTTCATCGATTGTTCTCGCCTCCCGAGTAGCCCATGGATTCAAGGGTGCGCATAAGATCCTCCAGTTCCTTGTCCGAACGGACCGTTCCCTGATCCACTTGGGAACGGCTGCGCAGTGTGGGATCGAGACTCTTGGAAATCATTTTGGGTTTGCGAGCTGTGCGCAGGATTTCCCCGTGAAATGAGCCGTTGAACTCCGTGTAGAGGGGTTGCTCCAAGAGATGCAGAATCGTCGGCCCAAGATCTGTAATTGACCAGCGTGCCCGTTGGCTTTCCATTGCGATGGATGGCCCTGCAATGACTGCAATTCCTTCCAGGGCGTGGTCTGGGAAACCGGCAGGCAGGCGAGAGTGCAAGATATCTCCTGAACCCAGGATTACCCGCAGGTCGGGTACTGTTTCAAACACCAGATCCGGCAAGGCCCGGCGGTGAGGACCGGGCATCAACTTGCTGGCGCGCCAGACCTGGGCGACTACTGGCTGGCCGTCGATACTGAGGGATCGGAGGTCCTTCTCCAAAGCCTCGAGTAACTCGCTGACTTGTTTGGGGTCCACTACGCCACCGTGATCGCGACCGGCTACATTCAGGCGCAGGGAGCCGAAGTTGCCCTCGCAGTCCATGGCCAGGGCGCGGGATCGGGCCAGATCGATGTTTTCCATGCGGGCCCGATGGGCCGTGGGTCGGGCATCCGCCAGGGGTCCCACCTGGCCGCGCCCAGGGGCATCTGTCGACTTGCGCTCGGTCCACTTGTTCCGGATCAAGAACGCTTCCAGGTCAAGAGAACGTGGGTATCTCCTGAATCCATGATCGCTTACGACCAGCACATCGGTCTGGGGACCTGCTGCTTCGATCAGGGAACCCAGGACCTGATCCAGTTGCACCAGCAACTTGGCCACGGGCCCTTCCAAGTCAGTTGAATAACGCTGGTGCGAGATTACATCGAGGTTCTTGAAGACCGTCACCGCGCAACGCCAGTTGTGTTGGGACAAGAGTTCCACCAGAGCTTGTTCCTTGATCTCCAACTGTTGTTGGACTCGTTGAGCGTCCGGCAGAGAACTCCCACGCCAGACTCCGAGATCTGGCACAAAATCCCGCTGCAGCAGCCGACGCTCATAGGCCTCAGGCAGGGCGAAGCCGCCCTCGTGGGGGGCTAACATGCCCGCTACCATGACACCCTTGATGGGTTCAGGTGGCCAGGTGGCGGGAACTCCGAACACATGCACGCCTACCCCGCGGGAACTCAAGATGCGCCAGAGCGGTGGTGCCTGGTTGGAGCGACTGGAGATCAGCTTCACATCGTTGCTGTCTGCCACGGGCTCGAAGAAACCGAAGACCCCTGTTTGTCCCGGCCCCATTCCGCTGAAAGCACTGGTCCAGGCTGCAGAGCTGATCGGAATGCGCGTGCTTTCCAGTTGGGCCGTACGGCCTCTCGCCTGCAGTTGTGCGAGGTTTGGCAAGCGCCCGGCTGCCAAGAGGGGATCAATCAAGTCGAAGCTCGCCCCGTCCCAACCGATCACCAGCACTCTTGAGGGCTGGCTAGGACCTTGGTCCATGCATGAACCAAACAGCAGCAAAGGCAACAGCACGGCCCAGGGCGTTCGGGGGCGGGTGGAGGTCATAGGGGCTAGAGGCACGGTGGACCTACGCGCGGGACTCCCGCGAGTGAGATACAGTAGATACCCAAGCCCTGGAGTCTCAGAACGAAATCGATTTCACGGGATCGACTGCCCTAGGTCGCAGGCATTTCTACTCGATGGCCTCAAATTTCACCGACAACACCCAACTGGGAGTTTCGAGTTCAGTGAGGGGCACATCGACCATGACGCCCTCCTCATTGAGTTCTGAGACATAGATCTCGCCGTCCATTTCCTTGATGCTGCCGCTTCCGCCCTTTTTGAATGTGATGTGGGAAGCCAGGTAGATGGTCTTTCCCATCTGCACGGTGTCCGGGCCTACTCTTCCGCCAGACATCAGGACTCCCACTTCGTCTGATGGCTTGCGTACTGATGAAGGGACGGTCCCTGCGTAACCAGCGGAGCCGTTCCAGTTTATGTTGAATCGTAGCATGGAGCTGTCTTTGAGTTCCGGGTGAGCCTGCTCCAGCTTGGCTGCGGCCTCGCTTCCGACAAGTGCCGCCAGATCTCCGAGGACCCGGTCGCCCTCGACCTCTACGGTTGCAAACCGGAACTCACGCGATCGCTTGAATGGAATCGATGCACTCGCCTCGTTGGAGGTATTGCCAGCCAGGGTCGAGCCTATTTGTTTGTTGCCATTGGAACCGGTGATTGTCCACTCGAAGTTGCAAGGGGACCCGATGCCGAATTCCCAGGCCCTGGTTCCCGATTCATCCGTTTCCATATCCCGAATGATCACGCTCCCGGGAGGGACGTTTTCGAACCATGCCATGACCTCAGTGGATTCACGTTCAGGTGAGGCTTCGACTGGATCTGACTCGCTGCAGCTTCCGGCTAGAAGGGCCAGACTTATTCCAAGGATGGTTGAAATGAGACTCTTGGTGTTCATGGTTGTGTCCTTTTTCATTGTGATTGCGGTGCACACATAGGTGCCCAGGTGACAGGGGTTCTTGCTGGCCTCTGAGGGAGGCCGTGTTCTAGGCTGGGAGTCGATTCTACTCCTGGTGCCTACCTGTTGAGTCATTTCCGCCTCGCTGGTCCAGCCCAGACCGTGCCAGGCTTGCTGCTTGTTGGTTAGAGCTTTCCTCTTCCTCAGTTGAAGCTCTACGAGAGTTCTCATGACTTGGAACTGTCTGTCCATGAAGTTCCTTCAAGGCTCGCCTGCGCGCGGAATGATGGAGGATTCTCATGGACGTAGCCAAAGGTGTGGGCTCACATCGTTGGTAGAACCTCAACTACACTTCCGAAGCGGCCGCTCGCTACACCCTACTGCTTGCCGCACATCACATTTGGCAGAGCGATAAACAAAAAAAACGACCCCATCCGTGAGGAGGGGGCCGTTTGGGTTGGATGAACAAGGTGCAGGCTCAGATGTCGTCGACCCCATCGGGGTCGACGCCGACCAGTATCTTGCCCAGCAGAGCATTGAGCTGCTTGCGCTCGTTCTTCTTGAGGTTGCCGACAATGCCTTCGGCGGCTGCCAGGCGTGGGCGCAAGGCCTTTTGAGCCAGACGCTTGCCCTTGGCAGTCAGCCGAGCCATCACCAGGCGCCCGTCATCCTTCGATGTGATGCGCTTGATCAGGCCACGCTCGCCCAGCTTGTCCAATCGGTGGGTGATCGAGGCGCTTGAGCGACCGGTTTCCCGGGCGATGACACCAGCGCTGGCCTGATGGGGTGACCCTCGGCGCAAGAGCATGGCAAGCACTTCCCACTCGTAGGTTACGAGGTCGAAGTCGGCAAGTGCGTCCTGGGAGGCTTGATAAAAATGTTCGGTAAGAAGCCGGCAGCGGGTAGCAACACCCACGGATTCCGTGTCACCACGGGGGGCCAACTTCTTCCAGTCCTTTTCAATTCTTGATACGCGGTCAGTCATGGGGCGAAGACGATACTGGGAGGGTTCTTATGAGTCGAGAGTTTTTCTTTTGAAGATTGAGGATGTTGTACGTCTGGTGGGAGTCCTGGTTTGTTCAAGAATTCAGATATCGAGGTGGTACTAATTGTCGCAGGCCAGCAAACGCGTCCACAATCGGACCAGACAACCATGAGAATTCATGCCTGGCGGGCTGGGCATGGTGGTCCTCCAAACGGGGCAGCGCGGCAGTCTCCATGAGCCCCTGGACCCCTACTCGCGGACCCTACTTTGTGTCCTGCAGTTCGAGCCGCAGGTAGCGCCATCGCCAAGGGAGGGTGCTGGATGACAGATCAGTCACAGTGCGCGTCATAAGCGCTTTGTAACTCGGTGGCCACCACGTCGGGCGTGCTGCCTTCGATGTCCTGGCGCTGGATCATCTGGACCAGTTGACCGTCCTTCATCAGAGCGATTTGAGGAGAACTGGGCCGATAGGGCTTGAAGTACTCCCGTGCCCGGGCGGTGGCGTCGGTCTCCATGCCGGCAAAGACGGTCACGATCTGGTCCGGTTTCTTCTCGGCCATCAGGGACAGGCGCAGGCCCGGGCGGGCGCTGCCCGCTGCGCAGCCACAGACCGAATTGACAAATACCAGTGTTGTGCCGGGGGTGCGCAGGGCGGTGTCCACGTCCGTTGCAGTCAGGAGTTCGGTCACACCGAGGGTCGTGAGTTCATCACGCATGGGCTGGACCAGTTGGGGGTCGTACATGAGTTCGTTTGGGTTGGTCAGGGTGAATACGGGGGCGTCAGGCGCCGAATAGTCTAGCGTTGGCGGCAGATTTAGGGAGTTCTAACCCGGCCGCTTTCCCATCATTTTCTGTCTGCGGCTCAAGGGCAGGTCAGCCGCTGGACACTAGGGCCAGAGGCGCTCCCTTTCCTCCCGCATTTCTCTGAGGACCTCCAGCAGGACAGCGCCCTCCCCGAGGGCCATGATGCCTTCCAGGTTGAGTTGGCATACGGCACAGATCGGTCGCAGGCTGCGATAGGAGAGGACGTCGGACTTCTCGAGGGTTACGTCCTCCAGTCCAAAGGTCGCGGCTTCGGTGGCCTGACCGTCTTCATCGAAGCCGAAGAAGTTCTTCACCTCAGCCGGGGCACGCCGACACAGGTAGCAACGGTCCTTGCCGCCACTTCGGTCGAGGGCTTCGAACCAGCGCCGGAATTCGGTAGTAATATCGCTCATAGGAGTTCTCCCTGGGGAACCCGTTCCACCTCAACTGGGCGGTCGGGGTGATTGGTCAGGCCATAGGCCAGCTTGATCGGATTGTCACCGAAGACAGCGCTTAGTTCCCCCAGTTCCTGTTCGAGCGAGGCGCTGGATGTGGGGTTGTCGGGCACAACGACTGCGGCAACCGTGCTGCCTTCAGCAGTGCGCCCCAGGGCGCGTACCCAACGGCCGGGGTAGCGCCCTACTTCGACGATCTCTTCCCCTACACATTCCGCTGCTTCGCGCCGTAAGTGAGAGAGGATGAACTCCACCCGCGCCTCGTCATGCAGACGATCGAAGCTTGGCAAGACTTTGTCCCGTAGGACTGTTTCTCCGCGCCCCGCGTGAATCAGGGAGAGGTGTGGTCGTACATGGCGGAAGTGGAATGCGATGAACCGGTCGGAGATACGATAGACACCTCGACGCGAGCGCAATGGGTTGGGGTCGGTGATCGGGATCTCGCGTTCCACCAACCGCATCTCGCGCAACACCGTCAGGTATTTGTTTGCAGTGGTGGAGTCGATGCCCACGGCCTGGGCGATCTCTCCCAGCCGTCCGGGTTCACGGGCCACTGCGCTCAGAATCGAGCCATAGGTCGCTGGACTGCTGAGTTCACTACGCAGGAGGAAGTCCACCTCGTCAAAGAGGTAGCCCTCGGGCCGCAGGATCTCACGCCTGATGTTGGTTTCAAGGTCATGCTCTTCCCGGAAGCGTTGCTGGTATGCGGGCATGCCCCCCAGGATGCCGTAGGTGATGACGCAGTCGCGCACGGACCAGCCGGGGTGGAATGGCAGGGTCTGTTCGGGTTCCAGAGGCTCAAGACGCCGTTGGCCTGTGCGGCGCCCAAAGAGAGGTGAGCGCTCCGCAAGCACCTCTTTTTCCATGAAAGAGACCTGGCTGCCGCAGAGCACCAGCATCAGGCTGCTGTGCTTGCCCTTGGTATCCCAGAAACGCTGGATCTGGCTGGTCAGGCCCTTGCTGTTTTCGCAGAGGTAGGGGAACTCGTCAAGCACCACCAGGAGGCGTTCGTCGCCTGCCTTGTCCGCCGCATACGCGAGGGCCGTGGGCCAGTCCGGAAATTCGATGTTCTCCAGCAGGGGATCGTCGAGGGTCTCGCGCAGACTGTCTCGGAAGGCCCGCAAGTTGTCCCGTTCGCGTACCTGGGCTGCGAGAAAGTAGACTGCCCGGCGATCATCGCAGAGGTGCTGCAACAACTCTGTCTTGCCCACCCGGCGTCGGCCGTAGAGAACAAACAACTCCGGTCGTCCAGAGGAGGCGAGCTCGCGCAGGACTCCCAATTCTCGATCACGCCCAACGAACATGGGGGAGAGTCTGCCAGCGACTTAGTATACGATCAAGTATTATACGCGGAATGTCGTAAATAGGCCCTCTAGGGGCCTCTGGTGCCGGAATGGGTGCTACACAGAGGCCAACTACAACCTGGTCAGAGCCGGCGATGGAGCCCCTGTGCTCTGCAAACGAGCGTGAAAGTCCAGGTGCAGCCTAATCTTGGCGGAGATTGGATTCTGCTGATCCAACCATATGAAGTGCGCGCTGGGGATAGGGCATGGAGATCCCCTCCCGGTCCAGGGTGTCCTTGATTCCGCGCAGCAGATCAAAGTGAACGGTCCAAAAGTCCCCGGTCTTGGCCCAGGGCCTGACCTGCAGGTCCACTGAGGAATCCCCAAGGCTGCCCACCCGCACCACGGTTTCGGGATCAGAGAGAACCAGAGGGTGGTCCGCGCACAGTTTTCGCAGGACCTTCTCCGCCTGTTCGATGCTGTCTTCGTATGAGATCGAGGCGGTCAGGTCCACTCGCCGGGTGTCGTTGGCGGTCGTATTGGTGATGGTGTTTCCCCAGATCTTGCCGTTGGGGACCAAAATAGTCTGGTTGTCGCCGGTCAGGAAGGTGGTGTTGACCAGACTAAGTCCATTGATCTTGCCGGTCACGCCTCCCGCTGAAACCACATCTCCGATATCGAAGGGCTGGTAGAGCAGGATCATGACTCCCGCAGCAAAATTCGACATGGTCTCCTGCAGGGCGAAGCCCACCACGAATCCAATCACTCCGAAGGCCGCCAGGAAGGGGGCAATGGAGATGCCCACCGTGGAAAGGGCCAGGAGGAAGCCCAGGAAGAGCATCACTCGGCGGCTGCTGTTGACCGCAAACCGCTGCAGCATGCTGGAGGCACCGAGCCGTGAAGCGCTCAGGGCGCGGTCCACCAGTTTTGATACAAGGCCAGCGGCAAGACGCGTGAGCAGCAGAAGGCCCAAGAAGAGGGCGAGCTTTCCCAGGGCAGCCAGGCCATGTCTTCTGAACCAGGTCACGCCCTGGGTCTTGAGGTTGGTCAGAAACGCGCCGGGGTCAGCGGTAATGGAAGCCGGATTTTCCTTCAGGCCCGGGCCAGAGTCGGTTTCCTCTGCCGCATCGCTTCTCTCATCAGTCTCTGCTTCCGAATTGGGGGCGTCCTGCCAGGGCGTGGGGGGCAAGGCTTCTGCCGGGCCCGAATTGAAGGTCAGGAGCGCGACAAGGAGCAGTGCAAGACGAGTGAGGGGAAAACGGGTCTGGTTCATGAGGCAATCACCGGGATCGGGAGTACCTCATGGTCTCGATTATCCGGTTCGAATGCAAACCTTGGACCGGGACATGGAGCCAGGGTTCAGGGAGCGATGGCAGGTACCTCTCGCCACCGCTCCGATTGCGCACCGCAGGCCGCGTGGTGTGGTCGAGGTCATGGACCAATTGTCGCAAAGGCGCAGGGGCTACAATCGTCTCGATTCGCCTGTGGTCTTCCGGCTTCTGACCAGGACTCGGCCCCCGGTGCGCTCGGCAAGATCCGTCTTCAAGGCTTCCAGCATCTCCTTGAGTACATCGAAATCCAGGCTGACCCGCTCTTCGCAATCGCCAGCTTGTTCCTTCAGACTCAGGGCATGGAGAACGCCGCTGACGACACCCGAACATTCCCAGGAGTCATGCTGCCGCCACTGGGGTCGCATGCCTGGGCTGCGAATGCAGGCTGAACCCCGTGTCCTTCTGCCAGTCGACTTGGGCACGCATTCCTCGTCCGAGTTCTCCTGATAGCACCGCTTCTGCCAGGGGATTTTGGATTTCCCGTTGCAGGGCGCGCTTGAGCGGGCGGGCGCCGTATTCGTCGTGCCAGCCCATTTCTGCCAGGCGATCGCGCGCGGCGTCGCTCAACTCGAGTGTGATCTCCTGCTCCCACAGGTGCTTGTCCAAGTTCTTGACTTGGATGTCCACGATGGCTCGCAGCTGCTCACGGATAAGGTTGTTGAAGATGAGGATTTCGTCCAGGCGGTTGAGGAACTCGGGGCGGAAGAAGGCCTTGAGCTCGTCCTTGTCCCGCAGGTTGCTGGTCATCAGCACCAGGGTCTGGGTGAAGTCTACGGTGCGGCCGAGGCTGTCCGTCAGGCGGCCGTCATCGAGCACTTGCAGCAGGGTGTTGAACACATCGGGGTGGGCCTTTTCCACTTCGTCCAGCAGAATCACGGTGTGCGGCTTGCGGCGCACGGCCTCAGTAAGGGCGCCACCCTCTTCGTGCCCAACATAGCCCGGAGGTGCTCCGATCAGGCGGCTGACTGAGTGCTTCTCCATGTACTCGCCCATGTCCAGGCGAACCATGGCGTGTTCGTCATCGAAGAGGAAATCTGCCAGGGCTCGTGCGGTCTCAGTCTTGCCTACACCGGTGGGGCCAGCCAATAGGAATGAGCCCAGGGGGCGTGTGGTTTCCTGGAGGCCGGCGCGCGCACGGCGCACGGCCTGGGAGATTGCCTCCAGCGCCTCGGGCTGGCCGATCACCCGCTCACTCAGGCGGTCTTCCATGTGCAAGAGCTTTTCGCGCTCGGTTTCCAGGAGGCGCGTGGCAGGGATGCCGGTCCAGCGGCTGATTACGCTAGCGATCATTTCTTCGTCAACCGCTTCGGGGAGCATGGCTCCGCCTGCTTGTAGCTCTTCCAGGTCCAAAGAGTTTGCCTCCAGGTCGGCTTCCGCTTCGGGAAGCTCTCCGTAGCGGATCGCACCCACCCGTTCCAGGTCGCCGCTGCGTTCAGTCTGTTCCGCTTCAGCGCGCAGGCTCTCGATCAGCGCCTTGCCCGCACGAATCGACTGGATCAGGTCCTTCTCCGCTTGCCACCGGGAGCGGAGGGCGGTTTGCTCCTCGGTGGAGTCAGCAAGTTCACGGTTGATGACCTCGATGCGGGGCTGGTCTTGGCTGTTCTCCTCCTTTTGAAGGGCCGTTCGTTCGATTTCCAGTTGGCGCAGGCGTCGCTCGAGCTGGTCGAGCTCCGGTGGCATGGAATCGATGGCTGTGCGCAGCTGCGCCCCGGCCTCATCCACACAATCAATCGCCTTGTCGGGCATGAAGCGGTCGGTGATGTGCCGATCCGCCAGACGGGCGGCGGCTACCAGGGCAGCGTCGCCGATGCGTACTCCGTGGTGGATCTCGTAGCGCTCCTTGAGTCCCCGTAGAATCGCCACCGTGTCCTCGATGGAGGGTTCATTGATCAGCACTGGCAGGAAGCGGCGCTCCAGGGCCGCGTCCTTCTCGATGTACTTGCGGTATTCGTCAAGGGTGGTAGCACCGATGCAGTGCAACTCACCCCGGGCCAGGGCGGGTTTCAGCATGTTGGCGGCATCCACCGCGCCTTCTGCTCCGCCAGCGCCCACAAGGGTGTGCAACTCATCGATGAAGAGAACTACTTCCCCGTTGGATTCGGCGATCTCTTCCAAGACGGATTTCAGCCGTTCTTCAAATTCGCCCCGGTACTTGGCACCGGCCAGGAGTGTGCCCATGTCCAGGGACATGACGCGGCGACCCTTGAGACTCTCGGGCACATCCCCGGCTGCGATGCGTTGAGCGAGGCCCTCTACAATGGCTGTCTTGCCTACGCCCGGATCACCGATCAGTACCGGGTTGTTCTTGCGTCGGCGCGAGAGCACCTGCACTGCGCGCCGGACTTCATCGTTGCGCCCGATGACCGGATCGAGCCTGCCATCCCGCGCGGCCTGGGTCAGATCCTGGGCGTACTTGGAAAGAGCTTCAAACGTACTCTCGGGCTCTGGGCTGGTTACATGCCGACCCTTGCGCACTTCCAAGAGGGCCGCCTCGATTTGCTGCGGCGCAAGGCCGTGGGCGGAGAGCATGGCGACAAGTTCAGACCCGCCCTTGCGCGCCAAAGCGAGCAACAGGTGTTCGGTGGAGATGTACTCATCTTCCATGGCCTGTGCTGTGTTGGCAGCATCGGTCATGACTTCGTTCATGGCGCGGCTCATACTCAGTTCGCCACCGCTGGACCGGGGTTGCTTTGCGAGCTCTTGAGCGACCTGCGCTGTCAGAGCCTCGGTTTCGATGCCGAGTTTTGCGAGCACTCCACCCATGACCCCTTCCGGTTCCGCCAAGAGAGCAGAGGCGAAGTGCATGGGGGTGAGTTGCGGGTGGCCTCCTTCCTGGGCCAGGGTCTGGGCTGCCGTGAAGGCGGCCTGACTCTTGGTGGTGGTCTTGGGCTGCATGGTGGGTACTCCTTTTGGTTTGGCCCGCAGTTCGCGGGGCATGGAACACCAAGGTGCAAGAGCCGTGCCGGGTCAAAAACTGCCCTGCGATGGCCTAGAATGGGGTCGATCAGGCCAAATGCTGCCGATTTGGCGTGCAGACCTGTAGGTTTGGCAGGCTGTTCTGCGGGGCCTCGAGCCCTTGCTAGACCGTGTGCGTCAGGCTCTTGGAAGAGACCTGATCAGTGGCAACCAATCGTTGCAGCACATCTTCAAGCATGCGTCGGTTGTGCGCCTTCAGCCCAACGAGGGGCAGGCGCACTTCGCTGGGGTAGCCCTCCAATACCGCCAGTGCTGCTTTGACAGGTACGGGATTGGTTTCCACAAAGAGGGCTTGGGCCAATGGTGTCAGGCGCGCTGCGAGGGAACGCGCCCGGGGCGCATCCGGTGTTCGTTGGCCTGCTTGAATCAGGGCCTTGGTTTCCCGGGGCATCACGTTGCCGAGCACGGACACTGCGCCCACGGCTCCCCGCCGCATGAATTCCAGGATCAAGCGGTCCTCGCCGCACAAGACCTGCAGGCCGCTCTCCCGCACCAGTAGCTCCACTCGATCCAAGTCCGTGCACGCGAGCTTGATCGAGGTGATGTTCTTGTGCTGGGCGGCCAGCCGCTGGATCACATCCAAAGGCAACTCGCAGGCGGTGCGCTTGGGAACATCGTATAGGGTCAGGGACAAGTCTGGCGCCACTTGGGCCAAGGCAGAGAAGTGCGCTTCGAGGCCTCGCGCCTGTGGGCGGTTGTAGTAGGGCACGATGGCCATGACGGCGTCCGCGCCGCATTCCTGCGCGGCGCGGGACAGACGCAAACTGGCCCGCGTGTCGTTGGTGCCCACGGCACAGATCACTTTGATCTGGCCCCGGGCGGCATTGCAGGCTGTGCGGAATGCGACTATTCGCTCGGCCTCCGAGAGCGCCGCTCCTTCCCCGGTGGTTCCGGCTATCAACAAGGCATTTGTTCCCGCGAGTCGGTGACGCACCACATCGTCAGCGAGGAGGTCATAGGCCAGGGCTCCCCCGCGGAAGGGGGTGGGCAGGGCTACGATGCTGCCCCTGGGGATGAATTGGTCTGTTTGCATCCGGGTTGACTCCTGACTCGTCTCCGACTGTCTTTCCTTCTCAAACCGTCGGGTGCAATCAAATCTGCCTTTCCTGGATGCTGGATCCAAGGGTGATGTTCCTGGATTCAAGGGAAACCGACCCTCAATCCCATGCCTGAGAAGGTCCGGGTCCGGTCAGAAGGTGGGCTGGAGGGTCACCAGAGCAGGAATTCGTGTCAGTTTCCTCTCGTTCAGCTGGGGCTTTTCAGCCTAGTTTCTGGCCCCGGGAAGGGACTCAGCAACAGCGCTTGTGGTCGGGGCGGCGGTCAAGAGCAGCAGCATCTCCTGCACTGCCTGTTCGACCCCTACAAACACCGCCCGTGCAATGATGGCGAAGCCAATGTTGAGTTCCTTCACGCCGGGCATGCTCGCCAGTGGACCCACATTCTCGTAGTCCAGTCCGTGGCCTGCATTGACCTTGAGGCCGATGTCCTGGGCGTGGGCGGCGGCTGTGAGCAGGCGTTCGAGTTCCCGCTCCCGGGCTGCTCCGCATTGGTTGGCGTAGGACCCCGTATGCAGTTCCACGAAGGGCGCCCCTACTGCCCGGGCGACATCCAGTTGGTGGCAGTCAGGATCCACAAAGAGGCTGACGATTCCGCCTGATTCGGTCAGGGCCGGGATCACATCTGCGAGGCGTTGCTGTTCGTGCTTGCAATCGAGGCCCCCTTCAGTGGTTAGTTCCTCACGGGACTCCGGCACCAGGCAGAAGGCATCGGCGCCAGAAACCAGACCGAGCTCGATCATCTCTCCGTTGAGGGACAGCTCCAGGTTCAGAATCGATTTCAGCTCGGATCTCAAGTGGCGCACGTCTTTGTCTTGGATGTGTCGTCGGTCCTTGCGCAGGTGGCAGGTGATTCCGTGGGCACCGGCCTTTTCTGCTGCAAGGGCCCATTGAACCGGGTCCGGAAACTCTTCGCGTCGGGCCTGGCGCAAGGTGGCCACATGGTCCACATTGATGTGCAAGCGGGGGCTGCTCACTGGTCGGTCGCTGGTTCCCATTGTTCGTGTGTGCAGATCCGAAGTTCAGAACGTCTGCGGAAGCACGAGGATACCTCGGATGGGAGCACCGTGCGACCCCTGCGTGGGGGTAGATTGCACGAGTGCGGATTCACAGCGGAGCATTCAAAGGTCGCATTCTGCGCACCCCCGACGGTCAGGAGACCCGGCCCATGCTGGCCCGGGTGCGCGAATCCCTGTTCTCAACACTTGGGGGTATCGAAGAAGGCCAGCCAGTGCTCGATCTGTTCAGTGGCAGCGGCAGCATGGGCATTGAAGCTCTCAGTCGGGGAGCAAGTCATGTGAGGTTTCTTGAGCGTGACCGCAAGGCACTGGATGTTCTGCGGGCCAATCTTGAAATCGTGGGTGCTCATGATCGGGCGGAGGTGATTGGCGGAGACGCCTTGGACCAGCAAAACTGGGGCGCGCCAGAGGAGCGGCCCCCGGGAGCCTCTGTTGAGCTCCAGCCCTGGGCCAGAGTGATCCTGATGGACCCGCCCTATCCCATGCTGCGTGGGGGAGAGCGCGAGAAGGTCTTGGTGACGGCAACCACTTTGGTCCAGGATGTGCTGCTTTCTGGGGGTGCGTTGGTCTTGCACGGTCATCCTCGGGATCTGGGTCATGATGCTCTCAGTCTGCCAGATATGCAGTTGGACTATCGTGTGATGGGCCGTACGGCGCTGCTGTATGTCTGGAAATAGAGCAGCGGTTTGCAAATTCTGGCTCAAGGTCAAGGAGCCTCGCGTCCGATCAAAGCCTCTGGCTTTGTCTTTCATCATGGACGTTCTCCTCTACTTGCTTGCGAGCACTTTTGCTTGCGTCCTGCCCACGGACGGGTCCGCTTGGATTGCAAGTCCGCCTAGCATGAATCTGGATGTGCTCAGGGAGCGCCCAGAGCGCTACCTCGGCCAAGAAATCCAGTTGACCTTGCAAGTGCAGGAGCAGCGTTTCAATTGGGAGGGCTACACCACCCGCTTTCAACCGTCCACTTATCAGGCCCTTGTGGTCTGGGATGGAGATCAGCTCCTGTGGAACCCAAGCGAGCACGCAAACGACTTCCAGCATCTCTATATCTCAAAGCAGGCTTCTTGCAGCAGGCGTCTTGGATCCCTCAAGCGCCATCAACGGATCCGGGTGAACTGTGTGGTTCGTGAACACCTGCTTGGTCAGCCATGGCTCGAGGTCACGCGTATTCTGCGGTTGAAACAGCACACTCCCAAGGGCTCGATCCTGCATGCCATCCGCGCGGCCAAGTGCCTCGAGCGCAACGCTCTGCGGTTGGCCCAGGGAGAATTGGAGCGGGCCCTTTCTGCGCCCTTACCCTCTCGTCCGCGGAAGGTGTTGGAAAAGACTCTGCGAGCCCTCAGGGGCGTTAGGGGGCGACTGGCCAATGGCTGGCGTCCGAAGGAGGACGATCTTGACAAGTATCGGGCAGAGTTGGTTGACCTTCTGAATGGTGCCTAGGTGCACATGACAAGCGGGTACGGCTGGTCCGCAAACCGCCCTAGTCGGCCGGGGCTGATTCCTTTATTATCACGGAGGCCCGATCGTGGGCTTTCTGGAAACCCTTCAATGAGAATCACCATGCGTAACCTATTGATCATTGCTGCCTTCTGTTCGTTCGCCGCTTGCGCCAACAACAAGGGCAGTGAATCTCCCGACAACATGCCTCCCACTGTGGAGACCACAACGCTCTTCCTGGGTAACACTACCTGTGCCACCTCTGGTCATCCAACCAAGCCTGAGAATTTTGTGGAGCATGAAGGGCAACGTGCCTACTTCTGCTGCAGCAAGTGTGTGGCGTCTGCCAAGGCAGATCCCGCTGCTGCGGTGGCCAAGGCCTACGCCAAGCCAACTGCAGTTGGCAACACGGCCTGCCCTATTTCAGGCAACGACGTGAACTCCGACGAGTCAGTGACCTGGCAAGGCCACACGGTTGGGCTCTGTTGCGCTCGTTGCAAGAAGGCATTCGCCTCCGATCGCGCTGGTCACACCAAGACTGCGATCGAAAGCAAGTGATCCATCCTGTTGGGGCCTCGGTGCTCTTCAACTGTGTGTCGTTTCGTCTGCTTGACATGGTGCCGGTTGAAGAGGGCGGGGACGTTCTCTGCCCATGATTGAGTGCTATCACTGGCGATAACATGATGGAGGGTCTGGTTTTTTGAAGGGTGGCGGCGCGCAGTCGAGCAGGTTGCCCAGGATTTTCTGGGAAGGGGTAGAGTCGGGACAGGAACTGCTCGCAGTTGGCGTCCTGTTCCATTTTCTCTCGTGACTCATGTTTACGGTCCTGGTTGCAGCATCTGGCGGGGGAGCAGATTGAGGCGAAAACGCTTCCTCGCTTTGGGGCTGCTGTTGGGCAGCGGTCTCTTCATGGATCAGATACTGCTGCACTACGCGTTGGGCAGTGGCTATCTGCGTGGTTCCCGAATAGCCCCATTTGATCCACCCATTTTCTATCCCGGTCAGCAACTCAGCTTGCGGGAGATCGCTGCGCATGTTCGTGAGCAAGGTCCGGGCGGCACGCCGTTCCTTTTCGATTCTGAGTTGGGCTGGGCACCAACGCCCGGAACCTCTATGGGCGAAATGGAATTTGATTGGGCCGGCGCCCGTTGCAGTGTTTCTCCTCTGACGCGGGAGCGGCGAACGGACCAGTCACGCATAGTCTGTGTTGGCTGCTCCTTCACACTTGGAGACGAAGTGGAAGATGAACAGGCCTGGCCGTATCTCTTGGATGCCGCATCAGCACAGCACGAATTTGCAAACTTGGGGATGGGCGCATATGGGTTGGACCAGGCCCTCTTGCGCTATCGGCGGGATGGTCGGCCCTTGCGAGGGGATGAAGTATGGTTGGGCTGGATGCCAGCGGCTTCTCTGAGGCTGGTGACCATGTACCGTCCGGCTCAGCGACACTGGGCAAAAATGGTGCGTTTCAAGCCGCGCTTTCGAATTACCCGGGCAGGGGACTTGCGCCTGATCCCCAATCCCGTGGAGTCCATTGCGCACATGCACGCCGTATTGAGTTCTCAGAAGAAATTCCTGGAGGCTCTGGATGGAAACGACGCGTGGGTTGCGCGCTCGCCCTTGGCCTATGCCCCCGAGGGTTCGAATTGGTTGCACCACACGGGCTTGGGGCGCATGGCCCTGACTCTTCACGAGCGTCGGGACCGGGAGGTGGCAGATTGGCTGCTTGACGAAGAGAGCGAGGTCTTTCGATTGTTGTTGGCGATCGTCGGCGCGTTCCAGGAAGAGACCTCAAATGACGGCGTTCGGTTGCGCTTGCTGGTCTTGCCTGACCGCGGTGGTCTAGAACACCTTGTCCAAGAGGGTCGTGGCTACTGGGAAACGGTCACCGACGCGTGGGAGCGGGCAGGGATCGAGGTGATTGACTGCAGCGCGGCTTTGGTGGCGAGCGGTGCAGCCGACGAAGGGCGCCACTGGGCTCCGGGCGGGCACTATTCGGCAGAGGGCAGCCGGGTCGTGGCCGGCGCGCTTGAGACCCTGCTGGATCTCTGACCTTGTCGGGGCCCGTAGGCTGCCGGAGATGCGGTGAGAGAGGTTCCAGGCCCTTTTTGGGTCCCGAGCTCAATAAGTCTCCCCCGAATTCCGGTGCCTGCCGCTCCCTCCCGGTTATTCTTCGCGGCTTGACCTGCAGCCAATCGGGTCCAATCCCCTCCCCGATCCATGTCCATTCGTCAGCCCCTTCGTCTTGAGCCGATCTTTCTGGAGAAGATCTGGGGTGGTCGCGCCCTGCAGCCCATATTGCCCGAAGGCCTACCTGTGGACAAGAACATCGGAGAGGCCTGGTGTCTTTCCGATCGCGAGGGAGCTACTTCGATAGTGGCAGAGGGTCCATTCAAGGGGCGCACTTTGGGCGGGTTGATGCTCTCCGAGGAAACCGCGCTGCTGGGACGTACCCAACCCGATCCGGATGGGTCATTTCCTTTGCTCTTGAAGCTCCTGGATGCGCGCAAGAACCTGTCCATTCAAGTGCATCCCGATCAGGCCACAGCCGAACGCATGGGCCCCTCTTTTGCAGGCAAGGACGAGTGCTGGTTGGTGCTCTCTGCGGACGAGGACGCGGAAGTCTTTCTTGGTCTTTCCAAAGGCACCACCGCCAGTGAATTCGCCGAGGCCGCTGGGACCAGCGATGTGGTTACTCTATTGACGTCCTATCCCGTTCGCAGGGGTGATTTCGTGCGTGTGCCTGCGGGCACGGTGCACTCGATTGGCAAGGGGCTGGTAATCGTCGAGGTGCAACAGAATTCTGACACCACTTTCCGTATCTACGACTGGGACCGCAAGGATCAGAACGGTGAATTGCGTGAGCAGCATGTGGAGTCTGCCTTGAGTTCGATCATCTACGATCAAGAAGGTCTTGAGCCGAGTCCTCCCGAATGGCATGAGCAAGGAACGAGCATGCGCGCTCCGCTCTTCGAGGATGAGTCCTATCAGGGCGAGTTGCTGCGGATCCATGAGCTCTTTGCTCGTGATACGGACAAGAGAGCAGGCGCATTGTTCGTCATTAGCGGTCAAGGTCGCATTCGTGTGAGTGGTGAAGAAGAACAGAGTTGGAGCATCAAGAGCGGACAGACCTGGCTCTTGCCAGCGGATCTGGGGTCTCACGATCTGCTGCCCGAAGACGGGGACTTTCAGGTGCTGGCCCTGCGATCGTTTAGAGGGAGACAGAGCTAGATCATGGCAAGGCGACGTTCACGGGGTTCACCTCGCGGTTCTGTGCGCGGTAGGCGTCCGCGCTCGGTTTCCGCAGGGGGATTCGTTGCCGATGGGTCCAGTGCCCGCCGCGAGGCGCGCACAACCTTGGTGCGCCTGAACAAGTTTCTTGCTGATCATGGAGTAGCTTCGCGCCGTGCGTGTGACGAGTTGATCGCCAAGGGCAAGATTCTGGTGGATGATTTAGTGGTAACCGAGTTGGGGGTCAAGGTCGATCCCAGCAAGCAGAAGGTGACCGTTGATGGCGTGGTGCTTCCTGGCAGCGAGGACCCTCGTCGTTACTATCTCCTGCACAAGCCCAAGGGAGTGCTATGCACCAATGACCGGCGCGAGACGCGCCCCAAGGCGGTTGATCTCATCAGCGACCCTGCTGCTGGTCGTATCTACACCGTGGGGCGACTGGATGAAGAGAGCCGCGGCCTGATTCTGTTGACCAACGACGGCGATTTCTCTCATCGGGTTTCTCATCCCCGCTATGGGGTATCGAAGACCTACCGCGTTGTGGTTGCTGGGTCCCTCGATGACGACAGTCTCGATAAGATCCGTGCAGGAGTGTATCTATCCGAGGGCAAGACCTCGGGTGCACGCGTTGTCATTGTGAAGCGGGCCAAATTGCGTTCCACCGCCCTGGTGACCTTGCGCGAGGGTATGAATCGTGAGATCCGAAGGGTCTTTGCACGGGTGGGACACAAGGTGCTGGAGCTGACCCGCGAAGAAATCGGCCCGCTGGTCTTGCGCGGTTTGAAGGAAGGACGCTTTCGGCGGCTGTCCCGTCAAGAGGTTGAGTCTCTTCTGGACATGTCAGATGAGCAGGCGGCTCTCTTGCCTCTGGGCGGTGCTGATGACGGCAGCGTCACGGGACGCAGGAGTGGGCGTCGATCGCCGCGGCGGCGCAGTGGTTCCAGTTCTCGAATCGGAATGCGTAGAGCATCTGTCCGGCGTAGATCTGGAACTCGGCGTGCTGGTCGGAGGCGGTCCTCGTGACTCGATCCACCACTACCCGCCGCCGTCCGAGAGCAAGGCACAAGAAACCAGCTCCTGCTCGGGGTCTGCTCTTACCAGGAACCGGTGCCAAGGTACACGAGCACCGCTTGCGCAACGGCCTCAGGGTCATCTTGTTGGAGCGTCATGATATTCCCGTGGTGACCAGTCTGCTTTGGTATGGGGCCGGTTCCCGGCACGAAGCGCCTCACGAAGCAGGGGTCGCACATTTTCTTGAGCACATGATGTTCAAGGGTACCAAGCGCTTTGGCAAGGGAGTGGTCGATGCGACCGCCACATCGCTGGGGGGCAGCATAAATGCATTCACCAGTTACGATCACACTGCCTATTGGTTCGAACTGGCATCTGATCGGTTTGAGGCTGCTTTGGAGTTGGAAGCCGATCGCATGGGTGGTCTGCTCTTGGACCCTGTTGAGTTCAACAACGAAAAGGCAGTTGTACTGGAGGAACTCTCCATGGGGCGGGATAGTCCCTGGGGCCGCTTGAGACAGGATGTTTCTCACGTGCTATTTGGCCGCCATCCCTACGGGGCCCCGATCATAGGCCACCCAGAGACCTTGGAATCCATGCAAGTGGATCTGATGCGCGGTTGGTATGAGCGCACTTACCAGCCTTGCATGGGAACCTTGGTTCTCGCCGGTGACCTACATCCCAGTTCCACGATGAGTCTGGTACGAAAACACTTCGGCAAGGTTTCACGAGGTGAGCCGGCCCCGTTTGTGCATTGCGCGCCCCTTCGAGCTCCGGAGGGGGAGCGGCGCATTGAGAAGCGCTGGGATGACGCCGCATCGCGTCTGATAATGGCTTGGCGTACGACATCTGTGGGGACCGACGAGGACTTTGATTTGGACTTGATCGATACCCTGCTTACCGGTGGTCGTGTTTCGAGGCTTCACAAGCGGTTGGTATTGACCGAAGGCCTGGCTACGATGGTGGCCAGTTCTTCGGACACCTTGGTAGAGGGTGGTGCATTTTGGCTTCATTCGGAGGCCGTCCCTGGAGCCGATCTCTCTGCTCTGGAGAAGGTAGTCGATGAGGAAATTCAGCGTCTTGCCGAAGAATTGGTTCCCGCCAAGGAAATGCGCCGGGTGCAGCGGACCTTGCGCTCAAGAGACGCCTTTGAGGCAGAGACCGTGTCAGATCTGGCTGAGTGGGTCGGTGGCTTTGCGGTAGATGGGGACTGGCGGCTCTTGCTTGAGTTAGAGGAGCGCCGAGCCCAGGTCAACGCGAAACGCATACGCGCCACCGCGCGTAAACTCTTGACTTCGGACCGGCGGGTGATCGGTTGGAGCCTGCCTGGAGGCGGAGCATGAAAACCCAAGTCACGTCTACCGAGCTATATCTTCCCAAGGTGCGTAGCGTGTTGTCCAATGGCCTGACCCTGATCGTTTCTCGGCGTGAGGGTGCACCGATCACCGCCGCGCAACTCATGATGCGCGGTGGTTCCAGTCTCGACCCTGTCGGCCAAGAGGGCTTGGCCTGGTTGGTAGGGCAGTTGGCAGACCAAGGCACAAATCAACACGACGAGGCTCAATTGGCCACGCGCCTTGAACCTTGTGGCGGCGGCCTTGCTGGCAACCAGTCTGGGCTGTCTGGTTACGTGGCTGGGGAGCACTGGAAGGTATTGCTTGAGACCTTGTTGGAGGTTGCGCGCCACTCTGCTTATCCCAACGATCCAGTACGCCGGCAGCAGCAGCGTCTTCAAGCGCGGTTACGCGTGGCACAGGAGAACCCACAGACACAGGCAGCGCAGCGTTTCCTGCGCCTGATCTATGGAAAGCACTGGCTAGGACGGCCCTCCCATGGGACCGCTGAGACCATCGGTGCCCTGGATCCCAAGGATTTGCTAACTCATCACCGGAACAATTGGGGTCCCGATCGTGCGATTCTCTCGATTTGCGGTGATGTGGATCCGGCGGCTGTCAAGCGCCTCGTGCAACGCCTGACCAGGGGTTGGGAGCGAGTGGGGCCAGTGAACAAGACCAAGGCTCGCTTTCCAAAGGGCGGCAATCGACTCGATGCATTCAGGAAGAGCCGTGATCAAGTGCATGTGTTCCTCGGCCATCTCGGCGTGCGTCGTAGCAATCCCGATTGGGCGACCTTGGTGGTGATGGATCACATTCTGGGCAGCGGTCCAGGATTTACTGCTCGTATCACCAAGCGCCTACGAGATGAGCAGGGATTGGCCTACTCGGTGTACGCGGATATTCACAGTTCGGCGGGTCGCTTGCCCGGTCGCTTTCGTGCCTACATAGGTACGAGCCCCCAGCACGTGCACACGGCGGTGGGAGGGTTCCTTGAGGAGATGCGACGTATACAGAACGAAACAGTCTCCAAGGCTGAGCTCGATCTTGCGCGCGACTACCTGGTTGGTTCGTTCCCTTTGGGATTTGAGCGCGCTTCTCAGCGGGCTGCCTATTTGGTTTCTGCTGAGGTTCACGGCCACGCTGACGATCATCTGGCTGTGTTGCCCAGGGTATTTGCTTCAGTGACGGCGAAGATGGTGCGTGATGTCGCGCGCAAGCACCTGCAGCCAGATCACTGTTGTCTGTCTGCTTCCGGACCCGTGACCAGGCGGGAGTTGACTCTGGCCTTGGCCCAGTAGGCGCAGTCGCCGCTTGCTTGGTTGACAGGTGGAGCAGGTGCTGTCTTCCAAGATAGAGCCGCCCACATCATCTTGAGCCTGGTTGGTTGTCTATGGACGGAGGCATGAGCCATGTGTGGGTTGTCGGTCTTGCTGATGCTCGGTCTCGCGGCTTGACAGCGGGAGTTGGCTTGCTACTGGTTTCCTTGCCTCGAATTGCACCAGGCGTCGGTGGGGGTTCAGCAATGCGAAGGTGTGCCTCGATCTGGGACACTGCTCTTATTTCTGTTTGGGCAAGACTACGAGCAAAAGGAGCCCCAGCGGCCTCCAAAGCCGGTTTTTGGCTTTCCTCGGCCCTGAGTAAGGTCTCCGGTCGGGGGTACGAGAGGCAGTGAACTGAAGTACTCTGGGTGTCCTCTCTCGCCTTTATATCAAGCCAATTTTCTCATGAAATTCCACTACTTGGAGTCTCAATCGCTTGCTGTGCAGACCCTGTTTTGCTCAGTACTCCTTTCAACTTCTGTTCTTGCTCAGACAGTTACCAATCCGGGCAATCTGAACCCCCATAGCCGAGCGGCCTCGCCCATTGTGGGAGTTGAGATCACACCGGGGTTGTTTGACCTGCACGCCCTCGCCAGCGACCTTTCCTCCGCGCGCCTTCTGGAGGCGGGCATTGAGTTTCTGCCTCTCGAACTAAAGGGGCAGCGGGAGATTGACAAATTTCGTCGCGATCGACCCACTCTACAAGAAGAACCAGGGGTGCCCTCTTGGGTTTCTCTGCCCAATGGGGACAACTTGTACATGGTTGCTCGAGGGACTCGGGTAGGTCTGCTCTTGATTCCATCTGTTGGACGTACTCGCTGGGTAGCGGCAATTGACAACGCCGCTTCAACCGGTGCGATCAGCGATTCCGTTGCAATTTCTCTGGACGGTCGTTGGCTGGTATATGGCACCGATGACATTCATGGTGGAAACCTCTATCAGGTTGATCTCTTGCGAGGAGGAATGCCTATTGACATGACGGCTGACATCGATCCAATTAGCTACAGTACGAGGAGTTTACGCAGTTCGCGCCTTGGGGCCTGGTGGCTTACGGGAGATGAACTCTGGACGGCTTCACGTACAACTCAGGCGACTGAAATCCCGCTGCCCCTGCTAGACCAAGAGGGCTTGCATGAAGACCTTGTCATGAGTGACGAAGGCAATCGCGTGGCTGTAGTCACCGAAGATGATCCCACTACGCGGCGTGTGCTGGTTGTGGACCTTGATGGCACGGTACATGTGCCGGTCGCCACGCCTCAGCCTATTGAGCTACCGGGCACGACTGACCCTCTTGGCCCTTACATGGCCCTCTCTCACGACGGTGAGCGTTTGGCCTGGTTGAGCGATGGTCCGCCGCAGGAACTGTTCATCACGCAAGTCCAAAGCACTCCGATCGAGACCCACGTCACTCTCGCGCCGGACTTTCCGGTCTACATCGACAACATCGGCGTGATCGGTTTTGCCAGTCCCCAGCAGGTATGCTACCTGGCAGGCGATGTAATTCTGGCTGTGGTGGACGATGATGATCTGATCGGTGCTGCGGACATGTACGCTACGGTGACGGATCCCCAGGGAGTCCCTACTACTTGGAACCTGACGCGCACCAGTGGCGTGGTCTGGCCGCCTTTTGATGTACCTGCGACCTTGAGTGTTTCTGATGCCTATCTGGATCACAATGCCGATCGTTTCTTGATCCAGGCCGAGTTTGAAGACACCTCTGAGCTGGCGAGTTTTGTGATCTATACCGGCGGCTACTATCACAGTCAATCGAACATTGATGTGCTGCTGTCTGATCTAGAAGAAGATCCGGAGCTATACATGGCGGGCCGTCAAGTTATGGTTAGTTCCGTTCCCAGTGGAACGACCGACGTGGAGGTGCATCGCATTGATCCAGTGAGTGGAGCTACGCAGCAGGCGATGTTAGTGGGAACATTTGCCGAAGGCACGACTCTGCGCGCGGTGCGTAGTCGCGGTGGGGACATCGCCTTTGTTGCGGTGGGAGCAACGGATGACGCATGGGTTTCCAGTGTCCGGGGGACCCATGGCTCATGGTTGCCTGCCTCCTTTGTTGGGCAGATTTCCTCGACCCTCGGGCTCCTTCCTGGTGCCAAATTGCTCTTGGGCTTGTCTCCCGCTTCGGGTGGCGATCAGCCAGTGGCTGTGGACAACACTGCGAGTGTGCAGGCCTTGCCTCTGCCCTCCTTGCCCTGTCGCGTCTTGCGTTAGTCAAGTCCGAGGCGCGTGAGTTTGGTGTAGAGCCCAGAGCGGCTGATGCCCAGCAGCTTGGCTGCTTGATCTCGTCGGCCACCAGCTGCGGACAAGGCTCGTTCTACTGCGATGCGTTCTGCATCGATCAGCAGCATGGATTCAGGTGCCTTGTTGGCCTCGTCCATGATGTTATCCATGGGCTTACGGATCAGAGCGGGGTTGTTGATTACTTCATCGCAGAGGAACCAGAGGCGCGCCACTTCGTTACGTAACTCGCGTACTTGTCCGGGCCAGGCGCGCGTCAAGAGCGCCGCTAGCACATTATCGCTGACGGTTTTTCGTTGACCATACTGGGCGCTGAGTTGCTCCATGAAGTGAGCCACCAGCAGAGGCAGATCCTCCAATCGCTCCTCCAGGGCAGGCAGAGAGACTTCGCCGCCGTTGAGACGGTAGAAGAGGTCTTCCCTGAATTCTCCCCTCTGCACTTTCTCGGTCAGTTGTTGGTGTGTGGCGGCCACTACACGCACGGAGACCGTTTCTGTTTCATTGGAACCCAGGGGTCGTACTTCGCCGGATTCAAGAACCCGCAGAAGCTTGACCTGCAGGGGCAGAGGCAAGTCGCCGATCTCATCGAGAAATAGCGTGCCTCCTTGGGCTCTCTTGAAGAGACCCTCGCGGTCCTGCTCCGCGCCGGTGAATGCGCCCTTCTTGTGGCCGAAGAGTTCGCTTTCCAACAGGGATTCGGGCAGGGCGGCGGTGTTTTCGGTGATCAAGGGGCCGTCTGCGCGATTGCTTCTGTGATGCAGGGCACGCGCGATCAATTCCTTGCCTGAGCCGCTGGGCCCGGTCACCAGCACGGTCAGGTCGGTGGGGGCCAGGCGCTCCACCATGGCGGCCACTTCGAGCATGGCGGGGCTGGTGCCGATCACCCCGGGCAGGGGCGCCACGTGTCCACTACGCTTGAGGGCTTCTCTGACTTGGACCAGTTCAGACTCTTGGACTTCGACCTTGTCCGCGAGCTGGCGGTTCAGATCTTTGATGCGCTGGCGTTCTTCGATCTGGGCAAGGGCAACCGCTGCGGGATCTGCCAAGACTGACAGTGCGCGTATATCATCATCATCAAAGATCGAGTCCGCTCTGTCGTTGTCAACATAGATCGCTCCGCGCACCACACCCTGGTCGGCGAAGGGCACACACAACACTGAACGCAGTTGCAGGTGACGTACGCTCTGTTCATCTTGGAAGCGTTCGTCGTGGGCCGCATTTGCGGTTGAGATCGGCTTGCTGTCAGCAAGGGCTGCGTGGATCACGCTTGAGGAGATTGAGGCATCACCGCTGTCCTCCCGATCCAATTCCATACCCCGGGCGGCGGATGTTTCTATCTCTTGGTTTCGGGCAATTACCACATAGCCCCGTCGAGCCCCCGTGCGCTCAAGGGCATGGTCAAGTATGCGTTCGAGCAATTCACGTCGATCTCGGCTGGAGGCGAGTCGGCGGATGCACTCCAGCAACCAGTCCACATCCTGGTTGCTGTCTTGCGGGGTCTCCGGAACCTGGTTTCCAGCAAGGTGCAAGGTGCGCTCCAAGTGCAATTTTGCTTGGGGCCCTTCAAGGCCTCGCAAGATTGCGCGGCTTGCTTCTTCGAAACGTGCCGTGGATCGCCGTCGTAGATCCGGATCTGCCCGTTGGTTGGCAGTGCGAATCAGATTGCGTGCCACGGCAGCTACCAGGTCGCTGCGTCCACCGGCCTGAAAGATGTGCAACAGGCTGTTCAGTTCATCGGTCTCAAGGTCACCCGTCTGTGCATGCAAACGCCACTGCATTTCGCTCTTGCGTACAGGTGCAAGATCCGTGGCGAGTTGTTTCAGGTCTTTCGCAGGCAGCCAAGCGCTTCCCTCGTGTGCAATGCGCGTGCTCCAACTGCGGAATGCCTCGGCACTGTTGGGTGCTGAGTAGGTCACAGCGGCTAAGCGATGGGCTTGTGCTCGTTCGGGTCGGCCTTCGGACAGGGCCATTTCTGCCAGGAAGCGGTGGACCGCAGGACGATGGGCTGTGCGTGCGGCGCGCAGATGAGCCGGGTCTGAGCCAGATCGAACGGAAACGGGACCCTTGGTGCGCAGGGTGAAGAGGGCACGGGCAGGTGCCAAGATGTCGAGTTCCCGTTGGTGGTCTCCGCGTTCCAATATCCGTGTGGCAAGGGCGAGTCTTTCCCCTGCGGATCCTAGGTGTCCAGCTTCCATGTCCACCAAGGCCAGACTACCCAGGGAAGAGGCTTCTGCGTGTTGATCCCGGAGCCGGCGTCGCAGGCGCAGGGCGCGGGTCAGGCTCTTGCGAGCCTCTGTCAGATCGCCCGAATCTTTCAGCAGCACGCCCAGGTTGTTTGCAGCCAAGGCTTCCTGTTTCAGGTTGTCACAGCGGCCGAAGGCCTCCTGGGATGCGCGCATGGAACTAATTGCTGCGGACAGGTTGCCCTGCCGTCGTGCGAGGACCGCTTGGTTGAGTTCGATGCGTCCCAGCAGTGAAGGGATATTCTCTGCGCCCACTGTTCGAGCTTGTTTGAGGGCCTCGGAAGCGGCGTCATAGTCGCCGCGGGAGAATTTCACTGCAAACTGCAGCATGTGCAGGGTTCCAAGTGTTTCTGGGCGCAGGTTCGTGTTGGGGGCCTGGTTGAGTTGCTCTTCGGCTTCGTCTCCGTTCCCTTCCAGGAAAGCCGCGTAGGCCTTGGCAATGGCGACCCGAGCTTCTTGTTCTGAATCGGAAGCGAGATCCTGGGCCTTGGCTCGGGCATTGGCCGAGAGGGAAGGCTGTCCGTCAGCGGCGAGGATTTCTCCTTGGATCAACCAGGCGCTGCAAGTTCCTTGAGAAAGTTCTGTGCCGAAGTGATTGCTGAGAGTTGCTCTTGCGCCCTTGTGGTCTCCCCGCGCAAGTTGCAATTGGGCAAGAATACAGACGGCCTCCGCTTGTACTTCACCTGCTTCTTTCCATTGGGCCAGGGGTTCTACCAGGCCTTGGACCCATCCCATTCTTCCCGCCGAGAGGGCTTGGCGTGCGGCTTCAAGGACTTCCTCCGGTTGCACTTGGGCTTTGAGGCGCAGGAGGGCCATGGCATTAGGACTCAGGGGCGCATTGCTCTGCAGCCATTTGATCGAAAGAGCCTTACGCAAGGCTGGATCGAGGGCGTGCTGAACCGATTCCAGTCGAGGTCCTTGGGTGACATACAGTGAACCGTGGGATCCGGCTTGTTCGATCCAGCCACTGCGAGCAAGCTCCGCTCGGGCCGTATGGGAATCATCGTCCGTGACACCGATCACAAGCGCAACATCTGACAGAGTCGCAGCTTCTCCCAGGGCAGCTAGGGCCAGGAGGAGATCGCGTTGGTGGTGATCCTCGGGCATCACAAGGCCGCTGTCACCAGCCACCAGTTCTCCAGGCCAACGGTCGGTCTTGAGGGCGAGTCCGTTGTCCGTGGCTACCATGGCGCCTACTTCAACTCCCTGGCGGAGGGCTTCGTTGATCAAACTGACCCGGCCGTCGGTGCGTTTGACCAGGTCTTCGGCCAGTAGACGGGCACTCTCCGGTTGGCCGCTGGCAGTGGCTTGCAGGAGGTGCTTTTCCAGGGTTTCCGTGGAAACTCCACCGAGTCGCACATGGGTCATCTTGACCCCTGCTTCAAGGAGCTCGGCATGCAGCTGCTCTCCGCGCTGGATTTCGAGAATCCAGGCACAAGCTCCTGTCGCCCGGCGAATCACATCGGTGGCGATTGTGTCCAAGGAGACATGTTTGGTGGGCAGCACCAGACGATGTCCGTACTGGGTCTTGGAGAGGTCGCCTTCCTGCTCAGCAATCAAGCATTCAGGCTGCATTCCCTGTTGGCAGGCGGCCAGGTGCAGTTGGTGCAAGGCGGCGCTAGTCTCTTCTGGATGTCGCACGCTGATCAGGAGCGGAGTGTTTCCTGTTTGCAGCAAGTTCGCGGCTTCGGTGAGTTGGGTGGTTTCACCGGGCAGATTCGGTAGGACTGGACAGGTGGTGGAGCGGGAGGCGGCCCCTTGCGTCAGGTCCAAAGCAACTCGTGCGTCCGCTGGCCGCTCGTTCGGCCAGCGGTGCAGGACTGCAATCACCAGGGCCCGAATTTCCTGTGGAAGCTGACTGGGGTCCAAGCGCGCCGCTTCCCAATAGGATTGGCGTGGAAAGTCGACCTCTGCGCGCCGATCAGGCCGTAGTCCTGCGCCGTGGATCAGGGTGATTCCAAGGCTGAACAGGTCCGCTGATGTGGTGGCAGGTGCGCCGATCAGAAGTTCGGGGGACAAGAACCCCTTGGTGCCCGCGACTTCCAGCGTACCACTGGTGTCTGCCAGATCCAGGTCGATCAAATGCGCTCGGCCGTCGACCAAGATCACATTCTCAGGTTTGATATCTCTGTGCAGCAGACCGCAATCGTGTAGGGCTGCAAGGGCTTCGAGCAGGTCGGCTGTGACCTGCAAGAGGGCCGGTCCATCAAGTGTTCCCGCTGCTTCCTTCAGGGTCGGGCCGTCGAGGAAGGGGCGGGTCACATATGCCCCGCCTCCTGGCAACTGACCCCAGGATGTGGGCAAGGCCAGACCTTCACGTTGGGCATGACCCAGGAGGCGCATCTGGGCAGAGAGGCCCCCTAGGTCATCGACGAAGCGCAAGACCCGGGCTTCGCCTTGTTCTTCAACCAGCAGAATCGAGCCGCTGGGACGTTCGGCCAGGACCCGTATGAGGGTCATTCCGGCTGGCAGGGGCTGCCCCGAGGGGGTCTTGTCCATGATTCGTACAGTTTACTGCACGATTCGTAGACAGGCCTGGGAATTCTCAGGGAAGGGGCACGGGCATGGCAAGAGGCCCCAGCAGAGGCTCTCCGGAGATGGCCGAGATCCCTCCCAGGACTTCGATTCGGTGCCCTGGCAGCCAACCGCCTACAGGCGGGGGCAGGCGCAATCCAAGGGGATCCGGCAGCACATTGACCGAGTCGATTGTGTCATTCATCATGACCCGCACACGCCCGGCAAGCAGGCTCGGGTCGGCCGCGCCACCCTGCAGTTCGATCACCAGATCCTGCATGCTTTCCAGCCCGCTGGAGGGCTGCAAGCGGCCCACTCGGAAGGGTTCAGGAGACAGGGCGGTGCTATTGCCAGGAGTTGCTCCCCCAAAGAGCCCAAGAGGACCAGCGTCGAGCAGGGGATCACCCAGGGCCGTCACACCGATGCCCGTGAGTGCTGACCCAGGGGCTGGGGTCAGATCGTTATTGACCGATCCGGAGGGATACCAGGCCAGTGAGTAGGCGCTGGAAGTCGAAGGGGCTGCAGGGCTCAGGCTCGGACTGGTCGATGAGGTCGAGGTTGCTACGCGCGGGGTGTTGTCACCATTCCATTCCATCGTTGCGCCCTGTCCAAATGTCGGTGCATCCAGAAGGTTGAAGCTCGCGCCTGTACCTTCTGTTCGAATGACTTGACCCGGTGCGTTGTTGAACAGGGGAACTCCGCTGCTGGCAGCCGATCCGAATGTGCGCGCGGGAACCCACGGGTTCGTCTGCAGCCAGGCGGCCGCATTCATCTGATAGCCCGGGAGGGCCGTCTCGACGATGCCA
>JABABA010000005.1:0-122160 GCA_014238415.1 Planctomycetota bacterium | reverse complement strand
CTGGATCTCGTTCTGCCAACTCAAAGGTCTGGGTGAAGCCACCGGCCAAGGCGAAGCCTTTGATTGGCACGTTGGCAACATCCGTAAACGTGCCCTCTGCCGCCCACACATTCACGTGAGTTCCGCTGGCCATGCCCGAGGCAATCAGGCAGGCGATGTGTAGGCTCGGGAAGGCAGAGTCGGGACTCATGCCATTTGGACTTGTGGCTGTGGAGGAAACGTTTGTGTAGATCACGAGGCCGGTTGCGAACTCCACGCGTGAGCCGGTGGGTTGCCAGGAGCCGCCTTCTCTGCGCACAAAAAGCTGGGCTTCGAAGCGCGTTTGGGTTTCTAGGCCGGTGAGCAGAATTTGCGGATTCGAGGGATCCAAACCCACTCCGGGGGCGGATCCAAGATCTCCACCAATGGTCACATGGCGTAGTTCAAAGTTGGCGGTGGGGTCGATCTTTTCATCGATGCGTGCTTCCAGCAGTGCCTGATCAGGTCCCGCCGCTACGGAAATCACGCTTGAAGAAAAGACACTCGTGGTCTCAATCGTCGGTGGCCCGGTGGTTGGTCCTGGTGGGGGTGCACTGAAGCGCGAGCATGCGCATAGCAACAAGAGCCAAGTGGGCAAATGCGGTGCTCTTGGGGTCAGCGGCAGATTTTTCATTGTTCACGCTCTTGATCCGAATATTGGGCTGCGGATCTCTGCCTGCAACCAGGACCAGATTTTTCTTCGATTGGCTCTCAGTCAATCACGAAAATGGTCCTGTCTGTGCTTTGGCCTGGCAATTCAGGGAGTTATCGCTGATTGCCCCAGGTCCAAAGGTGGAAGGGTGCGGGTTCTCGCTTTCAGCGAGAACCCGCGGTACGCCGTCTTGGATGTTTCTTAAGCAGCCCCTCTCACTGGCCACACAAAGTTGCTTCCAAAACGCGCGATCTTGAGCGCCCACCACGGGCACTTGAATCAAACACCACTGCACGAGCGCGCAGCGAAAGGCCTGCCATTGACGGATCGTCTTGCAAGGGCAGGTTGATTGATGCGGTACCAACTCCCGGGGTTCCGGGAGTACCGCTGAGTTGGATGATGACCGGTGGACCGAGTAGCAGGCTGCTTGTTGCCTGACTGATCCCGGCGGATGGGCCTGTATCGATGCCGGCCCGCACCACTGCAAGCGCGCCGCCCAGACCCTGGGTGAGCGTGACACCCCAAGAGGTGTCGCCCAGGGTCGGGCAAGCTGCTGTGGTGGTGAGTCGAGGGGTGTGGCCGCCAGCGCCCGCAGTTCCTACACCGCGGACAGTGCCGCAGTTGCATTCTGCAAGCTGGACATTGTGGACCAGGTCGCCTGAAACGACCACACCCGACTCGACAAGGGGTACTTGCGCACCGGCAGGGCTTGGAATGTAGATTAGGGTCAGTGTGCCTGTCGGAACGATTACGGCGTACTGTCCGTTGAAGTTTGTGTTGTCGGTGAAGAGACTGATTTCGTTGCCTGTGCTCTCATTGAAAGCGTCGAGATCGACATCAGCGACGGGCTGGCCCAGGGTGTCAGTCACTGTACCTGAAAGCACCACACCCTGATCCAAGTTGACTACCCCCAGGTTTGAGTCCATGCTGACGTTGACCGGTGAGATCAGGGTTGCCACAAGTCTGTCCAGGAAGCGAGGCTCCACCTGGATCTCAAAGGATCCGGAGGGCAGGACCACATCCACGAAGCCTGCGGCGTCTGTATTGTCGCTTGGCGTAAAGAGTTGCAAGGCCGTGGTAAGATCGGTGACATCAAGATCGGCATTGAAGACAGGAGCGTTTTGTGAAGTAAGAACCGTGAGGCTTGTCCAGTAACCGGGGCGCAGGTTGATCGTGCCAAAGTCATGGGCTGCCCCTAGGTTGGTAAGGGCAAATTCCTCGGGAGCCAGCAGGGTCGTGGTCAGGTTCTCAGGGCGAATCTGTAGAAACACATCCCCCTGTGGGGCGACAACGGCAAATTTGCCCAGCAGGTCCGTTCCATCCCAAGCGGGTATGTATTCGCTTCCGTCAGGCATTTCGATATCCATGTTAACACCTGCTGCAGGCAGCCCGCCAGGCAGCAGGATGGTTCCACTCAGGAGCCCGCCAGGCGTCAGGTGAATGTCACCAAGGTCCTGTGTGACGACCACAACCACATCGTTCAGCGTTTCGACCAAGCTGACGGTCACGGGGGGTTGTGGTGGGTTGATCGTTACCTGATAGAGACCAGTGGGAACAACGATGCTGAAGATGCCCATGGCATTGGTGCCATCGTTGGAAATCGCCATCTCGTCACCTGTGACTGCATCGATCATGTCGATGTTGCAGCCGTGGACCGGTTGCCCGGCAGCGTCCAGGACACGGCCTGTGATGATGTCTGCTTGGGTTGTTGGGGCCGTCAGAATGAAGGCCAGGCTGAGAATTGAGAGGCGCATTTGATTTGTGGCTCGTTGTTGTTTTTCTCCTTGGGGGTCGCGCCGGGGGCACTGCTGGTGCAGATGGCCGGGCAAGTGAATGAAGCAAGCGCCGTGCCATCCGCTCAAGAGCGTCCAGAACAGGGTTTGGGGGAGTTTTGTGTGCAGATTTCGGTCACAAGATCCGGAATTCGGACAGGATGAGGGCGCCAGTCCATCCGCAAGGTGCCAGGAACCGATTGGCACGCCCTTTGCGATGTAAGCGGTCCAAGGAGTACCGATCGATGTCTGTCAGCCAGCCCCACCGTCCCACCCGTTCCATGCGCGGTCCGAGAATCATGTTTTACGGTCATGATTCATTTGGTCTGGGACACCTGCGTCGCTGCCTGACCCTGGCCGAGAGCCTCCGTGACCGGCTGCCAAATGCCTCGATTCTGATCGTGACCGGATCTCCCTGCGCTACCCAGTTCCCAGTACCGGAGGGCGTGGATGTACTCAAGTTGCCCTCCGTGACCAAGGACGGGGCCCAATACGTCTCCTTGCGCCTGGGCTTTGACATGGAGAGCATGCTGCGTTTGCGCTCGAAGACAGTGTTGGCAGCCTTTGAGTCTTTCGAACCGGATCTCTTGCTGGTGGACCACACCCCTGTTGGCTTACGTGGGGAACTGCAGGAGACACTGACTAGTGCCAAGATACAGGGCACCCCCTGCATTCTTGGCTTGCGAGATGTGATTGACTCGCCTCTGCATGTGGCCCGGGAGTGGAGTCAACCCGTCATCCGCGAGGCCCTTGCCGAGTCCTATCAAGATGTGTTGGTCTATGGAGACACGCGCGTCTTCGACATGCGTCGTGAATATCCGGTGCCCCCCGAATTGCGCGAGCGTGTACACCATGTGGGCTATGTAGTGCGGTCTGAACCCGTTCTAGAGCGTTCACCAGGCGTGCCGGAGGTCCTGTTTACAACCGGCGGTGGCGGGGATGGGCTTGATCGTATCGAAGCCTATCTGCGTTCCTTGGTGGGTCGAGAGGTCTCATGGAAATCTCGTGTGGTGATTGGTCCTCTTGCTGATGACAAACGGGCAGGTGCTGCTGAAGAGTTTGCTGCGAGAATCGAAGGGGTCAGCATCACTCGCTTCGATCCAGACTTGCGCACTCACATTGCACAGGCCGATGTTGTGGTGGCCATGGCTGGATACAACACCTGCGCCGAGATTCTCGCATCAGGAACACCCGCCGTGCTTCTCCCGCGCACTACTCCTAGGCGCGAGCAGTTCGTGCGCGCTACCCGCCTCAAGTCCTTTGGCGTGGCCGAGTGCCTCGTGCGTAGTGGCCTGACGCGCATTCCAGAAACCGTCCAGAATTTGCTGGATGGGGCGCTACGACGCGACATTTCTGTAGATCTAGGTGGTGCAGCCCGCACTGCTGACATCATCGCCAAGCGGATAGGCGCTGGAGAAGTTTCCGAATCCATTTCCCAGGGAGGTAAGGCGTGCAACCGGTAATCGGCTATCTCCTCAAGAAATTCCCTAGGCTCTCAGAGACCTTCATCCTCAATGAGATCCTCCAGCAGGAGGTCCTTGGGGCAGATGTTGTGATTCTGTCTCGCAAGACACCTGACGATGAGCCCCAGCATCCGGCGTTCGATGGGTTGCATGCCCCTATCGAGGTTCTGCCCTCTACTTCAGGTCTCGATCCCTGGTCGATTTTGTTTGCTGACGGCGCTGAGGGCGCGGAATTGCTGGAACGTTTGGGCCCGATTGTGCGCGAGCTCGGACCCTATGGGCATCCGCGTTTCGGCAAGTTGGTGGCTGAAGCCCTTTATCTGAGCGGTCGCGTGCGCGAGTTGGGCATCACCCATATCCACACTCACTTTGCCACGGACTCGGCCGTTGTGGCGCACCTTCTTCATCGCCTGGGGGGCCCGACCTACAGCATTACTGCTCACGCCAAGGATATCTACCGTTCGACTATCAACCCTGAATTCCTATCGCGCATTGTGTCGGGTTCTGAGTTCACCACAACGGTATGTCAGGCAAACCTGCAGCACTTGCAGACCTTCCTCGACGCTGATGCCCAGCCGAAGCTCCGCAAATTGTTCAACGGCATCAACCTTGCTGAGTTCATGCCGCCTGCAGAGCCTCGCAAAGAGGACGTGATCCTGAGCGTAGGGCGCCTGGTGGAGAAGAAGGGCCTTGATGTCTTGATCCGAGCCATGGTGGGCATCGCCAGAGAGCGGCCCCAAGTCCAGTGCGTGATCGTTGGTGATGGGGAAGAGCGGGAGAACCTTGAGGCATTGATCGGTGAACTTGATATCGGATCCCATGTGCAACTCACCGGCGCCCTGCATCAGGGCCAGGTCCAGGCCCACATGCAATCCGCTACTGTCTTTGCCCTGCCCTGCCGCATCGGAGAAGACGGCAATCGAGATGCTCTGCCAACGGTCTTGCTTGAGGCTCTGGCTACAGGTCTGCCGTGTGTGTCGACCCCAGTAACCGGCATCCCTGAGATTCTTGACCAAGGGAAGGCTGGCTGCATAGTGCCCATCGATGATGTGGAACAGTTACAGACAACCCTGTTGGAACTGCTCGCAGATGCGGATCAACGCAACAAGATCGCACGTGCAGGCATTGCGCACGCCGCCAAGCACTTCGACGGCCGTGCCGTGGCCCGAGTACTCAACGAATGGCATCGTTTGGTCTTTGATTCGAGGTCGGTGGCATGAAGGTTGCCATTGTTCATCAGGATCGGGGCATTCGAGCGGGCCGCGAGAAAGGGGCTGCCGTGCACATCGCCAGCCTTTGCGAAGCATTCGCGGCCTGTGGAACTAAGGTCTCCTTGATTGAAGAACCCGATGGGGGCGAAGCCATCGCTCAACTGATCAGCCAGGGGCCCTTCGACATGATCTACGAGCGCTTCTCCTTGGGAACCGGACCGATCGCGACCTGGGCCAAACGAAAAGGCATCGCCTACGGCATCGAGGTGAACTCGCCACTGGATGTTGAGGAAGCTGTCTATCGCAATGGAACTGTCTATCCCAAACGAAGTGAAGACTGGAGCGTGGCGTTCGACAGCGCGCAGCTGGTGGTCGTTGTTTCAGAGCCTCTCAAGGAGTATGTGATCAAGTTGGGGGCAGCTCCGTCAACTGTACATGTAATCTCCAATGGAGTGGACACTACCGTTTTCGCTCCACTTGATGATCGTGCTTCTGCCCGTCGGGATCTTGATCTGGCGGACGATCAGATCGCAGTGGCTTTTCACGGTCGTCTGCGCCCCTGGCACGATCTGCCTTTGCTGGCCCGTGCTGTTGCTCGTACTCGTGCCAACGGTGTTGACATGGTCCTGGTTTGTACCGGGCGTGGAGACTTTGAAGGAGCCGTGGGTGACGTGTTGCCCAAGGAGGCTATTCGAATCTGTGGTTGGTCTGACAAGTTCGGCGTGTCCCGGCGTGTGGGAGCTTGCGATTTGATTGCACTTTCTCACTCCAATGAAGCGGCGACTTGGTTTTCGCCCCTCAAGTTGCGAGAGGCCATGGCCATGGGCTTGGTGCCAATCGTGCCAATCCTAGGGGACTTGCCCGATACTGTTTTGAGTGGCCGTGCAGGCTTGCTCTATCTTCCTGGGAACGAGGAGGCTCTAGCGAATTGTCTCTACGAGCTTGCCTGGGACAAAGTCCTGAGGGATGAATTCGCCAGAATTGCAATTGAAGAAGCCATGAGGCACGATTGGACCGTGGTTGCAACCAAGATCTTGACAGCTCTGGGAGGAATTCCAGCGTGCGAGCCCTTCTGAAGTTGTTTGATGCCTGGCGTGTAGGTGCCCGGCTGGGATTTGTTCTGCGACCCCATCGCCTGGCGTTATCGGGGGTTGTGCTTCTGCAACTCTGCGTGGTTGCGCTTTCTGTCTTGCAACCCTGGCCCATGAAGGTTGCTTTTGACCGGGTCCTGGCTCCCCTGGATCTGGAATCGAGAGGTGGTGGCGAACTGTTGCTGTTGTGCGCGGGAGCCCTGCTTGTCATTGTTGTCTTGCGTGTCCTAGCGGAGTACAACGCGAACCTGACCGTTGCAAAGGTCGGGCACCGTGTGACTCGTGCCTTGCGTCTGGTCTTGTTTGAACGTCTCTTGCAGTTGCCGCCTGCGTATCACGGCAAGCAACGATCCGGTGACCTTCTGATGCGCCTGATGGGTGACGCTCCCATGGTCAAGACCATGTTGGTGGATGCCTCAACCGCGCTCTTCGCCCGCAGCCTGCATGCGATCGCAGTTTTGGCGGTGATGTTCACTGTTGACGCCCAGTTGACTTTGATCCTCCTGGGGTTGGTGCCTGGTCTGGCTTGGGTTGTGCGGGTGCTTTCTCGGAAGCTCTCGGTTGCTATCCGTAAGCAGCGCAAGAAAGAAGGGGCATTGGCGGACTTCATGGGCGAGGCTGTGGGGGCTGTTACCTTGGTGCAGTCCATGGGCCAGGAAGCGGAGGTCACACATCGTTTTGCCAGGGATAATCGCAGATCAGCGCGTGCAGAACTCAAGGCTGCCCGGGCTGCGGCGCGGCTGTCCGCTTCGGTGGAGTCACTCTTGACCGTGGGCGTTGCATTGACTCTTGGCCTTGGAGGAATGCGCGTCTTGGATGGGGTCTTGAGCCCTGGCGAACTGCTGGTCTTTATGTCCTATGTACGGGGTCTACTCAAGCCCGCTCGATCCGCCGCAAAACAACAGGCACGCGTGGCCAAGGGCGTAGCTTGTGCAGATCGGTTGCTCGATGTGCTCGATCAGCGCTCACCTGTGCGTGAACGGCAGGGCAGGCGTGCGGTGCCCGCCCAACCAGCGGTCTTGGCTCTGGAGGATGTGTGCTACACCTATCCCGATGGCCGCGTGGCATTGGAGAGTTTCAATGCGCGCTTTGATCGGGGCATGCTCACCGCCCTTGTGGGGGCCAGTGGTTCGGGCAAGAGCACTCTCGTAGCATTGGCCTTGCGCTTGATGGACCCCACTGAAGGGCGAGTGACTTTGGACGGGGTTCCCTTGCACAAGTACGAACTCGACGGCTTGCGCTCTTCCCTGGCTGCTTCATTGCAGGAGGCGGTCCTGTTCGGAACCAGCGTACGTGAGAATCTGACTCTGGCTAAGCCCGATGCAACTGACGAGGCACTTTGGGAGGCAATTGACGCCGCTGGGGCCCTGCAGGTGGTCGAGGAATTGCCTGATGGAATCGATACGGTTCTTGACTCACATGGGGCAGGGCTCTCCGGAGGTCAACGGCGACGACTTTGCCTGGCTCGCGCTTTCCTGCGCGATTCGCCGATTCTGCTGGCCGATGAGCCCTTTGCTGGGCTTGACGCAGAAGCCGCGCGTCATGTGTTCGCGTCGCTCAAGGCTCGTTCGCTTGAGTCCATTGTGATTGTGGTGACCCACGATCCGGTCCATCTTGCCGAATTTGACACTGTAATCCAGGTCGAGCCCAGCGGGGATTTTGATCAGGATCTTGAAGATGATGTGATCGATCAGGACTCAAATCCCTACCTATCGCAAGACACCGATGTATACCCCATGGACGAAGGAGGGCCTGCGCCCTGCACATCATGAGCGGCCTGCGAGAAAGAGAGCGAGATCGTTATCTGCCCAAGCGGGTGGGGGATGCAGGCTTGAGTCCTCCTACGGAGGAGGACCTCCTGGGACTGGTTTGTGAGTTGCTTATTCCAGAAGGGGGAGAGTTGCCTACATCTGTTCATTGGTCCCATGCGCGCTGGAAGCACGGGGTCGCAGCGGCCGCGACCTTTCGTATGGTCTGGAGTGATGGTTTTGAGAGTTGGGTGACTTGGAAGAAGCACCTTTCGGGCAAGGCCAGCAAACACGCAAGCAGTATCGTAGGGCTCAAGTGGCGCGCCACCTCGGAGCAGCGACTGTTGCCCGGGGCAATTCTGCCCGATGGGGCCTACTTGATTTCTTTCCCCAGGGATCGAGTTCTACCTGGGTTGGAGCGGGCCTTAGATGACAAGCGAACAGTTCGCTGGATCAAACAGTTGGATCTGTTCCATCCCGCTGATGTGCGCCGTCGGCGTTCGAGTTTCATCGCCTTGCGCTACAAGCCTGAGCGTCGCGCGGTTCTTGTGGCCAATCTCTCTCTGAAGTATCCAGATGGCCGCCGTGAAGACCGTCAACTTGCAGTGCGAGTGCACCCTCCAAAGGAGACCCTGCGCATTGAATCTGTGCGCCGCTCCCTGCGCCCTGCTCAAGGACTGCGTTATCCCAAGGTGTTGGGTATGGACCCGGAGGTGGGTATTCTGTTGGAGGAATGGGTGTCGGGTAGTGCGCCCCCTGAAGGATCCTTTGAACATGTGGAGCTTGTGGGTGCGGCGCTTGCTCGTCTGCATCGTATGTTGCCCCCCGCAGGCGAGATGGCAGGGGAGATTCCAGAACTCGGCGTCTTACGGGCTCTCGATATGGACCTTGCTTTGGAGGCGGACCGCCTGATGCGTGCAATCCCATTGCCCCGCGGCCATGTGCTGATTCACGGGGACCTTCATTCCGATCAATGGTTGTTGGATGAAGAAGGGATTGTGATGCTTGATCTTGATGCTTTGCGTCCCGGTGAGCCCGAAGAAGATTTGTCCTCTTGGTTGGCAGATGTTCATCTAGCGGGCGGTTCAGTTGAAGGGCAGCGCGAGCGTCTCTTGGCGGCCTACAAGGCTGCAGGCGGGCCGGGTATCAACTCCTTTCGGTTGGACCAGCTGCTCTTGCGCCAGATTGTAATTCACGCTTCAAGCACCTTGCGTCGTATGGAAGCGAACGCCGAAGAGCAGGCGCGCAACCTGATAGAATTCGCCTTGAGTTTAGAGGATCGCTGTCGCTTGACCTCCCCGGAGGCCCTTTCGATTCCCTTACCGGAAGGCGTCCAGCCTGAGTTGGTTGTGCGCGCAGAGGTCCAGAAGACCGGCCAGTTTGTGGTGGAGAGTGGGTCACCTGCCGCTTCGGTTTTTCACTTGTGTTCTACTTCGGGCGAGTGGTCGCAACTGAACACAGGGCACGACGATTGTTTGCCTGGTCTGAGTCAGAAGGGACCTGCAATCTTGAATTCCTGGCGTCCTGGACGTCGCGCTGCCTGGCGCGATCATGAGACTGGAGATGCGATCAAAGCCTTGCGCCCTTCGCGTCTGGCCAAGGCTGTTGACCGTGCAACCAGAGTTCAGGTGTTGCGTGAGAGAGACGCGCCCTTGGTTCCCGCGCCGTTTATCAGTCAGGATCCTGAACTTGGCTTGATGCGCCATAGTTGGGTTGAAGGCTGCTCACCGGCCCTTGATCAGACGGATGTCTGGAGGACCGTTGGTAGGGGGATGGCCGTCATGCAGCGTACGGTTTCCACTGAGGATCTTCCTGTCCACGACACCTTTGCAGAGTTGGAGGTAATGGAATCTCTCGGTATGCGTCAGGTATTGGCTGGCATGCAACTGCCGAAGGGTGTTGAAACTGTGCACGCGGTCCTTACGGATCGTATGCCCGGACCAGGAGATACTGTTCCGTTGCATCGGGATCTGCACGATGGTCAGTTGATCGTGTGTCCGGATGGGGGTCTGGTCTTGATTGACTGGGATCTCTTGGCTCAAGGGAATCGGGAGGTGGACTTGGCGAACCTCGGTGTTCATCTCATTCTGCGGGCCTGGCAAGGGGGTGGCAGCTTTGATCAAGCGTGGCAAGCTCGCAAGGCTCTGCTTGAGGGTTATGGATCCGAAGGCGGCGAACTGAATCGGGATTCGCTCGACTTCTATGAACGCACCTCCGCCTTGCGTCTGGTGATGGTCTATCGCCTGCGGCCCCGCTGGGTATCCTTGATTCCGGGCTTGATGGACTTGGCCAAGGGCGGTTTGCGTCCAGAGGTCAGTCATGTTTAGGAGTTACTGGTCGTTTCTGGTTGCCGGCCTATTGGCTTTGAGCGCTAGTGCCCAGGCTCAGGAAGAGCACACGGTTCAAGATCTCAAGGTTGGGCATTGGGTCGTGATCAGTGGCGAGTTGACCTCCAAGGATCATTTTATGGCGGACGAAGTGGAGGTCGTTGATGCAGATGATGAGGAGTCTCTGGTAGGGACCGTCTCAGGTCTGCGCGCTATCGATGGTGGCCACGAGTTCAGTGTCTTGGGCCAACGCGTGGTCACCAACAGGCGCACGGACTTGCCTGATGGAGTTGCTTTGAATGGTCAGCTGGTACGCGTGGAAGGCCACTTTGAAGGCCGTCCGGAGTTTGTTGCCGGCCAGGTGCGCCTGCGTTCCAAAGGTCGCTCCAGGGTGGAGGGCCGAGTCGACGCGGTCCGTCGTAAGGGTGATTTCATGGAATTGCGTGTGCAGCGCTTTCTCATTACCGCCAAGATCGCCGAGAAGCTCGAACTGGGACAACCTCTGGCAGGCCTCGAACTTGCGCCGCAACAAAATCGGCGCGTCCAACGCCGCCGTATGCGCGAAGAAGATCAGATTCCAGGTCGACCCTATGGCCCGGATTTGTTCTTGGGGTTTCGAGCAGAGAGCAAGTTCACCGATGAGAACAACTTCAACCTGCGGGATTCGGACGATGAGGATCGATTCGATGCGGACTATTCTCTCAAGGCTGAGATGACCTGGGCGCCGCCCGGAAATTTTTCTGGTGTGGCCAGTGCGCGTTTCTTCTATCAAGACCGTGAAGATGAAGACGACGGCCCTTCCAGCCGCCGAGACGCTCGAATTGTTGAGGCTTTCGGCTACTGGGATGACATTCATGGTGGATTTGAAGTTCAACTCGGCCGACAGGATTTCGAAGAGCAACGGGAATGGCTTTGGGATCAGGAACTGGACGCCCTGCGTGTTGCTTGGGGTCGTGGTAATCACCGTTTGGAACTCGCCACAGCGATTTCCTTCTCTGATGCCTCTGACCGAGACCGTAGCAGTGAGAATTTCCTGGCCTACTACAGTTGGGAAGAGAGCGACCGTATCTTGGCGGCATACCTGGTGGACCGGCGCTTCACGGAAACGGGACGAGACTATCCCTTTCACCTTGGCGCGCGTGTCCTGGGGGAATGGTTGCCGGACTCTGATGTGTGGCTTGAATTGTCACATTTGACCGGCTACCGGGACACAGAGGATCTGCGTGCTTGGGCTTTGGACGGAGGGCTTGTGTGGGAGCCCGAAACCCTCGACCCCTTTCATTTCTCATTTGGGTGGGCCATAGGTTCGGGGGACTCCGATCCCAGTGATGGGGTAGATCGCACCTTCTATCAAACCGGCTACCACGACAACAACGACAAGCTCGGTGGAGCCACCAGCGTAAAGTACTACGGTGAGTTGTTGGAACCGGAGCTCTCGAACCTTGGAATCCTTACCGCCAGTGCTGGAGTTACCTTGGGCAAGCGTACTTCGTTGGACCTGATCTGGCATGAATACAGCCAGGTGGAATCAGACATTGTGCGTGTGGGAAGTCTCAGTGAAAATACCAATGGTGTAGGCCGCGATATCGGCTGGGAACTCGACCTGGTGCTGGGCTCGCGCTATTGGCGTAGTCTTGACCTGGAACTTGCTATTTCTCACTTTCAGCCCGGCAGTGCCTACGATGAGCAGGATCCAGCCCAAATGGCTCGCGTTCAAGTCCGATTGAAATTCTAGAAGACTCCCAGTTTCCATGATTGCCGCCATACTCTTGCTTGTTGCTCTCCAGGTTCCCATTGAGGAACCGGACCCCAAGAATCTGATCCTTATCTGTTGGGATACGGTGCGTGCGGATCACTTGGGAACCTATGGCTACAAGACGCATGGCACTACGCCGCATGTGGACCTTTGGGCCAAAGGCGCCACGGTCTTCGATTCCGCCAGCGCCAGCGCCTGTTGGACCAAGCCCAGTGTACCCTCCTATCTGACAGGCACGCCGCCTCTGCAACACGGGGTCTATCGTGGATCATCCAAGGATGCCGCGGGGGTTGTCAGCGATGTGTTGCCCAAGGAATCCGTGACTATCGCTGAGGTCTTGCAGCAGCGCGGCTACCAGACAGCGGCCTTCATTCGCAACGCCCAATTGCGCCTAGGGCAAGGCATCGAGCAGGGATTTGATGAATACGACGATCGGGGAGGCGATGCTCGTGAGATCCGTTGGAAGGCGATGGATTTCTTGCTTGAGCGTGATCAGGAAAAACCCTTCCTGCTCTATCTTCACATGCTTGATGCGCATTGGCCTTATCCCGTACCTCTCGAATACGCTACTCGATATGCGGATCCCGCAGCCGTGGAGCGGTTTCGCGGGAAGAACTGGAAGGCCTTTCGGGATGAGGTCAATCATGGGGACCGACCACTAGAGGGAACCGAGCGCGATGAGTTGATCGCTCTTTATGACGGAGCACTGTCGTTCCTGGATGCGGAATTCGGGCGCCTCCTTGCGTTCCTTGCCCACGAGGGCCTACTTGAAGACACTGCGATCGTCTTGATCAGTGACCACGGGGAGGAATTCGGCGAGCACGGGCGCATCGGTCACGGTCATGGGCTCTACGAGGGCCTCTTGCATGTGCCCTGGATCATGTCAGTGCCCGGTCGTGCACCTGAGCGCGTGACCCATCCTGTCAGTCTCCTGGATCTGCTGCCGACCTTGATGGGTGTTCTGGATGTACCCGCGCCACCCACTGAGGGAATTGACCAATTGGGCCCAAACGCCAGTGCCCGTCCACTCTTCGCTGAACATCTCGAGCCCGGCCGGTACGAGCGCTCCCTTCGCATGGCAAGTGCCAAGTACATTGAACGGTTCAAGCCCCGGGCCGAGGACTTGGGTGAGGATGCTCTGCCTCCCTTGGGCATGCGGCTCGAAGTCAAGCTGCGCCAGGCGGGGCGTGATCTGGTTGCTGTCGAGATTGAAGAGAGCGATGATCCCGCAGAATTGCGAGTGGAACTCAAGGGGCCGCTGGAAGTGAGAGGCCGCCGGATTTCAATCGCCGGAGTTCCCCTTGAACTGGGCGAGGACTGGACCCTCTATGGTGAACTGGGCGATCGCACCCAAGCTGCCCCTGCTTTCGTAGTTGGCGAGATGGTGAAGGCCGTGGGCTATGGGGACAGTTCTGGCATGGTGATCGAGAAACTCAAGCTCTACGGTCCTGGCGCAAAGCAAGCCCTCGAATTGCGCGGCCCCTTTGGCGGCACCGAGGGACAAGGCTTCTGGGCTGTGGGTGGCCAGGTCCTGCGCGTGCCCCCAGCCGCAGCTCGCATCCTGGCACAGGACCGGGATCTGGATCGCATGACTGTGGCCGGTTGGTTCAGTGGCGATGGTCCTGCCCGCACCCCTGATGAGGTCCTGTTCTATGATCTTGCTACTGACCCCGGTGAATTGAAGGCCATTCGCCCCGATCAAGTCACCGAGTTCCTACCTCCCCTGGTGCGCCGTTTCGTTCAGCGTCGGGTTTGGACCGCCCGAGACACGAGCACCCTGACCGCTGAGGAACTGGAGAGCCTCAAGGCCATAGGTTACGGGGATTGATCTAGCGCAGATGTCGGAGAATCTCCCCGCGTGTCAGATCTACCGGGAGCGGGCCGACTTCCAAGAGCGCTCGATGGAACGTGAGCAGGTCAAAGGCAATTCCTCTAGAGAGTTGTAAATCTGCTCGAGTGGCGAGGATCTCTTGCAAGGTCAGAGGGGCTGCGAGAGCCAGGCCTGGTCGATCCAAGCAGTCATCGACCCAAAACTCCACTCGACTGGGTTCGGCCATACAGCGGGCCTGAAGGAATTTAATTGTTTCCGCACGGGACCATCCGTGCAAATGCAAGCCAAGGTCCGCCAGTCCGCGGGCTACGCACTCAAGTTCCAAGCCCAGCCCCGCTGCCCGGTGCCAGGGATCGCGACCGGGTTTGAGTTCGTCATGCAAGCGCGCCAGGTAGAGCCCCATGGCATCTTCCCACCCTGGCCATTGAGCATGCCTCAACCAGCGTGGTAGGTCACTCGTGGGTCGGACGCAGTAGCTGAGAGTCCTGGTCCCCAAGATCCAACTCACGGCAAGGGAGTCCATGCTTGCAGCATGAAGTCGGGCTGGGTCGAGCATGAGTCTGGTTGCTCGTCCATGGCCGTGGTGTGCGTTCTTGCGCAGCAGACCATCGGCCAGGGGACGCAGGCTGAGGGGCAGCAGGTCCACACTTCGCAGTTCTCCGAGATCGGCGGGAAGGAGGGGACCGAGGGTCTTGAACGCATTGTCAGCGCGTTGGGTCAGGAGTTCAAGACGGTCGAGGTCAGCGACCGGGTGTCCCACAGAAAGATCGTGCTGATCACGCAATTGGGCCAGCAGATCCAGGCCATCGCCTACGTAGTTGATGCTAGCGGCGATCTTGAGCAGAGCCTCTTCGAGTTCACGGCTTTGCGTTTTCAGCCGAGCTTCGATTTCACTCACAGTAAGGTCCGCGCTGACCAATTGCTTGACGCGTTCGCGATGCAGCCGCAGGCCTCCCGGTTGGCGCACGAGCCCGCGCCTTGGTTGGCTGCGATGGGGGGCTTCAAGTGCGGCGAGAAGATCAGTCGCCGCTGCAGGCAGCGAGAATCTCAGCAAGGTTTCGATTTCTCCCATTGACTGCAATCGGGAGCTGGGGGTCAAGCCCACTGCCATGCGTGCTTCTTGGGCGACTCGTTCAAGTATCAGTTCCGCCAAGGCGGGAGAGGTTATGGCACGCAAGCTCATCAGGGTGGAGGGGAGTGGCGCTTGAGCTCCATTGATCTGTTCGCTCCGTTCTGCGGCCTGCAGAGTCCAGACGGTCAACGCTTCCAGTCGCGCCCGGAAGGCTTCCAGGTCGTGGCCGCTCTCAAGTGGATGGTCCAAGTAGAGGTGCAGCAAGCCAACGCGCAAGAGACCGCGTATAGGACCCAACGGCGCGCGATCGAGGGTCAGAGCAGGTTCCAGCGCTTCGAAGCGAAGTTCGGCTTGGATGCGTAGAAGAGTCTCTCGCTCTTGATCGCCGGCCGTAGAGAGGGCCTGATCGATACTGCCGATGCGAATGCCACCCAGTTGTTCAAAGGCGGCACGCTCACTCCACTCCTGCTCCTGGCCCCAATCTGAGCGCGCAGGCCTGGTGGTGATCTTGTCCGCCAGCCGAGGACTCCTGTCAATGCGTTCGGCGAAGAGCTCTTCAGCCAGGCCGTTGGGGTCTGCGGCTCTGATTCCAGGCAGGCGCGCAGGAACGGTTGCATTTTGGGAGTTCCAGGAGCAACCGGGGCACAATGGTAGGAGAGCTAGGATTGGGACAATTGTCTGGCAGAAGTGCATCGTTGTGCAACGGAGTGATCAGGTACTCCGTGGCTCTGGTATCATAGGGGCACGAAGCTCTGTCCCCCCAAGCTTACAGTCGTGTCTCCTAACCTCAACTCAGACCACACCACTATGGGCCTGCGCGTGCGCGCAGAGGCCCAGTATCTGGCCGGAGAGTCTGACCCAAATCGGGATCGTTTCTTCTTCGTCTATCGCATTCGTATCGAGAACAGCGGGAGCGTGGCAGCCAAGTTGCTATCCCGGCGTTGGATGATCTTGGACGCCAACAACCGCCGGGAAGAGGTGATTGGCGAGGGCGTTGTAGGCAAGCAGCCGGTTCTGGCTCCCGGTGGCATCTTTGAGTACACCAGCTATTGCCCCCTGCGCACCTCCTGGGGCACTATGGAAGGGGCTTACTCCTTTGCCAGTGCCGATGGGGGTGACTTCCAGGTTGAGGTTGGCCGTTTCTATTTGGTGCCTGAGGGGGGCAACCAAATTGTGCGCGAGGCCCGTGGGGTCTGAGGGCGCTCAAGGGGCAACCAGGGCATCAGAGGCCCCCAGGAAGACTCTTTTTGGCTGGGTTTTCTCCCGATTCCAGGTCTCCTGTTCCAAGATCATGCGGACTAGTAGAGCCCGCCGATCTTCCTGAAGGGCAAACCAGACCATAGCCTCCCGTACAGCACGCAATGACTAGTGAGCAAAACAAGGACATTTTGACCATGGATCTCCGGGCAGACGGCGACGATTGGCGGCCTACACCCCACGGACGCCTGCTGGCTGAAGTCCTTGCCAAGAACTTTTTTGCCAAGGGCAAGGATGTGCTGGAATTGGGCGGCGGCGTGGGTAACCACACGGTCATATTGCTACGACAGGGGCCGCATTCTTTGGTGGTCACCGAGATTGACGATGCTCTCTTGGCTTCGACCCGCGCCAATGTGGAGCGCAACCGACCCCCGGGATCAGTAATCGAATACCGGGTTGCGGATTGGCTCTCCACCGAGGGCTCTTTCGATCTGATCGTCACCAATCCACCCTTCTGCGTAAGTGGCAAGCAGAACCGGCGCTATTACATCGACAGTTTGATCCTCGATGCCCATCACCGCTTGCGACCTGGGGGAGAACTTGTCTTTATCCAGTCTTCCATGGCGGACATACCCAAGACGCTGCGTCGATTGGATGAGAATGGTTTTGATGCAGAAGTTGTCGAGCGTAGTCGTGGGCCCTTCCGGGACTACTACTTCGAAGATGAGACCTTCATGGAGGAGATCAAGCATGTCCAAGACGGATACACCGTGGAGAACGGGACCTACATGGAGACTCTGGCCGTGATCCGCGGAACTCTGCGACACTATGCGCCTCCGGCGATCGCGCACATTTCCGCATCCAAGACGTAGTGATCCCTACTTGGGCTCCATCCAGCGAAAAGTCAAATTCAAGCGCTGGTCCACCTGTCGGCGAGTGCGGGGCACCGCATGCTGGTGCGTCAGTTGTGTGCCCGCACCCATAGTCAGCAGGCTGCCGTGGGTGAGATCCATTCCAATGCTGCGCGCGTGATCCCCTTTTGGGCGCAGGCGGAAGCGCCGGGTTTCTCCCAGGCTGATGCTGGCGATCTTGGGATAGTCCCCCGCTGCATAGTCGTCGTCCGAGTGCCAACCCATGCTGTCACGCCCGTCCAGGTAGTGGTTGAGCAGCACACAATTGAAAGGCTGGCCGAGATCCAGTTTCAATTGCTCGGCGATACGCTTGAGGTTCTCGGGCAGGGGGCGCGCCGGATGGTGTACACCTGAATAGGAGTAGGACTCTTGACCGAACCAGGCGATGCGTCTGGGCATGGGGCAGCTGCGTCCAAAGACGTGGATCATGTGAGTTTCAAGATCTGCCGTGGCGAGCAGATTCTCCATGAGGTCGCTGGCCTGGGATGCTCCCACGTAGGCCTCATGCAATTCAAATCCGGCGGGCAAGACCGCTCCGTTGTGCAAGATTCTGGCTGGCCTCGCTGGGCTTGGGCTCAAGTGAGCCCCGTGTGACGCAGCAGGGCTTCTGTGGATGGGGCGCGGCCACGGAAGTCCTGGAAGACCTCCATGGGGTGGCGGCTGCCGCCCTGGGCGAGCACCGTATCCCGAAACCTGCGTCCCGTGGCCGCGAGGGCCTCCTCGTCGTCCAAGCCAGCATCCTCGAAGGCTCCGAAGGCGTCGGCGGAAAGTACTTCGGCCCACTTGTAGCTGTAGTAGCCTGCGGAATAGCCTCCGGCAAAGATATGTGAGAAGCCGCACTCGAAGCGATCAGATTCAAGCGGGGGCATGACGGACATCTTGGAATTGACGCGCGCCTTGACTTCCTTGACCTTCTCGTCCTTACCCGGTGAGTAACGGTGGTGCAATTCCATGTCGAAACCACCCAGGTAGAGTTGGCGCATGACGCCTGTGGCGGCGCGAAAGTTCTTTGCCGCTACCAAACGATCGAAGAGTTCGGCGGGCAGGGGCTTGTCGGTTTCCCAGTGGCGCGCGAAATTCATCACTGTCGCCTTGTGGTAGGTCCAGTTCTCCATGAACTGGCTGGGCAGCTCCACTGCATCCCATTCAACACAGTTGATGCCAGCGGCGTCAGGCAGGTCTACAGTGGTCAGCATGTGCTGCAGACCGTGACCGAATTCATGAAAGAGGGTTTCCACCTCGCGGTGAGTCATCAGGGAGGGCGTGTCCCCTGTGGGCGGACTCTGGTTGCAAACCAACACCGCAGTGGGCAGCTGTTGGGTCCCGTCTTCTAGTTTCTCTCGGCCGATGACATCGTTCATCCAGGCCCCACCTCGTTTGTTCTCCGGGCGGGAGTATGGGTCGAGATAGAAGCTGGCAATGTCTTCGCCTGAATTATTCTTGATGCGGAAGAATCGCACATCCGTGTGCCACACATCCACGTCTCCGTCGGCGGCTTCTACTGTCACATCAAAGAGTCGCTTGGTGACCGCAAACAGACCCTCGAGGACTCTTGGAAATGGGAAGTAGGGGCGCAGTTCCTCATCCGAGAGGTCGTATTGCTCCTCGCGCATGCGCTCGGCCCAAAAGGCCATGTCCCAATGGGCCAGTTCCAGACTCTCGTCGTTGGTCTTCTTGCGAGCGTAGGCAATCAGCTCGGCCAACTCTTCCTTGGCCTTGGGGAAGGCTACTGTTCGCAGGTCGGAGGCTAGTTCGTCCACTGCACCGACCTTCTCGGCCATCTTGGTACTGACCGAGATCTCCGCATGGGAATTGAAGCCCAGTAGCTCTGCTTTTTCCTTCCGCAGGCTCAGGATGTCCTCGATGCGCCCCTGGTTGTCGAATTCGCCCGATGAGGCCACGGTGATCATGGCTCGGTACGCAGTCTCGCGCTGGCTGCGGTTCTGACTGTGCTGCAGGAAGGGCACCAGGATAGGGGCATCAAGGGTAATGCGCCACGGACCTTCTTCGACGTTAGCGCCCTCAGACCCTTTGGCCGCAGCTGATGCGGCGGCGGCGTGCAAGAGGGTCGCGGGCAGCCCTTCCGTGTCAGCCTTCTCTGTCAGCATCAACTCGAAGGCTTTGCGGCTGTCGAGTACTGCGTTGGAGAAGCCCGTTGATAATTCGCCGAGGTCTTTGGCGATCGCGTTGTAGCGCTCCTTCTCTTCGCCTTCCAAGGAGATCCCCGAGAGCTTCATGTCGATCAGTTCCTTGTCGAGCAGGCGTTGCTGGGGACCATTGAGTTGGGCCCATCCGTCTCCGTTCTTGAGGGTTTCAAGGGCCTCATAGACCGGCTTGCTCTGGCCGATGCGGGTGAAGTACTCGATCACTTTGGGCTGCATCTCTTCGTGCACTTCTCGCAGATCATCCGAGTTGAGCACGCCCATCAGGTGCGAAGTGATTCCCCAGGCATACCCAAGGGGATCAAGAATGCGGCGGCGGCGATCAAAGATCCCGGACCAGGTGGGCTCGATGGACTGCTCGTAGGCGTTGAATTCGATATCGGCCGTTTCCAGTAGAGACGGGATCGCTTCGCGTACGCTGTCCGGGGTGATTTCAGAGAAACGCGGGTGCTTGCCGCAGGCGAGAAGAGGGTTGCTTGCTTCGGTTGTAGTCATGGTCTTGGGGCCGAGCGCTCGCATTGATTCGCCCAACGGTCGGAATAGGATAACCGATTGGCCGAGAGGTGCTGGGAACCCTGCCAGCAGTTGTCTATGGTGGGGCCATGCCGTCATTTGCCTGTCAAGATTGCGGGGAGACTTTTGATTTGCCCCAGGCGACCCTCGACAAGTATCCAGGTTGGGAACCGAAGTTCTGCCGCAAGCATTCCCGGTCCAGGTCTTCCGCCACCAAGGCACCCGGGTCCAGAAGGTCCAGGAGCACTAGTGCCCGAGACGAGAACCTGACCGTGGCCGAGGTCCTTCAGAAATACACCGATGGCCCAGAAGAAGGCATTTTCACCGATGGCAGCTCGGTGCCCAATCCCGGCCCCGGGGGCTGGGGCGTGGTCTGGGTCGAAAGCGGAGAGGTTCGCGCATCCAGCCACGGACATGATCCGGAAACCACGAACAACCGAATGGAATTGACCGCTTTGATCGAGGCCTATCGGCTCCTGCCAGAGGACGCCGTGGTCACGCTCTATACGGACAGCCGCCTATGCGTGGACACCATCACCCAATGGGCTCCAGGTTGGGAGAAAAAGGGCTGGAAGAAGAAGGGCGGTGAGATCAAAAACCTTGAACTCGTGAAGGAGTTACTGGCCCTTTCTCGCGCCCATCCGAACTGCACTCTTGAGTGGATTGCCGCCCATGCGGGAAACCGCTGGAATGAATACGCCGACAGCTTGGCCATGGCCTGGCGGCGTGAGACAGTCTAGAGGTCTGTTGGATGGCTCTGATCAGTCTGATCGATGTCTGCAAGTCCTTTGATGCGGACAGCCCCTTGCTTCGCGGGGTTAGCCTGACCGTAGGCGAGAGCGATCGCTTGGGCCTGATCGGGTCCAACGGTTGCGGCAAGTCGACTCTACTACGGCTCTTGACTGGCGAGCTGGAACCCGAGAGCGGAAAGGTGGTTCGATCCAGTGGGCTTCGCATTGGGTACCTGGAACAGGAACCAAAATTTGATTTCCAGGAGACTATCAAAGAGACAGTGCGCAAAGGTTTTGTGGGCCGCAAGGAGTTGCTGGCAGAACTCGATGAGTTGCATGATTCTCTTGCGCATCCTGATTTGGCGAGTGAGGTCTTGGGACGACTCTTGCGCCGTCAAGAGCAACTTCAGGCGCGGCTTGATGATCTTGGTGGCACGGATGTGGAGCATGTGGTGGAGGCAACCATTCACGGGGTTGGGCTGCTCGATTCAGGTGCCAGGTGTGGTGAACTTTCTGGCGGTGAAGTGCGTAGGGTGGCCCTTGCACAGTTGCTTGTCAGCCAGCCGGATATCTTCTTGTTGGATGAGCCCACCAATCACTTGGACACTTTTGTGATCGCTTGGTTGGAGGAGCGCCTGCGGTTGATCAAGGCGCCCCTGGTCTTGGTCACACATGACCGCTACCTGCTTGATCGTATCGTTGACCGTATTGTGGAGATCGATCAGGGCAAGGTGTACCACTACAGCGGCGGCTATTCCTCTTATGTGGAGCAGCGCGCCGCGCGGCTTGAAGTGGATGCCAAGAATGAGCGCTCTCGTTTGCTTTTACTGCGGCGGGAAACCGCCTGGATGCGCCGTGGTCCGAAGGCCCGCAGCACCAAGGCCAAGGCGCGTATTGAGCGTTACGAGGAACTCGTCAATGACGAGCCGGAAGAGCGTAGCAACGACCTCTCCATGCGCTTTGTGATGGGCCGCCGCCTGGGCAACCGCGTGTTGGAGGTCAAGGGATTGCAGCATGCTCTGGGAGAGCGCGTGGTTCTGCCCTCCCTGGACTTGGAGATCACTCCGGGCATGCGTCTTGGAATTGTGGGTCCCAATGGAGCGGGCAAGACGACTCTCTTGCGGATTCTGTTGGGTCAGCTACAGCCCGATCAGGGGACCATCGAGCTCGGGGAGACCGTTGAATTTTCCATTGTCGATCAGCGTCGGTCGGACTTGGATCCAGAAAAGACGGTGGTGGAGGAGGTCGCCGGGGAGGGAGCCTTCGTCCTTGTTGGCACGGAACGCATCAGTGTGGCTTCGTTTCTGAACCAGTTCCTTTTTCCGGGGCCCAAGAAGCATGTTCTCATCGGCAAGCTTTCCGGCGGCGAACGGGGGCGCGTGGTCTTGGCCAAGTTGCTTCTTTCCGGCGGCAATGTGTTGGTGCTTGATGAGCCTACCAACGACTTGGATCTGAGCACTCTGCGAGCCCTGGAAGAGGCCATGTTGGCATTCCAAGGAGTCGTGATCGTGGTCAGTCACGACCGCTGGTTCTTGGATCGTGTGGCGACGCAGATCTTGCACCTGGGAGGGCCAGAGGGACCGCAGATGCATCACGGCTCCATGAGTGAGCTGCTTGACAAGCTGGCCAGCCAACCGGACAAGCGTCGAAAGACAAAACGCGAAACGGGCGGATCTGTATCCACCCCGCCAAGACCCTCCTCCAAGCCCAAGCGCCTTAGCAATTGGGAACGCACTGAGCTGGAGGAGCTCACCCAGCGTATCAGCAGTCTTGAGTCCGATATCGTCCGTCTGGATGGAGCCCTCTCTCAACCGGACCTCTATCGCAGCGGCAACGAGAAGGCACTAGCCTTGACCAGTGAACGTGAAGAAGTGGAACAGGCCCTCATGAGCGCCATGCTCCGTTGGGAAGAGCTGGCGGAGCGAGAGTGATCTGCGTGGACTTCAGACCGGCAGTTGTCACCTTGCCAAAGTGCAGAGCTTGACCTGGTTTCTATCAAGCAAACGCCCACCCCTGCCTGATAGCAGGGGTGGGCGTGCTTGCTTCTGGAACCTGGATCGGTCTAGTGGCTATGGCCGCCAGCAGGCTCCTTTTCAGCACCGGGCGCTTCGGAAACCAGGGCATCGGTAGTCAGCAGCAGACCGGCCACGGAAGCTGCATTCTGCAGGGCAGAGCGCACGACCTTGGTTGGGTCGATGACGCCCGCTTTCGTCAGGTCCTCGTAGGTGTCGGTTGCTGCGTTGTAGCCGTAGTTGGCACTCTTTTCATTGCACACGTTCTGTACCACTACTGCGCCATCCTGGCCCGCGTTGATTGCGATCTGACGTATGGGAGCTTCAAGGGCGCGGCGCACGATCATGGCACCGACACGCTCGTCACCTTCCAGCTTGAGACCTTCGAGAGTCTTGATGCAGGAGAGCAAAGCGCTGCCGCCTCCGGGGACGGTGCCCTCTTCGACGGCTGCACGGGTGGCGTGCAAGGCGTCCTCTACGCGCGCCTTCTTCTCCTTCATCTCGGCTTCGGTGGCCGCGCCCACATTGATCTGGGCAACTCCGCCGGACAATTTGGCGAGGCGCTCTTCGAGCTTCTCGCGGTCGTAGTCCGACTTGGTGTTTTCAATCTCGCCGCGGATTTGCTCAATGCGCGCCTTGACGTCGGCCTTGCGGCCGCCGCCTTCGACGATCAGCGTGCTGTCCTTGGTGATGGTGATCTTCTTGGCGCTGCCAAGGTCCTTGAGAGTCAGGTTTTCGACCTGCACACCCATGTCTTCCATCACTGCTGTACCACCGGTCAGAGCCGCGATGTCCTGCATCATGGCCTTGCGACGATCTCCAAAGCCCGGGGCCTTGATTGCGCAGATGGGGAAGGAGCCTCGCAGCCTGTTCACTACCAGGGTCGTAAGAGCTTCGCCTTCAATGTCTTCGGCGATGATTACCAGGGGACGGCCCCCTTGGATCGCTTGCTCCAGAATCGGAACGAGGGGTTGGATCGTTGTGATCTTCTTCTCGTGGATCAGAATGTGAGCGTTCTCGAAGGAGGCCTCCATGTTGGCTGGGTCCGTGATGAAGTGCGGCGATAGCCAGCCCTTGTCGAACTCCATGCCCTCTACCAAGGTGATCTCGGTGTCAAGGGTGCTGCCGTCTTCGACGGTGATTACACCGTCTTTGCCAACCGCTTCCATGGCATCGGCAATCTTCTGTCCGATTTCCACATCGTTGTTGGCGGCAATGCCTGCGACTGCGGCGATTTCCTTGTGTCCCTTGACCGGAGTGGAAAGCTTCTTGAGCTTGCCAACACAGGTCTTGACGGCACCATCGATGCCGCGCTTGAGGATCACCGGGCTGGCGCCTGCGGTCACGTTCTTGAGGCCTTCAAGGAAAATGGCCTCGGCCAGCACTGTCGCGCTGGTGGTGCCATCACCTGCCACATCGTTCGTCTTCTGGGCAACTTGCTTGACCAGTTGTGCGCCCATGTTCTCGTAGGCGTCGTCCAATTCGACTTCCTTGGCAACAGTCACGCCGTCTTTGGTGACGGTCGGGCTGCCGAAGGATTTTTCAATAATCACATTGCGGCCACGCGGGCCCAGGGTGACTTTGACAGCCCGCGCAAGCTTTTGCACACCCTCTTTGATGTGGTCGCGCGCATTGCTGTCATAGGAGATTTGTTTAGCAGCCATGAGTAGGTCCTCTTGATTGATTTGGTTGGAAACAGTGCGCGATCAGCCGATGACGCCGAGGATGTCGTCCTCGCGCATGATCAGATAATCTTCGCCGTTGAACTTGACATCGGTGCCACCGTAGGAGGTGAACAACACGCGATCGCCGACTGCGACGCTGAAAGAACTCTTGTCGCCGTTGTCGAGAGTGCGGCCTGAGCCGATGGAGATGATGATGCCTTCTTTGGGCTTCTCCTTGGCAGATTCGGGCAGCAGGATGCCGCCGGCGGTCATGTCTTCGGCCTCGACACGCTGGACGAGGACGCGGTCACCGAGGGGACGGATGGCGGTTTTTTTCTTGGACTTGGTAGTGGCCATGGGGGGTCTGGGAATGAAGTTATGGGTTTGGGGTAAGTTGGTTGGAGCCGTTGGTCGCGTTGCTTTAGGTTGTGTTGCGACCAGCGGTGGATGTTGGTTTGCGTTTAGCTGGCGAGACCCCAGTGTTGTTTCAAGGTCTTGGCAACGCAGGCTCGCAACTCGCTGGGCTTGACGGGCTTGCGCAGAAAGCCAGCGGCGCCTTCGTCGACCAGCCACTGAGCTGTGGTGTCTGTTGCCTCGCCGGACCAGAACAGGCAGGGGATGGTGATGTCGCGTTCACGCACATGCTGGAAGATATCGAGGCCGGATTGCCGTGGCATGTGCAGGTCGAGCAGGGCCAGGTGCAGGCCGCCCAGTTGCAGGGTGTCCAGGGCCTCTTGACCGTCCGATGCGGTGAGTACCTCACGGCCGGACATGCTGAGCAGGTCCACGGCCCCCGCCAGGATCTCGGGATCGTCGTCAGCGATCAGAATGCGGTGGAGTTGCATGGGGTTGGGTGAGGCTGGTCTGGGGTGCCAGGGAGGGGGGCTGGAAGGCACCTGGGGCAATGGTCGAGTAGCAGGAAGTGCAAAGCCCGTGCCGATCATTCTTCCCAGAGGGCTGTTGGGCTCGAACGTTACAAGTCCTTATGATGCAAGGGCTTGGGCCATCTGGAGCCTGGTCCCCAGCGGGACTCTCGAAGCTCGGGTGCTGCCGTTCTGGCAGATCGCCCAAGCCGCGACAAGGAGACCTGTCGGAATGGCAGAAGACGTACATGGAGAGGCCCTTGGGGGCCAGAATGGGGTTATGGAGGACTTGATTCCGGTTTTTGATGTCCATTGCGACTCCCTGCAGAGGGATCTGGACCTGGCTCATGACCTGGGCCGGCGTACGCCAGGACAGTTGGATCTGGTGCGCGGTCGCGAGGGGGGGCTGGCTGCGGTCGTGTTGGTCTGTTGGTGCGACCCCTTGCACATTCAAGCCGGCGAGATCGGGGCGCGCGAACGAACTGCGCGTCTGTTGACCCAGGGGCACAGACTCCTGGCGCGTCATCCGGATCAGGTTCAGTGGGTCGGCAATGCCCAGAATCTGCAGGCCGCTCGATCATCTGGGCGCATCGGTGCCTTGTTCGGTATTGAAGGAGGTCACTCCATTGAAGGCAGTCTCGAGAATCTTGCGTGGTTCTTTGATCATGGAGTGCGAGTGATGACTCTTGTCTGGAACAATCACCTGGACTGGATTCGCTCGTGTCGGGATGGTGCCGGTCCGCAAGTTCCGCCTGGACTCTCTCCCTTTGGCCGTGAGGTTGTACGGACCATGAACCGCTTGGGCATGTTGGTGGATCTCTCCCACGCTGGGGAGCGGAGTTTCTACGAGGCCGTTGAAGTCAGCAGCGCTCCCGTCCTTGTGAGCCATTCCGGGTGCTATGCGTTGCATGACCATCCACGCAACTTGCGCGATGAACAGATGAAAGCCCTGGCAGAAAACCGAGGCGTCCTCGGCATTGTCTTTTGCACTCCCTTCCTTGACGCGGATGCGCGGGCCACCGAGTCCAGGCTGCGTGAAACCGAGGAGTACCAATCCCTGCGAGGCTCCAATCCCACTGACACTTTTCTAATGCAGGCCGAATGGTTGCAGGCCCAGGTCAAGCCCCTGCCTTTGGACCGTGTCCTGGATCATATCTGCCACGCAGTGGAAGTCGCCGGGATTGATCATGTGGGCATTGGATCTGACTACGACGGCATTGAATGTACACCCCAGGAACTTTCCGATGCCAGTTGCTACCAGGCCCTGGTTCCGGGCCTTGAGTCTCGCGGGTTTGACTCTGCGTCTATCGAAAAGGTGCTCTTCAGGAATACTGAACGGGTACTTGCGGAGGCAACTGGGGACAGAACGGCTGCGGCCACGGCTACGTTGAGGAGCATTGACCAAGAGGGCAGGGGCCAGTAGAAAGCCCATCAATACTGGCTCTGACCAAGGCCAAATCGCTAGCCTCATACCTCCATGCTGAAGAACCCTGACCCCCGTCTGATCAACGACGATCTTGCGCCCACTTCTCCGCAAGACCGCACATGGAAGGTGCATCACATGGCGTCCCTTTGGATTGGGATGGTTGTTTGTGTGCCGACCTATATGTTGGCAGGCGGTCTGATCGACCTTGGAATGAACTGGTGGCAGGCGGTTTGCACGGTGTTGCTCGGGAATGTGATCGTGCTGGTGCCCATGCTGCTCAATGGACATGCGGGAACCAAGTATGGGGTGCCCTTTCCCGTTCTGTCTCGAGCGAGTTTTGGAATTGCGGGAGCCCATGTGCCTTCGGTTTTGCGAGCGCTTGTGGCCTGTGGTTGGTTTGGGATTCAGACCTGGATCGGGGGTAGTGCGATCTATCAGTTGGTGAACGCCCTGGGCTCGGGCATGCTGGTGGGGGAGGACATCGCCTGGCTTGGAATCAACGGGGGCGAACTGCTCTGTTTCTTTGCTTTCTGGGGTTTGCAGGTGGCAGTTCTCTTGCGCGGAATTGATTCGATTCGACTGTTGGAGACCTGGGCTGCGCCGTTCTTGATATTGCTGGGATTGGCGCTCTTGGCCTGGGCCTACATCAAAGCGGATGGTTTTGGTGAGATGCTCTCCGCGACGTCAGCTTTTGATGAGGGTGGCGAAAAGGAAGGTCAGTTCATGAACGCTTTCTGGCCCGGACTCACAGGCATGGTTGGCTTTTGGGCGACTCTGTCCCTGAACATCCCGGACTTTACGCGTTACGCCAAGAGTCAGAAGGACCAGATGCTCGGTCAGGCGATTGGTTTGCCCCTGTTCATGACTCTCTTCGCTTTCATCGGAGTTGCCGTGACATCGGCCACCGTGGTGATCTTTGGCGAAGCGATTCCAGACCCCACAGCCCTGGCCGGACGCATGGGAGGGGGCTTGGCTGTGGCGATCTCGCTCTTCGCCCTGACCATCGCGACCCTTTCCACCAATATCGCTGCCAATGTGGTCGCCCCCGCCAATGCGATCATGAATCTGGCCCCACGCCGGGCGGGTTTTCGTATGGGAGCCATGATCACCGCTGGTATCGGAGTGGTCATCATGCCCTGGCACCTGATCGAGAGCACCGGCGGTTACATTTTCACCTGGCTGCTTGGTTATTCCGCGTTGCTGGGCCCCATCGGAGGCATCGTGATTGCGGACTACTTTCTGGTGCGGCGCACCAACCTCGATCTGGAGGGGCTGTACCGATCTGACGGCCCCTATTCCTATAAGGGGGGCGTCAACATGATCGCGATCCTGGCCCTGGTGCTGGGCGTGGCTCCCAATGTACCCGGCTTCCTTGCTGCGGCGAGAGGGTTGGAAGGCCAGTCTTTTTGGACTGACCTCTACCAGTACGCCTGGTTTGTTGGTTTCGCGATCTCTGTTGCGGTCTATTGGCTCGGGATGCAGCTTTGCGGGCTCGTTCCTTCTCGCTCTGCCGACCAATAGCAACTCAGTCCGTAATCAGACCTTCCGTCTCGGACTTGATATCTCCTTTCCACATGCTGTCACGGCCGGTTTGACCGGCTTTTTCTCGCTTGGCCTGGCGCTGGCGGTCCACCAGATCGCGGTGTGTTGAAAAGTAGGGCAGGGAGACACCGATGAGTTCTTGCAGGGATGCCATGTTTTTTGAATCGAGGAAGTCCGAGAGGTCATCGCAGAGTTTCCCGATCATTTCGTAGCCCTGTAGCATGGCACCGGTGCAGATCTGGACGGTGGAAGCGCCAAGGGCCATGAACTGGACCGCATCAAGAGCGTTCTCGATGCCGCCCATACCGCTGATGGATTGCTCGGGGCAGGCGCGTGCGCACTCCATCACCTGGCGCAGGGCCAGGGGGCGCACCGCCCGGCCCGAGAAACCACCTGGAACCGTGTAGCCTTCTACTGTGGGCATCGGCCGCATGGTGTCGAGGTTGATGCCCATCACACACAGAATCGTGTTGATGGCGCTGATGCCTTCAGCGCCAGCGCTGGCTGCAGCCTTGGCGGGCAGGGTGATGTCGGTGATGTTGGGGGTCATCTTGGCCCAGACGGGTACCTTGGACACAGACTTCACCCAGCCGGTGACCTGGGCCACGATCTCGGGATCCTGGCCCATGGCGGCGCCCATCTGTCGTTCGGGCAGGCCGTGGGGGCAGGAGAGATTGAGTTCCAGGGCATCGATCCCGGTCGCTTGGGTGCGCTCGGTGATCTCGATCCATTTGTCCTCTTCCAACTCTTCCATGATCGACGCTATCAGGACGCGCTCCGGGTAGGCCTTCTTGGCAGCCGTGAGTTCTTCCAGCCAGACGTCAAATGGCCGGTCACTGATCAGTTCAATGTTCTGGAAACCCAGCACTTTCTTGCGATCATCAGGGTCGGTCAGTTTGGCGTAGCGCGGAACAGTGTTGTGCACCTGACTGTGGTCGAGGCTGATGGTCTTGCAGACGATTCCTCCCCATCCCAACTCAAAGGATCGCTGGATGACCTTTCCGTTGGTGCCGGGGGGCCCCGATGCCAGAATGAAAGGGTTGACGAATCGGATGCCGTCCACTTCGATGCTGATGTCTGCCATGGTTCTTTGGTCTCAGGCAGGAAGCTGGGCGCAGGCCTGGCTGAGGATCGCGAGTGCTTCGTCGATTTCGTTGCTATTGACGGTCAAGGCGGGAGAGATTCGCAGGACATTGCCATGAAGGCCGCCCTTGCCCACAAGCAGGCCACCTTGCTTGGCGGCTTCAAAGACGATGCCAGTGGTGGCGGGGTCGGGAGTGCGATCGCCTGCGGGTTCGTTTGCCACGAACTCGATGGCCAACATCAAGCCCATTCCGCGCACATCGCCCATGTGCTTGGGATGTTTGCGTTGCAAATCCTCCAGGCCCGCACGCAGGCGTGCCCCTTGGATTTCCGCGTTGTCGGCCAGATTGTCTTCTTCGATCACCTGCAAAGTCGCGTTGGCGGCCACGCTGGACATGGGATTGCCACCAAAGGTCGAGATCGTGAGGGACTGGAACGCATCGGCGATCTCTGGAGTGGCGATTGTCACGCCCAACGGCATGCCGTTGGCCACTCCCTTGGCCATGGTCATCACATCGGGTTCCACGCCCCAGTGCTCGATGCCAAACATCTTTCCGCCTGTGCGCCCAAATCCGGTCTGCACCTCGTCGCAAATGAAAACCCCGCCGTACTTGCGGATGATCTCAGTCGCGATGGAAAAGTACTCCGGCGGGGGAACCACAAAGCCGCCCACGCCCAAGATCGGCTCGGCCAAAAAGCCTGCGATCTTGCCCGTGGTGGTGGTTTGGATCAATTCTTCGATGTCGGTGGCGCAGGCCACTTCGCAGGATGGATAGGTCAGTTTGAGGGGACAGCGATAGCAGTAGGGCGCGGGAGCGTGCTTGATACCGGCAACTTGTGAGGGGATCGCGCGCCAGGTCGAGTGGGCGGTGAGGGACTGGGCCAGAAGGGAGCGTCCCGAATAACCGTGCCGCAAGGCGATCAACTCAATGGACCCGGTGTAGACCTGCGCCAGAGCCACCGCAGTTTCGTCCGCCTCAGTCCCGCTGGCGGTGAACATGGTTTTTTGCAGTTGCCCGGGTGTGATCCGTGCCAGGCGTTCGGCGAGTTCCACGATTGGCAGGGTGGGGTAGAGGGTCGATACATGGCCAAGGCGGTCAAGCTGCGCCTTGAGGGGACTGTTCACGCGCTCATCGCACTGACCCAGGGAGACGGTCAGGATGCCGCCAAAGAAATCAAGGTAGGTGCGCCCCTCCCGGTCAGTGACCCTGAGGCCATCACCATCGGTCAGAACCAGGGGCTCGGCGTAGTAATTGGCCACCGCGCCAAGCAGGAATTGCTTGTGTTTGGCCAGGACTTCTTCGGTGCTGAGATCAGATTCGGTTTGGTTCATCCTAGGCTCCTCTTAAGATAACGGCCTGCGCCGCGGGTCACGCGCAGATCGCCATCTTGGTATTGCACCTGGCCGTTGACCACCACTGTCGAAGGCGCTCCTTTGGTGGCAAAGCCCTCAAAGATGTTGCGATCCACCTTGTGATGGTGGGTCTTGACGGAGATTGTTCCGCTCGCTTCCGGATCCCAGATCACCAGGTCCGCATCGGCGCCCACTGTGATGGAGCCCTTGCGGGGATAGAGACCAAAGATCTTGGCCGCTCGCGTACTGGTCACATCTACAAACTGGTTCAGGTTCAAGCGACCCTCCAGTACGCCGTAGGTGTACATCAATGCCAGACGGTGCTCGATGCCCGCCGCGCCATTGGGAATCTTGCGGAAGTCATCGATGCCCATGTCCTTTTGCCCCTTCAGGTTGAAGGGGCAATGATCCGTGGCAACGACTTCCAATGTTCCGGACCGAAGAGCTGCCCAAAGAGGTTCTTGATGTCCCTTTGGCCTGATCGGAGGTGACATGACTGCTGCTGCTCCTTCGAAGTCGGGCTTGTAATAGACCGAGTCGTCCAAAAGGAGATACTGGGGGCAGGTTTCGCCCATCACATTTTGTCCACGACTGCGCGCTTCAGCGATGGCCGCCACTGATTGGGCGGTGGTCACATGCACAACATAGAGCGGCTCATGGGTCATGCGAGCCAGCATGATTGCGCGGGATGTGGCTTCTGCTTCTACGGGTGCGGGGCGTGAGCGGGCGTGGTACTCAGGGCCAGTCTTACCCTCGGCGAACAACTTGTCCTGCAGGTGCACCACCATGTCCCCGTGCTCTGCGTGCACGGTGGTCAAAGCGCCCAGGCTCTTGGCTGTGCGCATGACCTGGATCAGTTCGTGGTCGTCCACACCGATGGCGCCGCGGTAGGCCATAAAAGTCTTGAAGGAGGGAATGCCCTCTTCTTGCACACAACGGCGCATCCACTCGGCACTCTCGTCACCCCACCAGGTGACCGCCATGTGGAAGGCGTAGTCGGCCACGGACTTTTTCGCCTTGGCATGCCATTCGGCGAGTCCCTCCATCAGGTTCTGATCTCGGGCGGGGATTACGAAGTCAATGATGGAGGTGGTGCCTCCAGCCACGCCCGCAGCAGTGCCGGTTTCGAAATCGTCGGCAGAGATCGTGCCCATGAATGGCAGTTCCATGTGCACATGGGGATCGAGCCCACCGGGAAACACATACTGGCCGCTGGCGTCTATGGTGGTGTCACCGCTGTTCGCATCAAGGTCCGTTCCGACCGCCACAATGGCGCCATCCTGGGTCAATACATCGCCCACGGTTGTGTCTAGAGCCGTGACAATGGTGCCGTTCTTGATCAGGATTCCCATGGGGCTTAGAGGCCGGTGAGCGGCTCGTAGGTTTCAGGGCGGCGGTCCCGGTAGAACTGCCAGATGCGTCGGACCTCGTCGATGATAGAGAGGTCCATGTCCGCCACCACAAGTTCATCTTCCGTTTCGGAAGCCTCTGCCAGGAATTCGCCACGCGGATCGACAAAATAGCTCGAGCCATAGAATCGCCCGATGTTCCAGGGAGCTTCTTCGCCCACCCGATTGATGCAGCCCATGAAGTAACCATTGGCCACCGCGTGGGCCGGCTGCTCTAGTTTCCACAGATATTGGGAAAGGCCTGCAACCGTTGCTGAGGGATTGAATACCACCTCGGCCCCTGCCAATCCGAGTGCGCGTGCGCCTTCAGGAAAATGTCGGTCGTAGCAGATGTACACACCGATCTTGCCATAGGCGGTTTCGAAAACGGGATAGCCCAGGTTGCCTGGCTTGAAGAAGTATTTCTCCCAGAAGCCAGAGGTCTGGGGAATGTGATTCTTGCGATACTTGCCCAGGTAGGTCCCGTCTGCGTCGATCACCGCAGCGGTGTTGTAATAGATCCCCGCACCATCTTGTTCGTACACCGGCACAATCAACACCATGTTGTGTTTGACCGCATAGGGTGTCAGGGCTTCGGTGGTGGGACCGGGCACGGGCTCGGCCGCGTCATACCAGCGGGGGTCCTGGCCAGGGCAGAAGTATGGCCCGTTGAAGATCTCCTGCAGACAAAGGACTTGCACGCCTTTGGCCCCGGCCTCTTCAATCAAGGGAATGTGCTTTTCAAAAGCAGCGGCCTGAATCTCGGCTACCGGAAGATTCTCGTCGTTGAGAGGATTGGCGCACTGGATCAGTCCGCCTCGCAAAGTTCTTGACATGGGATCAGTCTACCAGCGCGTGATGAAGACCTTGCGGTCCGTGAAGAAGTCGAAGGCTTCGCGGCCGTGGGCCTTGAGGTCGCCGAAAAAGGAACCCTTGGCGCCTCCAAAGGAGAAAAATGACATGGGTGCGGCCACGCCGATGTTGACCCCGGCCATGCTGGCGTCCACCTCGTAGCGAAACTGGCGCGCGGACTTGCCTGAGCTGGTAAAAATTGAGTTGGCATTGGCCAGGGGCTGGGCCTTGGCAATGGCCAGGGCTTCCTCGAGGCTTGCGACCTGTTGGATGCAAAGTACTGGGCCAAAGATTTCCTCCGTGGCGATCTTCATGTCTTGGGTGACACCATCGAAGAGGGTCGGGCCAATGAAAAAGCCCTTGCTTGGAACAGTGGCCTTGCGACCATCCACAACCAACTCGGCACCCTCAGCTACTCCACTTTCAATGAAGGCGAGCACACGCTGTTTGGATTTCGCATTGATCAAGGGGCCCATGGTCACTCCAGGCTGGGAACCATCGCCCACCACGATCTTTTCCATCTGTTCTTGCAGTCCGGCGCGCACGGGGCCGTGGGCTTCGCCGACTGTAAGCACGACGGATGCCGCGAGGCAACGTTCCCCGGCACATCCAAACGCCGATTCGCAGACATTGTTGGTTGTGTGGACCATGTCTGCATCGGGCATGACGGTGATGAAATTCTTGGCACCCCCGAGAGCTTGCACACGCTTTCTGTTGCTGGCGGCTGTGGCATAGACCTTTTCGGCCACAGGGCTCGATCCGACAAATGAAACCCCGGCGATGTCCGCATGGGAGCACATACTCTCCACAACTTCCCGGCCGCCGTTGACCAGATTGAGAACGCCGGGAGGAAAACCTGCTTCGTGAATCAGCTCCCAGACGAGTTTCTGGCTGAAGGGAACTTGCTCCGATGGCTTGCAGACAAATGTATTACCGCAGGCCACGGCAAAGGGGAAGAACCAGAGGGGCACCATTGCCGGGAAATTGAACGGTGCGATGCAGGCAAAAACGCCCATTGGTTGGCGAACTGATTCGCAATCAATGCCCGCTGAAATGTCTTCAAGCGCCTGTCCCATCAGCATGCTCGGTGCACCGGTGGCGGTATCGATCATCTGGATACCCCGGCCCACGCTTCCCATTGCTTCGGAGAAGGTCTTTCCGTTTTCTCGGGTGACGATGGCAGCGAGTTCTTCCGCGTGCTTCTCCATCAGTGTCTTGAATCTGAAGAGGTACTGAACGCGTTCTTGGGCGGGAACTCGGCGCCAGGTTTCAAACGCTGCGCGTGCTGATTGGACTGCAGCATCCAATTCGTCGGCGCTGGACAATGGGCACTCGCCGATCACTTCACCGTTGGCGGGATTGGTGACGGGGTATGTGGTGCTTGCGTTGGAGTCGACCCACTCGCCGCCGATGTAGTTCTGTAGACGTGTGACAGGCATGGGTGGAGTGTAGCGGAGAACAGAGGGGGAGTGTGGGAGGCCCGGGCTCGCGTGTCACTTGTGTGAGCAGCAGGATCTTGGTTGGGGCGATTTTTTTCTACCTGCGCTCAGTTCTTGCATTCAGTCCTAGAACTGGGAGGGATCAAGATCGGAGGGCCCAGGCGCATCGTTCCTGGGTCTGGCGCATAAGGGGTGTGTTGAGGGTGGGTGTCGGCCAGATTGTGGACATGAGTTCGCTTCTTGCAAGACTGCCCCAACTCACACACCTGATTGGGACACGACCCTTCTCGTGCTACACTGATACCATGTTGTCCCGTTTGATCGATCATCCCATGAGTTGCGTGGTGGTGGTTTTCCTGATTGGAATCATCGGTGCATGCAATGTTTCCATGCGAGATAGCATGGGTTGGGACGAGGCCATGCACCTGGCTGCTCCGGCTGCTCACATCAGCCAGGCTCTGGGCGAAGGGGAAGTACGCGAGGCCGTGAATGTGGTGCTTTCCTGCGAGCGCTACCCACCTTTGACTCCGGCTCTTCACGGATTCTTGGGGTGGATTCTTGGCAGTGATGAACTCTTGATGCGTCAGACTCAGCGTTGGTTTTGGGCGCTGGGGCTGCTGGGGATTTTCTTGCTGGTTCGCGCAGCCTGTCGCCCGGACGAAGACGATGAATCATCACCTGGTACGCGTGGTGCTCCTTGGATGGCTTTGGCCTTGCTGGCTATGAGCCCCATGGCATTGGCTTTTGGCGGAACATTGTTTCTCGAGTCCTCTTTTGTTGCCTGGGGCACCTTGGCTGTGGCCGCCTGGATCGTTCGGAGTCGAAAGGACTCGCTCCACTGGGACCTTGTCACGGGTGTGTTGCTTGCGGCCTGCCTCTTCACCAAGTGGAATTATGGGCTGCTCCTGGGAGGTGCTCTGGCGGTGGACCTGGCCCTGGAAGGAGTCGCGCGGCGTGACAATTTGCGCCCGTACCTTTTTTCGGTCCTGCGTCTGGGCCTGCCAAGCTTTGTCGCTTGCCTTTGGTGGTTCGGGTTGCCTCTTCCCGCAGGTCTTGAAACCGCTGCTGCCCATAGAGCGGCGTTCACCGCGTTCCTCGGTGGAAACACCGGCCTGCAAGAGACTCCTGCAGCCGAACGCTGGGTGCATTGGACCCTGTCCCTGGTTCCTAGCCCGCGGGTACTCTTGTGGGTGGTGCTTGCTGCGGGACTGATGCTCCTTCGGTTGCGCAATCGCGCGATTCGGATATTGGTGTTGGTATTGGTTCTTGGCGGAGTTCCTGTTTGGACCCACAACTTTCAACTGGAGAGATTCCTGTTGCCCGGTGCTCCGTTCCTGTTTGCCTTGGCGGCTATTGGAGTCTCGGGCTTCCTGGCGCGCCTCGGTTCCCCCGGTGCTTTCATTGGAGTCGCGTTGCTTGGTTTTGGCTTGGTGGTGCCCGTGGCGGATTCCATGGCCATGTTGCATGCAGTGGGTAGAGCCAGACCGGAGAAACGCGCGGAGCAGGAGGCGATTCTAGCTGCCATGCGCAGCCTGGCTCCTGGCCGGAGTCTGCCCACCAATGGCATCGAGCGCGCGAGTCACGACCGTCTGATCGAGCTACTGGATATTGCCTTCCAGTCCGGAGAACGCATTGCCTGGCTTGGCCACTCCCAGGCATTTCCGCCCACGGTCTGGGCCATGGGACTCAAGGCTCTGCGTCCCGATGATCCTCGTGCCCGGGATCTGATTCGCGATCCACATGGGCGCATCATTACTACTGACCACAAGGCGCCATCCTGGTCGAGCGATGAGCTTGAACATTGGGCGAAGGACTTTGATGTGATCTTGACCAGCGACCCTACAACCATCAAGGGAGGGGCACGGCAAGGCTTTGCTCCCCTCAAGGCTCATCTGAGGGCGGGCGGCGAGTGGCTGGAAAAGGTTGTTGGTAGTGCTGAGGTGCAACTGCCGGGGGGGCGCACCCGAGAAGTGACCCTGAGCGCTTTCCGTCGGCGCTGAATTGATTTGGTCTGCTGGCTACCCGATCCGGCTCGGGATGTTCACTTCCATAGGTAGTACAAGCCGAGCGCTCCGCCAAAAATGAGAGCCGAACTGGCCACTCCGCGCGCGGTGCCTCAGCAGCCCCCCTTCAATTTCATCCAGATGCCTGCGATGGGCAGGGTGCTGAGCGCGATGGTGATCAGTATTTGTTTCATTGGCTGGATTGTAGACCAGGTTGGTCGATTGACCAAGTGATCTTGGCTAGTGGTGTCTTGTTGGCCAAAGTTCGGTCAAGGACTGGTCAGCTAGGAGGTGATGAATGGTGAGTCGGTGCCCCACCTGGTTCATGCCCAGCCCAGTCCTGATTCCCTCTGGAAGTTGTCACGAGGCAGTTTTCTGGTGAGCCAATAACTTGGACTGTAAGAACTGAACAAGGACACCTGAAACCCGTGATTGGAATCTTCGTTCTTGATTTGAGCCTCTGGTATTCCGCCGGGGCTGAACCAAGGAGCAAGATGAAGTACGACTTTAATGAGGTGCAGGACACGATCAGTTTGCGCAGCGTGCCTGCAGGAGTGCATGTTTGCGCGATTCGGGAGGTTCGGGAGGGGCTCTCACGGGATGGTAGCCCCCGCTGGAGCATGAAACTCGAGGTGCTGGAAGGTGAACACGCAGGCCATCATGCTGCCTGGGATTCGATCACCTGGAGCGAGCGGGGCATTCATCGGGTGCGCTCTGTGTTGGGTGTGCTGGGTTTCAACGTGGAAGGCACGCTTGAAGTCAATCCCACGGATCTGATGGGCAAGGAAGCGCGCGTGCGGCTCGTAGAAGAGGTCTACGAGGATCCCCTGCTGGGCAGTCGGCGAGAGCTGTTGGCGGTGCCCTACAACGGCTGGGCGAAGATGGGAGCAGATTCCGACTCTGAATCCACGGGTTTCAACCAGTCGGTCCATGCGGAACCAGATCCTTTCTGAGGGTTCGGTGCGTTGGTTTGACCCCAAGGTCGAAAAGGGTGATAATTGGTCCCGTGCAAACGCCCGTTCTCCAAGAAAATGAACTGCTTGCCGCTGCTCTTGAAGTGGTAAATCAAGCTCATGCCCCCTATTCGGAATTTTGCGTCGGGGCGGCCTTGCTGGATTCAGAAGGGGTGGTGCATGTGGGCTGCAATGTGGAGAATGCGAGCTATGGCTTGACCATCTGTGCCGAGCGGGCAGCGGTGTGCAGTGCGGTGGCTAGCGGGTCGCGTGAGTTTCGCTCAATGGTGATTGTTTTTGTGGGGGAGGCCAAAGTTCCCCCTTGTGGGGCTTGTCGCCAGTTCATGGCTGAGTTCGGTCTGGATCTTGAGATCGCCTGGGGTGGGCCCGAGGGAATTGAAGGCCGCGCGACCTTGAATGAGCTGCTGCCAGGGGCTTTTCATGGGGGCCTGCTGGGAGGCTCTAATGGGGCGGGCGCGGCTGACTGCGAAGAGTCATGACGCCAGAGAGGAAAGTTTCAGCTTCCGTGCAGGCGCGGGCAGCGGAGTTGCGCCAGAGCATCCTGCGGCATGACCGGCTTTATTATGTGGAGGCCGCGCCGGAGGTTTCGGATCAGGACTATGACCTGCTGTTTGGAGAGCTCCTCAAGCTAGAAGAGGATCACCCCACCCTTGTGGTTCCCGAGAGTCCAACTCAACGGGTGGGCTCGGCTCTGTCCGAGGGACAGGGCTTCACCAAGGTGCGCCATGAGGTGCCGATGCTCTCGATTGCCAGTCTCTTTGAAGTGGAATCGGTCAAGGAGTTTGTGGAGAAGATCCAGCGATTTCTGGGGATGGAGGAAGTGGAGTCCCTTTTTTGGTCCTGCGAGCCCAAGTTCGATGGGGTCAGCGCGGCTCTGATCTACGAAGACGGTGTGCTTGTGCGTGGGTTGACTCGCGGAGACGGTGTGGAGGGGGAAGATGTGACCGCCAATTTGCGCACAGTGCGCAACCTGCCCCTGGTTCTTGATGGATCCAAGCGAGAGTTGCCCAAGTTGCTCGAAGTACGGGGGGAGGTGTTGATAGCCAAAGCTGCATTGGACATTTTCAATGGGGACCGCAGGGAGCGAGGCGAACCTCAACTGGCTAATCCGCGTAACGCCACCGCCGGAGCCATTCGGCGAAATGATCCTGTCGAGGTGGCGCGCTACCCATTGGAATTTCACCTTTACTCTGCGCCCCGGATAGTAGGGCCTGATCCTTTTGAGACTCACACGGAGATGGTGGCCGCTCTACGAGATTGGGGCCTGCCAGATTCTGGCTTGGGGAGTCGAGTCAAGGGGCTGGAGGCTTGCTTGGCCTATCACCGGGAGATGGAGGGGGCCCGGGATGACCTGCCTTTTGAAGTGGATGGCGTGGTGTGCAAGTTGGATTCGATTGCTTTGCGTGAGCGGCTCGGCACCACCGCGCGCTCGACTCGCTGGCAGTATGCTCAGAAGTTCAAGGCCGTGTTGGCGGTTACGACTCTGCGTGCGATAGAGGTGCAGGTGGGGGTCAGTGGACGCTTGACCCCGCGGGCTCATCTGGATCCGGTAACGGTCATGGGGGTCGTGGTGCGCCATACCACCTTGCACACTGCCGATCATGTGGCGGAGCTCGGACTGTGTGTGGGTGATCGAGTCTCCCTCAAGCGTGCCGGGGATGTGATTCCAAAAATCGTTGGTGTGGAGCGCAAGTTCAAAGGCAAAGGGCCAAAGGACTGGAACCAGCGGATTCCGGAGAGCCTCTTGAACACAACCTTGGAGGAGACTGGCGAGGCTGAGCCCGATGTGGTGCCCGGCGTAGTCTGGCGCTATGGCGAGCCCCTCTCGATGCCATCCCACTGTCCTGCCTGCGGTTGCGAAGTAGAGGAGTCCGGCAAGTATTTCTCCTGTCCCAACATCTATGCTTGTCGCCCGCAATTGGTTGGGCGTACGGTTGTCCTGGCGGGACGCGGCGGCCTTGAGATCGATGCAATTGGCGAGAAACTGATTGTTCAGCTCTATAGAGAGGGACTGCTTGAGGATCCGGCGGACCTCTTCCACCTACGAGCCGAACAACTCTCCGGCCTTGATGGTTGGGGCGAAAAGAGCGCAGCCAAGCTAATGGATCAACTGGAAGAACGGCGTCGAGCGCCCTTTGCCAAGTTGCTCGCCGGACTTTCAATTCCGGGCCTGGGAGAAGCCACTGCCCGTTTGCTGGCGCGCTCTTTTGCGGACTTGGATGCGCTGAAGGCAGCCGAACTCTCCGACCTGGAACAGATCGATGGCATCGGTCCCATCGACGGGGCGCGCATAGTCGAATGGTTCGGCAGGTCAGAGAGCGTGGCTCTCTTCGAGCGCCTTTTCGAGGGTGGAGTGACCATTGAATACTCAGCTCCTATCGAAGGTGGCGGACCTTTCGATGGGAGGACGGTTGTCTTCACCGGCACATTGGTCGGCATTACCCGGGCTGAAGCCAAGAAGTTGGTAGAGGATCGTGGTGGGCGCGTCTCCTCTTCTGTCAGTGCCAAGACCGATTTCCTCGTCCAGGGAGGCAAGCCCGGCAGCAAGGCCAAGAAGGCGCAGGACAAGGGTGTGCAGGTGCTGCTGGAAGAGGACTTCTTGGGCTTGCTGGCGGACGGATCGGCTTGAGCCTTACCTGAATGTGAGCAGCGACGCCTTGAATCAAGTCCAGGGGAAGCTGGAATTTTCCCATCTGGGATGCGTCTGGTTTAGAATAGGAGCTGCCCCAGACCCATGCCCCTCCCCGACGATTCCCAGCCCTCCGAAGGCCCTGCAATTGAGCTTCCGGAAGAGTTCCTCACCTCTGAGGTGGAGGAATTGGTGAATCAGGCGCAGGCCGGGGACTCCAAGGCGCTCAACGATCTGTTCACTCGCTATCACGAGACCATGGTCCAGGTGGCGCGGCGCCAGCTTGGGGCCCGCCTGCGCGCAAAGGAAGAACCTGACGATCTGGCGCAGACGACCTTCCGCGAGGCGACACGAGACTTTGCACGTTATCAGTATCAGGGCGAGGGCTCGCTCCTGCGTTGGTTGATCCAGATCCTTCAGAACAAGATTCGTGATCGGGCTGAATTCTACAGCGCTGGCAAGCGGGACACGACTCTTGAGCGTCCAATTGACGCGGGCTCCACTGACCCTGACCGTTCTGGCCAGGATTTTCCCACCGAAGACCTCTCAGTCACCCGAGTGGTGGCCCGAGACGAGTCGTTTGTCCTGTTGCATCAGGCACTTGAAGAGTTGTCAGCTGAACATCGTCAGGCGATTACCCTGGTTTTCTTCCAGGGCCTGACTTTGCGTGCTGCAGGGGAGAGAATGGACGGTAAGTCCGAAGACGCTGTGCGCATGATGTTGCGACGGGCCGAAAGCAAACTGGGCGATCGCCTCAAGCATGTGCTCGGGGACAAGTCCAAGGACTAAGCCGGTGCGCTGTGCTTTGCTTCTGTGGCCAGGACTGGCCTTGTGTACCGCGTCCATTGTCTTCGCCCAGGGCAATGCTGTCGAGGAAGACTCGGTACGCCCTCTGAACATCCTCTGGATCTCGGTTGAAGACATGAGTCCCTGGCTTGGTTGCTACGGGGATCCTTTGGCCCAGACGCCAAACCTCGACGCTCTCGCCGCAGAGGGCTTGCTTTACACCCAGGCACATGCCACCTCACCGGTTTGTTCCTGTGCCCGGTCCACTCTGATAACGGGATGTTGGGCCACGGCAATTGGTTCCATGCATCACCGCGCGGGCAAACCAAGTTCAGCTGCGGTGAAGCGTAATCCCGCTGCTTATGCGGAGATCCCCAGTTATGAAGCCACCCCACCCCCAAAGGTGCGCTGTTTTCCAGAGATCCTGCGCCTGGCTGGTTACTACTGCACCAATGCTGCCAAGCGTGACTACCAGTTTCGCGAGCCAGTGACGGTTTGGGACCAGTGCAATGGGAAGGCTCACTGGCGCAATCGTCCCAATTCCTCGCAGCCTTTTTTCAGCGTCTTCAATCTGGCCACGACGCACGAGAGTCGTACTTTTCCCAAGGCGAAGCGCAATCCAAAGGTCACCGATCCCACTCACATCCGTGTGCCGCCGTATTATCCTGATACGCCCCTTGTGCGTCAGGATCTGGCCCGCACCTACGACAACATCGCGGCAATGGATCAGCAGGTGGGAGAGATTCTGGGTCAACTCAAGCAAGATGGACTGCTTGAAGAAACTGTCGTGTTCTTCTTCGCCGATCATGGTGTAGGCCTTCCTCGGGGCAAGCGCAGTTTGTATGCCTCTGGAACCCATGTGCCTTTGATCGTGCGCTTGCCAGGGGGCAAGTCGGCGACTGTCGAGCGGCTGGTGAGCTTCATCGACTTTGCGCCGACGGTCTTGTCTCTGGCGGGGATCCAACCCAAGGACTGGATGGGGGGGCGCGCTTTTCTCGGGCGGCATGAACAGAAGGGCCGACCCCACGTGACCCTTCATGCGGATCGTATGGACTCGGAAACGGATCGCACCCGGGCGATTACTGATGGTCGCTTTCGTCTCTTGCTCAATCTGATGCCAGAGAAGCCACATCTTTATCCTGTGGCCTATGCCAATTCGATTCCCATGATGGAGGACATCAAGAAGTTGCAGGACGGTGGGCAGGCCGACGCAACTCAATGGCAGATGCTGCTGACTCCGAAGCCCCCGCGGGAGTTGTACGACACACAAGCTGATCCCCATGAGGTTCACAATCTCATTGATGATCCGCAGCATGCTGAGCGAGGTGTGGCTTTGGAAAAGACCTTGCGTGTGTGGATGCAGGCCACCGGAGATCTCGGTCTGTTGCCCGAGGGCGAGATGGTGCGCTCTGAGCTCTGGCCCCCTGCGGGGAAGCAACCAATCACTGAGCCCGTGACCTTGACGCCCGCTCACGGGCTCGCTTGCGCTACCCCAGGAGCTTCCATCGGCTGGCGTGTTACTGGCGCAAAGGTCTGGTGGGTCTATGAGCCCAGCACAGTATTGCCCGAGGTGCCCGAAATCGAAGTAGTTGCCCATCGTATTGGTTTCAAACCCAGCAAGCGTCAACGGATGACGCCCTGGGACTGAGGAGGGCGATAGAAAAGGGGCTGGCTGGCTCCCGTTCAGGGTTCTATGGATCTCCGGCCTGCAACCCGCCAGATTCTTGTCGCCAGACCCCGGCGTCGGGAGTAAGATCCCGCCCCCTCAAAAGGGCCGTTAACTCAATTGGTTAGAGTGCCATCCTCACACGGTGGAAGTTGGTGGTTCGAGTCCACTACGGCCCACCACCTTGATGCACTTCGTCAGGTTTTTCGGTGTTCCTGATCATGTTCTGGCGGGTTGGGCCCTGACTGCGGAGGGGCGAGGTTCGGGGCATCACACCTATTGCCCGCTGGTCAGTTACACTAGCTCCTGGCAATCCCCATGGCACACGACCAACAACGCTGGATCGAGGAGTTGGCCAGTCTGCGCCGGGCCCGGACGCACTGCGCTCTGGTCACGGTTATCGGCATCATCGGCAGTACACCGCGCAATGTGGGAGCGCGCATGATTGTGACTGCCGACCGACTGGCTTTTGGAACCATCGGCGGCGGAAGACTTGAGCACCTGGTTATGGAGCGTGCCCGTGAGTTGTTGGCTGCTGGAGCAACCAGCACCGAGAGCTTGGATTTGCCTCTGGCCGAACGAGCGGGTCAATGCTGCGGCGGTCAGGTTTCATTGTTGATCGAGGTCTTCCTTTGGCAAGCGCGGCAGGTTGCGGTCTTTGGGGCGGGGCATGTGGGCCAGGCCTTGGGTGGGTTGGCGCCCTGGATGGGAGCCGAGGTCCTGTTGATCGACTCTCGATCCGAGGACACCTTGGAACCCAGACTGCCATCTGATCCGGCCTTTCCCGTGGTCTTCAGCTCTGTGCCGGAAGCGGAGTTGGATACCCTTGGTCCGGACACCTGCGTCTTGATCATGACTCACGATCACGCACTCGATCTGACGCTGCTGGAGGCGGCGCTCAAGCGGCCATTTCCCTACCTTGGCATGATCGGTTCAGAACGCAAGTGGCAACGCTTTCGCGGCCGCTTGATCCAGCGGGGCATGAATGCAGAGCAACTTGAGCGTGTGCACTGCCCCATTGGCGGGGCACGGCCATCCAAGGAACCCGGCGCCATCGCTCTCGCTGCTGCCGCCGAGATTTTGACCGTGCTATCCTCGATTGAGGCACAGGGAGCACCGGGTGCGGCAACTTCGGGGATTTAGTCTCCGATCTCCCACACGACGACGGTTGGACCGTAGGGAGCAGGCGTCTAGACTCTGCCCACCATGCGATTGTTTCTGCCCCTGACCGTGTCCCTGCTCTTGGCCGTCGCTTGCAACGACGGTTCAGAGCCGGTGCAGCCCCCGACTTCAAAGGATCGTGCGCGTGATTTGATCATCGAAGCTCAGGCGGTAGCCGGTACGGGAAACACGCCGAAGGCAGCGGAGTTGTTGGCTCGTGCCCTGGAATTTGATCCTGATCATGTCGGGGCCTGGCACCGCTTGGGTGAGATGCGTTTGCTCTCCGGTCTGGCCGGTGTTTCTGACGCTCTCGATCGCGCAGAGGCAATGGGATTGGACAGTGCGCGTTTTCATCAGACGCGGGGGGAAGCCTATGAGGCTGAGGAACGGGACGCAGCGGCCAAAGCTGCCTTCTTACTTGCTCTTGAGCGCGAACCCCTTCGCAAGGAAGCCTGGTTTCGTTTGGCCCAGGTGGAGCGTCGTTTGGGGAATGAATTTGCGGCCGAAGAAGCGTTGGCTGAGTTCGAGCGCGTTGTTGGAGCCGAGAAGGTGCTCCTGACGGCCTTGCAGGCGACTCAGGCCCAACCAGGAGATGGGATGCTCGCGGCTGCGGCTGCGGCGGCGCACTTGGAGCTGGGCTTTGTGGAGGATGCCCAGGACTGGGTTGACCGGGCCTTTGGACTCAAACATGACAATCCCGAGGCGCACATGGTGGCTGGGCGCATCGCTCGCCTGCAAGGGGATTCGGACACAGCGGTAATCCACTTTGAGTTGGTCACTTCCCTGGCCGAGTACGACCCGCGACCTTGGATGGAGCGCAGCGAGATGGCCTTGGCTTCCGGAGATCACAATGCTGCGCGCAACCATGCTCATAGGGCAACAGTAGTGGCACCTGCTGACCCACGCGTCTTCCTTGCCCAGGCTCGCTTGTTTATCGCCCTGGGCGAACTCGATGCAGCGTTGGAGACCGTAGAACTGGCGCTCTTGAGAGATGCCGAGCGCAGGGAAACTGTGCACCTGCGAGCGCATGTGCGCGATCTGATCGAGCAGGCGAGTCAAGCCACGGAGAAGGACGATTGATGCGATCCGCGTGCCTGCTGCTTTTGCTCGGCCTGTCTTGGGTTGGTTGTGGGCCTGGTGCTCCCAAGCCAACCCTTTGGTTTGAAGCTCGGCCGGTGGGTGGAGGGGACTTCCAGAACATCAGCGGTACAGAGCAAAAGGACTATGTCAGCGATTCCTTTGGAGCAGGCGTAGCCCTGCGGGATTTTGATGGGGACGGCAACCTTGACCTCTTTGCTGTTGGTGGTGGGAATGCTGCGGGAGAAGCTAGGGCAGATGCCCTTTTTCTTGGTGATGGGCGCGGGGCATTTCGGCGTGCGTCTGCTGATTCCAGCTTGGCGGCCACACCCGGTGGTCGGGCCTATGGGGTCAATGCCTGCGATTTTGATGGTGATGGGGATGTGGATCTCTACATCACTCGAGCTGGTCCGAATCGTCTGTTGCTCAACCGGGGAGATGGGACTTTTGAGGATCACACCGAGGCCAGCGGACTTGGGGATGAGGGTTGGAGTACTGGCGCGGCCTGGCTCGATTTCAACAAGGATGGAATCTTGGATCTCTTCGTCGTCAACCACATCGACTTTGATCAGGCGGCGATCAAGGAGCGGGGCAAGAGCCTTTATCTCGGTCAGCATGTGTACTATGGCCCAACAGGGTTGCCCGCCCAGATGGACCACTTGTACCTGGGTCGGGAAGACGGCAGCTTTGAGTTGGTCCAGCCAGGGGAAGAACTAGGACGCGACCCGAACTATGGCTTCGGCGTGGTTGTCTTTGACGAGGATGGGGATGGAGACTTGGATCTCTATGTGGCGAATGACACTACGCCAAACCAGCTCTGGCGCAATGAGGACGGGCAAACGCTGGTGGACCAGGCAGGACGCCTTGGTTGTGCCCTTTCCATGGAGGGTGGCCCTCAAGCGGGCATGGGCATTGCCCTTGGAGATGCAGACGGAGATCTGCAGCCGGAGTTGTTCATCACCAACTTTTCCAACGACTATTTCACTTTCTATCGCCGGGGCAAGGACGGGTTCTGGCGTGATCGCACCACCCGCACCCGCTTGCATGCGCCGACATGGAATTCCCTTGGCTGGGCCTGTGGTTTTGCGGACCTGGACAGCGACGGGGACCAGGATCTATGGGCCTTCAATGGTCATGTGTATCCACAAATGGATGCAGTACCTGGGGGACCGAGTTACGCCCAGCGCGCTCAGATCTTTGAGAACGACGGCCAGGGACACTTTTCTGAGCCCGAGGAGCAAGGGGGGCCGGGATTCCGCGTTCCTCGCTCTGGGCGCGGAGGAGCGGTCGGGGACTTGGACAATGACGGAGACCTGGATCTGGTCATGGGCGTGTTGGATGGTGCGCCGGTGGTGTTGGAGAATCTTGGGCGCGGCGGAAACAGCCTGATGGTGGAACTCGTGGGTCAAGGTGGCAATCGCGAAGCAATTGGAGCGATCGTGGAGGGCCTGCTTGGAGAGCAGATCCAGAAACGCTGGGTGGGATCCCAGACAGGCTTTCTCTCCAGCAGTGATAATCGCCTGCACTTCGGTTTGGGCGAGGCGCAGCAGCTCGATGGACTGCGGATTGTCTGGCCCGATGGCAGTCGAATGGAAGTCGAGGTCTTGCCCGCAGGGCGGGCATATCGCATAGATCAGGCGAGTGGAGAGGTGCAGTCGGGAGCACAGGGGCAGTGATGGGGGCTCTTGATTCCACAGGGCATGATCCTGCTCAACCCAATCTTGCTCAGAACAGCGCGGGTCAACAACGTCTCTTGCTCGTGCTCCTGGCAGGTTCCCTGGCGCAGATTCTGATTCGAGTTCAGGACTGGGCGCAAAATCCATTGAGTCACGTGCCCCGGGTGGACGCGGCGCACAATTGGGAGTGGGCCGGACGCATCGCTCGCGGAGAGCTGATCGGGGACATGCCTTTCTTCGGTGCACCTCTAGCGCCCTATGTGGGGGGCTTGGTGCGAACTCTGGGGGGTAGCCTCTTGGCCTGGCAGGTGCTCGGTGGTTTGTTCGTCCTTGGGGCTGCGGCCTTGGTGGGTCGCGCAGTGATGAGGGCCTTTGGGGGCGCTACGGCCCCGGCTTTGGCTGCGGGGCTGGTGCTCTTCACCACCGAATGCGCTCACGCCCCGGGAAGGGTCCTGTCCGGTTCTCTGCAGTTGTTGCTCGTGGCCTGGGTGATCGAACGGGCTGTCGCCTGTGCGTTGCAGCCGGATCTGCGTCGCGCTCTTTGGCTGGGCGTAGCAGCTGGCACGACGACCCTGGCCTGGCCGGTGATGTTACCACTGCTTCTCTTGCTGGCTCTTTGGGTTGTTTGGATTGCCGGGGCGAAGGCTGGAATGGGCGCGGCCTTTGCGGCGGTCGTCTGCATAGCTCCCGCGACCCTTCACAACCTGGCGGCTAGCGGAGACTTGATTCCGGTGACGGCCCATGCAGGGGTGACCTTCTACCATGGAAACAACTTCCGTGCGGATGGAACCATCACGGGTTCCGGCCTCTCCATGGACAAGAGTGTCCATCAGCGGGAAGCTCTGGAGCAGACGCGAGCTGCTTTGGGACCTGATGCGGGCTGGTCGGATGTGAGCGGGCACTTTTTCTCGCGCGGTCTTGAGTGGTGGAAATCCGAACCCAAACGTGCCTTTGGGCTGGCTCTGCGCAAGGGCGCTCTGTTCCTCGGGGCGCGCAACTACGGAGACATCGATTTGGTCACCCTGGAGCGTGAAGAAGTGCTGTCGACTCTCTGGTTGGCACCCTTGCCCAGTCATCTGGTTGTAGCTCTTGGAATTCTGGCGGGTCTGTTGGGTTTGCGTAGAAACGCGCGTTGTCTACTGCCAGGGTTGTTGTTGACACTTTCGGCTCTGGCTGTGGTCGTGGTCTTTTGGTACACCCCGCGCTATCGCCTGCCGGTCGTGCCTGCTGCGAGTTTCTTGGTTGCGGGTGGTGTATCCATGGCGGTCATGCAGCGATCACGTTGGCTTTCTGCTGCGGCCGTGTTGATCGTGCTTTCTTTGGTGGTGGAGAGGATCGGTTGGGACGATTCTGAGCGTTGGCGCGGGGGCTTTCACCTGGCTCTGGCCCAGGCCTATTCGGATCTGGGCAATCGCGAAGCGGCCAGTGTCCAGGCATTGCTGGCAGATCAGGCAGGGGAGGCGCGAGCAGCAATCCTATTGGCGGAGTTGAGGGGGGGCAGCGAAGGGTTGGCCGCCCTCCTGGCTCTGGCGGATCAAAATCCAGGCGATGGCAATCTGCAAAGGCGAGTGGCCATCGCATTAGCGCAAGCAGGCCGTTTGCCCGCGGCGCTTGAGCGTTTTGAAGCGGCCGCACAGGCGGATCCATTGGATTGGCGAGCGCTTCAGGGTTGGGGCGCTGCTCTGCTACAGGCCGATGCGGCCAGTCAGGCTCTGGGGATCTTGGACAATGCTTTAGACCTTGCGCCAACGGAACCCGATGTGCTCTACACCAGTGGGCTGGCAGCGGAGATGCTCGGAGATGATCAGCGAGCCCTGGAGTTGGCTCGCGAGACTTTGGTTCATGGTCCGGACCATCAACCGGGTCGGGACTTGCTGGTGCGTCAGTTGCTGCGCGCGGGGTTGAGTGTGGAGTTGGTGGAGTTGTTGGAAATCTGGCTGGCAGAGACCCCCGAGCTGTGGCCCGTTCGCTCTCTATGCGCCTGGCTACTGGCCACGACCCCTGACGCCGAACTGCGAAATGGAATACGCGCCCTGAAATTGCTTCAGGACCACCTTCCCGATCCGCCGAGCCCTGATTCTCTGGACACACTGGCCGCCGCCCAGGCGGCGGCGGGTGACTTTTCTGCAGCCCAGGAGACAATTGCCCGTGCACTTGATCTTGGCGCTGCCTGGCCCGATGAGATGCGTGCGGGTCTGCTCGAGCGTCAAGCTGCCTATGGCCGGGAAGAGGCCTGGATCGAGAAGCCTTAGGCCTCACCTCTTGTTCTCTGACTCCGTATCCTGCTGATGATGCTGCGCACAGTCCCGATGATCCTCTTGCCTGCCCTTGTCGCCTGTGGTGTGGAGCAACGCCAGCCCAGTGTGCTCTTGATCTCCATTGACATGCTGCGTGCAGATCACCTGTCGTGCTATGGCTATGAGCGCAACACAACGCCAACCATTGACGCCCTGGCTGCTGAGGGAGTTCGCTTTGCGCGGCACATCTCAAGCGCTCCTTGGACTTTGCCGGCTCACGCGGCCATGTTCAGCTCCTTGCCGGATTCCGTGCACGGTTGTGTGGATGGGACGGACAATGCCCTGCCCGAAGGAATAGTCACCTTGGCCGAGCGTTTTCAGACTGCGGGCTATGGTACCGGTGGTTTCTTTGCGGGCCCTTATTTGCACCCGGCATTTGGATTGGGTCAGGGTTTTGATGAGTACCGTTTTTGTGTGCCCGATCTGGCTGCAAGCATGGACGGACAAAGCGTGGGAGAGTGGGCTGGAGATCCAGCCGCCCATCGGCGCTCGCACCACGGTGTTACCAACCCAGGAGTGGTGGACGCGGCGTCGGCCTGGTTGCAAGAGCACGGTCAAGAGCCCTTCTTTCTCTTCGTTCATTTGTGGGATGCGCACTTCGATTTTGTGCCACCCAATCCGTTTGATGCGCGTTTTAGTGATCCTGGCTACGAGGGATTCGTCGACGGTCGCGAGTTCTTCTTTGACCAGCGCATCAACCGCACCATGGAGAAAAAGGATCTTCACCAGTTGGTTGCGCTTTATGACGGAGAGATCATGTGGTGTGACGCCCATGTGAAGCGCATGCTTGATCTGTTGGATGATCTGGATTTGGCAGATGACACGATCGTGGCGGTGACCAGTGACCACGGCACGGAGTTCTTTGACCACGGGGGCAAGGGTCATCGGCGTACCCTGTATGGGGAGGCAATTGATATCCCGCTGGTAATCCGGGCGCCGGGTCAGCTGCCTGCTGGAGTCGTGGTTGAGGACCTCTCGCGCATGGTGGACTTGGGCCCGACTCTGATGGAACTCTCCGGGTTACCTCCCAGCAACCGATTCGTAGGCGTCAGTCTTGCCCCCCTGGCCAAGGGGGAGGGTGGTGCCCCAAGGGCGGCCCTGAGTGAACTGCTGGCGGATCAGAATCGCATGCGCAGCGTGATTAGTGGCTCGGGCAAGTTGGTTTGGAACGAAGTCACCGGCGACACGGTTTGGTTCGATCTCGATCGGGATCAAGAAGAGCGCAATCCTCAGCGGGATTTGAGTCAGGGGCTGGGCCCAGAGCTCTTGCGAGCCCTACAGGCTGAACTAAGAACTATCCAACTTGTCTCCGAGCAACATCAATACCCGCATCAGCCGATTGAGCTACCGCCCGCTTTGGATCAAGCAATACGTGCCAGTGGCTATGGAGGAGGGGAGAAGTAATGCTCCCGGCCAGGTTCAAGCCTGAGCCTTGATCTCTTGGATCGCCTCGGTCAGCACTGGTAGGATTTCCAGGGCGTCACCAACGATGCCATAGTCCGCTACCTTGAAGATCGGTGCTTCCGCGTCCTTGTTGATCGCTACAATCACACCGCTGGTGCGCATGCCAGCCAGGTGTTGGATGGCTCCCGAAATGCCCACCGCAAAGTAGAGCTGGGGTGAGACGGTCTTGCCGGTCTGGCCTACCTGCTCGGCATGGGGTCGCCACCCCGCGTCCACCACTGCGCGACTGGCGCCCACGGTTGCATTACCGAAGGCAGCGGCAAGTCCTTCGAGCAGACTGAATTGTTCTGGTTCGCCCATTCCACGTCCGCCAGAGATCACGACCGGCGCTTCCTGGACATCCAGTTGCGCGCTTGCCTTGGCTTCCACGGAAACCACCCGGGCTTTGGGTTCTGCGCTGATGGCAGCTGCATCGCAGGTGTCAGGCCCGGATTCTTCGCTTGAGGCAAACACGTTTAGACGTGTCGTAGCGCAAAAAACATTGGCGCTGGAGGCCAGATCTGCGATGACCTTGCCCGCCAACCAGGGCCGACGTGCATTGAGTTGATCGTCTGCGGCGGTGATTTCGATGCAATCGCTGAAGAGTACTGCATCGAGGTGTGCGGCAACCCGCGGGGCCAGATCGCGGCCTGCGCTGCTGGCGGCTGCCATGAATCCACCGCAGTCATTACTCTTGACCGCTTCAGCAAGGGCGCTGGCAAGGGCATCGGAGCTTGAGGCATCGCCTGAGAGGGCGATGGCTTTATGGGCGCCTTTGCAGGCTGCGGAATTGGACCCTTCGCCAGCGAAAATGGCAATGGTCTCGGCCCCGGTGGCGTGCGCGGCTCCGAGGGCTTCCAGGCTTGCACGGCGCGGTGCACCAGCGGTGAGTTCAACGAAGACGAGGATGGGTTTCATGTTGATTTGGGAATTAGAGGACCTTGGCTTCGTTGCGTAACGCATCGATCAGGACCGGCACCGCATCTGGTCCGGTACCCAGGATGCGGCCTTCCGCTCGGGGCGAAGGGGGCGTCAGGGCGATCACATTCGCCTGGTTGTCCACCAATTCTGCAGGACTCTCTTCGAGGGGTTTTTTCTTAGCAGCCATGATCCCCTTGAGGTTGGAGTAGCGTGGCTCGTTGAGGCCCTTGTTGCATGTGATGATCGCAGGCAGGGAGAACTCGATGGTCTCAATGCCCGTCTCGGTTTCGCGTTTGGCAGTGCCCTTGTCCTCGGCGATTTCGAGTGAGACCACATCGGTGACGCAAGCCCAACCCAGGTAGGTGGCGACCATCGGCCCCACCGCAGCGTTGTCCCTATCCGTGGCCACGCGGCCCATGAAGGCAACATCAGCACCCAGGTCGCTGAGTTTGGCAGCCAGAGCCTTGGCGCTGGCGCGGCAGTCCCGGGAGAGCCAGTTGCTGTCGGCTAGCAGTTCTGCGCGATCGCCGCCCTTGGCCAGGCATTCACGGATCTCCTTGGTGCCCTCGCTGGGGCCCAGTGTCAGAACTGTGACCTCACCCCCCTGGGCTTCCTTGGTGCGAACCGCCTCTTCCATGGCCAGTTCGTCATAGAAGGAAATCATGTAGGAGAGGCCACTCTCGTCCAGGGATGTGCCTCCATCGGCAACCTTGACCACGGCTTCTGTGGTGGGAACTCGTTTGACGCAGGCAACTATGTTCATGGCGCTCAGAGGGGAAATGATGGGGCGTAGGGGGTCAGCCGGGAATGGTCTCTGCAAGAACTGTCGGGGCCGATTATGGAGGCGATGAGGATAGCTGTGGGACTTGCATCTCTCAAGGCCCTGCAACCTCTGCTTTCGGATCCAATGGGTCTCCAGCCTGGCAGTCCAGGAACATCAGGCTTGATCGCTGGCCTCCAGGTCCAAATCGAACTTGTGCCCCAGGTAGACCTCGCGCACCTTTGGGTCTCTGATCAATTGGGAGGCGTCTCCGTGACGAAGGATCTGGCCGCGAAAGATGATGTAGGCCCGGTCAGTGCTCTGCAGGGTCTCACGCACATTGTGGTCGGTGATCAAGACCCCCAGACCCTGCTCGCGCAGGCGATCTACCAGGGCCTGTATTTCCTCCACGTTGATAGGATCGACTCCGGCAAAGGGCTCGTCCAGCAGCAGTACCTTGGGTTTGGTGGCCAGGGCACGGGCAAGTTCCAAGCGGCGCCGTTCTCCTCCAGAGAGGATTTCTCCGAGGTTGTCTTCCAGGTGCTCAAGCTCAAGTTCAGCCATGAGCCGATGGGCTTCGGCGAAGCGCTCCTTGCGCGAGATGGGCATGGCCTCCAATACCGCCAGCAAGTTGTCGCGTACGGTCATCTGGCGAAAAACACTTGTCTCCTGGGGAAGGTATCCCATTCCCATTCGCGCTCTGCGGTACATGGGGGCCTTGCTGCAGTCGACTCCGCTGATGCTCACCTGGCCCGCGTCTGGCACGATCAGGCCAATGGTCATGCGAAAGCTGGTGGACTTGCCCGCTCCATTGGGACCCAGCAGGCCGACGATTTCTCCCGCGTCGACCTTGAAGCTGACCCCGTCCACCACCCGTCGCCGACGATAGCTCTTGGTCAGGCCATTGACTTCCAGCAGGGCTCTTTCCACGCAGGGAGAGTCTAGCAGGCCAGCAGCCCTGGAAGGCCGTCTGCACTGTGCCACTGGCAGGCGTGTGTTGCTTTCCAAGTGATCGGGAAACGAGGAATTGAGAACAACCTGACTGTGAGATCAGACAGTTTCAACGGGTCAAGATCTTGTCTAGTAGAGCTGTCCGAACCCTAGCGTTGAGAGTGACTTAGGCTTGATAGAATTCTCACCCTGTGAAATAGGACTTCCCATGTGGACAAGTTGGGGAGAACTGGGTGGGTGAGGCTCCGAAGTTGGCCAGAACAGGCCAAGGAATTATGCACTCCTCCCAACACGAGTAGGCTTGCAGTCATTGGGCGAGCAATGAGTCACTGTAACCCTCGTCGGGCTAAGGACTTAGAACTTCAACTAGGGGACACCGGGTAGGCTCGGCTCCATCAGGCACATAGGGAGTTCGTTCTAAGTGCTTTCCCTAGTTTTGGTGTGAGAATGTGGACAATGTTCCCAGAGCAGAAGGGGTTCTAGATTGTGGCCTTCAAGCCTGCGAGTGCCCGTTGGCCTCCTCAGCCCGGGCCAGCAGGGCCTGAGCCTGTTTGATCGCTTGCTCCATCTCTTGAGGGTCATTCGTAGCAAGAAACTGTCCCATCGCAGTCTCGATCAGGTCGCGGAGTTCCAAGGTCAACTCTTCGAGGGCTTGGGTTTTCAGGTGGGTCGCGTGGTCCATCGCCTTTTTTGAAAGAGAGAGAGCTCGGTTGGCTGTCACAAGTGATGCCGCATAGGACTTGGTCTCTCTTGATGCGGCCTGCAGATCTTCAATCAGGATAGCCTCCTGTTCCGCCGCCCGGCGTTTTTCATGCAGAGCCAGCGCCATCTGCCGCACTTCGATGGACTCGAAGGGCTTCTTCAGGATCAGGAGTCGATGGTTGTGTCCCAAGGCCTGCAGCGTTTCTTCATGGCTGTAGTCCGACCAGGCGGTACAGAGCACGATCTCGGTCATAGGCGCCACTTGCCAGATATGCCGGACCGTTTCGATTCCATTCATGCCCGGGGGCATACGAACATCTACAAAGGCCAGGTCGATAGGCGTGCCCGCTGCGACAGCCTGTTTGACGGCCTCAATGGCTTCCTCGCCTTGGTGGGCATGTAGCAGTTCACACTTGTCAGAGCTGCACTTGGACTGTTTGTCAGACATTCCCATGAATGCGGCCCGCGCGGCATCTAGTGATTCTTGCGAACTGTTGTCGCTGGTCAGAATCTTGGCGAAGGCTTCGTGGATCGATGAATCATCATCCACGACTAGGATTCGATTGGTGTATTCCATAGGGCGCTCCAGATGGAGCCACGGTTTCAGGTATAGCGACAGAGATATGTTGTGCAGTTGATTGTCGAGCGTGAGTATCTTGAGTTGTCAGTTGCAGCTGGAAAGCAGCACCCTGGGCGTAGCTGGATGAGTGGGCCTCAAGGTGCCCACCCATTTCCAGGGCGGCGTTGGCAGCGGTGTGCAGGCCATAGCCGTGACCATCCTTGCGAGTGGTGAAACCCGGGGCAAAGACCTGGGTTAGATGGGCGGAGTCGATGCCAGGCCCTGAATCTTCGACTTCCAGACAAGCGATGGTCTTTTCCTGGTGAGTGCGCAGGATCAAAGTCCGGGGCTCGACCTGTCCTTCCATGGCTTGGAAGGCGTTTTGGATCAAATTGACCAGGATGTCGAGGGTGCGGTGGCGGTCTCCTGGCACCGAGGTCAGGTTGGGATCGAAAAAGCGCAAGATCTCAAGCTCTGGATCCTGGCCCAGACTTTGCTCCACCAGCCGCAATGCCTCTTCCATAAGAGCACTGGGGTCGAACTCACCCGTCAAGCTGCCTCGTTGGGTGAATTGCTGTTGTCCGCGGACCAACTCGGCCACATGTTCCAGGCCTTGACGCAGGGAGCGCAACTCTCGCCGCAGGCGATCTCGCTGGGTGGTCTGTTGTTCGGCCAGGGCTTGCACGAAGGGAGGCAGGTGCTTGCCGTGGGGGTCTTCGCATAGGTAGCTCTCCAGGTCTGCGGCATGTTCTTCCAGGGCAGCAGCCACGGTGCTGAGGTCATCGGTCCCCAGTAGCTCAATAGACTCGCTCAGTTCGTCTGAAGAGATTCCTATCCCCGAAAGCATGTTGCCTACGTTGTGCAGAATTCCCGTTGCCACTTCGCTCTTGCCTGCGGTGCGGGCGGCGTCCACCAGGGCAGCACGTGCTTCCACCAACTTGTCGAGCATCGAGTCCAACTCTCCCGAGAGGCGCCCAAGTTCGTCCGTGCGTTGTGAGTTCATGCGCAGGCTGATGTTCTCGGTGCTGCCCACCGATTCCGCATGGTCGGTCAGGGCAGCCAGAGGATTGAGCACGATGCGCCGCAGGAGAATCAGCAGGGCCAGGACCAGCACCGCGGCGCCGGTGAGAACTGAAATCCGTCCGAAAGTGACGGCGGCTTGTCCTTCGGCGCTGATGGTTCGCGGCAGTCTTGCCTCAATCAACAGCTGAGGTCTTTGGCGCAGATCGTCAAAAGTGCTCATGCCCAAGAGGTTCTCGTCACCCTGTTCCAAGTGGGGTGTGGGGGAACCCGTGACCTGGGGCAGGCGCTCGAGAATGTGTTTGGGCAATTGATCTTGGCCGTCCAGCTGCCAGACCTGGAACTCAACTTTTGTTCGTTCGCGCAGACGGGCAATGCGATTCCAGGAGAGGAAGCGGCCGGTGATCAGGATCTGATCATGAGCATCACCAGTTGGAGACCAGGCCGGGTCCACAGCCAGTAGCATTGGGCCAGCTTCGGTCAGCTGGATGCCAGATCGCAGGGCTTCGTTGTCTTGTTGAGGCTTGAGATCTCCGGTCAGCAGCGGGTGCTGGCCAGACCAGCTCGCTCTTGGGAAATTGGTGAGTTGTGCATCGTCCCGTTCAGCTGGCAGCTCTATCCGGGAGCGTAGCACCGGGCGGTTCTGTCTTCGGTCAGCCGGACCCAGCAAGATGTAGACATCCAGGTCCAAGGCGATGAGTTCCTCCGCCCTGGGCATTCCGCCCTCTCCTCCGTTACGCAATGAGGGTGCGCCAGCCAACGAGTGGGTCAGATTCGCAAGCTGCTGCACTTCTTGTTCAAGGGCTTGCCTGACCCGATCCATGTCCGTCAAGGCACTGCTCTCTTCAAGGGCATCAAACCGCTCGCCAAATACACGCTGAACCACCCAGCCATCGAGTACGGCAAAGGCCGCTACGACGATGACGAGGGTCAAGGTGATGCGTGTGGAAAGCGACATGGCTCAGTTGAAGGTCAAGAGACTCGGCGCAAACCGGCAGGGACGGAGGGGCGGCTGTTGGGAGTTCCAGACGAGGGGGCGTCTTGAGAGCTCTCTGCCCGTAGGGGCTGTGTGGAGCGCACCAGGAGATCTGCCAACTCGGTCAGCTGATCACCCTTGCGCAGGGTGAAGTCTCGCGGCTTTTCTCCCCGCAGGATGGACTTCAAGAATGTCTCGAAGCGCCATACCGGACCCGCAAATCTGAAGGTGGCCATGATTCCCACCAGAAAGGTCAACGGTAGACAAACCAGGAACGAAATCGTCAGCACCTTGAGCACGATGCTCTGGCTCAAGTCCAACATGCGGGCGCTGTCAGCGGGTAGCTCCAGAGCTGCAGAGGTCAGGGCTGATTGGAACAGGATGAACTGCAACAGCAGGGACAAGGCGCAGAGCCCCGTGAAAATCGCCGTCAGCTTGAGTTGCAAACTTGGCTTGATCAGCTTGCGGCGTCGTTGAAATCGTTTGCGTGTCATGATGGGTCCGAATTGGGTGCTAAGGGTTCTTCTTCAGTCAGGTTGACTGCGTTGATCGTGGGGCTTGGCTGAGGTTCAGAGGGCGTCCTTGGAACCCGGTGTCGAGGTTCTTGAGCCTCTCAGGGCGTAAAGGGCCTGATTTGCGGCGGTTCGTACTTCCCGCTCGGGATGGCTCAGGAGAAGGGTGATTGCGGGCAGGGCCTGAGGGCTGTCGAGGGCCACGATGGCTGACAGCACAAGACGCAGGCTTTCTCCCTGGCTCTGATCGAGTAAGGACAACAGTTCCCTGGTCAGGGCGCGCCGATGAAGGCGGGCGCCTGCAAGTTCGCGCAGGAGTGCTGTGCGCTCAGCTCCGTGGGCGAGGGGCAAGGCGCTCAGTACCTTGTCACTGCGCTCATTCCACCAGTTGTCCTGTTCGCGGATCCATGAGAGCCAGGCCTTTGGTCCCGCGTGCAGGCGCAGGCCTGTGATCCGTTTCAGGGCGGTGTGGGCGGCGCTGCGTACGGACGATGAGGGATCCGACAGGCGTTCCTGGAGCAAGTGTGCACCTTCTTCATCATGCAGCAATCCGAGAGCCTGGCAAGCGAGCATGCGCAGGCTGAATGCTGGGTGTTCCAGGCGGTAGCGAACCCTGCGTAGTTCCGTATCCGCAGGCTGAAGTGAAACCGTTCGTGCGAGGTGTGCGATTGCAGAGAGCGCGGCCTGTTCCAGGCCGATCTCTCCGTCCATCAATCGTATCAGGGCTCCGAATGCGCGTGGGTCAGCAAGGCCACCCAAACGATCCGCAAGAGGAGGCAGATGTTCCCGTGGAATCGAATTCCAATTCAGTTTGGGCAGAGCTTGATGATCACGCCGGAAGATCGCGGCAAGGGCATCGGCGAGGCGCGCGCCAGTTTGTTGGCGTTGTGGTAGCGCAGTGGTATCGGGCAGCTTTGACAGCTGTACGAGAGCGCTCAAGCATCCCGCGTCCCCATGACGATGGGCGGCGAGCATGCCAAAGATGCGTAGCTCGGCGCTGGGGGTTGTCTGCATGCGCAGGACTGCTTGCTGAGGCAATCCGTTCAGGGTTCGCTCCCAAGCTGGATGGGTGATGCGCGCTCCCAGTGCTCGCTCCAAGTCCAGGAGACCCTTAGCTCCCCGTTGCCCCAACTCAGTCACCACCTCTTTCGCGGTGGGGTGGGTCGCGCCACGATTCTGCAACCAATGGACCACCGGCGCCTCCTGGGGGAGGGCTGGTGTCACACACAGGGGCAGGAGCAGGAGGGACGAGATCATGGGGTGTTAGTCGTCGTTGCTGTGCTTGTTCACCTTGTGGTCCTTGTGGCCGTGCTTTTTCTTCGAGTCCTTGTGATTGGCATTCTGACCGTGTTGTTTCTTTGATCCTGCCTGCTTGTGCTTGTTCTTGGGGTTGGCGCCGTGACCATTCTGGCCCTTGTGCCCATCACCGCCTTTCTTGTGGGAGCCGTGACCTTTGTTCTTTCTTCGGTTCTTGCCTGATGAACTCTTGTCCACCGGACTTGCGTAAGAGGGCAGGGGTGCGGGCGGCGGGCCGAGTTGTCCTTCGCCGATCAAGCCGTCCATCCAGACCTGCTGCACCACTGAGCTTGCCTTGCTGAAATCGAACTCGGAAGGGAGCCCTTGGTAGACACCTATCGCTCCATCCTCTGTGACATATTGCAAAGAGACCTCGCTCTCTGCTGCTGCGCTGGAGCCTTTCACTGGCTCGATCTTGTGTTGCTTCAGCCAGTGCTTTGGATCTGTCAGGCAGTCCAGAATTTCTGCGTCTGGAGCATCGCTGAATTGCCAGGCCACCAGGGTTGGGACTGACGGAACACCGGCAATCAGTTTGGTCGCTTCTTCGGAGCCACGTACCTGGACATCAGCCAAGAGTTCCAGACTCTTGACGGCGATGGAGCCCTGAAAGTCCAGTTCACCCGTCAGGGTCCAGTCCTGTTCCAGGGCCACGATGGCTCCCCTGAAGACCCCTTTGACCTTCCAATCCACAGCGTCCGTCCCATGGAAGAAAAGCGAGACATCGCTGATCGTTCCCGCTTCGTGCTGCCATATCGAGCCCTCCTCCATTGTGAGTTCATCGCGTACGTGAAGAATCACTGGCCCTGCGCTGGCGTCGATCAAGATGCTTCCGCCGTCATTCACCTCCAGAGCGTCGAGGGCCAGTACCAAGGGCCCGATCAAGCGAACCTCTTGTCCTCCGTCAACTTCCAGTTCCTCTGCATCCAACCCTCCTGGTCCTATGTTCGCGCGCTCGGGCTGTAGAGCTTGCTGCAGGTCTCCCAGGGGGAGGCTGGGGACGAGAATCTCGGGCAGGACCGCCGCACGCCTGGCCTGCTCCATACCTGTGCTCACGCTGCTGCCTGGTCCCATGGCGATCAGACCATTCGTGCCTGCAATGATGCGGCCTTCGATCAGGCTGCCTCCCATTGACGGCGCCAAGGAGACATCTCCGTTTGAGCGTACAAGGGCCGGTTGATTTCTGTCTGCCAGTATGCGCGCACCCTTGCGAAGGACCACTTCTTCCAGACCGAAGAATCCCAGGCGTCCGAAGGGGCTGACCGAGCGTTCGACAACTGACTCAAGGGTCGCGTGGGCCCGTTCGACCATACCTGTGCAGCGCAGCAGGACTTGACCATCAGCTCCTTCCGTGGCTTCCACCCAAAACAGGCCGCCCCCCAGTTCTGCTGGTTGGGCGGCGTCCGCGATAGCGCCACTCTTGCCCTGGGCCAGAGCAAGGAAGGCTTCTGCCAGTCCCGCTTCGGCCATGTACATGGCTCGGGTCTGGTCAATGGCGGACATTTGTCGGCGCGTAATGGCAGTCTGTACTTGCACCAGTCCCGCGCCGAGGCCGGCCAGAAGAGTGGCAACGATCAGAGAGGCAATCAGTGCACCACCGCGGCGCGCCTTGGGAGCCCGTTGGAGGGCCCTGAATGAAGTGTGTTGCATGTTCAGTTTCTACAAGTGACAAGGATGCGGCGCTGGCTTGGTGTCGGTTTGCCATTGGGATCGAGGCGTAGAACCGTTAGATAAACTTCCACCTCTCGCTTGAGTTCCTCTTGTTCATGTACGGCGAAGGCCAGGCCGGTTTCATCGGTCAAGAGGTTCGCGTTGTCATCGAGCCCGTTGGCCAACTCCCCGTTTGCGAGGTTCGGTATCGCGCTGGACCAGACCAGGGTGCGTTCATCTGGTAGGGAGGGAGAGGTGGTCCAGAGCACACGGCCGCGGCCATCCGGGTCGGCGGCCCAGTGGATCTTCTCCGGTTCTCCCAAGAGGGTCTCGCCCTGCTCATCGGCTCCCAGGGTCATCTGGAACTGCATGTGATCGCTTCCCAAGGGCGCGGGGATGACCGGGTCCAGGGAATCAGCGGAAGCGGAGAGCAATGCCCTGCGAATGCGATTGGAGGTCAAGTTGGTTTCGTCTTCCAGGGTCGAACGAAAGGCTTCGTTCTTGATCGCGTTGGCTCCACTCTTGGAAATCATCATCATGTTGGCAGACACCAAACCGAAGATCGTCATGGCGACCATCAGCTCGATCAGGGTGAATCCAGCTCGTGAACGGATCACTGCTCGTGTCTCCCGATGCCAGAGAGAATCGTTTCCAGGTTGAAGAGCCTGCGGCCGGCGGAGCCCTGCCACTCGACTTCGATCACCATTGGCAGGATCAGATAATCGCCTCCGTGGTCTTCTTCATCGATATTCAGGTCTCCGTTCAGATCTCGCGGGAGCCCCAGCCGTTTGTTGTTTGTGTTTTCGTGCAGGCTGGGGCCAGGGCTCGACAGGATCAGGCGGCCGACGAAACCATCTGCGTCTTTCAAAAGGGGCTCAAGGCCTTCTACTTGGAAGTGCGGGCCTGGGGCCGTACCAGGACCAAGGGGGTCGTCTTCGGGGCTTTCGTTGTAGAGCGCGAAGACCTGATCAAAGGGCAAGGCGTGCAGGTGCTCCAACAGATTCGTCGCGCTGTTCACTGCCAGCGCCCGCTCCCGTTTGCTGTCCGCATGGTGGGCAGATGCCATGAGCGTAGTGCTGAGCATCCATGTGCACAGGGTCAGAACCAATACGCTGACCATGACTTCGATCAGGGTCATACCCTGATTGGAGCGCACCCGGTGAAGGCGAGCGCTTCGGCGTGAGGAGGAGAGAAGCATCTTGCTTCCTCATCGACTCAGCGAGGGGCGCGCTCGGAGCGATCATGGACTCGAACATCAACCTGGGACACGCTTTGGGGCGTGTATGCCCCTTGGGGTAGTTCCCTATGTCTCAGATTGATCCAGTCCCTTTGCTCTTCCCCGCTCAGGCGCCACAGCGGCCGCGATAGGCTTCGGGTCCGAAGGTGTCCACTTGGATCAGATCCTCTTGCAGGAGACGCGCTTCTTCGATCAGTTGTGCCTCCTCTTGGGTGATCAGGCCCTTCTCAAGGGCGGCTTCGGTGACCTGCGCTTCGCTACCCTTGGCCAGTTCGCCCGAGTGAACGGCTTTGTTCAGTCGCTTGCGCAGGGGCCGCACCTTCAGCACAACCTCGCGTCCCTGGTCGAGGGCACCAAGCCCTCCCTGTCCGGGCTTTGGCAGGTGCACACTGTGGGTCAAATCGTTGCGTACGGACTCGTCAGAGATGGCCAGAAGTGCGAGTTGTTGCTCCAGGGCATCTGAGGGCGGGCTCGTCTGTCGACCCAGAGGAAACATCAGAAGGCGCAGGCTGCGCGCCAACCAACGCGAATCCAGGTTCTCCAGCACGCCCAAGATCGCATCTTCCACCGCGCCCAGGTGTGTGCGCATGGCCCACTCGAAGAAGGGCGCTTCTGCGCTGCGTTGCCCTCGTGTGGCGTCCCGGTGGATCGCGGCGCTGGCGAAGTAGAGGTGCGCGAGGGCATCCGCGAGGCGAGCGGTCACGCGTTCTTTGCGCTTGAGGTTTGCGCCCAGGGTGATCATGGCCGCTTCGGACACCAGGGCAAAGGCTGCCGACAGGCGAGTGGCCTGGCGAGCGGCGCGCCCCGTTCGGCCAGGCAGAGAATTGCTCGCGAGGAGTCCAGCGCTCCAACCCAAGAGCGTGGCGCGGAATCCCGTGGACACCACATGGCCCACATGTCCGCTGAAGGCACGGTCAAAGAGGGCTGCATCGTTTTTCTCCACCGCATCCACTTCGTCAAAGGCATAGGGATGGCAGCGCAGGGCTCCTTGGCCAAAGATGATCATGGTGCGCGTAAGGATGTTCGCTCCTTCCACCGTGATACCAATGGGAATCGACTGGTAGAAGCCCGCAAGCACATTGCGCGGTCCGCGGCAAATTGCAGCGCCCGCCAGCACATCCATGCCTTGGTTGACCGTGACCCGCATGTATTCGGTCGTGTAGGCCTTCATGATCGCCGAGAGCACCGCGGGTTTTTCCCCGCTGGCCACGGCCCCGGCAGTCAGTTGGCGGGCGGCGTCCATCCACCAGGCATGGCCAGCAAGCTTGGAGACTTTTTCTTCCACCCCTTCGAAGCGCACGATGGGCATGCCGAACTGTTCGCGTAGAAGTCCGTAGGAAGTCACCGTGCGCAGGGTGGTCTGGGTTGCGCCCGTTGCCAGTCCGGGCAAGGAGATGGAGCGCCCAGCAGAGAGGCAGTCCATCAGCATTCGCCAGCCATTGCCCACCTGCTCTGTCTCCCCAATGATCATGCTCAGGGGCACGAACACCTCTTCGCCGGTGGTTGGTCCGTTGATGAACTTGACCCCCAGGGGATCGTGGCGGTCGCCGATTTCCACGCCGGGCAGATCCGTGGGGACCAGGGCAAGGGTGATTCCGCGTTGGACTTCTTCTCCGATCAGCCCATCCGGATCCTCAAGCTGGAAGGCGATGCCCAAGAGCGTCGCCACCGGTGCAAGGGTGATGTATCTCTTGTTCCATGTCAGGCGCACGCCCAGGGCTCTCTTGCCCTTCCATTCTTCGTGGCAGATCACTCCGCGACTGGTGAGGGAGGCTGCATCTGAACCGGCCAGGGGTTCGGTCAGGGCAAAGGCCGGGATCTCGTCGCCTCGGGCCAGGCGCGGCAGCCAGTGTTCCTTTTGCTCTTGCGTGCCATAGTGCAAGAGCAATTCTGCCGGGCCCAAGGACGCGGGCAGCATGACAGTGATCGCGAGGGTCACATTGTGACTGGAACAGCGGGTGATGATCTCGCTGATTGCTCGCGCGCTAAAACCAAGGCCACCATATTTCTTGGGGATGATCAGGCCCATGAAGCCATTGGCTTTCAAGTAAGCCCAGGTCTCCGGGGGCAAGTCTCCCAGGTCATCCACCTGCGAGCTGTCGGTCATGTGGCAGAGGGTTTCGACCTCTTGCTCCAGGAACGATTCTTCTTCAGGGGAGAGTGGCTGTATTTCAAACGCCGCGAGCTTGGCCCAATCTGGATTTCCGCTGAAGAGTTCTCCGTCCCACCAAACACTGCCCGCTTCCAAGGCAACTCTTTCGGTCTGGCTCATTCGAGGCAGGAGGGGAGCAACAAGGGTCATGGCTGGGCCGGTCAGGATCCATCGCCGAAGACTCGGCACACTGGTAATGAGTCCAACAAGAACGAGCACGCCGGTGCTGACTATCTGGGGCGCTGCGAAGTCCCCTTGGGTCGCGGTCCAGCCCCCAATCACCACTGCCGGGGTGCTGACCAGACTCAACCAGGCATGGCCTCTGAAGAGCAAGCAGCCGCCAATCAAGGCGGCGATGATGAGGGTCAGGGTCATTGCCAGGGAAAAAGGGTCTGGGAGCGTGAGAGGGATCGAGAGGTTCCCACGTGATCATCGGCCAGGAAGCCAAGAATCTCATCGGGATGGGCCTCCTGAGGCCCGAATCTTCGTCGTTTTCCAGGGTTTCCTGCGCACCATCGCCCTGGGGCAGTGCCACCGTCCAACCACCCCCGGGATGGGTCTCCTACCATCCGAATTCACGGTGAATCCACTCGGGCCTGCTCCAGTCCCAGTTGGCTTCTGCCATGCCTGCCACGAAGAGCGGATAGGCAGCGAGCATGGCCTCCACGATGTGAGTTTCAATGTTGAGGGTCTGGGCTTGTTCCTCAAGAGCCTGCTGCTCGTGTCCTGAGCGGGTTGCCGGATTGTGTAGTTCCTTCCAGGCCTGCTGCGCGCTGCATTGCTGCTTCTGTTTGCGTTGATGTCCAAGGTGGTGCAGCAGATCAACGAGGGGCAGGAACTCGGGCTCGGCGGATCCAAAGTCCAAGGTAGCGCGTACCTTGCCCTGATCATCGATGATCAGGTGCTTCGCTCGCAGGTCCGCATGGTGGAACATCAGGGGCAGCTGCGCTCCCACCAGGGCTTCGCGCAGGGAGTCGGTGGCCGCATGTACCCGCGCCGCGGTCCTGCGCCGCTTGCATTTCTGAGCGACCCGCTCGAATCGCTGACCCAGAAGACGCTCGAAGTCCTCTGTGCTGAATGCTTGTGCGGGGCGCACCACAAGTTCGCTCAACAGGCGGCCTAGATCGATTGCAAGGGCTGCCATCTGCCCCGCATCATCAGTGGCATGGGTTGCGGTCCAGCCACCTATACGCCTGGCGACGCACAGATAGACCCCCTCGAAAGTGCCTTCAAAGAGCACATCGGGCGCCTTCAGCTGGGGGAATTCTTTCGCCGCCCTGCGCATGAACTGTACATGCTGCGAGAGGACCCGATGTTTGCCCGGGGAAAGGGGAATGTGGATCACCCAGCTCCCTGAAATGGGAGCATGTTCCTCTTCCATGTGCACTCCCTTGGGCGCGGTCATCAACATGGCGCAGTTGGAACGGGTCGCAATCAATTGGTCGAGCTGGCCAGCCTCTTCGCCGATTTTCTCCGCCAGGAAGGCCAACAACCGTGCGCTGAAAGTCGCGCCCCCGGCTTCGTTGATCAGGGCGAAACTAGGGGTCAGCAGGGGGAACAGGCCGATTTTCCTGGCGAGCACCTTGGGTAGATTTGCTCTTTCTCGGGGGCCAACGGTCAGTCGTGGAAATCTGCCATCCAGGTTGACCACATGACTGAATTCCCGTCCATCGGGATAGAGGGCAAAGGTGCGGGTTTGCAGTTCAGGGTCAAGGTGGCGGCGATGCCCCGCCAAAGTATGCAGGCCCGGAGCGGGGAAGAGCGCCTGCCGCAGGAAGGAGAGGGGCGAGTGCCGGCGAAAGCGGCCCCGTTCTCCCGTGGCCCGTTTGTAGGCCCAGCGATTGTCCGCCAGATGAACCTGTGCGCCACGGCTCAGGCTCTTGAGCTTCTCCAGGCTTGGGGCCCGAGCCAGGTCGAGTCCATCTGCCGCGTCCTCACGCACTACAAGATCAAAACTCTTGGGGGCAAAGGGCAGCTGGTCATGGGCGGCGTGCACCCAAGAGACTTTCCCGGGCGCGTATTCATTGTCACGCCTCTCCGCGAATGCGCAGCGTTCTGGACTCGGGTCCGCCACGGTTACCTGCCAGCCAAGGATCGCCAGTGCTGGAACTGTACCGCTGACTGCATTGCCCACGAACAGGGCCGTTCCCGGTTGCTGGGCGAGCAGGACCGCCCAAGCTCCACGACTCTCTTCCATCAGCATCATGATCCGGTCGCCGGTGGGGGAATCGAGTCCAGCGAGGAAGGGCTCCAGGAATTCCCTCCAGGTTGAGGGTCTGGGTGTTTGGGCCAGGTGCCTGGCCAGGGCTGCCTCTGGCATGGGTTTGCTCGTCATCTGACTCGCACTCCATTGACCGAAGGGCAGGGAGGAACCAGCGCACTTCGCTCCAAGGGTGCGAACAGGCCGGCCGTCAAACCCAGCAGTCCGGGCACCAGCAAGAGCAGTCCCAGGGGAGGCGCGAGGGGTAGAAGCGCCGCGCAGGTCAGCAGGATCACAGGTTGAGTCCAGAGCAACGAGGCTTCGTGACCTCCCATGCGCCCCCAGGTCCTGTCCTTTTGTCGCGTAGCTCGAACTGCGGCCAGGCCCAACAGGGCAAGCACCAGATAGGGGATCGGCATGATTTGCGTGGTTCCCGGCGGACTCACATCACGCAGGAGGATCCAGGCCGCCGCCCCGAGTGCTGGCGAAACCTCGACCAGAGTCTGTTTGATACGCACCGGTGCCGTTCCAGCACAAAGGGAACCAGCCAAGGCCAGGGCCGCGCAACACCCGACAATGCCCTGGGCGCACAGCAGCAAGGCAACCAGAGCACACAGTACACGGCTGCGGCGATCCCCTCGCCGCGCCCAGGCCAGGGCTCCCATCAACCCTATCGCTGTTCCGCAAAGGGCCGCCGCTTGATTCAGGTCGAGGGCATGTTCATGTACCAAGATCTCAAAGCCCCCAACCAGCAACACCAGAGCCCGCACCCAACCACTCGTGCGTAACACCGAGAGGGTCCCCACAACGCTTATCAGGGCGGCAGATTCCAACAGCACATGGGCGGCTTCACCGGGAATACCGGTTCTTTGGTCAACCCTTGCGCGCAACAAGATCGCGAGCAGGCAGAGTACCAGTCCAAGACGAGATACCCACTTTTCTGCAAGTCCCGTTGGGTCACGCTCAGGTGCATGGCGCGGAATCATCCTGCCCGGCAGAGAAGCCCACCAGAGCAACAGCAACAATCCCCAGGGAGCCCATTGCGCCCACGGTGACAGTTCCACATCAATCCAACTCAGGAAGCGTCCTTCGCTCTCCAAGGCCAGCCAGCCCAGTCCGAAAGACGTGGCGTGTACCAACCAGGCTTCTCCGATCCGACCACCACCCGGTTCTCCGGCTGGCAAGAGAGCCAGCAGAAGTCGTCCGACCGCCCAGCAGAGGGGCAGCAGCTGCAGCAAGGGCCATTGGGAGAGCTGTTCCATGGTGGCGCCCGACGGGGTCGCAGGGGCGCTCCCAGTCTAGCAGTCCGCTGGACCAGACAAAGAAATAGCGGGGAGGAGCTACCGCTCCTCCCCGCTTACAACTATCTGTCCCTTGACGTCCTTGAGAGCGTCGCTCAGGCAGGAGGCAAAGTCTTGTCGCTGATCACTGGAGGCAGGTCAGCGGGTGCATCCACCGGCGGGTGGCCGGGGATGTGGGGGGTCAGGCTGGCGAAGGGGTCGACGAGCTCAAGCGGTTGGCCGTTACGCCAGGCGATAAGGCAACTGTTGGCGCGTTCGATGAACAGGGTGTTATCACTTGCCTGCCCGTCCCCCGCCAAGTGCAGCTTGCGGCTGCGGGTCACCCCTTCGGCGTTGCGGGTGAAGGCCTCAAACCACATCTGGTCGGCTCCGCCACGAGGGAAGGGATATACCACGCGCGCGCCGGGGCCCAGGGTCAGGCCACCCACGGTTCCAACATCCAGCAGACCGATCCGAATCACGACGGATTCTGTGGAGGGGTTCTCTGCGCAGAAATGAGTGGCGCTGGTTTGCACCACCGCAACCACATCGTGTCCCGTCAAGCTGGCGGGGATCTCGATTGGGGCGGGGGCTTGGAGGCCCGTGGCCAGGGTCAGGAGGAGGTTAGGCAGCATTGAATTCCGCTCTGGGCGGCGCCACCCCTATCGACCTGTGGGCGAAATCGCTTGAATCAAAATGAGACGAGGCGTCCTGGGGGTCCCGGAGGGGGTCAGCGCCTCGCTCCTTGCCATCCGGAATGCTGAAAGCCCAATCAACTGCTCTAGGGAGGTGATAGGGGAGTCATCCGCGGACTCAGGCGTGGTTCCAGGGGCAGTCCGCGGGGGTTGCGGAGAAGCAGGAACGAATGTGGGTGGTCTGCGCTAGTCCCGACCACTGAGCCTGAATGCGGCCCAGTCACCAATGCCGACTCCATCCCCACGCAATTCCCGTTGTGCCCGAGCCAAGGCCTCCGAGGGCCGGAAGCCCCCTTGCAGGTCCTTATGGAAACTCTCGAGTATCCGGCGCGCCGCTTGATCCTCAATCGGCCAAAGAGTCGCCAGGACATTGCGGGTGCCTCCCGTCAGGAACGCGCGGCTCAAGCCCATCATTCCTTCCCCATCCACCGGTGCGCCTCGTGCTGTTCCACAGGCATTCAACACCGCCAGGGGCAAGTTTGGTGTATGCCCATAAACCTGTCCTGCGCAAATGACACCGTCACTGGTAAGAATGCCCACAGGACTCAAGACACCATGTGCACAGGCGTCGGTCTTGATCAGGTGCGTGGCCAGATGCAGGGGCCTTCCATCGTCCAGGGCATCGATCAATGCACGTTGCGTGAAAGCCGAGCCCGTCAAGAAAGTCTGACGACCACCTAGAGACTTGCCGATTCGTCGCAATTCCAACTCGGCTTCTGGGAGCGGCGGATGCAGTTGTTGGTTGAACAGGGGAGCACCTGCCAACAACCACTGGGCCTGGTTCATGGGTGGCCTTTTGCCCGGTTTGGTTGCTGGGAGAGCCGGCAGTACGAGGGGGGTGGCCCGCTGATCCAACCAATCCTCCTCGATGACCAACAATTGCACCGGCAGAGCCTCGAGGGGTCCGTGCAGAATCAGTAGCAGGCGTCCAGGGTTTGGTTCTGCTCGCAGGTTCTTGATCAGGCCCTTGGGTAACAGGGCATGGGACAGTTCTTTCCCCAGGTCCCGTGCCCGCGCATCTTCCCCATTGCGCGCGGCTTGTTCCAAGTGGCTGATTGCACTCCAGATGGTGGCCCGACCCAGGGGAATCGACTGACCCTCCACGTTGCCGGCGTTGTCCATGGCCAGCGCGATGCCGCTGTCTGCGCCAATTGTGATCGACACCAGACCCTGTTCAAAGTGTGCTGCCCAGGCGGAGAGATCGACCTTTGTATCTGTGTTCCGTAAGCCGCCTGAGCCTTGGGATTCCATCACCGCCAGCGCATCTAGCGGTGCACCCAAGGACAGTTGAGCCTCCGCCAGCCAGACAAGGGCTTGCACCCCAAGCCATTCGCCAATCACACTGCCGCCGCTCACGAGGTGCGTTTGTGACCATTCCAGAGCCAACTGGCGTGCTTCTTCCAAGTTGGATGCAGCGAGGTCGGGCTTTCCTCCATTCAAGAGGGCCGCACCCTTGAGGGCCAGACCTTGAACTCTGGCCTGGGTGGTAGCGGGGGCAAAGTCCTTGAGCGCAGTCAGTACGCCTGCGTAGTCCTCTTTTTCAAAACGCAGGGTTGCGCGGGTCAGTGCGCAGACCGGGGCGTTGGCGGGGGCCGTTCGCTCCAGTACCTCCAGCGCTTCGGTCGCTGCCTCATGTTCTCCTGCTCGGGCGTAGGCCAGGGCCAGGTGCGCTTGCCATTCAATGCGGTGGCTGGCGGCAGAGGGCTCGTGGTGTCGCAGGACCTGGACGGACTTCTTGGCCTGATCTTGGGATAACAGCAGAGCTGCATGTTCTCGGGTCAGGGGCCAGGACTCGGCGTTGGTACGGAATTCGGCGAGCTGGGCGATCAACTCCTGCACCCGACGCAATTCGCCGCGATCACGAGCCATGGCGATCAGACCCAGAAGGGCCTTTTCACGCCAAAGGTCCTGTCCAACCACCTTTGCTGTGCGTGCGCAACGGTCAAAGGCTTCCGCTGCTTGTTGTTCCTCCCCCAGGGCGCGGTGTACTCGGCCCAGGATCCAGCGAGGCTCCAGGGTGGGGGTCCGCTGTCCGGCGGCTTCAAAGCGAGCAAGGGCCTGAAATGCTGCTGTACGGGTCTGTTTCAGCAGGCTCTTGCGGCGGACCGTATCCGGTTCGGCTTCGGCCCACCCCAAGAGCAAGGTTCCTCTGAGCGCATCGGCTTGGGCCGCAGGGGTGAAGTCCCTCAGGCCGCCCACTTCTTTCGCCAGGTCATCCAATTGGTCTATGAGATCTTCGCGAAGACTCGGCCAGTCGCCAACTCCTTCCTGGCCCGCTTGTCTGAGAATTGCTCGCACAGCGACTACGCGCTCCTCATTGCGTGCTCCCAGCAAACGTGCTTCCCGGGGCAGGTCCAGGTAGAACCGTGCCAGATCAGGCACATCGCAGCGACCGTACTTCTCACAAAGGTGTGCGGCCCCTGTGCGCACCTGTTCACGTATCGCATCATTGCCGGCGCGTAGGTCTTGCAGAGATTGGTTGAACTCAGCCAGAAGCTGGCGGAGTTCGTGTCCAGGGTCCTCTTGAGAACTCAGCCCAGGAGCAATCCAAAGGCCCAGGGTCAGCAATACTGCCAGGCAGTGGCTTCCCTGTACCCAATCGCCTGCGCGTCCAGGGATCATTGCCGCGGGAGCGTGTGCAGATAGGCGTTCCGCTCGGGACTGTCAGGCTCGTCTCGGGCGGCCTGGCGTGCATCGGTCAGGTAGCCTTCCTTGTGCAGGAATGCAAGGGCAGCGACTCCGCGGCGCAACATGAGTTCTCGTATCAGCCCTTGATCCTGGCGCACCTCAAAGTCCATGGAACCAAGCCGCTGAGTCAATCCATTGCGCAATAGGCTTGCATGCCAGGTGTAGTGTGCAGGGGTCAGGGGTTGACGAAGTTGAATCGTTGAGTTGGAGCTTTCCCCTTGCCAGACCAAGAGGCCTTCATCGAACGCAGAACCATCCGTGCGGAAGAGTTCGATGTGATAGGACTCGTCCGGCCCCAGGGATGTCAGCTCAAAGGTCGGGTCCGAGGCCCAAGCCCCCAATGCGCCACCTAGTACTGGGCCGCGAGGGAACAGCAAAGTGCCCGACTCCTCGCCGCGCATGACCGGATGGCTAGGCCAGTCGCCCGTCGTGGCATCGGAGCCCAGGTTGCCGCCGATCAGCAGTAGCAAGGCGGCAGCTGCGGCAAGGGGAGCCCAACGCAGCATGCTGGTGGACTTTTGTCGCCACCGTCTTTCACGCAGTGGATCGAGGACCCGGCGTATTCCATCACCGGTGGCGACCTCCAAGGGCTCGAAGACCAGCGGCGGCGGCGGTGCGTGGCGCAAGGTCTTGACGCAACCCGCGCAGGGTGCGCAGTGCTGGATGTGCTCTCGAATCTGATAGCGGCGGTTAGGGTCCAGGGGCGTTGCACCGGGGCCGCGGCCGTAGGAGTAGAGCTCCTCTGGATCCGGGCAGGGTGGATCCGCGGGGGTGTTGTCCTCCAACTGGGTTTCCAACTCCCGCAGGCGTGCCAAGGCGGCGGCGGTGGCAGGGTCGCGCTCCAATTGGGCCAGTTCCTTCGGCGGGAGTTCATCCCAACGGCATAGACGCTCGCGGAGGGATGCCTCGGCAAGTGGACCGGGAATCCGGTCTGTTTCAGGAGTGGCGCGGGGGGCGGACAAGGGGGATTCGGGTCCGGAAGAGAGGTGGGACCACCCCTCATCATCCGATGAATAGCCCTTTCCAAGGGGCTCAAAAGACGAAAAAGATCCAGAATCGGTCATAGAGAGGCCTTCCCCGTCATGTGAACGAGCAGCAGGCGGCGCCTGAGGGCCACTGTGGCTCGTCTGAGGCGATACTTGGTCTGTTCAAGGGAGATCCCGCAGGCACGCCCGATCTCTCCCAAGGCCATGCCATCTACGAATCGCAGGTTGAGCAGGGTGCGTTCCTCGGGCAGGAGATCATCCATGGCGTGGCGCACCACCCCGGACAGTTCCTTGCTCCCGGCGAGTTCCGGCGGGCTGGGGCTCTGGTCAACCTTCTCGGGCATGTCATCTCCGGCCATGGTCAATTGCGGCCGGCGTCTTGCGGATTCACGACGGCGCAAATCCACACAGCGACACCAGGCCACCCGATAGAGCCAGGTGCCCAGGGAGCCCCGTTGAGGGTCAAATGCATCGCGGTCCAAGCGCTCCAGAACATGGATTACAAGGTCTTGGTAGAGATCATCCTGCTGGGACGAGTCCCGGGCGAATTGACCTATGCAATGAAAGATCAGGGACCGGTAGCGCTCAAGAAAGTTCTCTACAGACGCATCGTCCCTGGCCTTCAGGCCTTCGACGAGCAGCAGTTCTTCAGGGTCGGGGGTGGGCAAGGAACATTTCTCCTCTGCCAGCAGACCCTTCCGGGGGCCCGGAATCAACGGTCTGCTCTGATCCCCATCAAGGGGTCACCTGCGCAGGGTCCCCAAGTCCCACGGGAGTAGGAAGATGGAGGCAGTCTGATCCCCCTTTCTACCCACTTTTGAGCCTGACCTGGGGTGTCAGGAGCCTAGAATGCTGCCCTATTTCAGCCCCTCAGGGGGTGCGTTGACAGGTCTCGGGGACCTTCCTCTCCGGCCCTTGAGCGAGCCCCTTCGGACGCGGAGATTTCACAGTGAAAGATGTAGTTATTGTCAGTGCATGTCGCACTCCCATCGGGCGATTCCAGGGCACTCTTTCGCCCTTGAGCGCTCCAAAGTTGGGAGCGATTGCCGCCTCCGAAGCGATCCGCCGCGCTGGCATTGATGCTGGCAGTATCGAGGAGTGCATATTTGGCAACGTGCTCACAGCTGGTCTCGGCCAGAACCCTGCCCGTCAGGTAGCTCTTGCTGCTGGAGTTCCCAACACAGTCGGGTCCCTGACCATCAACAAGGTCTGCGGCTCTGGCTTGAAGGCAGTCATGTTGGCTGCCCAGGCCATTCGTGCTGGTGATGCGGATTGCGTCTTGGCGGGGGGCATGGAGAGCATGACCAATGCGCCCTACATCTTGCCTCAAGCTCGCCGGGGTGTTCGCTTGGGGCATGGCAAGCTCCTGGACTCCATGATTCAGGATGGTCTCTGGGATGTGTACAACGATTTCCACATGGGTATGACCGGAGAGTTGGTGGGCAAAGAGCACCAGGTCTCGCGGGAAGATCAGGATGCCTTTGCGGTAGAGAGCCATCGCAAGGCTGTGGACGCGGAGGCCAATGGCCGCTTTGATGCTGAAAGGGTTTCCGTGACCATTCCCAAGAGGAAGAGCGATGATCTTGTCTTCAGCAAGGACGAGGGTCCGCGGGCTGATGTTTCGGTTGAAGGCCTGGCCAAGCTGCGCCCGGCCTTTGACAAGACCGGGTCTGTCACCGCGGGCAATGCTTCTTCCATCAATGATGGTGCTGCGGCCTTGGTGGTCATGAGTGCCGAGCGAGCCAAGGAGTTGGGGGTTGCTCCTCTGGCGCGCATCAAGCACTATGCAACCGGTGGCTGTGCTCCCGAGTGGGTCATGATGGCCCCCGAGAAGTCGATTCAGGGCTGCGCTCAAAAGCACGGCATGGCACCTGGTGATTTTGACCTGCACGAGATCAATGAGGCCTTCAGCGTGGCGGCCATCGCGTTGCAGAGGACCCTTGAATTGGACCCCTCCAAGATCAATGTCAACGGTGGTGCGGTTGCACTGGGGCACCCCATAGGCGCTTCCGGTGCCCGCATTCTGGTGACCTTGTTGCATGCCATGCAGCAACGCGATGTCACCACGGGCATGGCCTCCCTTTGTCTCGGAGGGGGAAACGCGGTCTCTTTGGGTGTGGAGCGGATTTGAGAAAAGGAAAATGAGTAACCCCTACTACAGAAAGGTCGGTGTAGTCGGCGCGGGCACCATGGGTAATGGCATTGCCCAGGTCTTTGCCGCCGCTGGCAGCGAAGTCCTGATGGTCGATGCGGCAGAGGCGGCGCTTGAGCGCGGTCAGGCGGCGATTGCCAAGAGTCTTGCCCGCTCGGTCAAGAAAGAGCGCTTGTCTGCTGAAGAGGCCGACACGATTTGTGCGCGGGTGAGCACATCAACCACTATTGCGGACCTCACCGACCAGGAACTGGTGGTGGAGGCCGTAGTGGAAAAGACTGGGGTCAAGAGTTCCGTGCTGCAGGAACTGGACAAGACCTTGCCTGCGAGCACGATCCTGGCCACCAATACCTCCAGTATCTCGATTACCGAGCTGGCCGCCTTTACCTCGCGGCCTGACCGGGTTATTGGCATGCACTTCATGAACCCGGTGCCGGTGATGAAGCTGATCGAGGTGATTCGTGGACACGAGACTTCGGATGAGACAACCAAGGCCGTCGTGGCCTGCTCAGAGAGTCTTGGCAAGGTTCCGGTAGAGGCCAACGACTATCCTGGGTTCGTGGCCAACCGTGTGCTGATGCCCATGATCAACGAAGCGGTCTTCTGCTTGATGGAAGGCGTTGCAGATCGCGATGGAATTGACACGGTGATGAAGCTGGGCATGGCTCATCCCATGGGACCATTGACCCTTGCGGATTTGATTGGCTTGGATGTTTGTTTGGACATTCTTGAGGTGCTTCATAGGGGCCTCGGTGATGACAAGTACCGACCCTGCCCGTTGTTGCGTCGCATGGTTGCCGCGGGGCACCTGGGTCGCAAGACCGGCAAGGGTTTTTATGACTATCAGGACTGAGCCCTCCGAATAGGAACACGGAAACAATGGATTTTGCACTTACAGAAGAACAAGCCATGGTGCGTGACATGGCCAGGGACTTTGCTGATGCAGAGCTCGCACCCCGGGCGCGCAAGCATGATGATCAAGGCTTCATTGACGACGAGGTCTTTGCCAAGGTTGCTGAGTTGGGTCTCTGGGGCCTGACGATCCCCGAAGAGTACGACGGTACGGGTATGTCCAATGTGGCGTTGTCCCTGGTGTTGGAAGAGGTCAATAGAGCCTGCGCCTCGGTTGGGGTGACCATCTCGGTGCACAACTCCCTTGCCGCTGCGACTCTCTTGAAGAACGGTACGGACGAGCAAAAGAGTGCCTGGTTGCCGCGCATGGCCACGGGCGAGGTATTGGGTGCCTACTCCCTGTCCGAAGCCGCCTCCGGTTCCGATGCTGCTGCCCTCAAGGCCGTTGCAGAGCGTGATGGGGAAGGCTGGCGCCTGAACGGAACCAAGCTGTGGGTTACCACGGGCAAGCAGGCAGGCCTGTTCCTGGTCTACGCCCGGACGGACTCCACGGTTTCTAAAGCCAAAGGCATCACATGTTTCCTGGTTCCGAAGGGCAGCGATGGCTTTGAGATCGGCAAGTCGGAGAAGAAGACCGGCTTGCGCGGTTCCTCCACCACCGAACTGATCCTCAACAATGTGTTTGTGCCGGACAGCATGGTGCTTGGCTCGTTGAATCGAGGCTTTCACATCGCCATGGACGCGCTTGATGGCGGCCGTATCGGCATCGCCTCCCAGGCCATCGGTATCGGCCGTGCGTGCCTTGAGGCATCGGTCAAGTACGCCAAGGAGCGTGAGCAGTTTGGTCGTCCCATCGGTCAATTCCAAGCGATCCAGTGGAAGTTGGCGGATATGAGTTCACGTCTCGACAGCGCTCGTCTCATGACCCACCACGCCGCTTGGATGCGGGACCAGGGTCAACCCTGTGGTCGTCATGCCAGCCAGGCCAAGCTCCTCGCTTCCACCGCCTGCAACTTTGCAGCGGACGAGTGTTTGCAGATCCACGGAGGCGCGGGCTACACCGACGACTTCGAAGTGGAGCGTTTCTTCAGGGATGCGCGTATTACTGAGCTCTATGAGGGTGTCACCGACATACAGCGATTGGTTATTGCCCGCAGCCTTCTGGCTTGACTCTTCTTATTGGCCAAAGCATTCCCGTGACCCAAGCACCTTCAGCCTCCCTATCAGATCGCTTGCTCGCAGGTGAACGGTCTGCTTTAGCGCGCATGATTTCGTGGGCTGAGAACGGAAATACGCGGTTTCCTGAAACCCTTGAGGCGATTTGGTTCCAGGTGGGCCGGGCCCGTCGCATGGGCATAACGGGTCCTCCGGGTGCGGGCAAGAGTACGCTGGTCAACGAGCTGGCTCGCATGATCCGCGAGGAAGAGAGCACTGTTGGAATCTTGGCCGTGGATCCCTCCAGTCCCCTCAGCGGAGGAGCGCTTCTAGGGGATCGTATCCGCATGGAAGATCGCACGGCGGATTCAGGTGTTTTCATTCGTTCCATGGCCAGTCGCGGAAGTCATGGGGGCATGGCTCGCGCGGCGGTGGACGCCATGGATGTGATGGATGCCTTTGGCATGCACGATGTTCTGGTGGAAACCGTGGGTGTGGGCCAGGCGGAATATGATGTCGTCGCTGCGGCAGATACTGTGTTGGTAGTGCTTTGTCCGGGTGCTGGTGATGGTGTGCAGGCAATGAAAAGCGGACTGCTGGAGTTGGCCGATGTAATCGCTATCAACAAGTGTGATCTTCCAGGAGCTGATCGTTTGACCAGTGACATGCAGGAGGCGGTGCACTTACGCACTGCAGGCCGTGACAGATGGGCATCCCCGGTGGTGCAGTGCAGTGCAGGCAAGCACGAGGGCGTGGATGATGTGCTCGCTGCGATCAAGAGCCATCGTGAACACTTGAGCGATAAGCTCCCTGATCATCGCCGCAAGAAACGGATCCAACAGGTGCGGCAAGTGGTGGGTGAGGGACTTGATGAGGCCATTTGGAAGACGGGCGGCTACGGGGAACAGGTCGAGGCTATGTTGGGTTCGGGCATAACTCCCTATGCGGCAGCCAGCAGGGTGACCCAGATCATTCTGAAGTCAGCTCAAGAGAACCAATCGAACGAGTTTGAGGCATGACAGAAACCAAACCGATCTCAATTCCCGAAGGGCGTCAAGCCTGGGAGGCAGCCCTGGAGGGCGGCAAGCTGCGCGACAGCGAATTCACCAGTCTGTCGGGTTCTACACTTGAAGTCGTCTATGGTCCCGAGGATGCCCCCGGTGATCCCGCAAAGGATCTTGGCTGGCCCGGCCAGTTTCCCTTTACCCGTGGAGTGCATCCCTCCATGTACCGCGGCCGCCTTTGGACCATGCGCCAGTTCGCGGGTTTTGGTACAGCGCGGGAGACCAATGAGCGGTTCAAGTTCCTGCTTGATCATGGTCAGACCGGTTTGTCCGTGGCTTTTGACTTCCCGACCCTGATGGGGCGTGATGGGGACGACGAGATGTGCCGTGGAGAAGTGGGGCAAGTGGGGGTGGCGATCTCCTCACTTGCTGACATGGAACAATTGTTCGATGGCATTCCCATGAACGAGGTCTCTACTTCCATGACGATCAACGGGCCAGCGCCGATTCTGCTGGCCTTCTACATCGCATGCGCAGAACGTCGCGGGCTTGATCCGGCGGTGTTGCAGGGCACGGTGCAGAACGACATTTTGAAGGAGTACCAGGCCCAGCATGCCTGGCTTGTGCCTCCTGAGCCCGCTCTGCGCATGATCACCGATGTGATGGAGTATTGCTCCGAGCATGTGCCCAAGTGGAACACGATTTCGATCTCTGGTTACCACATTCGCGAGGCGGGTTCGACTGCTGCCCAGGAGTTGGCCTTCACTCTTGCCAATGGGCTGGAGTACGTGCGCCGTGGCATCGAGCGGGGCATGGACGTAGATTCCTTTGCGCCGCGCCTGTCATTTTTCTTCGACAGTCACTTGGACTTCTTTGAAGAGATCGCCAAGTTCCGCGCCGCCCGTCGAATCTGGGCGCGCAAGATGCGTGAGGAATTCGGAGCCAAGGATCCTCGTTCTTGGAAGTTGCGTTTCCACACCCAGACTGCGGGGGTTTCTCTTACGGCTCAGCAGCCCGAGAACAACATTGTGCGCACCGCCTACGAGGCTATGGCCGCTGTGCTCGGCGGCACCCAGTCCCTGCACACCAACTCAATGGACGAGACCCTCTCCCTGCCCACGGAGAAAGCGGTCAAGATTGCTCTGCGCACCCAACAGATCATCGCCGAGGAGACCGAGGTAGTTCATGTTGCTGACCCGCTCGGGGGCTCCTACTACGTGGAGGCCTTGACCGACAAGATGGAGCGCGATGCCCAGGCCTACTTCGACGAGATCGAGAGGCGCGGGGGAGTGGTGCCATCCATAGACAGCGGGTACTTTCAAAAGGAGATCCACGATTCGGCGCTTAGCTACCAGCGCGCCGTGGAGAACGGCAGCAAGAAGGTCGTGGGGGTCAACTGCTACTCAGAGGGGGAGGAGTCCCTCGAAATTGAATTGCACCGAATTCGACCAGAGGTGGAGGCCGAAGCCTTCAAGGGTTTGGCCAGTTTGCGCGCTGACCGCAACGCGACTCGCGCCACGGCGGCTCTTGACGAGATTCGCACGGCCTGCAATAGCAAGGCAAATCTTCTACAGGCATTCATTACTGCTGCCCACGCCGACTGCACCCTGGGCGAGATCTCTCAGGTCTTGCGCGATGAATTCGGCGATTACATTGAACCCAAGATCCTGTGACCTGCCATGAGTGAACGTCGTATCCGCGTGTTAGTCGCCAAGCCCGGCCTTGATGGCCACGATCGAGGGGCCAAGACCGTTGCCAGTGTCCTGCGAGACCATGGCATGGAAGTGGTCTACACAGGTCTCCACAAGACTCCCGCTATGATCGCAGAGATCGCCATGCAGGAAGATGTTGACGTGGTCGGGCTCTCGATTCTTTCAGGCGCGCACATGGAATTGTTTCCCAGAGTGCGTAAAGAACTCGTGGAGCGTGGGCTCGATCACGTGTTGATGGTGGGTGGCGGCATCATCCCTGGTGACGACATGCAAGTCCTGGAAGAAGACGGCTTTGCCAAGCTGTTTGGTCCGGGAACCAATACCGATTCAATCGCCGAGTATATTCAAACCGAAATCAGCAAGCGCTGGGCCGCCGAGGAGGCACAAGCATGAGTACCAGTCCCGACCGAGATATTCTGAACGTGGATGAGGCCGCCGCCCTTTTGGGTGTCAGCGTCAAGACTTTCAACAAGGTGCTGCATTCCGAGGACCTTCCTGCGCGCAAGATTGGCCGTGAATGGAAATTCTCCAGGATCCACCTGATCGAGTGGGTTGGCGCCGGGCGTTCCATGGATTTTTATCGCGAGGGACCTGAAGGGGGTATCCCTGAAGATCGCCGCACAGCAGGTTGGCGCATTCAGCGGGACTGATCACCTCCGTTCAAGCACGAAGCCGACCCACTTGACCCTGCACTGCACAGAATCAGCGAAAGACCCATGACCGTCACCCTACCCCCTATCACTCGCGGCCTTGATCTGACCGAAGACCAAACCATGATCCGTGACATGGTGCGTGAGTTTGCCCTGGCAGAAGTCGCGCCTCAGGCCCACGACATCGACGAAGAACATCGATTCCCGAAGGATACGTGGGACAAGATCGTCGAGCTGGGCCTGACCGGCATCTGCTTCCCTGAGGAGTTGGGTGGTGCAGGGGGCGATACGCTTTCATACATCTTGGCGGTGGAAGAATTGTCCAAGGTTTGTGGCTCCACCGGATTGACCCTGGCCGCTCATGTCAGCCTCGGCACCTATCCGATCTATCGCTGGGGTGGAGAGAAGTTGTGCAACGAATACGTGCCCAGGCTAATTGCAGGTGAATACATGGGTGCCTATGGGTTGACCGAACCGGGGGCGGGTTCGGACTCGGGCGGAACTTTGACTACCGCGCTCCTGGATGGGGACGATTACATCCTGAACGGGCGCAAGTGTTTTATTACCAACGCCAATTACTCGGGCGTATTTGTCTGTACCGCCGTGACTGACAAATCCATGGGACCCAAGGGTATCAGTGCCTTTGTGGTGCCCCGGAATATCGATGGCTTCTCCTTGGAGAAGGGTGAGCGAAAGCTGGGCATGCGTGGATCCGATTGGGCCAGCCTGGTCTTCGAGGACGCCCGCATCCCGAAGGATCATCTGCTCGGCCCCGAAGGCGAGGGCTTCAGGACATTCATGCAGACCCTGGAAGGAGGCCGCATCTCCATCGCAGCTCTTGCGTTGGGAATCGCTGAGGGAGCCTTCGCCGAGTGTGCGCGTTATGCTTCGGAGCGCGAGGCCTTTGGCGGCACTCTCTCGGATCAGCAGGCTGTGCAGTTCAAATTGGCCGACATGGCCACTCAGATCCAGTGTTCCAAGCATCTGGTATATGACGCGGCCCGTCTCAAGGACGCGGGAAAGAGCTATGGCACCGAGGCCTCCATGGCCAAGCTGCATGCCTCTGAAGTGGCGATGAAAGTGACCTACGACGCAATTCAGATTCTCGGCGGCTTCGGATATTCACGGGAGTACCCGGTGGAGCGCATGTGGCGCGATGCGAAGCTCTGCACCATCGGCGAAGGCACCAGTGAAGTGCAACGGATCATCATCGGCCGCAGCGTGTTGAACAACCTGCCCACTTGAAAATGACCCAAGAGAATGTGAGCACTGGTACATGGCACAGCTGTACGGCGCAGGTGGATGGTTGGAAGATCACAGCGCTCTCCGATGGGTTCCTGCGTTTGGACGGTGGCGCCATGTGGGGTGTCGTTCCTGCAGCCTTCTGGCGCGCCATGACGCCGCCTGCTGAGGACAACACAATTCTCCTGGCCCTCAATTGTTTTCTTGCCGAGCGTGGCGAGCACAAGGTCCTGATTGAGGGGGGCGTGGGTGAGCGCTGGAATGAGAAATTGCGCGGGATCTATCACATCAACAACAATCCAAGCATTGTCCAGGCCCTCGAGACGGTAGGCGTGGCTCCCGAGGAGGTCACCGAGATCGTGCTCTCCCATTGCCATTGGGACCACTGTGGGGCGCTGGTGGTTGAACAGGATGGTCAGTTGGTACCGCGCTTTCCCGGGGTCCCCGTGTACGCGCCCGCCATCGAGATTGCCGCTTGTCAGAATCCTGATCCCGTTCGCGCAGCCTCCTACAGGGCAGAGGATCTGGAAGCCCTTGAGCAGGCCGGGTTGCTCACCGGCTATCAAGGCACGACCGAGATTCTGCCCGGCATCGAAGCCCATGAACTAGGTGGCCATTCTGATGGAGTCAGTGTGATTCTGATCGGGGAAGGCAGTGATCGCGCAATTTTCTGGGCCGATGTCGTGCCCACAACCCATCACATCCAACCTCCCTACATCATGGCCTACGACCTGGATGTGGCGCGATCTTTCAGCGTGCGAAGCGAGTGGATTGGCCGCGCAGCGGATGAGGGCTGGCTGGGGCTGTTCTACCACGATCCAGAGACCTCCATGGCGCGCATCGAACGCTCGGGAAAGCACTTTGTGGTGGTGCCCTCGGGGACCTGATCCATGCGATTGGTCTCTCTCTGCCCCAGTCTGACCGAACTCGTGTTCGACCTCGGTCGTGGGTCGGATCTGGTGGGCATCACTCGTTACTGCATTCATCCCGCGGCCAAAGTAAGCAGCATCGAGACTGTCGGAGGCACCAAGGACCCCGACGTGCTGCGCGTCCTGGAACTGGCGCCGGATCTGGTTTTGATGAACGATGAGGAGAACCGCATCGAGGATGCGGATCAGCTGGACGCTGGGGGCCTGCGCATTCTGTCATCCATGCCGCGCAGCGCACCGGAGACAGCGGCGATGGTGCGTGAAGTGGGACAGGCCCTGGGTACCATCGAGGAGGCCGAGCGCATTGCGGGTCTGATCGAAAAGCGCACCAAAGCAGTCCAGCAGGAGGCCCAGGGGCAGGCTCCGGTGAGCTTTGCCTATTTCATCTGGAAGAACCCGTGGATGGTGGCCGGACCTGACACATTTGCCAGCGCCCTTCTGACCCAGGCGGGGGGACAGAACTTCTGCGAGGGCGAGGACACTCGCTACCCCGAGATCTCGCTGACTGATTTGAGCGATACAAAAGTCGAACTCGTATTGCTCTGCAGTGAACCCTATTCTTTCTCCCCCTCAGACGGTGATGAACTGGCCCGAGAGACAGGCATTCCCAGATCAAGCATTGTGCTTGCGGACGGGGAGTATCTTTCCTGGCACGGTTCACGCACCCCTGACGGTATCGATCATGCCGCCCAGCTCTTGCGTTCAGCGCGAGAGCGGCGAGCCTGAATTCGCTCCTCAATCTGCCTCGGAACTCACGACCTGACCATGATTCTCACACCTCTCCTCGCTTCCGCACTTTGCCTTGCTACCGTTCCCGACAGGCTCCAGCCCTGGGACGATGATCCCTGGTTCCCGAAGGATGAGACGCAGGCCAACGATAGCACTTCAAGTCCAGAGTGGGAGGGGTCGCTGACCCTTGGTTCCAGCCTGAGCACGGGCAACACGGATGTGGCCACGGTTTCCGCTGGAGTCGCGGCTACGCGTACGGAAGGACCTGGGAAGTGGACCTTTGGACTGAGTTCGGTTTACGTCAAGGACCGGGATGCGGTCACCCAGCGCCGTAACGAAGGTGACGCCAAGTACGACCATGAGGTGGATGAGGACATCTATGTGTATGGATCCCTGGGCACAATGACGGACGCACAGGCAGCCCTAGACTTGCGTTTGGATGTGAGCGCTGGAGGGGGCTACAAAGTGTGGACAGAAGGACCCTGGACCCTCGACACCGAACTTGGCCTGGCTCACTTGAGTGAGGAATTCGAATCTGGTGCAAGCAACAATTACCTGGCTCTGCGCGGGGCCTATGGTCTGAAGTGGCATTCAGAAGGCGAGGGCATCCTGATTGAGCAGGTCGGCAGTCTCAACCCCAGTCTCGAAGGCGGGGGAGATGGCTACTATCGCCTTGACACGAGCTTGAAGATGAATGTCTCAAGCAATCTGTTCACCAAGTTGCAGTGGGTCTATGACCTCACGGCAAATCCTGCGGCGGGCAAGGACAAGGACGATCACTTGTTCCTGGTGACCGTGGGCTGGGGCTTCTGATTTGTAAGAGACCTGGGTTGCGAGTCAGTCAGGCCTTATGCCCTCAATCATCGGTCTGCAGTTCGGGAGGCATTTGAAAAACTACTTCTTCGCTCTCCCCATCCAGCTCGATTGCCTCATCCACTCCGAACTCACGCAGTCTTTCAAGTACCAGATTCACCAGAATCTCTGGAGCTGAAGCTCCGGCGGTGACGCCCACATTTTCGCAGTCTTCAAACCACTCGCTGCGTAATTGGTTTGGGTGATCCACCAGGACTGAGGGCACTCCGCTACGCTCGCCCAATTCGCGCAACCGATTCGAATTCGATGAGTTTGCCGAGCCAACCACAAGCAGAAGATCGATCTGACCCACCAGCTGCTTGACTGCGTTCTGACGATTCTGGGTGGCGTAGCAGATGTCCTTGACGTTGGGTCCCTTGATCAGAGGGTACTTTTCCAGGAGCGCCGCGATCACATCGCGAGTGTCATCAACCGAGAGGGTGGTCTGGGTGACATAGGCCAGGCGTTGGGGGTCTTCGACCTCAAGGGTCTTGACTTCCTCTGGGGTCGAGAGCACATGTACGGGTCCAACTATGCGACCACGAGTGCCTTCGACCTCTGGATGGCCCTGGTGTCCGATCAGGATCATCTCGCGCTCATCGGCTGCGTAGCCTTGGGCCTGGGTATGTACCTTAGTCACCAGCGGGCAGGTGGCATCGATCACCCTCAGGCCGCGGGCTTTGCCAGCTTCCACAACTGAGTCAGAAACCCCGTGTGCGCTGAAGATCGTCACCGCTCCGCCGGGGACCTCGTCGAGTGCCTTGACGAATATCGTGCCACGCTGCCGCAAGTCCTCAAGCACATGCTTGTTGTGCACGATTTCGTGTAGTACATAGACCGGGGCCCCGTACCGAGCAAGCGCTCGCTTTACGATCTCAATGGCGCGGTCCACTCCTGCGCAGAACCCGCGCGGGTTGGCCAGTCTCGCCTTCATGTGTGGGGCGCCTCGCGGGCGAAATTTCGGTTCCAGTTCGGAATTTCAACGACCACCGAGGTGCTGCCGTCTGGCACGGTCTGGCAAGCGAGACGTGAGCACAGCTCAAGGCCAGGAGCCTGGTCGAGCATGTCTTCTTCCTGTTCGCTCGCTTCGGGGCAAGAATCTTTACCCTCGCGCACGAGAACATGGCAGGTGGAGCAGGCCGCCACGCCACCGCAGGCGTGTTCAAGATCAATGTCATGCCCCATGGCGATGTCCAGAATCGACCCTGGGAGCCCGTGGTCTCCGAATGGCAGATCTGCTGGGTCGACTTCTATCGTGACCTCCTGGGGCATGAAGGCGAGGGTGTACGTTTTCTGCGGCAGGGCTGCTGTCTCGTTGGGAGTAGAACCTTCACTCATGGGATAGATGGTCTAGATTCCTGCACCGAAACCAGAATCGCCTGGTTCGCGGTTTGGGATGCCTTTTGAGTCTGAAGACCTGGCGGTCTTGCGTTTGCGTCGGGGCTTGTCCTTGCCTGTCGAGCGCGGAGCCTCATTACCGACCCCCGTGTCAGGATCCGCATCGGGCTGCTTTCGGTTTGAGCGTTTGTCCTTGGGACCATCCCTTCTCGAACTACTGCTACGGGGAGCATCCTCCTCTTCCCGTTGGCTTTGAGAGCGCTCTCTTCGCGGGCTGCGGCCCCGTTCTTGGCTCTTGGCCTCGAACAGGTCTCGTGGACCTCGGAGCAATTCCACTTCGAACTTTGTGATGGCCAGCAATTCGCGCCAGTAGCGTCGGGTGGCGGGGGTGACGAAGGTGATCGCTGTGCCCATGCGCCCCGCGCGTCCTGTGCGACCGATGCGGTGGGTGTAGTCTGCGTGATCCCTGGGTGCTGCAAAGTTGATCACATGCGTGATGTGTTTCACATCCAGTCCCCGGGAAGCCACGTCCGTGGCGATCAGGACCTTGACTTCCTTTGCCCGGAAGGCATTCATCACTCGGAAGCGCGCAGCTTGATCATAGCCTCCGTGCAAGGCACGCACGCCGTAGCGTTCGCGCTCCATGCGCCGCATCAAGCGGTCCACATCCGTTCGTCGATCACAGAACACAAGGAAAGCTGAATCCGGCTCGCTGTCCCGTACGATTTTCTGGAGCAGGTTGGCGCGATTGTCCTCATCCACCTCGACGCAGCATTGGCGGATTGTGTCTACTGTGGCAATGCCCCGGGCAGTGGCGATTTCTACCGGGTTCTCCGTTTGGTCCCTGGCAAGCTTCAAGAGGGGTCTTGGGAACGTGGCTGAGAACAGGAGCGTCTGACGATACTCATTGACCTGAGCCAAGATTTTCTCGATGTCTTCCAGGAAGCCGATCTCGAGCATCTTGTCCGCTTCGTCGAGCACTACGAACTCAGTCCAGGGGAAGGTCAGGAAACCCTGACCCATCAGATCCATTACGCGGCCGGGAGTGCCTACTACAACCTGGGCCCCATCTTGCAGAGCCTTGACCTGGGGACCGAGGGGCTCGCCGCCCACTATCAGCGCCGAATTGATGTTCGCTTCAGCTCCCAATTCTTGCAACACATTGTGCACCTGCTCCGCCAACTCACGGGTGGGAGAAAGAACCAGACCCAGAACCGTGCGACGTGAGGGATCTATCTTGGCGATCATCGGGGCGCCGAAGGCCAAAGTCTTGCCTGTCCCTGTTTCGGCTTTCGCAATCACATGGCGACCTTCCAGAACCGGGCCTATTGCCAGGGCTTGGATAGGTGTAGGTTTGGTGATGTCCATGCCGGCGATTGCTGCCTGCACAACGGGGCCCAAGTCCCATTCAGCGAAGGTCTCCACCTCCGGCGGATCTTCCGTCGGGTGCAGGGGTTCGATGTTGCCTGCTGCCTGCGCCTTTTTTCCTGGCGCTTCAGCACGCTTGCGGCCTGCGCCGCTCCTCCTGGGTCCGCTCAAATAATCTCCTTTAGGTCCTGCCCTCGTATTGGGGCCAATAGGATAGGGACTGGGGGGCAAATGAGGGCATCCAAGTCAGGGGATTCTGCCTAGTTCGCAACAAGTGGGTCAATATCTGCGGGCCTGGCCCTCCTCATCGGGCGATGCAAGCCCAAGTTCGGGTCTGGGCCTGGGTCCTGCTCCACGCCTTTGCTACCTTCGACCACAGAATGGAAATCGCCACCTGGAACGTCAACTCTCTGCGCGCCCGAATGACCAGGGTGCTGGAATTCTTGGAAGAGAAAAGCCCCGATGTAGTTTGTTTGCAGGAAACCAAGGTCATGGATGATCTCTTCCCGGCCGAGCCTCTTGAGGAGTTGGGCTATCAGGTCGTTTTTCACGGGCAGAAGACCTACAACGGGGTGGCAATTCTCTCAAAGATCGGCATCGAAGATGTTTATCGCGGCTTGCCTGGGGATCCTGAGGGAACAGAAGCACGGGTGATTGGTGCGACTGTGGGGGATGTAATGGTGCTCAATCTGTATGTAGTCAATGGCAAGACCGTGGGCGATCCCAAATACACCTACAAGCTCGAGTGGTTTGATCGGGTGATCACGCTGATGGCAGAACGCCTGCCCATGAGCGAAAAGGTAGTGGTCACGGGCGACTTCAATGTGACTTTTGACGATCGGGATGTGTATGACCCGGAAGCCTGGCGCGACAAGATTCTTTGTTCCCAGCCGGAGCGGGATGCCCTGGCGAGCCTGATGAAGCCAGGCCTGCACGATGCTCTTCGACACTTTCATCCCGAGGGCGAAATCTACACATGGTGGGATTTTCGAACCCGTGCCTTTAGGGACAACAGGGGCTTGCGCATCGATCATTTCCTTGTTTCTGATTCGGTCCTGGCTCAGGCCACTGATGTGCAGGTGGATATTGCACGCCGTGAGGGCTTGAAGCCTTCCGATCATGCGCCGGTGATTCTTTCCATGTGATTTCTCTGGTGAGTCAGCCCACTTCTCCAATGATCCAGAACTTTCAAAGGCATTCATGAGGACTATTGGTCTTGTGGTTCTCGCCCTGGTGGTTCGTCTGGGGGTGATGGTGGTCTTGGGTCTGCCACCGGCTTTGGAGCCGGACCCGGAATGGAGTTGGGCTTATGAACAGGGCGCTGTTGCTCAAGCAATCTTGCGAGGGGATGGCTACAGCGATGCTTTTGCATCCGCCACCGGACCCAGCGCCTGGTCCGGTCCGATTCAGCCCCTGTTTCTGGCTGCGGCCATCCACCTGGCCGATGGCATCAATCGCAACACCCAGATGTTGGTGGCTGTGTTGGAGGCTTTGATCTCGGCATTGATCATCTTGCCCCTCTTGCGTCTGGGCGAAGGCTTGGACCGGCCGCGGATCGGTCTGCTGGCCGCCGGATTGTGGGCCGTGCACCCGCTCGCAGCCTACCGCTGCGTCTCGAGCCCCTGGGATGGGCCCCTGGTGGGGCTGCTCTTGATCAGTTTCCTGGCGAGTCTGGCCCATGCGGGACGCGGGGCGGAATTGAAGAGACTGGTGCAGCCTGGAATTTTCTTGGGCCTGGCCGCTTTGGTCAATCCTGCTGCTCTGGCACTCATACCTGCGGTGGCGGTCTTTTTGATTCCGAAGCGAAGTCTGCGTTCGGCGGCTGGTGCCCTGGGCGTGTTGCTGGGTACTGCTCTTGCGGTACTTTCTCCATGGGTGATGCGCAACGCTCTGGTTCTGGGTTCGCCGGCTCTCAAGATGAACCTCGGCGTGGAGCTCTTTGTGGGCAACAACGATGCGGTCAATGGGAATTTCAACCCCGAATTCCACCCATCCATCAGTGCCCATGAGCTTGGCCTATACCGTGAGCTGGGCGAGCGATCCTATGGAGATAAGTGCATGGTCCGCGCTCGGAAGTGGATTGCGGACCACCCCCGTCGTTTCGCTGAACTCTGCCTACGCCGCATGCGCATCTACTGGCTCGGTCCCTCTCCTTTTGAAGCAGTCATGCTCAGTCACGGGGCCAGCAAGACTCGGGACTGGCAAGGCTGGATGAAATGGGCTCTGCACTTTGGCATGGGGCTGCTGGGCTTGATCGGCGGTCTGCTGTACCGAGATCGGCGGGGCGGCTTCTGGTTGGTTGCGGGCAGCATGGGGCTGTACCCGATTGTCTACTACGCGACCCACGTGATTGAGCGCTATCGTTCACCCCTGGAGCCTTTGGTCACTTTTGCGGTGGCGGCTCTTGCGATTCGGGTCATCGACCGTTGGGCGCAGCGTTAGTTCTCCAGGTCTTCGGGAGGACTGTCGTCCATGGGCGGCGTGATGTCGTGAGCGGCAAGTGCGAGTTGAGCGCGGGTGAGCAGGTCGGGCTCGGTGAAAATGCTCTCCATGGTGGCCTGATTGCTGGGAAGTCGTTGGCAGAGCAGGTCCACCAGGAGTCCCATGGGAAGGTCATCGGGCAGGTTCAGGATCTCAGGGTGGCGTTCGGAGACCGCATCCCTGAGTGGTTGTTCGAGAGACTTGGCCTCGGCTGGTGTGGCGGGTACCTCCCTCATGGGAGTGCAGGCTGCCGCGCGATAGAGCCGTGTGCTCGAGATCTCTTCGATCAGCACGCGTCCGAGGCCGAAGATCCAAACCGCATAGCGTCCCTCTGGCAGCTTCTCATGCCGCGCAATTTCGCCCATGCCAGCCACGGGCAGCACCTCCGGTGGGTTGTCCGTGTCCATCGCCTGTTCGGCTTGATTCTCGGGGATCGTGGCCAGGATGACCCGTCCGGGTCCGTCGAGGATGTCCTCGATCATCTGGATGTAGCGCGGCTCAAAAATGTGCAACGCCATCAACTGGCGAGGAAACAGGAATACTCCGGGCAGGGGAAAAAGCGGCGCATGCACGCTTCTGCTCGGGGTCAGTTCCCCATCAGGTTGGGGGGGCCAAGAGTCAGGGATGTCCGTCACGGGAGTTTCTTGTTACAGAGAGGTGTAACGCATGAGAGCCGCAGATTCGAGGGTTGAATTGCACTCAGGCTTGTGAGGTGCTGCCTTGTAGCCTAGAGCGGAGGTTGTGGCTGGTTACCGACGGTAAGGACTTCACCAAAGAAAACTCCCGTCAGGGTTATTGACTCCTTTCAGACCCAGATAACTCAGACGTGCAACTGAGGCGTGGCCGGATGGCGAGCCAGGACCCGTGCAACCCTTGCGAGGCGGCGGACTTCCCCCCTGCGCCCAATTGCCCGGAAGCAGGCGGCCGTGTTCAAGGTGTGTCGCAGGAACATGGCAGTAGAGGGTGCGGGGACCAGCCATTCTTCCTGCAAGGGCAGCTTGTTTGCTTCCAGGTACCCCATCACATGTTTGCGCTCGATCAACTCGCCATCCCCAAAGGGATCGAGAATCTGGTCATTGGTTTCTTGCCGTACCATCAAGACCACATGTCCGGGAACCGGCAACAAGTCCACTCCGATACCAGCCTCTCGGGCTACTTCTGCATACAAAGCGCAGAGCACAAGCGGCATTCCGCGCCGACTTTCAATGGTACGCGCCAAGGACGCGTGTCCGGGCATGGGGCCATCGTCATCAGTTCCGGTGAACCCGCGTTCACCGAAGAGGTAGTCAGAAAGTACGCCAGCGGGCGTAGAACACCGGCGTCGCAGGCGCTTGCGCACGGCGGATCCCATGGCTTTCACCGCGCGCCGATATGGGCGCGGGTCGAGTTCTGGGTCGATGAACTGGTCCAGTCGCGACAAGGCCTCGCCCAATGAATGATCACGCCGAAGGGAATAGCGCACGAGCTTTCGCGCTGCTCTCTCGCGATCGTACTCCAGCAGGATCTCCCGGGCGCGGGTGCGCAAGAGAGGGTCCTCCGAGCGGGTCGCCCGGCGCAGGGCCGGGTGGGCAGACTTGCCGAGTTTCAGCAGTTGCCTGCGCACCGGACCGTAGACCCTCGGGGACTCATCTGAAAGCAGGGAGAGCAGGACCCCGGGGGAGTGGAGGTCGCCAGGGGGTCTTCTAAGGGGCAAGAGGTCCATGGTGGGGGCTCTTCAAGGGAGCCGCAGGCTCCATCATGCAACTCAGCTCCCAGGATCCCAACCCCCATTCTTGAGACTCTCCAACTCTGCTTGCCTGCCGAGGGCTGGGGTCCTATCCTAGTTGGCTCGAAATCTAGGGCACCGCCCCTTGGAGCCTGATCTGTCGGGTTACAAAGTCGGAAATCACCTTGAAGGGAGACTCTTTGTGAGTCTCTGACCAACCAATCCCCATGCCAAGCACTCCGACTCGGCGGGTCGTGATCACTCACGCCCTGCGCACGCCCATCGGGCGTTACCTCGGCGCCTTTGCGGATCTCTGCGCGGCGGACCTCGGTGCATCGGTTGTGAGCGACTTGATCGAGCGCTCCAAGCTTGATCCGTCTGTTGTTGCACGCCTGTACTTTGGCAATGGCCGTCAGGCTGGCGGAGGTCCCAATCTGGCGCGACAGGTAGCGGTGCGTGGCGGCTTGGGCAGTGATTGCACTGCGATCACCGTCAACATGGCATGTGGTTCTGGCCTGGAGAGTATCGGCCAAGCTGCGGATTGGATTCGCTTGGGCCGTGCTCGTGCTGTGGTGGCCGGTGGTGCCGAGAGCATGAGTGGTCTGCCCTTTATGCTGCCCGGGTTTCGGCGCGGCTATCGTCTAGGCCATGGCCCCGTGGTGGATGCCATGTACAAGGACGGCTTTGTCTGCCCCCTGGCCGAGATGGTCATGGGTGAGACTGCTGAAAAACTGGCCAAGGAGCGTGGCATCGGCCGCGGCGAGCAGGACGCCTTTGCTCTCTCCAGTCAGCAGAAGGCTGGCGCAGCAATCGAAGCCGGGCGTTTTGAGGCAGAAATTTCCCCGGTGGAGGTGGTGGGGCGAAAGTCGACCACGGTGATCGAGGCAGACGAACATCCTCGGCCTGATGCCACCCTGGAGGGCCTCGGCAAACTTGCCACGGTCTTTGACAAGGATGCGGGTTCGGTCACCGCGGGCAACGCTTCCGGCATAACGGATGGCGCTGCTGCCGTGCTCCTGATGGACGAGGAACTTGCCCAGGAGCAGGGTCTCGAAGTCCTAGCCTATGTGGGCCAGAGCCGTGATGCCGGGGTCGATCCCACCATCATGGGTATCGGCCCGGTTCCCGCTGTGAGGAGTCTGAGTGAGGCCAATGGTCTGGGCGTGGAGGATTACGGCCTGGTGGAACTCAATGAGGCTTTCGCGGCTCAGGTCCTGGCCTGCAATCAAGAACTGGAAATCCCCATCGATCGCCTGAATGTCAACGGTGGTGCAATCGCTCTCGGCCACCCGATCGGAGCCACAGGCTGTCGAATCGTGGTGACACTCTTGCATGAGATGCAGCGCCGGGATGAGCAGCACGGATTGGCGACCCTCTGCATCAGCGGAGGCATGGGGCTTGCCACTGCCTTTCACCGTCAACCAATGGACTGAGCCCTTGCTTGATCCATGACACACACAAACAATCACTAGGACCCAGGAAACAAGAAACCATGAAAATTGAAAAAGTTGGCGTCGTTGGATGTGGTCTGATGGGCCATGGAATTGTTCAGGTCGCTGCCCAGGGCGGCTGCACTGTTGTCGCGTTGGAAACCGAGCAGGCGTACTTGGACACTGGCCTCGGCCGCATTGAAAAGAGCATCGCCAAGCTGGCTTCCAAAGGCGTTGAAAAGGGCAAGATGAGCGAAGAAGAGGCCAAGGCGTGGGCTGCTACGGTCCAAGGTCGAATCACTGGCACTACCAACCGCGCGGACCTGGCTGATTGCGATCTGGTTGTGGAAGCAATCGTTGAAGATCTGGGCGCCAAGAAAGAACTCTTCACGGCCCTGGGGGAGATCTGCAAGGCCGAGACCATCTTTGCTTCAAACACCAGCTCTTTCCCTGTGGCCGAAATGGCGGAAGCCTCAGGACGGCCGGAGCGTTTTGTCGGTCTGCACTTCTTCAACCCCGTGCAACTCATGCGTCTGGTGGAGGTTGTTCGCACGGACAAGACCGATGAGGACGTCTATGCAGAAGCGCGCGCCTTTGGTGAGGCCTGCGGTAAGACGCCGGTCTCCTGCAAGGACACTCCTGGTTTCGTGGTGAATCGCTTGCTCGTGCCCTACATGGTGCAAGCAATCAACATGTTTGATCGTGGAGACGCCAGCGCCGCCGATATTGACGCGGCAATGCAATTGGGTTGCGGGCACCCCATGGGGCCGCTGACCTTGACCGATTACGTGGGCCTTGATACGACACTTTCGATTCTTGAAGGCTGGTGCGAGCGTTATCCAGACGAGCCTGCTTTTGGAATTCCCGAGTCCCTGCGAACCAAGGTCGCAGAGGGCAAGCTGGGTCGCAAGACCGGCGAAGGCTATTACACCTGGGACGGAGACAAGCGTAGCTGATGTTAGTTTCGATTCTGTTCTTGTTGGCGCCGATCTTCAGCCTGCAGGGTGAGTTGCCTGCGCAAGGTGAGATGCCTGTGGCGAACGCCGAGGATCCCGTGCGTTGGGTGGCGTCTGAGCTTTGGGTCTCTGATGCCGAGTTCGAGGTCAGTCTCACTATCACCGCCCCGGCCGACGGTATGCAGTTGCCTCTATGGGCATTGACTGGTGCCGCCTTCGATGTGAACGGGAAGGCTCTTGGAGAACGCCCCAAGGGCATGATTGCCCTCGCTCCGGGCCAGGTTGTGGAGACCCGTTTTGACCTGACGGCATCTATTGGCGCCTTGGGCCCCAAGGGGACCTTTACCCTTGCCTGCGCTCTTCCCGGCAGCGGCGAGCCAATCGAAGTCTTGTCACCCCAGCCCTTGGCCAACAAGGTCGATTTCATGGAGATCCCGGCTTCTGAACTGGCGGGATTCGAAGTGATCATGTTGACGAACCGTGGAGCCATGTGGTTCGAGCTTTGGCCAGATGTGGCGCCTAATCATGTGCGCAACTTCTTGGACCTTTCCTCAAGTGGTTTCTACGACGGTTCTAATTTTCATCGGGTGGTTCCGGGCTTCATGATTCAAGGTGGAGGTCCGCCACCCGGGAAGACGGCTCCTCGCAAGGTCAAGGCCGAGTTCAATTCTCGCAAGCACGGAGCGGGGATCTTATCCGCCGCACGTTTTGGCAACGACATCAACTCCGCCACCAGTCAGTTCTTCGTTATGCATCGCAACTACCCCAGCCTGAACGGCCGGTATTCGCCCTATGGCAAATTGAAGAGTGGCATGGAGGTAGTGGAGAAGATTGTGATCACCGGTGATCCTCGCTACTCCTCAAACACACCCCAAGGATTTACTCCTACGACTCCTCAGAACATTTTGCGCGCAATTGTTGTGCGTGCTCAATCCACCGTCGGCGAGGACGGTGACAAGTAACCCCCCTGCGCTGTCGAAGACAGCGCGTAACCAACACAGAGAAAAAACCATGAGTGATACAAGCAAGACACAGGTTCGTCTTGAGACCTGCCACGGCGACATGCTGATCGAGTTCTTCCCTGAACTTGCTCCCAAGCATGTGGAGAACTTTATCAATCTGACCAAGAGCGGTTTTTACAATGGCACCAAGTTTCACCGTGTGATTCCCGGGTTCATGATTCAGGGTGGCGACCCCAACACCAAGAGTCCCGAAGGTCCAAGCAACCGCTGGGGTACCGGCGGCCCGGGGCATAGTGTGGATGCGGAGTTCAGCGACAAGCCCCATGTGAAAGGCATTCTGTCTATGGCTCGTTCACAGGACCCCAATTCCGCCGGCAGCCAGTTTTTCGTAGTGCACGATGAAGCGAGTTTCCTAGACAAAAACTACACAGTCTTTGGTCAGGTGGTCGAGGGCCTCGAAGCCCTTGACGCCATCGTGGCGGGCGAGTGCAAGCCCGATGGTGAGGGTTCTGCTCCGGTCGATCCCGTGGAAATCACCAATGCCCAGGTTATTGGCGCGGAGTAATGATGGAGCTCACCAACCTGCTTTATGAGGTCGAAGGCGGCGTGGCCACCGTAACGGTAAACCGGCCCGATAAGCTGAACGCCCTGAACCACCAAACTCTTCAGGAGTTGGGCCAGGTGTTTGACGCAGTGCGCGATGATGACGGCGTGCGTGTGCTGCTGGTCACAGGTTCCGGTGAGAAGGCCTTCGTGGCTGGAGCGGATATTTCCGAGCTGCTTGCGGTTGCGGGCAACAGCGATGGGGCCGCAGCCCTGGCAGGCTTTGGTCAGTCGATTTTCCGCAAGCTTGACGAACTCGGCAAGCCCTCGATCGCAATGGTCAATGGCTTTGCTCTGGGTGGCGGTTGCGAGCTGGCCTTGGCCTGCACCTTGCGTACTGCCAGCGATACGGCAGTCCTGGGTCTGCCTGAAGTCAGTCTCGGGATCATTCCCGGTTATGGTGGATCCCAACGCCTGGCACGTATCGCCGGTCCGGGTGTGGCTCGCGAATGGATTCTGACCGGGGACATGATCCCGGCTACGGAAGCCCATCGAGTGGGTGTAGTCAACCGCATGTTCGTGCAGGAAGAACTCAAGGAGGGTACCATGAAAATGATCAACTCCGTTCTGAAGAAGGGCCCCTTGGCCCTCAGGTTCGGCATTGAAGCGGTATTGCGCGGTTGGGACATGAGTCAGGCCGAGGGTGAAGCGATGGAAACCGAGTACTTCGGCAGGGCCGCGGTGACCGACGACATGAAAGAGGGCATGGCAGCCTTCCTTGAGAAGAGGAAACCCGCTTTTACGGGTAAGTGACATGCGGGAGGCTTGCGCCTTCCATTCAATTAGTAGCGAGCAAAGCAGAATACAATGACCCAGGATATTGTGATCGTCGGCGGGGCGAGGACCCCCATGGCCGAATACATAGGAACGCCAGGTTTTGGCAAGTTCAAGAATCTCTCGGCCATAGAGCTGGGTGCTCACGCGGCTGTGGCAGCTCTGGAGCGCAGCAAGGTTGCTCCTGAGACCATCGACCATGTGGTCTTTGGCAATGTGCTGCAGAGTTCTGTGGACGCGCTCTATGGTGCGCGGCACATCGGTCTCAAGGCTGGAGTACCTGTTCCTGTTCCTGCATTGACGGTCAATCGCCTGTGCGGATCCGGCATCCAGAGCATTGTCAACGCGGCCCAGATGATCCAATTGGGCGAGGCAACCACAGCCCTGGCGGGGGGGACCGAAAACATGTCCCAGGCGCCTTATGTGCTGTACGGTGCCCGCGAAGGCTTCCGTTTTGGAAAGGCTCCAGAGATGCAGGATTCGCTCTTTGCCAGTCTGCATGATCCCTATGCGGATTCGTTCATGGCTCAGACTGCCGAGGCCATTGCCAGGCGCCTTTCGATTTCACGTGAGGAACAGGACGCCTATGCCCTGCGCAGTCATGAATTGGGGGCTGCTGCTGTTCAGGAAGGACGCTTCGCCGAGGAGATTGCGCCGGTCGTGATTCCCTCACGCAAGGGCGATTTGATTGTGGACACGGACGATCACATTCGCCCCGACACCACCATCGAAGGCCTTTCCAGGTTGCGTGCGGCCTTTGGCAAGGAAGGCACCGTTACAGCCGGCAACGCCAGCGGCATAGTGGATGGGGCCGCCGCAGTGGTTGTCACCACGGATGAGCACGCGCGCTCCCAGGGTCTGAATACTCTGGCGGTGATTCGTGGCTGGAGTTATGTGGGCGTTGATCCCAAAGAGATGGGAATCGGGCCCGTACCTGCGATTCAAAAATTGATGGAGCAGAGCGGCATCGCCCTGGACCAGGTCGAGCGTATCGAGATCAATGAGGCCTTCAGTGCCCAGTACCTTGGATGCGAGAAGGAACTCGAACTGGACCGGGATCGTTGTAATGTCAATGGAGGCGCGATCAGTCTCGGTCACCCCTTGGGTGCCACCGGCACGCGGCTGGTCTTGAGCCTTGCCTTGGAACTGGGCCGCAGCAAGAAGCGCTACGGCGTGGCCTCTGCCTGCATCGGCGGTGGTCAAGGCATTGCCATGTTGATCGAAAATACGGCGCTCTAGGAAGAACAACCTCGTGAATCCCCTGATCCACAACAACGCCGAGGGCGGGCGCGTAGTCCGTCTGACTCCGGGCAAGCGTATTCTGTTCCTGACCCGGGATCTGGAGATGATCCGTGCCCAGTTGCGAGGTGAAGTGGACCTCCGTATGGAGGACGTGGATCCCGCGGACCTTCTCGATGACATCAACACGGACACAATGACCCCCGCCTGGGTCTGTTTCCGCCACCGTCCGAAGGACCTGGCCCTCGAAGCCTATGCGGGTTTGCTTGACGATCAGGGGCAGCGAGTCTTTGAAACCCGCGCCCTCATGGACGGCAATTTCGAGGTGATCGTCTCGGGTCACCGCAAGGGAACCGGCTCCAGTCGCGAGACAGCGCCCCAGGCTGAACGCTGGAGCGGCATTCGTTTGGTGATCGCCGCTTCCTTTGCGCCGATTCATGAGCGCAACAACCTGAATCTGGGTCAGTTGATGGGGGGCTATGACCTCCTGCGCCAACTACAGGCTGGCCAGGACATTCCCTTGGACCAGATCACGGGTCACCACGATCCGGTGACCCGGGCGATGCTTGAAGCCGGGGGCCTCTTTCCCTTTGCTGCCAAGTTCCGTTCAGAAGAGGTGATCGTGCCGGCTCCCAGCACAGCCTCACGCCCCATGAACATTGCCGAGAAGATCCTTGCAACCAAGTTGGTGGGGCGCAGGGACGATCAAGCGGTCCAGCCTGGGGACATGTGCCTGGTCAATGTGGACGGGGGCTATAGCCATGAATTCACCACGGCTCAGGTGCACCACTTCCTGGAAGAGGAGTATGGCCCCGACTATGTAGTGGTCAATCCCAGCAAGTTTGCCATCTTCGAGGACCATCTGCTCTACGCAACAGGTGTCGAGCGCATGCGCCCCTTCGAGGCTCAGATCCAGACTCTGCGTGACCTGCAGAACGAGTTCCAACAGCATTCCGGTGTACGGGACTACTCGGCCAAGGATGGAGTCAGCCCCGGGATCTGCCACGAGGTTGCACGGGAGAAATTCATCGATCCAGGCGATTTCATTCAGGCCACTGACAGTCACACCTGTATGGGCGGTGGTTCGAATGCTCTGACCTGGGGTGTGGGCGCCACTGAATACGCCGGACTGATTCACTCCGGATTCACTTGCGTACAGGTTCCTGAGTCCATTCGCTTTGAACTGGTGGGCGAACTCGATCCGGGTTGCACAGCAAAGGATGTGATGCTTGAGATCCTGAACACTTACGCCAAGGATGAAGACACCCTGAACCGGGTGATGGAGTTCGGCGGCCCGGGGCTTGACTCTCTCTCCCCGGATGAACGGGCTACCCTGTGCAACATGGCCACCGAATGCAGTGCCCGTTCCGGCGTGTGCGAAGGGGACCGTGTCCTAGCCGAGTGGATCGTCAAGCAGCGCGAAGGTCTGACCATCGAGCAGGTTGAAGCCATGTTTGTGTTTCCCGATGCCGGCGCCACTTATGCGGGAGGTGTGCATACCCTTGATCTCAGTGACATCCGACCCATGGTCGCCGAACCAGGCGACCCCACCTATGGCAAGCTGATCGAGCACTTGGCCATCGTGCCCATCGATATCGCCTACGGCGGATCTTGCACCGCGGGGAAAGAAGATGACTTCGATTTCTATGCCCGCGTGCTTCAGGATGCTCTTCAGCACGGCCGCAGGGTCGCCGATGGTGTGCGCATGTATGTGCAGTACGGCTCCGAAGGCGTGAGAGACTATGCTCTGGCAAAGGGATATGACTCGATCTTCCAAGCCGCAGGCGTAGAGATCCTTTCCCCGGGCTGCGGCGCCTGCATAGGATGCGGTCCCGGTGTCTCGGATGACGCCGAGCAGACCACCGTCAGTGCCATCAACCGAAACTTCAGTGGACGCAGCGGTCCTGGGCGTCTTTATCTGGCTTCCCCCCTAACCGTTGCAGCGTCAGCCGTGATGGGTCATATTGCTTCCTATCGTCCGGGTATGTTTGCCCCGGCAACCGCCTCATCCGAGGCCTGAATCACCAGCAGAGAATCTTCATGGCGACCCACGACATTGCGATCATTCCTGGCGACGGCATTGGACCCGAAGTGACCTCCGAGGCGTTCAGGGTATTGGATGCGGCGGCCGAGGTCTTTGGATTCGAGCTGAACAAGAAACAGTACCCCTTCAGCAGCCAGCACTTCTTGGACACGGGCGAGATTTGGCCCGATGCGGCCTTCGAAGAGGTCAAGGGCATGGGAGCCCTCTTCCTTGGCGCCATCGGTGACCCGCGCATCGAAGTGGGCAAGATGGAGTTTGGGATTATTGCCAGGGCTCGCATTGATCTGGACCTGTACCTGAACATTCGCCCGATCAAGCTCTACGACGAGCGACTGTGTCCCCTCAAAGGCAAGGGACCCGCCGATATCGATATGGTCATTGTCCGCGAGAACACCGAGGGCGCCTACACTGGCATGCACGGTTTCGCGCATAAGGGGCAAGACCTGGAAGTTGCCACCCAGACCATGGTCTGGACCCGGGCTGGAGTCGAGCGCGCCGTGCGCCATGCTTTTGAATTGGCTCGTTCTCGCGGTGGCCGTAAGCATGTGACACTGATCGACAAGGCCAATGCCCTGCGCGCCCAGGACCTCTGGATGCGCGTTTTCGCCTTAGTCGCTGCCGAGTACCCAGACATCAGTACTGGTCACGATTACATTGACGCCGCTTGCATGCGCATGGTGGACACTCCCGAGGACTACGACGTGGCCGTCACCAGCAACCTCTTCGGCGACATCATCACGGACCTGGGTGCCATGCTCCAGGGCGGTCTTGGAATCGCCGCTTCCGCCAACATCCACCCTGGTCAGGTCAGTCTCTTCGAACCGGTTCACGGGTCGTTCCCCGAAGCCGCCGGCAAGAACACTGCCAGCCCCATTGCCGCAATCCTGGCCGGATCGATGATGCTGGATTTCCTGGGCGAACAAGAGGCCTCTAATGCCATTGAGAACACGGTCATTGACCTCTTCAGGTCGAGCAGGCTGAAAGGCGTCAGAGCCGCAGACCACCCCACCAACGAGGTGGGCGAGTTGGTTGTCTCAGAAGTGCGGCGGCTGGGGACCCCTGCCTGACCCTTCTGGGCCGTTCTGGTGTAGCCTGGGCGGGTGTAAGCAAAACGTAAACAGGCGCCCCATGCTGCGTTCCCTTCTTCTGCCTAGACTATGAGGAACCATGCAGCCTCGCCAATACCAACTTGCCCTTGCCGCTCTTGCCTTCCTCAGCCCTCTTGCTTCGGCTGATGTCTTCAATGTGCGTGGCCCCCAGCCGGACTTCACCGAGATTCAGCCCGCAGTAGCCGCTGCGCAGGACGGGGATGTGGTGCGTATCTGGCCAGGCAGCTATCAGGCCTTTTGGATTGATGACGAGGCTCTGACCTTGGTGGCTGCCCTGCCTGGGGCAGGTGTCGTGGTCAGTGGCACCTATCGGGTGATGAACCTCGCTGCCAGCCGTTCGGTCTTGATCAGCGGCGTTAGGGCCTCCGGGTCTGACGGGATCGCCCTGGTTGTGAGCGACTGTCAGGGTTCGGTCCGTATTCGTAACTCAACCTTCGTTGGTGGAATTGAGTCGGGTGGCTACCCATGGAATGGCTTTCCCGGTGCTCTCATTGCAAACTGCGAAGATGTGATGATGGTGAATTGTTCCTGCACGGGGGGCAGCTCTGGCTTTGTGTCATGGGGAGTCGACGGGCTCGAGATCAACGGCAGTCGTGTTTCACTTTTTTCTTCGACCTTCACCGGGACCTCCGGCGGCACCGAGGACGACCCAGGTGCAAGTGGCTATAACGGCGGCAACGGTGTCACCTCCTGGGGCAGCCAAGTTTTTCTCTCCGGCTGTACCCTGCGGGGGGGCAACGGCGGGGCAGCGGATTGGGACGTCGACTTCTGGACCGGTCAGTACGGCTATGGGGGTGATGGGGGCTCGGGTTTCTCCGGTGGCTCAGCCAACGCCTGGCACCTGGACAACATCTACCTGCCCGGCACTGGCGGCTGGAGCCCGGATCCAGGCAACGTCGGCCAAGATGGTCAAGATGGGAATTTAAATGGGACGAACTTTCTCGGTTTGGCGCGCTTCCTGCGCGTCAAGAGGCTGGCTGTTGATGAAGAGGGTTTGCAGCTGAATTTCAGCGGAGCACCAGGGGATCAGGCCTACCTGATGATTGGTACAAGTCCAGGGTATCGCTTCCGGCCCATGTTCGGACCTCAGTTGATCACTACTTCCGGGGGCTCGTCCCTCATCCCAATGCGCTTCGTTGGTACGCTCGATTCAACCGGCAGCTTGCAAGTTGAATACCGTTTGCGGGATCTGCCTGCCTTTGGCCACGGAGTCCTGCATGTGCAGGGCCATATGAGGGGGTCAGAGGTATATCACTCCTCATCCAGTTGGGCTGTGATTCTCGATAGCGCCTGGTAGGGGCTGGGAGTATGCTTCCGAACAGGAATCGGTTTCCCCCTCAAGTGCTGAGGGTGGAGAATCGATGATCGCTGAGAGGCCCCCATGTTCAACCTGACCATCTATTGCCGACGCACCTTGAATACGATCCCTCCGCGGTCGTCCCAGGTTTGTCGAGTCAGCTTGCAAGCTGCAGAGCCCCTTACATTCCCTCTCGGTGGTGTTGGGGCTCTTTCTATTGGGGGTGACAGCGGCGGGCTCGAGTTGTTCCGAGGTGGCCCATGAAGCTCAAAGTTGCGGTGGGCGTTCTTGTCTGGGCTCTCCTGATCTCGGCCATGCATATTCAGCTCAACATTGGCTGGGGGGCGGTTTCCGACCGCATCGCAGTCATGCGCGGTCAACAGAGAGCCGAACTGCTGGTGGGTTTCTTGCCCGTGACATGACATTTGACATGCCCCGTCACCAGTTGGGTGACAGAAAATTCCACCAAGGGCACCCTCTTTCAGTCGCGGAAGTTCACCGATTGGCCGACGGTCAAAGAGGCCTTGATTTCGAAAGAGGTGGGAGGCGTGTTCATTCTGGCGCCCATGGCAATGCAGTTGGTGGCGGACGGTGTACCAATCAAAGTGGTTTATCTGGGTCATCGCGATGGAACCGCGATTGTCGTGGGCAAGGAATCCAACATCTACGATTTTGGGGATCTGGCGGGTAAGACAGTTGCCATTCCCAGTCGCTATGCGAATCAGAATGTCCTCATGCACCGCATGATGCGCGAGTGGGGCATGGCCGAGGACTCAATAGACCTGCGTGAGGTCCCTCCCCCGGAGCATCCCACCGCGTTGCTGGCTGGCGCCATCGATGCCTACATCGTGGGCGAGCCTTTTGCAGCCAAGGCGGAAGTGGATGGTTTTGGGCGCGTGCTCTATCAGGCCAGCGATCTTTGGGAGGACTTCATATCTTGCGTGCTGGTTGTGCGTCAGGATTTGATTGAAGACCAGCCCGAGTTGATTCGCGAATTGGTTGCGGGAATCGCCAAGTCGGGCAAGTGGCTAGACGAGGACCTTGCGCATCGCTTGGACGCGGCAGAAGTCGCGGGTAAGCGCTATTATTTTCAGCCGCCGGAATTGCTCAAGCATGTGCTTTCAAAACCGCCGGATCGTGTGCGCTATACACGCCTGACACCCCTCAAACAAGAGTTCGACGAGATCATGGAACTCGCGTTTGAGATCGGTGTACTTTCTCGGCGGGTGGCGTTTGAGGAATACGCCGATGACAGCTTCGCAGCCGGATTGGAGGGGGCTTCCTGGGATCTGGACTTCCTGCCCAGACCTCCTGGCTGGGACCGAAGGGGAGCACGATGAACTATTGGCCTCTGTATGTTTCTCTCATGGCCTTGGCTGTGGTCGGGGCTGCCCGCTGGCAGAGCGTGCGCCAGCAGTCGGTGCTGCTGCCCATGGCGATCAGTTGTCTCTTGGTTGTGCTCTGGGAGCTGGCTTGCCGTTGGACTCAAACGCGCATTTTTCCCACACCGGGCCAGACATGGGCCGGGCTCTTGGAACTGATCGAGAGCAATCGCTTATGGGGCGACATTGCCGCCAGCCTGTTCAGAGTCACTTGGGGTTTTGTTCTGGCGGTAGCCGTAGGCATTCCCCTGGGGCTTGTCGTGGGGTGGTCTACGCGCACATTTCGCGCGCTCAACCCAGTTATTCAGGGTCTGCGTCCGATCTCGCCCATTGCCTGGATTCCGATTGCAATCCTTTGGTTTGGCATCGGTGATGGCGCTGGGATATTCCTGATCTTCCTCTCGTCTTTCTTTCCGATCACCGTGGGCACTATGGCCGCCGTACGCAATATCAGTTTGGTGCATCAGCGCTCTGCCCTGAATTTTGGTTTGAGTGGGTTGGAACTTTTTCGGCGTGTGGTCTTGCCTGCTGCCCTGCCCCAGATCATCACCAGCTTGCGTATTGCGTTAGGTGTGGCCTGGCTGGTGATCGTGGCGGCTGAGATGGTGGGTATGGACTCAGGTCTTGGGTACTTGATCAATGACGCCCGCAATGCGGGCAGCCGTTATGACTTGGTGGTGGCCACCATGTTGGTGATCGGCATGATCGGCATCGTGCTCGATTTGTTGATCCGGCGATTGGAGCGCTTTGACGAAGTGCGATGGGGGTATTCGGAGCGATGAGTACTCAGCAAAAGGTCGTCTTTGACGGGGTCACAAAGCTCTTTCAGCGGCAGGGTGAAGACCTGGAGGTGCTGCGCGACATTGATTTGTCCGTGGCCCAAGGAGAATTCGTTTGCTTGCTTGGTCCTTCTGGTTGCGGAAAAAGTACTTTGCTCAACATTGCGGGGGGGTTTGAAAAGCCCACAAGTGGGCGTGTCCTGATAGATGGCGAACCCGTCCTGGGCCCTGATTCAAGACGGGTATTCGTCTTCCAGGAGTACGGCATTTTTCCCTGGGCCAGCGTCTGGGACAATGTGGCTCTGGGCTTGCGACAGCTTTCCAAGGACGAGCAGCACCGCATCGTGTCCCAGGTGATCGAGTTGGTTGGCCTCAAGGGATTCGAGAGCACCTATCCCCAGGAGTTGTCCGGTGGCATGAAGCAGCGCGTGGAAGTGGCTCGTGCACTCGCTGTGGATCCCGATGTGATTTTCATGGACGAGCCTTTCGGAGCTCTTGATTCTCTGACGCGCCTCTCCTTGCGCTCAGAGCTGATTCGCATCTGGCACGAGAGCGGCAAGACGATCCTGTTTGTGACCCATGATGTGGATGAGTCGATTCAACTCGCCCAGAGAATCGTGGTCTTCACTGACCGGCCAGGCTGCATTCGTGAAATTGTGCCCGTGCCCATGGAACACCCCCGCGACCTGGGCAGCCCCGAGTATGGTCAGATCAAGAACCGGCTGTATGATCTCCTTGGGGTCAGTCATAAGGTCTAGTTCCCCAGCAGACCGGTTCAACTGGATACTCTGAACGATCAATGTTCTGGCGTCCTCCTAACAAGGTGCTGATCTGGCTTTTCCAGTTCCTGGTCATCTGCACCGCCGTTTGGTTCTTCATCGCCCCCCAGTATCGCAACAGCAAGGAGTCCTTCGAGGAGAAGAAGATCCCCTGGTCTGAATACACCCTTGAAGCGGAGGGTGAGAGTTCGTCCCAGCTTCTTCCTCCCAGCGATCAGGCCCTGAAAGCCTGGGCGGAAAAACATGCGCGCGGCCGCATCTGGCTCGAACGGGAAGTGACCGAAGAGAAAACGAAGGTCATCTTGACCTTCAAACATCTGGGGGCGGTGACAGCTCCACCCTGGGGGAAGCTGGGCTACTCAAGGAATCAGTTTGGTACCACCAGTTCCGGAATGTCTTGGAGTGAAGCCGGGCGCCTGTTGCCTGCAAGGGTCTGGATCTGGCGCGGCTGGCTGGTCGCGATGATCGGCTTTCTGGGGTTTGGTGCCTTTTCCTGGTCTCGGCGTGAGAAGTCTTCAGGTCTTGTATCTTCTGGCCGGGCCCTGGCATGGGGCGTCGGCCTCGGTCTCGTGGCTGCCATGCTTGGTTGGCTTGTCAGCCTGGTCCAGCAGTGGGGCCTCTATCCCCAAACCCTTCCTTGGATCGTGGAGTTCATCGAGGCAGATTCCACTGCCGTTTTGATTCTCTTCTGCCTGCTGGGCACTCTCTTGGTGCCCTTGGCTCAGCAGTTGTTTTTCCGAGATCTGCAACAGCGCTGCATGGACGCGGGCTGCCCGGGTCTGGGGGCACTGGTCTCCAGCGCGATTCCGGCTCTGGTTCTGATCACCCTTCCGCTGGCGGCCTTGATCATGTTTCTGACCGAGTTGGCTGCCTGTGTTCTCTTTCAACGCACTCGTCATCTACTGGCTCCCATTGTGCTCTCCATGGTGGCTGGCGCCCTGGGCTTTGGTCTGTTGTGGCACGCCGAAGCGGATACTCCCAAGTGGAGCCTGCAGAGTCAGGGTCAGAGCAGCGATGCCTTGCGGCAAGGCCTTGAGAGTCTCAGGCGCTGATTCCGAACCCTGATCCGGGCATTCGGCGGGCGGGGATGTCGCCTGGATCGAAGTGCAACGCCTGCGCTTCAGGCCCCGGGCCCGGCAGTGCTGTAGTAATTGCCGCGGAAGGTTGTCGCCAGTTCCGGCCCTTCGCCCAGGCGTGTGACTTCGGCCGCGCAGACTTTGAATTCGGCCGTGCCGGTGACCGGGTCCCCTTCGTCATTGGTCAGGAGGTTGGCGCGCGCTTCCGCATAGTGCAGGGGTGTCCAAATGCAGCCGGGACGTACCTGGCGTGAGACGATAGCGACTACATCGATGTGACCGCGTCGGGTGCTGACGCGCACACGGTCGCCCGCTTCGATGCCCCGTTGCTGGGCGTCGCGTGGATGAATCTCCACAAATGCTTCTGGGTGCTTGGCCACGGGCCCGGTTTCGCGTCGGGTCTGCGTTGCCGCGTTGTAGTGGTAAAGCGTGCGCCCTGTGGACAGGAACAGGCCATAGTCCTCGTCGGGCACCTCCATGGGGGGCCGGTAGCTGACGGCCTGAAAGAGTCCCTTGCCCCGCATGACTCCGTCACTATGGAGGTAGACCGTCCCCGGGTGATCACTAGTGGGGCAGGGCCACTGGAGGCCGGTCATGCCATCAGCTTGCAGGTCATCCAGGCGATTGTGGCTGATACCACTGAAATTGGGGGCCAGGGAAGCCATCTCGTCGTAGATTTTTGCAGGGCTGTCGTAGTCCCAGTCGATGCCTGCGGCGCGGGCTATCTCGCAGAGGATGCGCCAGTCCTGGCGTGCCTCTCCCGGGGGTTTTACCGCTTGGCGCACGCGTTGCACCCGTCGCTCGGAGTTGGTAAATACCCCGTCCTTTTCTGCAAAGACAGTGCTGGGCAAGACCACATTGGCAAAGCGCATGGTCTCGTTGGGGAAGGGTTCCTGAATGGCAATGAACTCGACTCCGGCCAAGGCTTCTTCCAGGTGGTTTGCGTTGGGCTCCGAAAGCACAATGTCTTCGCCCATCACAAAAATGCCTTTGATGCCTTCTCCCATGGTCAGCATCATTTCATTGAGGTTGAGTCCTGGTTTTGGATCCAATTCGCGGCCCCAGGCCCTCTCATATCGTGCTTGGACTTCTGGATCGTCCACACGCTGGTAACCCGGATAGTACATCGGCGTTGCACCAGCATCGTTGGCTCCTTGTACGTTGTTCTGCCCCCTTAGAGGATTCATTCCACTGGCGCGTTGCCCCAGATGTCCTGTCATCAGCACCAGATTCGCGAGGGCATAGACATTGTCCGTGCCATGACTGTGTTCGGTGATGCCCAAGGTGTAGTAGATACCAGCCTTGGCGGTTTGCGCATACTGGCGCGCGATCTTGCGCAGTAGATCTGGAGCAACGCCGGTAAATGCTTCTGCTTTTTCAGGAGTGTAGTCCTTCACCGCAGCTTGGACCGCCTCGAAGTTCTCGGTCTGTTCCGCAACAAACTCTTCTGCCACCAGACCCTCAGCGATGATTACCTGGGCCATTGAATTCAGGAGCCACACATCGCTTCCCGGTGTGATCTGCAGGTGGTGCTCGGCAATGGTGGTCATCCAGACTGCGCGCGGATCCACAACTACCAAGGTTGCTCCCCGACGCACGGCGCGCTTCATTTCCATCGCGATGATCGGGTGGGCTTCGCTAGTGTTGCTGCCGATCACAAGCAAGAAGTCCGCTTCACGGATTTCTCTGATCGAATTTGTCATGGCGCCTGCACCAAAAGTCGCGACCAGACCGGCCACAGTGGGGGCGTGTCATGTTGCGGCACACTGGTGCACATTGTTGGTTCCATAGACCTGGCGCGCGAGCTTCTGCACCAGATAGTTTTCCTCCATTGTGCAGCGCGAAGAACTGACGAATGCGAGGGAATTCTTGCCGTGGCGTTCGGAGACTCCCGCAAGACCCAGGCTCGTGGCGGCCAGGGCCTCTTCCCACGTGGCGGGCTGCAAGACACCCGCCTTGTCCCGGATCAAGGGCGTTGTCAGGCGTTCATTGTGGTCGACGAAGTCATAGGCAAAGCGCCCCTTGACGCACAGATTGCCGTCATTGGTAGTGGTCCCTACTGGAGGACTGGTGATCTTGATGATCTGGCCTCGCCCTTCGTTGGCCGCTTCGTCAACATGCATGTCCAATTGACAGCCGACTCCGCAGAAGTTGCAGGTGCTGCGGACCTTTTTCAGGTCTCGTTCCGGTGGCGCATCCATTTCGGCGACCTTGCGCTCGGTCATGGCCCCCGTAGGGCAGGTGTCGATGCAGCCTCCGCACATCTCGCAAGTGGTGTCGAGCAGGGACAGCCCGTCGTTGGTGGAAATGGTCGTCTCGCTTCCACGACCCGCCAGGGTGATCGCGCTGACTGATTCCACTTCATCACAGTAGCGCGTGCAGCGAGCGCAGGCGATGCACTGTTCAGGATCGAACAGGATGTAGGGGTTGTCGTCCTCGGTGCTGGCCTTTCTTTTTGAGGGCAATTGACCCCAGTCCGTGGGGGCCCCAACTTCGTGCGCCATGGCGACGAGTTGGTTGGGGGCACCTCCAAGGCCGTAATGCCGATCCTGGTTGTGATCGGTCAAGTAAAGCCCCAGCAGAGTTCTTCGGTGGCGGTCCACCCGCTCGTTCTTGGTGTGAATGACCATGCCCTCTGTAGCTGGCGTGGCACAGGCTGGGAGCAAGCGGCGTGAGCCTTCAACTTCGATCAGGCAGGTGCGGCAAGCGCCTACGGGTTTGAGGCGCGGGTCATGGCAAAGGGTGGGAATCGATGTGTTCGCCCGGGAGGCCGCATCAAGAATAGTGTCCCCTTGTTGCAGTTCGACCTTGCGTCCATCGAGCACGAGTGTCTGTTTCATGGCACTCATGCAAAATCCTCAGGGAAGTATTGGAGCGCGCTGGTCAATGGCAGGGCCGCTGCTTGACCCAGGCCGCAAATCGAACCCTCGTTCATCTGCCAGGCCACATCCGCCACGTGGGTCAGGCCCAGAGATTTCTCTTCGCCTCCCTTGACCGCAGCATGCAGGTAGTGGGTGCCGATGCGACAGGGCGCGCATTGGCCGCAGCTTTCCTCTTCGAAGAAGCGCAGTTGTTCTTCCGCTGCCCAGCGCATGTTGATCGTGTCATTCAAGACCACTACGCCCGCGGACCCGAGCATGGAACCGATCGTCCCCAGGCCCTTGAAGTCCAATGCGCGGCCCCGTTCGCTGGCGGGCAGGAATCCAGAACTGGCTCCTCCCGGTGAGAAGGCCTTGAGGGTGCCCACATATCCACCAGCGGCCTCCGCCAGCTCGTCGAGGGAGACTCCCAGGGGCAGTTCATAGGTGCCGGGGTTCTGGACATGGCCGCTGATGCAATAGAGCTTGGACCCGGCCTCGGTTCTGCCAAGATTCTTGAACCAGGTTCCGCCCTGAAGAACGATCCCCGGGATGCAAGCAATCGTCTCGACGTTGTGGATCAATGTCGGCTTGTTCCACAGGCCAATCTCTACTGGGAAGGGGGGCTTGAGGCGAGGCATGCCGCGTTTACCTTCAAGTGCTTCCAGCATGGCAGTTTCTTCGCCGCAGATGTATGCGCCTTGGCCCGCATGCATGTGAAAAGTGATCCCCGGGAAGCGTCCAGCTTCTGTGGTCGCTTGGATGGCTTCAGCCAACACGCCTCCGGGTACTTCGAATTCCCCACGCAAGTAGAGGTAGACCTCGCTTGAGCCCGTGGCTGCTGCCGCGATCGCTAACCCCTCCAGGACGAGATCTGGACGGCGCAGCAGGATTTCTCGGTCCTTGAAGGTTCCTGGTTCCCCTTCATCTGCATTGAGCACGACGTAACGTTCTTTTTCTGCTTGATCGGCAACGGCGCGCCACTTGATGTGCGCTGGAAACCCTGCTCCGCCACGCCCTTGGAGTCCGCTCTCTTCGATCAAGTCGAGCAGGGCTGAAGTTTCCATGGTGCTCGCTGCATTGAAGGCTGATGCGCTCCAGTCGGGCTCAGCGGACAGGTTCAAGCACAGGGTTTCTGCATCCGCCTCCTGGGGCCCTATGGTTCCACACCAAACGGATTCGCTTCCGTTGGAGCGAAGGTCTTCCACCTTGCCGCCGCTGCGTTCGGCATCTTGGATCGTGACCATGGGCAACGTGCGTCGGTCCCGCAGCACAGCCGGTGGCCGATCGCAGGCTGCGAGGCACGAGATCTCTTCCGTGGGCAGTCCCGCAGCCTGGCAGGCGCTCAGGATTTCTCGTGAGCCAGCCAATTGGCAAGAGAGCCCGCCGCAAACCCGTACCCGTTTCTCGGGCCGAGCAAGCAGGTGATAGAAGCTGCCGACCCCATAGATATCGGCCTCGTGCAGACCCGTGTCTCTAGATAGCTCACGGGCGACACCTTTCTTCAAACCTCCAGCGTTCGCCAGGCGGTCGGGAATGGTGCTGTGGGGATCGGTGGGGGCAGACACGGGAGTACATGGTACTGGTCCCCTTGGGCATTGGAAATCCGCATTCCTGCCCCTTGGAGAGCGGTTGGGGTTGGGTTCGGGTCACAAAGCGAGTCCTTGAGCACGACGGAGGGGCAGTGTGGATCATTAGAGGCAAGCCAGCCGGAGAGCCCCTGGAAGGGTCCAGTTCATGTCCGGGCAAGGGCGGACCTCGACTAGATGTGCCACAGAAGGGAACTTTCAGTCATCCTGGAGGGTCCCAATGGACCCTGGGTGCGTTCTTCGCATTCTCGATTCCTCAGTTCCTCCCTCAACCCAAGAAAGATGCGCTCAATTTTCCCCGTTCTGGTCCTTGTGGCTACGGTTTTTTCTCCCTCCCTTCTGGCCCAAGACAATGACCGAGACGGCTTTGAGCCCTTCGTGGAACAGCCTGGTCTGCTTGAGTTTTCCGGTGTTCTCTGCGCTCGTCCGGTGCAAGCAGCAGATGCCCTTGCCCGTGGCCTGGATCAGGCCCAGGCCCGCGACCTGCGCGATGAGGCTCTCAGCCATCTGTTGACCTTCGAGGTCAACACCTATGTGGATGCCACCGATGAGTTCCTGATCACTCTGGGCCCTGGGACGCGCGAGAACGATGCAGCGCGGGCGTTGATGGCGACCGGCGCCTTCGAGTATGTGGAGCCCGACTGGATCTGCTATCCCGTCGCCTGCCCCAACGATTCCCAGTTCAACTCCCAATGGCATCACCAGTCGAACATCATGGAGTCCTGCGACGGCTGGGACCTTGAGACCGGCGATCCCAGCGTTGTGATTGCAATCTGTGACACGGGTGTCCTGACCAGCCACGAGGACCTTCAACTTCATCGTGAAGAGGGCTTCCACGCGCCGTCAAACACCTGGGAGAACTCCGGTGGCGACATCAGTCCGATTGCTTCCCACGGCACCATGTGTACAGGCTCCGCAGCCGGCAACGGCAACAACGGAGTCGGTATTTCCGGCGTTGGTTGGAACCTGGGCCACCGCATGATGCGTGTGACTGACGATCCTGGTGGCGGTGCTTCCCTCTCAAACCTGACCCTTGCGGCGCGTACGGGCGCCGAAGCGGGCGATCGCGTGTCCAGCGTCAGCTACAGCGGCGTCCAGTCCGGCAGCGTTGAATCAACGGGAGCCTACATTCGTACTCTTGGTTCCCTCTTGATCTGGGCTGCTGGCAACAGCAACCAGAGCATGAGCGGTGACCGCGATGACAGCGTGATCGTGGTTGGGGCAACTTCATCCAACGATTTGCGCTCAAGCTTTTCGAATTATGGACCCTTTGTCGACTTGATGGCCCCCGGCTCGGGGATCCTGACCACGGACTCTGGCAACTCCAGTGACTATGCTTCCGTCAGCGGAACGAGCTTCTCCTGCCCGATCACTGCCGGGATGTGTGGCATGATCTGGAGTGCAGATCCCTCCTTGACTCCCCAGCAGGTGGAAGATCTGTTGCGCGCCAGCTGTGACGACCTTGGATCCGTTGGCATCGATAACGAGTACGGCCACGGTCGCATCAACCTGAGAAAGGCTATGGAAGACGCTCTGCGTCCGGTGACGATCGAGGTTCTCAGCACCCTGCCGAGTTTCCTGGATCCTGCTGGCGGAGACGAGCTTGAGTTCCAGGTCAGCGCGGGCACATCGGTTCCCGCTCCCGGCACAGGGGAATTCTGGATGAGCACTGGTTCGGGTTTCTCACCCGCACCGATCGTTCAACTCTCTCCAAACCACTATCTGGCGACATTCCCGGCGGCCCCCTGCGGCTCGACGGTGCAGTTCTATGTGGGCGCCCAGGACACGGGTGGGACCACTTATTATGAGCCTTCTCTGGCTCCGTCAGTCACCTGGTCCGCGGTTGCGCAGATTCCCGTTGCTGTGGCAGACGATGACTGTGAAGTGGCTTCCGGCTGGACCACGGGTGTTCCCGGCGACGATGCCACCACAGGCGCCTGGGAGCGCGGCAATCCGATCGGGACGGCTGCTCAACCGGAGGACGATCATTCGCCTTCGGGGGTCCAGTGCTACTTCACAGGCCAAGGGAGCAATGGTGGTTCCTTGGGCGAGAACGATGTTGATGGCGGTACGACTACCCTGGTTTCGCCAAGTTACGACCTGACAGGCCTCAACGATCCCACCGTGAGCTACTGGCGTTGGTACAGCAACACCACGGGCGCTTCACCTGGCGCAGACTCCATGACCATCGAAATCTCCAACAACGGTGGTGGATCCTGGAGCACGGTTGAAGTGGTCGGACCCTCGGCGGACTCTTCCGGCGGCTGGATTCAGCACAGTTTCCTTGTTTCTTCGATCGTGACGCCAACCGCCAACGTGCAGTTGCGTTTCATGGCCTCAGATCTGGGAAGTGGCTCGATTGTTGAAGCTGCTATCGATGATCTGTCCATTACCGATGAGTCTTGTTCCGATTGCGGCATCTCCAACTTCTGTGCTGCAGGCAGCAACTCTACCGGTACCTTTGCAAAGATGGGCTGGAATGGTACGAGTTCAATTCTCAGCAACGATCTTGAACTGACCTGCTTTGATCTGCCCACCGGCGAGAACGGTCTCTTTATTCAGTCACCGGATACTGACACGATTCTGATCGGGAACGGACTCCTTTGCTTGGGTAACAGCACCTTGGGCTTCTTTATTCGCCACGGGGTGGTCAACTCTGGTCCCGCCGGTGCGGTTACTTACGCCTTGGACAATACCGCACCGCCCATTCCTCAGGCTCAGGTGGCTGCCGGGGAGACCTGGTACTTCCAGTTCTGGTTCCGTGACAATGCTGCGGGTGGCGCTGGGTTCAACTTCTCCGATGGCCTAGGCGTGACCTTCTGTCCATGATCTGGCGGAGTTGACTCTCTGGGGCCCTTCGGGCTTCAGACAGGGTTAGGAATATGAGGCGGACCCCAGTTTGGGGTCCGCCTCTTCTTGTGCCGCCTGGTCTTACTGGATCGGGTTCATGGTTGTTCTGGATCCAGTTTTGATGGGCGTGGCGCCTTTGGTCACAATGTCCGCTCACCCCTGCTACCAGGACTTCACCATGATCATCACTGCACTCTCTCTGGTCTCTTTTTCTGTTCCTTCGTTGCCCCAGGACGATGAAGCTCTGATGACTCCTGGAGAATGCGCCTTGCATGCGGCGGTATCTGATGGCGAGGCCTGGCTCAACCTGCGTTGGAGGTATGAGCTTGTGGAGACCAATGCGACAACGAGTCTCAGCACCCTGCGTACGGTCTTGGGCTACAAGTCGGCACCGTTCAGTGGCTTCACAGGCCTGGTTGAGTTCGAAGATGTAAGCCTCTTTGGGTTTTCTCACAACGAAGCTGCAGGCGGGATTGCTGATAGCAAATCCACCGAGGTCAACCGAGTGCATCTGGATTATTCCCTGGATGACGACCAGACTCTCAGCCTTGGGCGTCAGCGCATCAAGCGCGGGAATCTGCGTTGGATCAGCAACGTGGGTTGGCGCCAGAACGAACAGACCTACGATGCTCTGTCTTTGAGCGGCAGCTTCGGCGGTGTCAACGTATTCCTGGCAGGGATCGAAAACGCCAACACCGTCCTTGGCACTGACCGTGAAATGAATTCATTGCTGTTTGATGTCACTGGTGATGTGACCGATCACATCCACTTTGGTGCCTATGTCTACGACATCGACTTTGACGATACTCCGGACGCTTCAACAACTACCACGGGGGGGTACTTGAATGCCAGGTATGGCACCTCCATAGACATCGACTGGCGGCTTGAGTTTGCCCAACAGAGCGATTCCGGCGACAGTACTGTTGAATTGTCCGAGTCCTACCTCCTGGCGGATGTGGGTATGGGCAAGGGCCCTTGGCACGCAGGCATTTCCTATGAGGTCCTCGGTGGCGACGGCATCGCGAGCGTACAAGCGCCGTTGGCGACTCTGCACGCCTGGAACGGGCTCGCGGATCAGTTTCTCGTTACCCCGGTTTCCGGCCTGAAAGACCTGAGCATCGATCTTGGCTGGGAGCAGGGTTCCTGGGCCGCGAGTATCGCCTTGCACGATTTCGAGGCTGATGAACTCTCAAGCGACTACGGGGAAGAGGTTGACGTCAGCGTGGTCCACACATGCGATTCTGGCGCGAAGGTCGGGGTCAAGTATGCGGACTATTCGGCGGATGAGTTTGGCTCCGACGTGACCAAGACCTGGATCTGGCTCGGGATGAGCTTCTGATCTGTTCGGTCGGATCCTGGTGAAGCCGCGAATGCGCTACCTGGTCCATTCCCTGCACCCTCGTTCCAACAACCTGCCCCGGCCCCTGATCGCGTATCCTCTCTTCCCGTGGCCCCTTCCCAGCGTTTCTCGGTCCTGCGCGATCCCGTGCATGGTGACATCTACCTGACCCACGAGGAATTGCGGCTGCTTGATACGCAGGAGATGCAGCGCCTGCGTGGCATTCGTCAGTTGGGGGCAGCCTATCTGGTGTTTCCCGGGGCGGTACACACGCGTTTTGAGCACTCGATCGGCACGGTGCATATGGCCCAGAAGTTGATTGATTCGGTCAACATGTCCTTTCAATTGGACCCTGCAGGCACGCTTCCGGTCAGTGAGGAGGAGACCAGGGTGATCCGTGTCGCGGCCCTCTTGCATGATGTGACCCACGTTCCCCACGGCCACAGTCTTGAAGATCAAGATGGTCTCTTTGAGCGGCATGACTCAGCCTATCGCTACGAGCGCATGTTCGCTCCCTCCCGTGCCCTTGGTCGCGTACTGCGCGACCTCGGCCTGCATGACCAGATCATCAGCGTCTTGACCAGGCCCGGCACCCCCGGCCGAGACGATGTCCCCGCCTACTGGGGTCAAATGATCGGCGGGACAATCGCTGCTGATATTTTGGATTATCTTGCCCGTGACGCCTACTTCACCGGCCTCAAGGTCGCTGTGGACGAGCGCGTGGCCAGTTATTTCAAGGTAGACCGGACCACTGGGAACCTCTACATCGACCTCGCCAAACGCGACCTGTTGCGTGAGGATATCTTGAGCGAGATCGTGCGCTTGCTCGACTCGCGCTACACCTTCAGTGAACGCGTCTACTACCATCACGCCAAAGTCGCGGCAGGAGCCCTGGTAGCCCGTGCCGTGGAACTTTGCGTACGGGCCCAGGTCCTGAGCGAGGAGGATCTCTATGACTGCACAGATGAGTCCCTGTTGGAGTCTCTCTTGCAAGCCAGCGGCAGATCTCAGGATCAGGACCTGGCACTGACAGTCTCGGATCTCGTCCAACGCTACCGCCAGCGCAAGCTCTACAAACGGGCCTGTGTCTTTCCGCGCTACGAAAACGAGCAGGCCCAGGAAGAGCTGACCACTCGCTTCTTTGCCTCAGGTGGCGCCGCCCGGCGTATTGAGACCGAAGCACGGATCGCTGAACTCGTGCACTTTGCAACCGGCCAGCAGGTCAAGATCATCATCTATTGTCCGGCCCAGCGCATGCAACTCAAGGAAGCCCGTATCCATGTGCTCTGGCCAGGGGCCGACTCCGTTGAGCCCCTTGCGGCCTATGCTGATCGCGTGCCGCGCCTGAATGATCTCTCCCGGGCCTACAGGGATCTGTGGAAGTTCTATGTTTTCGCAGACAGCAGCGATCCCATGATTCTGCGCAAGGTGCAAGAGGTTGCCGCCGCAGAACTTTCAGGTGCCAGCAACGTCTACAGTATTCCGAGCTGAGGCACTGAGAGAGATCAGGCCTGCGAAACTCGTCTAACCCTCGGCCTCAATCGCGTCTAGCAGCGCTGACAGATCCGAGTCGTCGGTCATCGGGTTGTTGGCCACCATGCGGAAGGTGGCCGCACCATCAAGGGAGGCGTAGTTGATCAGGAAGGATCCACTCTTGGCAAGTTGCGAGCGGATCCTGATGGTGGCTTGATGTTCAAGGCTCGTGCGTTCTTCCCCATGAGTTCCGCGCTGGCTTTCGGGAAGGAAGCGGAAACACACATTCGGTCCTTGCTGTTCTCGAATCAGTCGGAACCCTGGTCGCTTGCGGATCATTTGTCGGAATCGTTGTGCCTGGTCGAAGAGTTGATCAATCCGTTGCTCAAATCCCCGATCCCCATGCACCTGCCATGAGAACCACAGCTTGAGGGCGTCCACACGCCGGCCGCATTGCAGTGTGCGGTCAGCGAGGTTCCACTGCAGATCCGCGTCCTGGTGGAAGAGATAGTCGGCGTTCATGCCCATGGCTTCGACCAGGTGCCCGGGCTCGCGCATCAAGGTGGCAGAGGAGGAAATCGGGATGCACATCATCTTGTGCGGATTCCAGGCAAGGGAGTCTGCCAACTCGCTGCCCTCCAGCAGGGCGCGGTGTTTCTTCGAGAGCAGGGCGCTGCCCCCATAGGACCCGTCGATGTGCAGCCACAAGTCGTGGCGTTGGGCTACAGCGGCGATCTCTGCGATCGGGTCAAAGGCACCGGCCACGGTGGTGCCTGCGGTAGCAGCGACATAGAACGGGATGGCCCCGGCTTTTTTCTGTTCTGTGATCAACCGTTCGAGTTCATCCGCGCGCATGCGCCAGACTTCATCCACGGGCACCAGCACCGTGGCGCTCTGCCCGAGGCCGCAGATGATGCCCGCCCGAGGAATTGAATAGTGGGACTCAGCCGATGCAAACATCACCGGTCGTTCCTTATTGCGCAATCCATGTTGCTTGACGTGCGGGAAGGCCCGCTGCCGAGCAGCGAGAACGCTCATCAGGTTTGAGATTGACCCCCCTGGGGCGAAGACCCCCTCGCCCTCACGGAAGCCTGCATAGTGGCACAACTTCTTGATCAGCGCAGCTTCGACCACCGTACCCACAGGAGCGGCTTCATAGGTGTACATGGACGTATTGCTGAGCGTTGCAATCCACTCGCCCAGGATCGCTGCTGGGTCGCTGCCACCAAAGAGCTGGTTCAGAAAGCGTGGATGTCCCGTGCGCACGCTGAAGTGCAGGGTCTTGCGCGCCAGTTCCATTACGCTGTCCAATCCACGCCCCTCCACAGGCAGATCCAGTTCCAGGGCCCGTGTCAGTTCTTCGGGTTCCAGCCAGTGGACGACCGGCTGGCTGCGGTCCTGCTGCTCTCGGAGTGTGCGCACGGCCAGACGTGCGGCATCCTCGAAGAGTAGGTCGATCTCAGCTTGCTGCTCGGTCATGGAGAGTGCCTGGGCGGAACCCGGGCAGGATAGCCGTTTCTGCGCCCCGAGCAGGTATCAACCTTGTGCGCCTGCTCGGTATTCAAAATCCATGTGTGATGGATCTGGGGGCGAGGCAGACTCCTGGTCAATTGTCCTTGTCTTCGCTCGGCTTGTCCGATTTTTTTTCAGTGACTTCTGGCAAGGGGTGGCTCTTGAAGAAGGCGACCATATGTGCCGGGGCGTCGTCGCTGAACCGATGCCCTCCCTTGTGCACAAAAGTGTAGACCGGAGTCTTGCCGGGGTAGCGGGTGCAACCCTTGCGCTTGCCCCACGGCTCGCCTTCGCCGCATTCGTGCAGCTTGCGCAGAGCGTTGATCGTGGCCTCCTGCCACCTCCAGAGCACCAGCGTGTCTTTGGGACTGCCGATGTGCAGGACTGGACGGGGGATCAGCTCCCTGTTGCGCAGCACCCGGCGGGAGGCGCTGGCGGATGGAGCGAGGGAGGCGATCTCTTTGCCACGCTGGGACCAGAGGAAGTAGCTGAAGCCGCCCCCATTGGAGTGACCGGTGACATGAATGCGGCGGTTGTCAATGGAATGTTCCTCGCCCAGAGTCTTGAGCATGTGGTCAAAGAAATCCAGATCGCGATTCTTGCCCCCATTCATGTGCGTCTGCCAGCCGGTTTTTTCGCCCTTGGGATCGGTCAGGATTCCGACTGTCTTGAGGCCTTGGGGGTAGACCACCAGCGCTTCGGGCCAGATCTTGTGAATTGCGAACTTGCGGCCTGTTTGCATGGCGTTGCCGCCGTGGCCGTGGAATACGAATACAAGGGGGACGGGTCGGTCGCTCTTGGCTCCGGGCAGGGCAACCAGGGCGTTGCGTTTGACTCCGTTGACATCAAAAGTACGGCGGGCCTTGGCGACCTCGGCTCCGACCCTGGGATTCTGGGCTGCTCGGGGAGTGGTATGAGCAGAACTGAACAGTGCCGCTGCCACCAGGGGCAGGGCCAGCAGGAACGGGGTCAGGGTACGGGGGGTGAGCATCAGGCTTTGAACCCTCAGGGCTGGCAAAAGTTCCGGGCCGTGCCGGGGGGGGGCCGCCTAGGATAGCGGACCTCTTATTTCTCTTCCGTCCCAGCATCCATATCCCAATGTCAGAGGTCAAACACTTCGGCGTCTTCGAGTTTCAACCAGAGGTTACCGCGCAGCAGGTCGATGATTGCTTCAGTGCACTCAAGGGCATGGTTGGCAAGATCCCAGGCCTTGAAGAGGTTCTGTGTGGTCCCTACGAGAGCGATGAGGGCCTCAACGATGGATTCACCCACGGGTTCGTGATGACCTTTGAGAGCCCCGAGACGCGGGACGCCTATCTGCCGCACCCCGAACACGAGCTGGTCAAGGATCTGGTCCTGCCACGGCTTGCCCGCATCATCGTGTTCGATTTTCAGGTATGAGGGTCCTCTATGCGGGGCTCCTGCGACTAGCGGGCCTGTTTCTCGTTGTGCCGCTCTGTGCCCAGGATGAGCCTGCGCCCCAGAGCCTTTTCGATGGGGAGACATTCAGTGGGTGGGGGACTCTTGCAGCCGACAGGGAATGGTGGCGTGTGGAGGAGGGTGTCATCACAGGTGGTTCTCTGACCACCAATGTTCCTTACAACACTTTTCTGGCCACCGATGCGGTCTATGGGAATTTTGACCTGACCCTCGAAATCCGTATCACAGGTGCGGGAGGCTTTGTGAATTCGGGAGTTCAGATCCGCAGCCGGCGGGTTGCGGATAGCTCCGAGATGACCGGTTACCAGGTGGACGCAGGGGACGGCTGGTGGGGCAAGCTCTACGACGAGTCCCGCCGCAACCGGGTGCTTTCCACCTCAAAAAACCTGGAAGAGGTGCAAGCCGCGGTCTTGCCCGGGGAATGGAACACCTACCGCATTCTGGCGGTTGGTCCTCGCATCCGATCCTGGATCAACGGCGTCCCGGCCCTGGACTACAACGAACGCGAACTGGACATCCCTCTTGACGGGCAAATCGGGATCCAGGTGCATAGTGGCGGCAAGGCGCTTGTGCAGGTACGCAACATTCACTTGAGCAAGCTCTCCGCAACCTCCGGTGCCATGACCTGGCGGCGTTGGGACAAGCAGCAGTCGCTCAAGAATCAGGGCAAGGGTGCGATCCTCTCCCCAGACGCTGAACACGCTGGCTTCACTCTTGCCCCTGGTTTCTCCGCCGAACTGGTCGCTTGCGAGCCAGAGAGCAGCAAGATCGTGGACATCGCCTTTGACGATCACGGCCGCATGTGGGCGGTGACGGCTGTAGAGTATCCCATCGACGGCAACGAGAACCCCGAGGCTGCAGCCCTTTATGCCCGCGGCGGGCGTGACCGAGTGCTGGTGTTCGATACTCCCTGGGCCGAGGGTGTACAGATCCCGCGTATATTTGCGGATGGGCTGGTGATTCCCATGGCCGTGCTGCCCCTGGGCGTTCGCGCTGCGGAAAGCGTTCTGGTGGGGGAGGGGGCCAACATCCTGCGCCTGACCGACACGGACGGGGACGGCCGCGCAGACAGGGAGGAAATCGTCTTGAGCGGGTTCGGCATCCAGGACTCGCACCTCTTGCCGCACCGCTTTGTGCGTGCGCCCGGGGGTTGGGTCTACATGGCCCAGGGTGCTTTCAACTCATCCAATGTGCGCGCCACCGACGGTCAGGAGACGACCTTCAACCAGTGCAAGGTCGGGCGCTTTCAACTCGATGGCAGTCGCTTCGAGGTCGCTGGAACGGGCCTCAACAACATCTGGGGTTTTGTGATCGACCGCCATGGGGACAAGTGGATTCAAGAGGCCAACGACCTTGGCTATCCCCTGGTGCCCTTTGAGAACGGCGCGAGCTACCCGGGGATCGGCAATCATCGTTCACGGCCCCATTCCCCCTGGCGCCCGGCCCTGGCGGATTTTCAGATGGGGGGCACAGGGCTTTCGGGCCTTGCCCTGAGCGAAGATCTGGGCGGTTTTCCAAGTCCCTGGGACCGGACCTTTCTGATTGCCAATCCGATCCTGAGCAAGATCCAGGGCATTCGTGCCAGCCGCTCTGCGGTCGATCCAAGTGAGGTGCGGCTTGAGCTGGCGAGTGAGTTCATTACCTCTCGGGACAAAAACTTCCGCCCCGTAGCGATTCACTTTGGTCCGGATGGTTGTCTGTATGTGGTGGATTGGTACAACCCGATCATCTCCCACAACGAGGTACCTCGCAATCATCCCGATCGGGACAAGACCAACAGTCGCGTCTGGCGCATTCGTCATGAGTCCCAGCAGCGCCGGGCGCCCCTTGATGTGGCAGCCTTGAGCGATGAAGAACTCGTGGGTCAGTTGTCTTCCCCCAGTACCTGGGTAGCGCGCGCTGCCTGGCATCAGATTGGAGCTCGCGGGGCAGTGGCTCTAGGGGCTGGGCTGAACGCTTTGGCACTCCGTCAAGATGCGCCGACTTCGGCGCGGGTCCTTGCTCTTTGGTGCCTTGAGGATATTGAGCGCTTGAATGCCGAGCTACTGAGTGCACTGTCCAGCGCGGATGAACCCGCCCTGCGGAGGGAAGCTGCGCGACTGGCGGTTCAGGTTGCGCAAGATGGGGACCAGCTGGCCGAGTCAATGGCCTGGGTTCTCACCGAAACCGATCCGCGCGTACGCTTTGCAGCGATCGAAGGCCTGGGTCAATCCCCTTCACACACATCGAAGTCGGTAGAACTGCTCTTGAAACTTGCCCGCCCACTGGATGCAGCGGGTTCGAACTCCCTGCTTGCGGCGGACATTGCTTTTGAACGCAGTCTCGTGCGCGTGGCTCTTGAGGGCTGCGGGAAAGAACTTGCGGGTCTGCTTGCAGTACCCGGCAGCATCGAAGATCCCTTCTTTGCGGCCCTCTGTCTTGGGGGCAGCGCTGGTGCGGAGGCCTTGGCCCTTGAACTCGCTCGGGCTGGCATTGTTCCCAGCAAGGAACAGTTGACGCTCCTGGGGCAGCACACAGGCCAACCTTCTGTACGGGCGGCAGTGGAGTCGCTCCTGGCTGCGCCCGCTTCACGCCGTGTTGCTCTGGGCCTGGTGCTGGAGCAGGCAAAGCGTTGGGAAATGTCCAACCTCGCACCGGTCCTGACCCAGACCCTGCGCGCACTCATGCAAGAGCAGCCGGGGGCCGCTTCAGAGGATCTGTTGTTGCGCAGCGCCCGGGAGCTGCGTCTCGCCGCGCTCGAATCTGACGTCAAGGCACTCTTGAAGGGGAGCGACCCCAAGAGGGCGCAGGCCTGTATCGAAGCCCTGGCCGAGATGGGCAGCAATGATGCCGAGCTGTTCTTTGCCTGGGCCCAATCCGAGGTCCCGGGCAGTCCCGTGCGTCGGGCCGCCGCCAACGCCCTGGCGCGTACCGCCGGGGACGAAGCCTTTGCCCTGACCCTGGAGCTTTGGCCCTACCTTGAATCCACCCTGCGCCAGTCGGTGTTTGCTGCTTTGCTGGCGCGCAAAGACCGCGCCCGGGCCCTGGCCGAGGCTCTCGCCAAAAAAGATCTCTCCATGGACTTTCTTGATGCCAGAGGAATCGCCCGCTTGGAGGATTCCCTGGGCGCCGATCCTTTGCTGGACGATCTGCGTGCAGAGGTCGCCCTTGCGTGGGTTCCGGTCTTGCACCTGGATGGGGGAGGCAATGATTTTGCTGACACCAACCTGACCATCGACGGTCCCTTTACCTTGGAGGCCTGGGTGCGCATGGCTGGCAGCGTGACCAACGCGGATGGTCTGTTGTTGGGCAGGGGTACTTTTGACTTCAACTTTGCTGCGGGCCTTCCTCGCCTTTGGTGCGGCCCCCAGATCCACGATGTGATCATCGCCACGCGCCCGATCCTGCCAGGGGTCTGGACCCATGTTGCCATGACCCGCGACGAGTCGGGTTTCATGTCGCTCTACTTGCAGGGCGAACTCGATCAGACATCGCACAAGGAAACTCCTGCCCGTTTCGAAGCCCTTGATGCTGGAGCCACAACTCCGGGTGGCGGCACCCAGGGTGAAATGGTCCAGTGGCGTCTCTGGAATCGTGCCCGCAGCGCGAAGGAGATTGCCCAGGCCGCGCGCCTGCATCTTGAGGCCAGCGATGACGAGTCCCTGGTGCTTGTCCTTCCGTCGCCAGACATTCCCCTTTCCGGTGCCGCGAGCATCGAACGGGTACCCCTTGGTCCGCCCACCCAGACGCCTGAGGAGGCCGCCATCGAAGCAGACCTCTTGGCGCGTTTTCGCAACCTGGCGAGCGCCCAAGCAGATCCCGTGCGCGGTCAATCCGTTTTCAGCGAACATTGCGCCGCCTGCCACCAGGTCGCGGGTCAGGGTATTGACATCGGTCCGGTTCTGGACGGCGTCGGTGCCAAGGGGATAGAAGGTCTGCTGCGTTCCATCCTGACCCCCAACGCCGGAGTCGAAAGCGGTTACCGCACCCTGCTTGTAGAGACCGCTGACGGTGAACTCCTGGACGGTTTCCTCGCGGGCCAGGACGACACCGCCATCATCCTCCGTCGTCGCGACCGTCCGGATCTACGCCTTCCTCGGGACACGATCACCTCCATGCGCTTTGACCGTCTGTCCCTGATGCCGGAGGGGCTGCTGGATCCGCTCGATGATCAGCAGATCAGTGACCTGTTTGTGTATCTGTTGAGCCTGTGACGGGCAGCGGCATTGAAGAGTTGATGCCAAGTGCTTTGAGTCCTTAGTATTGGGTTTATGCCCCTGACTCCTCCAAGCGCTCTGGTGCGTGGCGAGCGTCACTTCCGCTGGCGTGGAGGAGACGTTACCCGCATCGAAGCCCTGTCGGACATCGTTTTTGCCCTGGTCTTGACTCTGGTGATCCTGGCCGAGGTCCCTCACACCTTGGATCAACTGGCAGAGTCCATCTGGCACCTGCCGAGTATTGTGATTTGCTGGGCGATCCTGCTTTGGTTTTGGCACCTGCACTATCAGTTCCATCGTCGCTACGGTTTCGAAGACGTCTTCACCATGGCCTGGAATAGCGTCCTGTTGTGTTTGATCTTGATCTTCGCCTATCCGCTGAAGTTCATGTTCCTGACGTTGACCTACTATCTGGGGTATGCCATGGGGCTTGCGCTTCCAGATGTGGCTATCGAGATCTTGAACTCAGGCAATGAAACGCAAAGTTCCAACCTGATGCTCTTCTATTGTGCAATCTTCGGCCTGATCTTCGGCCTCTTTGCTCTGTTGAACTGGCACGCCCTGCGCCGGGCGAGTGAGCTGGGACTCAATGAGATTGAACTGCATCTGACCCGGGCTTCCATTGGAGCGAATCGCGTGTGCGTGGCTCTTTCCGTCGTCGCCATTGCTCTGGTCCTGCTGGTTCCCATGGGGATTCCATTGGCCGGCATGTCCTTTGGCTTGCTCGGACCACTTCTCTGGCTGCAGGGCATGCGTGCGGAGCGCGGGCTCCAGGTCCTCCTTGAGAAGAACCACTCCTGAATGGAGAGCAGGCGCCGTATCACCGCTTGCGCTACTACTTGGTCCTTGCCCCAAAACGCAATTCAATGGTCTTCGTCCGATGTCCCGCCGGAGGCACGGTGGCCATGAACAAGCGATCGTATTGCCCGTCCCCAAGAGCAGGCACTCCGTTCAAGGTCTCGAGTTCAGCGATCTCGCCACCCAGGGCCAGGACGAGGCCCGGAGTCGTGTTGGAGTGTCCTGACACGAGGGCCACGGATCCGGGTGGAAGTTGGGTGAGTTTCCTGGCGAAGGCGGCCGGATCGCGGGGTGAGTACTCGCTGACTTCCAACTTCATCAGTTCCGCCAGGGGAGCCACGGTGGCTCGTGTGCGACGGTAGGGCGTGGAGAACACATGGGTCACGCCGGATGCGGAGAGCATGCGAGCCAGTTCCCGAGCCCGTTCTTCTCCAGCCTCGGTCAAGGCCGGGTCCCGTGGCTCGCTCCGATCCTTCTCCGCATGACGCACCGCGATCACGGTGATGCAATCTCGGGGCGCGACTTCCTGCTTCTCGGGGTCCTGCAGCGCATGGGGCAGAACCAAAAGCAACAAAGGCGCAGCGACCAGAAGGAGGGCTTGAGAACTGAGTCGTTTCATGGGGCCAGGGTACCTGTTTCCTAAACCGGGGGTAGCAGGTTGGAGTCCTGCCGGGCGCACCATCGCTTTGCGTCGCATCGGGTCGCAAAGAGCCGCGCTGAGTGGCTGAGGAGGGCGTTTCTTGCCCGGGGGGACCATCGGTGCCTGGCCTCTCGTCGTCGCGTCCACTTGCGCTCATTCGTACCGAATCGTGCCCCGAGTGCTGGGGAATCTGCTGGGGTCTTCCAGCTGTCCAGGATATGTTGGCTACATGAAGGCCTTTACCTTCTGCTTCCTGCTCCACTTCGGAGTGTTCATGGTCCTGTTTCTGGTGGGGCTGGATTTCTCCGGTATCGACGGGCACGAGCCTGGCTGGGTGAGTCGTGTCGCTGGTGCCCTTGCGTATGTACTCGGCCAGCCGGCGCTCTATCTCGCGAGGTTCCTCCCCTCCCCTTGCCCGGACGCTTTGGAGTGGGCCCTCCTGGTATCCAACAGCCTTCTTTGGGCCGCAGTCATGTGGGCCCTGCTGCGGCGCT
>JABABA010000059.1 GCA_014238415.1 Planctomycetota bacterium | reverse complement strand
CCAATTACCGCGCCGGGCAACCAGATATTCATCCGCGCGAGTGTCATTCTTGAGCTCTGCCAGAAAGAACTCGGTCACGATCGAGAGTTGGGAGGCCTGTGCCTTCTTTGCTCGCTTGGTCACGGATTCGCCATCTCTCTCACCGCAAGCGCCCCCGTGTCCCAGGCCTGGAATGTTGCAGTACAGCCGCCTGGCCTGACCCGGCCCCAGTTGTGCAAAGAGATGACAGTCAGAAATCTGACATAGCTCGTCCTCGCGCGCAATCACGACCAGGCTCGCCGCTTCGCTGGTCTTCATCTTCGAGCAATGCTCCATATCATCCAGTGCTCCCGTGGGCTGAAGAAGGCACACGGCAGTGACCTGATCCAACTCAGCGCCGAGGGCCACGGAGAGTAGTGCTCCAGCCCCATGACCCAGAATCCCCCACCGATCAAAAGCAAAGCCGCCCACCTTGTTGTCCATGGACTCAAGGTTGCCAACCAATTCAGGCACACCACGAACCGAAATCGCATCCCCAAGAACCGTCAGTACGACCAATCCGTGGCTGGCAAGATGCTCCGCCAAACCAACATAATCCCCCGCGTCACGTCCTTCATCGGTCGCGATGATCAGCAGCGGCGGATAGCGGGTTCCTTCTGTCTCCCGATCCATGCTGGGAACTGTCAATCTCGCGCCCTTTGCCAGGGGATGAGAGTTCACCTCAAAGAAGCCCTGCTTGGATGAATCCCAATCAGCTGCCTCCCTGGCAAGAGGAAACCGCGGACTGTATGTATGCTGATTCGCAAGCCGCTCCAACATTTCTGCCAAGAGGGCGCCCTCCCGTTGAGAGAGGTCTCTTTCTTCTCTAGGGTCGTTCTCCAAGTTGAACAGCTGAACAGAATGGGATCCGTCTGACTTGGTGTTGCTCACAACCTTGAAGTCCCCCGAGCGCAGAGCCTGATGCTTGGCGCTTTCGAAGTAGAGGTCTCGATCGGGCAACTCTGCTTTCTCATTTCGAAGGACCTCCACAAGCGACACTCCATCGAGTCCTTCTGGTACGGCCAGACCAGCCAGTTCCGCCGTGGTCGGGAGCACGTCCTGAAAGCCGATCGGGGATGTGTTGACCACACCTGCAGGGATCTGTCCATCCCAGCGGGCCACAAAAGGAACGCGAATGCCTCCCTCCCAAAGGGAGGTCTTGAACCCTCGTAGATGCCCGTTGGATTGA
>JABABA010000057.1:1008-1388 GCA_014238415.1 Planctomycetota bacterium | reverse complement strand
CTTACGAGGACCAGAGAGATCTGGTCGAAGTATGACGCCGATGCTCGCCATTCCATTCTACGATGGCCTTTCGGGGGGGCTACAAGGGATTGCGCACTTCCTGTTTTGGTTCGTGTTCCTTCCTGTCCTGCTCACCGATCTGGTGGCACTCGTTTTCAACGCCCGACTGCTCCACCGACCGCCGGCCCGTCGCTTGAAACGCGTCACTTTCGCGCTGGTTGCCTCGCTGATCTTAAGTCTTCTGAACTTCTATTTGTGCTTCTACTTTGTGCGGCGTGACAGCATCTTACTCTGGCTGCTCCTGTTTGGCGGGGTGCTCCTGCTGTCGATGACGGTCGCGAATCTTCGGCGCTCGAGTGACTCGCGCATGCTGAAGCTGG
>JABABA010000057.1:0-998 GCA_014238415.1 Planctomycetota bacterium | reverse complement strand
CCGGAGGAGGCGTAAGCGGCCCTCCTCCGCGCCCTACGCTGAGGTTGGGAATCAAGTCCTACCAATCGGATTAGAAATCTAATGCACCTTCCAACCTGAGTTGGCGCAAATCCCCAACAATCAAGAACCTACGCAAGCCTAGTTTGGAACAGGCTCCGAGATTTGCATTGGGTATGCCTCGGGGATTTCACCAAGCAGACAGGAAGGGCATGCCAATTGCCGGCGGGTCTATGGAACTGCTATAAGGAGACCATGCGCAGCACCTTCTGGCCCCGGCCTATTTCTTTTTCCACCCTTCTTGGACTCTTGGCAGTCCTGGGGGGATGCGGCAACCTTCCAACAGGGCCTCATGGCTTGAACGGTGTGGCGCTTAGCGAAAGCCAATACGAGCACATTCGATCCTTGGCTGGTGAATGGCATTTGGTTGATGACAGTCAGTTAGGCAATGAGATCGAGGCTGACGCAAATCGAGCGTTCATCACATATGAGGTCAGCTCGGCTGGAAACTCTGTCATTGAAAAGTTGTTTGTTGGAGAAGAGGGGGAAATGACCACGGTCTATCACATGGAGGATGGTCAGCTTTTGATGGTGCATTACTGCAGCCTGGGTAATCAGCCATACATGGTTGCTGTGCCCAGCGAGAATGGGGACATTGTTTTTGAACTGGTGAGAGTTGGAAACATGAAAAGCAAGAATGACCTCCACATCTCTTCTCATTCGATGGAGTTCCACAGCGATGACGAAATGACCCAGCACTGGGGAAGTACCAAAGATCAGCAAGCAACTGAACCCATAGGGTTCAGAGTGAAGCGCTTGAGATAATTTCCGCAGAGCCGTCATCTCCAGTCAACGGGAAGTAGGCGGCTGGGGTTGGAGGGTGCGATGGGTGTGCGTTGGTTTGGGGTGATGAACACATCACCTCCCTTGCTCACATCTCTCCTGCGAATCGATCGTCCCGCTGGTTGCGCTCGCCGCTGAAGCGATCGACCTCCAGCACG
>JABABA010000056.1 GCA_014238415.1 Planctomycetota bacterium | reverse complement strand
TCCTATGGTTCTATGTGATTGGAATGCAACTGGCCGCCATCGGTGGAACAGTTTGGACTTATCGAATTGAACAGTCCTGGCCGGAGCGGCTGAGCATGCTTGTGGCTCAGGAAGAGGAAGGCGACTAGTTTCTGCCACCCCATTTGTTTACTCGGAGCACGACACCGGCAAGAAATACCGAAAAGGCCCTCAAAGAGGCCGTGCCGATCCCCTAAAGACCTGATTGGCATGCCATTGAATGTGCTCGGGAAGAGGAAGGTCCGCATCATCGATGGGTCCATGCAGCTTTGATCCGTGGAACTGCACAAGAGCCTTCTCATGCCGCGCTCCGCCAATCGCGTGTGCCGAGACAACAATCCGGTGGTCTTCCGTCAACCCAATCGCGCCTCTATCGAACGCCTTGTGATGCAAGACGCACAGAGCGAGTCCATTCGCAACTTCATCTGGGCCGCCCATGTTGTGCCACATGATGTGCGCCGCTTCGATCAGAATTGGCTGTCCATCCAAGCGAGTGTCCAAGCTGCATACAGCGCATCGTTCCTGATAGGCCAAGAGCACGCTCGGTCGAAACGAAGGATCGCGCCGCTTCCGCCGCACGGACAAGTCACCGAGCCCCACCGCGTCCAGAATCTCATCATGCATGGATTGCGGAAAGTTACGCTCAAGCAGGTCTTCTGTAATCTTGGTCACCAGCGCCGGATCCTTGATGAGCAGTTCATACAGACCCAGCGGAAACCCCCCTTCAATATTCGCCTCAAGCAGGGCTGACCGAGGAGGGTCCGTATTGCTCTCTCTCGACCGACACTCATCAATCCTCGGGGTCTCCCACACCAAGTCTCCAGTCAAGCGTACGAATGGATACTGAGGCGATGGCTTTGTCGGTGGCCCAAACCTTCGCAGCAACTCCCCCAAGCGCTCGTCAATATCCACAAAGGAGTGGAGCCGCCCATGACTACGGTGCAAGTCTCCAAGTGCCAAGAGCACGAGCAACGGTTTGTGTGGCGCACGCTCCTTGCCACGGCGCCATTGCCGCATTCCGGCAAATCGCTCGAGCCATATGTCGCGAGAGGTCATTGTATCACCCGGCCACCTGAAACCTCTTCCACTGTCGGGCCAGGGCCTCGCGATCTGGTTTCTTCTCTGCGCTCCTTGGCACCCATAGCTCTTTTCCAGCCATACCCTGAATCCCATGACGCAGCATGGGGCCGTCCACTTCCCTCAAGATGTCCTCGCGCACCGCGATGCGGTAGCCGTCGGGGTTGACCCCGATCACTCGAGCATCAAATGCTGCGTGGTGGATTTTGCAAAGGGCTAGGCCGTTGGAGACCACGGGTGCGCCGCCTTCGGAGTCGGGGATGATGTGCGCTGCATCCAGAAGTTCGCGGTGCTTGAGCTTGCACATAGCACAGTGGGATTTGTAGGCGGCGAGGACTCGTTCGCGAAAG
>JABABA010000055.1 GCA_014238415.1 Planctomycetota bacterium | reverse complement strand
GCAACTCGCTGGCGTGGTTCGGGTGCTCGGCGCAGAGAGCCTCGACCTCGGCGGGCGAGGGGGTGGGGTGCGCCTCAAGGAAGGCGGCCAGGAGTTCCTGGGGAGTAGGATGCGGGCTCATGGATGGTCACCGCCGGTGTCTTCGCTGGGAGGATCGGGAGATGGGGACTCGCTTTCCTGCTTCTCTTTCAGGAGGGTATCGAGAGACTGCTTCACCTTGAGGGTGTTGGGGTGATCGTTGCCACTCGTGCGGCGCAGCACCTCCAGAACTTCGCGCATGAACGGTTCAGCTTCTTCGAGTTTGCCTTGGTCCTGCAGAAGGCTTGCCAGATAATAGAGAGCACGAAGGGTTTCTGGATGCTCATTGCCTACAATGCGTCTGTTTCCTGCAAGGGCTGCACGTAGGAGAGTCTCGGATTCAGAGAATTCACCTTTGATTCTAAGTAGGCCTCCTAACTGAGCGCCTTCATACAAGGTCAGCGGATGATCTTCGCCGAGGATGCGGAGAAATCCCCTGTACGCTTCACGCCTGGCATCCTCGGCGTCGTCTAGCTTGTCTTGAGCCGTGAGGAGTGAGCCCAGAGCGCTGATCGAGGACAAGGTGTTGGTGTGCATGTCGCCATTTGTGCGTCGACTGGTATCTAGCGCCTCCCGGCAAAGCAACTCAGCCTCTGAAAGCTTGCCTTGGTTGATGAGTTGACTGCTCAGCATCCTGATCGAGTTCACCGTTGAGAAGTGCGTGTCGCCTAAAGTGCGGCGTTTGATTTCCAGCACTTCACGCATCAGGCTCTCGGCCTCGTCCCTCTTCCCCACCCTGCTGAGCAATGAACTCAGGTTGTGCATTGAAATCAGCGTATAGGGGTGTTCATTGCCCAATACTGTGCGTCTGGCTGCCAGTGTCTTGCGTAAGAGCGGCTCGGCCTCGTCGTACTTGCCTTGGTCGTGCAGTAGGTAGGCCAGGTTGTGAGCTGAGTTCAGGGTGCCCGGGTGCTCGTCGCCTAGCTGGGCGCGGCTGACCTTCAGGGCCTCACGCAGAAGGATCTCCGCTTCGTCATGAGCGCCTTGTTCGTGGAGGAGGCTGCCCAGGTTGCTGATTGAGTTCAGGGTGTCCTGATGCTCGTCGCCCAGTGTGCGACGGCTGGTTCTCAACGCTTCGCGGTAGAATGGTTCAGCCTCGTCGAGTTTGCCGTGGTCCTGGAGGAGGTAACCTAGGTTGTTGATCGAGAGCAGGGTTTCCTGATGCTCATCACCCAGTTCGCGCCGGCGGATCTCAAGCGCTTGCTCTTGTGGTTCCAATGCACGCTCCAGAAGTCCCAGCTCCAGCAGGGTATCTGCCACCGTCTGCAGGAGTTGCGCCTGCACCAGCGGCTGGTCTTCAAAGCCCTCCAGGGCTTTGAGCGCTCCCTCAAATACCTGTTCGTCGAGCACATCCAGGGCGATGCCCGTGAAGTCGGTGCCTGCAAGCAGGCTTGCAAGCTCGGCTT
>JABABA010000054.1 GCA_014238415.1 Planctomycetota bacterium | reverse complement strand
AGCAGGTCAGCCAGGAAAAGGAAGCGACCACCGCGGCCCTGCTCACCGCCCAGACGGAAAGGGACCGGGCCGAAAAGGCCAGAACAGAAGCCGCCGACCAACGGGATCAAGCCCGGCAACGGGCCGACGAGTTGCAGCAGGTCTCGGACTTCCAGGCGAAGCAACTCGCCGGGGTCGACGCCGAGGCAATGGGCCTGGCGATCCGCCGCATGGTGCTGGACGGAGCCCGAGCCAGCGGCGAACGGGCGGGGCGCGAAGCCGAGGTCCTGGACGAAAAACATATAGAGCTTACAAGCCTGCTCGCAGGCACGGACTTCACGGGCATCGCCGTGGATGTGCTGGACGAACAAGTGTTTGAGGGAGCACTGAAGGCTCTGGAAGGTTTCGAAAACAAGCTGGTGCAAGCGCAACTCCTGCAGACGGTGGCAGACACCCTGCGAGAGTTGGGGCTGTTGAAAGGAGCACTGGGGCCTCAAGAACGTGCGCTCAAGATCCACAGAGAGGAACTTGGTAACGAGGATCCCAAGACCTTGGGTTCCATCTACAGCACCGCCCTCTTGCTTACGCACCTGAATCGGGCCGAGGAGGCTGAGCAGTTCCACCGCGAGGCCCTGCAAGTTCGCCGCTTCCAATCTGACGAGGTTGCTCAGGTGGCTTCCCTCAACGGCCTGGGAAACTTCCTCCTGCAGCATCGCCGCCTTGAAGAAGCTGAGGAGGTCCTCCTTGAAGCTCTCGAAATCTGTCGGCGCACTCCTCAGGATCATGCGATGGGCTTACAAGTCTTGACCAGCAGCTTGGGCAGTGTCCTGGCAGGATTGGGGCGGTTCGAGGAGGCTGAGGTGTACCTGCGAGAAGCCGTGGAACTCGAGCGTGGCAGCCCGCAAGACGACACTGGCGAGTACCGGGGGACCGCGATCAACAACCTGGCCTGGTTCCTCAACTTCCGGGAAAAGAACGAAGAAGCTGTGGAACTGTTCGAAGAAGTGCTGGCTATCTCACGTCGCGATCGAGGAAACAAGCACTATCTAACCATACGGTTCATAGGAAATCTGGGACTCACGTACCTCTCTCTGAGCAAACCGGAAAAGGCAGAGCCGCTCTTGCTGGAAGGCCTGAAGCTCAGCCGCAGCGAACTGGGTCCCGAAGATCCAAACACTCTCTCCCTTCTGGGAAACATAGGAGACCTGCGTGAAGCTCAGGGCAGATTCAAGGAGGCCGAGACATATCTCCGGGAGGCCGTTGCGATCAGCCGACGCACGAGCGCACCCAATGACCCGGACCTGCCCTACCTGCTGAACAGCCTGGCCAAGGTGCTCCTCAGCGTAGGCGAGCTAGATGAGGCTGTCGGCATCTATGAAGAGGCTCTGCCCGCATTCAAGCGCGCGTTTCGTCCCGGGCATCCACACATCGCCTCCGCCCAGGACATGCTCAACTACGCAATCGAGACGAAAGCGAAAGCCGAGCTGGAATCAGCGAACAAACTGGAGAACGCGGACAAGAACGACCAATGAGCGTACCTCCCGATTCGCAGCGCTCCTCCGAAGACCTGCTGGCTGCCTTCCTCGAGGCGCACCCCACCCCCTCCCCCGCCGAGGTCGAGGCTCTCTGCGCCGAGCACCCGAACCACGCCAGCGAGTTGCGCCGTCTGCTCAAGCAGTCCGCCCCGCAGCAACCCGCCACCGACCAGACCGCGACTCTCTTCCACCCCCAGAGAACCCCCGCCCCCACCACCAGCGGACCCTGGGGTCTCAACCCGGGCAAGACCCTGGGCGACTTCACCCTGATCCAGCGTCTCGGCCGCGGGGGCAT
>JABABA010000053.1 GCA_014238415.1 Planctomycetota bacterium | reverse complement strand
TTCTTCACCTACACCGCTGGCGCAGCGCTGGATCACAGCTTTGCCACCTGCGGTGCCGACATCGACACCAAGATCCGGGTCTATGACGTGGACTGTGCTGGCGTGTGCTTGGGTTACAACGACGACGCCTGTGCCATGTCCAGCGGACAGAACTGGGCCTCCGAATTGATCGTGCCCCTGACCGTGGGTCAGACAGTGATCGTGCAAGTCGGCGGCTGGGGTTCTGGCGATGCCGGTACCGGTACGCTGACGATTTCCGAGATCATCCCGGGTAACGACTGCGCGGACGCCCTTCCGGCGGGCCTCGGAGCGACTCCCTTTGACACCTCGATCAACACCACCAGTGGTTTGGACGGGGTCTGCAGCACTTCGACGATTCACGGCGATATCTTCTTCAGCTTTACCTCTGCTATTGCTGGTGATCACAGTATCGAGACCTGTGGCTCTGACATCGACACCAAGATCCGGGTCTATGACACGGACTGTGCTGGTGTCTGCCTGGCTTACAATGATGACGCCTGTGCCATGTCCAGCGGACAGAACTGGGCTTCTCAAACTACCGTGACCTTGGCCGCTGGCCAGACCGTGATCGTCCAAGTGGGCGGCTGGGGTGCTGGCGATCTGGGTACTGGCAGCTTGACTATCACCGAACTCGGTGGGCCTCCGCCCAACGACGGCTGCGGCGGAGCAATCGCTCTTGCGGTGGGCGCCAACGCGTTCGATAACGCTCCGGCCACGACCAGTGGCGAAGCGGGTTGCACCACGGTCAACAAGGACCTCTGGTACTCCTACACCGCCGGTCGTGATGGAGATCACACTTTTGATACTTGCGCCGCCGTGGGCGACAGCAAGCTGGCCGTCTTTGATGGTGCTTGTGGCTCCCTGGTGTGCTTGGGCTCCAATGATGACTCCTGTGGCCTTCTGAGCAGCGTGACCGTGCCAATGGTCATCGGCCAGACGGTTCTGGTTCAGGCTGGCGCCTGGGGCTCCTCTGGCGTGGTTGCGGGCGACCTCACGGTCACCCAACCGAGCCTTTGCGAAGGTGTTGACGATGCATTCTCCACTGCGTTTGGCAACCACGGATGCGCGGCTGCTGCAGCAATTCCCAACGGCCTGTTCATCATGACGGTCTGCAAGGATCGTCCGGACTTCTACAGTTTTGTTGTGGAAGCTGGCGCAACCGTGCGTGCTGAGATCCAGTTCGACACTAGCGTGGCGGACCTGGACCTGTTCCTGTATGACGCGGCTCTCTGCTCCGATGACCAGAACAGTGGTTGCACCGGTACCTTGGGCTGCGGCTTCAGTGGCAGCAACAACGAGCTAGTCGAGTGGACCAACACGACCGGTGCCGACATGGCCTGCATCATGCGGGTCAATGTCTGGCCGAACGATGCTGGCGAAATCAATGGCTACCTCATGGGCCTTGGCGGAACTCAGGACCCGAACACCTCGGTGTTCTGTGCTCCTGCCAACGCCAACAGCACGGGTGGTGCGGTTTCTCTGGACACCTCCAGTTCCGCATTCGGCGGCATGTGGATCAACGCCACAGGCGGCCCGGCCGGCGAGTTTGGCTTTGTCCTGGTTGCGGCTGCGAAGATCGATCCCGGTGCTGCGGTTGCTGACGGCATCCTCTGCTTGACTGGCCCGATCGGCCGTTACAACAGCGTTGCTGGCGTCAACTTCCCTGACCGGGACTCCGTCGGTGCCTTTGCTGCCAGCCCCACAGGCGGTAGCAGCGTGTTCTTCACTGCCAACGACAATGGCGTGGTACCTGGCGCACCGGGATTCCTGGTCCCCGCCGAGCTGCCATTCCCTCC
>JABABA010000052.1 GCA_014238415.1 Planctomycetota bacterium | reverse complement strand
GGACTTGGGCCAGCAATTGCCGTGGTTGGTTCTTGATGCCTAGTTCGCGCAAAGAAGCCTGCACCTGGATCGCTGATCTGGCAGAGAGACTGGATGTCAAGACCGTGGTCAAAAGCAAGAGCATGACGACCGAGGAAATCGGCTTGAACGCGGCCCTGGAAGAGCGGGGCCTGCATCCGGTGGAAACCGATCTAGGGGAATGGATCATCCAACTCGCCGATGAGACCCCATCCCACATTATCGTGCCAGCGATCCACAAGTCCCGGGAGAGCGTGGCCAAGCTCTTCGAAGAACGTCTGGGCGCAGAGCCCGATCTGGACGCGATCCGCCTGACCCAACTTGCCCGGGAAATCCTACGGGGCAGCTATCTGGAAGCAGAACTCGGGGTAAGTGGCATCAACTTTGCCATTGCCGAAACAGGATCATTCCTGGTGCTCGAAAACGAAGGCAACGCACGCCTGACCACTAGCTTGCCCCGAGTTCATGTGGCGATCATGGGCATTGAGAAACTCCTGCCCCGCTGGGCGGATCTGGAAACTTTCCTGCGCCTCCTGCCACGCTCCGGTACGGGGCAGCACCTGACCAGTTACCAATCGATCTTTACCGGCCCCAAGCGCAACCCAGAAGACGAGGGCCCCGAAGAGGTTCATGTGCTGATCCTCGACAACGGCCGCAGCAAGATCCTTGAAAACGATGTGACACGTGAGACTCTAGCCTGCATCCGCTGCGGTGCGTGCCTCAATGCATGCCCCGTCTATGCCCAAGTGGGCGGCCACGCCTACGGTTCGGTCTACCCCGGCCCCATCGGCGCGATCCTCACGCCACAACTCGCGGGAAGCAAGGAGGCAGTGCCCCTGCCCGGGGCCTCGAGCCTTTGCGGTGCCTGCAGGGATGTGTGCCCGGTCAAGATCGATATCCCTCGTATCCTTCTGCACCAACGCAACGAGGTCACGCGCAAACTGCCCATGCACGCTCCCTTCGAACGTCTGGCCATGAAAATCTTCGCCCGCATGGCCCGCACCCCCGGACTCTGGCATCGATCCCTGACCCTGGCGCGCCCCTTTCTACGCTTCGCCGCAGGGTCGTCTCTGCCCAGCCGCGCCCTGCGCCGCATGATCCCACCACTCGCCGCTTGGTCCAAGAAGCGAAGCCTGCCAGCCCCCGCGAGACATTCCTTCAGACAGCGATACCGAAGGAAGAACTCATGAATCACAAAGCTGCAGACAAGGTACGCGCCACAGTGCTGGATTCCATCAAGCACGCCCTGCGCAATGTCCGCGCCACCCAATCGGCTCCGCCTCAGATTCCCGGGCGGCCGAGCCCCATGGATTCGGTCGAAGATCTCACCCACGCGTTCCGTACGCGCCTGGAATCCGTAGGTGGTCAAGTACACCTTGTTCCCGACGCACGCGGAGCACGAGACCTTCTGCGTACTCTTGTGGAGGACAATGATTGGCAAGAAATTGCAGTGACGGATGGCCCATTGGTCGCCCAAGCAACAGGCGATCTCGACGCCACGACTTTTCAAGGGTCCAAGGACATCGATCGCTTGGCGTGCTGCAACCTGGGCATTACGGGAGTCCAACATGCAATTGCTGAAACTGGAACCCTGGTTCTCTTCTCCCATGCGGAGGCTCACCGCCTTACAAGCCTGCTGCCGCCCGTGCACATCGCTCTTGTGGATCAATCACAGATCGTGCTGGATCTAGGTGAAGCACTCTCCATCGCGCACAAGGTGGACGGTGGGGAGCCACCGCCCCTGGTCACATTCATCACCGGCCCATCGCGCACCGCAGACATCGAGCTGACCATGGTCACTGGAGTCCACGGTCCGCGCGAATTGATTGTGATCCTGATCGCCCCCGACAGCCTCTGATGACCAGACTACCCAGGACACTGGCGCTCTTGATCGGAATGCT
>JABABA010000051.1 GCA_014238415.1 Planctomycetota bacterium | reverse complement strand
GCCCAGCAACGGGCAGACGAGTTGCAGCAGGTCTCGGACTTCCAGGCTGAACAACTCTCCGCAGTCGACGCCGAGGCCATGGGCCTGGCGATCGCCCGCATGGTGCTGGAAGGAGCCCGAGCCAGCGGCGAACGGGCGGGGCGCGAAGCCGAGGTCCTGGATGAAGAACGGGCAGAGCTTACAAGCCTGCTCGCAGGCACCGACTTCACGGGCATCGCCCTAGATGTGCTGGACGAACAGGTATTTGAAGGAGCTCTCCAAGCCCTGGAGGGCTTTGAGGACCAGCCGCTGGTGCAGGCGCGGCTCTTGCAGACGGTGGCAGATACTTTGCAAGAGCTGGGACTTCTGGAGCGTGCATTGGAACCACAAGAGCAAGCGCTTGAAATCCGCCGGAGCGAGTTGGGTGACGAGCATCAAGACACCCTGACCTCGATCAACAACCTAGGAAACCTTCTCAGGGGCCAAGGAGAGTTCAACGAAGCTGAGCCACTTCTGCGCGAGGCGCTGGAGGGATTCCGCCGCACGCTGGGTGACGAGCATCCAAGCACTGTGGCTTCGATCAACAACCTGGGCAACCTCCTCATGGCCCAAGGCAAACTCGAGGAAGCAGAAACGCTCCTGCGCGAGGGGCTAGAGCTCAGCCGCCGCAAACTGGGCAACGAACATCCAAACACTCTGAACTCGATCGGTAACCTGTGCAGCCTTTTTCAGATCCAGGGCAAACTTGACGAAGCAGAGCCGCTCCTGCGCGAGGCGCTAGGAGTCGGCCGCCACAAATGGGGTATCGAGCACCCAGACACTCTTGCCATGATCCACAACCTGGGTATGCTCCTCAGGGCCCGAGGCAAGCTCGACGAAGCCGAGCCGCTCCTGCGCGAGACGCTGGAGGTCATCCGCAGAACACTGGGCAACGAACATCCCGACACTTTGTCCTCGATAAACGGCCTGGGAACACTCCTCCATTCCAAAGGAAACCTCAAAGAAGCTGGGGCGCTCTTCCGCGAGGCGCTTGAGGTAAGGCGCCGCAAACTGGGCGACGAGCATCCGAGCACCCTGATCTCTATGAGCAACCTAGGCATGATGCTCCGGAGCCAAGGGAAACTCGACGAAGCCGAGCCGCTTCTGCGCGAAGTGGTGAAGTGGTCTCGTCAAGTGTTAGGCGACGATCATCCAAACACTCTGCTCTCAATCAACGGCCTCGGCATGCTCCTCAGGAAACAAGGAAAACTCGACGAAGCCGAGCCCCTTCTGCGCGAGGCGCTGGAGGTCCGCCGCCGCAGGCTGGGCGACGAGCACCCAAGCACTCTGACCTCGATCAACAACCTGGGCATACTCCTCAGGAAACAAGGAAAACTCGACGAAGCCGAGCCGCTCTACCGCGAGGCGCTGGAGGTCGGCCGCCGCAGGCTGGGCGACGAGCATCCGAGCACTCTGAGCTCTATCAACAACCTGGGTTTACTCCTCCAGGACCTAGGCAAACTCAACGATGCCGAACTGCTCCTGCGCGAGGCGCTGGAAGGCAGCCGCCGCAAGCTGGGCGACGAGCATCCAAACACCCTGTTTCCTATGAGCAGCCTGGGGCGCCTCCTCTTCTCCCAAGGCAAGCTCGACGAAGCCGAGCCGCTCCTGCGCGAAGCACTGAAGGGGTTCCGTCAAGTGTTTGGCGACGATCATCCCAATACCATCGGGGCAAAACAGTCCCTCGATGCCCTCCTGAAAAAGAAGCAGGAAGGCAAACCCCCGCCTCCCGATCCTCCCAGCGAAGACACCGGCGGTGACCATCCATGAGTCCGCGCCGGACTCCTCAGGAACTGCTGGCAGCCTTCCTCGAGGCGCACCCCACCCCCTCGCCCACCGAGGTCGAGGCTCTCTGCGCCGAGCACCCGGACCACGCTAGCGACCTGCGCCGCCTGCTCGAGCAGTCCGACCCACAGCAGCCTGCCCCCGACCAGACAGCGACTCTATACCACCCCCGGACAGGCCCCACCCCCAGCGGACCCTGGGGCCTCAGCGCGGGCAAGACCCTGGGCGACTTCACCCTGATCCAGCGTCTCGGCCGCGGGGGCATGGGCGAGGTCT
>JABABA010000050.1 GCA_014238415.1 Planctomycetota bacterium | reverse complement strand
CAAGCCGCCCTGCACCTGGAAGGTGCATCAGATCCCATTCTCCGAGCCAAGCGCGCCTGGGCCATCAGCCATTACCAGAGGCTGAGTCATGTTTATGCGGAGCAGCAGGACATGGATCCGATTCTCGCAAGCATCGATGCTGCTGCATTGCTCGACGAAGCGATCTTGTACCTGGAAGCGGAAGGATTCCATAACTGGTCCCTGCGCTGCAAGCACGCCAAACTACAACACGCCATCGGGACAAGACCGCCAACGCCTCTGGATGGAAAAGCCGCCGATGAACTCGCCGAGGAATTCGGATCTGTGTTGGGGCCTACTCACAGCTGGACCATCGCGTCTCTATCGACTAGAGGTCGGGCGTGGTACGTCATTGCAGAGGACTATCCTCAAACGGTGCATACCAAGGAGACGGAACCGGATCCAAGAAGACGAACGGTCTTGATTCAGTCAGACCGGAACAAGTACTACCGTTATTCCCTTGAGGCCTATCAATATCTCCTGCAGCAGACCACCGTGCGGTATGGCGCGAATCATGTGTTCACCGCAACTGCCGGCATCGGTGTGGGCCAGCAACTGATGTTGGTTGGAAACCCCGAAGAGGGACGGCTGTACTACGAGCGAGGCATTGAGAGGCGCTCGAAATACGCTGGACCCAACACGGAGATTCTCCTGCGAATCAAGACCGGCTACGGGGTCTGCTTGATGAATTGCGGCGACTATGAGGCTGCCGTCGCCCACTACGAAAAGCACTGGCAAGATTGTGCTGCAGAGGAGCGATTGGGACCCGGGCACGCAATCACTATTGTCGCCCACAGAGGCTATCACCACGCTCTCGCGGTTCTGGGAAGAGCAGACAGGATCCGCGAGGACTCTTCGATTCAGTGGGATTCTGCCAATGATAATTTCCTGTCGGCACGCACCTTGTTGTGGGAGGACCTGCAATACAGCGTGTTAATCGAACTCCTTATTGGGCCAGACCCTCATGTGGTAGGCGATATTGAAGAGCGCTGGCAGCAACTCTGCCAGTCCTGGTCGGATCATCCTCATGACACGCGTAACGCAAAGGCCTGGAAGGACAATTGGAAGCCCCAGCTAGAAGAGTCCATGGGAATCTTACGCGCCGTCTCCGCAGGCGATGAAGCTGCCCTCGCAGCCTGTTTCAAAGAGAACAGCTTTTTCTCCAGTGATCATCACCTCTTTTATCTGGCTCGGATCCAGGCCCTGCGTCTCGATCGCGTCGCCCTGGAGGAGACCCTGGCCATCGCAGAGACTGGAGAAAACAAGCACCTTGTCGACCAGGTCCGAGCCGAAATCGCCGTACTCGACCTGAATGCGGGTGACCCCACGAGTGCGGAAGACCTCCTCAATACACTGACTTCCGAGGAACAGAAACGCCGCGGCTTGGCGCGAAGGTTTCTTCTCTGGGCGCTCAACCGGAGCTAGGTGCTCAGAGTCTCCAACGCGCTAACCAAGCGAAGCAATAAGGGCAATCACAAAGAGGATCAACACGAGCCCTCCAACCACCAGGCCTATGCGAGCCCAGGAGAGGGGCAATCTTCCATGCACTCCACTCGGGTCCCGGCCGCTGATCACCGCCCGATACACTTGATCGTTATAACGCCAGGCCAGGACCCAGACGGGCAGAGCAACTCGGCGAGTGTGCAGGCCCTCGATGCGCATTGAGACTCCGACCTTGCGCACGCGATTCCCCGGAACGCAATTATGCTCAACGTGCTCCCTGGCTCGCTGCTTGATCCCATGCAACAGATATGCCCGAGCAAAGGAACGCTGAGCATCAAAGGTCTCGTTGTGAATCGATTCCACGCCGACCTCTGCGGCGCTGGTAGGCTGGCTGTCCAGTTCCCCCTGTGCGTAGGTCCCAAGCAAGGCGCTGGTTTCTTTGGGGTTCAAGCCTCTTGAGGCTGAAACCAGCACATCATCGAAAGTGATGTTCGTACTACCCGCATGCGGCGCCCAAGCAGAACGCCGTGATCCAAGGTTGGAGTCCGCGGCCCAGGATACCTCCGCCTCCGCATCGAACATCCAAGCCGGGAAGTAGAGGGGCTGCAAGTCATCCACCTTGGCCTTGCTGCCCATATCCGCAGGTCGAAAGAACC
>JABABA010000004.1 GCA_014238415.1 Planctomycetota bacterium | reverse complement strand
GTTCACCATCCTGAGCAATACGGCAGATCATCAACACGGCCAACCGAGCGTCCCCCGCCTCGGCTTGAGCCTGGCTGGCTGAACCCTCCTCAATGGCCTCGATCCACTCATGGGCTTCTTCAACCAAGTGCGGCGCCATACTGGCTTCGGTCTGGGCCTGATCCCAGGGGCAACCACCCGGTGCGCGTAGACGATCCACTACCGCGAGCAAGTGGCGTAAGCCCAACAGGCGTGGATCATCGGTCTGGACGGGTTCGATGGTAGTCATGGCACGGAATTTCAGAAGACGGAAACTACGGGATCAGGCATCAATTGAGCCCAGAGACATAGGGGACAGGGTCGGTCTGGTTCGCCTCGCGAAAGCCCTCAAGGCGTAGGTGGCAGGCATCGCATTCGCCACAGGCAAGGGTTTCTGCTCCGCGTACAACAGGATCGTAGCAAGTGTGGGTCAGGGCAAAATCCACGCCCAATTCCAAACCACGTTCGACGATCCCCTGCTTGCTGAGCTTCATCAGGGGTGCATGAATCCGTAGAGGCTTGTCATCTTCCGCTCCTGCAACGGTGGCAAGTTGCGCGAGATTTTCGAAGGCCTGCAGGAATGCTGGTCGGCAATCGGGGTAGCCGGAGTAATCTACTGCGTTGACGCCCAGGAACAGGTCCGTTGAGCCCAGCACCTCGGCCCAACCCAGAGCGATCGCCAGAAAGATCGTATTGCGAGCGGGTACATAGGTAATGGGAACACCTTCACCAATGTCCTCACGACGGCGCGCTTTGGGCACTTCAATATCTGCCGTCAAAGCGCTTCCTCCGAGGACATCCAGATCAACACGTACGATGCGATGATCCTCCGCTCCGAGGGAACATGCCACGCGACTGGCGGCGGCAAGCTCCTGGCTGGGACCGTCTGCGCTCTGCAAAGGAAAGGGCGTGGGTGCTAAAACCCATGGCGCGGGCTTCGGCCAGCGCAACTGCACTGTCCATGCCCCCGGAGACCAGGCAGACAGCGGGGGGAGAATCGGGGGGGACGCACATGAGAAAAGGAGAATACCCAAGGGGCAGGCCCCCGAAGAAGCCTGCCCCCACTTGAAGACACGTGCAGCTGAAGATCCAGTTCCTAGACGCCGATGTCGATCAAGGCCATGGCTTCTTCAACAGCACTCAAGACCTCAGTACTGCAGTAGACCAAGAGGGCATTGGTGCGCTCATCGGCAACTACAATGAAGGTCGGCCCTCCTCGTGTATTTGCCTTCGAAAATAGTCGTTTGACATGATTCTCAGCTTCCTCTGAGGATGCATGAGCCAAGGGAAAGCGTGCCCTGACCATTTCCACCGGAGTGCCCACTTCCTGCACGGTACTCACTGCAGCCTGTTCCATTGCCGACAACGTACGCAGCCACGCGGCAACGGTCGGCATGGGGCCGATCAAATTGATGGTGTTTTCTGACAGTGGCACCATCCTTGCTGTTTCTCCTTTGGAAACAGAACGCATCATCTGCGAGATCATTCTGCTATCCCCTGACTTCAAGGTGTACACCGTGGACACGATAAGGGCTGAATGATCGGGATCGGAGAGTACTGCCTTGGGGTCTATGGCGAACGCACCAGAGAGATCGAATGATCCGCGCGAGTCCACCACCTCGACTGTGAATGGCTTCTCGCTACGAAGAATGCGAACAAAAAATCCATTGGACGAGAGCATGTGCTCAGTCAGGGACTGCACAGAATGACTGGGTAGAACTGTACCTGCATGCAGAGCGCAGACGGTCCCAGCCAGTTTATTACGCACACCTTCGGTCAATAGCACATGCTGATCGGTCGCTGCACCATAAGCCTCTACCAGGTTCAACAAGCTGGGGCGCTGTTCCTCTCCCCCGTCTTCGGATGGGACAGCAGCAAGAATCAACGGAGCCTTGGCCGGAGGGAAAAGAGCACCCGCTGGGGCGTTCCCAGGGGACGGTTCCATGAACACAACCGGCGCGGAAGCACAGGACAGTCCAATAATCAACGAGGCAGCGACAAGGGTGGGATGAACATTCATAATAGGCTCAGGGTCAAGGCGAGACAGAACCGGAACTGCCCCAGCGGGTGACAGGATTCTTGCGGTGCTCCTTGATGAGAGTGCCACTCCGGCACGCCCAGTACGACTGCCCCATCACGGTATTCCCACTGACCCGAATTGACCGTTGCGTTTCACCCAGAAGGGCCTACGCTGTTAGGCCCAAATCACAAGTCCCCTATCCCCAGATACTCAAATAACGTGAGCAACCTCAACCGTGAAGCCGTCTTGACTGCCTTGGGCCGGGTCCAGGACCCAGACCTGCACAAGGATATCGTCACCCTTGGTTTCGTCACCAAGTGCGAAGTGGAGGGCACACAGGTCTCAGTGGTTATCAACTTGACTACTCCGGCCTGCCCCGTAAAAGATCAACTCAAGGCTCAGGCCGAAGCAGAGATCCGTAGCCTTCCCGGGGTCACGGATGTTGAAATCGAAATGACCGCCGTTGTGCGCGGACAGGAAGGCGCCCCGCGCGAACTCGCCAAGACAATCCAGAACATCATCGCCATCAGTTCCGGCAAGGGTGGCGTAGGCAAGTCTACCGTCTCAGTCAATTTGGCTTGCGCTCTGGCAAAGACCGGCGCCAAAGTAGGTCTCTTGGATTGCGACATTTATGGGCCGGACATTCCAATGATGATGGGCCTGACAGGGCACCCGGAACAAACCGAAGTGGACGGCAAGCCCATGTTGACCCCGAAGGAACGCCACGGGGTCAAGACCATGTCCGTGGGCTACCTGCTCAAGGAAGAACAGCCCGCAGTATGGCGCGGTCCCATGGTTCACAAACTGATCGAGCAGTTCTTGTCCGATGTTGTCTGGGGCGACCTGGACTATCTTCTGGTGGACATGCCCCCGGGCACGGGCGACGCCCAACTTTCCCTGGCGCAACTGGTTCCTCTCACGGGTGCGGTGCTGGTGACGACTCCCCAAGCGGTAGCGACCTTTGATGTGACCAAGGCGATCACCATGTTCAAGCAGGTCAATACAGAGATCCTCGGTCTGGTGGAAAACATGGCGGGTCAATCCATCGAAGGCTTGGTGGAAGGGGGCCAGGAAGGCCAGACTGTGCGCCTCGCCGTGGGGGGGCAGGAAGAGGTGCTCAGCATCGATTCAGAAGGTCGTTTCCGAACAACGATTGACATCTTTGGCCGCGGTGGTGGCGAGCGACTAGCGGCCCGCTTCGGGTTTCCGATGATCGGACAGCTGCCCCTGGATCCCAGCGTACGCGTGGGTAGTGACGGCGGAGAGCCGGTAATCATCAGCAGCCCGGAATCGCCCCTGGCCATGCGCTTCACCGAAGCAGCTGGTAAGTTGGCCCAACGGATCGCCGTGCGCTCCTTTGCGAGCTTGCCGGTCCTGGACTAGGTCTCCCCAACTCAACTGGTCCAGCAGTGCCTGGACCTCTGCAAAGGGCCTCTACAGCACCTGGGCCCGGACCCCCCCTTTTGGACGCCCTGTAGGGCAGAAGGACCTACCCAACCCTTGCGTTGTAGCCCCACGCAAATCGACAAACTCCTCTATTCTGGGTTCCACACAAGGTTTTGCCCGATTCGGACGATCCCCCGCCAAGAACGCCATGATTCCCTCCCTTTCACTGCTGCTCCTTTCCCTTCCTCTTCTGCCTCCGGCACCGAGTCCTCAAGACAAGGTCAAACCAAAGCGCACAGGACTTCCAGAAAAGGTCGAGGGAGAAATCCCCATCGAGTGGGCCGACGCCTTGAACTGGCGCTCGGTAGGCCCCGCCTGCATGGGCGGACGCATCACAGATGTGGCAGTCAATCCGGAAAATCAGAGCGAGCAATGGATCTCCACCGCCACCGGTGGACTGCTGCACACCACCAACAACGGAGTCACCTACGAGCACCAGTTCAGCGCACAGCGAGTGGGTTCCGTGGGCGCGGTCGCTGTGGCACCTTCCAATCCAAAAACCGTTTGGGTAGGAACAGGCGAGTGCAATCCCCGCAATTCTGTTTCCTTTGGCAATGGTGTTTATCGCTCGCTTGATTCCGGGTCCACTTGGGATCACATGGGTCTCGAAGACAGCTTTCAAATCGCCGAGATCCTCGTGCACCCAGAGGATGAGGCCACAGTCTTCGTGGCCGCCCTTGGCCGACTGTGGGGACCAAATGAAGAGCGCGGTTTGTATCGCTCCCAAGACAACGGTGCAAGCTGGCAACGAATTCTGCAAGTGGACGAGGACACTGGCGTGGTCGAAATCGCTATGCAGCCAGGACACCCCGATGTGCTCCTTTGTGCCAGCTACGAGCGACGGCGGGACATATATGACAGCAATGATCCCGCCAGGAAGTGGGGTTCGGGCAGCGCTCTTTGGCGTTCGGCAGACGGAGGAGATTCCTGGACCAGGCTAACCGCACCTGAAAGCACAAGCGGACTGCCTACGGTCATGTTGGGACGCATCGGCGTGGACTATTGTCAATCGATGCCCAATGTGGTTTTCGCCACTGTTGAAACCGAACGTATCACTCAAGAACCCGAAAACGCAGCCTGGATAGGTGTTCGTGCGGTGGACGCGGAGGTTGGCGCACGTATCACCGATGTGGAGGCAGACAGTCCTGCGGACGAGGGAGGCCTGAAAGAAGATGACATCTTGCTACGCATTGCAGACCAGACCCTTGTGGATTGGAACGCCACAACAACTCTCCTACGCAAACATGTGGCCGGAGACACAGTGACGGCGGAAGTCATTCGCGGGGGCGAGGTGCTGGCCCTCGAGTTCACCCTCGGACCGCGCCCGGAGCGGGAGGGCTCTCGGGAAGATGAACTGGGATACCCCCGTTCAGGGCCTTTCTCCATTGGCCTCGGAGGCCAGGAGGCCAACGCCCAGGACAATCAGGGACCAGAAGGCAAGGAATTCGGCGGCTTGTTTCGCTCGGAAGATGCAGGCCTCACCTGGCAACGAGTCAATTCACTCAACCCGCGCCCCATGTACTACTCGGAAGTGCGCGTGGATCCCAGCAACCAGGACAATGTCTATGTATTGGGCACGCGTCTTTGGCGTTCAAGCGATGGCGGCAAGAGTTTCAGCAACGATGGCCATGATGGCTCAGTGCATGTGGATCACCATGCACTTTGGATCAATCCCGCCGATGGCAATCACATGATCTTGGGCAACGATGGTGGCATCTATGTGACCTGGGATCGCATGGAGCACTGGGACCATCACAATCACATTGCCATTGGTCAGTTCTACAATGTGGAGGTTGGCCCTCGGGAAAACTACCGCGTATATGGCGGCCTGCAAGACAACGGTTCCTGGGGCGGATGGGCCCAGGTCAACAACGGGCCCGGCCCGGTGAATTCAGATTGGATCAGTATTGGCGGTGGCGATGGCTTTGTGGTCCGCGTGGATCCCGAAAACCCGGACCTGATTTACTACGAGAGCCAAAACGGAGGCATGGGGCGCCGAAATCTGGCTACTGGCGAAAGCGGCTGGATTCGACCCTCGGGAAACCACGATGTCCGTACGCGTTTCAATTGGAACACGCCGTTTATTCTCAGCCCCCACAACAGCGCGATCCACACCAGCGCGGGCAGCCGAGTTTTTCGATCGGTCTCCCGGGGCAGCGGAGCACGATCGATCTCAGATATCTTGACTACGACTGAGAGAGGTGCGGGCAGCGCCTTGGCGGAGTCACACTTCAAGGCGGGCGAGCTTTGGGTCGGTACGGATGATGGAGGTCTCTGGCATACCCCCGATCGCGGAGTGACCTGGATTGACCTTTGGGCCTTGAATACAGACCCGGAAGCGGTCAACGAAGAGGTAAAAGAGCCTACAGCCGAAGAGGAGATAATCGAGGAAGAGATCGAAGAAGAGCCAATCATCGAGGAAGAAGCAATCGAAGAGGAACTCCTTACTGAAGAGTTGATTGCGGAGGATGCGGTGGCTTCGGAGCCCGCATCAACACCGGATGACCCCTCCCCCTCTTCTGATGACTCCATCGGTGGTGTCTGGATTTGCTTTGCTACTGGGGCAGGCCTGGAAGATCCCGAAGATGGTCGCTTTGAGTTGAGTCTTGAACTGGAAGCAGAAAACGCCTTGAGCGGCTCCATGAAAAGCGACTTGGGCAACGGCGATATTCGCGATGGCCGGTACAACCCTGATGACCACAGTTTCCGCTTTGCCTTTCAGGGCACAAACCTTCGCTTGGACTTCCAAGGCAAACTCGAAGGAGGCACCCTGTCCGGACAACTCTCGGGCGCGGGCGGCTCCTTCAACTTCGAGTTCACTGGACAACGGCCAGAAGTGCCTGAACCAGCTGAAGTGACTTCAGATCCGGCGTCGGAACAGGATCCCGAGAAGCCTGCGCCAGCACCAGAAACGGCCACCGAATCAGAAGAGGATGAAGAAGAGGGCGAGGATGAGGAAGAGGACAAGCCCACCTGGGCCGACCAACTCCAAACAAGTTCCCACACCCTGCCCAAGAAGCCGCTGAAGAACACCATCGACCAGTTCCTCCCCGGCCGACGCTATGTGAGCCAGCTCTTCGCCAGCCAGCACGACGCAAACCGGATCTACGCGGCCTTCGACGGCCACCGCAGCGACGACGACTCGCCCTACGCTTTTCGTTCCGACGACGAGGGGCGCACCTGGGTCAGCTTGACCAAGAAACTCCCCAGCAGTGCCGGGCCCGTACGCGCCTTGCACGAGGACCGCAGCAACGCAGACCTGCTCTACCTGGGCACCGAGTTCGGGTTCTTCGTATCCATCAACCGTGGCAAAGACTGGACGCGCATGAATGGCTCCAACGGGCTGCCAACAGTTCCGGTGCATGATTTTGCCCAGCATCCGACAGGAAACGACCTGATAGTAGGCACCCACGGACGCTCGATTTGGATCCTGGATGTAGGCCCCTTGCGCGAGGCTTCCGAGGACGCTCTGAATGCGCGGGCGCACCTCTTCAAGCCGGGCACCGCCATTATCCGCGACCGGGAACCCCAGGCTGCGAACTCGGGCACGCGCCGTTTCGTGGGAGAAAACCCCACCAGAGGCGCAGCAATCTACTACACGCTCAACAAGAAGGGGCGCGATGTGACCCTACACATTGAGGCGAATGACGGAACCGTGGTACAAACCCTTGATCCCTCCAACGAACGCGGTCTGCACCGGATGACCTGGAATCTGCGACTGGCATCTTCCAACGCCAGTGGCCGAGGTTCAGGCAGACGCCGTTTCCAGAGAGGCCGTCAAGCTACACCTGGTACCTACCGAATCGTGCTGAAAGAAAGCGGTCAGCGCTACGAGCAAACCCTCGAAGTGCGTAACGCGAAGAGCGAGTAACCCTTCACTCAGCAGCGAAGCGCTCCATACGGTCGACGATCCGCTCAAGATCATCAAGCAGGAGACGCTGCAAGTCAGTGCGCATGTCCGCTTCCCGAGAGCGCAATGCGCTGAGGGTAGCCCTGTAGTACCACAGGGTCCCCTCTTGGCCGCTGCTGAAACGAGTGAATATCTGGTTCCCAAAACGCGCAAGATCCGTTACTACCGAGCGCGCGTTATGAATCTTGTCGCAAGCCACAACCAGCAAGACCGAGGGGTCTGCTTCATTGCGGATGAACTCAATAAAGCGGTCCTTGCGCGCCTGCCATTCACCACGGTCCTCGCCGGGAGCGGCCAGGGAATCCGAACAGCCCCGAATGATCATGGCAACGCGCGGGCCGTAGATCTCTTCGAGTTCCTCCAGGAGTTCCCCCCCTCCTTGGTCTTCCACCGCATCATGCAAAAATGCGGCAATTGACTCGTCTTCGTCAGCCCCATGTTCCATGGCCAGAGCGGCGACACTGAAGAGGTGCGCCGCGTAGGGCACCTCTGTATCTCCGCGAGCGCGCTCCTCCTTGGTCTTCTTGCGTCTTTGACGCCTGTGAAGAAAAAGAGCCCGGGTCACAGCATCGCGAAATCGGGAGGAAAGGGGAATCACAACGCGAGCATGGTAGCAGGCATGTGCCCTGCCCAGGTCAGCGCAAATCTCCCGTCTCAATCCCTACCCGGGAGAATCAGTCGCGCCACTGCTTATGACACGAATTGCAGGATCCCTCGATGCGAGTCATCAAAGCCGCAGCCTGCTCGATACCTTGCTTGTCTACCTGCCGCGCTTGACTCACCCGGGCAGCGAGCTCTTCTGCGGCTGGAATGATACCCTCGAAGCTGGCACGAAAGCTCGCCGGACGGGCACGCAGGTCATGGCCACCAAGAGAACGCCTGAAGATCTCCGCCAGGCGCAGTGCTTCCTGTTCAGGAACCAAGTCCGGATGTGTGGGATCCACAGCCCAAGCGTTGCCCTCGAGAGACTTGAGATTCTCTAATGCGCGAGTCGCCATGACCATGGCTTCTTTCATGCCGGAAGTACCTACTGCAGGGGTAAAGTCCCATTGGTACGCGCTGCTTGCGTTCATGCTGGGCAGACTGCAACTGGCGATGGTAGCGTAGAGGCCTTCGTAGGCTGGAGAGGTCCCCATCCACTGGCGCATTTCTGCAAGGGCCTGCTCCCGAGGAACATGGTCCAGCACAATACGCCCTACCGCTGCAGCAGCAGGGCCCCTGTGCTTGCCATGAAAACAATGCACATAGAAAGGCCCCGGCAACTCACGGAAGGTCTTTGTCATGCGTAACAGCTCTCCCTCGGTGATCCCCTTGTATTGGATCGGCACATGCACATAGCGCATGCCAAATCGCTCCGCGACCTCCGCCAGGGGCGCCTTGCCGTCCACCGAGAGGATCGTCTTGATTCCCCACTCCGCCAGACGCTCGAAGGCTTCTTCGGATTCCGGCTCACCTCCCGAGATGATCTGCGACGAGAGAAAAAAGACATTCTGCAGGTCTTCGTGATCCCAAGCTGGTTGGTCCTCCAATGACACCAATGCCGCAGCCTCATAGGCAGTACCCTGGAGTTCAACCACAGGGATTGCATCCAGGGCTCGCTGACCCTGGCAGGCCACCAGGAGGAGGGCCAGGAGCAGGGGGGGCTGGGCTGTACGCATGCTGAAGAGGGGGGTATTGATGATGGGCATCGCTGACCCTGTGCAAGGACCATACCAGTCCAAGAATCGTGCTCCGGAGGCTATTCAGGCGAGAGTGTGCCCCCATTTCGTCCAACAGCGTAACCGATGGGGAACGCTCAGGGGGAAGTCATCTACCCCTTCAGGGCAGCCAAGATGCCGCGCGTCGCGAGAGAGCGGTTGAGAGTGTAGAAGTGCAGGCCGGGTGCTCCGCGAGCCAAGAGTTCCCGACACTGCTCAATGGCGTGCTCAATACCAATAGCCATCACCGATGCCGGATCATCCTGATGATCGTGCATGCGCTTGGAAAGGGCTCCAGGGATTTCGACCCCGCACATCTTCGTAAAGCGATCGATCTGAGCCACATTGGTGATCGGCATGATCCCCGGCACCATCGGGACCTGCACTCCACGACTGAGCAGGCGATCGCTGAATCGAAAGTAGTGTTCATTATCAAAGATCATTTGGGTCACAAGGAACGAGGCGCCCTGCTCAACCTTGTGGATGGTCCAATGCAGGTCCTCGTCCGCATCGGAGGATTCAGGATGGGATTCTGGATAAGCAGCAGCGCCGATACAGAGGCCACCGCGCTTGGCCAGGTGAGCGATCAATTCAGAGGCATGGGCAAAACCTCCTTTGGGCGCCTGGAAGTTCTCTTGATCCTTGGGGGGATCCCCGCGCAGAGCCAGAATGTTCTCAATTCCATCGTCTACCAGCTGGTCCACGACCTGATCAATCTCAGCTCTTGTCGCTGCTACACAGGTCAAGTGCGCCATTGCGGGCAGACCGATCTGATTCTGAATGCGTGAAACCACCTGCTGAGTACGCTCACGAGTGGTCCCGCCAGCACCATATGTCACAGAAACATAGTCCGGGTTCACTGCCGCCTGCAAATCCAAGACCGTCGCCATCAAAGCTTCAGCTCCCTCGTCACTCTTTGGGGGAAAAAACTCGAAGCTAAAGACCGGTGCTCCAGTTCCAAAACGACTGATGATACGCGTCATTCTTCATCCACTTCGAGGATCTCCTCAAAGCTCTTACGGAAATCGTCAGGGATAGGAATCGGCTCCATGCCTTCCAGCTTGGTGCAAACCGTAGTCATTCGTGCTTCCAGAATATGCTTATCCCCCAAGCTGAAACGATAACGCAGGGTCATGCTTGAACTACCGAGCTTGGTACAGGTAACTGAAACAACAGGCCGGTCACCAAAATGAAGGGGATTCTTGAATTCGACTTCGCTGTGCACCAGGGGAAAGCCAATCTTTCGCTCCAACAGAAGGTGGTAATACCGCTGGCCAACATGTTCTTCCCAAAGGCTCTCGAATACATCGTGCAGATAGTCATAAATGCGCGGGAAGTAGGCAATCCCGGCGGGATCCACATGGCCAAAGCGAACTTGAAGAACGGTATTGAAGGCGCTCATGAGGAAAAGAGATCGGGCCAGGCCACGCGGCAAGCATCAGTAACGATTGATGCCAGGACCTGGAGTTGCTGCTCTCCGTGAGCGGCAGTGGCCGCGGCGGGATCTCCACAATAGCACTCCTCGGCCCCCATCTCGGCAAAGGTCGTCTTGCCTTGAGCGATGCCATCGATCAATCCGATCTCCACGGGTGGCAAGAGTTCGCGCGCATTCTCGCGCACAGCAGAAGGATCAACCGCTTGCACAATCGAAGTCTCGTACTCTCCTGCATGGCACTCGCCGCTTCGAAACTCCTGGGAGAGCCGGGATGCAGCTTTACGCCGAGTATGGTCTGGAAAAATCGCCTGCGCTGTTGTTGGACCAAGTTCAGAATGGTCCAAGACCACGCCTCGAATCACTTCAATGTGTTCCGGCTCCAGATGACCGTTACAGAACACGATGCGACGCACCCCAACTTCTTCAAGAGTCAGGATCAAATCCTCAAGCAGAGCCCAAAGGGTTCCCGGCCGCAACGAAATAGCCCCGGGAAAATCACCGGCGAAACGCGTGACACCATATGGCAAAGCAGGCAAGACCACGGCCGTGATCCCTGCCTGTTCCAGGACCTCTGCACTTCGCTCAGCCTGTGCCCGAGCAATGGTCACATCGGTATCCAGGGCCAGATGAGGGCCATGAGGCTCGGTGCTGCCAATGGGCAACAGGAAGATCGAGTCGGGCCCCATGACCGCGGCCAATTCCTTCCAAGTACTACGGGCGATGTCCATGTTCGGGGGTGCTCGCAGGCATGTTACCCCACGACCCGGGGAAAAGAACCGCTCACAGTTTGAGTTCTGCGGCTTCCTCTGCCAGAACCCGACGGGCCACCTTGCCTCGGTCATTGCGCGGGAGTGCCTGGCGCCACTCAAACCAGCGCGGGTACTTGTGGGGTGCCAAACGCCCCTTGATAAAACCCTTGAGTTCCGCCGCCAGAGGCTGTCCCCCTTCAGAATCACCCGCAGGGACCACAAATGCCAGGGGTTTGATCAGACCCGCCCCATCCCTGGCCGCCACGATGCAAACATCTTGAACCGCGTCATGACAGCGTAGGCATTCTTCGATCTCAAGCGGTGAACACCAGATTCCACTGACCTTGAGCAAATCGTCAGCCCGTCCCTCATACCAGAACCGGTCCTCCGAGTCCCGGCGAAAAATATCGGCGGTCGTACACCAATCCCCCTGAAAAGTGGTTTGAGATTCTTCCTTGTCTGCCCAATAGCAAAGGGCTGTGGATCCGCCGCGAATACGCAAGCGGCCTGGCTCGCCTTCGGGGACCGGAGAGCCATCTGGGCCAACGATCTCAGCCTCATAGCCGGGCACAAGTCGGCCCAATGAACCAAGGGTCACATCTCCCGGCGCATTCGAAATATATATGTGGAACATCTCGGCAGAGCCGATGCCATCAAGAATCTCGACACCTGTACATTCCAGCCAACGTTCATAGACACGGCGAGGCAGAGCCTCTCCCGCGGAAATGCAGCGGCGCAGGCAACTCAAGTCGACACTTTCCAATTTCTTCGAGTCGAGCATGCCATTGATCAAGGTGGGCACACTGGTCAATACCGTGGGTCGGTGGTCTGCAATCTGTTGCATGATCTCCTCAGGAGTAGCACGACCCTCGAAGAGCACTACCGTTGCCCCTACGCGAAATGGAAACATCAAGTTTGTCCCCGTGGCGTATCCAAAGAACAGCTTCGGCACGGAAAGGCAAACATCTGACTCCTGATAGCCCACGACCCCCAGTCCGTAGGCCTCGGTGGCAAAGGCAAAGTCCCGCTGCATGTGCACGCAGCCTTTGGGATGACCGGTGGAACCAGATGTGAACAGCCAGCCCGCCAGATCATCTGGAGTGGTGGGTTCCGTGCGGGCGAGATTGGAATCAGGATCTTCTGCAGCCAACGCCTCGGCCAGACAATCGTGTCCCCCGGTCTGATTCCCGGAAACCAACAAGCTTGGCGGGTGCTCCATGTCCTCCATCGCCTTCTCCAATTCAGGCACAGCCGCCTCATGGCAGATCACGATGCGCGCCTTGGTGTAACGCAGATAGTGAGCGTAGTCCGAAGCCTTCAGCCGAGGGTTGACCATGCAGAACACGCCCCCAGCGCGCAGGATGCCGAACCAGGCCAACACAAAGTCGACCCCATCGGGCAGAATCAGGAGCACCCGCTCTTCTGGGCCCACGGAGCGCCTGCGCAAGGCCGCAGCACAACGAGCAGCACCCGCACTCAACTCGCCGTAGGTCCAGGACTGCCCCTGACAGAGCAAAGCGACCTTGTCCGCGCGCCCTGCCTCCAGATTGTGGTCAAGAAACCAGGTGCAAAGGTTCAACTGATCGGAATTCAACGCAGAAAGCTCAAGTCAAGGCTGCCGCAAGATGCTCACGAAAAACCGAAGCATCCGCCGGCCGCTCCCGGGGCTGAGGATCGAGAGCTGAGCACAACAGGCTGTCGAGACCCGGTGCAAGATCCACCGCTTTCGCAGCACTGGCCCCCTCGGAAGGTCGTACCAGCTTGCTCTGGAAAACTTCGACGAATCCTGTGCCGTTCCAGGGCAGCTGCCCAGTCGCTGCCTCATAGAGCAGGGTCGCCAGGTTGTAGAGGTCCGAACCTGCACTGGGAGCATCCCCGCTGAACTGTTCAATGGGTGCATAGAAAGGCGTACCAACCAATTGAGTACGGGCACCAAGATGTTGTGTGGACCAGAGGCTGGGGGTAACGCCTCCATCGATAATCACCGCACTATCCGGATCGCCATTGCCAAAAACCACTTCTGGCTTCAAGTCTCCGTGCACCATTCCGGAACCGTGCAATTTCTCAAGCCCGTCAAGCAGGCGCAGACCAAGCTGCTGTACCTCACCACTGCTAAGCAATTCGCCCTCGGCCATGAAGTGACGCAGGCTCGGTCCAGGCACACGCTCCCCAACCTGCAACACAAGGCCATCCTCCTGCACTTCCATACGGCTCAAGCTGCGAACCGAGGAGCAATCAAACGCGATCCAGGGCTCGAGTTCCTTGGAAAAACTAGTCGCTGCCTCCAAGCTGCCGAAGAGGTGACTAGGAAACAGGACCAACTCCGCGCCGTTGGGAAAGTCATCTCCCTGCAACCCGAAGGTGGAGGAAATGCCGTTCTCGCGCAACAGCTTGGTGATGGTGTACTGGCCCAGAACTTCTTTGCCGGGAACAAGGTTGATCAGTTCAAGCATGGTCTAACGGAATGACTCCAAGTGATTCGAAAGGAATGTCTCAAGCAAAGAGAGTACCAGAGGGGCCCGGAGGTCGTCGCTCGGGATACTGTGGCTCTCATGAATTCGCGCACAGGCGTCCAACTGCAGCCCCACAAGCTGACTCTGCTGGGAGCCGATGGCTGCTGGATCCGTGGATTCGACGCGCAGCAAAGGGGCCTCTAGGTTGAGCAGCATTTCCAGAGGCTGCACCGGCCGCTGAACATCGAGATCCTCCAGGATCAGGGGCACATCAATGACCGCGAGAGCAGCCACCCGCTTGCTGCGACAGGCCTGCAGGAAGGCGGCGGTCCCGGGAGTACCCACCCCCACCAGAACCAGCGGAGTGTCCTCGACATCCTGCACCTGCGCCAAACGCTTGAGACCAGTCTCAAGTTCCCGCCCTGCCCCTCGGTGGTCGTCTGCGGCGAGCCCATTCGCAACCAGCACGCTCCAGCCGCGCTCCCCTGCCCCCTTCACCAGCCCCGTGATCAGATCATCTTCGGGCGGTCCAAAGAACAGGCAGCCCAGACCTGCCCCCGGCTCCAAGAACCAATCCTTGACGCTTGTCACCCCTTGTCCACCCCGGTCAGGTGCTCGTCCGGGATCACCAAGCGCTCGACCACCTGCCCCCCTTCAATGTGTTTCTCAATGATCTCATCGACGTCATCGGGCGTCACCTTTCCATACCACACGCCTTCGGGATAGACGACCATCACAGGGCCAAATGCGCACTGATCCAAGCACTGACACTTGTTGGCGCGCACCACTCGCTTATGTCCACGCTCGTACAACTTGCGCTTGAAGTCCCTTGCAACCGCGTTAGAACCACGGACTGAACAACATCCGCGGGCGTCATCATCATCCCGAGAATTCACACAAACAAAGAGGTGCCGCTTGAATTTCGCCATGGTCAGTTCGAGGTATCTTGATTCAAGAGATGTTTGGCGATGATCAGCTTTTGAATCTCACTGGTGCCTTCATAGATCCGTAGAGCTCGCACCTCACGGAAAAGAAGCTCCACGACAGTTCCGCGACGCACCCCAAGACCTCCATGGTGTTGCACAGCCTTGTCACAAACCCAGCTTGCTGTTTCCGTTGCAAACAACTTGGCCCGGGCTACCACTGCCGTCGAATCCCCTTCAGCATCCACACATGCCGCCGCATGAGACACGAGCAAGGCAGCGGCTGCCAGGCGCGTGTCCATCTCTGCCAGATCAAAGCGCAGGCCCTGAAAACTAGATAGGGGCCGCCCAAACTGTTCCCGGGATTTGAGATGGGCCAGGGACTCCTCCAATGCACGCTCCCCAAAGCCCACCGCGGCCGCCGCTACCGAGGTCCTGAAGCGAGCCAGAACCCCGAGCGCCAGATCAAGGCCTTGGCCTTCCTCCCCAATCAGATCACGGTGCTCCACCTGCACATCGTTCAGGATCACTTCTCCAATAGGATGAGAAGCCATCACCTCGAACCGCTTGACTTCAAGGCCGCGAGCACTGGCAGGGACCCGAAACATGGCCAGGCCAGAGCGGTCTCCGGGCTCACCAGCCACCCGGGCAAGGAGCGTATAGTCATGGGCGATGCCCGCGTTTGTGATAAAGGTCTTGGTGCCGGTCAGACAATACCCACGATCCGTGCGCACTGCCTGGGTAGAGACGCCGGCCAGATCGCTGCCCGCATCCCGCTCCGTAACCGCAAAGGCAGCAATGCGTGTTCCAGCGGCGTACTCCTCCATCAGTTCCTGAGCCAGCTCTTTTGCGCCTCCCAGGGCGAGGGCATAGGAGCCAAGACCCTGCTCCACGAACATCAGGTCCGCCATTCCGCAGCCCCGCGCCAGCCCACGGCGCACCGCGCACAAGGCCTCGACGCTGACTTTTTCAGCAGCTACGCGCCCCCCTACGGCACGACCGCCATAAGCCTCGGGCAAGGCCCAGCCGAGCCAATCGTTCTCTGCCAAGAGCCCCAAGGCAACGCTTGCTGCGCCATCTTCATCGGCCGCACAAACAACCTTCGCATGCATGGAGCGAGCCACTTGTTCAGCATCGCTTTGGAGTTTGGCAAGTTCACTCATGACCGCGCACCGCCTTGCTTTCCAAGCGCCCCCGAAGCCCGAAAGTCCTTGTGGCGCTTCTCCACAAAGGCATTGTAGGCCTCCTCATAGTCCGGATGCTTCATACACTCCGCTTGAATCCAGGCCTCTGCGGAGAACGCCTCGTCGCGGCTCATGTTCCATTCCGCATCTAGCATGCGCTTGGTGACCGCCAGTCCCAGGGCAGGGCCAGAAGCAAGCTCCCCAGCAAGTTCAAGGCCGCGATCGGCGAGTTCCTCGTCCGGGACAACTTGATTGTAGAGCCCGATGGACTCAGCGCGCTTGGCGTCAATGAACTCTCCCAACATCAAGAGCTCACTCGCCAATCCGTGACCCACAATGCGCGGCAACAGCCAGGCAGCACCCATATCAGCCCCCGAGAGCCCTACCTTGGTGAACAGGAAAGCGATGCGTGCGGACTCCGCCGCAACCCGGATGTCACAAGCCGCAGCCATAACTGCCCCGGCTCCACAGGTGGTGCCATTCAAGGCCCCGACCACCGGCTTCTCCAGTTGTCGAATGCTGCCGATCAAATCGCAGGTCATACGCGTGAATGCATACAGAGTGCCATCATCCACGCCCATCAGGCGCCCGATGATGTCGCGCACATCTCCTCCAGAACAAAAGGCCCTGCCAGTTCCGGTCAACAGCACGCTGCGAAGGTCGTCACGGGTCGCCAGCGCCCGAAAGGTATCCCTCAGCTCGGCGTAGGAATCGAAAGTCAGAGCGTTCAGACGTTCCGGCCTCTCCAGGCGAATCACCGCGACGTCGTCTTGCTCGTGGTAGTGGAATGTCTTGCAGTCCATGGGGCAGAGGATACCCCCGATGCCGGCCCAGCCTGGGATCCGCCTTCACAATCCCGCCACATAATGCGAGCGGCGCCCGCTCCCCAGGGGGAGCGGACGCCACTCTTAGATTAAGCCTCTAACGGGCCAGGGATCAGCGGAACTGAACCTGGACGGCGTCGGAGAAGTTGCTGGCGGCGCCGCAGCGGAACCAGAGGGTGAAGGCCATCGTGTCGCCCGGGGCCCAGTTGCCAGTACCAAGAGTGTTGGTCTTGACAAGGGGAACCACGTAACCGTTGCCTAAGGCATCACCGGTACCAACCAAGTTGGCCAGCACGCCATCAGGAGCAAAGCGGCTGATGGAGTTCAGAGCGGAATCGCTCTGATTCGTTGCTGTCGTCGGAGAGTAACGGCCGAAGGGCGGCTGGAGGTACAGGAAGCCATTGCTGATAGCAATGCCACTGCCCAGACTATCCGCCACAAGGAAGTAACCAAACTCGTTGTCCGGTCCGTCAACAGCCTGCAAGGTACCAACGGTGGCACCAGACGGGTCACGTGCATAAGAGATGCGGACCGGGCCGGAGGGTGCTCCACCGGTGTTGGTACCACAGTGGGTGTTACCCGGAGACGAGAACACAAGGTCCGGCTCGGTGTCACACGCAGCGCCAGCAACATCCGAACCATGGATGCGGATATATTGGGACGCGAACGAGTTGTTCGGGCCCAAACCGCCACAGCCAAGGACGTTGTTGTAACCACCGTACCAGTAACAACCGGTGCCGATGATTAGCGCACCACCAGCGGGCTGAACAACGCGCCAGAGGTCCTGAGTGTTGAGACCAGTGTGGCCCAACAGCGGGTCAATGTTGCAGGAAACTGCGCCACTGACATCATAGTAAGTACCAGTACCACCAGATTCGCCGTTGGCACCAGCCGTTACGTTGGGTGTCCAGTCCGGGTCACTAGCAAGGATCCAGCCCATGTTTCCACCGACGGGACTCGCGCCCCAACCGAAGGAATCCCAATCAACGTTGGCGTCGTAAAGGGGAAGACAGGGAGCGCCATCAGCGTTCATGTCAACCTCTGCGCCGGCCATGTCGATCGTCATGATCCAGAAACCAAAGCCGGAACCACCGTTCTCGGGAAGGTCAATACCCGTTGTGGAGCCAGCCCAGTTGATGCAGGAGTTGGCCTCATTGGGGTTGGTGCAGGGATCATAAGCGTCATACCAGTTGACATCCATGGTCAGGGTGCCAGGCAGGGATGAAGTGCCGTAGTACATATCAAACGCGTTGATTGTGTAGCACTCCTTGTTGGCGCCGAAGGGAGAGGAAGCACCGGGCAGTTGACCCTCGTCAATCCACTCTGCACCGTTCTCATGAATCTCGCCGGACCAATAAATGCCGTCTGCGGTGTTGTTGTAAACGATGTCGGGACCGACGTTGGCCGTTGCACCTTGGGTGCGGGTCCAAGTGCCAGTAGCGACGTGATAGATACCGGCGTGCTTCGCCGTACCGTTGATGCGCTGAGGTTGCGCAGTTTGCATGCTCTGCTGAGCAGTCGCGGACATGGCCAAGAGGCCCAAGCCAGCTACCGTCAAGAGGGAGCTTCTAATGTCAGTTTTCATGTGTTGCCGAAACCTATTTTCTAAGGAGTGCCGGAATAAAGGGGAGAAAGTGGAGCGGTGGTGAGAAGTCCACCAATCGCCCCGTATGAACACTAGCCTGCGGGAAGACCTCCGGCTTGGAAAGGGGAGAAATCCGGGAGATTCCTGCAAACACAGCGAATCGCCTCGACCTGCAGCGCCTAGTCAAATGTAACCTGTTGCGCAGCAATGAGTTAAGACAAAAACCCGCCTACTTGAGAGATGCGGGATGGGGAAGTAAATTCCAGACGCGAGTCTGATTTTGAAGCAGAGGCACCCTCAAGGAAGGGCTGCGGTTGCCTCTATCTCAAGGACGGCCTCCTGCTCCAGCAGGCTCTGAACCTCAATCAAACTCATTGCGGGCCACACCTCGCCCAGAATGGCCCGCCAGGCGACCCCCACCTCGGCCAGGGCCCCCATGTAGGCGGCCCTGTCAGTGACGTAAATCGTAACCCTGACGAGATGCCCAGGCCTGCCCCCAGCCTTCTCCAGTACCGAACGAACGTTCTCAAGGGCCTGCCGGAACTGAGGCAGAAACCCCTCTTTCATACGCTCCTGGATGTCCCAACCTACTTGCCCTGCAATGAACAGCAGGCTGCCAGCGTCCGCCACAAGCACCCCATTGCTATAGCCACTCGGCCGAGGCCAGCCATCGGGTTGGATCAAATCGATCTTCATTGGTCTCTCCGGGTGATGGCCTCAATTTCGAAGCCCTGATCCACGCAGCGTTGATTATCCCCGCCCGTGAGTTCAAGCACATGGCCAGAGATCTTGCTGTCCAGCAAATCCAATGCTGCCAGGGCCACCTCGCTTGGGGCAATCAGCACACCACTGGGGTTGATCGCAGCGTACTCGGCTTTGACCTGTTCTCTTGAGCGGCCGGTCTGGGCAGCAACAAAGTCCGCACCAGAGTCGGTCATGGGCGTATCCACAAAGTGAGGGCAGACTACATTCACCGCGATCCCTTTGGTCTGCAGATCCCTCGCAGCGCAGCGAGCCCAACCAAGCAGGGCGTGCTTGCTGGCTGAGTAGGCAGCCACATATGGATGGCCCCCAAGGGCCGCGGAACTCGCCACCATGACTACGCTAGGACGCTTCGATTCAGCCAGCAACCCAAGCAGCCCCTGGGTCAGTTCGCGCGCTGCGTGGAAATTGACCTGCATCAGACGCCGGGCCTGCTCACCCGAGGCCTTGGATGAATGCACGGGCGCAGTCTCAACAATGCCCGCATTGTTCACCAGCCAATCGATGGGGGCTTCCTGATTGAGTTGCTCCACCGCAGCCCGCAGGGAATCAGGGTGTTCCAGATCCATCACCAAACTGGTGGCGCTGCCCCCGGCCTGCTCCACAGCAGCCCTAGCGGGGCCCAGGCGCCCCTCGTCACGCCCACAAACCCAGACCCTGGCCCCCCGTTGCCCGAGGGCCTGACAGAAGGCCAGACCGATGCCCCCTGACGCTCCGGTCAAGACTACCCGTGGTTGCTGCATTGCATGAGGGTAGCGGCCCGCGGCAGGGCCTACCATGCCCAGCCGTGGCCAAGCCCAAGAGATCTCTGCCAGCCACCCGCTGGCCCACCCGCACGGAGGCCCAGAACAGCCTCGTGTTCACCCCGACACAGGTGGGCAGTTTCCAAAGCCTGACCCGCAGTTGGGTACCGGCCATGGTCCCCTGGAGGGCAACGGAGGAGGGCGAGGTCACACCCGAGGTCCTCGAGTGGTATGGACGTCTGGCGGACGGGCAGCCCGGGGTGCTGGTGGTGGAAGCAACGGGCGTACGTGATGTGCCTTCCGGCCCCCTCTTACGCGTGGGCGATGATCGCTTCATTCCTGGGCTGCAGGAACTGGTGCGAACGGTACGCGAACACAGCGCGGGGCGTACACGGTTGGTGATACAAATTCTCGACTTCCTGCCCATCAGACGACGACCAGAGAGGCATCGATACCTACTGGAGTTTCTCATCATCACGCAGGCTCACCGAGAAGCCATGGGTGGTACGGCCGACGAATCCGCGATACGGGAACAGTTGGTGCGCCTGGATGACGCTGCCCTTCAAAAGGTCCTCAGCCCACGGGAGTGGGAAGCGCTCAATTACGGATACCGGGAAAGAGTCGGGGATCTACATATAAAGACGATCCGTGAACTGCCCAAAGTCCTGCCCGACCTGTTTGCCGCTGCCGCACAACGAACCCGGCAGGCGGGCTTCGATGGAGTCGAATTGCATATGGCCCACGCCTACACCCTGGCGAGCTTCCTCTCGGCTCTAAACCAACGCGATGACGGTTATGGAACCTCTTTGACAGGCCGGCAACGCTTACCACTTGAAGTGCTGAAGGCGGTTCGCGCCCGGGTAGGCAAAGACTGGACCGTGGGTTGTCGCATCCTGGGGGACGAAGTGGTGAAAGGTGGCAGCACAATAGAGGACGCATGCTCCCACGCCCTGGCCCTGGCCAAGGGCGGCGTGGACTATATTTCCGTATCAAAGGGTGGCAAATTCGAGGACGCGCGCCAACCGGCAGTGGGCCAGGCTGTCTATCCCTACACCGGCGCAAGCGGCGAGGAGTGCATGCCCACGGTGACCCACTTCAAGCACCCTTTCGGACGAAACCTGCACCTTTCCCACAGCATCAGGAAAACACTCCGCAAAGGCGGGCACCTGATTCCGGTGATCGGAGCTGGGGGCGTAGGAACCCACGAGCTGGCCGAGAAGGCCCTTCGGGAGGGGGATTGCGATCTTGTGGGAGCCGCCCGTCAGTCTCTGGCGGACCCCGATTGGTGGCTCAAGGTGCAAGAGGGCCGAGGCGAAGAAGTGCGTCGCTGTATCTACACCAACTACTGCGAAGGCCTGGACCAAAAACATCGCCAGGTCACCTGCCAACTCTGGGACCGCAGCATGGAAACGCCCGACGCCAATGGCGAAATCCGACTCTCTAGTGATGGCAAGCGCAGGCTGAACGCGCCACCCTGGAAGCGGTGAAAATAACGGAACATCTCAGTGCCGACGACGACGGGCAGGTCGCTTCTGAGGGACAGCGTTGGCCGGATCCAAAGGCCAGGAATGGCGGGGATAGCGATTACGCAATTCCTTGCGCACATCCTTCCAAGTGCGCTCCCAAAAACCAGCCAGATCGTCAGTAATTTGCTGGGGACGATGGTTCGGTGCTAGGAGATGCAGAAGACAAGTCACCCGACCACCTGCAACAGTGGGCGTATCCTTGAGTCCGAACAGTTCCTGCATTCGTACAGCCAACACCGGCGGCCGGCCAGCTTCGTAGAGCAGAGCAATCTTTGAACCTGTGGGGACAGCCATGCGCTCGGGAGCCATGATGTCCAAGGCACTCCTCTGTTGATGTGTCAAGAGCCCCAGCAAGAGACTAGCGAGAGGTCGCTTGCGCAGGTCTTCGAATGAACGACAGCCCACAGCCAGATTCGGCAAGTGTTCGGCGATCTGCTCCCCATCGAAACGCGGCAATTCGAGTTCCGGACACCACTCCCCCAAACAAGCAAGGCGTGCGAGCAGACTCTGGACACCTGACTCGTCAAAGCCAAGCGCATTTTCCAGGTCCTTGGCGGCCTCTGCACACAAGACTTCCTGGACTTCCGACTCGCGACCCCTTGGCAAGGAGACCACCTCCTCCCCCAGCAACAGGGGTCCAAGCCAGGTACGCTTCGCCCCGCGCACCCTGAGCGCCTCCCGGTCCCAGATCAAATCCTGAGTCATGTGCTCTTTGCCCTCGTTGATGAATGAGCGCGGCACGCCCACTGCCAGGCGAACGCGAGCGTCCCTGGCCGTACCGATGGTCTCAAGAGCCAAAATCACCTCTGCCTCGGTTACGCAACTCTCCCGCGCAAGACGCAGGCCCTTGCCATCGATGCCACGAAAGGCATCTGATCCGGGGGCCCGGCGCACAGCCAATCGGTCAGGGAAGGCTGTTACCAGGGCACGAAGCAGAGCGTCATCTGGATCGCCGGGCGGCGGTGCCTGACCCAGGGCCCGATTCAGCATGGACGCCAGTTGGTCCCGAGAACGAAGCACATTGAGCCCGGGACCCGGGCGCAAGCCGCCAGGAGCTCGTTTGGTGCGTGCCAGAGATTCCAAGGCGTCTAAACGCTCATCCAGATCCGACTCGCCACCGTCCACAGGACCCTGCCTATGTTCAAAGGGATCGCGCTCCCCCAGCAAGGCCGCCACCAGAGCGGCCTCATGAGGCACGCCTTCACCATGGCCTGCCACCAACAACCGCCCGAGGCGAGGGTGCACGGGCAAAGCCGCGAGGGAACGACCCATCTTGGTCAGAACACCATGATCGGTGGCTCCCAAGCGATCAAGCAACGCCACTGCGTTGTCCAGTGCCTCGGGCCTAGGCGTTTCGAACCAAGGAAACTCCGCTGGATCCGGTTCCCCAAAAGAGAGCAACTGCAACACCGGTCCAGCCAGATCGAGCCGCCGCACCTCCGGTTCCTCGGTTGGCCTGAGAGTGCGTTGGTCGATACCGCTCCAAAGACGCAATACAAGGCCAGGACCAATGCGCCCTGCGCGTCCCGCTCGTTGAGCTGCCGCATCCGCAGCAATGCGCTCAAGGCCCAAGCGATCCAGGCCCACCGATGGATCATGACGCAAGATACGCGCTAGACCTGAATCCACTACCGCAGTGACCCCATCCACGGTAACGCTGGATTCGGCCACATTGGTTGAAAGAACTACACGACGACGGCCTCCCCCGGTCAAGGCAAGGTCCTGTTCCTGCGGTGAAAGACTGCCATGCAAGTCGTGCAGGTCGAGGCCCAAGCTAGAAATCCAAGACTCAATCCTCCGGCGGGCTCGGCGCATTTCTCCCGCACCAGGGAGAAAGACAAGCACATTCCCGGGCGAGCCTGCAAGTGCAATCTCGACGGCTCGTTGCAGATGATCCTCGGGCGTCTCTCTGGGCAAGAGTGGCAAGTAGCGCTCATCCACATCAAACTGCCGACCCTCGGAACGCACCACCTTCGCACGCAAGAACTCAGAAATAGGCTCAGCGATCAGAGTGGCGCTCATGACCACGAGCCGCAAGTCCTCGCGTACGCTGCTACGCACTCGTTCAGCCATTGCGAGAGCCAGGTCCCCTTCCATGTGGCGCTCATGAAACTCATCCAGCACCAGGGCGTCGACCCCTTCCAGAAACGGGTCCGCTTGCAAACGCCGCAACAGGACCCCCTCTGTGCAAAAGACAATTTTCGAAGTCGGCTTGAACTTCTTCTCGAAACGCACAGCCCAGCCCACCTCTTCTCCCAGGGTCCAACCCTGTTCCTGGGCTACACGCCGCGCAGCTGCACGGGCCGCGATACGCCGCGGCTCCAAGACCCAAATCGTTCCCTTGCCCCGCACCATGGCTGGAGGCACCCGGGTGGTCTTGCCTGCTCCCGGAGGGGCCACCAGCACCACTGCACCGCTGACGTCTAGGGCTTGAAGCAGTTCTGGCAGAACCTGATCAACGGGCAAGGACAACATGCAGATGGTGATCCTAGCGTTGCCTGAGGCAACCCTTGCGTTCCGACTGCTGCAAGGGAGTCGCCCCCCTGGTCGTGAGGTTGGCGTGGTCCTTCCAGGTGCCCCGAACAGGGCCATATTGGCTCTCAGCGGAAGCCGAGGGGCGCAATGGGCTTCAGTGAACATCACCGGTGACCCTCCTGACGAGTGAGCATCTGACCCTGTCAGCCATGCCTTCCCCTATGGAGAAGCCCTACCAGGCTCACGCACCCCCTGCGGAGAATCCAAAACAGCTCCAAGAGACCCCAGGCGAAGGGGGAAATCACTATCAGAGATCGCTAGCATCGATGACGTTGCGCGTGCAGGGAATCCAACTGGGCAGAAAGGCACTGCCCCCTGCTACGCGCCTTCCGAAAGACAAGCAAGAAATGCAAGAACTCCTCTTAATGCTAGGTGGCGGATGCCTGGGCGGTTTCATTGGTTATGTAATTGCCGTGGAGCGCGGCCGCGTCCAGCGGCGTGTACAGCAAGAGCTGTGGGACCGCAAGTTCCACATGTGTGATATGGATCGTGAGCAGGCAGTAACTGACCTCAAACAAAACCAGGCGACCAACGAAAGCATGCGCTCTCAACACGCGAGCCTGGTAGCCAAGGCCAAGCAGCTCGAAGAGATCGCAAACCGCGCCGCTGCAGTTCAAGCAGACCTGAAAGCGAGGCTCGTGGATAGGGGCAACAAGCTTGCGCAGATAAGCCAGACCACAGAAGCCCTGCAAACAGAACACACCAAAGCCACTCAAGAATCAAAACGCCGGGCCGCGGCCTTGAGAGAAGTCTCCAGCGAGCGAGACAACCTTCAAACCATCGTCGAGAAAAGTAAGGCCACTGCAGCTGCAGCAGAAGCAGAGTGTGACAGGTTGCTAAGTGATCATGCCACTGAGCGCCAGACAATAACCCAGCGGGTGCAGCAACTTGAACCTCTTCCCCGCAAGCTAGAAACCGCAACAGCGCAACTCGATTCGTTACGGCGGGAACGAGACGAAGCTCGACTTCGGGCGGATGCCCTCGAAGGCAAATGGCTCAAGCTGGAGCCCCTGCCTGCACGACTGGATCAACGGGAAAGTGAACTGCGCGCTCTCAAGCATTCCGTGAAAGAGGATCGCACTGCAGTTGCAGAACGCATCGTCACTCTCGAAGACCAGGTCGAGGAACTTGACCCCCTCAAGTCACAGCTCTCCGAGAAGGAACAGGACTTGGAATTGCTGAATGCTCGCTTGTCTCAAGCGGAGGCGCAAGCGGCAGAAGACACTGCTGCCCTATCGGAGGAGCTTGAGACCCTGCGCCCGATCCCCGCGCTCTTGTCCGTATGCGAAGCTGACTTGAAGCAGGCCCAGTTTCAACTGAAAGAGCTTGAACACGAGTACGGGCAGGCCTCTGACGAAGCCGCCCATCGGGTGGCCGAATTGCAGCCTCTGCGTCTTGCACTCGCCAAGCGCGAGGGTGAATTGAGCGTCGAAGGCGAGCGACGACAAGAGCAGGTCAACAATCTGCGCGAGGACTTGCGCGATGTACGCAAGCAGTTGCGTGAGCTAGAACCCGCCGGTGCCCTGCTGGCTGAACGAGACCGCCAAATAGATCGGATGCAAGCTCAAGCCGATGCAAAACAGGCCCAGAACACCAAACAATTGACCGCTCTACAAACACAACTGGACAAATTGACAGCACTCCCAGATCAAGTGGAGCGTACGTACCAGGAAGCCGAGAGCATTCAAGCGGAACTCAACAGTAAGTTGGAGGCTCAAACAAAGGAACTCCAAGAAACCAGGCAGCGCAAGGAAGCTCTTGATCCTCTACCCGCGCAAGTGGCCGAATTGGAACAACAACTGAAGGTCTTGAATCGCCAGCATGCGATTCTCGAGAATCGAGCCAACAAGGAGACCGAGCGCCGGAAACAAGGGACAATCGAACTTGGAGAACGCACTCGCGAACTCAGAACCGAGCGCAGTGTATCCAACCGTCAAGCCAGGCAGATCGAGAACAACGCCAACCAACAACAGCGGCGAGATGAAAAAGTCATCGAATTGACCAGCCGGGTTGGCGATCTGCGCAGTGAACTTGTCGAAGCCCGCAAGACCTCAAGCGCGGTTGACAAGGAACTGCACAATGTGCGCACAGACCTCGGAATGCGGGATCGCCTTCTCAAGACCCTGCGAACGGAAATCAAAGCCGCCAAGTTGAAGCTCGGCGAGGCGAGGCGTCAGACCCGTGAGACCCAGCGCGATATGCGCCAGCAGGCCAAAGACCTGGTGAAACTGAGAAAGGCCAATGGAATGGTGATCGACGGCGTGATCAAACCAGCCAAGAGGGGCAAGAAGAAGACCAGCACCAAGAAAGCAAGTAAACGGTCGGCGAGCAGATCCAAAAGGACCCCTGTGAAATCCGCCAGCAAAGCCCGCGCCAAGGGAAAGTGAAACGGTGAGGACCCCGGGCTGGAGTCGCGGAGGGCGCTGGCGCTATTGGCCGTTCTTCGGAATGAAACCGCTCCTGTATTCTGGTCTTGTCATGCTGGGCGCCTGCGTGCCTGTGGAGGATGGTCGTGGGCATCCCAGCCTGCTGATAATCACCTTAGACCAACCGACTGAACCCCGGCAGATTGCGCCAGATCAGACCGCCCTGACAGAATTCATCGAAGCCAGCATGTTCTTTCCCCATGTCTGGCACCCGAATGGCTCGCCGGATTCTGTCTTGACCTCACTGCTGACTGGTCTGCATCCCCATAACCATGGGGTCAGCTCCAGCAATGGTGAACTCTCCAGCAGTCTTCCAACCCTTGCAGCAGCGGTCTATGAACAGGATGTGTGGACGGCAGGTGCGGTGGCTCAAGGTGATGGACAATTGGCAGCTGGACTTGAGCGAGGCTTCGAGCGCTTCTCCCAGGATCCAGCAAGTACGCCCGATCAGGTGGCTCAGATCGCCATCCAATGGCTTGAAGAGCGTGCTGACCGCGATGGGGGTTGGCTGATCTGGACGCACCTGGGGTCCACAGGCGCACAAGCAATCAACACGAACTCTGCCCTGCAGACCCTTGTAACAGGAGTACGCGAACTTGATCGCTTGAATCGCACCTTGATCCTCGTGATGAACATCTCGCCAGCGCAATCAGGATCACTGCATAGGGGTTGGGCTGCTGTGTCCTTACCCCGGGCCGTTGGCGGTGAATCTCAAGAAGATCTGTCCTACAGTGACTTTGCCTTGCTCGCCATCGAGCACCTGTCTGAACCCACATGGCCGCAAGCTGTCAGTGAACCGTCAGGCCTGGACGGTCTCAGCCCCGGACTGGCCCTCTATGGCCTGGGAACTCGCCGGGGCCCTGTTGTCTTCCGCGCCCATGAAAACGAAACCGCACGGCCCACATTGGCGCTATTCGCTGGTTGGAGTTTGAGCCCAGATGGCACATTCAAAGCGACTACTGGTAGTGGACCAACCCCTCCCATGAGGGTCCAAGCAGCCCTTGCCGAGGCTCTGAAAGCCCAATAGAGAAAGCACTCAAGACAAACACTCCTGCAGTTCCGCGGCTCGCCTAGACTGGATCTCACATGCGCATTCTCCTGCAGACCCCCCTTCTCCTCTGCCTCAGCATGGGCCTTGCAACTACCAGCCCCGCCGCAGGTCAAGAGCTTGAGCGTGCCCTGGGTGCAACGCGCAAACAGAAGGAGTCTCTGGCGCCCCTGATCGAGGTGTTGGCCGAACGCATCGAGTTGCAGATGGTCGAGGTAGAAGCCAAGGTCATCAAGCGCGTAATCAGAAGAGCTCTTGAGGTACAACTCACCGCCAAAGCTGTGCGCCGGTATCAAACTGAGCTAACGCGTCTGATCGCGATGGACTTGGGGCTCGACACGTCTGAAGAACTCGACATTGTGTCACGCATGGTCGCCAGCTCTTATCTCCGGTCTCCCACGGGGAGCGAGAAGTTGCTGGCCCTGCCCGCGCGCAATTCCAGCCCAGATTCCGAAGGGAGCCTCACCCCCGCAGAAATCGAGGATCAGGCCGACCTGAGGCTCAAGACCAACAAGCTGCTCGATGGCCTAGCCTGTCCACCTCTCGATGTGGGGGCCTTTCACCTGCGTTGCGTACGCCACGACAAGTCGGTGCCAAGGGCCCTTGAGGCCTACACACTGGCCCGAGTGGACAAGAAGCAAGCCAAGGGCATGCGCGCTCTGGCCAAGCTCTACGGCCCTCAACTGGCGCAGGCTCTCGGCAGTCGGAGAGGTTTGGAGTTTGCCAAGCAGTTGGAATCAACGCTGGGCTACGAGAACACGGGAGTAGCAATGGCGGCGACTCTGGTCAAGCTCCGCCGACTGGTGCGCCCGTTGCTCTACAAAGAAGAGGGCATCAAGGACAAACCCCGAGAAGTATGCGACGCCCAAGCCATGATCATCGACCGCGTCTGTACGACTTTGGGGGAGGGCTTGCTCTGGAAAGGGTTGGTTGCCGATCACCAGGCCATGCTGCGTGATCCCAAGGGACACATGGCTCGCATCAAGGCCCGCAACAAGTAAGGCCCGGTTCCGTACAGACGTCCCTAGGGGAAGGTCGTAAGCGCCTGTAGCAAGTCGTCATATGCGACCTGTGCCTCAGCGTTCAAGGGTGCCTGCAGCAGATTGTTGACCTCTACCAAATCCACCGAAAGATCAAAGAACTGCTGACCAAAGTTGTCGCTGATCAACTTCCAGCGCCCATCGCTGATCGCTCTCTGGTGCCCCGGCCCGGTTGCTCCGCCAGCCTGATCGTTGCTCTTCTCAGCAAACAGGTACTGTCGTGCACCAGGAGTACTGGGATCAAGCAGTTGAGGAACAAAACTGATTGAATCCTGTGCTTGGAAGTTGCCTCCAACCCACTCCACCAGAGTGCGGTGAACGTCAACTACCGAGATCAGCGCGTCGCTGCGGCCTTGGCCCACGCCCGGACCATGGACCACCATGGGAACCCGCACACCACCTTCGTAGAGCGAACCCTTGGCGTGATCGGGGGACCAAGGTCCGTCTGTAACCGGCCGAGGAGTTCCGTTGTCCCCCAACACGATCACCAGGGTCGTGTCCAGATCGACTCCCGCCAGCATTCGGCCAATTTCCGTATCCATGGCCTCCAGCATGGCACGGAACTGGGTGATCTCATCACTCGGCGAGCCATAGGTGTGCAAGTGAGGCGGCGGCACATGGAAGGGCGCATGTGCGGCGTTGTAGTTGACGAAGAGAAACCAGGGCTGGGGCAGTAGTTGCGTCAGGCGCAGCGCGTCGGTGGTGGTCACAGTTGTGGCATAACGATTCTCAATCGCAAAAGTTCCATCTACATACCTGCGCCAATGAAAGTAACCATTGGCACCCACGTTGTACATGGAACCAAGATGGTGAGTAAATCCGCATGCCAAAGGATGAGTCGTGGGATTACCCGCACTACGCAGGTGCCACTTGCCGATCACTGCACTGCGATAAGCGGGCAGTACCTTGGGGATTGTGATCTCAGCGGGATCAAGCTGAGGTTCTGTGGGATCACCTGGACCGATCTGGTTCATGATCCCGTGACGTGAAGGAAAACGGCCAGTCAACAGACTCGCACGGGTGGGACTACAAGAGGGCATGGCCCAGACCCGATCGAAGGTCACCCCACCAGCGATCAACTGCTCCATCACCGGCATACGCACGGGCACTGGATGTACGCCATAACTTGGAAAGCGGTCAATGCCCACATCATCAAGTGTGATGAGCATGATATTGGGGGGCGTACCCATGGGCCTCTCGCCTGTTGTGGCGCCGACCGATCCCACAAGCACCAAAGCACACAAGAGTCGAAGCATGACCCCAGGTTAGAGCACATCGCAGAAATAGGGGTCAGTGAATGCAAGAAGCGGCTCTCAGGAGCGACCGAAGACCACTTCGATGCACCTGGTTCTCACCATGAAACCCCTAGCAATCGACCACAACGCCAGGGACCAGGAACGCCAACTTCAAGATGATATCGTTGGGGTCCAATCCAGTCAGGGCCGAAATCACCCTCCGATAGGCTTCGAGTTGGGGCGCATAGTGCTTGACGCGACCCTCCAGGTCTTCTGCGCTCACCGAATCTGTCTTGTAGTCGATTATTGTCGCCTTCTCGTGAATTCCCTGTGCACCGAGGTGAAGCACGGCCCGATCAATGCTGCCGTTCCAGATCTCTTCATTGCCCTCCTCGCCCAAGAGCACAGAGAAACGACGCTCGCACCAGACTTCTGCGGTATCCGAGTTCATAGGAGCACTGAGGAGTTCACGGATTGCCGGAGACTCAAGGGCCTTGATCAGGAGCTTCTGCACCCCGGGGACCACCTTCTGGGAGATTCCCAGGCAGGCCGCCAGCTTGGTCAGATCTTCTGCAGCAGGGCCGGTGTTTTCAGCTTCAAGCCACTCGATTTGACTGAGCCACTCATGTGCCAGAGTGCCCCAGTCCGCAGCACCTGCAGGAATCGCGTCAAGCCACGCAGCCGCGGTCCTGGAGTGCCCCCCTTCCGTGGCAGACGGGCTGCGATGGACCAGTGAACGCAATGGTCCACCGGCTTTCAGTTCTAGGGGTTTGCTCTTTGACGTTGACTGCGCGACCGACTTGTCCTCCAGAGCCGTGGGCCAGTCATCATTGCAATCGGGATGACTCCAGACTGGTTCCGAATCAAGGTCCAATACAAAGGTCGATCGCACAATCCCCGCGAAAGTTCGCTTGTTCCACTTCGTCGGATTCTCAGCCGGCAGTATCAAGTCCACCGAATGCCTGGCGCGGGTCATAGCTACATATAGGGTGCAGAGCGTGTCGTGCAATTGGGCCTTGTCCTCGACTTCATGAAGGGTCTTTAGATCCCCGCTCAAGGCTCGAATCTCTCTCTTCTGGTAAAGAGACATTGCCTCGATCTTGCCGTAGGCATCGGGCCGTGAAGACACCACTGTCGGCGGCTTCTCCAACAGATTGATCAATTCGGGCAAAACCACTGCGTCATACTCCAGTCCCTTGGACGCATGGATCGTGACCACGCGCACGAGCGCGTCGCTCTCCACTCCAACCTTCATGCCCAGCACATGGTCAAAAAAAGTACCCAGGCGCACATCAATGCGAGCTGACCAGGCATGAGCTGTGGTAATCAGTGACTCAAGTCGTTGGTGCTCGAAGAGTGTGAGCTCCTCAAGGCGGTCACGTAAATCGGCCAACCAGGGTCCCAGCCCCTTCGAAAGAACCTCGGTACGCACTCGGTGCGCAAGTACTTGCCCACCCTTGAGACCATCATCGACCTCAAGTTCCAGGACACCGGCCAACTTGGACCCGGTCACCATGGCCCAAGCGTAGCCATCACCTGGGTGGTCCACCAAGTACAGCAGGGCAAGCAAGGCCCTCACCAATTCACAGTCGGTGATCGAGTGCCCCCCATCACCTGCGGCGGCAACCCCGCGCAGGGCGAGACGAGCAATCATCTGCTGGCCGAAGTCCTTGGAGCGAGTCAGAACTGCGATCACTGCCTTGGGTGCCTGCTCATGGAGCCGAGCCACATGGTCGGCCGCATAATCAAGCAGCTGGTCCTTCGAGTATTCATCCCCTTCAGGCGCCTGCCAGATGCGTACGGCCCCCAGCATGGATGCGTTGGAATCACACGAAGTGTGTTCAGTGAAGGACTCCTGCCAATCAGCCGCAGCTTCTCGCAGGTGCAGCCGGTCCACGTGTTTCTTTTTGTCATCCTCAAAGGGCGTCGCCTCTGCGATTTGGCTGAACAGTTCATTGACAGCACTCAGGACGACAGGAGAGGAGCGATAATTCCTATCGAGCCCTTCGGGGACGATACCCAGGTGATCTCCAAGACCAATCAACAGACGGGGCTCTGCCTGACGGAATCCATAGATCGACTGCTTGGGATCGCCCACCACAAACATCGAGCGGTCTTCACCGGAGGGGGTGGCTAGTTCCTGCAAGGTGCGATCAAGGGAAGCGTGCTGCAACGCATTTGTGTCCTGGTACTCATCGAGCAGCACATGGTCCAGCTTGGCATCAAGACGATATGACAGGTCGAAAGCCTGCTCACCGCTGGCAGCTTCAGCAAGCAGAGCAGACAAGTCATCAAATCGCAGACCTCCCTGTGCGCGCTGCAGTTCCTGATGAATCCCATCGAACAGGGACTGCAATTCCCCCGAAGCGACATTTTGTTTACGGACCTGCCCCAGGATTTCATGAGCAAGACGGTCCCGGATGATCCCAAGAGGCTCTAGCAGATGATCAGGGACGGATTGACCGTAGTAGGTCCCGCCGTCGATGCTGCGCTGAAGAACCGCGTTGTTGACTGCGCCCAACCAATCCTGTTCCCGCACGCACTCCACCAGCGCGTGCACTACATTCTCCCAACGCTTGTCCGTCTTGCCAGCCTTGGTCTGCGGCAATTCCCAGCCATCTGCATCATCCAGCAAAGCCTGCCAGACTGTCTTGCTGGGAGCCTTCGGCACATCGATCTGGTCCCATGCGTCTGCTGTGGCCCAGCGCTGACGACTGCGCCCGATCTCGATGCTGCTCATCAATTGAGAGATCACGCCAGCCTTGCTGCCTCCCTTTTGTAGGTCGCTCAAAAGCACCCTGCGCTGATCTGGATCCAATTGATCCAAGAGTTCCTCTACGCTGCGCGTCCGCAGGGCCTGGTCCTCCACCTCTTCAAGCATGGCCCAAGCAGCATCAAGGCCCAGGTCTGGCGCAAAGCCGCGAGCAAGCTGGGCAAACCACCCATCCAGGGTCTTGATCCGCATATGCGCCAGATCGCCCACGACCCTCACCAGGGCTTCTCCACAATCCACGGCCTTGAGGTCTGGTTGCTTCAGAAACTTGCGCAGATCTTCCAGGTCCTGACCACCTTCTGCCGCACCCGCAATCCTAGCCAGGATCCGTGACTGGATTTCACCCGCTGACTTGCGCGTGAAAGTCGCCGCCAGGATGTTCTTGACGGGAACTCCGCGCAGAACCAAGCCCGCATAACGCAAAGACAGCTGGAAGGTCTTCCCTGAGCCTGCCGAGGCAAGCAGGATTTCTCCAGGGGAACTCATCCCTCACCATCCTCAGTCAAAGCAAGGCCCTGACCAATCAGGAAACTCTCCATGTGAGAGTAGGGCTTGTAGTGATCTCTGGGCTTGGGGAGCTCGCCACTCCGGATCTCACGAATGATCTCACCAGCTTTCTCATAGGCTTCCGCCAGGTACACCTCATCGCATTTGAGGAGCATGAGCCCGGTCTCGCTGGCATCCTTGCCAAGCCACAGATAGCCCAATTCCGGAACATCCCCGCCGATCAATTCCCGAGCAAGGTGTGCATAAAGCGGAAGCTGCAGGTCTCTCCAGGGCCCAGCAATCTCACCGTTGTTTTTTGCTCGATGCGCGCCATTGGGTGACTTCTTGGAATTCCCTGTCTTGTAGTCCAAGAGCGCCCAACGGCCATCCTGATTACGCTCGATGCGATCGATACGCCCGCGCAGGAGTGCGGGGCCATCAGGAGCCGCAATCGGAACGCTGCGCCCCTCCTTCGGAGCCCACTCCACCTGCTCCACACGCCACCCTGCCTGCACACGAGCCGCATGTATCCCGGCAAAGTTCTCCAACCGGTGGGCAGCCTGCTCCACTTGCAATTGCACGGCCGGCAAAGCATCTGAACCAAAAGAGACTCGAGCCGCATCAGCAAGGGCCTCATGGAGAGCCCCACAAATCTTCTTCGTGTCAGCGCAAGCGCGCAGTTCATCAGAGCCCAACACCTCAAGAGATTTGTGCACGAGACTTCCAAAGGCCGATGGAGTCAGCTCCCGATTCCGGTCGCTCAGTTGATCCAACTCCAATTCACGCTGCAGGTGATAAAGGTAGGGGGCATCCAGCCAGGTCTTGAACCCAGTAACAGAAAACACGTCAGGATGAGACGCCGAACCAAGCCGTTGGCAGGCGGAAGGGGGCGGTGGGACAAGCCCCATGGTGGGCGTGATCTTGCCCCCATCGCTCCAACGCCGTACCTGAGCCGGCAAAGCGCTGGGCGAAACCCGCAACATCAGGCGGCTGGGCAAGAAGGGATCCCCTTGAGCCGCCACCCGTGGCGTGATCCAGTGGGTCTCACGGGAATGATCGAGCACCTCGGCGGTGAACAGATCCCGAGCCAGACGATCCTCTTGATTTTCGAAGCCAAGCTCCCTGCGCAGAGCCTCAGGCAAAATGGAATCCGGCGACGAACTAGCGGGGATCGCACCTTCAACTACAGAGGTCACCACCAAGAGAGGCGCCGGGTCAAACAGGAGTTCGAGCCAACCCAATAGATCCACCGCAGGCGTGTTGGCGTCCAAGGGCGCGGGGGCGATCATGCACTCAGACAACTCGTCACTGACACGTTGCAGGACCTCATGGGTGGAATTCCCCGGAGATAGTTCTGCGGGCAGATCCTCCAGGTCACGCAAAATTGTCCCAAGTTGCCGCAGACTCATGACTTGTGCTCGTTGAGCAGGAGCTTCCTGATCGAATTCCTGCTCGCCCAGCAGCGTGCTCAGCACCTCGCGCAGTGCAGCACAAACGGCATCAGCGCCCTGAGCATTCGCCAGGGGCAAGAGCAATTCATCCGTCCGTGCCAGTGCCTTTTGCAAGTGATCATTGCGCAAGATCTGGCTGCGATGACCATCCGTCAACCAAGACGCTCCGATCTTGTGAGGCAGGTGGTTGGACAGATAGGAATCCAAGTCTGCCAGCAAGCCACCGAAAGAAGGATCTTCATCCTCTACGCTCCGCTCCATCCAAGGGTGCCGCCAAAGGTCCGCCAGAGAGCGAGTGTCTCGATCCTTGAAGAAGGCCGCCAACAACTTGATCAAGCTGCCTTCCATAGAACGCGCTGCAGACTGTCCAGCCGCATCTCTGGCCTCGATACCATCCTCTGCCAATGCGGCGATCAACTCCGGTACTGCCTCCGCATCACCGATGCCGATGCTGACCTCACTGTCCTGGGTAACGCCGGATTGAGCCACGATTTCCATAGCTCGCTCGGCCTGAGCCTTGGGATCTGACACAACGGACCATTTTCCCTCTGGCACGATGTGCTCACGCTGAAGCCAGGCATCGGTCAAGACGCAACCCTCAGCATCAAACAGGTCCCGCAATGATTCTGGAGCAAACACCAGGTGCTGGACCAGACCCTTACTTTGTACGAGGGCTGCATTTCGCAAAGGTTCCTGACTGGCAATGCCAACCAGAATCACGTCCAAATCCGCACCGGGCTGCTGGGCCAACGCCAATCGCCGACGGTCGTGGGGATCAACCAGATCAAGGCTCGCCAAGATCTTCCGGTAGGCCTGCTGAAGACGCCCCACCGCTCTCCAACGCACGGCTTCATGGGGGCGCGTCTGAATGCACTCAGTCTTGAGAACCTGATCCACGTCCATGCCAGCGGCCACCAGATCCGCATGCAACCCGCGCACCTGTACGGCCAAACTGGAGCGGCTCTGAACAGCGTCATGGATCGCCAGACAACCGCGATCCTGCTCAGTCGCCTGGTCCAAAGCCCGCTCCCAACAAAGGCGTCTCACAAGACCCGAAGCCACGCGACCCTCGCCACCCACCAACAGGTCAGTCAAGGCTCCAACGGTCACAATGTTGGGGGCCAACAGGGTTGCGCCACGCTTCTGAACTCCCCGCAGCAGGGCCAGGCGCAGACTACGAACGGCTCGAGAACCGGGCAGAGCCACGACTCGGGAACTCATGTCAGGTCCCAAGTTGTCAAGTAACCACTCGGCGGCGCTTGGAATCGGTGGAGTATCCCAACCAAGAAATTTCAGGTCAACGAGCGCCATGATGGCAGTCTAGCGAATCACGGCTCGATCTTCACATGTCCTCACGGGCGGCAGGCTCACCCACCAGAAACACCCGGAACAAAACTCATCCCCAAAACAAATTCTCCCCCCAAACAAGCATGTATGGTGGGCCCCGTGGGACTCGAACCCACGGCCAAGCGATTATGAGTCGCTTGCTCTAACCAGCTGAGCTAGGGGCCCATGCGGCCCAGAGATTAGCCTGCGGGGGTGCCGTCCGTCACCCTCAAATTGATTGCAGACACGAATGGATAATCTCAGCAGACTGACCACAGCCCTTGATGGCATGGAAGACCTGCGCCAGAAGGGCAGCGACGCTCTCAACAACCGGCAGTCTGAAGTCTCGGGCTGGTCCGCTGCCCAGCACCTCTACCATGTGGCCCTGTCCACAGATCTTGCGATGAGATGCGTGACGACGATCATGGCAGGCACGAGCCCTCGCCTGCGGCATGATCTGCCCAAGAGCGAGCTGTTTTCTCAACTGCAGGCCTTGGGGCACTTTCCAGGGGGAACCAAGGCGCCGCGCCTGGTGATCCCGCCCGACGAGATCAATATGGAGTTTCTGAAGCAGGAAATCGCCACTGCTAGCACGGCGGCACAAGAACTTGAAGGGCAAGACCTGAGCAACACCACTGGGCGAATAGTGCACGAGAAACTAGGAGGTCTTGACGCCCGGGAATGGGTTACCTTCGCCCGTATGCACGCGGAACACCACCTGCAAATTGCGGAGAAAATCCTCAATTCGGCGTCATGCTGAACGAATCCAGACGCCCCATCAGATCGTTGGGGTCAACAGCAATCCTGTTGGTTCTCATCGGTGCCTGCGGTCAAGAACCAATCACCCCGACACCAGCGCCCGCCAGGGTCGACAACCCCTCTCCCCCCACGGCGGTCTGGGGCACGGTGGAGGACCTCAAGTCGGGTCGCGATGCTCACCATGCCCCTTCAGACGGTGGAGGAACGGCACAACTTGTACTGCAACCGGACGAAGAAGCCGTGGTCCAAGTCAGTACCCCTCACACCTGGACCATTGACTTCACGGTGGGACCAGAGGGTATCGAGACAGGCGGTGCGATCTTCCTGATGCCCGAACCCTTCTGGGGTTGGAGCAACCCCCAGACGCGAACTCCCGAGCGCCTGGGATTCACAAGCGCCACGACCGATGTCGAAGGAGTGAACCTGGCGGCAACCGCAGTAGGGCCCCTGTTCCAGGCCACGGTCGGCGGACGCGCCCTGCTCCCCGGCGAGGTGGTGCGACTGATCTACGGCAAGGGCAGCGGTGCCCTCTCAGATCGTCATTCCGAGGCTGCCGCGCGCATTTGGATCTGGGTCGACGGGGATGGAGACGGCACACGGTCTGTACTGAAGGACTCACCCACCGTGCGCATCACCGCTGGCCCCGCAGCCATGGTGGTTGCCCTGGCTCCCACTGTGCTGCGTCCTGGCGAAAGGGCACTCCTGCACCTCTCGGTCTTGGATGCATTGGCCAACCGCGGGGTGGAAACAGAAGGCTGGCTGCGCATCAAGGAACCCCAAGGCCTGCTGGAGATCGAGACCGAAGTCAAACTGGAGGGCTTGGCGAAAGGAGTCGTGCAAGTCCCATTCCGCGCCCAACAAGCAGGCACAACACGGCTCGAAGTCACATTCGTATCAAAGGAACTCACTCTTGTCTGCAGCTCCAATCCGATCCTGGTCTCGAGCGAGCTGCCCAGAGTCCTGTGGGGCGACCTACACGGACACTCGTGCTATTCAGATGGCACAGGCAGTCCCGAAGATTGGTTCGCCTACGCGCGGGAAGTCGCAGGCTTGGATGTCGCGGCGCTCACCGATCATGACCACTTTGGAGTGCTGTTTCTCGACGAGAACCCAGACCTCTGGTCCAGAATCAACGAAGTGGTGACCGCCGCCCATGAACCGGACAAGTTCGTGGCCCTTGCGGCCTACGAGTGGACCAGTTGGATCCACGGGCACCGCCACGTGCTGTACTTTGGTGAAGAAGCACCGCTGCTCTCATCCCTCGATGATCGATACGAGACCCCGCGGCAGCTCTGGGAAGGACTGAAGGGTCTGCCAGCTTTGACCTTTGCGCACCACTCTTCAGGTGCGCCCGTTTCCACAAACTGGACCTTTGCCCCTGACCCGGTACTTGAGCCCTTGACAGAAGTAGCCAGTGTGCATGGCTCCAGTGAGGCAGCTGACGGGGCACCAACGGTGAGGGGCAGTCGGGCCGGTCAGTTCGTCAGAGATCAATTGGACGCGGGTGTCCAGTTGGGGTTCGTCGCCTCTGGGGATGGACACGATGGACATCCTGGACTCGCGCACCTATCGCCCCTCTACGGAGCAAGGCCAGAAGCGCGCGGAGGTCCTCTCCCTGGCAACGGCGGACTGGCCGCAATCCTAAGCGAGAAACGAACAAAGATGGCGGTTCTGGAAGCCCTTCGCGCACGCAGAACCTACGCCACAAGCGGCCCAAGAATTCACCTGACTGCATCCCTCCTGGGACAACAGCCCGGGACAGCTGTGACCCCGGACGCAAGCCCACGGATAGACCTGACTATCACCGGCACCGCCCCTATCAAGCGAGTCACTCTGGTGCGGGACAGCCAACTCACGGACCTGATTCGCGAGCCCTTGACGGTACCATTCCTCACCGGTTCCTACGAGCTCCCAGGTGGCCCATTGACGGTTGGTAGCTACGCCTACTTGAGGGTGGAGCAAGTGGACGGAGCCTGGGCCTGGACCAGCCCTTGGTTCGTGACGAACTGATCCCAGCTAGGCGCTTGCCGCGCCCCCTTTCGGATCCACAGCCAAAGACACTCTGTTGCGGCCCTCAGCCTTGGCCACATAGAGCGCCTTGTCCGCTTCTCGCAAGAGGTCATCCATGCAACGCATCCAGGGCTCGCGCTGTGCAACCCCTAGACTGATCGTGATTACCATGGGTTCATCAAGCTGGACCGGAGGCAGTTGATCCACCGCATGACGCAGGCGTTCCGCAGCAATGTAAGCAACATCTATGCGAGCGCTTCCCACGACGCAAAGGAACTCCTCTCCACCCATTCGAGAGACCGCGTCTCCGGTGCGGCAATTCTCTGCCAATGTACTGGAGACCTCCCGCAGGACAGCATCTCCGATGTCATGGCCCGCAAGATCGTTGAATTTCTTGAAGTGGTCAATGTCGATGGCAATCACCGAGAAAGGTTGATCGCCACGATCAGAGCGATCCCACTCCGTCTCAAGCAAGCGCATACCATGACGACGGTTGGGGAGGCCGGTCAAGGCGTCAGTCAAGGCCGCTGAGCGCAGACGGCGACCCATCAAACCCATCTCTGCAGCGCGGCTGTGGTTGGTTCGCTCGGAACGCTCAACTGCCTGGCGCTCTGCCACGACCCTGGAACCAACGCGCACGCGCGCAGCAAACAATTTTGGGTTGATTGGTTTGGACATGAAGTCGTCGGCTCCGCAATCGAGGGCCTCCAGAGCACGCGTGTCACCCCCATCAGCACTGATTCCGATCGCATAAACGCGACGGCCAATCTCCGATTTTCGCAATACCTGCAGAAGCTCATCGCCGCTCATCAGGGGCATGAACCAGTCAATGATCACTACCTCCGGTTGCATATGCATAGCCAGCTCAAGAGCCACACTGCCCTCGGTAGCCATGAAGACCTCGAAGCCCTCATTCTCCAAGTTGAAGGCCAGCAGCTTCAACATGGCAGGATCGTCATCCACCAAGAGCACCCGAGTGGGACGCGGCTGTTCGGTGCCCTCCTCATCATGGATGGCGTGCTCTTCCATGAAGAGGTCGCGATCAGTCTCTTGCCTGCGGCCTACGAATGTCTCGGGCAGGGGTTCTGATTTGGCTGCCTCTACCAATGCCATGGAGAGATCCCCAAGATCTGGGCCCATCCTGCGAATGCCCGTGAAGTTCGCCCATTCATGCCATCTATTCGAGGCCTCTAGAATCAAGCCCGTGAAGCTATCAGGTGCCAAACCCATCTGCTCCACTGCGGAAGGCAGCGAGGTCAGAGCTCGCGCCCGATCCCCAAGGGGATCGCTCGCATGGGGCGAAAGAACCCTGCCAATCAACCTCGCAGCGATCAGGAGCAGAGCCCACTCGCCCTGGGATTCTCCACAGGCCGCCTTCCGTGGCGAAGTCTGCTCTATGGCCTGGCTGAAGGTCTCAGGCAAGCCCGAATCCTTGAGCAGGCATGCACCGACATCCAAATGGTCGATTTCGAAGGTACGCCACTCCAACTGCAACATGGACGCTTCGTCAGCGGCTCTTGGATCACAACAGATTCTTCCATACCTTTCTGGATGTACGCAGGCCAAGGCCAAACGCCCGATGCCACTCAACAATCCCAGGGTAAAGAAACTGGCCGGATCCTTGCCCGTAGACTTTGCAAGCATCTCTGCAGACACCGCACAAGCCAAGGACTGACTCCAGAAAGAGTCCACACAAAAGCGGCGCGCTACAGGCATGCGAGTCTCCAGCAGACTGAAACCAAGAGCCACCTTGCGCACAGCATCGGAACCAAGACACGCAGCGGCCTGCTGTACAGAGGAGACAGGCTCCCCTTTGCTACGTCCCATGTTATTGGCCAGACGCAATACTCGCCCGCTCAAGGCCGGGTCGGCACCAATCAGACTCACAAGCTCAGCGTGATCGTAGTCAGAGCGAGCAGTCAACTCCAGGATTTTGAGCCCGACTGCCGAGGGCGTAGGCAAGTCCCGCGCCAGGCGCATTTCATCGAAACGACGTTCCATGGAGAATCAGGTCCTCTTGGCTCCTGAGCCTTGAAACGAAGTCACACACTGATTGTGTCCTAACTTCTTGGGAGCATGGAGGGAGGCACCAACGGCTCTCGTCAATTCGACAAGACTCGGGATTTCATGGGTCAGCACTTCTGCTCCGACGAGCAAGAGCGAGCTCCCCGAAGGCATTCGATTCTCGCAGGCACAATCGAGCATCATGCCAACCCTCCAAAACCCGTATTCAAGACAAGTTCGATTACGGCTCGCGAGTTGCAGCGCGAGTGTTTGAACTTCTGGGAACAAGAGTGCATTGAGAGAAGGGGTTGACAGGGGAGACCTGTCTCACTAATCGGAGAAAAGTACTCGCAGAGTCGAGTACTGATCTCGGATCGAGACACTCCCACCGCCCTGGCTCCCACCAGTGGGCGAATTGGAGAGCATCAGGGAATAATCGGCAGGCTCGGAAACCCTGACGGACCTGAGTTGCAGGTACCCCCAGGCTCCGGTCCTGGATCCAGGGGGGGCGGATCAGGCAGGCGACGCCCAAACACCTCAAGCATGTGTTTGACGATCAAGACCTCGAAGAGAATCGTGGCCGGAGGTAGCTGAACGTGATCCGCAACTCGAGTCATCACCTTGGGGTCGAGACCACAGGGCTGAAACCCCGCAAATTGTTCCAGGTCCGTGTGCACATTGAGGGCAAATCCATACCAGGTCACCCACTGCCGCACCGCGACACCAACTGAGGCAACTTTTTGCTCACCAATCCATACGCCGGTCAGACCCTGCTTGCGTTCGCCTGTGATGTCGAATTCGCCCAGCACACGGATGATGACCTCCTCGAGCTTCCCAAGGTGCCTATGCAGGTCGCGCTGATCCTCAGGCAAGGCGATAATGGGATAAGCGACGACTTGCCCAGGTCCATGATAAGTGGCTTCACCCCCTCGCTCCACCTCCACCACAGGCAGACCAGCTGATCCCACGGCTTGCAGGTCGCCGCCGCGACCCACAGTAATCAAGGACTCGTGCTCTACCAGGATCAGCGTGTCACTGATCTCATCCGCCGCGCGTTTTTGAAGCAACTCCTGCTGCAAATCCCAAGTTTCCTGATGGGATTTAATTCCCAGGCGCAAGACCTCGAGCAGCGGTAGATCAGAAACAGGAGAGTCCACTGGCTCAGGGCTGGTAGATGTGTACGGCCATGTTATGCACGGCTTCAGCGGCTTCCATTAGAGCTTCCGGCAAGGTCGGGTGGGCGTGAATCGTACGCGCAAGGTCTTCGCTGGTGGCTCCCATTTCGATGGCCAAAGCTGCCTCAGCAATGAGTTCTGTGACTTCCGGGCCAACCATGTGTACACCCAGGACAAGGTCAGATTTGGCGTCGGAGACGACCTTGACCATGCCCTCGGTATCCTGCAGGGTCATGGCCCTGCCTGAGGCTTTGAAAGGGAAGGAGCCTGTGACGGGCTCGTAGCCCGCCTCGCGGGCCTGATCCTCGGTCAGTCCTACGGATGCCATTTCCGGAGCAGTGAAGATTACAGCAGGCACGCAACGCACGTCGTACTCCTCGGGCTTTCCAGCGATCACACCTGCCGCCACCAATCCCTCCTTGCTGCCCTTGTGGGCCAGCATGGGTTGACCAGCGGTGTCGCCCACGCAGTAGATATTGGGCACGCTGGTTCGCATTTGCTTGTCGATCTGGATGAATCCGCTCTCGTTGGTGGCGAGGCCCACGTTCTCGAGGCCAAGCCCCTCGCTGTAAGGGCGCCGACCCACGGTGGACAGGATCTGATCACACAAGATCTCTTCGGTCTTTCCATTCTTCTCTATCGTGACCACCAAACCATCGCCGGACCTGCTCCACTGTTTGGCAAATGTATTGACCAGCAAATTGATCTTCTTCTTCTTGAGGGAACGCTCGATGACTTTGACGCAGTCCCGGTCCTGGCCCGGCAATGCACCACCGGTAGCCTCCAGCACGGTTACCTGGGAACCCAGATGGTGATACATCATGCCCATCTCAAGCCCGATATAGCCCCCACCGATCACCACTAGATGATTGGGAACCGTTGTAGGAGAAAGGGCACCGGTGGAAGACCAGACCGCGTCCTCGTCAAAAGCGAAACCCGGGATCTCAATAGGCACCGAACCAGTAGCGATCACAATGTCGTCACAGGACACTTTCTCGGCACCCTGCTTGGTAGTGACCTCCACCGTGTTCTTGTCTAGTAGGCGCGCCGTGCCCGTGATCACCTGGCAACCGTGTTTTTTGAGCAAGGCCCCCACCCCTCCGGTCAAACGCCCAACTATCGCATTCTTCCAATCCACCAGCTTGGCGGGATCGAGTTGCATGCCTTCGATGGTGATGCCCATGCTGTGAGCCTGGCTGACCTTTTCCATCAACGAACCCGCGGCGATCATGGCCTTGGAGGGAATGCAACCCACATTCAGGCAGGTCCCGCCCAGGGCTTCCTTCTCCACAACGACTACCTGCTGGCCCAATTGGGCGAGGCGGATCGCGCAGACGTAGCCTGCGGGTCCGGCACCGATTACAACGACCTTGCGGCTCTGATTCATGGGGAAGGGGGAATTCTCTCTCAAAGGGGAAAGGCACCATCGCCGGGGGTCGCATCCCCGCGGCGTTCAGCGACTTCTAGGAATTGATTGAACTGGAGACGCAGGTGACGGGGCACCTCGCTATAGACATCCTCCACCAAAGATCGCAAAGGGAAAGGAGGGGCGGCTTCTTGTTCGTGGATCACCTCATCTATCTCTGCCAAGATCGCCTCCTCTTGGGCCGAGCGCCCGTTGGCATCGATCAGCCCCCGGGCTATCAGGAAGGACTCGTAGCGGTCCAGGGGATCACACTGGGCCCAGGCCTCGACCTCCTCGTCTTCTCGGTACTTGCTCGGATCATCGGAACTTGAGTGTCCCAACATACGATAGGTCTTGAGCACAACCAAGCTCGGGCCACCCTTTGCGCGAGCCCGCTCGACCGCAGTCTTCATTTCGACATACACCGCAAGTACATCGTTACCGTCCACAGTCACCCCGGACATGCCATAGGCTTCGGCCTTGTCCGAGTAGGATTCGGCGGCAGTTTGGTCAGATGACTTGACCGAAATCGCCCAACCATTGTCGATACAGACAAAAACGCAAGGTGCCTTCCAAACACCAGCGAGGTTCATACCCGAATGAAACCCGTTGGAGCTGCTGGCACCGTCGCCAAAGTGGATCGAGTGCACCGCGTCATCCCCGCGCCGAGCGCTGGCGTAGGCGGCCCCGACTCCATGAGTGATCTGGGTACCTATCACCGAAGACCAGCTAGGGTAGTTCGACTCCTTGTGCTGAAAGTGATTGCACATCTGCCGGCCCTTGGCGGTGTCATTCGAATTGCAGTACATCTGAGCCACATACTCTGACATGGGCAGTCCACGGGTGATGGCGGCACCACCTTCCCGCAACCCGGACCACATCCAGTCCTGGGGCAAGAGAGGTGCAGCCGCACCAACCAACGACGCTTCCAAACCTGTAGCGGTGCCCACAAAGCCCACTCGGCCAGCACGCTGCAGTTTCAACATGCGCCCGTCCAAGGAGCGAATCATGAGCATGTGCTGGAACAATTCCCTGAGACGCTCATCAGACAAGTCAGGGACCTCTCCCACAAGGGCTCCGCTCTCATCCAAGATCTGTTGAAGCTCAGCCACGCAACTAAGCAAGAGATTCCATCGAATCGATTTTGAGAGCAAGCAACAGGGTCAGCAGACCTGGCTCCTCCAGGGTTTCGCGCAGGTGTGCCACAAATCGGGCCGCGTCGGCCCCATCGGCTAGTCGATGATCCACGCTGCAGGAGAAGTTCATGTACTGGCGCACTTCAATAACCTCACCATCGGGCGTATCCACCACCCCTGGTCGCCTGACAATGCGATGTACACCTAGGATCGCGATGTCTGGGAAGTTGATAATCGGTGTTGCAAGAGTTCCACCGATGTTGCCCGCGTTAGTGATCGAAAACGTGCTGCCACGCAGTTCATCCGGGCGCACCTGCCCCTTGCGTGTGCGATCAGCCAGATCACCAAGTTCGGCCGCCAACTGCAGCAAGCCTTTGGACTCTACGCCAGAAATCACAGGCACGAGCAGGCCATTGGGAGTGTCGGTGGCAATGCCCAGATTCACGGTGCCGGGCAACACGATCTCTCCGGCATCCTCATCAAGGTGCCCGTTGAGCATGGGGAATTTCATCAGGCCGCCAGCCACGGCCTTCATGATGAAGGGCATGAACGTAACCTTGATGTTCTGTTGAGCACCAAGCGCCTTGGCCTTTTGTCGTACTCGCACCAACTCAGTCACATCCACTTCTTCCACGATGGTGAAGTGCACTGCGGTCTGGGCGGAACGCGTCATGGCTTCGGCAACCTTGCGACGCACCCCGCGGAATGGAATCCGCTGTTCAGAGGTGGCCGCAGGCCTGGGCGCTGCGGATACGACACCTGGACCCGCGGCACTGGCCTCCACATCGGCGCGACGGATGACTCCGTTGCGACCACTGCCGGCGACAGTCTCAAGGTCCACGCCAAGTTCCCTGGCCACGCGACGGGCGCTCGGAACCGCCAGGACCTTGCTGGTGGTAGCTGTTGCAACACTGGTGGTAGCTGTTGCAACCAGAACGGGAGCAGCTGCTGGCGCAGGCTCATGTGCGATCGTAGCAGGTGGTTCCGATTCCGCAACAGGCGCTCCACCACCAGCACTGTCAAGATGAAAAATGACATCGCCCACGGGCACAACGTCACCTTCCCCAGCAAGCAACTTGGTAATTGTGCCATCTGCAGGAGCGGGCACCTCGACCGTGGCCTTGTCAGTCATCACCTCGACAACTGCCTGGTGCTCCTTGACCGCTTCACCAGCAGAAACGAGCCACTTGACGATCTCGCCCTCCGCAGTGCCTTCGCCGATATCCGGCAATTTGAATTCAATCATGGTTGGATAACTTGCTGGGGTCAAAAAGAGGCCACACCTTCAATCGCATCGAGGACCCGACGCTCGTCCGGCATGTAATGGTGCTCAAGAGTGTTCGGAAAGGGAGTGTCGAATCCTGTGACACGCCTGACAGGGGCTTCCATGTACTCGATTGCATTCTCAGCAATCAAGGCGCTGATTTCAGCGCCATAACCGCAAAAACGGGGAGCCTCATGTACCACCACAACGCGCCCAGTACTCCTGGCCGCATCCAGGACAGCTTCCTCGTCGAGAGGAAGCAACGTGCGTAGGTCGATCACATGCGACTCTATGCCACCTTCAGCAGCCTTGGCGGCGGCCTTCTCGCAAACAGGCACCATTGCTCCGTAGCAGAAAACCGTCACATCTGAACCTTCGCGCACAGTACGCACTGTTGACAGATCAACGCTGTAACTTCCCTCGGGTACTTCGCCCTTGACTGAGCGATAGAGGGCCTTGGGTTCCAAAAAAAGTACAGGATCGGGATCTTCAATGGCGGCTATCAAAAGTCCCTTGGCATCGTGTGGCGTGGAAGGGATCACGACCTTCAAACCGGGAGTATGCGCAAAGTAGGCCTCGCCGGATTGGCTGTGGTACAGCCCCCCTCGGATACCGCCGCCGTAGGGCGCACGGATTACCATGGGAGCGGTGTACTGACCGCCGGAGCGATAACGCAACTTGGCCGCTTCGCTGACAATCTGGTCAAAAGCGGGGAAGATGAAGTCCTGGAACTGTATTTCACACACGGGCAGCAGGCCGTTGACCGCCATGCCTACCGCTGCCCCAACGATGCCATCTTCGGAAAGGGGCGTGTCAAAGCAGCGTTGCTTGCCGAACTCCTGGGTCAGGCCCTCGGTGGCTAGGAAGACGCCGCCCTTGGGACCCACATCCTCGCCAAAAACAGTCACGCGCTCGTCCTCGCGCATCTTTGTGTGCAGCGCGTCGTTTACCGCCTGGAGCAAAGTAAGTGTTGTCATGGTGTCTGTTCTTGCTTGGTGAATCGGGGGGCGTTGCAGAATCAAAGTGGAAAAGCACCGCCTCCAGCGTCGGCGCCGCCTTTTCTCTCGGCCAATTCGAAGGCCTGCTCACCCTGACGGCGCAGGTGTAAGGGAAGGGTCTCGTACACATCGCTGAAGATCGTCTCAAGGGTAGGACCAGGAGTCGCCTCGGCAACCTTGGCAGCCTGGGCAACTTCATCAGCACACTCTGCCAGCAGCTTCTCCTCCAGTGTCTCGTCCCACAGACCGCTCTTGTCCAGGAAACGCTGCATGCGCAACACAGGATCTTTCTTTGCCCACTCTTCGAGTTCCTCGGCGGGCACATACTTGGTGGGATCATCCGAAGTAGAGTGCCCACCCATGCGGTAGGTATAAGCCTCGATCAGGGTAGGGCCCTCACCTCCACGCGCACGCTTTGCAGCATCGCCCACCGCCTGATTGACTGCGAGTAGATCATTGCCATCCACCGTGACGCCGGGCATGCCATAGGCCTTGGCCTTGATTGCATAGCCATCGGAGGCAGTTTGACCGCTGGCGGGCAACGAAATCGCCCACCCATTGTTCTGACACAGGAAGATCACCGGCGCCTTCCAAACACCTGCCAGATTCAAGGCACTGTGGAATCCAGCGCTCGATGTGCCTCCATCGCCGAAGCTAGCCAAGCTCACATCGTCTTTGCCCAAGGCCTGAGCAGCATAGGCCGCGCCCACAGCATGGGGCAAGTGCGTGCCTATGGGAGAACTGATCGAAAAGAAACGAAGAGGTTCGATAAACGAAAAGTGAACTGACATCTGTCGGCCGCGGGCCGAGTCAGAAGCGTTGCCGAACATGTTGTGCATCATGTCGACAGGCTTGGCACCATGGTGCAATGCCATGCCGAAGTCCCGGTAGCTTGGAAAGAAAAAGTCCGTCGCGCGTAGGGCACTTGCAGCCCCTACCTGGGTGGCCTCGACACCCTTGTTAGGGATCGAAAAACCAATCCTGCCCGAGCGCTGCAGTTTCATGCAGATGTCATCAAAGGCACGCACCATCAGCATGGTGCGATAGCAATGGATCAATGCCTTCTCATCCAGGGCGCCGTTGAAGTCTGGAGCAGATCCATCGGCTTTGAACATGGTCAGCATTTCGGTCATATTGAATGTTCCTCCTTACGCCGCTCGCGCACAAGGTAAGCGGCTTGGAGTTCGCCCGCCTTGTAACTGGAGCGCACCAAGGGCCCAGAAGCAACTTGACGGAATCCCATTGCCCTTCCCAGGCGGTCGTAGGCATCAAAGCGCTCGGGTGTGACATACTCACGCACCGGAGCATGTTGAGGTGAGGGACGCAGATACTGGCCAAGGGTCAGAAAGTCCACCTCTGCGGCCCGGAGGAGCCCCATGGCCTCCTCCACCTCAGCCTCGGTTTCGCCCAATCCGAGCATCAATGAAGACTTGGTGAATACACGCGATGAGAGCACGCGAGCCTCGCGCAAGGTATCCAATGACCTCTCAAAGGAGCAGCGAGGATCCCGGATGCGGCGCTGCAAGCGCGGCACCACCTCCACATTGTGGGCCAGCACATCGGGCTCCGATTGCATCAAGGTCTTGAGCATGGAACCGGTGTAGTCAGGAATCAGGGTCTCTACAATCGTTTGCGCTGAATGACTACGGATCGAACGAACGCAGTTGGCGTAGTGCCCTGCCCCACCATCCTCCAGGTCGTCCCGATCCACGCTGGTGATGACCACATAGTCAAGATCAAGGGCTGCCACAGCGCGCCCCACATGTTCGGGCTCAGCTGGGTCCGGAGCCGAAGCGCGTTCAACTGTCTTGACCGCGCAAAACCGGCACCTTCGAGTGCACTCGTCCCCCAAAACCATCAGCGTCATGGTTGCCCGCTCGCCCTTCCAACACTCACCGATGTTGGGACAGTGGGCCTCCTCGCAAACCGTATTAAGCTTGAGTTCACGGGTCAGCCGACGCAAGCGCGTGTAGCCCTCACCCCCCGGCAGAGGCACCTTGAGCCAACCGGGTTTGCGGCCGCCCAGAGCGGTCGGATCGATGGGAGGGATCTTGAGGTCCATGGGGCAGCCGCGGAGGTTATCACAGGCGCGATCCCAGGCCCCAAAAGGGGTGACAATTCTCTGGGCCAGAAGGCAGAAATGCCCCACAAATGGGGCTCAATCGCGACCAATGGCGAGCCTAGCGATTAGGGCGTCGCTGACGCAGAACGGGGCGGGCGAAGGCTGGCAGCTCATGCTCCTCAACCTCACCGCTGCCATCCAAGTCCCAGCGCTCCAAGAAGCTGTCGGACAGGGAGTCGAGATTGCCGCCCCTGGCGATTGCTTCCAGGCGCATCCACTCATTGCTCTCAAGCAGGCCCGAGTAGTCCTGATCGGCAAGCTCCAGCAGGTCCTCCCGGTCACGCAACTCACGCCGCGATAGATCCGTGTCGCCATTTTTGTCGAAAGCCGCCAAGGCGCCATCCTCCAGAAAGGGCGGCAAGGGAACCGCCAGATTCCTGCGCACGGGCCACTCGGATGGCAGAGGCAAGACTCCATTTCCGCGTCCACGGTCCTTGCGCAGGGTTGGCAGTTGCACTCCTCCATCTGAGTCCCGATCGAGTGCCTTCCATTCAGGGTCGAGAATCTTGAACTCCCGAATTGCAATGGTGCCGCCCTTGTTCAGGTCGCGCTTGCTGAAGTCCTCAAGGGCACCTTCGTCCCCGTAACGAATCTGCCGGGCGCGACCCGGGTGCCGGGAGAGCTCGCCGCGGTTCAGGCGTTCATCGCCGTTCAGGTCCAAAGCCGCGAAGAGTGCCCGTGACATCTCCCTGCGATCAAGACGGCCGTCCCGGTCCCGATCATGAACACGGCCATCATGACCGTCGAGCAAGCGCGCAAGATCGCCGTCGGGATCCGTACGCTCCTCGCCAAAGACAACCTGCTCTGGCTCGGCCGCCGCGGTCCTTGGCTTCTCAAACAGTTGACCCACAAGCGCGGCTTCTGCCAGGGTTACGCGACCATCCCCATTACGATCGAGAACACTCCCAGCCTTGGCGAGTTCGGCTCCGGTCAGAAGACCATCGCGACTCTCGTCGTACCGAATGAAGAACGAGCGTGCGCTGTGGCCGGGAATCGCCAGGGGAGGTTCGTCTTTCTTGATCGTTCCCAACAACTCACCCGGTACATCGAGAATATTCGCTACTTCCCTCGGCAACAACCAACGGGAACCCTCGTGACTCACATCCTTGAGACGGCGGCCGGAAGGATCGATCATGGCGTCCAGGGGGAACTCCTCCACCGCGATGGCGTAGGCGTTACGGATGCTCATCAAGACACCACCGGACTCCAGGCTCTCCGAATTGGTCAGGTCCACCAGACTGACACCCTCATCACCGGCCACCAAGGCCAGAGGCTGCAGGAAAGGCTGGTTGTAGATCGAAAGGTGCATCAGCGACTCGGAGGAGCCTTCAACGCGAAGAGAATCAATCACGCGCGGGCGCTTAGGATTGGCAACGTCAATCGCGCGCACGGTAGAGACCTGATCGCCATTGCCCTGGGTGCGCTCCTCCAGCAGGTAGACATAATCGGTCTCCGCTGATCGCTTGCCACCCAAGGGCGGCGCTGGATCAACCTTGGTACGCAGTGCAAGACCCCGATAAAGGATTCCAGGCCGACGACTCGCGCGCGTTTGGCGACTGGGATTGGGATAGACCACTTTTGGGTGGCTGGGCTCGGTTACATCGATCAAAATCAAGCCCGCATTCTCGTCCACCACAGCGCACAAATTGCGCGCATCAGTGCGGTAGGGGGCTGGCACATCCCCGTGCAAGACGGCCGGCCGACTGTACTGAAACACCAAATCCAGATCGATAGCCGCCATTTTCTGGTCTGCGCCCACTGCCCAACCAAGGCCACTGACCAAACGCGGTCGAATCGGATCGCGGATATCGACAATTGCAAGACCACCAATCCCATCCGCCAGATAAGCGTAAGGCCAACGGACCTCAACCTCCTGTGCATCGAAGAACGGCAACTGTCCCACAACCTTGGGCTTGGCAGGAACACTCACATCGACCACACGCAGGCCCCCGATACCATCTGCGATGTACAGATAGTCCCCGGCTTTGGCCATGCCCCGAGGAGAAATCGTCTCGATAAACGCCAGCCGATTGAAGGCGCGTGGATCGGCCACATCAAATACATGTATGCCCCGCCCACCTTCGCTGGCATAGAGGATCTTGCCGTAGCCCTGCAAGGGGTCGCAGTCCAACTCCAGGTCCACCACATCCGGCAGGACAAACTTGCCCAAGGGAATTGAGCCGGCCATGTTCTGTCGATTGAGTGCCACCGCCTCGATTCCCCGCCGGTCCGCCACAAAAGCGATCTGGCGGCCCAAGCGGAAGTTCGAAGTACCCAGACCCCAGGTACCCCCGGAACGATGACACTCCACGCACTCGCGAGCCGTGGGCCGGGTGGTGTGCATCTGATGGTGGATCATGGTCATGCCCGACAAACCCGCAGCGGTCTCTGGCATGGCCTGGTCCAGAATACGGGTCCCGTCCTCCCCATCCACCGTGCCCATGGTGGAGAAACCTGTCAAGTATGGCGCGATACGGCCCTTCTCGTTCAGTCCTGCGTAGAAGGACTTCCAGGTCGTGAATACTTTTTCCTGGGTGGTCACCCGGCCCTTGGTGCGGCGCCCGGTGATCAAGTCCATCTGAGTCAGGCTCTCATTGCGATAGAAATGAAAGCCCAGGAAGTTCACGTTCCAGCCCGCATGGCAGGCGTAGCACTCAAGACTTCCGTGATTGCTGTTCATGGCAGCAACTGCAGCGGGAATGTGATCGGGATGGTTCGGATCGAGCACATCTATGACCTCTTTGATTCGGTGGGTCTTGCCTGTGACTTTGCTCTTCAACAACAGCTGACTTCCATCTCGCCAAACATTGTCGAGCGTCTCGCCGCGAGCGGTGGTCATGCTGGCGCGAGCATCGAACGTACCGTGACAGGATTCACAGGAGATCGCCACCGCATGCTCCATGCTCCCGTGCAGGGCACCGTCTCCCATTACATCCCCGCGCCCATGACAATCCACGCAGTGCATACCAAACTCGTGATGCACATCGGGCGGCGTCAAGAGATTGTCGTTCACATAGAAGGTACGATTCAGTAGCACATTCGTTGTGCCTTCGATATCCGGGCCGCCCGCGCTGTTGGGAGGCAATTGGGACAGTCCCCGAAAGTGCAGCCCGATGGACGCATCCCCATAGTGACAACTGACACATGTCTGGGTGCTGGGTGCGGAAGTCATTACATGCCTACGAGGATGACCCGGTTCAGTCTTTGAAATCGAGCGATCCGCCGTGTCAGACAAACCGGTTGAGGCGTAGGGCACATGACAGGCGGCACAACCTTCACCACGATAATCCCCATCGAAACCTGTTCGGCCCCGCAAGCCTCGGCCCGGCGACCACAAATGGCACTGCATGCACTCCTTGCGAATCAGATCAGGGAAGTGACTGGACAGGCGCGTCTCATCGTCCGCGGCAGAAAAGGCGGGCGGCTGAATCAAACGGTCCACATCACCTTCATCGGTCAAGTGCCCCGGCACGGGAAAGACGCCGTAGAGCGAACCCTTCTTCGGGATCTGGCCGATCTCGTAAAAGCCATCTGACAGGTGCCCGGCAGTAGTGCCGTGCAATGAAAGGAGCAGGTCCTTACAGGCCTCCTCATGGCAGGTACCACAGGTCACATCAATCACCCTCAGGTCAGCTGGGTTCTTGAAGCGCCGCCAGGCCAAGTCCTTGGCGAGGGGGGCCACGCGCTCGTCCGTGTCCCTGTTGGAGATGTTGGGTACATGGGCCTTGAGCTTGTTGTGGGTGGTGGGATCTCCCCCGTGACACTCAACACATGAGAGAGCAAGCCAGGGGTGCATGTCCTCCACGCCTTGATGACAATGCAAGCAACCGTCCGAACCCTCTCCTCCCGCTGCCGGCTGGGTGGGTACCGGGTGGGGCTCGATGTCCATTTGAATGCTCCCACCTGAATCCTGGAAGGCCGAACCCGCGGGAACTCCCTCCACCAAAAATGGCAGGGCAAGGGCCATGGGCAACATGGACCACCATCCCCAGCGCAACCGTGCGCGAACAGGCTTGAGAGGCTGGTCAGAGTCCACGCGATCAGGAATAAAGGCCTGTCAATCGGCCACCACGGGCAAGGGGGGCGGTGGTTCCAAACAACTCGCAAACCGTGCCCACCACATCAGTAGTGCGCTGCTCAGAATCAATCTCCACGCCGCGCTTGAAGTCAGGACCCCAAGCGAGGCAAGTCACCCGGCGCAGGTCCGGCGATCCATCACCATGATCCAAACCGCGTCGTGAATTCAGGTCCCGATCACGTCCGAACTCCGGCATCACGATAACAGCAGTGGACTCAGCTAGCTCCTCGTCCTCGCGAATCGCCATGACCAGTTCGCCGATGGCCGCGTCGTTCTGGCGCACCACCTCTGAGTAAGCGTTGTAGGACCCGTGAGCCACATCAGCGTTCTGCAACACTACACCCACTACCTTGGGTCGGAAGAGGGACAAGAGATTGCGCGCCAAGCGCAAGGCCTTGCGATCTCCAGCAGCCGTTCCCGTGATATCGGAAGTGCCCTGAGTCAGTTCCTTCAGGATGTACTCCTCCACCCGCGCAAGACGCTCGGCCTCGCGAACCGCATCGGGTCCACCGCCTACGCCCTTGCGAAGTTGATCAAGCAAGGCCTTTTCCCTTTCGCCCATGGATTCCGGCATACCCCAGGTGTCGAGCAGTTGCTTGAACTCCGTATTGAAAATCCCCTCGCCATCCAAGATGTTCGCGCCGTACTTGGCGCCGTACTCAGGGTGCAGAGAATAGGAATAATTCACCTGCTGTGCGCCGCCGGTTGTCGTGACCCAAATGTCCTCCTTGGGCATGGCGAGTCCCTTGCGCAGGTACTCAAAGAGGGTTGGTTCCTGACCTCGTGCATTCTCACGAATGCCCCGTGGCTCGCTGACGCCAGTGAATATCGACATGGTCGCACCGAAGTGACCAAGGTTGGCCGTGGCCACATTGGTGTAGAGCACCCCCTCATCCGCCAGTTGGCGCATGTTTGGAATGTTGTCTGGTGTGCCAAATGTCTCGCGTGTGCGTACACCTCCTGCAAAGGCAACCAACACCACCCGCTTCGTCTTGCGGCCCTTCTGCAGGGGCAAGGAGAAACTGCTGGCCAGCCCCGGCGAGAGTGCCCCCGCAGCACCCAATGCGGCGCCTCGTATCAAGGAACGGCGATCAAAGTTGAATTGTTCCATTGTGGATGTGCCTCCGCTGGGCTGCTGGTGAATTCAGAGCCTAGTAGTTCTGATATTCGGGATGGGACAGTAGAGCGTACAGGATTGTCGCTGGACGACAGTCCGGTTGATGAAAGATGCCCACAAAAACCCGTAGCTCCTCCCCTGTGGCCTCACGGCCGAGAAGACGCTGGTACTTATCTCCGATCCAACGTGTGGGGTCTGTAATCGTGTCCTTCTCAGGAATCTTGGCGCGCCCAGAATCCAACAGCAGACGCACCACCACCGAGCGCAGAGGGCGGGGGTCGGCCAGAGCATCAAGGGCTGTGCGCATGGGGTCAAGCTCCTCCTCCGTAGGCAGGCGATCGAGCAGATCCACAAAGAGGCCGTTCAGGAACAAGGAGTTGGACTTGGGCTCAAGCCTCTCGAGGCGCTGGCTGTATTCCTCCGAAAGCAGCCAGTCCCTGGCCGTGGCCAGATACTTCCAAGGATCCCGATGCAGGCGACGGGCTTGATTGGCGAGAGTCTTCTTGTCCCCCGGGGCGTGCACTAGACGCTGGTACTCACGCGCCAAGAAGTGCTTGGAAGCCTTGGAGTGGTTGACGCATACCTCGATCACTTCGGCTTGATTGTTGACGATGGTGCCTAGAAAGTTGCCCTTGCCCCCATCATAGGCGCGCTTGCCACTCTCCAGATCCCGCCGATTCTTCTGAACCACCAGGCCGCAGAACTGCTCCATGACAACGGTGACAAAGGTATCTGAGCCAGGGTTGCGCTGGTCAAAGCTCGATGTCAGAGCAATGCGGTGCAAAGCGGTTCGGTAGTCCATGCGCCCCACCGCCAGCTTGTCAGGAATTTCCTTCGTAGCTCGCGCTATGGGCTGAAAGTTGTCCACCAGCAGAAAGTAGTAGAGCTGCTCGCTCCACCAATGCCCCCAGAACTCCTCGCTCCCCAACAGGGCATCCAACAGCTTGTCCCTGCCCAAGCCAAGCCACCGTTCGTATTCGCTCTCATAAGGCGGCCGCCCGACCAGATCCATGAAGGTGGTGCGCAGGGATCCGTGAGCCAAGGCACGGGCAGGCCTGGCCTTCGTGCTTGGATCTTGGACTGAAGACTGCTGAGCCCCACTCACTGCTTCATGAAATGGCTCGACGTGCACCCTGGAGTTCTCCATGACTCACACGATACCCCCCAGCATCATGCGGGTATCCCAATTCCAGGTGCTCACCCCCGAAACCCCCCTTTCTGTGTCCGGAAAGAGGCCAGGCTCGATGATCAGATGAACGGATCGACCGTCTTGCGCAGGGCGGGAGTGCGCAACTTACCGAGCGCTCGCATCTGGATCTGACGCACTCGCTCAAGGCTGACACCCAATTCCCCGGCCAACTCTGACAAGGTGTGCTCATCGAAGGCACCGAGACCATACCGGCGCTCCAGCACCAGGCGCTCGCGCTCGGAAAGCAGATCAAGAGCCTCACCTAGCCCCTCCCGAAGGGTCACATCCTCCATTGATGGTTGATAGAGACCCTCGGTCTGCTCATCGCTCAAACTATCCGCAAGCCCCGGACCATCCCCTTCGTCACCGGACGAGGCATCAATGGACAAAGTTGAACGGCTTGCGGTCAAAGCACTCTCCACGAGGCCCAATCGCATACCCGTCAAGTCTGCGATTGCTGCGGCCGAGGAACTGGTGTTCCCGAGCTTGCCCATTGCTGCCTTCACATGTCGCATGGCTTTTTGCAAGTAGACAGGGATACGCACGGTCTGGCCGTGGTTATAGAGGTGACTGCGGAAGGCCTGATTCAACCAGTGCACCGCATAGGTACGAAAGAGCAGACCACGACGCCAGTCGAAACCATCTACTGCGCGAAAGAGAGCCGCGGAACCATCCTGGACCAGATCCAGGCGAGGCACACCAAAGTGCGCATACCGCTCAACGTTGATCAGGGCCAGATACAGGTTGCGTTCCACCAGTTCTGTGCGCAGGCCATGGAGTTCCTTCCAACGAATGAAGACATCCCGAGGCAACTCACATTCTGTGGGGTCAAGATCCCGGAAGGTCTGTGGGTGATAATTGACGCGGCCCTCCAGATCACTCATTTGGAGCCCATGCTCTTTGAGGCTCAGCTCCAGGCAGGTCCGAACGAACTCAATCCGGCGGGCGTGTCTGGCTTCCTCGTCACGCCCCATGATGATGATCGAATCTATCTCGGCTCGCAGCTGATCCTCGATGGTGACCACACCGTTGGCTGGCCGGCGAGGGGCCCTCCAACTGTTGGGATCCTTGAGTTCGAAGGAGGTACCCTCTCGATTCCACTTGCTGGCCAGGCGCTTCACGCGCCCTTCGAATTTCTGAGGCTCATCTGCCCAAGCGTCGAGCTTGGTATCCAGGTCCTCAAGGCTGATTGTGTTCTTGCTGTTCATTTCCAATTTCCCTCTCTCTAAGGTTGGTTAGTGGGGGCATCTGGCCTCTGGTTCCAAGAACCCCACAAAGATTCTCTGGTCAGGTGTCCGTCTTGCTGCCCTGAGCCCCACATACGGCAATGCCAGGCCGATTCGCGGCCTTCTGGCTGGCAGACCCCCTGCGAGAGGGTCCAGGGGGGATGATTTGTGGCAGGCTAGGCATTGCGCTTCAAGATCCATGTGGGGGCCATGGTTTCTCTGTGCACCATACTGAGCCAGAGGCGGCGAGATACCGAACGAACAGAAAAAATACTTATTCAGCTAGGTGTATACCCTACTTTTGCCCTGGACATTCCGGACCGAGAACAACAGCTCCGAATGGACCCTGACCCACCAGGAAGCCCCCCAGACCATTCTGGTGAATCACCATGCCAGAGGAGCCAGGAGCCCCTCCCCCGCCTTCTGGCCCACTAAATGTTCCGCGAGCCGACTAGTTCTTCCGAGTAGCTCTCCTGCACCTCGGTGGGGATGAACTCACTCAGGTGCTCAAGTTCCGCAGCTTCCCGTATCAGATGGCGCGCAATCACCAGACGCTGGACCTGATTGGTGCCCTCGTAGATCTGCAGGATCTTGGCGTCTCGGAAAAACTTGGCAATGGGATAGTCCTCCATGAATCCATAGCCCCCAAAGACCTGCACAGCGTCCGTGGCCACTTCCATGGCAACATCCGTGGCGAAGCACTTGGCCATGGCGGCCATCTTGCTGTTCAAGGGGGAAGGGCCTGTGTCGTCAATACCTGCCGCGGCCGCATAGACCAATTGGCGCGAGGCCTCAGTCTTCATGGCCATGTCAGCCAGCATCTGCTGGACCATCTGGTGATTGGCGATCGTCACGCCAAACTGCTTGCGGCGATTCGAATAGACCGTTGCAAGATCCAGAGCCCCCTGTGAGGCCCCCATGGCCTGCGCGGCCACACCCGGACGGGCGTAGTCAAGAGTCGACATGGCGTGGCGGAAGCCCATGCCCGCACGGCCGCCAATCAAATTGGCCTTGGGCACCCGCACATGATCGAAATGGGTCTCCACCACGGGAACACAGCGAATACCCATCTTGTCCTCGACTTTCTTGATCTCAAAACCGGGGGTGCCCTTTTCCACCACAAAGGCGCTGATTCGGCGGGACTTGGAGTCCGGCTCGGTAACCGCAAAGACCGAATAGACATCGGCCACACCACCATTGGTGGTCCATTTCTTCTCGCCACAGATGATGTAGTCGTCCCCATCTTCGAAAGCGCGTACGGAGAGCCCCTGTGCATCGGATCCAGCAAACTTCTCAGAGAGACAGAAGGCGACCATCTTTTCCCCGGCTGCAATCTTTGGCAGCCACCGCTGCTTCTGTTCCTCTGTGCCCCCGAGAATAATGGGGAAGGAACCCAGGGCATTGACCGCGAAGGCCACTCCAAAACCGGAATCAGCCTTGGCCAGTTCCTCAGCTACCAGAGCCAATGCAAGCACGCCGGCACCATGTCCGCCGTACTCGGTTGGGATAAAGGTGCGGAAGAGACCAGCCTCGGCAACCGCTCGCGCGGCATCGTAATTGTACTCCTGAGCCTTGTCATACTTAGAGGCGAGAGGCCGGACGTGCTTGTCAGCTATTTCCCGGGCTATGGCCTTGAGTTCGAGAGCTTTTTCGCTGAATACGATGTTGGACTGCTGCATGGGTACTTTCTCGTCTATTGCCCTGGAACCACACAGGACTGTGACGCCCTGATTATACCGGGCAGGAGGTGGCCCCAGCGTCCTTGCGCGCAAAGACAAGTTGGCGGGGAGCTTGCGCATTGAACACCTGTGCACCAAAGGCCCCCCAACGGCGCTCCACAACAAATCCGTGGTCCTCGAGCAGGGCATCGAGATCCGCCGGATCGTACAGCCGCACATCCTCCTCCCAGACCAGGGGCTCAGACCCCGTGCGACTGAGACGCACTCGCTTGCGTACGCGTCTGCGATCCTCCGAAAGACTGCGGGTCTCTTCGAGCCGCAGGCCCTGCTCTTCGCGCACGGAGTGGGGTACAAGACCAGCTCGAATCAAGTCGGGATTCATCAGGTCCAACACCAATAGCCCCTGGGGAATGAGCACTCTCCTGAGTTCCTCCATCACTGCCGCGTCTCCGCAGTCATCGTGATAGCCAAAGGAACTGAAGAGCAGGGTCGCCCCATCGAAGGACTCATCGCGCAGGGGCAGCATCCGCTGATCGGCACGGGCAAGAGAGCCCACAGTCTTCTGACCCCCATCAAGGGCTCCCGCGCGCATCAACAACTCCTGCGAAAGATCAATGCCAAAGGCCTCAAGCCCCTCATCGCGCATAGCGATCAGGTGCCGACCCTGACCGCAGCAGAGATCCAGTACCTTCCCAGAAAGTCCCTGATCCAACAGGAATCCGACCTCTGCCCTTGCAGAGGCCTGATCCCGGTGGGCATAGACCTCCAAGTACTCCGCTCGAAATGCGGTCTCGAACCAAGGGGGGATAGAGGGCTTGGGACTCATGGATTGACAGCATTCTGACATGCCTGCCGGGCACGCTGCAGGCTTCCCCACCACCGGACAGGCACGCATCTCATGCTGGGCTCTCAGGCAGCATAGAATATGAGCCCATGGATGATCGTGTGATCCGATCCACCCGCCACCAACCTCTTTACACGTGAAGCAAGCTGCCTTCCTCGACCGCCTCGCCAAGGAGGAACGCGAACGCCGGGACCTCGCCCCCTGGGCCAGATTCTCTGCGGAAAGCGCAGGTCGTCGAGAGCCAGAGGCAATCGACCCCATGCGCACGGTCTATGAGCGCGACCGCGACCGGATCACCCACTCCACAGCCTTTCGCCGGCTGATGTACAAGACCCAGGTGTTCCTCAATGAAGAGGGAGACCACAACCGCACACGCCTCTCACACAGCCTGGAGGTCTGTCAGGTGGCGCGCAGCATAGGGGGAGCCCTGCGACTGAATGAGGCCCTGTGCGAGACCCTGGGCCTGGCCCATGACCTTGGGCATCCGCCCTTCGGACACCGGGGTGAGCGGGCTCTCGATGATCTGATGGCTGACCACGGAGGTTTCCGGCACAACGCCCAGGTCCTACGAGTCGCGGACCAGCTGGAACGACGCTCCCCCGACTACAAGGGCCTCAATTTGACCTGCGAAGTGCGCGCTGGACTGCTCAAGCACGAGGCCGATCGGGACTGGCCCGAAGACCTCTTGCCGAGGCATCCAAGGCCCTGTCTCGAAGCCCAAGTGGTCGATCTGGCGGACTCTTCCGCCTACAACAAGCACGACCTGGAGGATGGCCTGCTGGCAGGAATGTTCCAAGAAGAAGACCTGCGAGCAGAAAGCTCCCTTTGGCGGAGGGCAGAAGCACAGGTCAACGAACGCCATCCCGGATTCCTGACAGCCGATGGGGACAACAAGCTGCGGGTATCACGGGTCACCAACGAAGTGCTGGGGATCTGCATCTCAGATCTGATTGAAAGCTCCCAGCTCGCCCTCGACGAGGCTCAACCAACAGACGCGCAGGCTGCGCAGCAACATGGTTCCATGCTCATCTGTCACGGAACCGAGATCGCTCGTGAAGTCGCGGAACTACATAAGTTCCTCTATCAACACTTCTACTGCCATGAACACCTTGAGCGCTTCTTGACCTTTGCACGCAAGGTGCTCGACGGACTCTGGACAACCCTGTGCGCTGCACCCGATGAGTTACCCGACTGGTACCAGAATTGGGCGCAATCGGAGGGTCTTGAACGCGCGGTGTGCGATTACATGGCGGGCATGACGGACCGCTTCGCCCTGCGGGAACACGAGCGCCTGGTGGGACCGCTACCCGGTGGATTCACGCCTCTGAGCGCCTCCACCAGGCCCTAGGACAACAAAGCCGCCAGCGCGATCACAACCAGGATGACCACCAGAAACGGCACCAGACGCGCGCGCACCTTGGGCTTCTGCTTGGGCAACCCCGCCAGGAAGGGCTCGATCAGATGGTCGTTCTTGCGCATGGGAGTCGCCTCGGGGACCCTGGGTCCACGCCTCATTATCTCCGATCCCTTGCCCTTCCGCATCCCATGCGTACCCTTGTCTCTTCTCAGGGCACCTGAGCGTGCCCCTATCTGATCCTGCCCCCATGGTCACCCCCGATCCGATTGAATACGCCTTCAAGGATGAGAGCCTCCTGACTCAAGCCTTGACGCACGCATCGATGGGCCTGCGCCACAATGAGCGCCTGGAGTTCCTGGGGGACGCGGTGCTCGATCTGGTGGTCGTGGATGACCTCTACCGCACACGTGAGGATCTCTCAGAGGGGGAACTCACAGTACGCAAGAGCCATGTGGTCTCGCGGCCCAGCCTGGCAGTAGCCGCAGACGAACTCGGTTTGCCCGGGCGCACGAAGGTTGGGCGCGGACTCAACCGTGATGACCTTTCAGCGGCGGTCAAAGCGGGCCTCTATGAATCTGTACTGGGCGCGATTTTCCTGGACGGCGGCCTGGAAGCCGCGACGGAATTCATCAAACGTACCCTGGGGGAGCCTCTCTTGCGTGCGCGATCGGACGAAGGCGTGCGCGTGCCGAAACAGAGCCTGCAGGAACTGGCGCAAAGAAACGGGGGGGAGCCACCGACCTATGAGGTGCTTGAGGAAGCAGGTGAGCCCCATGCTCCGCGTTTTCTCGTAAGAGCTCGGATTGGAGAGCGCTGCTTTCCAAAGGCCTGGGGATCTACCCTCAAAGAGGCTGAGGGATTGGCCGCGGAAGCGGCCCTGTCAGAACTCAACCCGGCTCCACAGGGCGAGGCAGCGCAGGAGTTTGGCGAAGGAGTCTTCACCGATGGGGAAGCGCCGTGAGCGCCAGCGACCAGCCCCATCTGCTACGGGCCAAGGACCTTGAAGCATCCTCTGAAATCGCCGAACTGATCAGCCTGCTGCAAAGTGATCAGCAAAAGGTCTCCGTGGGCGGGCTGTGGGGCTCTTCCCAGGCACTGATCCTGGCATACCTCGCCAGCCATGACGCCCTGGGTGAGGGGCCCTGCCTGGTGGTGCTGGCCACAGACGGGGAAGCGATGGGCTTCCTGCAGGACCTGGAGATCTTTGGCGTCGAAGCAACTGCCTTTCCATCGCGCGAGGGAGCCGAAGGCGGAGCAGCAGTGGCACGCATCGATCTCGCCCGGCGTATGACCGGTCCTCCAGAGCAGCAACCGCGACTTGTGGTCACCAGCGTGGTTGCCCTCTTGCAACCCCTGCCGGGCCTCAAGGACTTGGAAAAGGAACTGATCACCTTTCGCTGCGGCGACACCATCGACCCGGAAGGGCTGCTCAAGCACCTGGTCAAGCTGGGATACGAACGCCAGCCACTGGCTGAAACTCCCGGCGAAATCAGCCTGCGAGGGGACATCCTGGACATCTTCCCTTTTGCCGCAGACCAACCCATACGCATTGAGTTCTTTGAGGACGAAATCGAGTCCCTGCGCACTTTTGATCCCGCCGACCAGCGCTCTACCAAGAGCTTCGAGGATCTCCACCTGTGCCTCGCCGCAGATTCCGCCGAGGTGGGCGATGTCTCGGCAACCCACGCCACGGATCTCTTCAGCACGGATACATTGATGGTGACCATCGAGCCCCTGCGCAACACAGAGCGTGCCGAAGCCTTGCGCGTACGGTCTGCGGCTCATGAACGCGCCCTGAGCGCAATGGCCAAGCGCCGCGAGCAGCTACGCGAACTTTGCCTCCAGACCCTGCCAGGAGATGACTTGTGCTTCGAGACCCGCTCGATTCAGGCCCTCGAGGTGGGGATCAACCGCGCGGCTGAAGCCCTACGCGAGGTGATCGATTCGTCCCGGGTAATCGTTGCCTGTCTCGGAGAAGCGGACCGACATGCATTGAACGAAGCCCTCACATCACAAGGTGGCGTTCCGGAGGCGGAACTGGCCCTGGGAACTATTTCCAGGGGCTTTTGCATGCCCTCCTGGAAGCTGCTGATCGTCAACCATCACGAACTCAAGGGTGTATTGGGAACAAAGCGCAAGGTCTCCAAGGGCGCGCGCCACAAAGTCAAGGCAATCCAATCGTTCTTTGAATTGCGCCCCGGTGACTTCGTCGTGCACGCGGTACATGGTCTAGCGCGCTTCCATGGACTAGTGCGCATGAAGCGCGGAGCTGGAGAAGAAGAGCATCTGCACCTGATGTTTGCTGATGAGGTCAGTCTCTATGTGCCCAGCACGCGCATCGATCTGGTCCAGCGTTATATCGGCGGCGGCGCCACCGCAAACTTGGACAAGATCGGCAGCGGGGCCTTCAAAAAACGCAAGGAGCGAGTGCAGCGGGGGCTCTTTGATCTCGCCGCAGAATTGATCGAGGTGCAGGCCAAGCGCGCCCTCCGCAAGCGCGATCCCTGGGACGGGGACGAAGGAATGGTGGCAGACATGGTGGGCTCTTTCCCTTTTACCGACACCGAAGATCAGGTCGCCGCGCATGCGGAAATCACCAAGGACCTGACCGGTGAAAAGCCTATGGACCGAATGCTCTGCGGTGACGTTGGCTTTGGGAAGACCGAGATCGCCGTGCGTGCCGCATTCCAGGTGGTAGCTGGGGGAGGACAAGTTGCGGTACTCGTGCCCACCACAATCCTGGCACAACAACACAACACCACCTTCACCGCACGCCTCGCAGATTTTCCCGTGCGCGTGGAATCTCTCAGTCGCTATACGACTCCCAAGGATGCCCAGGCAATCCTGGCTGGACTGGCCGCCGGGGAAGTGGACATCGTGGTGGGCACCCATCGCATCTTGTCCAAAGATGTACGCTTCCATCGACTAGGAATGGTTGTGGTGGACGAAGAGCAGCGCTTTGGAGTGCAGCACAAGGAACACTTCAAGCGCATGCGGGCGGAGATCGATCTCTTGACCCTGACCGCCACGCCGATCCCACGCACCCTGCACATGTCCCTCTCAGGCCTGCGCGATATCTCGGCTCTCGCCACCCCACCACCCGGGCGCCAGGCCATCAAGACAATCCTTGGTTACATCGACGACGAGGATCTTGTCCGTGAGTCCATCCAGCGGGAGATCGGCCGGGGTGGCCAGGTGTTCTACCTGCACAACCGGGTCTCCTCAATCAACGGAGTCATGCGTCGGCTACGGGGACTGGTCCCAGGTGCGACCTTCGCAGTGGGCCACGGACAAATGGGCTCTGCCGAGTTGCGCGCCGTAATGGAATCATTCACTCAAGGGGAGGCGGATGTGCTGGTGGCAACCACCATCATCGAAAACGGCGTAGATATCGCTGCCGCGGGCACAATCCTGATCGAGGATGCAGATCGTTTCGGACTGTCTGAACTGCATCAATTGCGGGGACGGGTGGGCCGCGGAGACCAACAGGCTCGTTGCTATCTTCTGGTGGAACGCCACAAGCCTCTACGTGACATCGCGCGGCAGCGCCTCAAGGCGCTGGAAGAAATGACCCACCTGGGAGCCGGTTTCGGTATCAGCATCAAAGACCTTGAGCTACGTGGCGCAGGCAATGTCCTCGGTGCTCAACAATCCGGCCATATCGCGGCGGTGGGTTACGACATGTACTGCCGTTTGATGAAAATGTCGGTGGAGCGCATGCAAGCGGGAGAGGACGCAGATGCTGTACCCCAGGTGGAAGACACCGAAGCCGGGGTGGAGCTCGAGTTGGGCGTTGCTGCCCTGCTGCCGCCCGAGTGGATCCCCGACCCGGTCTTGCGCTTGGACCTCCTTCGCAGCTTCACCGAGATATCTTCCCAGGAAGAAGCTCTCGCAGCCGAGCAGGACCTGCGCGACCGCTTCGGCCGTCCCCCCAGCGAAGCGCTGATGCTTCTGCGCCTTGCGGGACTACGCACGGAACTGGAAGTTTATGATGTTCGCCGAATCGCCTTGCGCGACGAGGTCTATCTAGTGGAATACGGCGACCCGGTGGCCTTCGAAGGACTCTTCGCCAGTTCTCAAGCCGAGGTGCGCCGCATCCGTGCAGGCCTGGTGCATGTGGTCCTACCGACGGACCGCCAGAAACCCCTGCAGGCGCTGGCGTGGCTCGAACAACTCACAGATATCAAGGCTCCAAGAACGGACCCTGGCCACTCCAATGCCAGCCCGTCGCAGGTACGCTGAAGAAGTCCCAGAGCCGTAAACCCCTACTGGCCTTGACCTCTGTTCAAGAAACAGCAGGAAGCAGGCCGCCAAGATCCTACCCTCTAGAGGTCCACCTCCACCTCTCCTAGGCGATCCACATGCAAGATGCTCCGGCAAGACCATCCAGTTCTCTCATCCTGCGGACCTGGTTCAAGGACCTGGCGATCAGCATGGGGATTGGAGGCCTCATCCTGGCGCCGATTCTGATTGCCAGTTCATTCGTAGCGGACCCTGCCGACAAGATCACAATCGATTATTCCTGGAGCGTCGAGGCAGAAGAACACATTCTGCCCGCCGACGACCAGGAGCTAACAAGATGGGTGACCAGCTGGGACGGCATCAAGGAAGTGCGATCTCGCCGTTATGTGAGCGACAGCTGGACTAACGTGGAGGTCAGATTCAATGCCCATTGGCCTCTCACCGCAAGTTCTGACGGGAGCTCTTCTGCTTCCCTGGAAGACTTCCAAGTGAGGATGAAAGCCGAATTGCCCAACTTCGGGTACGAGGAACCCGCAAGCACTGGAAAGAAATCGCAGTCTCCGTTCAAAGTGCATACCACCGCTCTCGGTTGGGTGGTTCGCTGCTTCTTGCTGGCGTCAGTTGGCTTTCTTGTTCGTTCCAGACGCTCGTGGGCGATGCGCAGCCAGGAGACCGCAGGAATTCTCGGCTCACCGATCAGCACAGGTATGTGCCTCTTGTGGGGAATCCCCGCCGGTCTGGGATTCTCGATTCTGGGCTACGCAATCTACATCTGGACAGGAGACCCGGTTCCTTATTCGGGCCTCTATTTCTGGGCCTTGTTCATGCATCCCGTCTTCACGGTGATTGTTGTTTTCTTGACGGTCACGATTGTTCCCATCGGTCAAGAGGTGTTCCTGCGCCACCACCTTTACGCGCGGATGAGTGCCGCCGGAAGCGGAGTCAAGGGAGCGCTGATTTCAAGCTGCTTGCCGGCCCTTTTTCTGGCAGCCCTACCATCGGCGGGTCTGATGTTGTTCGCCCAGGGCCTCGCCAGTTGTTGGCTCTACAGAAAGACTGGAAGACTTTTGGTTCCGATCCTGCTCAGTGCAACGATCACCGCTTGCTTCTTCGCCTTGGGCCTGGGACTGCCTGGTGACATGGACTCATGGCTCCAGGAAACGATGTCCCAACTCCTCAAGTGAGCAAGAGGCACATGGGCAAGCACAGGAGCATGGATTGATGCAACGCCCATGACTCGATCTGGTTGATTTTTTCCCAAACCACCCGACCCTCAACCCCGAGCCGACTCCGCCCAGACAGGAAGAACCCCAAACGGCTGAGCGCAGCGGGTCATGTCTGTGAGAATGAGAGCCTCGCGCTGAGAGGCAGTGATCTGTACGTCCGGATCACTCGTGGAAAAAACCGTACAGGCCGAAGAAATTTGGGCCGGGAGATCGCAGCCACCCTGATCACTGGCGCAGGAAAACAGCAGCAGGCACAGGCCTTGCGGCACAGATATGGGAAATGGTCTCACTGGCAGCGGAGGTCCGGAAGCCTCGGACCCTGACAATCGTACTCCCTATGCGTCCCGCGCAAGCCAGCAACGGAGGGAGGAGAACCACTCAGCTTCCAAGCGCGAGCGAGAACTTGCAGACACCGGTCCTTGCCCCGGGCGCAATCGAGTCCGACAATGGTATGAATGCAAGCCCTCTCTTCAATCCAGCAGCAATCCCGTACCCTGACCCGTTGCGCTGCAATCATCGGGCTGGCCCTGCCGACAACTGCACAGGAACTCCCCGCTCCCAGCCTCCAACCTGATCTGCCGGTAAGCGCCTATCTTGACTGGGGAGTGGGAATCTCCGGCGACAAGGTGATCACCATCAGCGACATCTTGAGGGCAGAGAGCGATCCCTCTCAGGACTGGGTTCGTCAACTGCAACTGGGCGCTCAACGCGGTCCGATTCAGATCTCGATTCTGCAAGATCTCGCCATGACCCAGCTCGAGATCGACGCAGGACGCGTGCGAGGCTTCGATCCCGAGCTGGTGGAGTCCCTGGTCGAACAGCACTTCGAACGCCAGGTCGAGCGCTACGGAGGCGCGACCAGCTTCACCAGGCGCCTAAACGACTGGCGCATGACCCCCAATAGATTCCGCATGGAAGTGACCTCGGACCTCTATCGCTATGCGTGGCGCGACTCCTCTCTTGGCAAGCAGCCAGGGCCCACGGGCAGGGTCAGCGTAGATCGCTACATCCGCCCTGGCTACCTCTATAGCACCTACACGGCCTTCGCCCAGTCCGCTGATCCCGAGCAACTCATGCTCGTCGGTGGCTCTGCCGAAGAGATCATTCTTCTGCGCATCATCCTGCCCGTAGACGAACACGCCCCAGAACTCGAACCAGATGCCGGGCTGGAAAAGGTCACGCTTCTCGCCGAGCAACTTCGGACACAGGTCCTTGAAGGTGAAGCGACCTTTGAAGCCCAAGCAGGCGCCTGGGACGCAAATCGAGGTCAAAACGAGCCGCTCCAGCGCACTCTGGACGAGATCCTGGGCATGTCCCGGACATTTCACAATTCAGACCTGTTGCATGAGTTCGTCACAGCGGCACAGATCGGACACGTCTCCGTGCCCCTGCCATTCGAAGCCAGCGATGGGCGGCGGGCCATGGTGCTGTATGCCCTCAGTGAGCGCCTTCCTGCTACGCCTCCCAAGCCCTTCTCCGACCTCAAGGTCCAACAGTCCCTGCGAAAGCACCTGCTCAGCGAGTTGGACCGACGCCGCATGACCCGCGCCCGACTGCATCTGGTCCAAAAAAGCCATCTGCACCCCACGGACCTGCGTCCGGTCTTGATGAGGCATGAGATTCAGGGCCGCTAGACCTGAGCCTGGAAATATTCTCGGCCTCTGCGGTCTGCCAGACGGTGACTGACCCCATTACGGGTATAGAATGGTGAACCCCCCCTGTTCCCCGCCGTTGGATGCTGGACGAGGTCCTCAATGCCCCTGCTGGGCCCCCACAGGCCCTCATGAGCCCCCCAGAGCACGAAGGAATCAATCAAGACCATGAGCGAAGCGCGCTATCAAGACATTCAGATCGAATCGACCCTTCCCAAGCCCTGGGAACACGAGGATTCCTTCAACGACGTCCTCTATGAATGGATGGAGAGAGCGCCCTGGCTGGCGATTTCCGCTGTGGCCCACTTTGCTGCGATCATGCTGCTGGCGGCCATTCCGTGGAATCTGTTCTTCCCACCGGACGAAGTCATCATCGATGCCACTACGGCTCAGGCTCCCGAAGAAGTAGTCGAAGATCCCGAGGAGGAAGAAGAGGAGGAAATTGAAGAGGTCGAAACCGAAGAGGAGCCGATCATCCAGGACTACGAGATTTCCGACCACAACGAAGTCGATGTGGACCAGGACTTCGAATTGACCGATGGCGACCCGGACATGATGTCCAACTCTCCCTTCGACCAGAAGAACTTCAACAACGTGATCGGTGTTGGTGGCGGCGCAGGCGGCAAGTATGGCGGACGCTTCGGCGGCAATCGCAACCTGCGCGCTGGCGGCGGCGGCACAGCCCAAGCGCTGGCGGATGGCCTGGAATGGCTCAAGAACCACCAAGCTCCAGATGGTTCCTGGGATGTGGACGAGTACTGGATCAACAATGTCAGCGGCGGCACCGATTGCTCTGAAGGCGCCGGCTCTCACATCCAGGACACAGGCATCACGGGCCTGGCCCTGCTTGCCTTCCTCGGAGACGGTCATACCTTGCGCGAGGGTCTGTACAAGGACGTGGTCACCAAAGGCATCAAGTGGATGCGCAAGGAACAAGACCCCGAAACCGGGCTTCTGGGCCAGGACATCGGCGAAGCTTTTCTCTACGATCACTCCATCGCCAGCTTGGCCATGGCTGAGGCCTATGTGCTCTCCAACAAGACACCGATACTGAGCAGCACGGTGCGCAATGCAACCAAGTACATTGTCAATTCCCGCAACCCCTATGGCGCCTGGCGCTATCAGGTCCCGCCCATTGGCGAGAACGATACATCGGTCACCGGCTGGATGGTTTTTGCGCTCAAGTCAGCGGAAGAAGGTGGCTTCAAGATTTCAAAGGAAACCTATGCGGGAGCCCTGACCTGGTTCGATGAGGTCACAGACCCGGGAACAGGCCGTATGGGCTACGACACCATAGGTTCCTTGAGTTCGCGGGTAGATGGGATCAATGACGACTTCCCCGCAGACAAGGGCGAAGCCATGACCTCGGTGGGCCTGCTGTGCCGCTTCTTCATGGGCCAGGATCCCAAGGAGAACCCGATCATGGAGAAGCACGCAGACCTCCTGCTCAAGCGTCTCCCCGAATGGGATCCCGAAGGCAAGGGTACGGACATGTACTACTGGTACTACGGCAGCTATGCCATGTTCCAAATGGGCGGCACCCACTGGAAGAAGTGGAAGAAGTCCATGGAGAAGGCAGTGCTCAACAGCCAGCGCAAGGACGGGGACTACAAGGGGTCCTGGGACCCAGTTGGGCCTTGGGGCTACAGCGGCGGCCGGGTCTACTCCACGGCTCTGCTGGTCCTTTGCCTCGAAGTCTACTTCCGCTACGCCCGGGTGCTGGGAGCACGCTGATTACGCTACCGGATCCAGGACCACCCTCATTCGCAAGCGATCCCCTGAGCCCGCCGGGTTCAGGGGATCGCTTGCGAATGAGGGTGGTCTCTTGCCTCGCCAGGGTCCTTCCATGCCGTACGACCAAGCACTTGCCCGGATGAGCCGCCCCTGGATAGACTGAATAAATGCTTTCACTAATCAACTGCGCCCTGCTGGCAAGCGCACCGACACTCGAAGTCCCCGCAACACTCGAACTGACCCAACCCACCACGAAAGAGCCCGCCATCTCTGCGCCCAAAGACGCCATCAAGATGGGACTCGCCTGGCTGGCTCGACATCAGAATCCGAACGGATACTGGAATCACAAGGAGTTTTGGAAGGACAACAGGGCAGGCGGAACACAATGCGCCCAAGGTGCGGGGACGCATGTGCAGCATGTCGGTTCTACGGGGCTGGCGCTCATGGCCCTCGTGGGCGATAAGCGCTCACTCAAGCAAGGAGAATACGCGGTTGGAATCCTGTCCGCCGTCGAGTGGCTCCTGGAGAGACAGGAATCTGAGAGCGGTCTCATTGGCGATAGCTTGGGCATAGCTTTTCATTACGACCATGCCATCGCAACTCTGGCCCTGGCCGATACCCTGACCCTCTGCGCGAACAAGAAGCACTTCGAGGAATTACCCGACACAAGAATGCTGACAGCCCTGATCAAGGCTGAAGAGTACATCCGCAAGGCTCGCAATCCCCACGGTGTCTGGCGTTACGAAAACCCCCCAAACGGCGACAATGACACCTCCGTTACAGGGTGGATGTTGGCCGCTCTGAACGCTGCTGGACGGCACACCCAATCCGATATGGATGCCGCTCACAAGGATACGCTTGCCTGGATCGAGCAAGTCACCGATCCGGATACAGCCCGCGTTGGCTACACCATGCGAGGGTCCTTCAGTGCTCGCGTGATGAAGGTCAATGATGACTTTCCAAACGATGGGGGTGAAGCGCTGACCGCTATCGGACTGCATTGCCGTTTCCTCATGGGCCAGACCCCACGGGACGAGCCCGTTATCAAGCGACAGGCAGAATTGATCCTCAGTGCACAGCCGACCTGGAATCCCAAGGCGATTGACATGTACTACTGGTACCACGCAACCCTGGCCATGTCCCATATGGGCAGCAAGAGCTGGCGCAGTTGGAAGAAGCCCATGGAGAAAGTAGCCCTCAAAGCCCAGTGCAAGGAGAAGGACGACTACCGGGGTTCCTGGGATCCCCAGGGTGCCTGGGGCTACAGCGGCGGCCGGATCTATTCCACCGCGCTGATGCTGCTGATCCTGGAAGAAATCGCTGACTGAGGTCAGCAGCTAGCTGACGCGCATCCAGAACTTCTGGATGAACTCGGCAACATTGCCCTTGTCACGAGAGAGGAGGGCGCCGCTCGATTCACTACGGCAATGAGTCGATGAGTTAGGGATGTCGGCTGGGCCATCTACGGAGACGATGATGGTGGAGGTGCCACCAAGAAAACCATTCTGCTTCGTGGCCACAATCCGCAGGCCGGTTTCATCGGTCTCTGTCACAGTCCAGCCCGGCATGTCTGCAGCCATTTCGCATGCTGCCGAAAAGATGTCGCCCTTCTCACGCGGAACCTGCACAGGCTTATGCCATCGCGCTGAGTTCGTATCGCTGGTTTCGAACATGCCCATCAGATTGGTTGAGATCCAGAAGAAATCCCGACAGTGCGGACCCAGATTGATCGAGGCCCTTCGTAATTGCTCAGCTCGCGCTAGCAGCGCGCGTCAGGCGAGACCTGTTGCGAGCGGCAGCGTTTGCGTGGATGATGTTCTTCTTGGCGGCCTTGTCCACCATCTTCATTGCGTTGGGCAGGGCGGCCTGGGCGGATTCAGTGTTCTCGGCGTCGAGAACCTTCTTCATGGCAGTCTTCATGGCACTGGAAACCGCCTTGTTTGCGACTCGCAGGACTGCGTCAGTGCGCATACGCTTCTTTGCTTGATTGGATGTGGGCATGTTTACTTGGTGAATGCTACTTGTTCGGTATTGCTGTCTCAGTGCGGCGAATTGAAAGTCGCCAGGCGGACTGCGAGCCGGCAACACCCTTGGGGCGGGGCTCGAACCAGCTGATGATCAGTCTTTGCTCAGTTGTTCCATCTTTGCGGCCACGTCCCGGTACCCGATATCGGTCTCGAATATCCTTGAGTAGAAGGCGCGCGCCTCGGTGTTTTCGCCCTCAGCTTCCGCAATTCCGCCGAGATTATACAGGATCTCCCTCCCCCGGTCGTCCAGGGTCGATTGATCCTCAAGGGCCGCATTGAACTGCTTGCGGGCCAGGTCCAAGAAACTAAGCCGGCGAAAGCACAGACCCAGCAGAAAATGGCCCTCAGCGGCCAGACGAGGGTCCGCAAGCGCTTTCTGGAGTTCCGCGGCAGCTCCGTCCAGATCGCCAGCCGCGAGCAGGTAGCGCCCCAGAGCAAGGCGGCTGGAGGCGTCTCCAGGCCTTCTCTCCACTATCTCGCGCAGGCGATTACCTTCCAAGTCCCCCAGTTCCGCCTCCAGACGGTCTGCCGCCTCGTTGTCTCCGAGTTTGTCCGCCTGCGAAATCTGGCGCTTGATCGATGCCACACGCAGGGCCCCAACCCGGTCCGCCAGTTCACTGTCCCCCTGGCGAAAAGTCAGGGCACGTTCCACCAGGTCCAGCGCCGCACCGGGATCGCGGCGCTTTTCCTGCACACGAGCCAACTCCAGCATGACCTCCACATCGCTCGAATCCTCCGCCAGGCGAGCCTCCAGGCGTTCAACTTCAGCGTCCAATTCCTCAGGCGACATCTGCAGACGGTTGGCGCGCTCCAGAGACTGGGTCTCCTCGCGATCCACGATCTGCTCGCGGCTGTGATCCACCGAGTCAAAGCGGCCACCCTCCAAGGCAGCCTCCGCCGCGAGATCCTTGCGGGCTTTCATCGCGTCCCGATCGCGAGGATCCGCTTCAAGGGCACGCTCGTAGTAAGCCAGAGCCTCTGCAGGATCACCCTGCTTGGCCATCATGGCCCCGGCGCTCTTGAGCCCTTCGGAATTCCGAGGAGCGATCTCAGCAAGGAACTCGAACACCGCCAGGGCCGAGGCGTAATACCCGCCGGCCTCAAGCGCCTGCCCCAATAGCAGGTTCCCTTCCTCATCCATGGGATTCGTAGCCAGATAGCCCTCGTAGCCTTTGATCGCTGCGTCCCAACGCCCTGCACGAGCCAAGCCTCTGGCAGCAGCCAGAGGCGCCGCCCCTTTGAGCTTGCCGAACAGCCCACGCCCGCCCTTGGCCTCATGACGAGCCTTGAAGACCCTTCGCAGCCCGGCTCGGGCGTCGCCTACATCGGGGTTGATCTCCAGCAGCTGCTGGTAGAGCTGAATGGCAAAATCGTAGTTACGCCTCCTGGCTGCCTCTTCCGCCTTCTGGATGTGTTTGCTGTAGTCCACGGGGTTTGCTGTGCTTCGCAGGGTCTGCCCTGTCTGGGTGTGCAGAACGACGCAAGGAGGTTCGGGCACCAAGTTGCGGGGAGAATCCTATAGGGGGGCTCTGAGACCGTCAACGCGCGGGTATCCTGTTTCCCCACTGGAATGTGGTGCGGCTCTCTTGAGATGCACACCTGGTCACCAGCAGCCCCGAACCAAGCCCATGCCCGCAGACCTCGAACTCAACCTGACCCTCTACCCCTCGCCCCTCCTGCGTAAGGTGGCCCCTGTGGTCAAGACCTTTGATAAGAGCCTGAAGAGTACGGCCGCCAACATGCTTGAGGTGATGTACAAGAGCGGCGGAGTGGGCCTGGCGGCACCCCAGGTCGGGCTGGGGCTACGCCTCCTGGTGATCAACGAAACCGGAGACCGTGAAAAGACCGAAGATGAGCTGATCCTGGTCAATCCCACCATCACAGGCCGCAAGGGGGAGAACACCCTGCACGAGGAGGGCTGCCTGTCCTTTCCCGACATCTACGCCGAGGTCTCCCGGCCCGACGCCTGCACGGTCAAGGCCCAGGACTTGACGGGAGAGCCCCTCAACCTGGAACTGACCGGTTTCCTGAGCCGCATCGTGCAGCATGAACTCGACCACCTTGAGGGCATCTTGCTGGTGGACCGCATGAGCGCGGGGGACAAACTGCGCAACCGCGCGGCTCTGCAGGAGCTGGTGGACACCTACAAGCAGGGCCTCTGAGCCTATCCCGTGCGCGTCACCAAGGATCTCGGCCTGCTGCCCCTGGCAAACAACCCAGCAGCGGTGGTCAGCATCGGGGTATTCGATGGACTGCACCTGGGACACCAGGCGATCCTGCAGGCAAATCGCAAACGCGCAGCAGAAGCGGGTGCCCTGGCCACCGTGGTCACCTTCGACCAGCATCCCAAGGGACTGATCCTGGGCCATGCGCCGCGCACCCTGACCACCCTGAATCACCGTCTGCGGCACTTTGAGGGCCTTGGAATCGAGCACACCCTGGTGCTGGAGTTCAATCAGGCGCTGCGAGAGACATCCGCCCGGGACTTTGTGGACCAGATCCTCCTGGCTGACCTCGGTGCCCAGGCCTTCGTACTTGGCTTTGACAGCAAGTTTGGCGCAGGCCGGGAAGGAGACGCCATGTTCCTGCGCGACCTGGGCCATGAGGTCCAGATCATCGAAAAGGTCGAAGTAGGCCAGCGAGCCGTTTCCTCCACCGCCATCCGAGAAGCAGTCGAGCTGGGCGACCTGGCGGGCGCAGCGCGCATGCTAGGGCGCCCTGTGAGCGTCTACGGCGAGGTTGTCCGCGGAGAAGGCCTTGGACGCAAGCTGGGCTTCCCCACAGCAAACCTGAATCCGCACCACGAACTCCTGCCCCCCACCGGGGTCTATGCGGGCTGGGCTCGGGTGGGCCCCCCTGCCCAGGGCACAACCAGAATCGAGGCCCTGCCAGCGGTGGTCAACATCGGTTTCCGGCCAACCCTGGAGGGCCAGCGTCCAGAGAAGCCCCTTTTTGAGGTGCACCTCTTGGAGGGTGGCCGGGATCTCTACGGCCAGCACCTGGAGTTCGAGTTCGCAGGACGCCTGCGGGATGAGCAGCGCTTTGAGGGACTTGAAGCCCTGACCCGCCAGATTGCCTTGGACTGCGAGGCGGCCAGGGCATTGCTGGCCTGAGGCCATCCCTCCAGCCACCGGGGCACAAAAAGACGGAAGGCCCTTCGCGACGCGCGCGAAGGACCTTCCGTTGATTCGAACCCAGACCCTACGACGCGCGCAGGATGCGGGTTGAGTTGGGATCAGAAGCCGATCTGGAGGCCGATCGTGATGGTGTCAGATCCGGTGTCGGCGTCGTTATCCGGCATGGAGAGCCCGATGGTGTACTTCACATCGTGGCCGCTGATATAGCGGTTGGCAACGATATCGAGATCCGTGTCACCACCAGCAGTGTCCAGGTCCTGATGGCGGAGGCCAATTTCCCAGTCGCTTCCAATTGCGTAGGTAGCGGTGATAGCCATGGGCGAATCGCCAGTCGCAGTCGAAGCAGCGCCGGCTGATGCGCCAGCACCAGTGGTGCTACCGCCCATATCAGCGAATTCAGCGCTGAAAGAGAAGGTGCCTGAGGTGAGGCTGGCGTCAACAATCGTCGAAGAGTCGGCAGCGCCATCGTCATCAACCATGGAAGCGCCAATCACAAGGCCCATTCCGTCGGCAGCACCGTAGCAGCCTTCCACGGAGGAACCTGCGCCCATGACCGCGAAGCCAACGTGCACGGTGGTCTGGTAGTCATCACTAGCGGCAAGGTCGTCTCCGTTTTGGATCGCCACAGCCCAGTTCAGGTTGCCAGAGCCGCCGCCCAACATGGCGCCGGAATCACGGCCGGCAAAGTTACTGCCAATCGCGCTGCGGTCCTGGAAGAACCCGTCACGCTCGGCACGGCCACCACTGGCACCCGCGGGCGCCTTGAAGAAGCCGGCGGTCAAGTTCATGCCGCCTAATTCAGATGTGGCATAAGCATCGGTGATCGCGCCAAGGCCACCAGCCCATTGAGTTCCAATGGTGACACCGTAGCCCGAGCTCTCAGCGGAGAACCCGATACGTGCGTTGTTACCACCGAATTGGGAGGTGTCCGTGTCGGAATTGTTGGTGTATAGAAGGTCTAGGTAGCCACCGATGGCGACACCGCCCCCTTGGGGAGCAAGACTAGAGGAAAGTGCCTCGACTTCGCGGTCAAGCGCGGTCCAGTCACTGCCGGCGGCCAGGGTGGCTCCGGTCATGGTGAGCGCAGTTGCGCAGAAGATGATGGTCTTCATGATAGTTCGTATGTTCAGAGTGCTCGTGAGAGACAGACAGAGAGTTCAGGGATGGGGGTCTGTTGCGCGAAGAGAATGCCGAGTGGGCCTCCTCAATCCAAGTACCCAGATGGGCAAATCGGCGCATTTTTGTTTCCGGGGGTACCTTCGGCGGGGTGTCGGATGGCATGTCCCTCAAACTGACGATTGAATCCGACCAGATAACCTAAGTTGTTGATTGGAAAAGACTTAGGTCTCGACTCCTGCTCGACGAGAATCTGCGGAGAAGCCGCGCTACTGCAGCATTGATGACAAGAAACTACCTATGTGCAATCTGTGTTAGAAAGTCCCTTATCTTGACCCGATACCGAATTCTGACTCCCAGGGGCCATAATCCAACCCCAGTGCTGTCCAGCAGGGGTCTGTGACCCAAGAAAGGACCTCTGATCAGACCAGCGCCTGCTGAATTCAGGTTGATGGAGGTGACCCTATTATTAGGCGGCGCTGCCATGGCAGGGATCTGACAAATCTTGGTGTTTGGACACATGAAACAGGCACCCCATCCATCACCTCGGGAAAAACCACCCCTGAGAGGCCCAGGAAGCGGTTTTGAGGGGGGGGTAGGGGTATGAGGTCGACGGCCCTACGGCCTTGAGCCAGGCCTGGGGTCAGTCCTCCTGCGAGGGCTTGCGGCGGTCCTGCTTGCGCTTCCCCGCCCGGCGCTTTGCCGACAGGCGCCTTTCCTTTGATCCGGTGGTGGGTTTCGTGGCCCTGCGGGCCTTGCGGGGCTTGAGAGCGCCCGCAATCAACGCTGCCATACGCTCCCGGGCCTCTTCCAGGTTCCGCTGACGTTCTCGACTGGCCTGAGCACGCACCACGAGCACACTCCCCCCCACCAGACGAGAAGCCAGATGCTTGTGCAACAGGTCCTGCCGGGCCCTGCCCAGGCTCTGGGAGGCGTCGATGTCAAAACGCAGCTCGACGGCGGTCTCCACCTTGTTGACCCGTTGCCCACCTGGCCCGGATGCGCGCATGGTTCGCAGCTCGATCTCCTCCGGGGGCAGGATCAGGCGCGAACCAACGGGAAGGGGCTCCATTGAATCCTCTCAGCCAGTAGAACCGGCAGGATCATTCTCACGCAGCATGGGCCATGTAAAGATGCCTGTGCTGTGGCCATCTGAAAAGGCAACAGATAGAGCGTAAGTACCAACCAATTGGACTCCATTGTGGGTAAGTTCCTCGGGAACCGAGGCGGGATCCAGCAGGGCCTGACCAGTCAGTTCATGGATACAACGGGCGCAAGGACACAGGCGCCTCAATTCAGCGCTGCTATAGACGGTCCTGTGACCATCATGCCACTCGAGTTCAAGCCGGGAAGGGTCCCGGCGCCCGATACGCTTGGGTGCTGTGCTCATTTGGGAGTGCCGGACTCTGGTGAGCGCGGATCAGACATGGCTTTGGCCCAAGGGGAATACCCGTGGGCAGAGCGATGGTGGCCAGGACCAGACTTGAACTGGTGACCCCTTGATTTTCAATCAAGTGCTCTACCAACTGAGCTACCTGGCCGAGGGTCTCCGCAGAATCCTGCGGGGAGGCGGATTCTCGCCCTACGGGGGCGCCCCGTCAACGACTTGCCCCCAGGAATATCTATTCATAAACAGTACTGACCGGACCTAGAAACCCAAAATGCCCTGGCCAGACCTGCCTGCGCCTACAACTGAAGCAAGATCCGGACTCCCCGGATTGGCAGTCAGGAATACCGCTCAAGGAACCGATACAGCCTGCACGGGACTCGCCCGCCCGCTTCAGCGCTTCGGGGCCATCCCGCGCACCACTGATCAATCATGCTCACCTCTCTCATCACAATTTCCGTTGCTGCTCTGGCCACTGGACACGAGACTCCCATCCCGGCCCGGCCGAAAGCCCCGTCCGTGAACCTGATGCAGGAGACACTGGCCAGTAGCCTGGGCCCGGACTCACGCATTCCCTACACCTACTTGGAGCTGGGCTACTCAAGCACGACCCTGGATGGTTACTACGAAGGCAACGATGTGGAAGTGGAAATGCAGGGAGGGGTCGGATCGCTGGAATTGACCCCCTACATACACATCTTCGTCGGCGGCGGTCGCTCTTCCAGCGCAACAGTGCAGAATGTGAGTGTCCAGGGAGGCCAGATAGACAACTGGTTCGCCGGTATTGGCATCCACCAGTACATCACCCCGGAACTGAACGGGTTCTTCCGCGTCTCAGTGGCAGGCTTCGCCCTACAGGCCGACAACCCCGCCATCAACATCGCCAGTCACGACACGGTGTACAGTGGAGGCGTTCGCTACTTTGCCTGGGAGGCCTGGGAACTGGGCGCGAGCTTATCGAGAGCCGAAGCTCCTAACGCTGACCTGGTCTATGAAGTGTCGGCTCTCTATCGCCTGACCGAGAGCTTGGGCCTGGGCGTGATCTACAACAAACCAGACGAAGGTGACACGGTCAGCATCGGTGCACGCTGGTACTTCTAGGCAATCAGAAAACCCAATCAAGCGCGGGGCGTGGTGAAAAATCACCACGCCCCGCGTGTTTGCTTGCGCGATCAGTGCTCCGGATCAGGAGCATTGGCGGTGCCCCCCTCGCGCATGGGCTCGCCCATGACAGCCCTCTCGCCAAATTTCAATCGCTCTTCGATTGTGCGATCGAATGAAGGATGGCGCGGAGATACGCCAAAGCCCCTGTGAACTGCCGAACAGGAATAACAGACAACCTCGTCACGAGCGATGGAGAAGAGCACAAGATCAATGACAGCCGCCGCAACGAGACTCCAGTAGTTCTCGAAGACCAGAACAAGCAAGGCCGCCACGCCAACGATCGCGAAACCGAGAGTCTTGTTGAATTTCTTGCGGGTGTATAGCTCCGCATGCCCACAGTGCAAGCAGCCTGTCAATCCACCCTCAGGAGTGCGCCGATCCAAATGCAACTCCATCTTCACATCAGACTCGGGCGCGAAGTACCAAGAGCGCAAAGCAAATGGACCATCGGTTCGCAAGGTCACCAGGCGGCCACCACCATCAGGATGAGGCAGGTCCAACTCAATCCAGCGCAGGGGTTTCGGATCGAAGCTCACAGGGGGATGTGGTAGGAATCTTGTAGAGAGAGGGATGCTGCGGCGCCAATCAGAACCAGCACCGTGGAAGCGTACAGGATGCCGGTCGCTGAGCGTGTGTTTCCGTAGGCCAAAGATCCACGGGCCATCCAACCAAAAATCAGTGGCAGGACCAGGCCGATCCCCACTCGCGAGCCCAGATGAAACAGACCAAATGGCGAAAGCAACGGCGTATCTGCACTGCTCAAGGCGCTCTGATGCTGAACAATCAAGATCCCCACCAACCCCAACGAGACACCCATGCTGACCAACGTGACCTGATTGAGCCGCTTGAGCAGATCCAGAGGCAATTGGGGCACGGTCAAGTACCAATGTCCTACTACCATGGCGGTTCCCACGCCTCCCGCCACGGCTCCTGTTGCCAGTGCAGAAGCAGTGCCGATTGTCACCTGGAAGACTCCCTGCAGCCCAGATGCGTTGTCCTGCAGAAGTTGGAACAAGGCAACAATGGTGGCCAAGAGCGCCCAAATGATGGCCCCCAGCCGTCTACGGCTGTTTACAGGACCGGAGAAAAGGGGAAATGCAAGGGCTCCGGCCAAACTGGCCAGGCTGGTAGGAGCATCCCAGGCGATCCCTCCGAATGCGACAGGCAAGAGGCCAGCAGCAAGCAGCGGGATCAGGGCAGTGGTGCCCATCATGCGGAAGAAAAACTGCCCCAAGGGCGCTCTTGGCATGAGAGACAAGAACAGCAGCACCCCAAAGGCGAGTTCCAGGCAGAATTGAGTAGCAAGAGGGCCCCAGGCCATAGGCCAAGGATGATAACGACTAGGAGATCCATCCGAAGCCCACAGCTCAAAACACCGCCCAGCAGACTATGCTCAACGGTCGAAGACCATAGGATACGTCCCTCCAAATTGAACCCGAGAACTTCATGGCCCCCACACGAATCCTGATTACTGGAGGCGGCCGCGGCATCGGCCGCGCGATCGCCCTGCGTTTTGCCACCAGCGGCGTCAAGATCTGCGTTGCATCCCGAACCTCGGACGAACTCGACAAGGTCGTAGAGGAGATTGAAGCCGCAGGAGGAGAGGCAATTGCCGCCCAATTCAACTTGCGAGATCATGGCTCAATCGAAGCCGCTGTCTACCGCGCTGTTGATTTCTTTGAGGGCCAGATGGACCTGCTGATCAACAACGCTGGGGTCTTTGATGTCAAGCCGTTTGAGGAATGCGACCCTGGCATGGTTCAGAAGTTCTTCGATGTCAACATCCTGGGAGCCATGTACACAACCCAGGAAGCATTGGTAGCGCTGCGAGAAGCAGACGGCGCACACGTGATCAATATCAGCTCAACCGCAGGACTTCAGGGCTACCCCGGCAGCTCGGTTTACTGCGCCACGAAGTATGCCTTGCGAGGATTCTCGGATGCCCTGCGCGAAGAATTATGCGATGAAGGCATTCGTGTCACAACCGTGTACCCCGACGCAACAGACACGACTCTCTTTGATGGAGTTGACCTTGACTTGGATCGCAGCACAATGGACTCACCAGAAACAGTGGCAGAGGTTGTCTGGAAAGCTGCCCAAGAGAACGAGTGCCCGAAGGACATCAAAGTGCGTCCATGACTGGCTGAACAATGTGAGCAAAATACACCGGGCCGCCCCCTGTTTCAGGGGGCGGCCCGGCTTCCTTTCCCATTACAGGAAAAGTGTAGCGGTCAAGTGATGGACTCAGGCTGCAGGCACCACTTGTTGGGTTTGGCGCAGAGAACGGTCTCCAAAGCGCCAGCGCCAGGGCAGGGTATGCTTGCCACCAACTGCAGGAATGAGAACCGAGACAGTACGGCCAGCTTCGAGTTCACAGCCAAGGTGCTCGACCTCTTCGCAGCAGTGGCGCTGCCCGCGCCGCTCAAGGGAAAGTTGAGCGGTAGTTTCAAGGATGCCGGCCTGCTCTTCGTCCGAAGCCCGCTGTGACTCCAGTCGACGCTCAAGGCGGCGGATAGATCTGGCCCGATCGATGTATTCAGTGGCGATGCCGGAAAGCAGCGGAATCAGGCGTGTTGCGGTGGCTTCATTGTAGGTCTGTCTCATATCTACCCTCCTCCTTGGGGCTACCCTAGTAGCGATTTCACAGGGCCCAACCGAAGGGAGAATTTTCCCAGATATACACTTCTCCAACTGGAGAGCAGAAAGCCCCGAGGGTGGCCTTCTGAGTACCCTCTCTCCATGGACCACCCCATCCTGACCATCACCCACGGTGTGCAATTCTCTGCTGCCCACCGCATGAACAATTCAAGACTGAGTCCCGAACGCAACCTGGAGATCTTCGGGCCCTGCAACCGGATCCATGGGCACAACTACAGGGTAGAAGCAAGTCTGAGGGGCCCCCTTGACCCGGAGACCGGCATGGTGGCAAATCTGGTGGACCTGATGCGCGTCATGAAGGAAGAGATCTTTGAGCAACTGGATCACCAACTGCTCGACGAGATTCCCTGGCTGAAGGACACTGTGATCTCCGCTGAGACCCTGGCAATTGCAATTTGGAAGAAGCTCGCGAATCGCCAGGACGAACTGGGCGCAGCCCTTGACCTGGTACGCGTCTACGAAACCGAGGCCGACTCTGCCGAGTACCGCGGACCAGCATCAAATGACTTCTAGGGCTGCCTAGCTGCCGCCGTTGCGGCCGCCTTTTTCGGAGGGCCGAACGGCGGGCTTCTTGGCTGGAGCCTTCTTGCGAGAACTGCCGTCAGCAGGCTTGCGTCCATCGTCAACCGGCGGCTTGCTCGCCGGAGTGTTGGGCTTGCGCCTGGCCTGAGGTGCTGGACCATTTCCTCCGGGCTTCCTGCGAGCAGGAGGCTTGGCAGATGGTGTCTGAACCGGTGGACTTGGCTTGACCCCTGCCTGCTGCATGCGTCGGGTCAGGGCCTTGTGCAGTTCGCGCGCCTCAGTCGGGCTCAGGCTGCCCGACTTAGCCAGAGCGCTGACCCTGGCTGTGGCCACCTGATGCAAGCGACGCAGTTCTTCGACCTTCGTGGGCAGAGTCGTGTTCGTCAGGAGATCAAAAACATCCTTTGCGGCAGCTTTGGTCACGCGACCGCTCGCAACCGCTGCACGCAAGAGTTTGGCAGCCCGATCTGAATCGGACTTGGGTGCCTGAACGGGCTCAGGAGCGCCCTTTCCATCGTCATTGCCGGTTTCATCCTTGGCCTTCTTCTTTGCCCGGACCGCGTCAATGCGAGCCTGATCGCTCGCCTTCTTGTCCGCACGGGCCTGATCGATGCGGGCCTGGTCGTTCGCCTTCTTGTCTGCGCGGGCCTGATCGGCGCGGGCCTGGTCGTTCGCCTTCTTGTCTGCGCGGGCCTGATCGGCGCGGGCCTGGTCGCTCGCCTTCTTGTCTGCGCGGGCCTGATCGGCGCGGGCCTGGTCGCTCGCCTTCTTGTCTGCGCGGGCCTTGTCCTTGCGCTCCTGATCCTTCTTCTGCTGCGCAGCGCGCCGTGCGGCATTGATGCGCTTGACTTCAGCTTCAAGATCCTTGGCAGAGGTTCGACCTGCGCGGCTCAACAGTTGACTGTAGTAGACGATGAACTCTTCACCGGAAAGACTACCGCTCTTGTCCGCGTCCATGCGCTGCATGTCCCTGGAAGGAATCCCCGCGGCCGCTGCTTCGGCCCGACTCAAGAGGGCGTCCCCGTTGGTATCGGCTTTGCTGAAGGTTGCACGAACCTTTGCAAGGGTGACCCCCGAAGCTTGGGCGCTAGCGCCCCCAACCAGGAACAAACCGAGAATGATCAGATGAGTGGATTTCTGCATGTGGGGCCCTCCATGGGGCGAGGATCCGCGCGAACGGCGCGGGCCGGTATCGCTGACTGATTGCTATGGGCGAATGGTGTGCCATACCCTCTGGAACACCCAGATCCTAACCTCAGGGACGCAGGGAGGGGCACTCTGGATCGTGCAGGGTCTGGGGTGGACGCAACCGTCCTCTGGGTGGGACAGATAGAACCAATGCAAGCGGGAGAGGTCCTGAGAGGGATTGACCAGGAGTTGTCGCCCTTGACCTCAGGTCTACCGTTGTCCCGGGAGCACAACCTCTGTACAAACTGTTTTCATCCTGGGCCCCGCGGGGACCAGATCCCTCCCGGTCGGCGACTTTCCCCCAGGGCCTGCCGACCTCCCCCCCAAGAATCCCAGAGCACCCGTGTTGACCATGCACCAGCTCGCGCCTCTCAGCAAGGGCGCCAACCAGAAGATTGCCACGCGAGCCGCCTACGGGCAGGCTCTCCTCGAACTCGGAAATCAGCATCAGGATGTAGTCGTACTGGATGCAGACCTCTCCGGGTCCACCAAGACCGCGGTTTTTGGCAAGGCGCATCCTGACCGCTTCTTCAACTGTGGAGTTGCCGAGTCGAACATGATGGGCACCGCCGCAGGCCTGGCCTGCACGGGGCGCAAAGTGTTCGCCAGTTCCTTCGCCATGTTCGCTACTGGCAAAGCTTGGGAGCCAGTACGCCAGAGCATCTGTATCCCACAGATGGATGTGAAGATTTGCGCGAGCCACGCTGGCCTGACAGTCGGCGAAGACGGCAAGTCTCACCAGATGCTGGAGGACATCACTCTCATGCGGGTGCTGCCCCACATGAAAGTCATTGTTCCTGCAGACTCTGTAGAAACTGCTGAGGCCGTGCGCTTGGCCTACGAGACACCGGGCCCAGTCTATGTGCGCCTTTCACGGGCATCCACGCCGGTCATTTTTGGTGACGAATACAGACTGGAATTGGGCCGGGGTGCGATCCTGCGAGATGGTTCTGACATTTGCATTGCCGCTTGCGGTGTAGAACTGGCGGAGGCCATGATCGCCGCAGATATTCTGGCCAATCGCAACATTGAAGCAAGGGTGGTCAACCTCGCCTGCATTGACCCGATAGACGTGGACCTGATCGTGGATTCGGCCGAGCACTGCGGAGCAATATTGACGGCCGAGGAACACCAGATCCGAGGAGGCTTCGGCGATGCGGTGGCCCAGGTTGTGGTACGCCACCATCCGGTGCCCATGGACCTGGTTGGTATGGACGACTCCTTTGGCCAAAGCGGCCCCGCGTCTGACCTGATTCGCCATTACGGCCTGGACGGGCCTTCTCTGGCGGACCGCGCCGAAACCCTCATGCAACGCAAGGAGCGCTAAGAATGGCCCTTACACGAGAAGAAGCAACCCAGATTCGCAAGGTAGCCCTGGAAGTGCGCCAGGACGTCGTACGCATGGTCCATGCGGCAGGTTGCGGCCACCCCGGTGGCCCCCTGGGAATGGCGGATTTCATGAGCACCCTGTTCCTGCAGCATCTCAACCTTTCACGGGACAATCGACTGAGCGATGACCGTGATCGCTTTGTGCTGGGCAACGGTCACACCTGCGCCGGATACTATGCCCTCTTGGCGCAAAAGGGCCTGATCCAGCGAGAGGAACTCTTACGCTTCCGCAAGCTGGGCAGCCAGTTGCAGGGGCATCCGCACCGCAACCTGGAACTGGGCATCGACTTCTCCACGGGCAGCTTGGGTACTGGCCTATCGGTCGCTGCTGGCATGGCCCTGGGCGCACGCCTGAACTCATGGGATTCGCGCGTCTACTGCACATCCAGCGACGGCGAAAGCCAGGAAGGCCAGATCTGGGAGGCTGCTACCAGCGCGGCTCATTGGGGCCTGGGCAACCTGACAGTGCTGGTGGACTTCAACAACATCCAGATCGATGGCCGCATGCGCGAAATCATGGACGTGCGGGACTTGGAAGCAAAGTACAACGCCTTCGGCTGGCATGCGGTCACGGTGGACGGACACGATGTAATTGCTGTTGATCAGGCTCTCTGCGCCGCCAAGGAAACGACCGATCAGCCCTCTGCAATCATAGCCATCACCACTATTGGCAAAGGCGTCTCCTACATGGAAGACGCCTCGGCCTGGCATGGGGTGGCACCAAACGATGAGCAACTGGCCCAGGCCCTCGAAGAACTCGGCGCCGCGGTCTCTTGAACCAGCGCCCGGCTCTCCTGGGAGGCTGGTTCCTCGGCGTAGCTACCGGCGTATTGCTGTTGACCCTGGTACAAGCGATCTTGCAACGCGGAGATCGACAGGATACGACCCGCTATCAACTGGTGAGTTCCTACGCCAGGGATGCCTTTGTGCGTCAGGTGGACGATGAAGAACTTCTCGACGCGGCCTTGACGGGCATGCTTGAGAGCCTGGATCCCTATTCACGCTTCTACCCACCAGTGGAAGCGGTGCAGTTGGAGCGTGAAACTGGCGGGCGTTACGAGGGGATTGGCGCCTTGTTTCGCACCCTTGAAACCCGTCGGCATGTGCTTTTTACCCTGCCCAACTCCCCAGCCCGCCTGGCTGGGTTGACCGTAGGCGATGGAGTCCTGACCATCGACGGGGAAGACCCATCAGCCTGGGAAGATGGGCGCTTCCGAGAGGCCCTGGCCCCTCAATCCGGAGAGCCAGTAACCCTCGAACTGGTCGATCCGGACGGAATGAAACGCAAGTTGCAAGTGGATGCTGCGGGTCTGGTTGACCCCAGCCTGCGACATGTTCGCATGATCTCAGACACTCCACCCATCGCTTGGATTTCAGTGCATTCATTCTCTCGGGAAACTCACGGCGAGTTGATCATTGCCATGACCCATCTCGAAGAGGAAACCCCCCTGGCCGGGCTCATTCTGGACCTGCGTGACAATCGCGGCGGTGTCCTCCAGGCTGCCATCGACATAGCGCGCATGTTCATCAGCGAAGGCGTGATTGTGGAGACCCGTGGTAACGGAACCAAGCGAGTCGAACGTGCGCTCGCCGATCAGGTCAGCCACCCCGATCTGCCTCTGGTGATACTGGTCAACCGCTCCTCCGCCAGCGCATCCGAGGTGCTTGCCTCTGCCATGCAAGATCATCGCCGGGCAGTGCTGGTGGGCGAAGGTACCTACGGCAAAGGAGTGGTGCAGACCATCAGGCGTTTTGAACCCTGGGGTGCGCGGGCCAAAGTCACCAGCGCATACTATTACAGCCCCAGCGGTCGCAACTTCGAACGCACCATAGGAAAGGATCGCACCTTCGGAATCCAGCCCGATGTGGCTCTTGTGGTCTCCGCAGGCGAGCGCCGAGGAATCAGTAACTACCTGGGCTCGCACTACCCAGATTCGCAAGAGGAGGCCCTGATTCGTGCCTGGGAGGCACAATTGGGTATTGAGCTCTTGCCCTCCGCGCCGGTTGATAGCGCGCTTGAAACAGGTTTGGACATCTTGCTGGGCAACGAACTGGCCGTAGGGAATTGATTCCATGTCGAAACTCATCCTGGGCATTGAATCCTCTTGCGATGAAACCGCGGTTGCGATAGTGGAGGCAGGTCGCAAGGAAATCGCCAGCGTGATCCACAGCCAGATCAGTGAGCACGCGCCCTGGGGCGGAGTAGTCCCTGAGATCGCCAGCCGCAGCCACCTCGATCAGATTCTGCCAGTACTCGATCGTTGCTTGGAAGAAGCACAGCTGGAGCTCACAGACCTTGCGGGGATCGCAGTGACCACCAAACCTGGCCTGATCGGATCTTTGTTGGTGGGAGTAGGCGCGGCGAAGGGTCTGGCTCTTGCAACTGACCTGCCACTTGTGGGAGTCGACCACATCGAAGCGCATGTTTATGCCGCGGCCATGGACTTGCCCACACCTCCCTATCCCGCCATCGCGCTTGTGGTTTCAGGTGGACACACAGCTCTCTATCTGGCCGAAGGACCCCTGTCCATGAAGCCCTTGGCGAACACCTTGGACGACGCCGCCGGCGAAGCCTTTGACAAGGTGGCGCACATGTTGGGCCTGTCCTATCCGGGGGGCCCATCGATTGCAAAGCTGGCCCCCGAAGGCGACCCGCGCGCAATCTCGTTCCCACGCTATCGGCCCAAAGACGGAAGCATCGGATTCTCCTTCAGTGGGCTCAAGACTGCCGTGCTCTATCACTTGCGAGGCGGGGACGCCTTGGCTGCTACCCCAGCACCCGAGGACATCACCGATCCCGCCAACGTGGCAGCATCATTTCAGGAAGCGGTTGTGGACGCGTTGGTCAAGATGACCCTGCGCGCAGCCCAGGACAACCACCTGGATCGGGTGCTGGTGGCTGGCGGCGTAGGCTGCAATCAGCGCCTGCGGGAGGTCTTCGCCGCAGCCAGCGAGCCCCACGGCGTCGAGACCCACTTTCCGCCACCGAATCGCTGCACAGACAATGCGGTGATGATTGCGGGCTTGGGCTGGCACTTGTTTGAAGCGGGCCGGGCTGCGGACCTGGATCTGGATGCTTCGCCTCGCTGAGTTGATCCCCCAGGCTTGCCCCCTCCCAGGAGGTTCAACGTACAATCCCCGCCGGTGGAAAAGACGGACCTCGAGGCTTTGCTGAAGACCGTGCGTGACGGAGGAACCTCTGTCGCGGATGCCATGCATTCCCTGACCCACTGGCCCGCACAGGATCTGGGGCACAGCCAACTGGACCTGCAGAGGGGAGCGCGCTGCGGGCAACCGGAGGTGATCTTCGGCGCTGGAAAATCCCCATCACAACTAGCCGAACTCACTCAGGCCATGCTGACCCACCATCCTCGGGTCTTGGTCACGCGCGCAAGCAGCGAGGGCGCCCAGGCAGTTCTGGAAGCGATTCCAGACGCACAACATGAAGAAGACGCTCACCTGATCTGGGTGGACCGGGAGCCCCGCGAGGGCGAGGGCCTGGTGTTGGTTGTCAGCGCCGGAACCAGCGACCGCAGCGTGGCCCTGGAGGCCCTGCACACCGCCCGCTTGATGGGAGCCAGGGCAGAACATCTGGCGGATGTGGGGGTTGCCGGATTGCACCGCCTGATGCGCCACACGGAGCGCCTGCGGGAAGCCCGTGCCCTGGTGGTCGTGGCAGGCATGGAAGGTGCCCTGCCCAGCGTGGTGGGCGGCCTGGTGGACCAACCAGTGATCGCTGTCCCCACTTCCGTGGGATATGGCGCTGCGTTTGGGGGAGTCGCCGCCCTACTCGGTATGCTGAACTCCTGCGCGGCCGGAGTCACGGTGGTCAATATCGACAATGGCTTCGGCGCGGGCTACGCAGCAGCGACCATCAACCGAACCAGAGCAGAGAGCCCCCAATGAACCCATCGAAACGAGCCTGGCTGGCCCTTGAGAGCGGCGAAGTCTACGAAGGACGCAGCATTGGGGCAGCGGGTGAGAAGGGCGGCGAGTTGGTGTTCAACACCGCCATGACCGGCTACCAGGAAATCCTGACCGACCCCTCCTACGCGGGGCAGGTGGTGAGCATGACCTACCCGATGATCGGGAATTACGGCATCTGCAATGAGGACTCCGAGTCCCGACAGGCCTGGCCCGAAGCCTTTGTAGTACGCGAAGTCTGCACGACACCCTCAAACCATCGCTCCCAGATGTCTCTGCCCGAGTGGCTCACCGAGCAGGGCATCGTCGCCCTTGATGGCATCGACACCCGCAGCCTGACTCGTATCGTGCGCAAGCAGGGCGCGCTACGCTGCCTGGTTTCCACCGAAGATGACAACCCCGAGTCCCTGGTGGAAAAGGCCCGACAAGTTCAGGGTACGGCAGGCCGGGATCTGACTGCTCTCGTGTCCTGTGACAAGCCCTATTCATGGAGCGAGGGCTATGACGAGAGCTATCCGACGGAGTTGCCCCAGGCACACGGCGAACGTCTGAAGGTCGTGGCCATTGATACGGGCGTCAAGTACAACATCTTGCGCAGCCTGGTGCATGTTGGTTTTGATGTGACGGTGGTACCCTCAAGCTCCAGCGCAGACGAAATCCTGGGCCTCGATCCTGATTGCGTGTTTCTATCAAACGGCCCAGGTGATCCGTCCGGAGCCAGGAGCGTGATCGAATCCGCCAGCGTACTGGTACAAAAGAAACCAGTCTTCGGTATTTGTCTGGGCCATCAGATCCTCTCCATCGTCTTCGGTGCCAAGACCTTCAAAATGCCCTTCGGGCACCACGGAGCCAATCATCCGGTTCGGGATGAAACCACGGGACAGGTGGAAATCAGTTCGCAAAACCACTCCTATGCGGTGGATCGTGAGTCGATTCCCGACGAATTGGAGTTGACCCATGTCAATCTGAACGACAACACGGTGGCTGGTATGCGCCATCGTCAACTGCCGGTCTTCAGCGTGCAGTATCACCCTGAAGCTGCACCCGGGCCTTTGGACTCGACCCATCTCTTCGCGCGGTTCCGCGACCTCGTACTGGCGCAGCGCTCAGGGGTCTAGAGCATCGAAACCGGATCCACATCAACTGTGATCCGCGGTCGGTTGTGTTTGTTGGCGAAGTCCAGCAACAGGTCCCGCGCCTGATCGAGACCTTCGCCCCTGGCACCTGTCTTGAGCAAGAAGAACCGGCGGTGGCGGTTTCTCAGGAGAGCAATCGGAGCTGGAGCCGGGCCGAGGATCTCAACCAGTTCGTCACTCAAGTGATGATCCAGGACATCGGCCAGGTGGGCTCCGATCCGATCCACAAGAGCCTGATCTTCATCATCCAGCAGGACCAGGATCACCCGTCCGTAGGGGGGATAGCTGAGTTCCTCACGCAGAGGAAGCTCATGGCTGGCAAAAGCAGGAAAGTCGTGGCCTGCGGCACACAGAATGGCGGGATGATTGGGAAAGTGGGTTTGAACCAGAATGCGGCCCGACAGGACGCCACGGCCGGCTCGACCTGAGACCTGGCACAACAACTGAAAAGTCCGCTCAGCAGCCCGAAAATCCGGCAGGTGCAAGGCGGAGTCGGCACTGACGATGCCCACCAATGTCACGCCGGGAAAGTCGAGCCCCTTGGCAATCATCTGGGTCCCCACGAGTATGTCGATCTCACGGGCGCCAAACTTGCCTAGCACTCTTTCATAGTCCTCCTGGCGGTGCATGCTGTCCGAGTCCATGCGCGCCACGCGAGCATCGGGACAAAGTAGCTGCACTGCAGACTCAACCTGTTCCGATCCCTCCCCCAAGAAGCGCATACCTGGAGCGCTGCAGGTGGGGCACTGCTTCGGCGGTCTCTGCTCTGCACAGCAACCGTGACAGACCACGCGCTTCAGCTTGCGGTGAAAGACCATGGAGGCGTCACACTGCTCGCACTTGACCACGGACCTGCAAGAGTTGCACCAGAGCACCGGAGCAAAGCCACGCCGATTCTGGAAGAGAATCACCTGCTCTCCCCTCTGGACCGCTTCCTTGATAGCCAATGCCAGGGGTGCGGAGAATGGTCCACTCATCTTGACGCTGTTCAGGTCGATCACCTCAACCTCGGGGAGTTTGCCCCCCTGAACCCGCTCTGGCATTTCGATCAGTGTGTAGCGTCCATTTCTGGCGTTTTCCCAGGACTCGAGGGAAGGGGTCGCAGATCCCAAGATACAGACCGCCCCCGCTTGCCTGGCTCGCACCACTGCCAGGTCGCGACCGTGGTAGCGGGGCGTGGAACCCTGCTTGAAAGAGGGTTCGTGTTCTTCGTCCACAACCACCACGCCCAGATCCGGCATGGGAGCAAAAAGAGCAGACCGGGCACCCACCACCACGCGCACCTCGCGCTGGCGCACGGATTTCCAAGCGTCATGGCGTTGGGCATCGGTCATGCGGCTGTGCAGCACGGCCACTTGACCGAAGCGGCTGCGAAACCAGCTGACTGTCTGGGGAGTCAGGGCAATTTCTGGAACCAGCACGATCGCGCCCCGACCCAGTTCCAGACACTCCTTGATCACCGACAGGTAGACCTCGGTCTTGCCACTGCCAGTAACGCCTCGCAACAAGAAGGTCTCGAATTCTCGGGCTTTCAAGGGCTTGGAGATCGCCTCAATGGCCGTCGCCTGCTGAGCCATGAGTTCTTCGGGCTCGGTCCTATTCTCCGCAGGCGCACCGCTGAGAGCATCAGTCACAGCATCTGCCTGCTCGGCAATCACCCAGCCCTTCTTGATCAAGGTCTGAATCGGCGAAAGGGAGATGTTCAGCTTGCGCACCAGGTCATTGCGATCAAGAGGGCCACCGGCGTCGAGCAGGGTCCGCAGAACGCGATGTTGCGCCTCGTATCTATCTTCAAGCGTGGCGAGATCAAGTGCACCTATACCCTCCGCTGGGCTCAGGCGAGTGATCTGACGGCGTCCCCCTTCACGCTTGAGGACTGCAGGCAGAACGGCAGCCAGTGCCTCACCCCAGGAACAACCGTAGTAGGTTCCCATCCAGCGGGTCACATGCAACAGGTCCTCGTCGAGCACCGGCTCGTTGTCGAGTACCGCCGAGACATTCTTCAGCCTGGAGGCGGGCACATCCGTGCTAGAGGGCAGGTCGACCACTATGCCCACCTCTCGACGTCCCCCGAAATGCACGGCCACGCGCATGCCCACGGCAAGACCATCTGCCATGTCAGCAGGCACCGCATAGGTATACTCCGAGCGCATCGGCCGCTTCAGGGCCACACTTGCAAGGACACCATGACTGGCTCCTCCTAGCATTTCCTCCTGCTTCACCCGCAGGAACAGGGTGTGGAGCTACAACGAGGGCAGCCCTCGGCGTACTTCTTGCACGCGGCGGCTTCCAGTTCAATGCCAACCAGCGAGGCCATGCTGGCCAACCACGCAAGCACATCGGCGAACTCCCCTTCCAGATCTTCAGTCTGGCCCCGACGCAAGGCGCGGGTCAATTCGCCGACCTCTTCGCAAAACCACATGTGTGTGCCCTCAAGCCCACGGGCTGAGTCTTTCTTGAAGTAGATCTCTTCGATCAGACGTTGAAATTCGGTGAGTTGCACGGGTTTCACTTCTCCTTGGCGATGACCAACAGCGTAGCGCTGGGGATGGGGTCACCGGATGCTTCAGATTCGGGATCGCCGGCACGGTTGAGGCAGGTCTCAATGACCCCCTGAGCTGCATTTTGGATCCCACGGCGCACATGGGCGTTCACTGTTTTCTGAAAAGCCTCTTCGCCCCACTCTTCTCCCTCTTCATTAGGCTGTTCGACCAGGCCGCTGCTGGCCAGGATCAGGGCACTCCCCGCGGCCAAGACTCCTTCACGCACTTCCAGACGCTGCTCGAACACAGGCCCTGCGTCAAATCCCAAAGCGATTCCTTCCGGTTGCAGACGCGAGAGTTTGGAGGTTTCTTCGTTCCAATACAGAGGTGCGATCCGATGGCCCGCACAGATGATCTTGAAACTCCCGGTACTGGGCTGCAAGTCCACTACAACTGCTGTCACCGAGAGACCTCTGCGTATATCCCGGTGCAACTCCAGGTTGGCACTGGCAAGAGCATCAGTCAATCCAGCTTTTTCCTGGAGAGCGGATCGTATGAAGGCCCGCGCCGTGGCTCCCACCAGTGCACCGGGCACCCCATCCCCGGTGTCACATAGCACGGTCAGGATGCGATCCTGCTCCTCGATGTAGGTGTGAAATGACCCGGCGATCTCGGTACCTTCGATGCACTCCTCGGTAAATGACCAACCCTCAGCAGTGGGCGTACTGGCAGGACGCAGGGCAGCACTGACCTCACGGCCAACCTCTTGCTCGCGTTCACGCACACTCAGCTCAAGTTGTGCGTCCTGGGCAAAATCCAGTTCAGACGCCATGTTCTTGATCGCCCGCGCCAATAAAAAAACCTCCTTGGGGCCACTCTCGCGCACAGAGTGACGCAAGCCGCGCCTTCCCAGGGCATGCACATCGTCCACCAACATGGCCAAAGGCTTTGATGTCTGAGTGGCTACGCCTATGGCGATCAAGCCGGCCATGAGCACCACCAGGGCTCCGACGATGACAATCAGACCTGTCAGATCTTTCCGGGGGCTCTCCTCGATTGCAGGAGCCACGATACTGACCCCGTTATCTCCCTCGTACTCATAGACCGCGGCCTCACGCCCAGAGAAAGTCCCCTTGGGCATCTTGGTGTCAAAGCGCAGCACACCCTTGGCCCTGCTCATTTTCGAGCCGGGCGTGGGCTGGAGGTCTGCTCCGGTTTGATTCACCTCAGTCTGGGCACGCACTGCAACCCTGAGAGCACCGTCAACGCAACGATCCACCACTTCTTGGGTCTTGGGCAACAAGACAAGACCGGCCAGAACCATGGCCACCACCAAGAAACCTGTCATCACAAGAGCAAAGCGTGCTGCCATGCCCATGCCAGGGGCCGAGCTTTGGGATCGGGTCCTGCTCATAGCACACCATTGTGGACCCAGAGGTCGCCGCCTGGAAGGAAGTAACGCAAGAGAGCCATCACTCCCAACCCATAGAGGCCCGCAGCCACATCATCGAGCAGGATTCCATCCCCGCCCCCCAGACGCTCAAACCAACGCACAGGCCATGGCTTGAGAATGTCGAAGAAGCGAAAGAGAACAAAGGCCACCCCCATGGCGAAAAGACTCGGCGGAGCGATCCAGGCCACAGTGATCAGGTACCCAATGACCTCGTCCAGGACAAAACACCCCGGATCTTTCCCATAGGCTTCTTCTGCCCATGGGGCCAGGGCACGACCGAGCAGATACAGCACCACGCACAAGCCCAACAGAGCGGCCAGGTAGGGCTGAGTAGAACGCATGAGCCAAACGGCGAGGACCCCCGCCAAGGTGCCAAAAGTCCCGGGCGCCACCGGAGCGCAGCCCAGAAATCCAGCACTGATCAGACCCATTCGAAGACGATCCATCAGCTGGTACCGCCCAGGATCTTGCGGGCCTTGAGTACATAGCTCGCACCAGATCCCACGGTTGTCAGAAGAGTAATCCAGACCAGAATCTTGGTCACGATCACCCAACCCTCGCGCCACGCATCAGGCCAGGGAAAAGCATGAATCCAAAGCACTCCGCCCACGGCAACGCACTGCACAATCATCTTGATCTTGCCAAGACCGTCCGCCGGAAATTCCTCGCCTACGCTCTCTACATAACCCCGAATACCGGTCACCAAGAATTCACGCGCGAGAATAGTTACCACTATCCAGGCGGGGATCAATTCGCGCATCCATGGACTGACTGCAGCAAAGACCATGGCTCCCAGGATCAAGACCTTGTCGGTGAAGGGGTCTGCAATGCGCCCAAAAGCAGTCACATGATGGTCACGGCGTGCCAGATAGCCATCCAGGTAGTCGCTGGCAGCGGTGATCAGGAACAACCAGAAGGCCGCCTGTACCACGGCGCGGTGTTCGTGGATCGAATCCTTGGGTACATCTGCAAGGGTATGCAGGATCCCAAAGAGAACAATCGACCCGACAAAGCGCATGGCAGTGATACGGTTGGGCCAATAGCGGAAGACTCCTTTCAAATTGCTCTCCCAGTCAGATCAAAGTTCTCGAGGACCCCATCAATGGCAACCTGTATCCGTTGGCCGACGGCCACATCACCTTGCACAATCACCCGGGGGTCGACCTCTGGCGCATCCATACATGTGCGGCCCAGGGCCGTACCGCCTTCATCAGAGCCCTCATCAATGAGAACCTCAAGGGTCTGACCCACAAGTTCGCCCTGCAAATGGGCGAGATTTCGATCCCGGACCTCTAAGACCGCCGCCAGGCGAGCGTCAGCTTCGTCACTAGGCACCTCTCCATCGCTCCCAAATGCTGGCGTGTCCTCCTCATCAGAGTAGGTGAAGGCGCCCAGTCGCGTGAACTGATAGTGCTCGACCATCTGGAGCAATTCGTCCACATCGGCATCGGTCTCACCGGGATAGCCCAACAGAACAGTAGTGCGCAAGGTGATACCCGGAACCTCCTCCATCAGCCGATCCAAAATTCGGCGCACCTGAGCGCCATCACCCGCACGACCCATGGCGCGTAGCACATTGGTCGCGGCGTGTTGCACAGGAATATCCAGATAGGGTTCAACCCGAGGATGGTCTTTCAGGAGGCGCGTCAGCTCCCAGGGAAAGCGATTGGGATAAGCGTACATCACGCGTAATCGGTGGTCACCATCCAGTTCAGCGAGCGATTCGATCAGATGTGGAAGCTCCAAGCCAATGTCGCGGCCCCAAGCGGTGGAATCCTCGGCTACCAGCACGAGTTCCTTGACTCCCCCGCCAATCAGGTCCTGGGCTTCTGCCACAAGGTCGATTGGCCTCTTGCTGCGATGGGGTCCACGAATCCCAGGGATTGCGCAGAACCCGCAGCTGTGGTCACAACCATGGCTGATACGCAGGTAGGCATAGGAACCAGGAGTTGCCAACATGCGCGCATCCTCGCGGTCAGCGGGCCTCAGGCCTGGACTGTCGAGATAGCTAGCGTACTTGTTACCGTCGACCATTGAACGCACGGCCTTGGCCATGGCGCGATAGTCAGAGATCTCAGACCAAAGGTCCACATCCGGAAATTCTTCACTCAAGCGCCGCTTGTAGCGCTGCACCAAGCAGCCAGCCACAACCACATGGTCCAGATCGCCTGCCTGCTTTCGCTCAAGCAAGGTAGCCAGAGCCTCATAGGATTCGTCCCGTGCGGGCCCGATGAAGGAGCATGTGTTGAGCACCACAGTCCCCGCCAGATCGGAATCCCCAGAGACCAGCAGGTCCTGCTCTGCCAAACGAGCGAGGATCAATTCTGAGTCAATCAGGTTCCTCGCACATCCGAGGTGTACGAGGGAGACGACCTCAGCTCGATTGGTGCTGGTGGACAAAGGATACTTGGGATCAAAGCCAATGCCCCGCTAGGGGGCGCTTCAGGAAGCAGCCACCTTGGACTGCCACTCCTCTTGGGTCAGCAGAATATCACGCTGCTGCCCACCCTTGTATGGTCCGATCAGCCCAGCCTCCTGAAGTCCGTCAAGAACCTCACAGGCTGCCTGAAAATCCAGGTCAAAACGACGCTGGAGAAGGGACACCGCCACGCGGCCCTCGTCCAGAAAGAGCTGCCCAGATACTGCCAGCAACTCCTCGGCGGAATAGTCCTGCGAGGAAGGGGACGATTTGGCCTTGCCCTTGCGGGGCTTGAGGACCACGGCTGAGGGCGCATCCTTGGAGGTCTCGGGGTCTGTCTCATCCTCGCAGGCCTCGTCCTCCTCCTCGTCTTCTTCTTCGTACTCAGCCTCCTCCTCGTCTTCCTCCTCGTACTCAGCTTCCTCGCCTTCCTCGCCTTCCTCGCCTTCCTCGCCTTCCTCGCCTTCCTCGTCTTCCTCCTCGTACTCAGCTTCTTCGCCTTCCTCGTCCTCCTCCTCGTACTCAGCTTCCTCGCCTTCCTCGTCCTCCTGTTCGTCCTCGTCCTCGCTCTCTTCCTCCTCGCACTCAATCTCCTCTTCTTGGACCTCGTCCTCAATCTCCTCAATCTCTCCGGCAACTTCCTCAGCCCCCTCTCCGGCTGAAACGATCACCTCGGGTTCTTCCAGGCCAAACAAATCAGGCTGCTCCCAGGATGGAATGGGAGGTCCCTCTTGCTGCCCCACAACCTGAGCCGCCCCTGGCTGGCACACATCTGTTTCCTGAACACCTTGCTCCTCCGACAGCAAACGGGCAACGGTCAACGAGTCCGGGGTCCCTTGAGGGGAGTCGATGCCGTCTGGGGTATCCGCATCAGAGACGCCTGACTGCGACTCCTTCGCGGGGGCGAGGGGCTCTGCTTGGGCGGTGACCCTGACGATACGTGCGAGCTGCTCATCTTCGGGACTGAAGAGAGCCTTGACCCCCGCGGGGATCTTCCCCTGCAGACGCACATCCTCGGGGTAAGGCGAGCGCGCCGCAGAGTTCTTGTCGATGGACTTCATCCATAAACCCTCTTGATGTTCCAAGGCAGCTTCATCCGGCACCAGGGCGTTGGTTTCGGCCTCGGTTACGCCGTCTGTCTCCGCTTCCGAGAAGACATCATCGATGCGCGTTTCATTCTTGCGCTTCTCCATGAGTGGACGGCTGAAGATTCCCGCCCGGCCCCACGCGCTCCATGCCATGCCAAGCCCCAAGCCCATTCCCACCAGCAAGCCCAGAGCAGGGTGCACCGCGCCAAGACGCCAACCTGTCTGTTGACCAAGGTTGCACCCCAGAAGAGGGTCAAAAGCACCCAGCGAGACCGCCACCCCGGCCCCTAGCCCAATGATCCCGGAAAGATGACGAACAGGATCGCTGACCGCCCCACCGGTAAACATCCAGCCCCCTAGAACCGACACTGCCAGGCTGACCATGAGCACAGCAGCACTACCAAAGGCCCCCACCAGAGTACTGGCAAGAGTCTGCAGGACAGTCATGTCCTGACCCTCAAGAGGAGGGCGCACGAGCAACATGGCCACCAGGACCGTCGGCAAAACGCCAATCAAGAAAAGGGCAATGCCCAAAAACTCGTTCTTGCTATTGGTTGACTTGGAGGTGATGGTCATTTGATTCAAGCCTCTGCGTTAGCGATGTTCTCCTCGAAGTCTTCAAGGGTCATCAAGATTTCGCGGGACTTGGAGCCCTGGTGGGAACCAACGATGCCCGCATCAGTCATTTGGTCGATCAATCGTGAAGCACGGGTATAGCCAATGCCCAATGCCCTTTGCAGCAAGCTCGCCGAGCCGCGCCGCGACTTGAGCACCACGCGTACAGCATCAACAAAGAGGTCATCAAGCTTGTCGCCTCCTTCACTCAATTCTCCTGCGGCCGCAGTCCCGGTTGCGGACTGGACCAGTTCCTGATTGAAGGTCTGGGGCGCCTCCTTGGTGACAAAGTCCACAATCCTCTGTAGCTCCTCGTCTTCGATCATGGCGCCCTGAACCCGCCTTAGCTGACTGGACTGGGGCGGACTGAACAGCATGTCTCCCTCGCCCAACAACTTGTCCGCACCAGAGGCATCCAGAATCACACGGCTATCGATCTTCGACGCTACCTGGAAGGCTATCCGAGTGGGCAGGTTGCCCTTGATCACACCCGTTATCACGTCGGTCGACGGACGCTGAGTGGCCACGATCACGTGGATCCCCACGGCTCGCGACTTCTGCGCGAGACGGGTGATGCCGGCCTCAGCATCCTTCTTGGACTGCAGCATCAGGTCGGCCATTTCATCAATAATCAGCACGATATAGGGCACATGGCGCGGAGTCCGCTCTTCGTTGAAGCCGTCTCCGAGACGTTCACGAAGCTCTTCCTCTCCCAGAGCGTTGTAGCCCTTGATGTTCTTGACCTGTGCGTTCTTGAAGAGCTCGTATCGCGCCTCCATTTTCTCCACAGCCCAGTTGAGTACATTGGTGGCCTGACGCATGTCATTCACCACGGGCAGTTCCAAATGCGGCACCCCGGCAAACATCATCAGTTCGACCATCTTGGGGTCTACAAGAATCAGACGCGCGTCATGGGGCGAACGTGTCAGCAGCAAACTGGCCACAATCGTATTGATGCAAACTGACTTGCCCGAACCCGTGGTGCCGGCAATCAACAGGTGTGGCATGCGCGCCAGATCCTCCACAATCGGCTGACCCTCTGCATCCATTCCCAGGAAGAGCGGCAAAGCCATGAAGTTCTTGTCGTAGGCCCGTTGGCTGATCAACTCTGAGATGCGTACCTTGCGGCGTTTGGTGTTGGGGATCTCAATGCCGATGGTGGATTTGCCAGGAATCGGCGCAATGATGCGCACGCTCTTGGCACGCAGGGTCGCGGCGATTTCCTGACTCAGGTTGGTCACACGGTTCATACGAGTGCCTTCGGAAACCGAGAGCTCAAAAAGGGTCACGGCTGGCCCCACCTGAACCCCAACCACTTCTGCGATGACCTTGAAGCTCTTGAGGGCCCGCTCGAGAGCGAGCGCATTGCGCTCAAGAAACTCATTGTCGGTACTGCCAGCGCCTGAAGGAGGCACCAGCAGATCCGTCGGAGGCAAGGTCCAGGGGCCCGGAGGAGGTGTAGGCGGCTCATAGACCGGCTGCTTGGCTGGAGTCGGCAGGGCCATGGGCTTGGAGGGCACGATGGGTTCGTCTTCTTCGAGTTCCTCTTCCTCCCAATCGCCTTCTTCCTCTTCCTCTTCGTACTCGTCCTCTTCGTACTCGTCCAGCTCGTCCTCTTCCTCGTCTTCTTCCTCGTCTTCTTCCTCTTCTTCGTCCTCGTATTCGTATTCGTCTTCCAATTCAGGCTCGTACCGTTTGTTCTTCTTCTTATCTACGGACTTCCTTGCAGCAGGCTTCTTGGAGGCAATCGCCCCTTCCAGATCGGCTCCGCGCAGAAAGTCCCAAAGCCCCCGCGCAAGGTCGCTACACCAAGAACCAATCGCCGGCACCAATGACTGGCCCAACTGCTCGCGCCGCTCAGTCAGCCAGGTGCTCAAGGCGGAGATCGCTGGAAAGAAGGCCCGATCTGTTGCCAGGACAAACGAAATGGCCGTTGTAGTCAGCAACAAGATCCATATCCCTACACCACCGAAACGCTGTTCCAAGGTGGGGACAGCAATGTAAGCCAACCAACCGCCAGGGCCATAGGGCAGCCAATTACTGAGATCTCCCATGGCAGCGGCCTGGGAAACATCGGAACCGAAGCCCAGGTGCAGAAGGAAAGAGAAAGAGATCAGGAAGCATATGGTTCCCAGCACCCGCACCGCAGGCAAACTGATCTCCCGGTGGGTGATCAAGATTGCTCCCCAGGCGAAGCTGAGCAAGCTGACCAGATAACCTGCCAGCCCCATGGACAAGAAGGCCGCATTGGCCAAATGCCAACCAACCTGGCCGCCGTGGTTCTCGACCCCAGAAACTGCGCCCTCGGATTGAACCTGAAAGCTGACCATGGCTACTAGCAGCCAGATCGACAGACCGATCATGCCCAAACCTGTCAGCTCGCGGATTCGCGCAGCTGTGGTTTCCTCCAAGGGGGCACCCAGCATGAGGCTCCTAAAGATCTCACGCACGCGCCCTTTGGACGCCTTCTTTCTACGACTCTTCTTCCGGGCCAATCCTCTTGTTCCCCTCGTTGGATCCGTGGTCGCCGCGGGCAAAAGGCGCGCGTCGGCCGAGAGGGCAAAAGCCCCCCCTCATGCCCCCAATATCCCCTCCAGGAGAGGTCAATTCAACGCTCGGCCACAATCCCCTTCACTCAAGCAGCTCAATCAGCACTCGAGCCACCTCTGCCTTGGTTCTCTGGAGCATTTCGAACTCATTTCCTTCCCGATCCAGCAATGTCACGCTGATACGGTCCCCACCTAGGGCGGCCACCCCATTGAGCACGATGAAGTCCGCGTTCTTGGCCACCATTTTGGCCCGAGCGCGACGCTTGCCCTCTGAAGTCTCAAGGGCGAATGCCACCACCTTCCGCTCGCCTTTGCGCCGGGCAACGGACTTGAGCAGGTCCGGATTTTCCAGCAACTCGATGTTGAGCTTGCCCGAGCCCTCTTTCGCCTTCCACTTGCCCCGCAGCCGTCTGCGCGGCCTGAAGTCCGCCACCGCGGCAGCCATGACCAGAGCATCAGCGACCTTGAACTGATCGCGCAGTACCTTCAGCATGTCCCGAGCACTGATCACATCGATGCGTTCAACCCCCTTGGGAGTGGGCAAGCAGACCGGTCCCGCGATCAGGACCACCTCGTGACCCCGGCGTCTGGCTGCGGCGGCCAAGGCAAAACCCATTTTGCCACTGGATTCATTCGAAAGGTAGCGCACCGGATCGATGTACTCGCGAGTTGGTCCAGCGGTAATCAGGATGCGCATGCTATTTCCAAGGTTCACGAGAGAGCGGAGAGCGCCTCGGCAATCTGTCCCGGATCCGCCAGACGTCCCTGTCCATCCTCACCACAAGCCAGGTGTCCCACCTCCGACTCCAGCACCTGCCAACCATCCTCGCGCAACTGACTCAAGTTACGCACCACAGCAGGTGCGGAGAGCATGCTGGGGTTCATAGCCGGACAGAGGAGCCGCGGCACAGAACGATCCACCGCCAACAGCGTAGTGGTCACCAGGTCATTGGCCACGCCTAGGGCCATGCGCGCAAGCAAGTCTGCGCTGGCCGGAGCCACCACGACTTTCTCCGCCCAACGGGCCAGATCAATGTGATCCATCCCTGTACGCCGTTCGGGTCCCCACTCAGAAGTTGCTGCAGGCTGTGAGGTAAGCGCTTCAAAGAGCTGGGGCGAAACCAGTTTTCCAGCATTGAGTGTCATGGCGGTGCGCACTTGATTGCCATTCTGAGTCAGCAGACTGGCCAGATCACAGGCTTTGTAGAGGGCCGCAGAAGCACCGCAGCAGAGCAGAATACGACTCATGAGGTTGGCTCCTGCGCCAAACCGCTGATCAAGCGCAGTTCTTCCACTGCATCCTCCAACACATTGTTGACGATCACATGATCGTACTTGCCAGCCTCACGCATCTCGTCTTCGGCCTTCTGCAAGCGCCGCTCAAGCACCTCGGAAGACTCGGTTCCGCGGCCCGAAAGGCGCGCTTTCAAGACTTCAAGACTTGGCGGCTTGATGAACACATAGATCCCCGGAGTATCGAGGGTCTTTAGTTGCAAAGCACCCTGGACGTCGATCTCAACCAAGAAAACCAGGCCCTTTGCTATCGCATCCCTCATGGGAGCGCGCAGGGTGCCATACATGTTGCCAAACACATCCGCGTGCTCGATGAACTCACCTGCCTGGATCATCTCACTGAAACCAACCTTGCTGACAAACTGATAGTCACGACCATTGACCTCACCCGCTCGTGGTTCACGGGTAGTAGCAGATACCGAGAATACAACTCGCGGGTCCTCACCCAATCGCTTGCATATCGTGCTCTTGCCCGTCCCCGAGGGCCCGGACACAAGCAACATCTTTCCGCCACCTTGTACTGCTTCAGTCACAGGGTCACTCCACATTCTGAACCTGCTCGCGCAAGCGCTCTATAGCAGCCTTGAGTTCCACCACCAAGTGCGCGACGTGAGCATCATTGCACTTGGAGCCCAGGGTATTGGCCTCACGCAGCAGCTCCTGCGACAGAAAATCGAGGCTGCGGCCCACGGGCTCGTCCAAAGTCAACTTGCCACGAAAATGTTCCACATGTGCATCGAGACGGGTGAGTTCCTCGGCCACATCCAGACGATCCGCCAACACGGCGATTTCCCGGGCCAGATCCTGCTCTGAAACTCCCTGGCTATCTCCGAGCAGGAGCCCGACACGCTCACGCAGGGCCTCCTGGTGGCGATCCTGCACCTGGGGCATGAGTTTCTTCGCCTGGGCCGCGAAATCCTCCGTGTGCACCAGGTTCTCCTCCAGGTCCGCCAAGAGCGCAGCACCTTCACGCTCTCGCGCATTGAGAAGATCGCTGAGAGCCATGTCCAGAGCCTCAAGCAAGGTCTCACCCACATCCTCAGGAGCAGGGCTATCGCTGGTGGTCAGGACTCCTGGTAGGGAAAGCACAGAACCCGCATCAGGCATGTGGAGTTTTGCTTCCTTGGCCAGGCTGGCTAATTCCTGCAACAGACGCGCAGCAAGATCCTGATCAATCAAGCTTTTCTCGGAACCAGTCAAGGGCGTAATGGTCAGCGCAACCCCGATGGCCCCACGGGACAGCCGCCCGCGAATACGGCCCTCAACCTCCGATTCCAACGACGCCAGCCCCGATGGCATGCGCAACTGTATCGTCAGATGACGATGATTGACGCTACGCAGCTCTACCCGCACGGCAAGACCGGCACCTTCTGCGGTACCTGCCCCAAAACCCGTCATCGAGCGTATCAAGGACAGCTCCCGTTACTCGTCGTCCGGGGCATTGATGGAGAGCCCACCGTCGCCCTGACTGGCACCCTTGTTCAGTATGTGGATGCCTAGAGCACTGGCAAAGAACAGAATGGCCACAGCCATGGTGAACTTGTGGATCCCAGCCGCTTTGACGCCAAAAGTCTGCTGACCAGCGGCACCGAGCGCATCAGAGAAACCACCGCCCTTGCCCTCTTGAAGCAAGATAACCACCACCAGGATGATCGCGGACAAGACGAACAGAATGTAAAGAAGGGGAGTCAGTAGGGTCATCGGACACAGACCTCAGCAGCGGCGTCGAGGATAGGCAGAAAATTCTCAGCGGTGAGCGCTGCACCGCCCACAAGTGCCCCGTCGATATCAGGGACGCTCAGGAGATCAGCAGCGTTGGAAGGTTTGACGGAACCGCCGTAGAGGATGCGCGTGGCATCCGCAACGGCTTGATTGAAAATACCGGAAAGCACACCACGCACATATGCATGGGCCGCTCCGGCTTGTTCTGGAGATGCGGTCTCGCCGGTACCAATGGCCCAGACCGGTTCATAGGCGATGGTCACTTTGGCCATGTCTTCTGTGCTGAGACCGTTCAAGCTGCCATGCAACTGAGTGCTGCAAACCTGTTCGGTCTGGCCCGCTTCTCGTTGCTCAAGGGTCTCACCAATGCAAAGACACACATCAAGCCCACTGGCCAGACCGCGCCTCACCTTGAGAGCACACAGCTCATCGGTTTCTCCGTACACATGCCGACGCTCGGAGTGTCCCACCAACACAACGGTGGCTCCCACATCACGCAGCATGGCGCCAGAGACCTCGCCGGTAAAAGCGCCCACTTCCTGATCGCAGATATTCTGGCCACCCACTACAAGAGCAGTCCCGGCGCAGGCCCGGGCCACCTCTTCGATATAGACGAAAGGCGGATAGATCACAGAATCCACCCCCTGCAATCCGTCCAGATGTGAACGCACCGCACCGGCCAGTTCCACACCAGCCCGGCGATCGAGGTTCATCTTCCAGTTACCGGCTACAAGAGGCTTACGCATGGGGTCGTGAGGGGTCAGGGGTGCTCCCTAGGGGTACAGCAAGAGGTCTTGCTCAGACTGTTGGATCAACCCGTCGAGCGGCGCAGTATAAGGGGGCCACAGGTGCAGCGTCCACGCAACCCATGACCTTCCCCCCAAAACGACTCGAAGCCCTGCTTTCCCTGGGTTCCCTTGAGGTCCTGCCCCGCACGGGTTGGCTGCTGGCGGGGGCTCCAGGAGGCGAATCTGTGGCGGGACATGTGCTCGGAGTAGCCTGGCTGGCCCTGACGCTGGCCCCAGAAGTGGAACCGCCCCTGGATCTCGGCCGGTGTCTCGCCATGGCGGTGCTCCACGATGCCCCAGAAGCAGCCTCGGGAGATCTGCCAACTCCGGCGGCTCGCCACCTGCCCCCTGGAGCCAAGAAGATCATGGAAGATGCCCTCGCAGAGGAACTCGTGACTCCCTTGGGAGACCTCCCAGAGGCTCTTTTCAAGGAATATGGATCCCAAGAGACGCGCGAGGCGACCTTTGTGCACATCTGTGACAAGCTGCAGCTAGGAGTTCATCTGCTGCGGCTGGAAAGGGCCGGTGGAGGAGATCTGAGACAGTTCCACGGGGTCTTGGAGGCCCTGGAATGCGCGGATTTCGCCCCCTGCGAAGAATTGCGCTCGGCCCTCCTGGAAGAGCTGAGCGACAACCGCCTGGCCGAGCACCGAGGAAGATCCCAATGAACCGCCCGCTCTGGTATCTGACCATTGGCTTTCCAGGACTGGTCTTCATCTTCGCTCTTGGCTCGGTGATCTGGATCCTGACCCGCGAAGCGCCCAAGGCAGCTCCATTTGGAGAGGTCGCGCCGTTCGAGGCTCTCGAGGCACCAGATCTGGGGCTTGGAGATACGGACCTCTCGGGCATCGTTGCTGATGTCAATGGCCAACCGATCCCCGCCGCCACGGTGATCACAACCCAGGGCGCCCGAGTGCGTCGCGACAGCACGGATCAAGAAGGTCGTTTCCTGCTGCCCCAACTCATGCCGGGCGAGGCGGAACTCACGGTGCTGGTGCTGCACCGCCTACCCACCAAGGTCACGGTAAAGGTCGGTGCAGGTGTGCAGGAGATCACAATCAGCAACCAATTGGTGACTCCCCCGGAGCAACCTGCCGTGACCTCGTCGGACCTGGAACTCGAACTGCTCCTGACACAACCCACCGACTCACCCGAGAACATGGTTCTGGTCTTCGATCCGGTGGGCGCGCCCCAGACCACTCACCGCGCTCCCCGACGAATCACCCTCGGTGAGATGACCCGCATCACCGTGAAGGACCTGCAACATGGAACCTGGACCCTGCGCCTGCTGGCACAGGGTGGAACCGTAGGTCTCGATTGGGATCTCCTGCAACCCCTGGGAGAATCCCCTCTGCGCCTGACCCATCCGGGGCCTGAGCCCTTGCCGCTGATCACACATACAGGAACAATTGCCGGGATGCTGCGCAATGCAGATGGAGAGCCTATTGCCGGCGCTCTGGTGCTGGCCCTCCCTGCCAACGGCCAAGGGCCCAACTTGCCACCCGCTGAAACTGATGCAGAAGGCCGGGTGCGCTGGAACCATGTGCCCGCAGGAAACTGGCTCGTTCGCTGGCGAGCACGGGGCACTGGTGCGGAGACACCACTCACAGTGCAAAGGGGCGGAACGGCAAATCCCTTTCCCTAAAGGGATCGGCAACACCGCAAGCCCGCCCAAGGGCACCTCTTCAACGGTATCCTGCAAGGCTGATCCCATGCAGCCTGTCCTATTAGATCTTGCCGCCAGCAGCCCCTTGGACCCCAGGGTGCGCGATTGCCTGATTCAACATCTGGATGAGGTCCATGGCAATCCGTCCTCGCGCCATGCGATTGGAATCCAGGCTCGACAGACGGTGGAGCACGCACGTCGACAGTTGGCGCGCTGTGTGGGCGCTGCGCCCAATGGCATCGTGTTTACCTCGGGAGGCACCGAAGCCAACAACTTGGGCATCCTGGGTAGCGTCCCCAAGCGAGGGCCTGGACGCATCTTGATGGGGCCCACCGAACACGCCAGTGTGCGCCTGGCGACAGCTCAACTAGCCAAGCAAGGCTTCGATGTGGAGACGCTCCGCCTGACCCGCGATGGACAACTGGATCTGGATCACGCCACCGAGCGCATGAACGAAGAGGTGCTACTGGTGACGCAGATGCTGGTAAGCAACGAGCTTGGTACGCACTATCCGGTAAAGCAGCTAGCCCGCCTGGCCAAGGCGCGCTGCGGGGAAGTGCACTTTCATTGCGACGGTGTGCAGGCCCTCGGCAAGATGGATTTGGACCTGGAAGACCTTGGGATCGACAGTCTGGCAATTTCGGCCCACAAGATTCACGGACCGAAGGGACAGGGAGCACTGGTCATGGGCCCGAATTCAGAGACTGGGCCACTGTTCTTTGGTGGCTCGCAGGAAAAAGGCATGCGCCCTGGGACAGAAAATGTACCCAGCATCGCAGCATTCTCCCTGGCTGCAGATCTGGCACACGAGGGTCGCCAAGCGTTCAAGGAGAGCGCCGAAGTCTGCCATCGCGAACTGGAAGAGGCCTTGACCGGTATCTCCCTGGTGTATCAGGACAGCATGGACGGGGCGCACATCTTGCAGACGAAGGGATGCGTGAATTCAATCTGTGCGGTGCACTTGCCCGGACCACCAGCGGAAGTCTGGCAGCATCATCTGGAAAAACACGGGGTCTTCATCGGAGTGGGATCAGCTTGCCAGTCCACATCGAAAGAGGTCAGCCCAGCTCTCTTGGCATTGGGCTTGGACGCAACTTCGGCACGCCAAATTGCACGCTTTTCCTTTTCCCGTGAAACCACTCCCAATGATATCGGCATTGCAGCCAATGCCCTGCACAAGGTCGCAAGGAGCTTGGAGAAGCTATCCCCATGATCACCGAGCTGCGAGTTCCAGATGTATTGCTGTTGCGCTATGGGGAGCTGGCCCTCAAGGGAGGAAATCGGGCGAGTTTCGAAAACACACTGGTGCGCAATCTGCACGGCGCCCTGAAGCCGCTGGGGGGCGGCACAATTACGCGCCGCTGGGGACGCATCCAAATCCAACCAGAAGGCCGCTGGCGCGAAGCAATGAAGGCCTGCGCCCAGACCTTTGGCACCAAATCGGTTTCTCCCGCCTGGAATACAGAACGCAACCTGGACTCCATGATTGCCATGGGTCGCACGCTCTTGGCAAACAAACTGCAGGAGTATCCACCAGAAGCCCGGCCAACCTTTCGGGTCACAGTCAAACGTGCGGACAAGGACTTTCCGATGACGTCTGGCGACCTGGCTATTGCCATAGCTGAGGGTATGTTGGACGACGACTCACCTGTGCTGGTGCAGATGAAGAACCCGGATATCGAGTTCAACATCGACCTGCGTCCTGAAGGCGTGTTCGCCTTTCTGGACCGCCTGCCTGGGCCCGGAGGCCTGCCCGTCAAGACCCTCGGCCGGGGCCTCTGCTTGCTCTCAGGCGGAATTGATTCCCCCGTGGCCGCCTGGTCTGCCATGAAACGTGGGCTCAAAGTCAGTTTCGTCAGTTTTCACAGCCCGCCCTACATCGGTGAGGGGTCACGCATGAAAATCCGCGACCTGATCCGCGTACTGGCTAACTGGCAAGGCCCCAGCGAATTGAACGAGGTGCAGTTCGCTGAGATCCAGGAGACGATTCGTAATGGAGCCCCGGAGAGCCTGCGTACGATTCTCTACCGCCGCTCAATGCAACGCATTTCCTCCCATCTTGCGCGTCGCTCTAAGGCAGGCGCCTTGATTACCGGCGAAAACCTGGGTCAGGTAGCCAGCCAGACCCTCGAAAACCTGGCATGCATCGGAGCCGCAGCCAATGTGCAGGTCCTGCGCCCCCTGATCACCTACGACAAGGAAGAAGTAATCAGGCTGGCCAAGCACATCGGCACCTACGAGGTATCAATTCGTGAGGAGCCCGACTGCTGCACGGTATTCCAACCCCGCAAGCCAGCCCTCAGGGCACGGGCTGATGAATGCGAGACCGTCGAAGCGGACCTCAATCTGGGCGCCATTGAAGAAACGGTAGTGCGTGCAGCCCACATGGAGCGGATCCACCCCGACTCCTGAGAATCAAGAGCAGTTGGACCCTGGACCGCCAAGACACTACCTTGGCACACGCATGAAGCGGGTAATGGCGCTCCTCTTGGCGATGGCAGTGCTGCTGGCACACGCCCTCGCTATCCACGTGGATGGATTCGGCGAAATCGGGCCCGCGCGCGAGGTGGCCCATGTGGCTTTCAGGCTGGCGCGCAACTGGGTGCACTTCGGCGAAGTTGTCTGGAACGTGGGCGAACCAATTGGCTGGGAGGCCTATCCTTCGCCTCTCTGGATTGCACTGACAGCAGTTGCCGAGAGGCTCTACCTGCCCGTAACCCTTTTCGCCCAAGTAGTGGGAGTGCTCTGCGCCCTGTTGACCTTGGGAGCCACCGCACGCTTCTCCGTGGACCGGGTGGCGGGAGTGATTCCGCCCCTGCTGCTGGTGGCCAACGCCACCTTGGCCGCAACCGCAATCAGTGGCACGGAATGGGCCGCGGTAACTCTCTTCCTGAGCGCAGCTTGGGTGGGATTTGAACGCCGGCGTTGGACGGCCATGGCATTCTGCCTGCCAGTCCTGATCGCCTTGCGACCTGAGGGAGCACCCATGTTCGGCTTGCTGCTGATCCTCAGCCTCTATGAACGGCTGCGTCCCCGCAGGGATGGTGGAAGACCCGCACCGCTTTGGTCTTTTGTCCCTGGCTTGATTGCCCTCCTGCTAATGATGCGCATGGAGCGCTTTGACGGCACCTCACTCTATGGCACCTGGCTCCAACAACTGTTCACACCGGATGCCAGCACCCTTGCAGATGGGATCAGTTCCACCCGAGACGCCCTGGTAGCCTGGGTGACACCGATCCTGATTCCCTTCCCACTGATAGCCTTCCTGTGCGGGCGTCTTTCAGGTCATGGCGCAAGAGCGCTCCTGATGGCGACAGGTTGGATCGCCCTGGTGATCATGGGAGGCGGCTCCGACCCAGCCATGCATATCTCCTTGGCCCCCGCCCTGCCCCTGCTCTGCGTGTGCCTGCAACAAGGCATCCTGGTGGCGCTGGACACAGAATCACGGCTGATGGAGACCCTTGCCTGGCTGGCGCTGGTTGGAGTAGCGGGCGCTGGCGCCATGGCCAGCCGCTTCCCTGCGGATGTTGGCCCCCTACGACTGAAGAGTTCAATGACCCAATGGATGATTCCCAGGGGTCCCATGCCCCTGGCGGCCTACTTCCCCCAGGATCAGGTGGGCCCCAACCCGAGCCCCAGACAGCAAGGGCGGCTCGCGCTGCAGGCAGAGATTGATCACACAATATCCATGCGCGCTCTCGGAATTTTCCTACGGGACCACACACCGCCAGAATTGACCATCGCAACCGCCTGGCCAGGAGCCACGGGTTATCTGGCAGGTATCAAGCCCGCCGCTGAGGGCGAACTCCTACCAACCCGCGGCAACCGGGTATGGGACTTGACCGGCCGCATTCCAAACAGCACTTCTCTCCCCCAATCCCCCTTTGGCGCGCGGGAAGAACTGCACCTGGATCACCTGCAGGATGCAGATCTTGTCATTCTGGGTGAAATCGATCCGAGCTTGCACGAAGACCTCGCACCCCTGCCGGGAATGGAGCGCGCCTGGATTGACTTTTTGAAAGGCCCGGATGCCGGAGATCCCGAAAGCAGGGGTCCCCTTGCGAACTATGAGTTGGTCACCGTTCCCCTCTTGGCTCCAGGCGCAAACTACCGCCCCTTCCACATGCTACGGAAACGGACTCTCGAAGCTCAACCGCGCTTGCAACTCAAGATTGTAGGAGGAAAGGTTCGAGTGGAATTGACAGCCGCCAAGAACAGTCCAAAGCCCGCCATGCCTCAGATCCTTGACCTGGAAATCAGGTTGCGCAAACGCGGTCGCAACACACCCTTCTTCATCAACCCCTATGGACAAGTTGTGACAGTTCCGCCACGACATGTATTGGCGCGCACAGATCTCTATTGGCAAGGTAGACAGGACATGACGATACGCCTGATCGAATTCGATCTCGCGGCAGCCCAAGCGGTCTGTGACTTCGACAGCCTGCGCGCAACGCTCTACAACACAGGCACGCGCTCAAGCAGCCCTGCTGCTGGAGCCGGGCCACCCACGGATCTCATGATGCCCTAGGGAGCCATCCAATACGATAACCCTGACCGATCACGGTCTGGATCATGCCCCGGCCTTCTGGGGCCAGCTTGCTGCGCAGACGGGTAATCTGTACCTCCAGGAGCTTGGTGCCCGGATCGGAATCCAACTCCCAGACATCTCTTAGCAACTGGGCACGAGAACAGATGCCCCCGTGCGCACGCGCCAGAGCCAGCAGAACCTGGAATTCTCGTTGAGACACGTCAATCCGTCGTCCAGAGACATTGGCGGTTTGATGGCTAAGATCCAAGCTCAGTGGTCCAACCCGATAGCTCGGCAACATTTCGTGTCGACGAAGAACAGCACGGATCCGAGCAAGCAACTCCTCGGGGCGAAACGGTTTCTGGATAAAGTCATCCGCACCCAATTCCAGACCACGGATACGGTCGGCCACAGCGTATTGGGCCGAGAGAAATATCACCGGAGTCTGATCTCCCCCCATGCGCTGGTTGCGCAAGACATCCCAACCATTCTTGTCCGGCAAGGCGATGTCCAACAAGATCAAGTTCACTGCCGGGCCCTCTTCGGCCAGAACACGGCGCGCCTCGAAGGCTGATCCAACTCTGTCGAACTGGTAGCCGGCATTTAGCATGAGTTCCCCAATAAATGTGCCTACGCCGGGGTCATCATCCACTAGCAGGATACGAGAGGCCCCTTTGACGGAGCTGTTCAAACTGTTGTCCAGTGCCCTTTCCGTGCTCATGATCAACGAATCCCAAATCGTTTGAGTTTTCGGTAGAGGGTGCTCTTGCCAAGCTTGAGCAGACGCGCTGCCTCAAGTTTGTCGCCACGGGTTGCATTCAATGCGCGCAACAGTGCTTTCATCTCGTAATGGTCGAGACTGATGGGGTCCTCCTCCGTGATGGCCCAAGGACCACCTCTGCCAGAAGAACCTGGCTGATGACGAATAGCCGCAGGTTGTGCCACATGTGCAACGGGCACACGTTGGACCTCTCGGGCTCGCGCATGCAAGGGATCAAGGCCCAGGACGGGAGCCAACTGCGCAACATCGAGTAGATCTCCCTCGCAACGATTTGCAGCGCTGGACACCACTGATCTGAGTTCCTCAAGGTCACCCGGCCACTGTTGCTCAGCCAACAGGTCCAGAGCCTGGGTACTAGCGCGCATCACACCCCTTGAGTCGCCGTTCTCGTCCAGAATCCCCTGCACAATCTCTTGCAGGTCCTCCTGACGATCACACATGGCAGGAATATCGATTCGATGGTGGTAGAGGTGACCCAGCAACACTGGATCAAATTCACCACGGTCGGCGAGTTCCTCAAGGTCTTCAGTAGAAGTGGCCACAAGGCGCATAGCGACCCGTTCAATCCCCTGTCCCTTGTCATGGACCCCACGGTCCAACAACTTGGCAAGCTGGGCCTGCACGCTGGGATCGAGCTTCTCCACGTTCTCCAAGATCAGAGTGCCTGCTGTTCCTGCGGTCAGATGGCCAGACCGTGCTTTGCCATTGACAACTCCCCCCAAAAGGATCGCCTGCTCGCTCGTGACAGGAACACCGCCACAGGAGAAGTTGACCAATGTGCCATTGGAACTGCCCGAGTAGTGCAGGATTCGAGCGATCAAGTCACGCTCGGACCCCTGGTTACCACGAATCAGCACGCACCCAGATCGCTTGGCCGTACGCGCCACACAACTCTTCAGGGCACGGGTAGTCGGCCCGGAGCCAATTATTGCTGCAGGAGTGTAGTAACGGTGCGCCATCAGCAAGAGCTCATCGAAGTCCTTCTCGGCGATACCGGTGCTGGAGCTGTCCTTGGTCGTTTCTTCTTGTCTGGCGTCGCGCTCATGAAACAGGACGACCCGTAGACTGGGTTCGCCGTTCTGCGAACCAAGCGCTGTGGAAACGACATGCACACCGAGAAAGCGATTAGGTAGATCTCCACGACTGCGCAACTCCATTCGAAAGCTCCGCTGGCTGCCCAGGTGCGCATCACGGACAAACCCCTCAAGGCCAGTGCCAGGAGATATTGCTCCCAGACGCTGCCCGATACACTTTGAACTGACTATGCTGAGCGCTCCACGATCTGCATGGCGCACGATTCCCTGGCTGTCAACGACCACCAGGCCTACAGGCCTTGGAGAAGACCCTTGGGACATGGGCTCCGCCACAGGTGCCTGTTGTGCCCGCTCCTCCTCCATGCGCCGAACCTGCCCGGCTACTATGCGGTTCTGGACGCCAAGCTCATTGAGGCGGCGGAAGGTCCGTTGATAGGCCCCCAGCACACTTTGGATTGCTGCCATCTCAGAGCGATCAAGAATTGCATCACAGCCAGCTTGATAAAACTCTTGCACACGCTCGGCTGAGATCCCGCCCTGGCGATAGACCAGAATAGGGACTCCTGAATGCACTAGGATGTCCCTGAGGCTCTTTGTTGCCTCAGTAGCGCCGAGCTCCCCGTCAAGGGCTGCGGACAGGAGCACCACTTCAGTATGCTCCTCAGAAGCGATGGAAAGGGCGCTGAATCCTGAATCAGCGACACTGACCTGATATCCAAAATCGGATAGTCGGCTCGATAGAACAAGCCGTTCTGCGGAGTCAGACTCCACGAGCAGAACTCGAATCACGTTGATATTCTCCTTTAGTTTTTCTGCGGCCAACGCACCTCAGCACAAACGCTTGCGCTCTCTCTTGAGGTCGACTCTCGCAGATCGTTCTCTTCTCTCTTAATGACCATCCTCGGACACAGGGCGTTGCGTTTCTTGGACGATCTTCCAAAAAATGCAACAGATCTTGAAGTCGCATCTTTATTGCGGAAAACCCTAAGTGTCGAACAGGCTTTAGCAGCTAGCGAACAGTACTTCCTGCGCCGCAGAGCTTTCAGCCAACGCGGAGACAATCGATTCCTACTATTGACACGCAAGGGACTTGAGCAAGCAACCCATCCAATGGTCGCTGCCTGGCGCGCTCGCGAACTGACCAGGACCCCTGCTCGGGGACCACTTTGGGACGCTACCTGCGGCCTTGGAGCAGACAGCCTGGCCCTTCTGGATCAAGGTCAAAACCTGATTTCAAGCGATCTGGATCCAAGAACTGTTGCCTGTGCGGCGCACAATCTAAATGAAGTTGCAAGTCCCGGGGCGCGCTCCCTTGTACTGCGCTGCGATGCCACTGAGCGCGCTGCGCGTCCTGCGGGAGTTCTGATCGATCCGGATCGGCGTAAGAACAACCGGCGCAGTCTGGATCCCGATACCTGGTCCCCTTCCATGGAGAAGTGCCTGGAGGTCCTCAAGCAGGCGGGAATGGGATGCCTGAAGCTCCCCCCCTCACTGACCCCGACGGAAGACCTGCTCAGTTTTGGCACCCTCTGCTGGGTCAGCTTCGAGCGCGAACTGAAAGAAGTCGCACTGTTCAGTGGACTTGCAGCATGGGACGGCCCCCCTCGTCGAGTGGTTGCCCTCACAGGTGGCAAAAGTGAGGAGGTTCTTGAAGGCGAACCGATCAGGATGGCCCCCATGGACCCCAGGCATGTGCAGAGCATTGACTGGCTCGCCAATCCCGATCCCGCCCTCCTTCGCAGTGGCCTGCTCGAACTCGAGGCCAGCCGCCACGGCCTGCGCCCCCTAGCTCCTCAGCTGGCCTGGGTCGGGGGCGAAGAGCAGCCCTCTTCTCCTTTCTTCAAGTGCAGACGGGTCCTTGCCAGCACCCGGGCTGACCCACGGCGGGTGCGCCGCATGCTGGCTGACCACGATGTGGGCCCCTTGGAGATTTGGAAACGAGGTCATCCGGACCCCGCAGAAGTGCTGGCCCGGCGTTTTCGGGGGCGAGGGAGCCGCCGGGCGATCCTGGCCATAGGGCGTCTGGAGGAGGGGCACCAGGCCTGGTTGCTGGACCCAGAGTCGGAACCGGCCCGCTGAAGACCTATACCAGTGCCCCGCTTCCTGGTGGGCGATAAGGGACTCGAACCCCCGACCTACTCGGTGTAAACGAGCCGCTCTAACCAGCTGAGCTAATCGCCCCAGGAAGCTGACGGGTGGGAAACCCGCCCCAAGACGATAACCTATGGACCCCCAGGAAGGAATCCCCCCCCCCACCGGGAGAATAACCCCATGCGCATTGCTGTTGTTGGAACCGGATATGTCGGATTAGTCGCGGGCACCTGCTTCGCGGAAAGCGGAAATACCGTCACCTGCATCGACATCGACCAGACCAAGATTGATGACCTGAATGAGGGCAAGGTCCCCATCTATGAACCTGGCCTAGAAGAACTGCTGCATCGAAACATGCGCGACTCGCGCCTGAATTTCACCACCGACTATGCCCAAGGCATCCCGAATGCCCAGGTAGTCTTCATTGCAGTAGGCACGCCACCAGGTGAAGACGGCGGCGCAGATGTGAAGTACGTGCTGGCCGCCGCGCGCTTGATTGCCGAGAACATGACCGGCTATGCAGTCATCGTGAACAAGTCAACGGTCCCCGTAGGCACCGCCGAAAAAGTGACCCGAGCCATTGAAGAAGTGGCCCTGCACCCCTTCGATGTGGTCTCAAACCCGGAGTTCCTGAAAGAGGGCGCTGCCATCGGAGACTTCCTCAAGCCCAACAGGGTGGTCATCGGTGCGAACTCCGACCGCGCGGCACGTATAATGGCTGAACTCTATGAGCCCTTTGTGCGCACAGGCAATCCGATCCTGCAGATGGACGTGCCTTCAGCCGAGCTAACCAAGTACGCGGCAAATGCCATGCTGGCCACGCGCATTTCTTTCATGAATGAAATCGCCAGCCTGTGCGCAAAGGTCGGGGCCAACATCGACCAGGTACGCGCTGGAATCGGTTCTGATGAGCGCATCGGCTCAAGATTCCTTTTCGCAGGAGTTGGCTATGGTGGTTCATGCTTTCCCAAGGACGTCAAGGCTCTGGTCAGCACGGCGGGCAAATACGATCTGGACTTCAAAGTTCTACGCTCAGTAGAAGCGGTCAATGAGGACCAGAAACACCTTCTGGTACGCCAGGTCAAAGCCGAATTCGGCGCAGATCTGTCCAGCAAGCGCTTCGGTATCTGGGGCCTGGCATTCAAACCCAATACGGATGACATGCGCGAGGCTCCTTCTTTGGTTGTAATCGAAGAATTATTGGCCGCTGGAGCCACGATCACCGCTCACGACCCCGAGGCCATGGACTTTTGCCGTCAACATCATCTTGGGGACCGCATCACGTACGCTCCGAACCCCATGAGCGCAATAGATGGAGCCGATGCCCTTATCCTGGTGACGGAATGGAACGAATTTCGCAGACCAGACTTCGAAGCGATCCAAAAAGGGCTCAATCAGCCAATTATTTTCGACGGACGGAACGTCTGGCCCAAGGAAACTCTGGAGAAGATGGGCTTCAAATATCACGGCGTCGGACGCTAGAAGACCCGGGCCAAACGAAGGCTCTTCACATCTCGCGGGTTAGTTTGCCTCTTTCCTCGCCTGCTCATCCAGCGGCCCAGTGAACCACGCTCCTGGCTTGAGCAGAGTTCGAACTGACAATCGGCTGAACTGCAAATCATCCCCATTTGGCCTCCAACAGGCCTCTAGGGTTGAATTCGGCACCAAGGCAAACAGGCCACAACAGGAAACTTGCCCTGCAAACATAAGACGGGACGACCTCTCCAAATGGCAAGGCCGCCCCATCCGATGTTGTGGCTTTCCCCAGGTCACCTCGTCTTCGCTCCCTGCGTTACGCATGACGCAACACCTGAAGGTGAAGACTCAGATCACCAGAGAACATGTTTCATACCCCAACAAAAGCCCCAACGAAAGGATCGATTGCGATTGGAATGAAAAAATTCTTGGGTCTATGGACGAGCCATGGCTGCAAAAGCTGAAACCTGGAGGCCAATAACTGGCGCACCAGCACGATATCTTCTTCCATGATGCAGTTTTCGTGCCACACTTGTCGCTTGCAGACAAATTGCACGCTGTCCGCACGACACAACACCCTCACAACCATGTGATTAGGTGCTAGTCACCCAGCAGAACACGTAATTCTCGACGCAAGCGAGGTGGATTCCATCCATTATCCCCCGTGCGCCGCTTCTCAACTGCCTGCAAGAGGCTCTCTCGCGAGAGCGAGTCCCCTTTTTTGGCACATCTCACTGCAACTTGCTCGATCAACTCCTCCGGTAGGGCGTGTGCCAGCCCCAGAGCAACCCAATCCTCGCTGGTTACGGTGTTCGGGGTGCGCGCAAGCAGTTTAAGCGCCTCATGAGCCGCGCGCGCACGCCATCCACCTTCCCTCGCACGGCACTCGACCCAGCGGAAGACGATCTGTGCAGCCTCTTGATGCCCCAGGTACCCGAACAAACGTCCAATTAAAAGCCATTCAGCCGCTAGAGCGCCGTCGAGACCGTTGCTGCTCTCCAACTCGAGCATTTGTTCCACCAGTTCCAGGGGCGCAGCCTTGTTCCCTGCACGAGCCGCCACACGAGTACGCACCCGCAGATGAGGTTGGGGCCGCAAGGACGCCCTTGATTCGCCTCCGTGCCACCGTACCGGAAGAACAGCGAGGGCCAACAACGGGAGAATCAGCCATCGGCGCACTGTAGCCCCCCGTCGCCGTGTACATGCCCCTTGGAAGGCGCCTGCACCCGGCGGGTAAGCCGCAACATCTGGTCCAGTCCCGGGACCTGGTCCTCACCTCCTTGCCGCACCAGGCGCCTGTGCAGGCGCTGACGAGCCCGGAAGATACACACCTTGATCGCCTTGCGGCGCAGGCCGAGAGCCTTGGCGGTACGTCCCGCATCACCCTCTGTAAGGCACCATGCACAAAGCACGACTCGATCTCGATCACGCAAGCTGCAGTAGGCCTCAAACATCTTGCGTAACAGGCTGGAGACTCGCTCGGCGCGGATTTCGGGGCGCTTCTCTTCAATCAGAGAGGCCGAGGGATCGACCTGTTCGATGTTCTCGAATTGCACCGTATTCCTTTCGAAAGGACGCGAGCGCCGCACACGGTCGCGAGCGATGTTCCGGGCCACGACCAACAGCCAACCCTCCTTCCTGTGCAAGTCGCGGCCCTCTCGGGTGCGCAGGCAGGCCTTCATGAGAGCCTCCTGAGCCACATCCTCTGCATCCTGCTTGTGGCAACCACCCGCTACGAGACGGCCCACGAGCCACGAATGCTGTTGAGTATAGCTCTCCCACTCGGAGACCCTTGGTGCGCGGGGAGGCTCTACGGACTCCGCCTCGGTGAGATTCGAATTGGTCTTCATGCAGGGCAAGAGACCACAATCACATTGGGTTTTCATCTGACCCGCGACCCAGGCCAGCAGCAGGTGTCACCCCAGCCACCCCGAAAGAGTGGATACGAGGGGCCCAATCTGCCAGTGAAGCTTCCCGAAACGCTCATCAGAGCCCTTGCCTCGTCTCTTTCCCGGCACCAAGAAAATAGCCGGAAACCGAGCAGGTCCGCGGGTGATTCTGACTGGGGCAGCTGCTGAGCTGACCTTTTCCAAACCAACGGCCGGGAATTCAGCGCTTCTTGTAGAACGCTCGGGCCTCTTCAGCCCAACGCGTCCCCTTGTGATTACGAATCACCTTGCGATAGAGCCGCTGAGCCCTATCGGCACTCTCCTCATCGCCAATCAGATCAAAGCTGCGACCAGCCCAATAAAGCGCCCCGGAAAGGAACCGAGTCTGGTCACGATAAAGCACCAACACACGCATGTGTGCCAAGGCCGACTCGCGGCAGATGGCCGCTGCCCCGTCCTCACCAGCCTCGGTAGCGGCAGCGGCTCGGTTGAACAAACAGGCGCCCACACCTGACCAGGCAGCAGCACGAGAGTATCGATCAGAACCGTCTTCCTTGATGACCGCACGGAAGACTTTCTCGGCACCTGCCTGATCGTTGTCCTTGAGCAGGCTCTCGCCAATAGCCACTTCAGCTCGGCCCCAGGCGGACCTGTACAGACCGCCCGCACGAGAGGACACCGCTTCGAGCTTCCTGACTCGCTCCTGCCCTTTCAGGCGGGTGTCAAATAGCAACCGGCGCAAGTCGGCCTCAATATCCCAGCGCCCACCGAGTTGGGCACTCTTGCTCAACTGGGTCAGCTCATCAAGGACTGCGATGGCTTGCTTGGGCTTGCCCCCATCATAGAGTGCTTCTGCTTTCTTGATCATCGCCAGAGGTGCATACCGCGAGGTCCCTGCTTTGAGCAGCAAGCGATCAACCGCGACAACCACCGCATCCCATTCACGCATGGTCTGCTGCAGTTCAACCACACGATAATAGGCATAGGGCAGAGCCCAGGGATACTTGCGCTCGGGCTCGCTGTTCTGGGCGATATACTCCTCGTAGCCCATCACCGCACCCATGTACTGATCCTCATCAAGACCCGCCTCCGCACGGTCAATCAATGCCGGCAAGGGACTGAAGGTGATCGAGCGGATGCGATTACTCTGCACCAAAGTCTCCTCACGCCCTTCCTTGTAGGTCACGCCCTGCAGAGTCTCTTCTTTGACCTTTACCTCCTCAATCGAAGTGCCATCAGTCAGATGAATCGTGTCCGCCTGAAGAGAGGGCAGAAGAACGAGAGCAAGAGGAAGGAATAGGACTTGGACCGGGCGCATGGGGCGAAACTCTGGGGGGGGTGAAACGGGCTCTTGGGGACCCTGAGGCTACCCCTTCTGCCGGCAGCCGTAACCAGCCTCGCAACAGAAGGGGCAAGAGGATAGGAGCGGGCCCCGTTTGCCGTCAAGTGGTGCTGTGCGCCTGAACTTGCTATGGCGGCCACAGGAGGGACTAGGATGGGGTCATGTCTGCGGATCCCACGAAAGTTCCCCTCCAGGAGGTCCTGGTCAGCGCCTGCTTGCTCGGCCAGACCTGCCGCTATGACGGGGGGCACAACCGGGATCGGGCCCTGGAGCAGCAATTGACTCAAGAGGGTATGAGGGCGGTGCCATTCTGTCCCGAAGAGCATGGAGGCCTGTCGACTCCACGGCCTGCGGCCTGGATAGAGAGGGACGACGCGTCAGCGGTCTTGGATGGCGAGACTGGTCTTCGAACCGCAGAGGGCAGGAATGTGACGGATGAGTTCATGGCAGGAGCACGAGGAGCTCTTGAACTCTGCCAGGAACACCAACTGACCCGCGCCTTCCTCAAGGAACGATCGCCATCGTGCGGGGTCTGCACCACCCATGTGGACGGGATTGCGGTGCCCGGACCTGGAGTCACGACAGCCCTGCTCAAGCGCAACGGGATCGAGTGCACCGGCGTGGAAGGTCACCGCGACAGTTCTTGAATCGCCACAAAGGCCATGCAAAAGACCCTGGCTGTCCGACTCAGATGGCGTGCAGTCAGGTCCTGACCCCTCTGTCCTCAGGAAGCCCTAACGCGGTCGAGCTACGATCACAATATGGAACCCCAGCAAGGAGAACCCCGGCAACGCACATAGCACCCGATCAAGTGCCAGAAAGAAGCGCGTCAAGAGATCGTTTCCTGGCAGGTAGCGCAGAATCCCCACGTGGTCTGGGAAACCCGCAAAGACATATGCAAAAATGCCATACTTCTTGGCCAGCACCACCTCAAAACCTGCCTGTTCGCAGAGGTTGATGATCCCACTGCGAGTGAACCCCTGATCCCCAACATCAAAATGCGGGGACTTGCGATACATCAGAGCCCTGGCCCAACGGATGAAGGGATTGTCATTGCAGGGTTCGCTCATGATCAAGACCCCTTGACCTCCCAACCCATTCTTGCAATGGGTCAAGAACCCAACATGATCGCGCACGTGATGAAGACTGCCCTTGCAAAAAACCACATCGAAGGCGGCCGGCTGAAAGGGCAGCTTCTCCGCATCACCAGTCACCAGCCGAACACCAGGCACATACTGGTCCGAGACCCTCAACATGGCATGGGAGATATCAAGGCCAACCGCTCCAGGATGCTGAGCCTCCAACTCGGCCAGGAAAAAACCCGTGCCACATCCCAGGTCCAAAATGCGCTGGGCGCCGGAGGGCACATGAGAGATCATCTCCGCGTGCCAATCCTGCTGGAAGCGCCGGGAGAAAGGAAACGAATAGCGAAAGGCGTAGCGCGGTGCTAGCTCCTTGTGCAGCTCGATCTGGGCCTGTGCGTTGCTCTGGGCCATGAAGGTGCCCCAGTCTAGCGCGGAGAAGCGTCGATCCTAGACCTAAGGCCGCGCGAAGATGAGCATATCCCCTTGTGCCTCGACCTCGATCTCAGTGCCACGAGAGCTCACCCCATCAACCATCCAACGAATTGACTCCAAAGAGGTCACGCGGACCATCTGACCAGGGAAATACCAACCCGTGTACCGGGCCCCCACCTGATGACCATCCACTTCCAACTGTGTTCCCATGGGAGCTCGAAGGCGAATACGAACCTGCGGGCCAAGCCCCATCAGGGCACAGATGTCATCCCGCATCCAGTGACTGCGGTGTTTCATGAAGGACCGGGCTGGCCCAATAGCCCTACCATGCTCCTTGCCCTCAAGCCCCTCTCCAAGCTCCAAGATCAATGGCTCCATCCACTCTTCAGTAATCAGGTGATTCATGCTCGTGGCCGCAATCCGCAAGAAGAGATCCCGAAAGGCCTGGTCGTTGGCCATCATGCCCTTGAACAAGAGGGCTCTAAGACTATGTTGCTGATCAATGAAGGTCCTTGGCCTATCACCCTCTTGTTCAACCTCACGAACACCCAGAACGAGGTCCATACCGGCCTTTTGCCAGGGTCGAATAACCTGGCCGGGAAAGGACCGATTGAAGGCTCGATCCATGTCCCAATGCACCCAAGACCAGCGAGGGTGATCAACACGACGATCTCGAACGCGTGCACCCTGAGCCCAATCATCTACGCCACACCACATGATCGCAAAGAGATGGCGCGCAAGGTTGTCCAGGTCGATAAGGTCACCCACAATCTGGGTGGTGAACTCTGAGGGCGTGAGCTCCCGGGCCCATTCTTCCAAAGCCTCTTCAGCCTGGATATCTCGAACTGTATGAGCCCCTCGGGCACGATAGAAATCAAAGTCGTCGTGCCCCAAGCGTCGGCCCATGGAGCGTCTGGTCAAGTGTTCGGTCAAGGACATGAGCCCCTGATCTTCACCATTGAGAATCAAACGGCAGAGCTCCATTCCAGGAGCTGGGCTTCCGATCCTGTTGGCTACCTCGAATGAGAGGTTTGAGGATGTGAAGGACGCACCTCTCACCAGGAAACGGTCGACCGGACTCGAAAGGGGGCTCTGGATTACGCCCTGCGGAAGTTGAGCCAGACCGAGTTCATCACGCAGAAAGACTTTGAAGCTGGCCCAACCCCGCTCATATTTGAAGGCGTGACCGTGCAAAGAAATTCCACAGCGAGTATGCAACAAAAGTTCCTGGCCTCGGAACAAAGCAACGGAGCCTGGCCTCTCCAGTCTCACATCAGCATTGGCCAGGATGCCGCGATCGGGATCTTCTAGATGCTCTGGCGCGATCGCCAGGGAAATAGCCAGCATTGACGCCGACCCATCCAGCAGCTGTTCGCCAACCAGCAAGGCCTCAGGAGTACTGGGTTGATCGCCGGAGAGAACCTCAAGCCGTGGATCGCGGTTCTTGAGACCCCAGGCCCACTCAAAGTCGGGGGCCGCCGTACCCACGAGATTCATCTTGCGTAGGCTCTTTCCGAGTGTGCCCCCATCAAGCAGGTCCGCACGCACACTACTTCGGCTCAAGACACGCTTGCCTGCATGGACCACGCTGGTCCCATCAAGAGCATTCAGGACTATGGCCAGAAGCCCGAGCAGAAGCGCTGTTCGCGGCGACTTCATTAGCTCTAGAGGGTAGCTCCCTGATCAAAGTAGAGGTTCACCTCGGCGTCTGCGGCCACCTCATGAAGACCCTGACGCAATTCCGGTACTGCGCTTTCAGGAATAGAAACAAAACCATAGGAAATCACTACCTGGTCGCCTTCCTCAACCATGCTGTCGACAGAGCCCCTCGTGATTTGCTCATTTAGGTAAGCCAACACAGCTGCAGCGCCCTCCCCCCGAGACACACGTACCACAACCAAACCCGCAGAGAGGCGTCGAGCGCTCTTGTCAAAACGTTGGGTCAGGATCAAAGCCACTGTCGCCGTGGCCAAGATAATCACCAAGAAGAGCATGTTCAAAGTCGCACAGCACAAGGACGCGGCCACTACCAGCATGATGAAGGCAATTTCTTCGGGCTCCTTGATTGGCGTTCGAAACCGGACAATGGAGAGTGCGCCAAGCAACCCCAAAGATAGGGGCAGTGAAAATTGGATAGTGATAAAGACCGCTGTGATCGAGGGACCCAGCATGGGAAATGACTTCTGCACTCCACTGCCAATCGCTCGGGACTGATAGAAGACCCGATAGAGGTGAGCGATGAACAACGATGAAACCAGAGAAACAGCCATGGCGAGGGCGAGAACGGGTAGTCCCGTCTGAGCCAACCCCCGCTCTCCAAAGTCTGTCAGTTGCTTGATGAGTTCTTCCATAGTCAAGTGCACTGTGCGTTATTGATCGCGGCCATGTAACAGGCCTCGTATTTCGAAAAAGAGGAACGCCGCAAGTTCAAACGCCGATCACGCTCCAAGATGCGGGGTAGCCGGCCACCAGGACCCTTGACCTCCACTACCGCGTTATTGAGGGGAACACCCGTTCGCCCGTGGCACACCAGCGTATTCGTGCGCGAAATCAGGATCTTCGTGTCGAGGCTGATGCGATCAAGGTTGATAGGATCTACAAACCTGTACCGGTCGTAGACCACTTCGAAGACAGGTCGCAGGGTACCAGAGGCAGGAATACCCAACTCCCCAAGTAACGCCTTCAAATCGCCAAAAACCGGATCCTGAAGGGGTGCCCCAGCTAGGATCGCTGCTTCGGGAGCGGCGGACAGACGGAGCTTGCTACGGGCCGATCCGAGCCGCACCTTGACCTCAACAAAGCAGCCGCCCGACGGTCTGCTGCTTCCGATCTGACCATACCAGCGCACACGCAGCTTGGTCTTGTGCCTGTTGCCAGCGGACTTCTCTTCGAGATGCTTCCAGTCAGGTGTGTCGAAGTAAACGCTGTGGATCCTTCCACGAGGGTAATCGGAATCTTCACGAAGTCCCCGCCGCAGCAAACCGAGAGCGGTCTGACTACGAGCGGCAGGCAAGAGGTACTTCTCCTCGTGCTCCAAGCGGGAGGCGTGAGTCAACATGGTTGGGTCGAACGGGCCAACCTTGATTAGGACAGGCAGCCAGTGGCAGGCAATCACATTTGGGATGAGAGGACCACGATATAGTCAAGACATCACCTCCTGATCCGTCAAGGGGTTGGATGTTGCAATTTGCCTGATAGGCATTCTGGGAGCTCTCAGAGGGGTCGCCACCCTGATATTCCCCCTCTCGCGCCCTTGCCCTTGCCTACGCCAGGCGTCACGCTTGGGACGGCCATGCCTTTCCGCCGAGCAGCCTCGATCCTGACCCTCATGGGAGTCTGCTACATGGGCCTCGCCTGGGCTGGCTGGGTACCTGGAGGCTGGCGGCTGCGTAATCTCTTCGAGCCCCATCAGGTTCGAGAGACCCGCCGCCAAGCGGAACACCGCCAACAACGTTTGGACCTTTTTCGCGGAGAAACCATCGTTGGAGACCACCCAGTTGTGTTTTTTGGGTCCTCAACCATCGAACGCATGCCCCTTGGGCGACTCGCACCGACGGACTCAACCGTCAACCGGGGCGTCGCCTTTGAATCCGGGCGCGAGTTGCTCGAACGCCTGAGCATCGGCATTCCACCGCAACCCGGCGGTATTGTGCTCTACATGACCTCCATCGATCATCGCTTTGGAGGTGCCAGCCCAGAACAGATCCGAGACCTGGGGGCCAGCATCATCGATCGAGCGACTCTCCTCTGGCCCTCCGCGCCCATCGCCGTTCTGGCTCTGCTGCCCGAGGTGAGCATGGAGAAATCACGGGTTGAGGCCCTGAAAGAAGCAAACGCCAACCTGGGTGAACTCTGCCGTATCCGCAGCATCCCTTTCATCACGGTCGATACCAGCCCATTGACTCTGGCCGATGGCTCCCTCGACCCGAACCTCAGCAGCGACCCCTTGCACCTGAACAATGCAGGGTACGACCACCTCTGGCGGGCGATCAAGATGAAGAGCGGCCCCCTCGGAGAAGCACTCGGACGCTGATTTCCCCCCATGTGAGAGGGGATCTGGCCCTTTCCACAACCGATATTGACAAGACCTGTGCTCAAGAACATTTCCTCCAACTGGGCCCTCAATGTCCTCCAGATCCTGGTCTTCATGATCCTGGCGCGCTTCACCTTGAACGTGTTTGGCCAGGAGACCTTTGGTATTTGGGAGGCAGTCATCGCGGCAGCTGGACCCCTGCAGTTGATGATTCTGGGGGTTCCCGTGGCTACTGTGCGCGCGATCAGCAGGGCGATCGGGTGCGATGATAAGCGCGGAGCCAAAGAGGCCCTGGGTCAAAGCCTGACTCTGACCTTGATCCTGGCAGGCGCAGCCCTGACGGCTGGCGGTTTCATGTGGTGGGGCTTTGAGGACCGACTGCTTGAGAGCGAGCGCTGGTCCCTGGATGGGGCTGCGATCCTGGACACGCGCACGGCCCTTGCCATCGTTCTGATCAACCTTGCGGCAGGGTTCTGCTTGCGCCTGCCCTATGCAGTCTTTGAGGCCTTTCAGGACTTTGTGCCCCGCAACTTGATCATGGGAGCGGGCATGTTGTTGCGCCTCGGCTTGACCATTGGAGCTTTGACCTGGGACACATCCCTGCGCACTCTGGCACTGGTACAAGTAGCAGTAGCAGTCTTTGAGTTCACCACAGCCTTGATGGTCTCTCGCAAGCGCCATAAAGGAATGCACTTCCGGCCCTCGGCCCTTTCCATGGACCAGGCTCGCAAGCTGCTGTCCTTTGGGATCTTTGCCTTCTTGCTGAACATGGGCGCTCTGCTGGCATTCAAGGTAGATGCACTGGTGGTCGCAGCCCACATGCTGCCCAAAGATGTAGCGGTCTATGGCATGGCGAACAAGGTGTTCGATCCGCTGATCAATCTATTGCTTGCGATTGGCATGGTGGTCATGCCAGCAGCGGCAGCCATGCGCGCGCGCAATGAAGAGAACGAGTTGCGAGACTTGTTGTTCAAGTGGTCCAAAGTGGCAGTGTTCATAGTCCTTACCTTGGGCTCATATCTGCTAGTTTTTGGGCCGGAGTTTCTCGACTGGTGGTTGGGAGATGAATACGATCCGGCGGCAGGACCCCTACTACAGGTACTGATGGCATCATTCCTGTTGTTCCTGCCCGTACGTGGAGTCGCTTTGCCGATTCTGCTTGGCTCGGGCAATCCCCGTGGTCCGGCATTGGGGTTGCTCGCTATGGGCATTGGAAACCTGGCCCTATCCCTGATTCTTGTGCGTACTCACGGAATCTGGGGTGTAGCTCTCGGAACGGCGATTCCAAATGTGATCTTCTCGCTGTTCTTCATCGCTGGAGCGGGCAGGACCCTCCAAGTGCGACCCATGGAATGGACTGCTTATTCACTCGGACGAGTAGGGCCTGGACTCTTACCTGGATTGGGATTGCTGCTGCTGGTCAAGCTGGGGCCAGGGGCGAGTGGATTCTGGCCTCTGTTCACTGTGGGCCTGGCCTTTGTGGCAGCCCAGACGCTTTCGGCCCTCTTCTTTGTCTGGCGTGAAGATCCCCATGTGGATCCGTTGCAGATCCTGCGTGATCGCAGACGGAGGAACGGAACATGATGGACGATGTACTGATACTGGTAGGGGTACTGGTCCTCACGGCACCTGTTGCCGAGATGATCGCCCGAATATGGCTGGCGCGTGGCGGCTACTTTCCTTTTGTACCCTACATGCGCCAGCGCTTTCAGTTGGACCAGGAAGTCTTGCCGGACCTGCCTTCCCCGACTCGATTGGAAATCAACTCCCGGGGCGAACGAGGATCCGAACCGCCCACCCAGGAAACCGATGCATTGAGGATTCTGGTGGCCGGAGGTAGCGGGGCGGAGTGTTACCTACTGGATCAATCACACGCCTGGCCCGCGGTCGCTGAGCGCAGCTTGACCAAAAACTATCGAGACACGGTTCATGTGGGCAACATTTCGCGCTCGCTCTTGACCTGCGCATCACTTGCAAAGGTATTGGAAAAATGCCTGCCGCGGTACCCCAAGCTCGACCTTGTGATCACCTTCGTGGGGGCAGCGGATGTGGTTTCTTGGCTCGAAAAGGACACACCAGCACTGGTTGAGGACGAAAATCTGCCCCTTGATTTCCTCTTTCAGCAGAATCCCGAAACGCAGTACCGATGGTCGATCAAGGATTGCGCGCTACGTCGACTGGCCATACGTCTGACACGCCGTTTCTTCCATCCGGTAGAACACCGTGAGAGTGTGGGCCGAACTATCGCGCGCAATCGCGCCATGCGTGCCAATGCCACCCATTGGATTGACCATGTCCCTGATCCCGCGCCCATGGTCGAGTGTTTTGAGCGCAACTTGCGGCGCATGATCGATGCTGCCCACAAACACGGCGCACAGGTGATGATCGTACGCCAGCCCTGGTTGGAACGAGAATTCACCGAAGAGGAAAAACGGCGACTGTGGAATTTCGGCCGAGGGAGACCATACGAAGGCGAGCTGGACAGCTACTACACCCTCCCGGTCGCACACCAGCTGCTGAGAACACTCGACTCCGTGCAGACACGCGTCGCCCATGAGCTCGGGCTGACCGAGGTTGGATTGATAGACGACCTGCCCCTGGATTTCGATCACTTCTATGACTCTTTCCATTTCACGCCCAAGGGCGCGGAATGTGTTGGGCAGCGAGTGGCCGAGGCCATTCCCATGGCGCTCAAGTCGACTTGAGTTCCGTGGCCTTGGGCATGAATACCTGCCCAAGAACGCCGAAGAGCAACAGGTTTACGCTGTAGACCAGATGGGTGGCAACAGCACTGGATGCGGCCAGGGTTGGATCTACCCCGAGCACGCCAAACCCAAAAGCAAAGCCCGCATCCTGAAAGCCGACCCCCGCGAAGGCATTGAGGGGAATCAAGGTCGAGAGCACCGTCAATGAAGACCCGAAAGTTGCCTCCAAGAGACCCAAGTCCACAAGACCGGTATGCACAGCCAGCAAGCCCCAGAAGCTGAAGATCCCCAACCACAGGGGCAAGGTCCAGACAGCCCCCATCAAGAGCCTTCTGCCGTCCCTTCGACTCACATCCTCGCCCACCCGTTGAGAGAAGTTCAGCACACGCTGCCCCATTGGCCACCGCTGCAAACGAAGGATCGAGAGCAGGCCGGTCAATAATTCGACCAACAGGCTACTGCGCACAATCAAGAGGGCAAACAACACAGTTGGAACCACGAGCGCCAGGCCCAAAGGGGTCAACCAAGTCAACTCGGGGTATTTTGCGTTGGCCCCGAGCAAGAAACAGACCACCGCCATGGTGCCAACCAAGCAGGCAAAGTCGAGCAAGCGGACAAGGAGCAGAACCGCAGCGCCCTCGGACTTGGAACGGCCAAGACTGCGCGCAAGGTAGAGGGGCAAGCTAGCCTCGCCCAAGCGTGCAGGAAGTAGGTAGGCCATCAGGGTGTGAACCACGGAAACCGCCAGCAAGCCTCCAACAGGCCTCGGCAAATCTGGACTGAGCAAAGTGCGCAGGCGCAGGGCGCGCAGCAGATACAGAGTCGCCTGAAGAGCCAGGGTCCCTAGCCAAACTCCCCAGCCCAATCTTTCCAGGCTCTCCCAGACCCCGGCGAGAGACAAGTCCGACCAGACCAGCAGCAAGATCAGAAGCCCGCCCGCCAGAGCAATCGAAATCAGGAATCGAAGAGTGGGTGCCAAGAGAAGGAGAGTCTGCCGAGGCGCGCGGCCCCATGGAAGGGCTGAACGGAATCCTGGTCCCTCCTACTCAGGAGAATCAGTCGTGGCGCGCATGTTCTCCATCGGAATCCTCAGCCAACCACTCCAGGATCTTGAGAGAGCCGCCCATGGCCACCGTATGAATGCGAATTTCGCGGTCCTTGTTCCAGTCCATCACCTCTCGCCGGATTCCACTGGACTCGGTCATCCGACCAGCGGTCGGTTCGCCATCAGAGAGGATCATGATCGTGTCAACATCCTCGTCCTGGAAGGCGAGCTCAAGAGAATCAAAGAGGTTGGTGCCCCCAAGGGCACCGAGCTTGTTGATCCACTCGCCGCACTCCGCACGGGTAGACCCTGTAGCCGCAGAGAGGCCCTCTTTCCAAGGCAGCACACCGCCATTGAAAGCCACCACATTGAATAGCGCGCCCTCTTCAAGGCTCTCGATGGCCTTGATCAGCTCGCTCTTGGCCCGATCAATACGTGGCTCACCTTTCTTGCCCACATAGCGGCTACGCAGCTGCTCAAGCATGGAGCCGGAAATGTCCAGAATAAAAATCACGCTCTTGGATTCGATGCGAATACCAAAGAACTCGACACGCGAGGTTTCCTTGAGACGACGGGTTTCTTCATCCTCTTCGAGTCGCGCCAGTTTCGCAGAGCTGACTATCTCGATTGAATCCTTGTTGTCGTCGTACCACCCCTTCCAGGCTTTGGTGCGCAAGCGATAAGGCTCGCCGGTCAAACGCCAGAGGGAGGCAGCACACTCCCGCAGCATGCGACCATCTTCCTGACCCATACGCTCGACGATGATGCCCACTACAGGGGCTGTGCGCACCAATTCAAGAGCATTCAGAGTAGCCAAACGAGTTGACCAGTCCGGGTGTTCCAAAGTGTCCGTGAACAGATCGAGCAACTTGCGCCCCTCTCCTAGAGCACGAATCGAAGCATTACGCAGCAAGCGATGCTCGCCTCGGGCAAACGCCTCAAGGCGCGCGCTCCAATCATCGTCCCGGCCTCGAATCTGGCTAAGAGCCTTCATGGCAGCGGTCAACACAAGCTCTGTCTTGCCCTTGTCGAGGACTTTCTCCATAGCCTTGATCCCATCCTCGTATTTGGCTTCGCCGAGGATCTCCAGAGTCAAGACAACCACACTGGGATCCCTGTCAGTCAAACCCCGAGCGATCTTCTTGAGCACCTTTTCGTCCTTGGTGCCGCGGGTTGCAATCAGAGCAAAACGCTTTTCATGGGGCTTTCCGCGACCAAGCATCTTGGCGGTCTTCTTGTCCACCTTGGGATCATCCATATCCGCCAACAACTTGGCCATGGCAATGCGCAGTACTACAGGAGTCACAGCCTGCTTGCGACCGAGGTCGATGAACAGGTCCGCCACGCGAGCACCCTCGGAACGAGATAGAATCGCAGCAGCTTCCGCCCGCATGTCTCCCCGCAGAGCAACGGCCTCCACCAGGTCCCGGGCGAGTCTGCCCAGGTCCTTGTTTCCACGCCGCTCAAGATCGCGCAGCATGGCGGAACGCACTTCCATGGCGGGCTCAGTCTCAAAAGCGCTAAGGATATCTCGTTCCTTCAAAGTGGAGGCGATCATCTCAAAGCTCAAGGCACGAATCTGAGACAGACGGTGAACCACCAATTGAGGAGGGTCCTCGTCTTCTTTCTTCTTTGAACGCCGGCTGCGCTTTGGCTTCTTAGGCTTTTGGTCAGCCGCCCCGCCCCGGTCCTCATAGAAAGCCAGGTACCAGGCATGATCAGACTTGTCCGAGACCCGGGTGTGCATCTCCAAGGCCCGTATACGCACCATGTCCGCAGAGGGGGACTGGACGATGCGCGCAAGGTAACCCTTCCCCAGATTGCTTGCCGCAGCCAGACCCTGCAAGGCCTCCTCGCGCAGGATGCGATCTTAGGAAGTCTGTGCCACACTGAAAAGATGATCCAAGGCGGGTTTCTCTGCGCCTGTCTTGCCGTCAAATCGTGGCAGTGCCCGAATAATCTCACGCCTCATCCAGGTGCTGGCCATCAGCCCGTAGGCTTCTACCAGACCTTCCGCTGCAGCACGGTCGCCGCCTTCCACCACCTTCCAGACCAACTCCGCTTCAGCGTCATCCCGCAAGCGCTTGAGTTCATCAAGCGCCGACCCAGGATCTTGGTCTTGAGAAAAAGCAGCCCCCATGAGGACCAAGAAGCTGAGCAGTACGACAAACCGGCTGATAGGTTCCATGCCTCAACTCTAGCCTGAAAACGGGGGCAAGGGCCAACTAAGCTAGGCCAATAGAGCCCTAGCGCAGCCGCGCTTTCTTATCGATCAAATCCGCCACCAACCCCAGGGTAAGCACCTGCACACTTGCCAGGAACAAGACCACCGTCTTATCGCTCAGGTTTGGCGCGCCTTCCACCAGGAAAACGTCGTAGTAGAAACTCGCCCCCAAGAGCAGGGACAGACATGCAAAGAGCGGATAGAAGACCCTGAGCGGATTGAAGTACAACACCGTACGAATAATCAAGGAGGTGAAGCGCAGCGTGTCCTGAATTGGCCTGATCTTCGAGCTGCCGCTACGATGGGCATAGTCGATGGTGACATACTCGACCTTGTGGTGATTGGTCAGGGACGCGAGGGTAATGGTGGTTGTAAAGCTGAACCCATCGGGAAGAATACCCACGTACGTTTCCACCAGCTCTCGGCGAAAAGCACGCAAGCCAGAATTCAAATCAGGAATGTGCACTCCAGCCAGATAGCTGGCCAACTTGCGTAGGACCCATTTCGCTGGACGACGCACCAAAGGAATGTGCACCGATTCGCCGGTGCGCGCTCCCACGGCCATCTCAGCTCCCCGGTCTACGCAGTCAAGCAGATCACGAATGCGGTCCTCGGGATAGGTCGCATCCGCATCAGTGATCACCACGACTCCATAGGCTGCCTCACGGAAACCGGTCTTCAGAGCAGCTCCATAACCCCGGTTGTATCCGTGTTCTATTACGCGCAGACAAGCAACCTCCCGTTCCAATTGCGACAGCTTGGCGCGAGTCCCGTCAGTAGAACCATCATCGACTACCAACAACTCCAGGGGGGCACCCAGTTCGAGTGCCGAGAGCCGCCGCACTACCCCCTCGATTCCATCCTCTTCGTCATAAACGGGCACGACCAGGGTCACACCCTCGGCCGTCAACCCTGCCTGCTCTGTACTCATCTGGTCCGCGCTCATGGTCAGTTGTCCGCCGGAAGGGTAACGATCTCGCAGCCAGACTTCGAAAGGGCCTTGGCAGTCATACCAGTCAAACCCAGCCGGGACCACTCTTCAGGCCCGGCCCAAACCCCCGGGTTTGACTGCCTGGGGCCGATTCCACGGCGAATCGTGGCCTGTATGCGGTGCCGTGTAATCGTGTGCGAAACCCGGGCGAGAGCCTTCCCTCGCGCCTGCTCAAGTCCCGCGGGCCATTCTGGAGCAAAAATCCCCGGCGGCACGGCACTGTCCCACTCAATCTCGCGAGTAGGCAACTCATAGAGGCCCCCCATGCGTCCCCCTTCCGCGCGCCGCACCAAGAGCACCTCCTCCCCACGGCAAATCAAGAGACACTCAACCTGAAGCCTTATGACCTCGGGCCGCACCTTTGGCCGTGGGAATGTGAGTGCTGTCTTGATCCCATCGCAAGCGCAGATCTCTCGTACAGGGCAGGCTCCACAATCAGGCGCGCTGGGCGTACAAACTGTTGCGCCCAATTCCATCAGCGCTTGATTCCAATCACCGGGCCGGCGCTTCGGCACCAATGAGCGAGCCAGGTCCCAGGACCGGCGCTTCAAAGACGCACTGGAGCTGACTTCATCCAACTGAAACAACCGCGCGAATACCCGCTCAACATTTCCGTCAACCAATGCCTCTTGCTGATCGAAAGCTATCGAGGTGATAGCACCAGCGGTATATGCACCAATCCCTGGCAGATCCAACACATCCCTGAGGTCTGTTGGGAAAACCCCTGCATGCTGGTCCACAATCAAGCAAGCAGCCCTGTGAATCGCCCGGGCGCGACGGTAATACCCTAGCCCGGCCCACTCAACCACGACCTCTTCTTCCGCTGCCCGCGCCAGGGCGGACACATCGGGAAAGCGCGTCAAGAACCGTTTCCAACGCTCCTGCACCACCTCCACCCGGGTCTGCTGCAACATGACCTCGCTGATCCAAATCCCGTAGGGATCTCGGGTACGGCGCCATGGTAGGTCCCGGGCATGCTGGTCATACCAGTGAAGCAAGATCGACCCAAGGCGCGGGTCGGTTTGAATCGAAGTGCCGCTCACCCTGACCATCCTAGCCCTGGAGCGCGCCAAGGACCTCGGCCCATGCCATCAATCTAAACCTCGAGGTCGATATTGGCCTGCCAGCCCCCTACCCTCGGCGCTGTGCTGTTTCTGCTTGGATTCCTGTCCGCTTGGTTGCTCTGGGGCCTTGGCTGGTCTGAAGGAACCCACCTGTTCGAAATACCGGCGGACAACCCCCTGCGCACCCACACCCTGGTAGCAGCAGCCCTGACAATTATCGGGCTCGCCATGGCAGTAGTCCCCAGAATGTTCGCGGGACCGCGCGGAGCGCTGCCTTGGATGGGTGGTTTGACCCTGGGCGTCGCAGCCTGCGGCTTGATGCAACCCATCAGCGCGGCCAGTGCATCTGGACCGGGACCGTGGATCTTGCTTGCGATCCTGCCCCTCTTGATTCTCAAGGGACGGAGCCAGGCCCCTGCCGCAAGAGAACAGCCGGACCCCCTGCCGACACTTGGAGAGACCTTGCCTGTTGCCCTGGGAGGGATTGGCCTTGGCCTCGCCCTAACTGCGATCGCCACACCTATCACACGCATGTTGCCGTCCGATGGAGCAGACCAGGCGATAATGGTGGTCACGTTTCTTGGACTCACAACCCTATCCCTGTGGGTGCTGGGGTCTTGGCTCGGCAAGCAAGAGGGAGAACGAGAAGCATCGCGCCTGCTGATCTGTCTGTGCCTCGGTGGTTTGGTCTGCGCGTTGAGCCTGCGTTCCACCGCCAGCCTCACACGGCCCTCGGGTCTACGTGAAGTCGTGGGCTTGGTGGGACTAGATGTGGCGGACGCAGGAACATGGGCTTTCGACCTCCTGATCACCGTTGTGGCCCTGGGACCTCTGGCCCTGCTCTCGGGATCCTTGCTGCATCTTGCACATCAAGGGCGCATGTTCCTGGCGCTGCTGGCAGGCGCTGGAATAGGCATCGCTATCGAACCGTTGATTTCCCAGGCCTGCACCCGCCCGGATGCTGCCTTTGCTTCCAGTTGGCCAACCATCGCGGTGGCTGGCGGCACTTGCATGGCCCTGGTGGGAGCAATCTGGAGACCCCAGAACTCGACCATTCTGGCCGCAGTCTGCGGAGGCATTGCCCTCTGGTGGTTTGCCCCAGGACCCGCGCCAGTGCTCAAAGCGTGGGTGCGTTTCGCCACACAACCCGAGTGGGTGGTGGAACACAGCGTGGGTGAGATCGCCTTGACCCCCGGCCATGAAGGCAACCCACGAGTAACCCTTGACCAACGTGCCCTGACCGGCGCCAATGTGCGCGCAGACATCGATGCCAAGATCCTGGCCCGCAGCGCAAAGGACCTTACCTTCGCAGCCGAAACTCCAAGCGCCTTGCTTGTGGGACAACTTGACCTTCCCAGGTCTCTGGGTTTGATTGACCTGGGCTTTGATCACGCCGACAGGACGGCCTTCTTTTACGAGGCCATGCCCCGTCTGGAAAAGGAACTTTTTGAACAGGCCCCAGCTGGTCGGATTTCCGGAGAGATCTTGGCACCCGGCGACGCCTGGAAACGCCTTCAGGACGGTGCCTATGACCTGGTCCTCGTGCCCGCAATTCCCGAACGCACACCCAATCTTCCACTTCTGACCGACTTGCCCCCAAGAACCCGGGTGATGGCATGGCTCGACGGGGGCGCGGCAGTGGCGCGCATGCGCTTGCCTAAGCGCATCTTGCTGGTGGCGGATGGGGTATTTGACCTCTGTGTTGGCGTACAGCTTGCGGGTGCTGACCGAGATGAGGATTGGTTCACCCCAGGACCCGTCACACAGAAGCCGATCGCTTTGGAGCGTTTGAGCAAGCGTCCTGCAGCCTGGCCAAATCTCTATCGAGCACTCCTGCTGGAACGCTGCGCTGCTGGAGAAGAGACAAGCGATGCCATCCAGCCCCGTGCTGATTTCCTGCGCGCACTGGCTACCATCCTGCGAGCCCAGAAACCCTCCAGCCCTTTCGAATCCCGAGCCGAAGCCTTCGAAATCAACAACAAGCAGATGACCGACTTGACGGCAACTGTGCGGGCGGGAGCAAATGGGCGCTTCGTTGAAGAGACAGTCTTTGGTATTGCGCGGGTACTGGTTGAAAAACGCAGAGTCGAGGCGATTCAAGAGTACCTGGCGCCCATAAGCACAGCTTGGGGCAGGCCCTTGGAATTGGAACTCGCCTTGGCTGCGGCGGACATTGAATCCCTGGATCCTCAATCAGCCCTGAAACATCTACAGGGATTCGAGACATCTGACCCACGCCTGGAGTCACTGCGGGAGGCTGCTAAGGGCCTCCTAGGGGCACAGGAAGGCCCTGATGGGGACTGAGACAAGTAACCACTTGACCCTCCCGCATGCTCCTCAGAGGGGTATGCTAGATGGGTAAGCCTTTGCGGCTGCTCCCGCTGCATCCGCAATCAAGATCACAATGGTGAACCGATGAAGCCTGCATACAAGATTCTTCCCTACGCAGCCTTGCTCCTGATGGCGCTTACACCACTCCTCACGGGTCAGATTCTGCGTCTCACCCTGGAACAGATGGTCGAGCGCACCGACGGTGCTGTACATGGCACAATCACAGCCAGTCATGTAACCCACCTGCCAGAAACCAAAGACGGCGTGGACATGTTCTTCACCACTTTGACCATTGAAGGTGAAAACCTGATCTCCGGCCAATCGCAAACGATCGAGGTCAGCTTCCCCGGAGGTTTTGTTGATGAAGACACAGGCGTCTGGAACTCGGAAGCACCCAGCGCCGAGGATCAGCGCATCGGCAGTCGGATAGTAGCCTTTTGGAAGGTTTGCGATGATCTCGGGGGCGGCTTCAGCGGCAACGCGCTCTATACCTCCCATGGGGGTCTGTTTCGCACCTTTGAAGACAAGCGCGGCCGAGCCATCGTACTTGGGCGCGGCAAAGGCTACGCAGTGGAACTCAACCAGCGCCTCCTGGTCCTGCGCAAGAATGTCAAGGAACTCGATCGAGTCAAACAAGAGCGCAAAGCCCAAAAGCGTAAGAACAAAAACCGCAACTTCTGATTCTCCACCAAGATGCGAGTACGCACAATCCCCCCCTTGGTTCTGATCGGCTCCATCCTGGCTCTGGCTCTGGTGCCGGGCGGCGACAGCTATACCCTACTGGGTCACAACCTCGATTTCGGGACTCGTGACTTCCGCGTCTTCAATGACTTCGAAGACGTCACCGCCAACGACAACACTACTCCCCACGCGAACTTTCCAGGTGCCCTGGGAGCAACCATGGCTATTTGGAAGGCCGGAGCCGAATGGGGCAGCACCCTGCACGGTGATGGGTCCGGCGACCCAGCCCAGTTCGATGGTATCGGCAGCGGTGGCGCGAATTTTGATTTCAGCTACCAGGGTCTGGCCACGAGCCCCGGGCCAATCTGGGGCAATACCCACTCCGTGCTGCACGCCAGCGACACCGGACTCCTAGCCTTTACTGAGTTCGCCAATGGCGGCTGGCGCATTCGCTACTACGAGAATTGGAATTGGGATGACGGTCCTGGATCGATCAGCCCGAATACCTACGACCTGCAGTCTGCCGCAACCCATGAAATGGGGCACGCACTTGGTCTAGGCCACTCGACCCAGATCTTCAGCACCATGTTCTCGTCCATGACGGCAGGCACCACCAGTTGGCGGTCTTTGACCCTCGATGACCGCCAGGGCGTGCAAGCAATCTACGGACCTGCGAGCACAAGCAAGCCCATCATCACCAGCGCGTCCTTCGATGGCTTGCGTGTGCATTTGATCGGTTCAGGCTTCAGCGGCACAGGCAACGAAGTCTGGTTCTCCAGCAAAGGGCCCAGTTCTTGGGGCACTTTCCCTAAAGTCACCGGAGTCAACTCAGACGGTACCAGCATTACTGTCGTGCCCCCTCCTGACGCGGGTAGCGGTGATGTGCTGGTGCGCAACACCCTGTCTGGCTTTGAGGCCCTGTCGAACGCATGGCCCATTACCCTGTCCTGCTCAGCGGTCAGCAACTACTGCCCCACCACCGCCAACAGTTCCGGTGATGGTGCAGTGCTTGGAGTCAACGGCTCCAAAAGCGTACAGGCCAACGATCTGGTGCTCACCGCCAGAGGCGTCGCAGCAAGCCAATTCAGTATATTCTTCTACGGTCAGAACCAGACCAGCGCACAGGTTGCTGGTGGAACGCTGTGCGTAGGAGGACCCTTCTACCGACTTGGTGTGAGTCAGGCAAGTGCTGCAGGGGACGTGCTCTATGCCCTCGACCTGAGTACCCCGCCAGATCCGGCAGGTCAGATTCAGGCGGGGCAGACCTGGAACTTCCAGCTTTGGTACCGGGATCCGGCGGGAGCGGGAAGCGACTTCTCCGATGCCCTGTCGATTCCCTTCTGTCCCTAGGCGTCCAATCGACTCAGTTCTTGGCGTTTAAGTTGGCTTTGGCTTTGGCCTTGCGCCGCTGAGCCATGCGCAAGTTCAGGACCTCTACAAGAAGGGAGAAGCCCATGGCGAAATAGATGTACCCCCGAGGCACATGGAAGCGAAGACCGTCCGCTACCAAGGTCACGCCAACCAGCATCAGGAATGACAAGGCCAGCATCTTGACAGTGGGGTGCTTCTCGATGAAGCCACCGACCCTGCTTGCAGCCAACATCATCACGCCCACCGCGATCATCACCGCGATAATCATCACGACGATGTGATCCACCATGCCGACCGCAGTGATGACCGAATCCAAGGAGAACACAACGTCAAGCACGAAGATCTGGATCAAGACGCTGCGCATGGTCTTGGGCGCCGCAGACGTATCATCCTCAACAATCCCTTCCATTGTGTGATGAATCTCCTTGGTGCCTTTGGTCAGCAAGAACAGTCCACCACCCAGCATGATCAGATCGCGGCCGGAAAAGTCATGGCCCATGAGCTCAAATAGATGCTGATTGAGACCCATGACCCACGAAACCGCCAGCAGCAGCAGGATGCGTCCGGCCATGGCCATTGCTAGTCCAATGATGCGCGCACGGTGCTGATCTTCAGGGGGAAGCCGCGCCGCCAGCACAGAGATAAAGACGATATTGTCGATCCCAAGTACGATTTCGAGGGCGGTCAGGCTCGCCAGAGCGACCCAGGCTTCAGGTTGTGTGATCCAGTCCATGAGTTAGCGATTCCTGCGTAGTTCCTTGGCCGCCGCCAGGACTTCAATTGGAGTACGTTCAATGTGATTTCCCAGGCCCACCTCAAGAAGGGCGTCGAGACATAGGCCCACAAGGCCCACAAGGGTCGGATGCAGACGATCCGGTTGCAGAATCTCTTCCCCTCCGGGGGGCCAAGGTTGCCCGAAGAGTTCTCTGGGCCCTTGGTCCAGTCTGGTCTGGGAACCGCGCAGATCATAGAAAGCCACGCGAGGCCGAGCTTCGGCCCACTCCTGGACTTTGAGGTCCAACTGCTCTTGGGTGTCGACCGCTGGAACCTGTCTCGCACTCAACATCAAACCAATAGCCGCGGTCATGTCGGGAATGCCCCCGACGATGATCGGGCAATCGAGACGATCCATGAGATCCAAGCCACGGATCAGGAATCCCATTCGTTGCTCTTCCCGTCGGCTCCCATAAGCGAACCAAAAAGGAAAGTCGAGGGCGATCACAAGGGTCGGGTCAAACTCTAGCGCATGCTCCATAGCAGTGCGGCCATTGGTCAAGGGCCGCATGAAGAACATGGAGGAGGCTATTGTCAAGACCTTGGAACTATCCAGACTCAGTGCTGCTGAGGTCACTGTGCCCAGATCCTGATTCAATCCGAACCCCGCCGAAGCCGACGCACCCAAAACCAACACGCGCTCGAACAGGCCCTCTTCCCGCCAGCGGGGATCCCCGCTCAGCTTGTCCTCCACCGGCGGCGGCTCATCGGAAATGCTGCCCAGGCAACAGCATGCAGCCGTGCTCAACAGGAGCAGAACAAGGGCGGTCCGTCGAAAGAAGATCATGAGCGCACTATCCTAACTCCCTGGATTCGGGCTGGTCCAGGTATATGCCGAGCACGCCTATGCATCAGAAATGGGCCCACTGTCAGGATCAACACCTCAATCGGCCCGATCAGTGCGTATCGTGGACCGGCGACTGCCCTAGTTACCCCGATGACGGCCCCTACAAACTCAGAACAAACCAGCCCGCTGCCCCTCTGGGTGCAGCGGATGCCGGGATCAGAGTTGGAACGATCTTGGATCGCAGCCTTGATCGGAATGGTGAGTCTGGGCCTCGCCCTTGTACTCATGCCCGCCCTGAACGGGTCCTTCGTATATGACGACATCTCCCTTGTGGTGGACAACCCCTGGGTGCGAGATCTGAACACGGCGATAACAGTCTGGCGAGAACCCCTGTGGGGGTTTACAGACCCACACTTGTCCGGGCAGGTCGGATTCTGGCGACCTCTGACAGTAATCACCCTGGCTTTGGGAAGAAGTATCGGCGGGGGCGAAGCTTGGGGCCATCACCTGATTTCAGGCCTCCTGCACCTGGCGGCGTTTTGCGCGGCCTGGAGGCTGCTAGCGGCACTGCTGCGCCACCACACAGCCAGTTTTCTGATCGCCCTGTTGTTCGCGTTTCATCCTCTTCAGGTACAAGCCGCCAGTTGGATTGCCGCTGTCAACGATCCCCTGGCGGGGCTCATGGTCTTGCTGGCCTTGAATTCACACGTGCGCTGGCGTGGGCGCGGTTCCCGGGGGACCCCGTTGCTGACTGCTGCGTTCCTTTTCCTCGGATTGATCGCCAAAGAACAAGCACTTGTGGGTCTGCCACTTCTGCTCCTGCTCGATTGGCTGCTACTTCGTTGCGAAACGGACAAGGAAAGACCGCGCCCATCGATCTTGCGTATCTGGACGCCCGTACTGACGTGCCTGGTTACTTGGTGGCTACTCCGTTGGTCCGTCTTCGACTCACCTTCGGGAGGCTTGGGTGGAGCCCTGGTTGGATTGGGTCTCGACTTCACCCGCAGCCTGCAACTCCGAGCAGAAGCGCTTGGAACCTGGACCTTCTCGATCTTCTGGCCCCAGAATCTGCCATTCTTCCATATGGTCAGGCCGGTTCTGGCCTTCAACGAACCCGAATGGATCAAGGCCATGATCGGGCTCGCCCTGTTCACAGGCCTGCTTGCGTGGGGCATCCAGCGCCGCTCAATCTGGTGGATTGCGTCAATCCTGGCCCTGCCTCTGGCAGTGGTCCCGGTCTTGATCCTGCCCGAGAACGCCGGCGCCTTCCCCATCGCCGACCGCTACGCCTATCTGGCGGTGCTGCCCATGATGGGAATTGTCCTGGCTACGCTAGCTCAGATTGTCAGACCGAAACACCTGCTGCTGGCAGCTCCCCTCTTGGCCCTGGTCATGGGCTTGATAGGCAATGAACGCGCCAGCCTCTACACCGACGACGAGACATTCCATCGCAAGGCAACCCTGGAAACGCCGGATGTACCTGCAGCATGGTTGGGCCTCGGCAGGGTGTTGCTTACCAAGTACCGCATCAGCGTCGAAGACTCACTGCGCGATGAAGCAATGGCGGCCTTTCTGCAGTCCCTGGTTCTGGGTCACGACTATGGGGACAAGCATCCCAAACTTGGTCCGGAGGCACCGGTCAGCGACCGCCTGCAAGAACTCCTGGGGGTCATCAACGACCGGCAAGCCAACCCACGCCCAGATCCGCGCATCATGGTCAGCGCCATGGAACGGGTGGATGGCAATCTGGGCCAGGCATGGTGCTACTTGCTGACCGCCATGATCTCCCCCGCGCCGGAATTCAACACGGCGATTTCGACCTTCCGCGCAGTGATCCAAGCAGTACCCCAAAGCTCCGAAGCGCACACGGGACTGGGCGTTGCTTTGATGGCAGCAGGAAACCTCGCCGACGCAGAACCCGAACTTCGCGAGGGGACCAGGCTCAATCCGCGCAGCCCCCAATCCTGGTTCAACCTGGGCCAGTGCCTGCAGAAGGTCAACAAACTGAATGAAGCAACCAGTGCCTTCAAGGAAGCCGCAGCCCTACGTCCGGACAAGCGAACACGGCGGCACCTTGCCATGAGCCTGATCGACGCAGGGCGCAATGTGGAAGCCGAGAAAGTGCTTGCTGCATTGAACTCTGACTTTCCACAGGACCCACAAGTCCTCCTGGTGCAAGGACATCTGGATTACTCAAAGGGCAACCTGACCCGGGCCCTGGACTGGTTTGATCGCGCCCTGCACTCGGAGCCCAACCTGGGACCTGCTCATCGCATGCGTGGAGAAGTACTCATGCGTCAGGGTCAGCGAGCAGCGGCCATCGACGCCTTTGGTCGGGCTTGCGAGCTGATGCCGGAGAGTTTCGAGGCTCACTACAATGGAGCGCGTCTGCTGCTGGAGGACAATGCGACTGTTCAGCAAGCAAGGGGCATGCTGGAGGTCGCCTATCGGCGTTCCCCTCCCGGCGAAATACGCGCTACTCTGAGCAATGCCTTGACCCAATTCGTAGGCAGCGACGCAGACGCAATGATGGCTCTCTCGCAGCTTGAACAGGCACGCGGGGACTGGGGCGGGAGCTTGCGCTGGACCGAACGAGTCCTGAGCCTGCCTGACCTGTGGGCCAACCATCCCGACCGATTGGAAAGCATCAGCCTGGTACGGCAGGTGCGGGGCAGCCTCTTCGAAAAATTGAAGCGTCCGGCAGAAGCAATCGGGGAATACGAATCGAGCTTGGAGAGCAACCCAGCCAGCTTCTGGACCCTGCACAACCTGGGACTGCTCCTTGGTAAGGAAGGTCGCCCCGATCTGGCACAGCCCCATCTCGCCAATGCCCTCAAGAACATCGATGCTCTCGGCCCTGGGACCGATATCAACAGCATCCGACCCGCGGTACAGCGCACCCTTGAGATTGCCCTTCAGGAGATAGCAGCGCATCTTGAGAGCTTCGAAGGGCCGCTGACCGACCTGCCAAAACTCCCGCCCAAAAAGGACTGAGCATTCAGGTCAACTGCACATCGCAGGCCGCAAACACCGGGCCATCAACGCAACACTTGGCCACTGGCCAAGAGCCGAGAGAGCCTTCCTTGCAGGTGAACACCGCGCACCCGTTGCAGATTCCCACTCCGCAACCCATGTAGGTCTCCAAGGAAAACCAGCATTGCAGGTCACGGTCTTCGGCGACCTTGACCACTGCGCGCATCATTGGTTCCGGGCCACAGGTCCACAAACGCACATCACCGGGAAGGCGTGACTGCCTCCAATGATCTTCCAAAGCCTGGACCACATTCCCATGGAATCCAAAACTGCCGTCATCGGTGCAGGGGGTGACCGCTATGCCCAGTTCTTCGAACTTCTCGATGTCATAAAGCAGGCCCTTGGTACGGCCCCCATAGATCAGATGCAATTGGCCGGGATCAACCGCTGGCCTTTGCTCCGTGCCCGCCAGAGCTTGCTGCAAGGCGATGTAGAAAGGCGCTGAGCCGATGCCACCGGCCAACATGACCAGAGGCTTGCCGTCCTGCGGTAGTTCAGGCCAGCCGTGGCCGAGGGGACCGATTATCACGATCTCTTCGCCCACCCGGCTCTGGGCCAGGGCCTCGGTGCCCGGACCTATCACCTTGATCAGGAACTCAAGGTTGCCCCTGTCGTCCTGGCGATAGAGGGAAAAGGGCCGCGGAATCGCCGGCGAAGACTCCTCATCCCCACGCAGCATGAAAAACCGCCCGGCATCCAAACGGCCAAAAGCCGTGGAGGGCCGCACAGTCAGTACGACCCCATCACTGCCCGAGGGACGAATCGAGACCACTTTGGCGCGCTGACTGCGGGTGTCGGGGGGAGGGGCGGCCATGGATGAGAATTGTAAACAGAACGAACCGCACTCAGAGGAACACATCGGCGAGATCCCGACTAATCTATTGGGCATGCGTTCTGTCGTCACTCACTGGATTCTGCTGGCACTCCTGGGAGGGAGCGCTTGCGTTGCGCCCAACAACACGCTTCAGGAAGGCACGTCTCTGTTGGGCCGTGAACTCCTGCGTCCTGAACTCTCACCCGACAGGGCCCAGCGCATGGAATCCAGATTGGCCGAGGCCCGGCGGCAACACGCAGATGACCGAACCGAAGCCAACGCGATCTGGGTCGGCAGGCGACTTGCCTACCTGGGGCGCTACCGAGATGCGGTCGATTGGTACACAAGCGCTCTGGTAGAACATCCCAATTCCTATCGCCTCCTCCGCCACCGAGGTCACCGCTGGATCACCCTGCGGGAGTTTGTACGGGCGGAAGTAGACCTGTCTGCGGCCTGGCAACGGGCATCGAATCATCCCGATGCACTCGAACCGGACGGAGCCCCCAACGAATACAACCTGCCCCGCAGCACTGACCATACGAACATCCTCTATCACTGGGCCTTGAGCTTGCACCTTCAAGGAAGAATGGATGGAGCAACCAGGATTTGGGGTATGTGCCTGGCACGCTGCCCAAACCAGGATATGGAGGTGGCCACACGCTACTGGCTGGCCCACGCCCAGCGCCTGACAGGCAACTTTGGAGCAGCGGCAGAAACCCTGCGGCCGGTGGAGCCCAGCTGGATCGTGTTGGAGAACCGGTCCTATCGGGACCTATGTCTCTTGATGAGCGGCCGAGGCTCCGTGAGCAAAGTCCTCGAAGCCAGTCATGATGGTGTCGCCGATGCCACCGTGGCCTACGGCGTAGCAGCCTGGCGTACCCAGATGGGCGGAGACACCCGTGGCGCCCGCGCGGCCCTGGCCCTCGTGGCCGAACGGGGAGCCTGGGCCGCCTTTGGCACCATCGCTGCCGAGGCAGATCTCTATCGATTGGGATATGGGGGCCAATCCGACGATGCTGCCGAGATCGAAGATCAGTAGACTGCTCGGCTTCCTCTTGGAGGCCTGGCCATGTCACTGTTGATTCTCGAAGACCTCAAGAAACACTTTGGACCCCAGGAAGTGCTGCGCGGCACATCCCTGTCAATCAACCCCGGTCAAAAGGTAGGCATCGTCGGTCGCAACGGCGGAGGAAAGACGACTCTCTTCCACATGATCACCGGGGAGGAAACGCCTGACTGGGGGCGCGTAGTGATCCGCAAGGGAGCGCGCATGTCCTTTGTGCCCCAGCGGCCAGTTTTTGGGCCCGATGAAGTGGTGCGTGCACATGTGGAGAGCGGTCTCGACGTGGCAAGACAAGTAGGGAAGGAATTGGAGCATGTGGGAGAGAAAATGGGCTCCGCCACAGGCGTCGAACTCGAACGCTTGATGCGTGAACACGATCGCTTGACCGGCGAAATGGAGACCCTCGACGGCTGGGATCTGGAGCATAAGGTTGAAAAGGTCCTTTCCGGCATTGGACTCACCAAGGGCCTTTGGGATCGCAGGGCCAAGAACCTGTCAGGAGGCGAGAAAAACCGCGTCAGCCTGGCGCGCGCGCTGGTCGGTGGAGGCGATCTACTGTTGCTCGACGAACCAACCAACCACTTGGACCTGGAAGGCATTGAGTGGCTTGAAAAGTACCTGCGTGAAATACACAGCGCGATTCTGGTTGTATCACACGACCGCCGCCTTCTGACCAACTCGGTGGAACGCATCCTGGAGTTGGAATTTGGACAGTTGAACTCCTTCCCTGGTAACTACAAAAAGTACGTTGAACTCAAAGCCGAACGCTACGAGACCGACCGGAAGGCCTATGAGCAGCAGCGCGAAATGCTGCGCAAAGAAGAGAGCTTCATCAAGAAGCACATGGGCTCCCAGCGCACGGCAGAGGCAAAAGGACGGCTCAAGAAACTCGGACACATCACGCGGTTGAAGCAACCGCACCACGATGTACGCCGACCAATCATCAAACCTCCGGAGGCTGCCAGGGGCGGAGAGAAGGTCCTGGGACTGGAGCACATCAAAGCGGGATATGGTGACAATGTTCTGTTGTCTCAGGTAAACCTACGCCTTGGCCGGGGTCAGCGCATCGGTTTGATTGGACACAACGGGTCCGGCAAAACGACCCTCTTGAAGATCATGGCCGGAGCCATGGCACCTTTGGCAGGCGAGGTAGCCCGCGGCCACGGGGAAGAGTGCGCCTACTTCGACCAAGACACAAGCCATCTCCGCTCGGACAGCACGCCCTTTAGCGAGATCTTGCGTCATTATCCAAAAATGACGGACCTGGAGATTCGCAGTCACCTGGCCATGTTCCTGTTTCGCGGTGAAGGGGTGGACAAGGAGATCAGCACGCTCTCCGGAGGAGAACGCGCACGGATGGCATTGGCCTTGATGGTCCTGACCAAGCCCAGTTGGCTGGCTATGGACGAACCCACCAACCACCTGGATCTGGCCGGACGCACAGCCCTTGAAGAGATGCTCGGGAGGTTTCAAGGAGCCATCGTCTGCATCTCCCATGATCGTGAATTTCTCGATGGATTGACTAGCCACACCTGGGAGGTACACGACAACGGCGTCCTTGAGCACGAGGGCAACTACAGTTCCTGGCGCGCGGCAAAACAAGACGAGCTTGAGGCGAACAACGCCGAGAAAGCGCGAATGGCGAGTGTTGTACGCAAGCAAGAAGAAGCTAAGGCCAAGGCGACCAGCCGCAAGCCCGACGGGCAGGCTGCGCCCAGGAAACCCCGCAAGAAGTCCAACCCCTGGAAGCTTGCAAAGATCGAGGCGCGAATCATGAAGCTCGAAAGCGAACTCGCAGAACTCAACAAGGCCATGACCGAAAAAGAGGTCTACTCCAGCAGCGAGAAGCTTCGAGATACGCAGTACCGAATAGCAGAGGTGGAGCAGGAGCTACAGAAAGCCAACGAAGAATGGGAGAGCTTCGCCTGAGGGCGGTAGCGCTACCCGACTTTTGCCGCCTGAGTCTTGGGCCCCCGACCCGCCCGGTCGCTATCCTGACCATTCAGTCCCGACCATCAGGGACTCCTTCACGGGACCGCCCAGCATGCAAGCCTTCACCGATGCGATTCTCAGCGCCCTGGCTCAAGAAACCAGCCTGGCCCTGGAAGACCTGAACCTCGAAACACCCCGCAATCCGGAACTCGGGGACTTCGCCTTCCCTTGCTTTCCCTTGGCCAAGACCCTGCGCAAGGCTCCGCCGAAGATCGCACAGGAACTCGCAGAAGGTCTAACCAAAACACTTAAAGGCATCGAGGTCCAGGCCACGGGTCCCTATCTGAATTTTCGCATTGACCGACCGACTCTGGCCAAATCAGTCATCGAATCGATTCTTGAGGCCGGGAGCACGTTTGGGCACAGCGAACAAGGCGCTGGCAAGACGATCGTGATTGACCTCTCTTCTCCGAATATCGCCAAACCCATGAGCGTGGGACACCTTCGCTCGACAGTGATCGGCGCGGCAATTCAGCGCCTGCACGATGCCCTGGGCTACACCACGGTCGGCATCAACCACATAGGAGACTGGGGCAGCCAATTCGGCAAGTTGATAGCAGCATTGGATCGCTGGGGCGAGGAGGTGGATCTGGAGAACGACCCGATTCCCGCCCTACTCAAACTGTATGTACGCTACCACGAGGAAGAGGAAGCCGACCCTACCCTCAAGGAAGCCGCAGCAACAGCATTCCGAGAACTGGAAAGTGGCGTAGACGGACCCGTACGGGCTGTCTGGCGCAAGATGACGGCCTTGTCCCTAAGCGAATTCGACAGGGTATACGCACGTTTGGGCGTGAGCTTTGACGAAGTGCGCGGAGAGGCTTTCTACGAATCCTATCTGGATCAAACCGTCCAGCGCATCGTAGACGCTGGCATCACCGAAGAATCCGAAGGAGCGCTGGTGGTCAGCCTCAAGCAATTCGGAGAAAACCTGCCCCCCTGCATCCTGCGCAAGACTGATGGCACAACCCTCTACGCCACCAGGGATCTGGCCGCGGTCTTCCACCGCTGGGAACTTTACTCCTTTGAACGCTGCCTGTATGTGGTAGGCGGCGACCAACGACTGCACTTCCGCCAACTAAAGCATGTGCTTGACCGCATGGGCCTTGAATGGGAACCGCGTATGGAACACGTCGACTTCGGCATGGTGCGTCTGCCCGAAGGACGCATGAGCACGCGGCATGGCAAGGTGGTCTTCTTGCAAGATGTGCTCGACGAGGCCTCACGTCGTGCGACGGAAGTCATCAAAGAGAAGAACGCCAATCTGACCGATCCCGAGGCGGTAGGCGAGATGGTCGGCATGGGCGCAGTGGTGTTCAACGATCTCAAACGCGAGCGAGTCAAAGACATCGCCTTCACGTGGGAAGAGGTCCTGGCATTTGAAGGCGACACAGGCCCCTATGTGCAATACACCCATGCACGGCTGGCGTCGATTGAACGCAAGGCCGCGGCCGCCGGAGAGGGCTCCGGAAAATGCGACTTTGAGGCTGTAGCTGCGGACTCAACATTGATCCTGGAATTGGGCCGCTACCCCAGCGTGCTCGTACGGGCCGCCAGTGAGGCCGAGCCAAGCCTTCTGACCCAGTACCTTCTGGGCCTCTCGCGCATGATCAATTCCTGGATTGCACAGTGTCGCGTTCTGGGGCAGGAGGAAGGAGTCACAGGCGCTCGCCTTGCCCTGGCAAATAGCTGTAAAGTGGTTGTCAGCAATGGGTTAGGCATCTTGGGGGTTCCAGCTCCGACAGAAATGTAGAGCCTATGTTCAAGGCCCACCCGCTTGCCTCCGATGAGACAAGGTGACCTGGTGTACCCATGCCCAGGCAACACCTCTCTCTTCCGATGCCAAGAGCAGAACCTTGATCGACTCCCTGATCCGCGACGTGCCTGATTTCCCCAAACCGGGAATCATCTTCAAGGACATCACACCGCTTCTGCAAGATGCTACAGGCCTGCGCCAATCGATCGAAGGCATGGCCGAAATGGTGGACCCAAAGTCCTACGACCTGATCTGCGGCATCGAATCACGAGGTTTCATATTTGGGACGGCCTTAGCGGTACAGGTAGGCAAAGGCTTCATCCCGATTCGTAAACCGGGAAAGCTCCCATGGAAAACTGCTTCGGAGAGCTATGAACTGGAGTATGGCACTGACACAATCGAGATCCACCTAGATGCCGCAGATGGGAAGCGTATCTTGATGGTGGATGACCTGCTCGCCACTGGCGGCACCATGGCGGCCAGCCTCAAGCTCGTGCGCCGCGTAGGAGGCGATCCTATCGCCTGCTGCTTCGCCATCGAGCTGGGCTTTCTGGAAGGAAACAAGAAGTTGGACGTGCCGTGTCACGCATTGAAGAAATACTGAGGGGACATATCCCAAGAAGATACAGAGAGAAGAGAGAATATAATGAGCACATCCAAAACCAGCCCCCAGGGCAACCGAACCACCTACGAGCCTAAACCGCCCCTGTCCCCCAAGGCCAAGGCCAAGGCAATCAAGGAAGCCCAGGAGATCCTAAAGGGATCAATTGAAGAAGTTGTCACCGAGGATCTCTGGGCACTCTATAGCTGCGCCAGGGAAACTGAGAACAAGCAGGACCTCGAACGTGTTCGCAATGTCCTGATGGAACGCCACTACCCGCTGGTCAAGTACATCGCCGAGCGCCTTCTGCAGACCTTGCCAAAGTCCATCGAAGCGGACGATCTGATCTCTGCCGGCCTCTTCGGCCTGATGGACGCGATCCGTGGCTTTGATCCCGATCGCGGCATCAAGTTCAAGACCTACTGCACAACCCGTATTCGCGGCTCGATCCTGGACCAACTACGCTCCCAGGACTGGGTACCCCGTCTGGTACGGCTCAAGGCCAGCAAGATCGACAAGACTCTGCAACGCCTGACCGGCGAATACGGCCGCGAGCCGACCCACGCCGAGTTGGCCGACGCCCTGGACATGAACCATGTGGAACTGGCCGTAGAAATCGGCAAGGCTACCGCCAAGTCCATGTACTCCCTCTCGGACCGCTGGGAGGACCGGGACGACGACAGTTCCCTTGAAAAGGCCGATGTGCTTGAGGACAAGACCTCCATCGACCCCATGGACGAACTCAAGAAGAGCGATTTGATGCTCTACATGACTCGCTCCCTGACCCACAAGGAACGCTTCATCGTAGAACAGTATTATCGCGTGGGGCACACCATGCGCGAGATCGGAGAGATGCTATCTCTGACCGAGAGCCGCGTCTGCCAGATCCACAGCAATGTGATGAGCCGCCTCAAGGGCCTGCTCGATGGGAAGACAAACACACTGCTGGGATAGCGCTGCAATCGCTTCACCGGCCTTGCTAGGCTGACCACACAGACGCCCCGTTCTGCGGGGCGCCTGCTTTTCCGCCATGCACAGCCGTCTTCTCCGATTGATCCTGATCGTAAGCCTGGCGAAATTGATTGGTGCGGCCTATTGGCCGGTGAACGGAGAGGAGGCTCTCTTGTGGGCCAATGCGCGCAGCGGCACCCCACTGAGCGGTGCAGACGTGTTCAGCGCCCTGGCGGCAACCATGATCAGTGGGACCGGACCGTTGCAATTGCTCTTACTGCGTTTGCCCGGATTGATCGCTACGACTCTCTGCCTTGTACCTTTGAACATTCTTGCCAAGATGCTCGGGCGTGATAGTCGTGTGGCGGAGAAAGCATGGCTGGCGCTACACTGTGTCCCTGGAATATTTCTGGCGTCTCTGGGTTGGAATCGTGAGGGACTGATGCTGCTGGTTGGATTGAGTTCCGCTACGGCAGGGTTGGCGGGAGCTCGCGGATCCAGGCTCGGCGCGACCATGCTGGGCTGGATCGCGGGCTTGTCGCTACTGGTGCATCCCTTTGCACTCTTGACCGCAACCTGTGCTTTAGCTTGGCCACGAGAAAAGGGAGGAGCAATTCCAGCCGCCCCGCGCTTGAGTGTGTTGCAAGGACTGCTACCAGCAATTCTCTTGGTGGGTTTGATCAACAGAGAGGCAAGTTGGGAGCGCATACTTCACTTGAGATCTTCCCTCGACTTAGGGCTCGACCTATCGGCTCTCCTCGGCTTTAGCCTCGATGCGCTGCTTTGGACAGGCGCCGCGTTTATGTTCCTTGCGATCCGCAATTGGAGCGAGTTACAACGCAAGCAGATCCAAGGGGCATTGACTCTGCGGGTGGCGGCAATTGCTCCCCTGATCGTCTTGTTCTACCTAGGCTGCCAAGGGCCCCTGGATGGACGCCTTGCCCTCACCTCTTTGATCGTGGCGTTCCTGCCAGGACTGCTCAGTCCAGACCTGCCACCGTCTCTACGGCGAAAGCTAGCACGGATTTCAGCAGGCATCACCCTGGGCCTGGCGGGACTCGTCCTGGCAGCCTCCATGCTTTCTGGTCTTGGACTACGCCTCGCCGAATTGACCGGAAACTGGATTGAACGCACACCTGCCGCAAGACCCATGACACGAGCCATGCTGCCTGATCTGGAACAGCGCGTTCCTCCTGGTACACGCATCGGCGGGGAGGATCCGCTACAGGCCGCGATGTTCAGCTTCTTGGGAGAGTCGATTGGGTATCCAGTAGATCTTCGTTGGACGCGCCCCCTGCCCTCCACAGCACTTCTGCTGCTGGAGAGCCCAGAACAAATGCAGTACCAGTCGGGGCCCTATTCCACCGCCGAGATGTTGCCTTCTGTCAGAGTTCCGGTACGCGGCAGAAGCGACCAGGTGCTCTGGATTGGCTTGGCTATGGATCCCCAAGGGGACTGAGCCAAGACCCCTCGTGACAGGTCACAATGGATGCATGGCGCGCCTCCTCCCCTTCATGATTTCCCTTGGGCTCATGGCCTGCAGTGAGGGGACTCGCGATTCCACCGCTCCAACGCGCACCATTACCGATGAGCAAGGACGCGAAGTCCTGGTACCTCTGCATCCAACAAGGGTGTTTGCAGACTCAGCCACGGGTTTCGATTTGATGGTCGCGCTCTTGGAGCCGGACCAGATCGCGGGAGTCGTGTCAACTGCCCTGCGGTATTCCCTGACAAAGGGGTCCTCAAACCATTGGGAGTCTCTACCGAATCCAGCCGGTTTTCATGCGGCAGACATCCTTGCCCTAGATCCGGACCTGGTTCTGCTTTCCGATTGGAGGCCGCCCACCGTTCCAAATTTGCTCAAACGTCAAGGCATTTGCATCTTGCGACTACCGACGCCAACGAGTTACACCGGACTGACGGAACTGATTCGCCTTAGTGCCGAAGCATTGGATGCCGTGGATCGTGGAACCGAAATGATCGCTGATCTGGACCGGCGACGCGCGGCACTGGCGGACAATTCGATACTGACTGAAGAGAGAGTGCTGTCCTACGGCAACTACGGGGCGGGCGGATCCTGCGCGGGGGACGACACGGCCTATGACCTGTTGATCGAACTTTCAGGCATGCAGAACGCTGCGGCGGAATTCGGGCTGGTGGGCAACGGTCCACTGGATCTGGAACAAATGCTGCGAATGGATCCGGACCTCCTGCTCTTGTCAGAAGCCGAAGACGGGGGTCACTCGCCAACCCTTGAATGGCTTTTGAGTCAAAGTGCTGCCCGTCAAGTGCGGGCCGTCCGGGAAGAACGCTGGGTGATCCTGCCTGTCAACCTGCATTCGACCTCGTCCCATCACATCATGGACGCGGCAGAAACCCTTGCAAGAGAGACCCGAGCGCTGCTCAAGGGCAAGGATTCCTGAACCCAACCCTCAGTCCAGACCACGCATACGCCGGCGCAACTGGCCTCGTTCCACACGGGTGTCGCGGCCATGTACTTGAGCCAGCTTGAGCAACTCGAACGCGCGAGTTTGATCTTTGCGCACACCGATACCCGTAGCCAGGCATTCGGCCATCATGATCATCGCATCCGGATCTTCGGCAGCGATAGCGGGGCGCAAATAAGCCACGCCCAGTGAGGGATCCCGAGGCACGCCGTCTCCTTCAATGCAGGAGTGTGCCAATAGAACCGATGCAGGGCCATTACCCTGCAAGGCGGCCTGCTCAAGCAATTGCCAGGAGCGGGTGAAGTCACGTTTGACCTCTTCGCCTCCACGATAGGCGAGGCCTAGGTTGAAGAGCGCATGAGAATCACCCAGGTCAGCGGCCCGTCGATAGCACTCCATTGCGTCCGAGGTGGAAGCGCTGCGACCCTCTCCATTCCAAGCGCAAACACCAAGGAAGGTCCACGCTTCAGGCAGATCTGATTTAGCAGCAACATTGAACCACCTGACTGCCTCGGTGAGGTCCTTTTCGACCCCTTCAGCATAGTAGTACTTTTCCCCTAGCATCATGGCAGCACTGGGGTCGTCTTGTGCCAACTCAGTCATGGTCTTGAGAGCGGCCTCGGGGTCGGCGTCACACCCAAGACCCTGGAGTTGCTGGACTGCAAGCCAAAGGCGGCTCTCTTGATGCCCCAGAGCCGCGGCTTGCTCGCGGTACTCAAAGGCCTTGCCAAAGCTCTGAGATACGCCCTCCCCATTGTGATAGCAAATAGCCACATTAGCCAGACCCGCGTCATTACCGAACTCTGCAGCCTTCAAGTACCATTTGAATGCGGTCTTCAGACTGCGCTTGACTCCGAGTCCATAACGCGTGAAGTAACCCATCCAAACCATGGACTCGTCATGCTCCCTATCGGCAGCGAGGCGATGCCAGACCACAGCCTGTTCTTCATCCAGAATCAGGTCGTGCTGCGCACAAGCAATCAGGTGGGCATACTCGGGGTCACCGGTCTGTTCCCAGCCCTCTTGGGCGATACGCAGACCCTCTTCCACATCAGCCTCAAGGCCTTCGCCATATAACGTACAAGAGGCAAGGTAGCGTGGCGCATCCTGATCCCCTTCCAATGCAGCTTTCTTGAACCAGGCCACAGCAGCCTCGTGATCCAACTCGACCCCTTCACCGTTGAGCAAACAGTAACCTGCCGCAGTCATTGACTCCGGATCACCTTTCTGGGCAGCCTTGGCAAACCAGCGGTAAGCAGTGGAATGGCTTTGCGATACGCCTACTCCTTCCGCATAAGCACAACCGAGGTCGTACTGGGCATCGATGTTCCCGCCGAGTGCTGCCTGCCGCAGCCTGTTGATTTCTTCGCGCCGGCTCACAAGAGGATGTGCTTCACGGATTGGATTCCGACCACAGAGACTGTTGTGTCTTGCAGTGGGATAAGGAGAGAGTCGTCCCCTCATTCTATCGGCGGGCACATGCGGGTGTTGGCTTGCAGATGCAAGAAGGTCTCGGGGTTGGGATCGGTGTCACAGGTCTCTCCGACCTGGGAAGAAAGGGCCCCTATTTGGGCCACCCCGAGTGGCGATACAGGGGTATTGTCCTAGGCGGCTTCGGGCTTTCCCGAGGACATGCTCCATGAGCCATGACTCCCATAGCCCCCCTGCAGAGGCAGCAAGCACCACCTGAACACCAGGCAGAAGAATCGACTGAAGGCCCACCGCCGGCTTGGCTTCTAGTCCTTGTAGATGCCCACCCAGATGGTCCTACGGAAGAGTAGAGCGCCCGGCAAGCAGCCACGGGAGCGTATTCAAACCTCCCAGCAGAATAGGTCCCTGAGGGGGTGATTGGGACTTGGGTCAGGTATCCTGGGATCCAGCCAAGCCCCATGAGCAAGAAGCAGCAACAGTGTGCGCCCCAGGCGGGTACTGCGCCCAGCGCAGGACCGCGGGCCTCCAAGACCTCGCGGATTCGCGCCATGGTCTTGATTGGAGTCCACCTCGCCGTAGCCGTGCATCTGGCGCACTGGTTCGCAACCGGCCGCACAGTGAGCCTGATCGAACCGAGTGAGGCGATGGAGTTCAGCAAGCACTCGGTAGTCAACGCCGGACTGGTTTTTTTCGGTGCGGTTATTCTCTCGACTCTGCTGCTAGGACGCTTCTTTTGCGGCTGGGCCTGCCATCTGGTGGCGCTTCAGGACTTGTGCCGTTGGCTAATGCTCAAACTGGGCATCACTCCGCGCCCTCTGCGTTCGCGCAGCCTGGCCATAGTTCCGTTCTTGGCCGCCGGGTACATGTTCTTCTGGCCCCTGGCGTACCGGCTGTGGATTGGAGATGACTTGTCGGTTCGCGGGCAAGAACTCTATGTAGAGGACATCTGGCGCACCATGCCGGGACTGTGGGTAGGGCTGGCCACCTTTGTGGTCTGTGGATTTGCCTGCGTTTGGTTCTTGGGGTCCAAGGGATTCTGCACCTACGCATGTCCCTACGGAGCGATCTTCGCTGTGGCCGACAAGTTCTCTCCCGGGCGCATCCGAGTCACGGACGCCTGCGAACGATGCGGCCACTGCACCCAAACCTGCAGCTCAAATGTCAACGTGGCGAAGGAAGTGCATGAGTTCGGGATGGTGGTAAACACGGACTGCATGAAGTGCCTTGACTGCGTCAGCGTCTGCCCCACAAATGCGCTCTATTTCGGTTTTGGTGGAATAGCAGTTGGCAAACAAGCCAAAAAGCCTCGGAGCAAGGGCTGGGGCGAAGAGGTTCTCTTGGGGGTGGTCTTTGCCTGGACCTTCTTCGCAGTACGTGGACTGTATGACCTGGTTCCGTTTCTCTTCGCCCTGGGCATCGCAGGTTGCGTTGCCTTCGTCGCTCTACGCTGCATGCAGTTGCTGACGCAACAGAAAGTAAAGCTATTGAACACCCCACTCAAGGCATCGGGAAAGCTGCAACCCAAAGGGCACTTGTTTCTGGTGGCCGGTGTTCTGGTGCTGGCATGGATAGCCCAATCGAGCTGGATTCAGTTCCACGGCATGCAGAGCGCCAAAGCATTCAAGGTCCTGGTGCCAGTCAAACAGACCTGGTTCACTGAGGACCGAATGACCGTAGATGACGTGGTAACTGCTGCAGCAGAAAAGGTGCTGGTCTCCGGCGGACGCGCAATCGAGGCGGGGCTCCTGGGCGACCCCCGACGCCTGATGGAATCCGCATGGGCGGCGCTGATCTTGGAAGACGCAGAGCGCTTTGAAGACCTGATGACTCGCGCCCAAGCGGCCGCTCCCCGAGCGGGAACTCCATCGGTGGACCTGGGGCATCAAGCCTGGGCCTCAGGAGATCTGGACAGGGCAGCAGAATTGCTCACCCAAGCTGTTGAGATCGATCCCGATCTGCATCAGGCCTGGGGCGAACTGGCGGAGTTGGAAGCCAGCCGAGGCCGAGAACGCCTCGACGGGGTGCTCAATCAAGTGCGACGAGGACTGGATCAGAGGCCCGCGAGTGCCAGGCTGCACGACCTGTTGGGATCACTCTACGCAGCCCAGGGCAACCAAGCGGCGGCTCAGGCCTCCCTCTCCCGAGCCTTGATCCTGGATCCAAACCTCGCCCCTCCACGGATCAAACTGGCCCAGATAATGAGCCTGCAGGGCCAGTACCGAGAAGCACGGCGCTTGCTGCGAGAGGGCCTCAAACTGACCCCTGACGAACCCGCCCTAGTGCGCGCGCTGGCAGAATTGGACGCTGCGGGCAGGCAATAAGGCCCTCGGAGCCCCAAAACGAACATTTTGGGGCCATCCGGCGTCTAAGATCGAGTTCACCGCAACCGCCTACTGGCGAAAACATGATCCCGCAGGGACACTAGGTCTCTAGTTTTGCGATCACCAAGGCTCGGAACCTGGCCTGGTGCCCCTTTCCCCCTCACGCTCCAACTTGTTCAACGACTCAAAACACACCCGTCTTTAGACATGATCAAACTCAGCCACTTCCTCCTGTCTTGCGCCTTCTTGGCCAGCGCCACATCCGCTCAAGACATCGCCGTATCACGCATCGCCTCCAACTCCTCGGACTATGCCTACTATGGAACCAATGGAGGCATTGCTGCCTTCAGTATGGGCACCACATCCTGCAACGTAGGCAATGTGGTCGTCGCCTGGGGCACCGGAGGAGACCCCCCCGTAATCGCACAGAACATGTTCAAGATCAAGGACGGGCGCATGGAGCAGCTCGGCTATTCCTGGATGAAGGAAGGATTCTGTGCAGTCAACGAAAACAGCTGCGGAAGCTGCCAGGGTACGCCCTGCAGCACTCTAGGCATTGGTTGCGCTGACACCTACGGTTCCGGCCTCAACGACGGCCGCTTTGGCGTGGCTAAATTTAGGGTCAACCCTGTGACCGGCGCATGGCCGAACAGCTGGGGGGCAGGTCCCACGGGCCCCACCACCATCCGTGGACGCCTGCAGGTGCCCGCCAACGAATTGGCTGATTCAAGTGTCACCTATATCAGCGAATCCCAGTACCCGCACGAGCAAGACCAAATGGCCGGCAATGGGCGCAACAACGCTTCCTGGATCCGCGCACAATGGAGCAACTCCAACTTGTCCAGCCTGGCCACCACCGGTCCGATTCACCTTTACAACCCGGCCATCTACGCTTGGAAACACTACCACTCGGATGTGATGATTGAAGAGCTGCAGTTGACCGACGAAGGCGGCCCCAATGTGCATGGCTATGTGTTTGTGGCCAGCAAGGCAACTGCCATGCCCGGTGGCGGCTTTCGCTATGACTACTGCGTGCAGAACTTCAACTCCGACGATGCGGTGGGGTCCTTCAACGTTCCCGCTGACTGCAGCCCAAGCAATGTGTTCTTCCGTGACGTGGATCACCACTCCGGTTCCATCTGGGACAACACGGACTGGACCCTGAACCAGACCGGTGGCACCTTGGACTGGAGCACCCAGACATTCGCCCAGAACCCGGACGCCAACGCAATCCGCTGGGGCACCATGTTTACCTTCAGCTTCGAGGCTGATGCCGCGCCAGGAGTTGCCCAAGCGACTGTGGGCCTCTTCAAGAGCGGCGGCAGCATGAACGCCACGGTGTTCGTTCCCGGCAGCAACTGCTGCTCGGGTGGTAACATCAGCACCTATTGCAGCTCGACCATGAACTCCGCCAGCATCGTTGGTGCGGTTTTGACTGCTTCCGGCAGTACCAATGCAGCGGATCAGAGCTTGACCCTGAGCGCCCATGACCTGCCTCTCAACAAGTGGTCCTACTTCTTGATGAGCCGTAACCAGACCTTTGTGCCGCTCTTTGGTGGCAGCCAGGGAAACCTCTGTGTTGGTTCCCCCCAAATCCGTTTCTCAAACAATGTGATGACAACCGGCCCGGGCAACCTGACCTTCTCGCCGGACTTCAACAACCTGCCCCAGGGCCAGGTCTTCCTGCCAGGCGACACTTGGAACTTCCAACTGTGGTTCCGAGACAACTTCCCCGGACCGACCTCCAACACCACCAACGGTGCCTCGGTCACATTCTGTCAGTAGACGCTGAGTTGATGCAGGCCTGAAGAGGCCTGAATTGAACGACGAACGGCCCTCTGCGTCTAGTGCGCGGGGGGCCGTTGTCATTGACGAACAGGTGCCCGCCTTCAACGGTCAGTTGAAAGCCGATCAGTGATAGGCAATAAACTCTCCCAACTGATGCCCTTCCTGCGACCGTTTCGAACGTGCCGGCGCTGATCCTTGGGAGCACCAGTCGCCGCAAGGAGCAGATCCGCCATGTGCTTCTCAAGTTCCTTGTCCTTGAGATCAAAAGCCCCCACCACCTCGGCGCTCTGCCCGTAAGCATCTGGCTTCAAGACCTGGACCTGCTTGGATGACCTGTGGCCCTGCATGTCTTCCAATTCCTTGTGATCCTCCAGGACCACATAGTGGGCGCCTCCGATCAAGTCATCAGACCAGGCAAGCCTGGACAGCTTCTCTTCAAGAGGTGCCCGCTGTGACTTTTTCTTGGGCACGATCAAGACCACCAAGGGCAAATTGTCACTGGCAGCAATGTTCAAACCAAGGCGCAGGTCGACTACCGTAGGCAAGGAACGCTGGCCCTTGTGCGGCTTGTATTTCTTGGTGCCACGCTCAAGCGCCGAGATCATGCTCTGTTTGTCACGCCAAACCATGGAAGGCGAGCGGCCGCCACGGGAGATGCGCTGCTTGCCATCGGGACCCAACAGGCCGAATGAAGTGTTCTGCAGAGAACCATTCCGAAGGGAAAAAACCCGCTTCAGAACCTCCGCTTCCTGCTTGTGCTCATAAGTGGCTGGGCGCACACAAATCCAGGCGCGTGATGCAGCAATAACTGCGGGGGCAGAGAAGAAACTCTCCTCTGTATTGCGATAGCCGGGTCACCACATGCCCGGCACAGCGCGGCATTGAGGCGCAGCGGACTGAATCAAGATGGGCAGGTTGAGCCGGGCGGCGTCCTCCTGGGCCTGATCCCAGGAGGTATACCAGGCGACACGCGCGGCCCGGCTAACAGAAGGCTCGGCCTCTTTTGTGCGATCTGGAGTGGGAAGAGAACCTTCCTGAGCGTTCAAGACCGGCTGCCAGAGGGACAGCAGAGCCATCAAGGGGACCAGCTGCTGAAGTGCTCTCATACTTGAATCGGTTTCCGAGGTGGTCTGAATCAACTGCCATATGGTAAGGCGAACCAGCGGTCGATACTCTTCACCTGAGTGCTGTGGACACACTTCGGTCGACAAAACTGCCCCGGACCGCCCCTACAGACCCTGCAAGTCCCATGAGTGAACTCCCCACCCCCACGGAAATCCGCAGCGAACAGTTGCTCTCGATCCAATCCTACCTGCTTGCGGAGGAAGCCCAGCACCCCCATGCATCGGGACGATTCACATGGATTCTATCGGCGATCTCCCTGGCCACGAAGTTCATCGCTGCGCGTTGCCGGCGGGCTCGTATCGAGGGCGTGCTGGGTTCCATGGACACCGAAAATGTCCAGGGTGAAGTGCAGCAGAAACTCGATGTGATCGCCAACGAGACCCTGATCTCATGCCTCGGGTCTCGTGCGGGTCTGGCCATTGTGGCCTCTGAGGAAAACGACGAGCCGATCATGCTGCATACGGACAACGGCAGTGAGCGCCCCTACATCGCACTCTTCGACCCTCTCGATGGTTCATCAAACCTAGACACCTGCGGAACTGTAGGGACAATTTTTTCGATTCTTGAGCACGACCGCCGCAGTAGTTCACCCGAAGAAGCACTCCGCCAAGCAGGCACCAAGCAAGTTGCCGCTGGTTACGTGCTCTATGGGCCCTCCACGGTGATGGTCTTGACCCATGGAAGAGGCGTGCAGATGTTTGTCCTGGATCCGACGATTGGTTCGTTCCTATTGGTAGAAAAGGACCTGCGTATTCCGAACGCAGCCAAGACCTACTCCATGAACGAAGCCTACAGCAACGAATTCACACTCGGCTACAAGAACTACCTCAAGTGGGCTCACGAGAACGGCTACTCGACTCGCTATGCGGGTGCGATGGTGGCAGATGTCCACAGAGTGATGATCAAGGGTGGAGTCTTCCTCTATCCACCAACCACCAAATCGCCCGTGGGAAAGCTACGCTTGATGTACGAAGCCAACCCAATGGCCATGCTGGTGGAACAGGCTGGCGGCAAGTCCTTCTCTGGCATGACGCGGACGCTGGAAATCCAACCTGACTCGCTGCACCAACGCACGAGCGTCGTAATGGGTTCTCCCGACGAAGTGGATCATGTCATGCGCCACCTGGAAGAGAACCCGCCAGAGTGATGTCTCTCAGCGTCAGCGAATAAGCCAGCGATTGGGATCAAGCTGCCACTCCTGCTGAGCCACGGGAAGCGTACCTTCGCCACCAGGGCAATCCACTCGCACACGCTTGTCGCCGACCAAAACCTCTACGGGCATATCGTAGGTCTGTTTGCCCGCGCTAGTCCATTCAAGGTGCAGCACCCCGTCCTTCACCTCAGCCACCAGGCGAGGCAGCTGTTTCTCCTTCAGAACCACATCAAAATACCAGCCGAGGTCCTGCCCAGCTTGGCGCGAGGCGACTTGGATCAGTTCATCCGTAGAGACAAACCGTGGTTTTCCGCCGTTTCCTGGCTTGGCCCATTCACGCAAGAGCTTGAAGAAGTCTTCATCACCTATCAACCAGCGCAGGTTGTGGACAACCCACGATCCCTTGAAGTAGATGTCTCCGCCAGGCGCATCAGGAACACCACCGGCAAAGTACATGGATTGGGTCCCGCGGGGAGCAGTGGGGGCAATAGCCGCGTGAAAACCGATCCGGCCCCAGTCAATGGCCATCTTCTTGCGATAGGCCTCGGGTCCGAAGCGGCTCTCTAGATAGAGGGCCTGCATGTAAGTGCCCAATCCCTCGTGGATCCAAAAGTCTGCCCAATCGACGCAAGTCAAGAGATTGGACCACCACTCATGAGACATCTCATGGTGATGCAACCAGTCATAGTCGAATTCCGGATCGCCGGAGTAGTTGTTGCCGTAGCCAATGATCGTCTGATGTTCCATCCCAAGGTGAGGGGTCTCCACGACACCGTACTTGTCCTGATGAAATGGGTAAGGCCCGCAAACTGACTCCAAATGCTTGAGATGATCGATGATCTCTTCAAACAGAACCTTGGCTTTCTCCGCGTTCTCCGGAAGATGCCAGAAGGTGACCGGAATCATGTCTCCATCGATGCCTTCCACGGTTCGGGAAATTGTCTCGTAAGGAGCGATGTTGAGGGAGATGGAGTAGTTCGCAATCGGCATGCTGGTGTGCCAGTGAAAGGTGCGTGCACCGTTGCCACCCTCTTGAACGCCCATCAGTCGGCCGTTCGAAGCACAAACAAGACCCGCAGGAACGGTGACCTTCAAATCAAAGCTCTCAGGCTTGTCGGAGGGGTGATCCTTACAAGGCCACCAAAGATCCGCACCTTCCATCTGACAGGTGGTACTGATCCAATCCGCTCCGGAGGGAGTCTTGGCCCAGGTGAAACCGCCGACCCAGGGGGCATTCGGCGCTTCTCGTGGCGTGCCCATATAGAGGACATTGACCTGGAGTTCTTGACCCGCCAGGCCCTGTCCCTCCGGCATGGGAATCTCAATGCGCCCTTCCTTGTGACTGGCTTCCACTTCAACGCCGCCCACGGTCACACGACGGACGGTGAAGCGGCTGTCCAGATCCAAACTGATCTTATCGCTGGCCTCCCCCATGCGCGCGGTCATGGTCAAGGAGGCCCCAATCTTCTTCGACTCAGGCACCACCACCAGGATCAGCTCATAGTGCTGCACATCAAAGCAGGCTTGGTCTGCGCGCAACGGTCCGCCAGAATTCTCGGTTTGCAGGGCAAGAAGAGGTGCGCTCGCAAGAACGCAGAGGGCCATAAACTGCACAAACGACCGTCTGATGTCATTTGTGAATTGCTTCGGACTCATTACCTCTACAGGGGGGACTGAACCGCAGTTGATCATGGTCAGAGCCTACAACAGCTAGAGGGCAAGCAGGCTTTCTCCACTTGCCATCATCCAGAATACTGATCCAAGAAACCCTGCAGGGCCTGCGTCAATGCTGTCTGATGAGCGGTCGCCTGGGCGTAACGAGGTGGAATGACCTCAAGCTGCGCCTCATCAATGGTTTCTGACAATTCAACCCCAAGAGGAAGGGGATGCACGGGGTCGCCTTCATTTGCAATGACCAGGGTCGGACAGCGGATCTCCGCCATCTCATCCATCGACTCGAATGGTCGATCGTCCACCATCCGATACAAGACTTCGGCAGCATCCAATGCCTGGGGCCGCTCCAGGACTCCGGCCAAGGATGCTGCGCATGCCGGATCGGTTCGCAACATCTCCAAATAGAAGGAATCCACTTTCAACTTCATCCGTGCAGCGTCGAGCCCGTCATCTTCAATCCAATGCCCAAGCCGAGCCACAAGGTCGAGGTTTCTGGGCCTACGGTCAGCAAGCCAGGCCGGCCGCACCAACATCAAGGACTCCACTCTATCGGGGGCCCGCAAAGCCACGGCCAATGCAATCCCTGAGCCCATAGAGATACCTCCTACAGCTGCCGACTCGACACCCAGGTGATCGAGCAACCCAAGCACACAGGCCGCGAAACTCTGAAAGCTGGCGCTCCCAAGCTCCCCACAGGTTTCTCCATGCCCGGGAGCGTCCATGGCGACTATTCGGTAACCGGTCAATCCACTCAACGCTGCAAGAGCTTGCCGTCGATCTCCCCCAAGACCGTGCTGAAAAACTACCACCGGACCAGCGCCCACAGCGTCGTAGTAGATCGCCCTGTCGACATGCTTGAATTCAGGCATCGCGTCTTGCTCGCCCCCCTGATGCAGATGCGCTAGGGGAGGAAAGGGACATCTATTCTTGCTTCAGAAGCCGGTCCATGCAACCGGATCTGCTCAAGCAAGAGCTGCCAGGTCACGAACAAAGGTGAGGGACCCTTCAAAGTCCCTGGATTCCTGCACACTATCAATGGACTCCTTGTTGAACTCCTTGATCATGCGGTTACCGCGCTCAGAAGCTTCTAGGGCGGCGTGGTGCTCGCCCCTGCCCTTGAATACCTCAGCAAGGGCAAAGGCTGCCCAGGAGCGCTCACACAATGTCAGATTTTCGTCCGCCAGAGATTCTCTGAGGCTGGCGATGGGCACGTTGCACCCCATCTTGGCCAGTTGCAGCCAGACAAGCGTCTGGAACGGAGCAACAATGATTGTTCGCAGGTAGGCCGCCTCAGCCCCGATCTTGCGGCCCGACATTTCCAAAGCCCGAGAACGCAGGTAATTCAACTTACCGTCAGGGCTCAAACGGCCCAACCAGGCTTCAGTGACCTCAAGACAACCCTCAGAGTCATTGTTGAAGTGACGCGCAGTTGCGACACTGGAGGAAGCCGCCCAACGGGCAGTCAGACCGGGAACCGAGGATTGCAAGATTCGCTCTCATGGGCAGAGAATCACTCCCCACCTGGACATCCTCCCGCTAACCTAGCGGCCCCCATGCGAAGCCCACTCCTGCCTCTCGCCCCACTGATCTCCTGCCTTATGGCCCCACTCCTGGCACAGGAGACCGGCCCAGCGAAAGAGTTGTTCATGGCCCACTGCGCGGCCTGCCATGGAGAAAAGGGAGATGGAGAAGGCACCACAACTCTTGAGCGGCCCGCACGGTCATTCTTGGAAGGCGGATTTTCCTATGGCAATACGCCAGAGGCAATTCTGCGCACTCTCTCCTATGGCATTCCGGGAACGCCCATGCCAGCCTTCGACGTGGCCCTGACTGAGGGGCAGCGCAAACTGCTGGCGCAATATGTGATTTCCCTGGGTCCCCCCGGCACGATTGTCGATCCGGCCCAAACGGAGTTGGTAGTAACCGATGTAGCGCGGCTGGCACGGGGCCTATTGCCACCAATATCTCCTATAACCGAGAAGCAACCCCGAGGCCTCTTGATCGGACTGCCCAGCGGCACAACCTTTGAGTATCGCACGGACGATGTGCGTCTGCTCGGCGTACGCAGCGGACGTTTCGCAGACCGCAAGGATTGGACCGGCCGGGGTGGCACAGCACTCGAACCCCTAGGGCGCCTGATTGAATTGATTGGAAGTGGGAAACCCAGATCCCCATGGCGAATGGCGACAATTGGCAGCAAGGAAGCAGCCAAAGAACTCGGTGCCGCCATGCGAACGAGTTTCACCAGGGATACGGTGGGCGGAATTGGGTACGAGCTGATTGACGAGGGCAGATCCGCGGGCATGGTCATGGAGACAGTCAGTCATGTACGAACACCGGCGGGTAGTGGCTGGCGCCGCACTTTTACAATCATGTCGGACACCCCAGACAAGGTCTTGCGCTTCGACGGTCTGGATGTAATCAAGCCATCCGACCTGGTGGATGCTCGTGAAGTGGACCTGCGCAAGGCCCTCGATGGGCACACGGATCGGCTCTACGGTATGCAGCACTGGGTCGTGCGCAAGAATCCCAACGGGTACGAGGTTACTGTGATTCGCTCATTGGACTTTCTCAATCAAGGAGGCGCGGTTCCCGGGCCACGCGGCGATGTGGGCTTCTGGATCTACCCCAGCAGCCGCAATGTGACTGTAGACATCACCCGGCTGACCTGTCTCGCCTGGGATGAAACCACACAAACCGCCATCATCGAAGAGCTTTCCAAATGATGCTAACTGCTCTACTCCTAGCGGCCGTCCAGAGCGATGTAGCCGAGTCAACCTATTACAAGCTGGAGACCTTTGAGCCACCACCCGGGGTGGTACTGGAAGTCGGTGGCATGGACTACCTGTCTGACGGCCGCCTGGTGGTCAGCACACGCAGAGGCCAGGTCTGGATTGTTGAAGGCACCCTCGCTGCTGATGCTTCAATCGCCCGCTTCACGCTTTTCGCCGAGGGGTTGCAAGAAGGACTTGGCCTGAATGTTGTCGATGACCAAATCTATGTCATTCAGCGAGGAGAACTCTCGCGCCTTCTCGACACTAACGGTGATGGGCGCTGCGACCGAATCGACACGGTCTCAAACACCTGGGGCATTTCTGGAAATTACCACGAGTTCGGGTTTGGGCTGCCCCAGGACAAACAAGGCAACTTCTACATCACGCTGAATGTTTCCTTTGCTGATCCCTGGTGGCTCGGAAAATCGCTAGTCCCCTTTCGCGGTTGGTGTCTGCAGATTTCTCCCGACGGCACCACGCGGCCCTTTGCCTATGGTCTACGCAGTCCCTGCGGCGTGGGGACCAATGCTGCAGGTGATCTGTTCGTCACCGACAACCAGGGGGACTGGGTTGCATCCAGTCCCATCTACCATGTGACCGAAGGTGCGTTCTTCGGCCACCCGGCTTCGCTGATGTGGACCGACGAGTATCTCTCCACCGGATCCGAGCCGAGCTACGAGATCCCTTCATCAGCTGCTTCAAGACGCAAACCCCCTGCAATCTGGATTCCATATCGCTGGTCGCGCTCCACAGGGAACCTGACCCATGATCCGAGCGCAGGAAAATTCGGGCCATTCGCGGATCAGCTGTTTGTGGCCGAAATGACCAATGGCCGAGTATTGCGCGCCTTGCTGGAAAAAGTCCGTGGGGAATACCAGGGAGCGGTGGTTCCCTTTCGTAGCAACTTAGGTTCTGCCTGCCGGATCGCCTTTGCCGCAGACGGCAGCATGATGCTGGGATATACCAACCGCGGATGGGGAGGCCGTGCACCAGCTGATGGACTGGCGCGTCTTCGCTGGACCGGACGCACTCCCCTTGATATTCATGGGGTGCGCCTGCAGCAAGATGGTTTTGAGATCAGCTTGACCGAACCTCTCGCCAAGGGGGTCATGATCAAACCATCGACCGTCAATGCACTGCAGTACGACTACAACTACTGGTGGGAATATGGTTCGCCGCCCCAACACCTGTTGCCGTTCAATGCAACAAAAGTGGAGATCGCGCCGGATCGCACGACTCTGCGGCTGACCTTCGCTCAACTCACCGCGGGCACCTGTTTAGATGTCAAGCTGCCAGGAAACCTGACAACGGAAGATGGGCGGCCACTGTTGCACAGGGAATTCTCATACACGATCAATCAGCTGCCAGAGGGCCCCCTCTGTGAGGAACAGGTAGCAAAGGTCGTTTCCCCACCACCCTCAAAGGACAATGCAATGGAAGGCTGGCTGCGCTTGACCTATTCCGATGCAACTGCCCTCTGGGATTTCAAGGGCTGGCGACTAACGGACGCAGGACCCACCGATGGGGACGACAGCATTCTCAGCTTGACCCCAGGCGACGGCGCCCTGGTCCCGGTTGAGGCAAATGCGCCATTCAAGGGCAAGATCCTGCTAGCGGATCACAAGGGCGAACTGGAATTCCAATTGACCCGCGGAGGTTCCGCCCAGATTTGGTTGCTGGGGCAGTATGCAATCCACCTGACCGACGATGATGCTTGCGGAACTGTCGCCGGCAAGCAGCCGGACCCAGCGATTCACGGCTACTTTGGCAAGAGCCAATGGAACGAGCTCTCCTGGGACATTCAAGCAGCTCGCTTTGACGCTACAGGCAAGAAGACCCGTGAGGCTGTGCTGCGTTCTCTACGCATCAACGATCAGCCCATGCTGGAGAATGTGGTGCTGTACAAGCCCGACGAGGGCGCCCCCTCTGCTCATGAGAACGCAACCGGGCCCATTGTCCTGACCGGCGCGGCCAAGCGCTGCGCCTTCCGCGGACTGATGGTCCAGCCAGATCGCCGATCCACCCCCGAGGGGGGCTGGACCGAGGTCTTCCCGGAGAACGAGTTTGATGACTGGATCACCACTGGAGACGCAGATTGGGAGTTGACCGATGATGGCACCCTGATCGGTACGGGCAAGACCGGACACCTCTTCTCAAAGCGCGGTGACTACAAGAACTTCGAACTCAAGGGCCGCTTCAAGATCAATGACGGAGGCAACTCAGGGTTCTACTTCCGGGTACAGCCGATTGAAGGCTGGCCTCCCGGTTACGAGGCCCAGATCAATTCGAACTTTCCCGATCCCCAGAAAACCGGAAGCCTCTATTCCCTGGCTCCTGTCACCACCTGGCTGGTACCTGAGAACGCCTGGTTCGACTATGAGATCCTCTGTATGGATACGGAAGCAGGACTCCACATTGCTATCACGGTCAACGGTGCGTTGATCTCGGAATTCGTTGATCCAGAACGGAGGCATGGTGCAGGGCACATCGCCCTGCAACAACACCATGAGGGTTCGCGTATCGAGGCCAAGAACATCATGATCCGGATCCTGGACTAGGACTATAGGTGGAGCGGCTCTGACATCGATCCAGGGGGTATGATGCGCCACATGAAGCGCTTCACGATGATTGCTCTGGTGACCCTTACCTTGGGCGCATGGGGCAACTCCCGCCAGTCCCAGACTGAAACCACAAACGAGCAAGACCCAAAACCCGGAGCCCTCTTGGTTGTGGGCGGCGGTGGAACCCCCACAGAGGTCCTGTTCGAAGGCCTGGCACTAACCGGCTCTGCCAAGCCAAGGGTGGTGATCCTACCCCAAGCGTCCCAAACCGAAGATCGGGGCCAGGGTTCGGCCAAAATGTTCGCAGATATTGGCGTAGAGTTGATCGATGTGGTCGATCCGCTCGACAGCACCGCCGAAATGAGAATCGCCAACGCGGACCTGATCTGGTTTCCGGGGGGCAGTCAAACACGGCTCTCAAGCGCCCTCTCCAAAGCCAAATTGGTCAACATCATTCACAAGCGACGACGCGAAGGAGCTGTAGTCGGGGGCACCAGCGCAGGAGCCGCGATCATGAGCAAAGTGATGATCTCTGGCACGCCCGATCCCGCGCCCCTCCACGAAGGAGCCATGAATCCCAAGAGAGGTCTGGGCCTGTGGCCTCCTGTCATTGTCGACCAGCACTTCACCCAGCGCGATCGTCTCTCGCGGCTCCTGACCGCAGTCCTCGACCACCCACGCTACGTGGGTATCGGCATCGCAGAAAAAACAGCCTGCATTGTTGAAGGAGACTGCTTCCGGGTGATGGGCGAGGGCCATGTACTGGTCTATGACGCGCGCGCTGCCAAGCTGCCCAAATTCAAAGAGAAGGGCCAGCAGTCCGGCACAGGCATCGAGTTGCACCTCCTACGAGAAGGGGACAGCTGGTGTCTCTTGCCCTGAGAGTCCCCAAACTCCTCGCAGCAAGGGCTCTCGGCTGCCGTCCTGCCCGAGATTTTGCACTCAACCACACGGTGGTGCCGTCCTATGGATAAAGTCGGGGCATGCGATTGCCTGCCCTCATCTGTTTCTTTGCTCTTACCGCGCTCAGCACCGCCCAAGAACCAATCAAGGTCCTGATTGTTTCGGGGGCCAACAATCATGACTGGGAATGGACTACCCCTTCTCTGGATCGGATTCTCTCGGCTTCAAGTCGCTTTGAGGTGGAGGTCACATTTGAACCCGCCAAGTACCTGGTCGATCTTGATCGCCTGCGCGGGTTTGACGCAATCCTGCTGGACTACAACGGTCCGCGCTGGGGCGAACCAGCCGAGAGTAATTTCCTGACGGCAGTACGCACAGGCCTTGGGGTATCGGTGGTGCATGCCGCCAACAACGCCTTTCCGGGTTGGCAGGCATACGAGTCAATGGTCTGCCACTGCTGGCGCGAAGGAACCGGCCATGGCAGATTTCATCCATTTGATGTGCGCGTGGAAGATCGCAGCCACCCCATCACGCGCACCTTGCCCGATCTGGTGGCCCATCCAGACGAGTTGTATCACCGCCTGATGCACATGCACGACTGTGGATTTGACCAAATCGCCAGTGCGTTTTCTGATCCTGCCACCGGCGGGACCAATTCATATGAGCCCATGATTGTTGTACGCATGGAGGGCAAAGGGCGCATTTTTCACACGCCCCTTGGCCACGTGTGGAAAGGCGGAACCCACGCAGCCCACGAGGACCTGCAGTTTGCAGAAGTGATCCGTCGCGGCACGGAATGGGCAGCCACGGGAGATGTGATCGACGGAACAAACAATGCGAACACTCTGACTAGTGCCCAACGCAAGACAGGCTGGCAACTGCTCTTCGACGGCAAGAGCCTGGCCGGTTGGGAGAACGCCAAGGGTAAAGCCCCTGGTGCGGGCTGGCAGGTTGTCAACGGCTGCCTGCGTAGAGCCTCTGCCACGGGCAACCTGTTCACCAAGACAAAATACACCGACTTCGAATTGGAATTCGAGTTCCAGGTGGCTGCCCAGGCGAACAGTGGCTTGAAGTACCGTGTGCAGCACACAACTTCCGGTGTGATCGGGCCGGAATTTCAGATCCTTGACGACACCTTTCACAAGAATCTGCCTTCCAAGCAACTCAGCGCCTCACTCTACGATGTGATCACAGCGGACAAATCGACCCCGATCGGCCCACTGCGCTGGCATCAAGCTCGCGTTGTGACCCGAGGTGACCACATCGAACATTGGATTGACGGTCAGCTGGTTGTGAGCGCGGATGTGAGCGGCGACGATTTTCAAGAGGCACGCCGCAACTCCAAGTTCAAGAACCACGAGGACTTTGCCAAGGCACAAGCGGGACCCATCATGCTTCAGGACCACGGTGGAGAAGTCTGGTATCGCTCCATGCGTCTGCGCTCTAGCGAATCCCTGGCCAAGAAAGAGGTTTCCCTCTTTCAAGGTGATGGCCTTGAAGGCTGGACCCCTACAGGCGATGCCGCCTGGACACGACACGGTGACACCATCATCGGCAAGGTCAAAGGCGGCGGGCAGTCCTTTCTACGCACCGCCGATGAGTACCAGGACTTCCTCTTCGAAGCGGAGGTGTGGGTCGAGGTCAAGGGCAACTCAGGCATTCAATTTCGCAGCTATCTGGAGGACGGCCAACGAGTCTGCGGATACCAGGCAGAAATCGATCCTTCCGACCGCTCCTGGTCCGGCGGAATATTTTGCGAGTGCGATAACTGGATCCAAGACCTGAAGGACAACCCACAGGCACGCGCCGCCTTTCAACTGAACAGCTGGAACCGCTACCGCATCGAGTGCCTTGGAACTCACCTACGGGTCTCGATCAATGGCATCCCCACCGCCGATCTGCACGACGACCGTTTTGCCTCAGGCTTCATCGCCCTGCAGGTGCACAGTGGACGTAAGGGCACAATCCACTGGCGTAATCCGCGCCTGTATGAATTCAAGTAGCGGCCCTACTTGAGTTCGAAGCGGTTAAGTTCCTCTATGGACCAGGGACCCTTGCGGTCGGCAATCGCGGCGCGCACCCGCGTAACGAATGCCGGTTCCACCGGATCTGCCCCATGACCCCAAGCACGACGCAGGTAGGTAGCCACGGCGGCCACATCCCCATCACTGAATGCCATGGCAGGCATGTCCCCATCCCAGACCTTGCCGGCAACCAGGACGGGTCCGCTCAAGCCGTGCAGCAGAAGAGCCGCGAGGCGCTCTGGTTTGCCAAGGGGTACGCGCTGGCCCCGTAGAGGTGGTGCCTGACCTGGATCCCCAAGACCAGAGGCCTGGTGACAAGCGGCGCAGATCTGGCCGTAGAGTTCGGCGCCCCGTGCAAAACGCTGACCTTCGTCATGGGTCAAGGGCCTAAGTTGCCATTCCTCAAAACCCGCACGGCCTGGCCAGACGAAGGCCGCAGAAACAGCGCGCACATTGGCGGAATCGCTCTCTTGAACAACGCGCTCCAGGTCCGCGCAAGCACTCAAAGCCCGAGCCACACGCACAGGACCAGGTTTACTCTCTGCGCCCTTTGGTCGAGAGGCCAGGATTCCCCCAGAGATCGCATCCGCCATCCATGGACGACCGTCCCGCAAATCCAACACCAACTCAAGCATGGCATTGATGCGCTCCAGATTCCCTTCACGCACAACACAACGGACAAGAGAGCGAATCAACCTGTCGTGATTATCGGTCTTAGCGGCGAGCCCGTCGTTCCCGCAAAGCCCACGCAAGAACTCCAATTCCCTCCGATAGAGTCCGCTCAGCAAGGCTTCCCGGGTCTGCCCCGATGGTTCACTGACAATTGCCAGCCGCAGCAGGGCCTGATCCCCAGCAACAGTCCGGGCACTGCCCAAGCTATGTAGAACCTGCAAGCGCAGGGCTGGTGATTTCGTCTCAGCACCCAACGCCACCACCGCCGCACTTAGTTCCTCGTGCCCGGTGGAAAGCAACTCCTCCGCAACCCGCACGACCTGAGCCTGCACGCGAGGATCACTATCGCCCAAGGCCTGCAACAAGAACCCAGGGCGCAACTCATCACAGCCTTCCAAAGTCCAAAGCGCATGAGCCCGCGTCTCGGCAGAGTTCTTCTGGTCAAGAGCCAAAACCTCAAGCCGATCACGCACGAAGGTGTCCCCATCATAGTCCTCGACAATTACCCTCTGAGCCGTGGTCCGCAGCCAGCCGTTGTCATCCTCAAGGGCCGCGATCAATGCGGTCCAAGTCCAATCCGCCATGTTCAAAGCCTTGGAACGCTTGAGATCGGCCCTCCGAATACGCCAGATGCGCCCAAGTGCATGGGGCTTTTCCAAGCCGCGCTCCTCGACTTGCTTGCGCAGAAACGAAGTCAGGAAAATGCGGTGCTGGATCAACCCCCTGGCCAAATCGGCAACGTACAAGGCACCATCCGGGCCCCCGCAGAGGGCCACGGGTCGAAAGCGCTCATCTGTGGAGGTCAAGAACTCAAGCCCTGGCACAGGGCGACTCGCCTTCGGATTGATCCCGTCGGGACACGCCAGCTCAAAGCGTGAGAGCAGATTTCCGGTTGGCTCACAGACAATGGCGCTGCCGCGCAGGGACTCACCCAAACCTCCACTACGAATGATGTACGGCGAACAGGAGCCTGTATTCACGCGCAAGGTAAAGTCATCCCGCAGAGTTCCCTTTTGATAGCCGCGATTGACTCCTGGATTGATGCGCCCTGGCCAAACGCTCTTGTCCCCCACATAGCCGCGATTGATCCCTCGTGCTACTCCATGATTAGGATTTCGGACAGCGTAGTGGCTGGGCCAAGGATCTCCGCGGAGAGGATCGGGGTTGGTGTTGTAGAAGGCACGGCCCCAATCATCGAATGCCACGCCCCATTGACCTCCTCCTGCGGTCACTCCGCGCACCAGCTCGTTCCCTTTCCAACGGTAACGAGCACCAGACTTGACGCATCGAAACCAGTTGTCGAGGCCCAGCACCAGGCCATTGATCGCATGCTCGGGATTTTCAATGCCGCCAAGAGATGTATCCAACACTCGGGTCTCATCTGCGCGCCCATCGCCGTCCGTATCGCGGGCGTGCAACAGCAAAGGCGGCGCAATGATCAAGGCCCCGCCCCTGGTAGGCATGACCGCACGAGGCATGACCAACTCATCCATGAAGTCAACTCGACGGTCCATCTCCCCGTCCCCGTCCGTGTCCGAAAGCACAGCTATGCGGCAAATCGGCTGGTTTTCACCCCTGCCGTCCGCGTCAGGCATGTAGCCACGCATCTCGCAAACCCAAAGTCGACCCAACTCATCAAAAGCAATCTGCACAGGATCAACCACCAAAGGCTCTGCCGCGACCAGCTCGATGACCAGGTCCCCTTCCAACTTGAACCCAGCAAGTTGCTCAGCCGGGGAAAGTATCGGAGCCGCAGGCACGACCAGGTCCTTGGGCAGGGGAGGCTGGTCCTCTCCCTGACGGTCACCATTTTGGGCTGCCAGGGGCGCCACGAGGCCCAGCGCCACAATCAAGAGGTTTCGTTTCATGGAAGGCCCTATCATGGCAAACACCGGGCGCCACGTTGATTAGAATCGTCCTTCCTATCGCACCGATCAGGGCCCAAAGAACAGATCATGCAAACCAACATCATGGACGCACCCCACGGAATGAACCTCGTGATTGAGTGCAGCGACGGCTCGATCGTGATCGGCCGATTTGATTCCTCCAACGGTTTCGAGGTCATCATGCACGATGTAGACCTCTACGATCCCACCAGCGGCAGCGACTCCGAGGCCTGGGTGCGCGAGACTGCGACCTACGGCGTGGACGTCAAACATCGGGACTGGAACATTGATGTCCAGCTGATCAAGCACTGGACCCCTCTTGGTCAGATCGAAAAGCTGACCTGAGAGCAAAGGCCAGTCAGCGATCCACAAAAATGCCCCGGCCGCTGATGCCGCTCTTGTCTTCGGCTTTTTCTGTGCGCTCAAATACGCGCTCACTGTTGTTGCCCACCTGTTCTGGCGCGGCATCTGGATAAGAGTCTTCAGCTCCTCCCGCATCGAGAAAAATCCCCAGGCTCGCAACACCACGCCCGAGGTCCTTTGGGTGGCCTGCTTGCCCGAACGCCGGGTCTCCCCCTTGCTCGTAGGAGTCCTTGCCACCCCCATCCATGAAGCACGCGAGCGAAGTGATCGTCGCGCCACCCAAGCAGATGCCCCCACCACGATAGGTGTCCTCACCAGCGCAATCCGCAAAAAACGACATAGTCAGATCCCAATTGCCTGCAATCCCAGCTGTGTAGGGAGCCGACCACTGGTCATCACCATTGTCGTCGAGCACGATGCCAACGCCAAAGTGGGCGCCGGTGGCGATGCCGTAGCGACTCGCCTCGGTCGAGTCGTTTCCCGCGAGATCACGCACAATTCCGACACCAAAGAAATAGCCCATTCCAAAACCAAATTCCCCCACCTGATTGATGTCATCGCCTGCGCAATCCACCAGGATGCCCCAACCACCGGCAGCCTGAACCAATGACGGATCAAGCATGCGAAAGCCCAGTCCCGCACCCATGGAACCCGCGTTGAACTGACCCTCGGTTCCATACGGCGAGGGGTAGACCCCACGAGCCACTCGTTTGTCATCCCCCGCCCCGTCCACGAGCATCCCAACACTCAGAGGACCACCAAAACCCATGGAATAGAGGGGCGAAGTCATCTGGTCGTTACCCAATCGATCCAGGCACAGCCCCACCCCAAAGACTGCCGATCCCAAAGCAAAGGAATCAGCAGAGTAAGTGTCATTGCCGTCGTAGTCCACCAGCACACCAACCCCAAGGGCACCTGCGCCGCAGGCGAGTCGTCCCGCCTCGTAAGCGTCGTTACCAGAGTGATCTACCAGCACGCTCACGCCCACAATCCCTGCGCCCAGGCCTCCGTACTCAGATGCTTGATAGTGGTCCGTTCCCGAACGGTCCACGATCAGATTCACCGGTACATTGGCGCTGCTACGGGTGGCGCGACCGGAGTAGAAATCGTCGCCTCCAAGATCCAGGATGTAGGCCACATCTGCGTCATAGTGATTGGGTCCCCGGCCTCCGATCAACACCCACCCATATGGAGTCTCTGCCGCCATGCGTAATTCACCGGTAACTCCTTCAGGACGCGGACCGCGATAAATACCCGGGGACACATTCTCAAGAATACTTGCGGCACTGGGTGTACTCCAATAGAGCAACTCGCAGGCAATAGTCAGGAGCGCGACACGATCCAGATGCTCAGCCTTCATTGACAGCTGCTGATGAGCTTCTTCTTCGTGGACATAAACTGTCTTGCTCAGGGTCTCGAGCAGCGCATGCATGTCGGCTCCCAATTCAGAACGAGTTCCCACATCTTTGAATGCGGCCTCGCAACGCTCCGCCAGCTGCGCGAGATGCGGCACCAGGGCTGGATCCTGGGGGGGCCCCGTGTTGGGAATTGGTGATTGCAGATCGAGAATTCCCGCCGCCTCTGCAAGGACCAGGTCCCAACTCCCTCGAGCCCCGGAGCGCGCGATGCGGTCAGTGCGTACGAGCGCGGTAGTGGGCGCACTGAACGGCTGCGCGAACATCTTGGCAGTGGATATTGAGACACCCCTGGGTTGAACCCGGTCGATATATCTGGCCCAGGCCTTGATGAGACTCTTTTCTGTACTGTGCAGTTCCTTGGCTGCAACCAAGGCGCGAGTCTGTGCCAGAATCTCCCAATCGCCCGAGCTCTCCTGAGTGGAACCGGATGAACTCATGGCCACGCCAATGGCCCAGAGAAAATAGACCGCAGAAAACCGATGGGGAACCATGAGCTCAGGATAGCTCCTGGACGCGAATGGGGTAGGCTGGAACTGATGACCAAGGGCACACTGAGCAAGCGCGGGCACAAGAGAACGGGCAACAGGTTCACGATCTGGGGCGGATCACTGCTGGCCATCGGCCTGGGAACCTCCTGCGGAGACTATGAACCGGATTCCACACCCGAGTCCACCGCGCATGGTCCCAATGTTCTGCTGATCGTGGTAGACACCCTGCGCCGTGACCACCTTTCATGCTATGGACACCAGTCCAATACCAGCCCAGCCATTGACGCACTGGCCCGGAAGAGTGTGGTCTACACCAGAGCCTATGCCCAAGCCCCATGGACCACGCCATCTATCGGGGCCCTGCTGAGTTCACGCTATCCGACTTCCCTCGGGATCAAAGGCGATCAATCTACCCTGGCTCCTGAGTTACTGCTCTTGCCAGAAGTTCTGCAAGATGCGGGCTATAACACCGCTGCAGTAGTAAGCCACTCATTTTGTTCAGCACGCTGGGGCTTTGCCCAGGGGTTCGATGCCTTTGATGAAACCAACGTGCAAGGACATGGAGCAGTCACCAGCAGAGGAGTCACAGACCAGGGCCTGGCATTCCTCAAGTCCCAGGACGACGAATCCAATCCTTGGTTCCTCTGGCTGCACTACTTCGATCCCCACTGCGCCTATGTGGAACACGAACGCCCTTCCGCACGGCCAGATTCCTACGAGGGACTTGTGGAGAGCGGACAACTCTACAGAGAGCTTTGGCAAGCACGACGGGATTTGAATTCAGAGGACTACGCCGAACTACGACGACTCTATGACTCAGAAATCCGACACACGGATGCGAACATCGGGCGGGTGCTTGAACAGCTTGAACAATCTGGTGACCTAGATGACACGATAATCATCTTCACCGCTGATCACGGTGAGGAGTTTGGTGACCATGGCAGCATCGGACATGCGCGCACGCTGTACGAGGAGTTGATCGGAGTGCCTTTGATTGCCCACATTCCCGGCGTACCGCCCTCAGTAATCCACCAACCGGTGGCATTGATCGATGTCTACCCGACCATCCTGAACACCCTTGGTCTGACCCCACCACCTGGTATCGAAGGCCGCGACATCCGGCCAGATTCCAAGGACCTGGAAAGCCCACGGGTGATCTTCAGCGAAACCAACCGAGGCGGCAGGCTGCGGGCTGCAATCTCAGGCAACTTGAAGCTCATTGCCCGTGGACGCTTCGGCCAGCTGACCGCCTTTGAGTTGGATAACGATCCAACTGAATCAACGCCCATCAACGCTCAACAGAATCCAGCCGCTTTGGCCCTTGCTCCTGTCCTCGCCCAATGGTGGGAGCGCGTGCAGGCAGAAGCACTCCCCGAACAGACCATTCAGCTCACGGGAGACGAACGCTCACAACTGGAGCAGCTCGGCTACGGAGGCAACCAAGAGCAAGCGCCTCGGCGACGCAAGCGCAAGGACTGACGACCCAGGGTCTGAACAACTCAGGCAGCCCCCTTGCGGGGTCAGCCGGCTACCGTGCCTCCAACCGGAGCGCTATCAGTCGATTGTCCAGCGATCGCCAGCGTAAACCAGATCCTCGAACTTGCCAGGACCCTTATCCGTCACGGCTGCCTCGACCTGCTGATGGACCTGTTGCTCATAGACCTGAGCTTCCACAGAGCGGAAGATTCCAATGGGCTTGGGGGTATCGGGATCCTGGTCCAGCTGAGAGATGGCATAGGCTTGGGATTCCGTCGCTGACGCGGGGTCCCAGAGATCCGCATCTGCTGCACTGCACTTCTCGAGACCATTGGCGCAGAATCGCATTCCTTTGTCTTCTTCGGCGCCGTAGATGATCTTTTCACCCGGATTCAAATCAACAGTCATGTCTGCACGCACAGACCTGTCCACCACCTTGCTATAGAAGTCCTTATTGAAAATCACGCAGTTCTGCAAGATCTCGATGAAGGAAGTCCCCCGATGGGCATCGGCAGCGGCGAACACCTTGGTCAGATGCTTCGCATCAGTATCAATACTGCGAGCCACAAAGGTTGCATTACAGCCAAGGGCGAATGAGATGGGATTGAAGGGACGATCGACGGACCCCATGGGAGTGGACTTGCGCACGGTACCCACTGGACTGGTGGGTGAATACTGGCCCTTGGTCAAACCATAGATTTCGTTGTTGAACAACAGAATATTCACATCCACATTCCGGCGCAGAATATGCGCCAGGTGGTTCCCACCAATTGAAAGGGCGTCCCCGTCTCCAGTCACCATCCAGACGCTCAGTTCAGGATTGGCCACCTTGACTCCAGTTGCAATCGCGGGAGCGCGACCGTGAATCGTGTGGAATCCAAAGGTGTTCATGTAATAAGGAAAGCGGCTGGAGCAGCCAATACCGCTGACAAAGACTGTCTTTGCCGGGTCAGCGCCAGAATCCGCCATGTATTTCTGCATGGAGGCGAGGATGGCATAGTCCCCACACCCTGGACACCAGCGCACTTCCTGGTCTGAAACGAAGTCCTTGCGGGTCAGCTTTGTAGTTGCAGTCTCAGACATGATTCAACCCTTGAGGATGTTCTCGATCTTGGCGACGACCTCGGTAGTGAGGAATGGCTGGCCAGTGACCTTGTTGTGTGGAATAAAGTTGTGATGAGGCATTTCGCCACGCAGAACACGGGTCAGTTGCCCCATGTTCATCTCAGGGACGAGAATCGCCTTGAAGTTACTGAAGATCTTTTCAAGACCATTGGGTAAGGGCCAGATGTGAGTCAGGTGCAAGCGACTTACAGATGAACCGTTTTCACGAACAGTCTCCACCGCCTGAGTCAAGATACCCACCGTGGAACCCCAGCCCAAGACCAACAAGTCACCGCTGTCTGGCCCATCCAGAACTGGCGTGGGAATTGTCTGCGCAATCGCTGCAATCTTGTTGTGACGCTGATCGGTCATGGCCTGATGGTTCTCAGGGTCATAGGAGACATTTCCATCAATGTCCTTTTCCAAACCGCCGATCCGGAATTCCATCCCCGGTGTACCGGGCTTGGCCCAGGCCCGCGAGCCCTTCTCATCCCGTGCAAAGGTCTGATGGTTCTCAGGATCTTCCGCAAACTGAACCGGAAAAGGCTTGATGTCATTGAGATCAGGCAAGCGCCATGGTTCAGCTCCATTGGCGATGAAGTTGTCGCTCAAAAGAACCACAGGAGTCATGTACTGCACAGCAATCCGGACAGCATCAATTGTCAGCTCGAAAGCATCGGAAGGGCGAGAGCAGCTGATCACAGGAACCGGGGCATCTCCATTGCGACCGAAAATCGCTTGAAGCAAGTCGGATTGCTCCACCTTGGTTGGCATTCCAGTTGAAGGTCCGGCCCGTTGAATATTGACGACCACCAAAGGCAACTCTGTTGAAATCGCCAAACCCATGGCCTCGGTCTTCAGTGCCATGCCTGGTCCCGAAGTAGTGGTGATCCCCAAGGATCCAGAGAAGGAGGCGCCAATCGCCGAACAAATCGCCGCGATTTCGTCTTCCATCTGCATGGTGACCACACCATGGTGCTTGTAAGAAGCCAAGGACTCAAGAATGGTCGATGCGGGAGTAATGGGATAAGACCCCAGCACAGGTTGCAACCCAGCCAACTGAGCGCCAGCCACGAGACCCATGGCGATCGCATCGTTGCCCATCATGTTGCGGTAGGTTCCAGCAGGCAATTCCTCGGTCTTGGGGACCTCGTACTGGCCCTGGAACAATTCATGAATATCGCCTGCGTTGAAGCCCGCCCTCAGCGCAAGCTCATTGGCCTCGATCAATTCTGGACGACTCTTGAACTTGCCCTTCAGCCAGTTGATGGTTGGCTCCAGGGGACGGCTATACAGCCAGTACATCAAGCCAAGGGTGTAGAAGTTCTTGCACCGCGACTTGTCCTTGGTCGACAGGGTTGAATCAACCAGCGCATCGAGCACGCGCGCGTTGATGTCCACGGGAATCACGCGGTAGCCATCAAGGGTACCGTCCTCCAGCGGGTTGCTGTCCAACTTGGCCTTCTTGAGGTCGTTCGCCTTGAAGGCCCCTGTGTTGACCACAAGGGTTCCACCAGCCCTGAGCGCCCCAAGGTTGACTGCCAAGGCCGCCGGGTTCATGGCCACCAACACATCTGGCGCATCACCGGGAGTGTGAATGTCCTTGGAACTGAATTGCAGCTGAAAGCCCGACACGCCGGGACGGGTTCCCGCTGGCGCACGAATCTCAGCTGGGAAATCCGGAAGAGTTGCCAGATCGTTGCCAAAAAGAGCGCTGGTCTGGGTGAACTGGTTGCCGGTGATTTGCATCCCATCGCCGGAGTCTCCAGCGAATCGGATGACGACCCGCTCCAACTGTTGGAGGGGCAAATCGGCACCGGGGGTTTCAGTTGTGGTCATAATTGACGACTTGGAATCTGGCCTTGGCCAGGGCTTCTTTGGGAGGTCTGTTGGGGGTATCAAATGGGCCAGAAAGCAGCCCCTCGATGCAGATTATCGGGAGAGCACACCACCCCAAAGGCGTATTTTCGCCGCACAGATTACCCCCCTTTGACCCGCGCGGGACCGGCGATTAGAAGAAAGTCTGCTGCCCTTCTCACTTAGGACGAAAAAAACGAATTTCAATGGGCACCACAAAGCCACAAGGCACTCCTCTTGAGCATCTGCCCTTTCTAGGATGAAGGGCCCATGACGACTCCCACGATCGCCCTCCTGCTCGCTGGAATCGCCCTTGCCCTGGCCCTGCTCGCCCTTATGCGAGCCAGCGGAGCGCGCCAGGAATTACAGGCCGAATCCAATGACCTGCGTCGACGCCTTGCCAACCAGGACCAGAAATGGCAACAGGATAGGGAGTTCCAGGCCCGATCCCTGACCCGCCTCGCCTCGGGCAAACCCATGACGCCTGAGATGATCCTTGAGCAACGCCTGTGGGAGGATCTGGAGGGAGATGATGCCGCCCTGCGGGTAGCCAGCGGCACCATTCCCCTCGATGTGCGCAACCAGTCTGAGGTCCGCTCGGGAATGATCCCAGGGGCCCTGCACATTCCCCTCGATGCCCTCGAGAGCCGCATCTCAGAGCTCCCCCGCGACCAGCCCCTTCTCGTCTACTGTGCGGCAGGGGTACGCTCTGCAGAAGCCTGTGAATTCCTCTGCCAGGAGGGATTCGAAGAAGTCTCCAATCTGGCCGCAGGATTTCCTTCCTGGCCCCAAACCAGTCAACCACCATCAGCCCCATGACCGCCCACGACACAGACCTCGCCTTCGCCCTGCTCGCTGCAACCAAAGCCGGTGAGCGCCTCGACCGTCTGCGACAGAGCGGGCGCTGGGAGGGCAAGATGATGGGTGATGTGGGCGATCAGGCTGCGGATGGATACCTGCAGGGCCTGATATTGGGCCGCTATCCAGAAGACGGCCTGCTTTCCGAGGAGACCATCAGCGATACGGCCCGCACGACCTGTTCCAGAGCCTGGATCGTAGACCCTCTGGATGGCACCAAGGAATATTCCGCCGGACGCCATGACTGGGCGGTGCATGTGGCCCTTGCCATCGATGGCCAACCCGTACTGGGGGCCGTATCCCTGCCAACGCAGGGAAGGCTGCTCTGGGGCGTATGCGTCCCAGGGGAGGAACGCAGCGGACTGGAAGGCCCAGCCCGCGACGAAGGAGTGGTGCTGCGTCGCGGCAACGATTCCTCCGCCGAGCGCCTGAGGGTCGCCGTCAGTCGCAGCCACACTCCCGAGTGGGTCGAACGCTTTGCAGAGGAAATGAATGCCGATCTGATTCCAGCGGGCAGCGTCGGCAACAAGGTCTGCATGCTGCTGACCGGCGAGGCTGATCTCTATGTACACCAGATCGGTCTCAAGGAATGGGACACCTGTGCGCCCGAGTGCATCGCTCGATCGCTAGGTTGGCATGTATCCAAGTTGCGAGGGGAAGCTCATCTCTACAACCGCGAAGATCCGCGCAACCATGAGTTGGTGGTCTGCCCCCCTGCGCTGCAAGACCAGGTGCTGGCCGCAATCGCCGTCAGCGGCGCGCTTGGATCATGAGCTGACCACGAGTCTGGGTCGTCAATCCATCCCAGACTCAAGGTGGTCGAGCCGAGCTTGTGAATAAACCTCGGTAACTCAAAGAGGGCCCCACCACCCCTCTGGCGCACCCCTTCTGTAAGACTCGAAGTACATCACCCAAATACCCCTGCACATACTCCAGCAGCGCTCTAAACTGGATGGACATTCATCCTTTCTGAGATCCTCTGCCTTGCCGCCTCCCCAATCCACACGGCGCGAACTCCTGCGGGCTGGAGGGAGTTCTTTACTCGGACTTTCTCTGGCTGATGCCCTTCGGGCCCAGGCCTGGGCCACGCCTCGCAACGGCGGGCCCGGCTGGGGCCGCGCCAAGGGTGTGATCCTTGTCTTCCTCCAGGGCGGCCCGAGCCACCTGGACCTGTGGGATCCGAAGGAAAATGTACCCGACTCCGTACGCAGCCCATTCAAGACGCTTCGCTCCAAGGTGGATGGAATGGAAGTCACCGAGCTGTTGCCTCGAATAGCGGAAGTGACCGACCGACTGACGTTCATTCGGTCCATGAGCTACTCACCCATTGGCTTGTTCAACCACACAGCCGCCCACTACCAGATGCTGACCGGCTACACCGCCGACAAGGTCAGCCCCTCGGGACAGCTCGACCCTCCCTCTCCCAAGGACTTCCCCAACCTGGGGGCCAATATCGCCCGCATGAAACCGCCTGAGAAGGCCATGCTGCCCTTTGTGATGATGCCACGGCCTCTTCAAGAGTCGAATGTCATCGGTAAAGCCGGCAACGCAGGTTTCTTGGGCCGCGCTCACGATCCCTACACCCTCTACCCTGCGGGGGACGACTTCAATGAGTCAAAGATGGACCGTATTCAGGCCGCAGCTCTGAGCCTGCGCCCGGAGCTTTCGGTCCAGCGCCTCGGACGGCGTGCAGATCTTCGCAATCAGATCAGCGCGGCGACCCCGCATCTGCAGAAGGCCATCGAAGACATGAGCCTGGATGAGTATTTTGATCAAGCCCTAGGACTGATTCTCTCAGGCCGAGCCCGAGATGCTTTTGATCTCAGCAAGGAGCCCGATGCCCTGCGGGATCGATACGGTCGCACGACCTTTGGGCAGTCCTGCCTGATGGCTCGCCGCTTTATCGAGGCCGGCACACGCTTCGTACAGATCAACTGGCCCAAGCAGGCCAACTCTGATCGCCACTCATGGGATGTGCACAAGGACTTGTTCAAGCGCATGAAAGATGACGCCGCCCCACGATTCGATCCGGGGTTTGCCACTCTGATCGAAGACATGGATGAACGCGGCCTTCTTGAAGAGAATCTAGTGGTCGCCATTGGCGAGTTCGGACGCAGCCCGAAGAAGGGTCTGTCTACCTCGGGCAATGACAATGACCCAGATGGGCGCGACCACTGGCCTTACTGCTTCACAGCGGCAGTGGCAGGAGCCGGAATCAAGCGTGGACACGTACACGGGGAGTCGGATTCAACGGGATCAGCACCTCTGCGCGATCCGGTGCACCCCACGGACCTGCTGGCGACGATCTACCACGCTCTTGGAATCGACCCGCACACCATGGTCTTGAATCACCTCCTTCAACCCCGAGAACTCGTGCCCGGCGAACCCGTCACGGACTTGTTCGTCCGATGAGCCTGACCCTTTTGCTCATAGGTCTCCTCAATCCTGCGCCATTGCCCGCCCAGGAAACTGGACAGGAGCAAGTCAGCTTCGAGCGCGACATAGTTCCCCTGCTTCGAGGCAGTTGCCATGGCTGCCACCAGCCGGCCAAGGCCAAGGGGAAGTTGGACCTGACGCGTTACGAAACCCTGATGAGATCCGAGGATCCGGTCGTCATTCCCGGCAAGCCCGAAGAGAGCCTGCTGCTTGAGTTGGTTATGCCCCTCGATGATGAGCCGCCGGAGATGCCCAAAGACGCCGAGCCCTGGTCGGCCGAAGAGATCGACCTCCTTCGTCGCTGGATTGCAGAGGGTGCCGTGGACGACTCGACGGCCAAGCCCGGCCCATTGGTCGATTCCAAGCATCCACCCGTCTACCCCTGCCTACCTGTGGTGACGAGTGTGGCCTACTCTCCGGATGGATCAATGCTGGCTGTAGCAGGCTGGCACGAAGTTCTGCTTTACCCAGCGCAGTACAAGGAGGGGTTGCCCCTTGCGCGCCTTGTCGGTCTGTCTCCACGAATCGAGTCACTCTCTTTCTCACCTGACGGGGCGCATCTGGCTGTTGGTTGCGGGACGCCTGGCATGGAAGGCGAACTTCAAGTGTGGGACGTACACGACCAGGAATTGGCCCTTTCCATGCGGGTCACCTTCGACACGCTTCGTGGCCTGAGTTGGTCTCCAGACGGATCACGCATCGCTTTTGGGTGCTCGGACAGGAGCCTGCGCGTGGTAGAGGCCAAGACCGGCAAGCAGGTGCTCTACCAGGCCACACACGAGGACTGGGTCCTCGGCACGGCCTGGTCTCTAGATGGCAAATTTCTCGTTTCAGTCAGCCGGGACCGATCTCTGAAGCTGGTGGAGGTCGCCACGGAACAATTCATCGACAACATCACAAGCATCACGCCCGGTGCGGTGAAAGGGGGACTGATAAGTGTGCGGAGGCACCCTGATCGTGATGAGCTCCTGGTAGGCGGCGCTGACGGCGTACCCCGGGCCTACAAGATGCACCGGGAAAAGAAGCGCGTGATCGGGGATGACTACAACCTCCTGCGGGCCTACCCGCCTATGCATGGACTCATTTACGGTGTCGAGTGGAGCGCGAACGGCTCCCTCGTAGCGGCCGTGAGCGGGTTGGGCAGAAAAGGGGAAGTGTGTGTTTCCAATGCAATGGACGGTACTGAGGTCTGGCGCCATGAATTCCCCTTTGGCGTCTACACACTCAGCCTGAACGCCGAAGATACGCGCCTGGCCCTGGCAGGGGACGATGGGTTCGTAAGGGAATACGCCATCCAAGACGGAACCCTCATACGCAAGTTCCCGAGCGCCCCGGTGACGGAAAAGCAGCCCGAGCCAGCCACAACAAGGGAGAGCACCAAATGAGATCACGCTTGCTCTTACTCCTCGTGCCCACACTCTTGCTCACGATCTCCACAGCCAGTGAAGATCGTACGGGCAAGACTACCTTCCTCGCCTCCCCTGATACGGTTCAACTCTCCGGGTCCTACGACTCAGTGCAGCTGATTCTGACTGGGACAAGTGCAGAGGGAAATCAGGTGGACTGGACGCGCTCCGCCACGCTGATCTCCAAGCCCGAACTGGTGCAGATCGACGACAGACGACACATCCGCCCCCTTGCCGTAGGCCAAGAGGTTCTCGTATTCCGACAGGGCGGTGCCGAAATCAAAGTCCCGGTCGAGGTAACGGATCTGGACCAGTCCCCGCGAGTGAGTTTTGTACGCGATGTGGCTCCGGTCTTGAGCCGCCTCGGTTGCAACGCAGGAACCTGCCACGGTGCGGCACAGGGCAAGAACGGGTTCAAGCTATCCCTGCGCGGTTATGACCCCCTTGCAGATCACCTGGCCCTTACAAGCGACCTGGCGGGCCGCCGTGTGGACCGGGTTTCCCCGAGCGCCAGCCTCTTCCTGACCAAGTCGACTTCACTCGTGCCCCACGAAGGCGGTCAAGTGCTTGATCCCAAGTCAGTCCCCTACAACCTGCTGCTCTCCTGGATTGAACAGGGAACCGAATTGGTGGAGACTGACCCACGCCCAGTAGCTCTGCAAGTCGTCCCCGAAGAGGCAACCATCCCGCTACCCGGCATGAGCCAGCAATTTGCTGTTCTGGCCACCTTTTCGGACGGCACAACGCGCGACGTAACAGCGCAGGCCTTTGTAGAGACCGGCGACGCCGAAGTCCTGACAATGGACAAGCGTGGACTCGGCACAGCCGTACGCCGTGGCGAGACAGCCATTCTCGTGCGCTATGAAGGCAACTATACAGCCGCACGTCTTGTGGTCATGGGCGATCGAAGTGGTTGGACATACGCGGAAACTCCTGCCTTCAACTGGATTGACACCCTGGTACACGAGAAGCTTGAGACCTTGAGAAGTCAACCGGGTGAACTGTGCACTGATGCTGAGTTCCATCGAAGGGCCTACCTCGACCTCACTGGAAAGCTGCCGGATGTGGAGGCTGCACGAGTGTTCCTCATGGATTCACGCGCCACCCAGACCAAGCGCAAGGAGCTCATCGATCGCTTGCTGGGCAGTACAACCTATGTGGATCACTGGACCAATCGGTGGGCCAACCTCATGCAGGTCAACTCCAAGTATCTGGGCCAGCAAGGAGTCACTCACTGGCGAGATTGGATAAGAGAACAGGTTGCGAGCAACACGCCTTACGACAAATTCGTACACGAATTACTCAACGCCACGGGCACCACACGCAACCAACCCCAGACTGCGTTCTGGAGAGTTCAACGCGAGCCCGACCAGGCCATGGAATCCGTAACGCAGCTCTTCCTTGGCGTTCGTTTCAACTGCAACAAGTGCCACGACCACCCCTTTGAACGCTGGACCCAGGACCAGCACTGGCAGCTTGCAGCATACCTGGCTCAAGTCACGCGCAAGCCCGTCCCGGCCATGGATGGTCACGATCCGGACGAGAACATTGGCAACGGCAACCAGGGAGAGGTCACACACCAGCGTACCGGCCAGACTGCAGCCCTCTCCTTTCCATTTGAACACGCGGGCATGGCAGACAAGAAGGCGCCCCGCCGCGAACAGTTCGCCGCCTGGCTCACCGCCGGCGAAAATCACTACTTCGCTCGGAACTACGCCAACCGCCTGTGGGCATATCTGACGGGTACTGGCCTGATTGAGCCCATCGACGACATGCGTGCTGGCAACCCGCCCACCAATCCAGAACTCCTCGAACGTTTGACCAAGGAATTCACGGACAGCGGATTTGATGTACGCCACATGCTGCGTCTGATCTGTCAATCGAGGACGTATCAACTCAGCACCCAGACGAACGAGTGGAACGCCGACGACCACAGCAACTACTCCCACGCCAAGGCACGAAGGCTGCCTGCGGAAGTGCTGTTTGACGCAATTTATCAAGCCACCGGTGCGACGCCTGATCTCGCTGGCCAAAGGCCCGGAACCCTGGCGGCCCAGCTCCCGGACTCTTCAACAAAGACATCTGATGGGTTCTTGGATCTATTTGGCAGGCCACCCCGCGAGAGCATCTGCGAATGCGAACGCTCCAACACGCTTTCCCTTGGGCAGGCTCTGAATCTGGTCAATGGCCCGACCATCGCATCTGCGGTCGAAGCACGAGGCAACGCCATTGAGGAGCTTGTCAAGTACGAGCCTTCAAACCAGAAGGTGCTCGAAGAACTCTACCTGCGCTTCCTCGGCCGCCCCCCCAGCGAGGAAGAAATGGTCCAGATGCAGCCCTTCCTGGATCCGCTGCGCCGCACCAACCGCGATGCCTTGCCCCCAAGCGCCATCAAAGCTCTTGCAGAAAAGCAGATCAGCTGGGAGAACAAGATACGGGCACAAGCCTGGATCACGCCTCCCATTGTCGCCACCCGATCAGAGGGTGAAGGCGCGTACGAAGTCACAGAGGACGGCAGCTTCAAGGCAACTGGCGACCCACCCGAAAAGGAGCAGGTGACCTTCACGTTGGATCTTCAGGGCACGGGTTTCACTGGGCTCCGATTGGAGGCCCTGCCCCATGAATCCCTCATTGGCGGAGGACCCGGCCAGGCAGAAAATGGCAACTTCGTATTGGGCGAGATCGAGGTAGTGGCCATACCCAAGCCCGACATCCTCGCGGCACGACGCATACAACTGAGGGCCGCAACCGCCGATTTCTCCCAGGCCAGCTGGCCCGTGGCTGCGGCCATTGATGGGAACCCCGCCACCGGCTGGGCCATCATGCCAGAATTCGGCAAGCGCCATGTAGCGGTGTTCGAGGCCGCCGAAGACTTCGGACAGGAGGATGGCATTCTCCTGGTGGTCACCTTGAAGCAGCCATACGGGGCGCGGCACACCCTTGGCCACGGCCGGCTCTCCGTCACACGTGGCCCACGCCCTGTACGCCACCTCGGACTGACCCATGAGACCGAGATCAGCCTGTTGACCGATCCCGAAGCACGCAGCGAGGAGCAACTGGATCTTCTCCACCGCGCATTGTTGAAGGCCACACCAACCATGGCAGCTCAGATCCGCCTGGCAAGCGCGCGCGATCTGGCCTGGGCCCTGGCCACCAGCCCAGGTTTCCTGTTCAACCATTGACAGGAAGACCGCATCGCCCAACTTCCAATACTGCACAACTGTGCACTGATGGCAGTCACAGCCAACAGTGCGCCGGGGAGTAGAAGAGGACAAACCGGGCAAGGGCGATACCGCCCCTGACAAGCTCCCGTGTACTTGCTCACACCCGGCGCTCCGCTACCTGATAGGTCAAACGAGTGCGCCGGGTGCGAAATCCAAGCCCATCTAGCCGGACGAGCCCCCCGAAACGGGATCAGGCTTGCAGATCTTGGTCTGAAAATCCTCCACAGAGCCTCCTTTGGTCACATGGGGCTCCCCATTGACAAGACTAGGAGTGCAGCGAACAGATAGTCCAAAAATCCCCAGCAGCCAATACTCCGCTCGGCACTCATAGTGGTGTACCAGGATTTCCATGTCGCCCTGGGGCACGCATTTGGATCCTGGAAGTGATACGCCCTGGCAAATCTGATGAGCTGGCGTAATTACAATCAACTGGGCACAACTGGATCCTGAGGAGATGGTAATTCCATCGATGCTAATTGACCCTCCACAACTCAGTGTGACCCCTTCGAGTTCCACATCCAGGGAAATGTCGGAAGCCTGTGTGTCGGGGCACTTCGAAGCGGGTGCTTGCGAGAGTGCAGATCCTGGCAACAACAAACTTGCGACAACACTGAGCACAAGTACAACAATCGTTCGGTTCATTTCGATCCTCCTTCTTGGTTTGATGATTCACCCATTCGGGTGTCTAAAAAGGGTCCCCCTCGCTCGGATCAGTGGGATATCCCCAGCCGGTCGAGTTCGGCATGAACCCTGCTCTTGGCGCGTTCATCCAGCGTGCCCCTCTCAAGTAGGTCTTCAAACAACCGGATGGATCGCTTGAACAAGGGATCACTGCTGGCCATGTTTCTACTTGTGATATTCGTCACCGCCATAGCCGTGTATTGAGGCGGCAGACCCATGGGATCACCGGGAGGCAAATCAAGACTCGACTCCAACAAGCCCAGGCACTCGTCTTGGGACTTGAACTCAAGGAGCCCGCTTACGGTGATGAGCGCCTGCCCACGCACCTTGGGTTCGGGATCGGTTTCGGCCACGCCCAGGAGAACGCTGGGATCGGACACACCAGATATCAGCAGTCTCCGGAATTCAGGTTCAGATCCAGCCACCACCAGGTCGCTGTATCGCTCAAGAACAGCCTCATGACCGCCGGCACGGTAGGAAAGGGTCAGGGCCAGGCCAAGTTCGCTCCCCTTGCCAAACTCCTGCGAGCAGTCCAGGGCCATATCCATGGGCGCCGCACTTGCCACCGCTTTCAGGACGGCAGATCGCAAACGGGGCGGGGTGTCCTGCCCGGTCAAGAACACCCGCGCAAGCCCCATGGCAAGCTGGTCCTTCCCTTGACCAAAGAGTTGCTCGAGAGCCAGACGCACCAGGAGAGGATCCTCCTGGTCACCCTGCAGGATGTCGAGCAGCAGTTGCTGATCAACCTTCGGCATGTCTTTCAAGATGTACCCAAGCAGGGTGCTGTAGAAGGGCCCGATGTCGGGGTGAAGAGCACGCAGTTCCACCACATGCCGCGTGTGTCGCCCGGTCAAGAAGCGTCCCTTCTCGGTGGAAAAGGCCTCGGCCAGATGGAGCAACCGATCCCGAACGGCTTCAGTCCAAGTAGGTGCCCCCTCCAAGGCCAGGGCCACCACCGGCTCCGGATTCCCCGCCCGCAGCTTGCTTCCCGGTCTCTGCCCATGCCGATGGATCAATGAACCCAATACGAGCCCCCTCAAGGCCCCGCGCTCAGGAGCACTGGCCAAGGTCGGGTCTTCTGTCAGGCGTCCATTGGTCAACAGTTCAATCGCCCGCTGCAATCGTCCGATGGGTGTGATCACTGCCATGGTCAACTCGTTCACGCGGGCTTCTATTGCGGGTACACCCCCGCTTGTGTATTCATCAAGGGACCCCAGGGCCCGCAGGGCGGCGATCAATTCATCATCGTCAGGCATCACCTCTGGCGGTGCATCAGGGGCGGAATCCACCACTCGCAAGTGGGATTCTGCTTCTTCAGAGGACAACAGGACTGAAGCCTGGCTCCCGGTATCCGGGTGCTTCTGAGCCGCAGCAACTATTCCAGACTCAACATCAGACCCTGTCCACAATCCAAAGGCAGCAGCTACTGCCAGAGCCAATCCAATCCACACGATCCAGAGCTTGCGTTCGTTCATAGTTCCTGGCCTCCTTCAAGAGCAAGAACGAGAACTCCCCCGTCAGGTTTCACACCACATCTTGAAAATTCCAAGAAAAGCAGGGATCCCTATCCCAGATGAACCCCTCCATTCGGCCCGACAGCCCGGAAGAGGACTGGCAAGGAAACCTCTACCCAATGACCGCGATCAGAAGAAGGTCACACTCACCGCGTCCGTGAAATTGGAGGTGGAGCCGGGATTGTTGTCGGTGAACCACGCCTGGAAGTTCCATGTCTGGCCAGGAAGCAGCGGGGTCCGTCGCCAGGTTGGCAGTGCACTGGTGTTGACAGAGATCTCAAGCGACCCTGTGGGCCCCGTGGAGGCGGCCTGGGAGACAAAACGGCCAAGGTTGCCACTGACGCAGAGGTTCCCCTGGCTGCCACCCGGCAGGGGAATGAACGTCTGTGCATCGCCCAACACGAAATAACCAAACTCATTCGCAGGAATCTGGAGTGCGAGCAGGGAGACAAGGTCCGCTTGCGCCAGGGGATTCCCGACGGCCTGGATATGCCCGCTTTGACCCGTGGAATTCACGGCGGCGGGAAAGCAGTACGCGCTACCGAGCTGAATCACATCTGTGCCCTTTCTGAAGGTCACCTGATTCCAGTTGGCGATCGCAGTCCCACCGCTGGAACCGCTGCCCCAATTCATCCCGCCTGCCGGCGCAGAACCGTTCGACTGGGAATCGGGCCATGGTCCCAACGCCACCCCATCGAACAAGAACTCTGCCGCGGTGTTGGCCGCTCCTGCGGGCTTGCGGAGAGCGAAGTTGTGATAGGCACCATTCATTGCACCTGGACAGACGAAACTCACCCCTGTCAGATCGCTGGAGGCCAGGACATCGGAGCCCTGAACCTGCAACCAGAGCAGGTAGCGATCGTCGGCGGACGAAGTCCCCATGGCAAAATCAACAAAGACGCACAGTCCGTTACTCTGCACCAGCCGCAGATCAGCCGCCATCTCCCAGCCCCAGTCCGTGGCCTGATCAAGATCCCCTTGAGAAAAGACCTGTCCGTAATGGGCTCGCGCCCCGCCGAAGGTCACCTGATCGTCTACCACCCAGGCATTCAAGCCGGTGGCACCATCAGGCGAGAGGTCAGTCAACACCACTGCCCCGTTCGATGGATCAGTCAGGGTCCAGCCCTGGCTCTGGGGATCGGGCGCTGTTGGGGGCGCGCCCGCAGTTCCAGCCTGGTATTGGGCCATCGTGACCTGGGCGCCTGCAGGAGCAGCCAGGAGAACCGAGAGGAGAAGTGCACGCATGACAGGGGATCCCCGGGGAGAAGAGAACGATGAGTGAACACCGAGTCTAGGGCACACGCTCCATTCCCGCTGTAATACTGGGGTCCAGATTCCGTATCGCCGCCACACAACGCCTCCAGGGAGTGGGAGGAAGAAGCCAAGAGCAGGGCCGGAGTCTCTGGGACTGAGCCAACGACTGCTGGAAATCTGAACAGGCCGCTAGATCTCTACGCCCAGGGGCTTCAATGCAGCGAAGCCAAAGGCCATGGAGAGCAGCACGAAGGCCAACAAAATCGCGATCGGGCCAGACCCCGGGAGCCAACCCAGGGAGCGCTCGGGATAGACCGTGCGAATCAGGGCGAAGGGGCTGTCGCCGGCAAAGACGGGCTCGGCTGGCCAGAGCAACGCGCTCAGAAATCCGCGGCCACGCTCCGGCTGCATCTCGCGCTCAAACCCCTCGACTCCCGCATGCAGCCTTTTGGTTTCCGTGTGAGTACCACTGGTAAACGAGATCTCATGGATGCCCGATTGGATTGCGATCACTTCGATAAAGGCTCGGCCCTGGCCAGGAACGCGTACCAGAGGCGAAACAGCAACCACGCCCTCTGGAAGGTTCACGACAAGGTCCCCGGCAGCACTCTTCATTGCGGGTGTGAATTCAATCTCAAAGGTCGTGCCCTGACCCGCAAGACGATCGTCCTCGACTGTCTGTACGGCCACCGGCTCAAAGCCATAGCGCACAACAAGTTGAGCAGCCACCATTCCAAAAGGAACCATCAAGGGCAGGAACGGTCCAAAGTTCAGTACCACGTACTGCAGATTTCGATAGAGCACCTTGCCTATCGCCCTGGTGACCAGGGCGAGATCATCCTGATAGATGCGGATCTCGATCATGTGTCCCTTGATCTTGTCCTTGGTGCTCTTGATCCCCGCCTGCCAGGAGATGCGCTTGAAAACAACCAACGCCAAGATTCCAAAGACGCCGCTGACCAGAGTCAATGATAGCCAGGCCCCCACCACATCCAGTGGCGAAAGCAAGAGATCAAAGATCCGGTTTGTGAGAGAGTTGACGGCGTTCATTGAGTCTGGTCAGACCGGTTCCAGGCGTCCAACGGTCAGGAAATATAGCCGAGGCCCTTGAGCTTCTCGGTGATGTCATCGTCAGAACCAGCCTCGTCGAACTGGGATACTTCGCGTTCGAGCACATGATGAATGAATTCTTCATGGCTTGCGTAGCCAGCCACTTCAGAGATCTTCTTGATGCGCTCCAAGAGGTCCTTGTCAATTTTGATTTTGTCGCCGCCAAACATGGTGTGTCCTCGGGTCAGTTGGTTAGAGATCACTTGAACGCCACGCGCCCGTTCATCTTGGGCTCGGGCGCGACGCCATAGTGATGCAGAATAGAAAGGGTGAGATCCTCGAGGCGTGGGTCCTCAAGGGTGATCGGAAAATTTGTCAGCAGAGTTCCTTGCACGACTTCAGGGGCCATCAAGTGACTTCCGTTGAATGTGCCCCCTCTATTGTCACTCAAGACGGCATGGGGGACACGGCCAAGAGAAGCCTCGTCAGAATTGCCATAGTTGGTGTTGTAGCCCACCAAGATGTCGGGGGCTTCCGCGAGGCGCTCACCATTGTAGACAACGGTTGCCAGATCAGCGCGCAAAACGACCGGGGTTCCATCCGTGTCGCGCAACTCCTCGAGCTTGGCTTTGATCTCCGCCAAGAGTGCGGGAGCATCAGCGGCCTTCACGATCCCCTCGCTCTCGCGATCGGCCTGGTTGATGTAGAGGCCATTGAAACCAATGCCGTAGGCACGGGTCTTGGACCAGTCCACGGCCGCCTGAATAAAGACTGGCGCGTAAGAAGGATCATCTTCAGGCAGTTCCCGCTCGAACTCGTCCTTGAGAGTCAGGTAGCCGTTTTCAAGGAGCCACGTGTTGAGGGCAAACTTACGCCGATAGGGAGCAAAGCCATGATCGCTCATGACCATGATCGCGGTCTCAGAACCAATGCGTTGCCGCACCTTGCCAAGCACGGGATCCATCCGCAGGTAGAGATCATCGATCACATTCGACCAGGTGCTGCCAGGGCGGCCGGACCAGTCAGACGAGTCCTCGGCAGCCAATGACTCATCGTGATAGGGATGCAGCTTGTCCGCATGGCGCCACATCATGTGCATTGAAAGATCTACTGACGAGTAATAGAAGAAGAGCAAGCCGCCTTCTTTACGATCCATGTAGTGTTCCAAAGCCACATCCAGCATGCGGCCGCGCTCTTCGTAGACCAAAGCCGCCTGACTCATGAACTCCGCATCTGTCAGCATGTGATCCTTGAGACCGTTGACATCCTCGGCCATGCCCTGGGTGTAATACAGCCCAATCAACTCGGCCAACTCGGCCGAAGCCTCATCCGGAGCAGACACGGGCTGAATTGGAGCGCGAGGGTCCACATTCACCGGCGAAGCGTAGATCTCAAGCTCGGGCGTGATGCTGCGCACATAGAAGCGCACGATGCCAGCCATGTCCGACATTCCAAGCGGCAGCATTGAAAAGGTCACGGGAACAAAATCGCTCCAAGCGCCGGCTTCCATCACCAGGGGCTGTGCGCCCTCGACGACAATGGCCACTGCTCCCGCTTCTTCGTCCACATAGAAATCAACGGCGGCCTGGGAACGGTCACTGTGGGTTTGCCCCTCGGGAGGATCCTTGAAAGCATTTTCAGGTCCAAGAATCATGGTCCGCGCGACCCCGCGCACAACGCTCAGGGCGATCACCTTTTCCTGCCCCAAGTGTTGAGGACCCGGATCAGTGGTATAGAAAGTCGGCAATCCATAGGCGGAATCCACCGCTGGAGTCATCATGCCCGGGAAAGACCAACCCTTGCCCGGCTCCACCGGGAAGTTGATCGGCATCCGCCAGACATCCGAGGGCACTCCCGCATCGCCCAGGACAGTCCAGAATGCTCTTCCCGTACGATTTGAATCGCCTCCGGATGAGGTGGGAAAACGGTAGGAACCGGGCAATGAAACATGACCGGCGGCGGATTCGGTCACCGTGGAAGGGACTGGTGAGTAGGTCTTCGGGGAACGGTGAATGAAGTCAAAGACCCCATGCCCACCGGGATTGCGGCCTGTGATGAAATTCGACCAGGCCACTGGACTCTGGGGCGGAGTCGAAGTTCCAAGGGACTGCACGCCGCCCCCATCCGCAATCAAGGCGCGGAAGTTCTTCATGCCCTCGGGATGACGCGCAATCACATCCGCCAGGATCTCTGGGTCGAGCCCATCAATACCAAGTACCACCAGGCGAGGGTGGCTGGTGGCATCCTCACCAGCTTTCACTTTTGCGGCAGCACCAGCAGCAGGCCGGGGTGGCACCCGTTTAGGGACTGCGATCAACAGCAGCACAGCCACTGTCGCCAAAGCCGGATAAGCGGTCCAACGGGGCAATCTCATGAGGGCAACCTGACTCCGCCACGGTCGGCCAGTTTGTCGGTGGAAAGGGGAGTCACATGGGTACGTTCGCCAAACAGTGGCGCCCCCAGCATGTAGCCGGGAATGTCCACGCCAAAGAGATCGAGCGCCGTGGGCGCCATGTCAGCCAGACAAGGCTGGTCCGTATTGATCTCTCGGTTCGACCAGAGCACGCCGGGCACGAGGCGCGGATCCACGCAGTGATCACCGGACCAGCTCTTGGTGTTGTCACTGAAAATTTCTTCGGTAACCGAACCTGTCGCGCAGTCCCAAGAGTGCCGATAGCCGCGCTTGTAACCCAGCAACAATTCCGGGGCCAGATCCGCATAAGGCCCATCGTGTACTTCTCTTGTCAGGAAGACCTCATTCATGATGGTCTCGCCGCTTTCTGGATCAACCAGTTGATCGAGCTTCTCTTGGATCTCGCGGGCCAGGGCAGGGGCCTCAGAAGGCTCCACGATGCCACCGCGCTCGCGACCCTTCTTATTCAGGAAGATGCCCGTCAAGCCGAGGGTGAAAGCGCGAGTCTTTTCCCAGTCAACATTCTGGAACCAGTCTCCAGAAGTGCGCGTGTCGTCCTTGAGCACAAGGTAGCCCTCATCCCGCAGCCATGCGTTGATGTTCACACCCCGACGGAAGTTGCAGAAGCCGTGGTCGCTGATGACCATGAAAACCGTGTCCGGGTCGTTGCCAACCTTCTCGCGCACCTCCACGAGGAAATCATCCATGCGCGCATAGAGATCCGGGATCACATCCTTGAATTCAGTGGTGTCCTTGCCCTCGTTCGCCGGATGAGTGGGATCAAGGTAGCGATAGAACATGTGGCTGATGCGGTCCGTGGTGTCGAACACGCAGGTGACCATGCCCTTCTTTGTTTTCTCCAGCGCGTCCCAGAACATCTTCTTGCGCTCTTCAAAGATCAGCCAGGCCTGATCCAAGAACGCCTTCTCGTCGATCACGCGCTCATTCAAGGCCCAAGTGTCTTCCGCCAGCCCAAGAGTGGCGTACTTGCCGATCATCTTGGACAGGTAGATCGAGTAGACAAAGGGCTCGGAAATCGGCATGGCCGGCTTGTCCGGATCGATGTTGATTGGAGTGACATAGATCTCCACATCCTTGTCATCCCAGGTCTGAATGCGCAGGCGAGCTATCCCTTGCACGCCTCCGTCGAAGCTGACAGTCATCCAAGGGGTGTACTCTGCAAGACCTACCTGCACGCTGTCCTTGCCCACGGTGATAGTGGCCTTCCGGGTGTCGTTGTCCAACTCAACGGTGAAGGGACTCTTCAAGGGATGACCGTCCTTGCCAGCGGGACCCTTCAAGTTGGACTCAACTCGGTTGCCGCGTCGCACGATGCGGAACTGCTGCCCACCAATGTGCTCACCGCCACGGTCACGGGTCGAATAGAAAGAGAAAGAACCTTGAGTACCCTGCAGATCCGGCACACACATGCCCGCAAGCAGAGTTCCGTTCTTGAATTTTTGAGGCGGGAATGTGATCGGCACCCTCAGGATGCTTGACCAAACATGATTCTTCCCAAGCAACTTCCAGAATGGCTGGCTCTTCTGCAGGATCTTGTAGACCGCACGCTGACCAAAGGGCACCTTGGCGAGCCCCAAGTTTATGTGCCGAGGAACCGTATGCGTGTCAGTGGACGAGAGCACCGGCATGTAGCTGCAGGGGTCACGCGTCAAGAAGTCATAGATGTTATGGCGCGAAGCATCGACACCTGTGGCAAAGGTCGACCAGGCCACAGGCGAGATGCTGGGCATTGCGGTTGAGAGCGGCGAGAAGCAACCTTCGTCCGCCAGAGCCTTGAAGTTGGGCATACGCCCTTCGTCCATGTACTTCTTGGCGAGCCCCGGATCAAAGCCATCGAGCCCCAGGATTACGAGCCTCTTGATCTTGGCCTTGGACTTGCCTCTAAGAGTGGCCACCTTCAGCACGGCCTTGATGGGCCAGATCAAAATGATCCCAAAGGCAAGGGCAAAGGTGCCGAGCAGTACCAGCAAAGAACCAGCAGCCGCAAAGCCCGCCCCTGGACCGATGTAGGCCAGAGCCGGGGCTTGGGTCACAATCAGGCCAAGGGAGGCCGCAAAGAAGAGTCGCAGAGATCGCATGGGGCAGCGCAGGGAGGGGGTCGCTCCCCTCCTCATCGGTCATTCAGGGGGGGTTCTGGAGTGCTTCCTCGCTCTCCGATCAGAGGGGAGTATACGCAGCCCGAGCCATGGGGTGAGCGCGACGTGAACGGACATCTGAGGCCCCTCTGGGCACTGCAACGGGGTCCTCGGAGGGCAAGACCACAGAATCGATGGGGCTAGATCTAGAATGGGGGCATGCGCCCCGCCCTCTCCATCAAAACCCCATCTTTTCTCCTGGGAACTTGCCTGCTCCTCCTTTCAAGTTCCTGCGATCAGCCCAATGGACGCCCCCTCTACCTGACCGATGCCCAGGGTCGCGAAATGGTCTTGCACGGAGTCAATGTATCCGGCGCCGCCAAGTCGGATCCCCTGGGATTGGCCTGGCACACCAAAGCCGACTATGCACGCCTCGCAGGTTGGGGCTTCAACACGATCCGGCTGCTCCTGTTCTGGTCCGTCCTCGAACCAGCCCAAGGGCAGTACAACAGCGTGTACATGGACTCGATCGAGGAACGCCTCGACTGGGCCGAGGCCCACGGCCTGATGGTCATCCTTGATATGCATCAGGACCTCTACAGCGCAGAGTTCACAGGCGACGGAGCCCCCGCCTGGGCCATCAACAGCGATGGCCACCGATTCTCCCCTCTTTCCCCCTGGTGGCTGAATTACATCCACCCTGCGGTGCTCGCCGCCTTTGATCACCTATGGACAGATGCCTGGCTACAGGATGCCTACGCCGATGCCTGGGGCCATGTTGCCAGTGAACTCGGATCCCACAACGCAGTCATTGGCTATGACCTGATGAACGAACCGTTCTTGGCCACCCAATCTCCCATCACTTTCGAGGGGGATCGTCTCCGGCCGTTCTATCACCTGATCGCCCAGAACATCCGAATCCATGACCCGGACGCACGCATCTTCTTCGAACCCATGGCCTTCCCCACCGCATCCGGTGCACCATCCCTGATGCCGGCCTATGGAGACCCCCAGGCGACATATGCGCCCCACTACTACGATCCGATCGTACATGAGGGCGGCCCATATCACGGAAGCGCCACAATCGTTGACGCGGCAATCGCGCTCAAGGCCAGTGAAGCAGAAAATCACGGGGTCCCGATGATCCTCGGAGAATTTGGCGCCTTCGCAGATGGTCCCGGACACCTGGACTACCTTGAGGACATGATGGATGCCCTGGACCAACATGCCTGCGGTTGGGCCTATTGGTCCTATGACAAGGGCGGTGGCTTTGGAATCTTGGACAATAACGGTGACGAGACCGACGTCTTTGATGTGATTGTTCGCGCCTATCCCCAGCGGGTGGCCGGGACAATCCAGGAACACAGCTTCAATCTCTCGACCAGAGTGATGGAACTGCGCTACGAAACACCCTTCTCCATCACAGCCCCCACGGAGATCTTTGTGCCCGCCGCGCGCCTCTACCCCGGCGGCTTCCAAGTCAGCAGCAGCGATGCTGCAGGCAGCTGGAGCTGGACCTTTGATCAAGCAAGAGAAGTGGTCCAGATCGTGCATGACACCGGCCAGGACAGCCACACGATCAGAATTGAGCCGTGACACGAAGCCGCCACCCTCGCTCTGGGCGAGGGTGGCGGCATGATCATCTTGCGCTGATCCGATATCAGGCGGTCGCGTTCGCCGCAGGGCGCACGAGACCTTTTCCTTCGAGCCATGCCAAGATCTTGTTGGCAGACTCTTCGATGGACTCGTTGCCCGTGTGGACTTCGATCTCGGCGTTGGTGGGAGCTTCGTAGGGGTCGGATACGCCGGTGAAGTTCTTGATCTCGCCGGAGCGGGCCTTGGCGTAGAGGCCCTTGGTGTCGCGCTCTTCCACGACTTCCAGGGGTGCTTCCACATAGACCTCCACAAAAGTGGCGTCGCACTTGGCGCGGCACTCGTCGCGGACTTCGGCGTAGGGACTGATGGCAGCGGTGATTGCGCAGACGCCGTTACGGGCCAGCATGTTGGCCACAAATCCGATACGACGAATGTTGGTGTCGCGGTCCTCTTTCGAGAAGCCGAGGCCCTTCGAGAGATTAGTACGCACTATGTCGCCATCGAGAACCTCGACAGGGGTGCCGCGCTCGATGAGGATAGGAGTGATGTACTCCGCAAGGGTGGATTTTCCGGAACCGGAAAGGCCGGTGAACCAAAGGGTGAAGCCGTTGTTATTCATTGGATTGAGTGTGTTGAAAAGTGTTGAAGTTGGAAGAAGTGAGTGCAGGATCTAGCGAATCTTGCCCTCGAGATAAGGCACCTCGAAGCACTTGTCGTGCATGATCGGGCCGTGTCCGAAGTAGCCCTTCTCTCCGAAGAGCTCACCGTGATCAGCAGTCACGATGATGTGCGTATTCTTGGGAACCATGTCATAGAGCTCCTCGAAGACCCCATCGAGATAGCGGACTGTGTCCACCTGACGGGCTCTGAGTTGGTCAAGCTTGTCCTGATCAAAGAACTGGAAGTCTTCTTTGAACTTTTCATCGGCCTTGTCCGCCTTGTCGGCGATTTGCGTGGCCATTTTTTTGAAGACGCCGTTGACCCCGCTGATGCGCGGCCACATGGACGAATCCTCATCAGGCTTGGCATAGGGATAGTGCGTCTCGCCCACATTCAGCATGTAGTAGTGCGGACGAGGGCCGTCCATCTTCATGGTGGGCAGCATGGCCCGCATGTCGTTGTGGCTGTCCATCAACTCAAAGGTGTCGAATCCACGGTTGATACCGGTCTTGGGGTTCAAGACCGGTAGGGACACGCGCGCGTGGGTGTCGTAGCCCAGCTTGCCCTGCAAGAACTCCGGCAACCAAAGGCCGGGGACCATGGAACCAAAGTCGATGTCGGTGTCCTTGGATCCCAGACGATCGTTGTAGTTGTAGAAATCCTCTTTGTAGTACTCAGACGCGTAGACGTTCTCGGGACTGGTATGGGGTAGGAGCCCAGTCAAGAGGTTGTAGTGCGAAGGGGCTGTCCAGCCCGCATACGAATAGCGCTTCTCAACCTTGCCGCCCGAGAGCTTGGTAATAACCTTTGGCGCGGCCTCCATGAACGCGTCATAGCGGCACGAATCCAACGTGATCATTATCAGATTGTTCTCAGCCTGGGGTTCCGGCTTACGGACCATCCCCGGCCGCATCATGGGACGCGGCGGGAGACCCGGCCGAGGACCTGCAGGCTTCTTTTTCTTGAATGCGTCGAACAGTCCCATCAAAGAGCTCCTCAGGCCTTGGTCTTGTAGAAATCCACCAGGATGCTGGCTGTGGTTTCACGCATGATGCGCGGGTCGGGGTTCTCGCCCGCGACCAACTGGGAACGCACCTTGGTGCCTGAGATGAACACCGAGGTGTTCTCCTTGTTCTCTTCCATCAGGCCGACGCGGCCGATCTCCTCAAAGTAGGCTGCAAAACCAACATTGACGGTTTGAATCGAAAGTCCACCACCTAGATTCTGGAAGACCTCCTGGGCATCAAAGTCGCCCCAGATCGCAGTCCCGTCGTCGAAGGGAGCGTCCGCGTGCTTGCGCCCGATGATGAAGTGGGTAAAGCCCAGGTTCTGGCGATAGATCGCGTGCATCACGGCTTCAGCGGGGCCGCCGTAGTACATGCGCATGTCAAGGCCCACCAGCTGCAGCTGATCGTTCAGGTCCTGATTGTTCTCATTCCACAGATCTTCGTCCATGTCCCCTTCACCCAACAGGCGATTGGCGATCAGGGCCTCATATGTCTCCATGCGGGTACTTGCGGGCACATCGTCACCCTTGAGCTGGCCCACCAGAGGGTTCAACACGATGCCAGTCTTCTTGCCGGTCTCGCGCAACAGGGTCTCGGCTCCGTACACCAGGGCGTACTCATGTGCACGGTGCAAGGGGTTGCGGGTCTGGAAGGCAATCGACTGCTCCCAACCCTGCTCGGCCACCAGGGCACGGGTCTGAACGGGAGACATGACGCGACCGGCAAAGGAGCGACTGTCCTCAAAAGGCACGAGAGTTATCTCGCCACCCACAAGGGTGCTACGCTCATCGGAGGTCCAAAGATGCGCGCCCGGGTGATCCATGCGATCGGTGCGATAGACGGCCTTGATGAAGGCGGCCTTGTCCCAGGCGAAGGTATCGGACACGGTCAGGGTGCCGATGTTCTTGCCATCGGCGTTGATCAAAGAGACGCTTGTACCGGGGCTGCAGCTTCCGGCTTCGTCCTCGGTGACGGGCAGGATGATCGGAATGGTCCAGGCCCAGTTCTGACCATTGCGCTCGATAGCAGCTTTGGCAAGAACGTTGTCGTAGTCGGACTTGCCCATGGGCCCACTCAAGGGACTCAAGGTTCCGTCAGCAATTCGATAAAGAGTTGTCTCGTCCACTTCATTGACGTTCACGGTTGTGAGGCCTTCCTGAGCGGCGTTTACGTCAATGCGGCAAACAGGATCGGCAAGGCCGCCGTGGACGGGAGATTGACTGGCAGTAGTATTCATAGCTGAGGTGATTTGTTACGGGCGGGTGCCCAGGCAAAGTGATTGCCCAAGAAAAGGTGTTTGAAAAAGAGTTGGTTCGAAGTTGTTTGACAGGTCCTGTGGATCCGGGCTGCATGGTCGTGCACGACTGCACAGGAATGGATCTAGAGGTAACCGAGGTTCTTGAGCTTGCGCTTCACGTCCTCGAGCTCGTCCTGGGTGAATTCCGGAGGACCCTGCTCCGCGTTCGCCTCGGCCTCGCCCATCAGATCCCGCAGGACATAGACGATGAAGTCTGTTGCGGAATCAAAACCTGAATCGTCCACAACCTGCTGGATGCGGCGATAGAGGGGCCGGGGGATCTTGATGGTGACTTTGGACTCTCGCATGGCGGTGGGCATGGCCCCATGGGCCCAGGTAACGGGCCGGGGGGCGGGAGTGGATTGGGTCGACAGAAACGGGGCGGGACTCAAGGGGACACTCTGATAAGGACCCTTTTGACACTCACATCATACTCTAATTGGAGTGCGTGTGGAGTGCTATAAGAGTGTTCATGGACCCACCCGCCCCTAACCTGTTGATAATCAACAACTTAGGCATACTCTACTGGCCGGGTTCCTGCGCCTGTGGCCCCGACGAAGGCCCCAGGTCGGGGTCCGACTCCAGAGGCTTCACCCTCTCAATCAGCCAGCCCCTACCGTAAGGGTTCCCTCAGGTCCCAGGCACCCCCGGGCCGAGGACTTGACTGCGGACTCCCATGCCCCGGCTACACTCCCGGACACGCCCCTTCAAATCCACCCCCGCCCATGAAAGCCCCGATCCTGCTCGCCCTGACCCTTTTCCTTGCCGCCTGCGACAGCGGTCCAGTCAACCACAGCGAGGAGGCCTCCAAGGCACTCCAGGCCAGGGACTACGGGGCTGCGGTCAGTCACTTCGACCAGGCCCTTGCGGCCCTTGGTCCTGACAGCCCGGAGCGCACCGAAATCGCCCTGGCCCGCTGCGGAGCCCGCGCCCATCAGGATGTGAAAGCCGCCCGAGGGGAATTCCTGGAGATCGCAGCCTCAGAGGACCTGAAAGAAAAGGCCTACAAGGACATGGTGCGAAACCTGTTCAATGCCGGAAGCGACGGGCTGCTCGAAGCGGTCATCGTAGTCGATGCAGGCATCAAGAAATTCCCCGACAGTGAAGGCCTTATGGCCTACCTGGAGAAACTCAAAGCCGAAGCGGCCAAAGCGGAAGGCGGCGCCCTGAACAAAGCCCTCCAAGGGCTCGGCTACAGTTGAGCACCGCGTGCGGTCATCTCTGCCTGAGCTTCACTCAAGGCAGGCCCTGACTCCGGACTCCGATCGCAAGAGGTTCTGCGTCTCGCAGTCCTAGTCTCCACCAAGCAGTCCACCGAGCATGCCAGCCGGGCCACCGCGACGGGTCTCACCCTTGCCGCCTCCCATGGCAGAACCAATACGGCGGGCCAGGCGCGAGAAGGGCATGGTCTGCAACCAGACCTTTCCGGGACCGGACAGGTGCGCCAGGAACATTCCTTCGCCCCCGAAGATCATGCTCTTGATTCCCTTGACCATGCGGATGTCATAGTCCACAGATGCTTCAAAGGCTGCCAGGCAACCGGTATCCACCCGCAGTGACTCACCGGGGCCCAACGTGCGCTCGATCACATGGCCTCCAGCGTGCATGAATGCCCAGCCATTGCCCTTGAGGCGTTGCAGGAAGAAGCCTTCACCCCCCAACAACCCAGCGCCCAAGCGCTTGGTGAAGGCCAGGGTGATTTCGATTCCGTGGGCGCTGCACAAGTAGGCATCCCGCTGACAGAGAATCTCGCCATTACTCAAATCCAAGGGCACGATACGACCGGGATGGGGTCCCCCATAGGTCACCTCGCGACGGTCATTTGCCTGGTTTGTGAAATTCGAAACAAAGAAGCTCTCACCTGACAGCTTGCGCTTGAGGCCGCTCATCAAGCCGCCCCCGGTGGAGGTCTCCATCTCGATGCCATCCTCCATCCAGAGCATTGCGCCTGGCTCTGCACGCATGCCCTCATTGGGATCGAGGATGATGGTTACTGCCTGAAGGTCTTCCCCTTCGATGCGATAGTCAACTTGATCAGCCATAGTACGCAGCATTCTAGCAGATAGGCCTAGGGCCCCGGAAAGCGTGGCGGGCAGGGACGCGGCCCCTAGAGAATCCGGCGGGGCGGCAAAACCAGATTCGATGCCAAAAGCCCGCACACCAGACTGATCGCAACGAAACCGGTGCGAAAAGCTCCGTCCATTCCCTCCACAACCCCCGACTCCAGAAACGATGTCAGGCTCCGGAACCCGATGGATCCCGGCACAAGCACCAAGATCCCCGGAGTGATCGCTACCAGCGCTGGCCGGTCTGCCGTGCGCGCATAGAAGTTGCCAACCAACCCAACCACAAGAGCCCCCACAAAGGGAGCAATATCCAGACCCAGGTAGGACGCACCCAACTCGGAGGCAAGATACCCGGTTGTAGAAGCGGCGAAGATCACTGGCCATTCGCTGGGACGGGCATCAAAGAGGATCGCGAAAGCAATCGGCAGGGGAAGAACCGCCAGCGCAGCAGTCCAAGGAGCGAGGGGCTTGATCTCCGGCACATACAGGGCGCCCGGCATCAACACCTCAAGCAGCTTCCATGCCAGACCAACCCCAAACAGGATCGTGAGAAACACCACCCCCGCCCTCGCCAAACGCGCAGTTCCCGCAACCAGATGACGCGTGGACAGCTCGATCATGCCCACTGTCAGAGTCAGCCCCGGCAACAGCACGATCAGGGCCGCAAGAGTCACCAGATGCGCATCCATTGCCAGAACGAAACGCGCCAACAGCATCGCCACCAGGGCAGCCATGAATGCAGCAATCGGTTCCACCGTCCCGGCGCTGTCCGACCGCTGCCCCAACGCGCGGCAGGTCAGGTAGACGAACGCTCCCAACAACGCCGATCCGATCATCTCGACCCAGCCGCCGCCAAAGAGCCGCGCAGCCCCAGCCGAAGCAACCGCGAATGCCAGGCCCACGAGCTGCGCCCCATACCGCGGTCCGCTCTCGGCCACCTGGTCCAGCCGCTCGATTCCCGTCTGCACATCGAGTTGTCCGTGTTCAACCGCTTCCAGGACCTCGTCAAACTCCACCAACTTGCCAAGATTGACTTCGCCGGGCTCCGTGCGCGCCAGATGTACACGCTCGTCCCCACCACTGCCAAAAGAAGCCATCACCGAAGTGGGGGTCGAGAAGAACCTGGCCTCCACCCCCAGCGATTCCGCCAATTTGCCCAGTACACGCTCCAGGCGATGGGCCGGGGTGCCATAGGCATTGAGGTGCCCGGCGGCGTGCATGAGAAACTCGTGCTCACTGCGGTGGCCCGTGTCTTGAGGGGAGGTCGGCTGCATGAGAGACGAACCATCATCCCATTCCAATGGTGCCTTGGCCAGCCCGGGAGGCAATACTGGGGTCATGACTGATCCAGACCGCCCCGCCCCCGAAGCCACTCCTCCCACAGAAAAGAAAACTCCCGTCTGGGCCCACATTGCTGGCTGGTATGGAACCCTGGCGATCCTCTGGGCTTTCTACGCCTCAAGTCACAATCACCTTGAGCAGGGCGCCACTTACCAGCTCCTCAATCTGAGCGGCGCCATCGGAGTCGCCACTGTCTGCTGGTATCAACGCACCTGGCCGGCACTTGCTCTGGAAGTCGCCTGGGCCGGCATCGCGGTATCGGCCCTCTGGCACATCATCTAGCCACGCCAGCGCGGCTTCACCGCCCACCAGGAAAACAACACGGCACCGAAGAAGATCAGGTAGTAGGTGTTGAGTGTGTCCTGGGGAATTTCCACAAAGAGAATGTCGTGCAGGAGCATGCCGATGAAAGATCCATCGGAACCCTCCTGCCCCGCTTTGGCTCGCAGGTCTCCCTCCCAGTGGGTCAAGAAGCAGTACTTCCCGCGCACGGCGTTCTGCACGATGTAGAGCATGACCCCCAAGTGCGTCAGCCGAAAAGCCAGACTGCGCACCCAACGCCAGCCAAGCGGCCAACCCACAAAGACTGCCAGCTGTCCGAAAATGATGAAGGCCACGATCCCCAAGTGGATCCCCGCGACGCAATCTGCAAGAAGTGCGTGATTCACGGGCGCAAGCCTAGCAACCCGAGCCACGCCCTTGCCCCAAGACCTCCGTCAGATCGCCTCCAGGGGGTACAATCAATCCGTGCTGAGCCCCCTGATCTGCCTTTCCCTCCTGGTGCCTGCTCTCCAGGAGCCGATTCCCCCGCCCACCACCCTGCTGCCCAAGACCGGCGCATGGCAGGCCTGGCTCGACGCCCCGGGAACCACGATCCCCTTCCAATTCGACCTCGTGCGCATTCCCAACGGCTGGCGCGCGTTCCTGAAGAACGGACACGAACGCATTCCCATCGCGGCCCAGCACGATGGCTTCACCCTGCGCCTGCACTGCCAGCCCTACGACAGCTGGATCGTGGCTGATGTGCGCCACGGAGGCGTGCGCCTCGATGGCGAGTGGATCCGAAAACGCGGCAACGGCAAGGAAACCCGCATGCCCTTTCACGCCACCCAGGGTGCCGTTCCACGCTTTCCCGGCACCGGCAAGACCGCCCGCAGCGGCCCCAAAATAGAAGGCCGCTGGCGCGTACAGTTCGAATCAAACGAACAACCCGCTGTGGGCATCTTTGCACATGAGGCTCACCGAGTACTCGGCACCTTTCTGACCACCCTCGGGGACTACCGTTACCTGGAGGGAAGCTGGGAAGGAGGCATCCTGCACCTCTCCTGCTTCGACGGAGCCCATGCCTTTCGTTTCGACGCCCAGATGGATGAGAACGGCCGACTGGGCGGCATGTTCTATTCGGGTGACACCTGGTCCGAGGTCTGGACCGCAGAACTGGACCCACTCGTCGAACTGCCCGATCCCTTCGGCCTGACCAGCCTCAAGCCCGGAGCCGCCCTGCAGGACCTGGTATACACAGCCCTCGACGGCAAGCCCGCGCCCCTCAAGGACCTGCTCAAACCCAACACCCCAAAGGTCATCGTGATCTTCGGCACCTGGTGTCCCAACTGCACGGACGAAGCAAGACTCCTCACCCGCCTCAGCTCCCAATACAAAAAACGCGGACTTCAGATCCTGGGCATCGCCTTCGAGCACGGAGACGACCAGAAGGGCCAGCTCGCGCGCATCCAGAAATGGAAAGCGGCCCTTCAAATCCCCTACCCAGTCATCCTTGGGGGCAGTTCCAACAAGGCCAAAGCCAGCCAACGCTTCCCCGTCATCGATTCCGTGCGCGCCTACCCCACAACCCTCTTCCTCAATGCAGACGGCACCATTGAGGCAATCCACACCGGGTTCACAGGCCCCGCCGCCGGCAAGGAACACGCGAAGCTGGTGGAGTCTTTTGAGCTGCTGATCGAGAAGATCCTTGTGGACAAGTGAAACAGGCGACACGGGACCCACTCAAAGATACGCCACGCCCCCCACACCCAACCGAGCGGGCATACGCTCTCGCTACCTGGCTTGCATGACTGGATTCAACTAGGGCCGGGGTGCGACGACCCGAAAGCCAATGGTGCTGTATCGAAGAGCCGGATCAATGAATCCGCGATACGCCGAACGCAACCCCACCGAGACGCTTTGCCAGCCCCCGCCCCGAAACAGACGGCTCGTACCCGCAGCAGGCCCCGTTGGATTGACACTTGCAGCACCTGAGTAGGGGCCATACCAATCCCCACACCACTCCCATACATTGCCTGACATGTCATAGAGGCCAAAGCCATTCGCCATGTCCGCCCCAGCCGGCGTCTGATTGCCGTCGAAATAACCAGCGGGAGTCGTCCCATTGTCAAAGGGATCTCCTGAAGAGAAGTAGTTTGCGTTGGAACCGTCAATCGAGTTCCCCCAAGGATATCTCTCATAGGGCGTCAATTGCCCTCCCCGAGCCGCAAACTCCCACTCGGCCTCCGTCGCCAGGCGATACCCACTGGCCAAGAAATCGCAAACCCAACTCGTTTCATTGTAACAGGGGCCAAGTCCATCAAATCTGCTGCGCCAGTTGCAGTAAGCACCGGCTCCATACCAGCTGATTCTGCTCATCGGGTGAGTTTCCTTTCCACTTGTCACCCCAAAGTTCAATCCATTCCAAGTGATCCGGCTCTCGCTTGAGCTGCTCGTCGTATCACAAAGAACTTGACCCGCACCTCCAGCCTGCAACACCACACCACTACTGGAAACCGCCACCAACCCGGCAGCAAGATCCAGGTTCAGATAATGCGCGTACTTTTGATTGGTCACCTCTTCGATGTCCATAAAATAGGCACTGAGCAGAACATCATGCAAGGGAAGCTCATGAGCCGGGCCCGAACCCACATGCCGGCCCATGGAAAACAGACCGCCGGGAACCAAGGCCATGCCCGCATAGGGCGGAGCACCCGAGGCGAACTGCACCTCCAGGCCATCCGAGAAGTTGTACCCAGCGCCACCGGCAACTCCATCCCGATACCAGGCCTGGAAGTTCCAAGTGGAGCCTGCAAAAATCGCTCCCCCCGCTGTGGGCGGAGCTGAGAGGTCAAGGGCGTAGGTGATGACTCCCGTGCCTCCGGAAAACGTGGCGGGGCTCAATCGATGCAGCGCGCCTCCCACGCAGACAACCCCATTGCCAAAGGGATTCGACACCTGGTTGGGTCCATAGAAGAACATGCCAAATTGACCCGTCGGCAATGCATCCGCCTGTAAGAGAAGATTGTTGAGAGCGACTTGATTAGATCCACTGGCGGATATCACTGCTCCCGCGCCCGCGGAATTGGGCGAGGTGGTGCAGTAGTTGGTGCCCACCCCCTGGGAAAAAGCAAGACCCGGCAACAGGAATAGCGTGTGGAGATGACACTTGAAGAGGAGAGTGGTCAACATGGAGAGCTCCGGTGAAAGAGGAACCTGAGACACTAAATTACATCACCAAAACCGTGGTTTGAGGCTTCGGACTCCGGGAAAACCCGCCCGACCCCCTCCGCACATGCAATCCAAGCCCTTCCCTCGAGCCCGGTGTACTTGAACCTGCTTCCGTACAGCCCACCCCCTGACATGAATCAGACAATGCGATCCCCGGCAGCCTCATCTGGCCGATGATAAGATGAGAACATCATGATTCGATCGATCCTGTGCAGTGTGCTTGCCCTGAGCGGTGCCACAACGGAGCTTTGGGTTCCGGAGCTATCTGCACTTCTGGACCAAGACGGCGATCCCATCGAAGTCAACATCGACTGGCTCACGAGCCTCGACTACAGACCGGGGATGAGGCTGCCGGACGAGATCCTGGCTTTGGATGGCAAGCAGGTTCAACTTGTGGGCTACATGGCAATCGGGACTTTGGAAGGGGATGAGTCCTTTGAGTTCGTACCGGAGTCCTGCGAGTGTGGACGCTCAAAAGTACAGCACTTCATCGATGTGACCCTGACAGATGATGTGGCGACCTTCACGCCGGGACGCATCACGCTGGTGGGCAAATTCAGCGTGGGCGAAGTCAAGGAAGACGGCTTCGTTACCAGCCTCTATCGGCTTGAGGTCGAGCGGCTTCCGTGAGGGGTCTTGTGGGTGATCTGCTACGACTCTCGTTGACCTTGACTCTGGTGGGAGTCATCGGGTCCGGGCTCTCGGCTCAGGACAAGGACACGAACGAGGAAATCGAGCGCCTGTTCGCTGCCGCACTCAACGGGCGAGTCGTGATTCGGCCCCAGGCTGCGAATCGTCTGGTGGCTTTGGGGGAAGCGGGAGAAGCGCGGATCCTGAAAGAGCTGGGCAAAGATGGCCTGGGACTCGCTGCCATGGGCCCTGCGATCATTGAGGCAATCGGACCCTGTCGATCAAACGAGTTGCGCGAAGCGCTTTGGCCGGCTCTGTCGAATGGGGACTTTCCATGGCGTCCCAGTGTGGCACGAGCGCTTGCCGAGCAGCCCAGGGACACGGAGACAGCAGCATTTCAACTACATCTGGACGATCCTCTGGCAGAAGTACGCGCGGCCATGGCACGGGGCTTCGGACAGGCCGAGGGATCCCTGGAAGTCCTTCAAAAAAAGTTGCTCGACGAGGACGACCGGGTGCGACAGGCGGCGGCTCTTGCACTCTTGGACCGTGGACAAAAGGACGTGCTCTGGTATCTGCTGGAAGAGCTGAAGCGAGAGGACAAGTACTTTGAGCGGCCCACGGGAACCGCGGCGCGCATCACTGTCTCCCGTGCCTTGAGCAAACGCGGCCTGGACCTGAACGGATACGACGGCAGGAAGGAGCCAACCACACCAGCCAACGCAGAAGCCATCGAACAACTGGAGAAGTCTTTGAAGGGTGAACCTCCCCCCATGACCTCCTGGCAGACCGCTGGCGGGCCGATTTCGTTGGAGCGCATTGGTATTGAACTGCGTTCCTGTCGTGCGGGGGAATTCTTTCTGCGTTGGACCGATGACGACCGCCTGCTGGTGGGACAGGGCAATCCGGCGGTGGTGGTGCTTCCACCGGGAACGACAAGGAAACTGGTCAGAAGTCTGGCTGCGGGCTATGACGGCCTTGATGGCAAGCGGTTCTTCGGAGCCCCTGGCTGCGACCTGGAACAGGTGCTCCTGCGGCGCGACCCCTCATCCAAGAGCGAGGCCCTGGTGATCGCCAAGGGTCCGGCATTTGTGCCTGATCTGCGACCCAGGCCCCTGACCCATGGCTACGCGCCCCTGATCGCGACGCTGCCCGATGGAGAATCCACTGACCCGCGCCTCCACCACCTGCTACGTCGCGTGCGGACAGCTCTGGCGGTGCTGGGCGGAAGTGTGGCGGACCTCCAACGCTAGGACTGGAGCCCAAAGAGTAGGATGCTCCCCATGCGAAAGCTCTTTGTATTGGTCTTGCTGGTAGCTCTGTCCTGCAGTCCGCTGTTTTCTCTTCCCGCACAGAACTCCGGCAAGAAGATTCGACTCAAGCCGAGTCCGGCGGCGGCGCGCTGTGGAAGCGCGCTCCAATGGGAGACCGATTTGGACGCTGCCCTTGTCCGGGCTGAAGCCGAAGAGCTTCCGGTCTTTTGGTACCTGCCCACCGTGCGCGGTTCGTTCATGGACCGCAAGGCGGAAATCGACTATGTACAACTGGCGGGGCCTTTTTCCTGGCCACGCACGATTGCATTGATCCAGGACAATTTCGTGCCCCTGCGATTGGTACCGAGCAGAGACTTGTGCAAGCGCTTTGATGTAGAGCGCTACACGTTTGTTGAGCCAGGGTTCTTGGTACTGGATGCAGAAGGCAAGGAACTGTTTCGAGAGAGCGAAATCACAACCCTGCACCCGGGCTGGTACGCGAGTCGTCTACGCAGCATGGCAGGGTTGAAGCCGGGACGCACGGATGGCCTGCCCACCATGATGAACCAGGACATGGGACAGAAGTTCCTGTTTGGTTTCCCGGGTATTGCCTCGAACGAGGGATTCCGCGAAGCCCTCGCAAAGCTCTCCAGCAACGAGCAGGCGGAAGCCCTGCATCTCCGTGCTGCAGGAGCATTTTGGACGGCTGACGAGGACCTGGCCCGAACCCTATGGACCGAACTGCGGGACGGTTTCCCTGATCACCCCCTGGCCGCCAAGGCCGCCATGGAAATCGAGAGTCATGGGGGCATTGTTCGGGGCCAGGAGGTCTATGGCGAGCTGGATGCGGCGGCGACCAAACCCTCCGGGCACGGCACCCGCGTCGATGAGGGTGCCTATACAGAGGAGCAGCTCTGGCAGCGAGGCGTGGACTATCTCTTGAGCATGCAACGCATGGACGGGGGCTGGAAGGACAGCATCTATGATTTTGGCGGCACAGACGGACTGCCCAATGTCCAGGTGGCGGTCAGCGCGATCTGCGCGCGAGCTCTGCTGGAACGGGCAACAGTCAAGAAGGACGATCCGCGCTTGGAAGCAGCACTGCTCAGAGCCCTGCGTTACCTGCTCGACGAAAGCAACCTGAACACCAACGACACTGATGAGGTGATCTGGGCCTACACCTATCGCGCCCAGACCCTCGCCCGCTGGCTGGACCTTCGGCCCCAGGATGCAGAGGGGCTGCGCCCATCCTTGCAGTTGATTGGCGAGCGCCTGCTCGAGGTCCAACGGGATGACGGCAGCTGGTCCCACGAATACTCAAACCCCTTTGTCACCGCCGAAGGGCTGATCGCACTTGACTGCATCAGGGATCGTCACATCGAAGTAGCAGGCCTTGAGAGAGCAGCACGCAGGGGGATCACCGCTCTCTTGCGTTGCCGCACAGATGAGGGCGCCTACACCTACGGCAACGTACGCCCGGGACGCAAAGCCCGAGCTTCCATGGAAGGAGGAGTAGGACGCATTCCTCTTGGAGAGTTGGCTTTGAACCTATGGGATGCAAAGGAGGCCCGGTCCTTGGAAGAGGCAGTAGCGGCCTCTTTGAAACACGAGAAACACTTGCTGCCGGCCCAAAAGTACGACGACCACACGCGCACCTTCGCCTATGGCGGATTCTTCTTCTGGTACGACCTGCACGCTCGTACGGAAGCCATGCTGGCCGCCAACAAGCGGCGCATGAAAGTGGCTCTTGGAGTCCAAAAGGAGCAGATTATTCGATTGGCCGAGATCGACGGAGCCTTCATCGACTCCCACGAAATCGGGCGCTGCTACGGCACGGGCATGGCCCTTTGGTGCCTGGCCCTGTGTCGCGACAAGTAGCCACAAGGGGCCTGCAGTCCAGCCACATCTGGCCTACTCACTGAGTTCGCTGCTGGTGGCCTTCATGGTGTAGCAACCAGCGGCATAGCCCGTACCATCATCGAGCCCTTCGATCTGAATGACGCCGCGCACAAGAATCGGCAGTTGAACGAAGTACTCCGCGCCTTCTCCACTCATCTTCACATCTATCCACGCATCGGGTTCGGGAACGCCACCAAAGCAACAGGCCATTATGTCGCCCACCAGCATGAAGTTGAGCACGCGCTCGCCTTCCCAAGTGAGCGGAATCATGAAGCCTTCGATGATCACCTCCTGGCCGTCAAGTTCCGCTATGTGCCCCGGAAAAGCCTTCTCGTCCTCGCTGTAGGACTCTGGGTAGAGCAGGGCGTCCACAAGGTCGTCGACTCTCTCGTCGGGAAGACGCAGATCGTTCCAGGTCACCAACGGTAAACCGGTTTCCTTGTCGATGCGTGGATCGGACTTGCTGCTTCCGGCTTGAGTTGCGGCAGCCGGGGAACCTTCCCCTACTGCACCCACTGAAACGCCATCAAGCGCCCCATCCAACCGCCCCCCAGCAAAGGGCAGATCTCGGGGGCCTTGTTCCGCTTCTCCACCGCATGCCGCGAGGATCAAGCAACAACAGAACCCAGGTGCATGCTTCACTGGTTCCACTACTCAGGCGCAGGACACTCGATGCCCACATCAGTCAGAATGCTGCCCAGCAAAGAAACCCGAGCCAGCTTGCCGGACAAGCTTTCACGGCCCTTCAAGCGTTCGTCTACGAGGCCAAACTCAGAGGTGTCTCCCACGGTTTCACCCGTAAGTCCACTGGCACGGGCAGCCAGCTCAAAGATCTCGTCGTCGCAAACCAAAGTCATGGAGGCCAGATCGGAACGCAGAGAATTTTCCGCGCAGCCATCGAACAGGAAGAGAGTCAGTTCCCCCTGTTCCCCGTCCAAGACCACTTCGATGTTGGCACCCCCATCGGCAATGGGGACCAGCGCTCCCCCGTGGGGCGCCACATGTGTGTGGCCACCTTCCCCATGGGCACCATTGCCGGTCCCGTGATCGCCATCATGGGTGCCGTCATGGGTGCCGTCATGGGTGCCGTCGTGGGTGCCGTCGTGATCGCCGTCGTGATCGCCGTCGTGATCGCCGTCGTGATCGCCGTCG
>JABABA010000049.1 GCA_014238415.1 Planctomycetota bacterium | reverse complement strand
GCCGCGGGTGATCGCCTGACGGATCCACCAGGTGGCATAGGTCGAGAACTTGAACCCTTTGGCGTAGTCGAACTTCTCCATCGCGCGGATCAGGCCCAGGTTGCCCTCCTGGATGAGATCCAGCAGCGGCAGCCCGGAGGCTTGATACTTCTTGGCGATAGAGACGACCAGCCGCAGGTTCGACTGGACGAAGGTGCGCTCGGCGTCCTCGCCACGCTTCAGGTTGCGCTTGAGCTCACGGCGGCGGGCCGGTGCAAGATCGTCTCCCCCGTCGGCCAACCCGGTCCGGGCCTCGACCCCGGCCTCAATCTGCTGGGCGAGGCGGACCTCACCCTCTTTGGTCAGCAGCGGATACTGGCCGATGTCGGTGAGGTACAGGCGGACGAGGTCTTCCTCGTCCCGTTCGATCCGCTCCTTGGCCACCCTCGAACCTCCTCCAGCCGGGGAAGCACCACCACCGGCGGTGCCCTCCGAGTCCTTCGCCCTGTCCGATCAGCCACCGGCCGGACCGGGCCCACCCGGTCGTATCGGCCCGCTCCCCCGATCGTCGGTCACCCTATCTACGGCCCTCCAGACCACAACGTGAAAACGTGACCATTGTCACGAATCATGGCGAAACATCCCGTGGCTGTCACCTATTCCTGTCAGTCGTTCCTCATCCACACCGGACCTTCAGCCCCGGTAGTGGTTGACGATGGGCATTCGGCGGTCCCTCCCGAAGCCCTTCACGGTGACCTTCGGACCCAGCGGGGTCTGTCGGCGCTTGTACTCGGCGGCGTCGACCAGTTCGACGATCCGATCGACGAGGTCAGGGGCGTGACCGTCGGCCACCAACTCGGACCGGGTCCGGTTCCCCTCGATATAGGCCTCCAGAACGGGGTCCAGCACGTCGTAGGGGGGCAGGCTCTGGTCGTCGCGTTGGCCGGGCCGCAGTTCGGCCGAAGGTGGCTTGTTAAGAATGGCCTCCGGAACCACAGCCCGACCGTCAGCCCCTGGGGACTGGGCATTGCGCCACCGGCAGAGCTCGTAGACGCGGGTCTTGGTGACGTCCTTAATCACCGCGAAAGCTCCCGCCGTATCGCCGTACAGGGTGGTGTAGCCGACGGCTGACTCGCTCTTGTTGCCGGTGGACAGGACCAGCCAACCATTGGCGTTGGCCCGGGCCATCAACAGCACGCCTCGGATCCGGGACTGCAAGTTCTCGTCGGTCAGGCCAACTGGCTCACCTTCCGGTGTGGTAGCCAGCACCCAGCCAACCGCCTGGTGGACCTCCTCAATGGGCAACGTGAGGTCGTCAAGCCCCTGACGAGACACCAGGTCCTCGGCATCAGACACCGAGTGCTCGCTGGAGTGACGGGACGGCATCAGCACGGCATGCACCCGGTCCGGACCCAGGGCGTCGGCAGCGACAGTGGCTACAAGGGCCGAGTCCACCCCGCCGGACAAACCGAGGCAGACGTCGGTGAAGCCGCTCTTGCGAACGTAGTCGCGGGTAGCCAGCACCAGGGCTCCGTAGAGCTCGCCGACCTCGTCGAGGGGGGCCAACGGAGGGACCACCAGATGGTCAGATCGGTTGACTGGATCCGACACGTCGACCACCGGAAGGCCATCAGACGGAGCGGACACCTCGTCGACGTCGACGTCGAGGCAGACGACCGCTTCTTCGAACCGGGGGGCGCGCCCGATGATCTGACCCGCCGGGTCGGCCACCATTGACCCGCCGTCGAACACCAGTTGGTCCTGGCCCCCCACCAGGTTCACGTAGGCCACCGGCCGTCCCGACCAGGTCGCGGTAGCCGTCACCACCGACTCCCGGGCCGCTTGCTTGCCCCGGTGGTAGGGCGACCCGTTGATGGTGGCCACCATCTCGGCTCCACCTGCTACCAGTCGCTCGACCGGCCCACCGGGCACCCACAGGTCTTCGCAGATGGCGAGGCCTACCCGCACCCCAGCCACCCGGAACAACTGGAGGGGTCCGGTTCCAGCCCGGAAGTCCCGGGCCTCGTCGAACACGTCGTAGGTGGGCAAGCACTCCTTGTGGACCGTCCCGAGGATCCGTCCGTTCCGGCATACGGCTAGGGCGTTGTAGACAGTTCCGTCGGGTCCCGGGTCAGCAAAGCCGACGGCCAGGGCGCA
>JABABA010000048.1 GCA_014238415.1 Planctomycetota bacterium | reverse complement strand
GGCACCTCGCCCCTGACGGTTGCGTTCGGCGATGCCTCGACGGGAGCGGTTTCCAGTTACGCCTGGACCTTCGGCGATGGCGGGACCTCGACGCTCCAGAACCCGAGTCATGTGTATTCGGCCGCTGGTACCTACTCGGTCTCTCTGACGGTGACCGGGCCCGGCGGTTCGGACACCCTGACGCGTACGAACTACATTGATGTCACTGAGCCCGCCCCAGTAGCGGCGTTTAGCGGCACTCCGACTAGCGGCGCTTCCCCCTTGACGGTTGCATTCAGCGATGCATCTACTGGCGTCGTCTCGAGCTACGCCTGGACCTTCGGTGATGGTGGGACTTCGACGCTCCAGAACCCGAGCCATGTGTATGCGGCAGTCGGGACCTACTCGGTCAGCTTGACCGTGACAGGTCCGGGCGGCTCGGACACCTTGACGCGCACAAATTACATTGATGTCACTGAGCCCGCTCCAGTAGCGGCCTTCAGCGGAACGCCCACCAGCGGCACTTCGCCTTTGAATGTGGCTTTCACTGATGCTTCAACTGGCGCCGCTTCAAGCTGGGCTTGGACCTTTGGCGATGGGGGGACATCAACCCTGCAGAACCCCAGCCACATCTATCTAGATGCAGGTACTTACAGCGTGTCCCTGACGGTGACCGGGCCAGGCGGTTCGGACACCCTGACGCGTACGAACTACATTGACGTTGCTGAACCCCCGCCCGTGGCGAATCTAAGCGGTACGCCCACCAGCGGCACTGCACCACTTGCAGTTGCTTTCGCTGATGTATCCACCGGCGCAGTGACAAGTTGGAACTGGGACTTTGGCGACAGCAATACCTCGACTGTGCAGCATCCCAATCACACGTATCTTGTGGTAGGTACTTACAGCGTGACCTTGACCGTGACTGGCCCCGGTGGTTCGGACACTCTGACGCGTACGAACTACATCGATGTCACTGAGCCCGCGCCAGTTGCGGGGTTCAGCGGTACTCCAACCAGTGGTACTTCGCCGCTCACCGTGGCTTTCTCTGACAGTTCGACCGGCGCGGTTTCCAGCTACGCCTGGACCTTCGGCGATGGCGGGACGTCGACGCTTCAGAGCCCGAGTCATGTGTATGCGGCAGTCGGCACATACTCGGTCAGCCTGACCGTGACCGGCCCCGGCGGTTCGGACACTCTGACGCGTACGAACTACATCGATGTGACTGAACCCGCACCTGTTGCTGGGTTCAGCGGGACACCGACAAGTGGCACTTCGCCGCTCACTGTGGCGTTCTCTGACAGCTCGACCGGCGCGGTTTCCAGTTATGCCTGGGCCTTCGGTGATGGCGGGACTTCGACCCTGCAGAACCCGAGTCATGTGTACTCGGTTGCTGGCACCTACTCGGTCAGCCTGACTGTGACCGGCCCTGGTGGCTCGGACACTCTGACGCGTACCAACTACATCGATGTCACCGAGCCCGCGCCCGTGGCTGAGTTCAGCGGCACTCCGACAAGCGGCACTGTGCCATTGGATGTAGTCTTCTCCGATGCTTCTACAGGCGCAGTAACCAGCTATGCCTGGACCTTCGGTGATGGCGCTACCTCGACGCTCCAGAATCCGACTCATGTGTACTCGGTCATTGGCATTTACTCAGTCAGCTTGACCGTTACTGGACCGGGTGGATCGGATACCCGTACACGGGTTGATTACATTTCCGTCGGAGCGCCAGCTCCGGTGGCGGATTTCAGTGGTGTACCCACCAGTGGCACCGCTCCCCTGAATGTGGCCTTTACTGATGCCTCGGTGGGGACCATTACGGCGTGGGGTTGGGACTTTGGCGATGGCGCGACTTCGACGCTTCAGGACCCAAGTCATGTGTACTCTGCAGCGGGAACATACAGCGTGAGCTTGACTGTGACCGGACCGGGTGGTTCAGACACACTGACGCGCACCAACTACATCGATGTCACCGAGCCTGCGCCAGTTGCCGACTTCAGTGGTACGCCCACCAGTGGCACTTCACCGCTCACTGTGGCGTTCTCTGACAGCTCGACCGGCGCGGTTTCCAGCTTCGCCTGGACCTTTGGTGATGGCGCTACCTCGACGCTCCAGAATCCGAGCCATGTGTATGCGGCAGTTGGCACCTACTCTGTCAGCTTGACGGTAACGGGGCCCGGTGGTTCGGACACTCTGACGCGTACGAACTACATCGATGTCACTGAGCCCG
>JABABA010000047.1 GCA_014238415.1 Planctomycetota bacterium | reverse complement strand
GAACGAGGCCTGTTCCAGCTGGAATGGTATGTGCTTCATTGATGCGTCTATGAGTGGGACGGTGATCGGCGGTTACTTCGTGCATCCTCCAAGTTACGCCATGTATTCCCCCAATCACTTGGAGATGGTTGGCTTCACTTGGTGGCATGGTTCTGTAGGCGGGGCCTACTTTGATCTCGATGGTATCCATGAACCCGTTGGCTCCAAATCCGCGGCAAGCAGCGAGTACTCTGGAACCCTAGACGGGCTTTATTGTGGTCTCGGCCTCGATCAGCCCCTCCAGTGGTTTGACCAGAGCCAGGGAATCGGCCAGAGGACCTTCATGGACCTGGACAACGATGGAGACCAAGATCTCTTGGCGCTTGGCACAGACGGTCAGTTCTACTGGCACGAGAACTTGCTCAACCCGGCTGACTGCGATGGAGATGGGATCGGTGATCAGTTCCAGATCGAAGCGGAGCCGTCCCTGGACTGGAACGGCGATGGGGTCTTGGATTCCTGCTCTCCCGCCACCTACTGCTATGCAAATCCCAACGAGGTGGGGCTGGAGGGAGCAATCGGCCTGAGCGGATCACCCCTCATCATGGTGAACAACTTCACCCTGTCCGCATCTTCCCTGCCCCCCGACGTCCTAGGGTATTTTCTCTTCAGTCAAGCAGAGGCCTTGGTGGACCCCTTTGGTGGAGGTGCGGGTGTCCTGTGCCTCGGTCCTCCGATCAAGCGATTCAATTCGTTTGTCTTGGATTCCGGCACCGCTGGCATGGTCAGCTTCCAGCCGGATCTTCTGAGTCTTCCTGGTGGAGTCAGCTTGCAACCAGGCGACATGTGGAATTTTCAGCTCTGGCACCGGGAGTTTGATCCTGTCACCGGAATCCCTCGGTCCAACACCACCAATGCGGTCCGGGTGATGTTCCGCTAGGAAAAGCACCTGAGCCCGGCGTAGGATGGTGAGACGCTCCATACTGGGGCCCTCCCATCCAGCCATGCCTCCCCCCGAAGCGATCCTCGTGACCCTCGCTGCCCTGGCGGGCGTGTACCTGGTCATCCAGATCGTCCTGCCGCATCTTTGGAAGCGGGGGCGCATCCGGCGGCTTCGGGAGGCGGTGCGGGGCAAGTTGATTCTGACCTATGACGACGGGCCCTGGGATGGTCTGACGCCGGAGTTGTTGGGGTTGCTCCAGGAGCGCGGGGTGCGGGCCTCGTTCTTCATGCTGGGTGAAAAGGTTGCGGCGGCCCCGGAACTGGCGCGTTCGGTGGCCCAGGCGGGGCACGAAGTGGGGAGCCACTCCTACAGCCACCATCATCCCTGGAAGAGCGCTCCCTGGACTCGCTTGCAGGACCTTGCCCGGGGGCACTGCGCCCTCTCGGCGGCGGGGTTGGAGTCGGCGGGGCACCGGCCGCCCCATGGCAAACTGTGCGCCGATTCGGCTTTTTGGCTTGGGCGTGCAAGGCAGCAGATTCGTTGGTGGACCCAGGATTCCGGGGACTCCCGAGGTCCTCTGGATGCCGCTGCCTGCCTGCGTTCCGTGCGCGCGGCCGGGGGCGCAGTGGTCCTGATGCACGACGGCTATGCGCCCGGCGAGCGCCATGCCTATGTGCTGGAGGTGACCGCGGCCCTGCTGGATCTCGCCCAGGAGCAGGGCTGGCAGGTGGGCGGCTTCGAGTTGCTCAAGAGTTGATCCTCTGACCCCCGCCAGGCCCCGCAGGCGAGGGGATACCCTGTGGCAAAAGCGCACACCCTGGTGTGCGGGTGCAGCACAAGCGAGCCGGCAGGTCCTAGGGGAAGGCCCCCGGTCGGGATTTTCAGTTCGGTAATTCTCCCATGCGGTTTCCTTCTTCCTGCCGCTGCAGGAGCCGCCCTGCCATTGGTTCCGTACAGAAACAGATTTCTGGCACGCTTGGTGCAAGCCTTCTCCTCGCCGACATGTTTCGGTAACAGACGGAGGAGGCGGACGACAGGGAAGAGCGACACAAAAACGGACCGGCATCACGCAATGCGATTGGGAGAGGCGCAGTGCAAGAAGGAGAGAGAAGCTGACGCCGGTCCACCGCACTGACTTGCGGTTGTCCCAGAACCCAGGAAACACCGCCAACCAGAAGGCGATCCGCAGGAGTGCGGGTCGCCTTCGCTGTTTTTGGGGGAGGGCGCCGGTGGGCGCAGGGAGCCTCGAGTCACTGGGCCGCGTTCTCGTGCCACTCAAGGCCTGCGGCCGTCATGCGCACGAGATCCTGGTCCCCGTCATTGTCCAGGTCGATCAGTCGTATTCCCAGGTCAGCGCTCAAGGCAGGCATGGGGTAGGAGGTGCCGTAGTTGAAACCGCCCAGGTTCTGGTGCCAGCCCTGCCAGGCGCCGTCGCCCGAGGTGATGAGGTCGATGTCCTGGTCGAGATCCAGATCGGCGGCTGCCAGGGACTTCAAGACGCCCGTGCCAGCGAGCATTTCCTGCTCTGTCCAGGTCCCACCAGAGTGCACAAACCTGCGGATACCGGCCAGGGTTGTGTTGTGCCCGATGAAACTCTTGGTGGGGGACGGAAAACCCAGGTCGGCGAACTGCAATCCGCGCCAGGTGCCACCGGGATTGCTGAGGTCCTGGCTCCAAAAAAGGGAGCTGGCGTCGGAGGTGAACTCGGCCAAGAGGTCTGCGGCCATTGCGACCGAGTCCGTGTCCCCGTCTGCGCCCAGGTCGGCGCTGGTGATGACCGTGTAGAGGGGATCGCCTGCAGTGGTCACATCCAAAGCCATGAACGTGCCCGTCCCATCGTTCTGGTGCAGCACCAGCGAGACCGCGGCGTCCACGGCGGTCAGGATGTCCAGGTTGCCGTCCCCGTCGTGATCGCCCACCTGCAGATCATGCAAGGCAATGGCGCCAGGACCTTGAATGGGGTGGATCGTCCAGGTCGGGTTCTCCAGCCAAACCAACTCGCCTGTGCTGCGCGCACCCCAAAGAATGTCGAGGGCATCATCGTTGTTGAAGTCGCCCGTGGCCACATGGCTGGGGCCGACGATGCCGCTGTTGATCGAGGTGATGGAGTAGTTCCCCACGCCTCCTGTGAGGAGCAGGATCTGATGGGCGGGACTGGTGCTGGCCACCACCAGATCGGGCAGGGTGTCCCCGTCCACGTCGGCGCTGCAGAAGGCGCTGGCCGCGTCTCCATCGCTGCTGGTTCCTGATGTGAGGTTGACGGGATCGAAGAACAGGCCCTCGTCGTCCGCAATGGTGAAGATTGCCTGGGAAATCGCGCCGATGACTGCCCCGGTGGGGTTGGTGATGGTCAGGATGGCGCGCTCCTGGGGAAGTTCTGGGTCCAGGTCGTCGAGGATCTGCAGGGTCACGGAGGCCGCCAGTTGCCCCGCCGGGATCGTGATCAGGGACGCAGCCAGGGTGTAGTCCAGATCCGCCCCCTCGCTGGCTTCACCGCTTGCCACGATGGGTACCACCGCAGGCAGGCCC
>JABABA010000046.1 GCA_014238415.1 Planctomycetota bacterium | reverse complement strand
ATCGCAAAAGAGCATCCCACGATCACGCTGGATCTGGGCTTGGTTCGGAGTGGGAGATCACCAAGACGGCAGTGAGAAGGAACTGTATGAATGAAAGGCTCCCTGCAATTGCCCAGCCTATTTGGGCATCCGGTATGGGCTCGCGGTGCAACCCCAGCCCGTCCATCCCATACACAACCTGATGCAGGAGCGGCCAGGGGAAGAGAGGAAGCCAATCGAGTTGCTCGCCAGTCTTCTCCATGTGCTATCTTGGAAGCATTCCACCATGAAGCTGCTCTCAAAATTCTTACCCGGCGGTGCACTGGCACTGTTTCTTTGCTGCAGCGCCACGGCCCAACAGTTGGGCCAACCGGCTCCCGCCATCACCCTTGAGCACGCGTTTCAGGGGCCGAGCCCCGAGGCCATCACTATGGAGAGCCTGCGTGGCAAACTCCTGGTGCTGGAGTTCTGGGCAACTTGGTGAACACCTTGCATGGGTGCCGTGCCGCACCTCAATGAGCTCGCTGAAGAACTCAAGGATGACCCGGTTCAATTCCTTTTGGTGACAGACGAGGCTCCCGCACACATCCAGTCATTCCTCAAGAAGCGCTCTCTGCCTGGATGGATCGGTATTGACTCCAACAAGGACACCTTTGCCCGCTACGGCGTGAGCACCATTCCGTCGACCTTCGTCATCGATGCCAACGGCAAGCTGATCCTGAAGAGCTCCCCGAGAGGATTGACGGCAGACCTTCTGAGGCGCATCGCAGAGCGAACGCCTAAGCCTAAGCCTCCCACACCCGTGTTCATCGAACCCGAGTCCTTCAGTGAACGGGGCGGCTGGATGGTGGACCAGCAGGTGATGGACCTGATGGGCTCGCCCTACATGCTCGCTCACGGCCTCGGCATACCGGTACCCGATTGTTCCGACACGGTGGAGCTGCCCGGTCCTGGAACCTACCGCGTCTGGGTGCGGACACGCGATTGGGTGTCGCCCTGGAACGCGCCCGGTGCGCCGGGCCGTTTTCAGGTTCTGCTCGATGGCACCCCACTGGAGACCGTCTTCGGCACCGAGGGAGAGGCATGGCACTGGCAGGACGGGGGTACCTGCGACTTGAAGGACAAGGTCCAGGTCAGCCTGCACGACCTCACAGGCTTCGAAGGCCGCTGCGATGCGATCCTGCTCTCCCCGGATACGAGCTGGGTACCACCTCACGGGGGCGAGGAGCTGGCAGAACTGCGTGCGCGCTGCACGTCCCTGGGACTTGAACCGAAGGACGGCGGACGGTTCGATCTTGTCGTGGTGGGCGGTGGGATAGCGGGCACGTCAGCCGCCATCACCGCTGCGCGGATGGGCCTGCAGGTGGCCCTGGTACAAGACCGACCGGTCCTTGGAGGTAACGGCAGCTCAGAGGTGCGCGTCTGGCCCCAAGGGCACACGAATCAAGAACGTTTCCCCCACGTGGGTGATGTGGTGTCCGAACTGGTTCGGGATCACGGCCCGGGACACGCCAACGCGGGAGACCCTCACGTATTTGATGACAATCGCAAGCTCGCATTGGCACTTGCGGAGCCCAACCTGCGGCTGTTCCTAAATCAGCGCGTGAACGCAGCGGAAAGCCGGAACCAGCGGATCACAGCCGTCACCGCCCAGCACACGAGCAGCGGGCAGAGAACTCGCATCACCGGCACCCTCTTCCTCGACTCCACGGGCGATGGGGTCTTGGGTGCCCTTGTCGGGGCCGACTACGAGATCACAGAAACCGAGCACATGGGCGCCAGCAACCTCTGGAGCGTGGCAGCCACCTCCAAGAACGAATTCCAGCTTCGTTGCGAGTGTGAAGACGAGGGTGATCCCCTGTCCCTTGCCTTCGACCAATCCACCTCGCCCGCTCCCTTCCCCCGTTGCCCATGGGCGGTCGACCTCAGCGAGCGCGACTTCCCCGGCCGGAAGAAGAGTGCCGGCACCGGCAATCCCTTGGGCAAGCTTGGGGCCTGGTTTTGGGAGAGCGGCTTCAACCTGGATCCGATCCGTGATATGGAGCGCGTTCGCGATCTCAACCTGCGAGCCATGTATGGAGCCTGGGACACACTCAAGAACGTCGACGGCCTATACCCCAATCACCGTCTCAAGTGGGCCGCCTACATCGCAGGCAAGCGCGAGTCCCGGCGCCTCATGGGTGATGTCGTCCTTGTGGGCGATGACTTCCGCAACCTGAAGCCCTACCCGGATGCGGCGTTCCCGTGTAGTTGGCACCTTGATCTGCACTTCCCTGAGCCCGCCTACCACGAGGACTCCGACCCCTTCATTTCCGGGTACACCAAAGGCGAAGGCTTCACCTATGCGGGCCCCTATTGGGCACCCTACCGCGCGCTCTACAGCCGTAACATCAAGAACCTCTTCATGGCCGGCCGCAACATCAGCGTGAATCATGAGGCCTTGGGTGCCGTGCGCGTCATGAGAACCTGTGGGATGATGGGGGAGGTCGTCGGCAAGGCAGCCTCACTGTGTGTCCTGCACTCATGCGACCCACGCGGCGTTTACGCCGATCACCTCGACGGTCTCATCGAGCTCCTGAAGGTCCCTGGGCGGGCTCGGCGCGCGAGCGTTGATGCAGCCCTGGTGATCCCTCCTGCACCACCCATCGCTCCCCCGGCGAATCCGACGAATGTAGGGGTCGACCCCAGCCAACTCCCGGGTCTCGTGGTGGACGACTCGAAGGCCATCGTCGCAGGCAACTGGAAGGCCAGTACTTTTGAAGCCACATTCGTTGGAAGCCACTACATCCACGACAACCGATCCGGCAAGGGCACGAAGTCAGTGAGATGGGAGTTTGAAGTTCCCACGACCGGCCGCTACGAGGTCCGGCTCTCCTACACGGATTCCGCGAGCCGTGATCCCCAGATCCCCGTGACTGTCGAGGGGGCGGGCGAGCCACATCTGGTGAGCATGAACCAGCGGCTCACTCCACCTCACGCTGGTGGATTCGCCACGGTCGGTGTCTTCAACTTCGACGCCGGCAAAAGGAGTGCTGTCACCATTTCGAACAAGGGCACCACGGGCCATGTCATCGCAGACGCCTTGCAGCTCGTACGCGAAGACGAGCAATAGGCTCGAAGAGTCTGCGGTATCAGCGCGGGCCGGCAGGGGCGTTGCTGTTAAACAAAACGCCCCCACCGGTTGGTGGGGGCGTTAAAATGGCTCATGGTGTGCGGTGCAGAGTCGGGCCCCCTGCAGTGTGACTGTACTCCCGGGTACGGAGTCGGGACAACTTCCTCCCGATTCCCGCATCGCTGGCGGTGAAACCGCCCACACCCCCAAACGTCCATGCCATCCGGATGTCTGGGACCCACGTGGCAGAATGCGGCCAGTACCTGCGGCGGGATCCGCAGAGCGGAGCCCTGTATCAGATCCTCTTCCGCTGGGACTTTGAGAACGATGGAACTTGGGGAGATTGGACCGGAACCTCAACCGCCACGGTCCCTGACCCAAGAAGAATGGGATCTAGCCATCAGTTTCGCCGACTCCATCGA
>JABABA010000045.1 GCA_014238415.1 Planctomycetota bacterium | reverse complement strand
CCGGGATCTTTTTCCATGGCCTTGCCGCAGATCACCGTCAGGTCCCTTGGGACTTTGGAGCGGATGGTTGAGGGATTCGGCGCTTCCTCCCACAGAATTTTCTGGGCCACCTGTTCGGTGGTGTCCCCTTCAAAGGGTCGCACCAGGGTCAGCATCTCGTACAGCACCACCCCCAGGCTAAAAATGTCCGTGCGGTGGTCGATGCCAGCGCGCTTGGTGGCCACCTGCTCGGGGCTCATGTAGAAATAGGTGCCTGCGAGATCGCCGGCGATGGAGAGGGATTGCTCGTCCAGCAATTTTGCCAGCCCAAAATCCGCCACCTTGGGATGCTCGTCTCGGGTCACCATGATGTTGCCGGGTTTCAGGTCCCGGTGGATCACATCGGACGTATGAGCCGCTTCGAGGGCGTCGGCCACCTCGGCCGTGAAACGGGCCACCTGCAGGTAGTAGTCCTCGGGCAACTCGCTCTCTTCCCGCACCTCCTCCAGGGAGTGCCGCAGGTCGCAGGCATCCTCGATCAACTCCATCGAGATCCAATGCATGCCATCGGTTTCACCGGTGCCAAAGACCGAGATGATGCCGGGATGCGCCAGTCGTCCCCCGGCGCGCGCTTCACGGGCGAAGAAGTCCAGGCCCTTCTGGTCAACGCGCTCGGGCAGCAGCAGTTTCAAGGCGACTTTGCGCCCGAGACTGTGTTGTTGCGCTTCCCAGACCTCGCCCATGCCCCCGCGGCCGAGACGCTGGATCAGGGTGAAGTCGCCCAGCACTTGGCCCGGGGTGATACTCCAGGGGCCGCTGGTGGCGGGGACGGGAGTTATCTTGGGGTGGAAGAGAGTGGCTGTTGGGTCGGGGGCGGACTGCTGGGGTGCGGGCTGCTTGAGCAGACGGCGCAAGTCGCTGGCGTGGTCTGGGTGCTCGGCGCAGAGGGCTTCGACCTCGGCGGGCGAGGGGGTGGGGTGCGCCTCAAGGAAGGCGGCCAGTAGTTCTTCGGGAGCCGGGCGTGGGCTCATGGGTGGTTACCGTCGGTGTCGTCGCTGGGAGGATCGGGAGCTGGGGACTCGCTTTTAGATCTCACTTCTTCTGATCCATCCTGCTTCTTTTTCAGAAGCGCTTCGAGGGACTGCTTTGCATTGATGGCCTTGGGATGATCGTCTCCAAGCACTTGACGGAACCCCTTCAGCGCCTCGAGGAAGAGCGGCTCGGCTTCGTCGAGTGCGCCTTGGGCATCGAGGAGGCGGGCCAGCTTGTTGATAATGGACAAAGAGATTAAATCTTCGTTGCCCAGCTCACGGCGACTGACCTCCAGTGCCTGGCGCAGAAGCGGCTCAGCCTCGTCCAGTTTTTCTTGGTCGATGAGGAGTGAACCCAGGTTGTTGATCGAGCCCAGGGTGGCTTGATGTTTGTCGCCCAGCACGCGGCGCCTGCCCTTCAGCGCCTCGCGATAGAGCGCCTCAGCATCGTCGAATTTTCCTTGGTCATGGAGGAGTGTGCCAAGGTTGTTGATCAAGATCAGGGTGTTCCGATCGTCGTTGCCCGACTTGCGGCGCCTGACCTCCAGCGCCTCGCGGTAGAGCGGCTCCGCTTCTTTGAGTTTGTCTTGGGCCCTGAGGAGTGAGCCCAGGTTGTTGATCGAAATCAAAGTGTCTGTGTCCTCTTCGCCCAGTTTGCGGCGTTGGACCTCCAACAATTTGTGGTAGAGCGGCTCGGCTTCGTCGTATTTGCCTTGGGCATAGAGGAGTGAACCCAGGTTGTTGATCGAGGCTAGAGTGTCTGAATGCTCGTCACCCCGCCGTCTGCGGTTGCCCTCCACCGCCTCGAGCAGTAGAGACTCCGCTTCGTCAAACTTGTTTCGGGCCAAGAGGAGTGAGGCCAGGTTGTTGATCGAAGTTAGAGTGTGTGGATGTTGGTTGCTCAGTCTGCGGCGGCGGCCCTCTAACGCCTTGCGCAGAAGAGACTCAGCCTCGTCGAGTTCTCCTTGTTCGCTGAGGAGTACGCCTAGGTTGTTCATCGAGCCCAGAGTGTCTTCGCTCTCGTCGCCCCATTTGCGGCGTCCGACCTCCAGAGCCTCGCGGTAGAGCGGCTCAGCTTTGTCGAGTTTGCCTTGCCTCTTGAGGAGTACACCCAGGTTGTTGATCGAAACCAGGGTGCTTAGATGTTCGTCATCCAGATCGCGCCGGAGGACCTCCAGCGATTCGCGCAAGAGCAACTCCGCTTCGTCGAGTTTGCCTTGCTCCTGCAAAAGTAGGGCTAGGTTGTTGATCGAAATCAAAGTGTCTGGATCCGTGTTGCCTAACTTGCGACGGCGGACCTCTACCGCCTTTTTCAGAAGCGGCTCAGCATCGAGGGGCTTGTCCTGGGAGAGGAGGAGTACGCCCAGGTTGTTGATCGAGGTCAGAGTGTCTGGATCTTCGTCACCCAGCTCGCCCCGGTAGATCTCAAGCGCTTGCTCTTGTGGTTCCAAGGCCTGCTCCAGAAGTCCCAGCTGGTGCAAAGTAGTCGCCACTGTCTGCAAAAGTTGTGCCTGCACCAGCGGCTGGTCTTCAAAGCCTTCCAGGGCTTTGAGGGCTCCCTCAAATACCTGTTCGTCCAGCACCTCCAGGGCGATGCCCGTGAAGTCGGTGCCTGCGAGCAGGCTTGCAAGCTCGGCTTGTTCTTCGTCCAGGACCTCGGCTTCGCGTCCCGCCCGTTCGCCGCTTGCCAGGGCGCCCTCCAGCACCATGCGGCGGATCGCTAGGCCCATGGCTTCGGCATCGACTGACGAGAGTTGTTCGGCCTGGAAGTCCGAGACCTGCTGCAACTCGTCTGCCCGTTGCTGGGCTTGATCCCGTTGGTCGGCGGCTTCTGTTTTGGCCTCTTCGGCCAGGTCCCTTTCTGTCTGGGCGGTGAGCAGGGCCGCGGTGGTCGCTTCCTTTTCCTGGCTGACCTGCTCAAGGGCCGTCTGGGTCGCTTGCTGTTCGCGCTTGATCTGCAGCAGGGCCTCAGACTTGAGGTCACGCTCCTGGCTGGCGGTGGTCAGAGCCTGGGCCGTGGCCTTCTGCTCGTCAAAGAGCTTGGAGTAGAGGTTCAGCACCACCACCAGGGCCACCGCCAGCAGACCGAGCGCGGTGCTCTTGGTGGGGTTGCGGCGGACCCATTTTTGAAGCCGCACCAAGGAGCCAGAGGGCTTGGCCAGAATCGGTTCATTGGCCAGGTGGCGGCGCAGGTCCGCGGCCAGTTCCGCCATGGTCTGATAGCGCCGCCCGGGATCTTTTTCCATGGCCTTGCCGCAGATCACCGCCAGGTCTCTTGGGACCTTGGAGCGGATGGCCGAGGGATTCGGCGCTTCCTCCCACAGAATTTTCTGCGCCACTTGTTCGGTGGTGTCTCCTTCGAAGGGACGCACCAGGGTCAGCATTTCGTACAGCACCACCCCCAGGCTAAAGATGTCTGTGCGGTGGTCGATGCCCGCTCGCTTGGTGGCCACCTGCTCGGGGCTCATGTAGAAGTAGGTGCCTGCGAGATCGCCGGCGATTGAGAGGGAGTGCTCGTCCAGCAGTTTCGCCAGCCCAAAATCCGCCACCTTGGGGTGCTCGTCCCGGGTCACCATGATGTTGCCGGGTTTCAGGTCCCGGTGGATCACATCGGACGTGTGAGCCGCTTCGAGAGCGTCGGCCACCTCGGCTGTGAACTTGGCCACCTGCGAGTAGTAGTCCT
>JABABA010000044.1 GCA_014238415.1 Planctomycetota bacterium | reverse complement strand
ACTGAATCCCCTGGGCCAGGGGCAATTCCGCCGACCAGTTAACCGTGTTGGTTTGGCGGCGCATGTAGCCTTTCCAGGCATCGGAACCCGACTCACGACCGCCGCCCGTGTCTTTTTCGCCTCCGAAGGCGCCGCCGATTTCGGCACCCGAGGTGCCGATGTTCACGTTGGCGATGCCGCAATCGGATCCCACAGCCGAGATGAACTCTTCGGCGGCGCGTACGCTGCTGGTGAAGATCGCAGACGACAGCCCCTGAGGCACATCATTCTGCTTGGCAATGGCATCGGCCAGGTCGGTGATACGGATCAAGTACAGAATCGGTGCAAACGTTTCGTCCTGCACGATCTGCATCGAGTTTTCCGCCTCCACCAGAGCAGGCACCACGAAATTGCCACCAGACAGAGCCTCCTCCATCTCGGCTGCGCCGCCTCCGCAGAGCAGCTTGCCCCCTCCAGCAGTCACGGACTCCAGAGCGTCTGCCATGTTCTGCATAGCAGCCTTGTCGATCAAGGGACCGCAAAGGATGTTCTCGTCCATGGGATCCCCCACTTTGATGTCCCCATAAGCGCGCACCAATCGATCGCGTACCTCCTCATAGATCGAGTCCTGCAGCAAGACCCGACGGGTACTGGTACAGCGCTGGCCAGCGGTACCCACGGCACCAAACAGAATCGCGGGCAGAACCAGATCCAAATCCGCATCTTCCAACACCACCAAAGCGTTGTTGCCCCCGCACTCCAGAATCGAGCGGCCCATGCGCGAAGCGACGCGGCCCGCCACCAGCTTGCCGATGGCCGTGGACCCGGTGAACGAAATCAGGGGCATGTGCGGGTCATCAATCATGGCCGTGGCCACATCATCGTTGCTGCCAATCACCAGGCTGGCCAGGGCACCGAGGCCTTCGGCCTCAAGCACGGGCCTGATCACGTTGACCAGTCCGATGGCACACAAGGGCGTCTTGGGGCTGGGCTTCCAGACAGTGGAGTCTCCACAGACCAGAGCCAGCATGGAGTTCCAGGCCCAAACCGCCATGGGAAAGTTGAAAGCGGTCAGGATGCCCACGGTTCCTAGAGGATGCCAGACCTCGCGCATGTGGTGACCCGGTCGCTCAGACGGCATGGTCAACCCATAGCACTGACGCGAAAGGCCCACCGCGAAGTCCGCGATATCAATGCACTCCTGCACCTCACCCCAACCCTCTTGCACGGACTTACCCATCTCAAGGGTGATCAGACGCCCCAGGGCATCCTTGTTGTCACGCATGGCGTTACCCATCTTGCGCACCAGTTCCCCTCGCAAGGGCCCCGGCATGGCTCGAAATCGGGCAAAAGCCTCCTCTGCCGCCTCCACCACCTGACCGTACTCGGCAGCCGTTGCCTGCTGTACCCGGCCGATGACCTCGCCGGTGGAGGGGTTCTTTGTCTCGAGCCAAGGGCCTGAGGTTTCTAGCCAGGTGCCCGCGTAGGCACCGGACTGATCACCGGTGATGCCGAGTTGCTTGAGGAATTCCATTTGAGTTCGTGTCTGATTTGGTTCGTGGGAGATGGTCCGAATCGCTGAGGATAACCGCTGCCCAGGGGTCTCCCAAGGACGCCAAAAGAGAATCTGCACAGAAGAACAAGCTCAACGGATGACCTCAGCCACGCGCCTCGCTATCCTCTTTGCCCTCATGAGCGACCGTATCGTCTTCCAGGTGCAGGATCTGCACAAATTCTATGACCAGCGTGAAGTCCTGAAAGGCATCACCCTGTCCTTCCTTGAAGGGGCCAAAATCGGTCTGATTGGACTCAATGGAGCCGGCAAGAGCACTCTGATGCGCATCATCGGCGGCCAGGACAAGGCCTTTGAGGGAACCGCCAAGACAGTAGGCGATCAAACCACCGGCTACCTCTCCCAGGAGCCTGAACTCTACGAGGACAAGACCGTCGCGGGCAACATCGAAGTAGCCGTTGGGCACCTGCGCGAATTGGAAGCGCGCTACTTTGAAGTGATGAATCTGATGAGCGAGACAGAGGGCGCCGAGGCCGAGAAGCTCACCCTCGAATACGACCACCTTCAACACGACATGGATGCGAAGGGCATTTGGGACCTGGACTCACGCCTTGAGCAAGCCAAGCACGCCCTGCAGGTTCCTCCGGACGATCGTTCCGTGAAGAACCTCTCCGGCGGTGAGCGCAGGCGCGTAGCCCTGTGCCAGTTGTTGCTTGAGCACCCTGACATCCTGCTGCTGGACGAACCCACCAACCATCTGGATTCAGAGTCCATCGCCTGGCTCGAAGGCCACCTGGCGGACTACGACGGCACCGTCATTCTGGTCACCCACGACCGCTACTTTCTCGACAACGTGGTAGGTTGGATGCTTGAGATCGAGCGCGGCAAGGCCAAACCCTACGAGGGCAACTACACGGCCTACCTGGAACAAAAACAACGGGAACAGGCCGCTTCAAGCGCCCAGAACGCGCGCACAGAAAAGGTGCTGGCCCGTGAACTTGAGTGGATCCGGCGCACGCCCGCCGCCCGCCAGAAACAATCCAAGGCACGCCTCAAGCGCTACCAGGAAATGGCTTCTGAGCGAGCCGAAGATCAAGCGGAATCCGTAGATCTACGCATCCCCCCGGGCCCGCGCCTGGGCGACCGGGTCGTGGAAGTGCGCGACCTGAAAAAGGGCTATGACGGTCGTACCCTGTTCGAAGGGCTTTCATTCGAAGTCCCCCCCCAGGGCAAGCTGGGTGTGATAGGCGCCAACGGAATGGGCAAGTCCACGCTGATGAAGATCATCATCGGCCAGGAAACCCCCGATGCGGGCAAGGTCACCCTGGGCTCCACGGTACAACTCAGTTTTGTGGACCAGAGCCGCACTGTGCTGCGAGACGACCAGAGTGTGTTCCAGAACATTACCGACGGCAACGAACTCTTGCCTTTCGCCTCGGGCACGATTGACTCCCGTGCCTATGTGGCACGCTTCAATTTCAAGGGCGAGGATCAACAGCGCGCACTGAGCGAATGTTCGGGGGGAATGCGCAACCGCGTACTGCTGGCCAAGATGTTGCGCGAACCCGCGAATCTGGTGATTCTTGACGAACCAACCAACGATTTGGACCTGGACACACTCAGAGTCTTGGAAGAAGCGATTCAACACTACCCTGGTTCGATGATCATCGTGACCCACGATCGGTACTTCTTGAACCGCGTGGCTACCCACATCCTGTCCTTCGAAGGAGACGGCACCGTGGTCTTCCACCACGGGGACTACGAGTCCTACAAAGACTGGAAGCGAAACAAGGGCGAGGATATCGACAAGCGCTCGGGCCCCCACCGCCAGTTCACCCGTGGCTGAAACCCGAGCCGAAGAATTGCGCGCCAAGACACCAGACCCAAGAGAAGTGCAACGGGCCCGGACAATCGTGGCAGCATTCAATGCGCCCGATCCCGGGCAAACTGCGGACCAAAAGCGCATCCTGCGGTTCCTGGACGACCATCCGGATGCCCTCCTGCGCACCTGCCTCCCCGGACACCTGACCGCATCCTGCCTGCTGCTCGACGCCTCGCGCGAGCGAGTCCTGCTGCACCACCACAGAAAGCTCGACCTCTGGCTGCAGTTCGGCGGCCATGCAGATGGGGAAGGAGATCTGGCCTCGGTTGCGCGCCGGGAACTGCTCGAAGAAAGCGGCATCAACCCATCCGAATTTGCCTCCGAGCCCTTCGACCTGGACATCCACCTGATCCCCGCCCACAAGCGCGAACCAGCCCACGAGCATCTGGATGTTCGCTATCTGGCAATCGCTCCTCAGAAGGCCACGTTCGTGCGCTCAGAAGAGTCTATTTCCTTGCAATGGTTCACGGGGCCGGAGGCCTTGGCCCTGGGCCTCGACCGATCGCTTGCACGCATGGTTGAGTCCGCCCTTGGGTGAGAGACCCTGCCCCTCAAAGGGGGATCCACTCCAGGGCGTGGATCACCCGCGCCAGGCCGAACAGAAGCACCAGCCCAGCAAGCAAAAAGTACACCCCGCGCCGGGTAGCAGGCAAACGCTCGCCGGTCTTACCGCGCACGAAGACAGCCCAGACAGAAAAGCCCAGCGCCCAGCCGGTG
>JABABA010000043.1 GCA_014238415.1 Planctomycetota bacterium | reverse complement strand
GAAGTAACCGCCGGAGACGCTGCCGTAGGCCAGGGGAAAGTTGTTGGGACCGAAGACACACACCGGGCCGATCGGACCATACTGAGTGCGGATGCCGGCGGCGGTGTCAATGATCGGGTGCGTCCAGTGCCCGGCACGGCAGGCTTCGGCCGCCTGTCGCATTTGGTTGGTTGTGCGCGGGAGTTCGATGGAGGCCAGACGCGGCTCCAGGGGCAGGCCGGTTTCGAGGTTGGCAAGTGCGACGATTTCTTCGGTCTGGGTCTCGATGCGATTGGCGTAGTCATGGAGGAAGCTGGCAATGGCTTCCGGGTCCTGCTGGCGCAGATCTTTGAATGCCTCTCGTGCGGAGTCCAAGGCAGCCTCGCAGTCAGCCCAGCTGCTGGTGGGGTAGTGGTCTTCAAGGACTTCGCCGCTGACCGGATTTTTTGCCTGGAAGGTGCCGAGCGAGTCGGAGGCACGCCAGGCGCCTGCGATGAGGACCTTTTGCATTGACATGGGTGAGGTAGTGGCCGAGGCGTTGAGGATGAAGAGGGAGGGTGCGACTCTGCGGACAAAGTACACATTCCTGGATTGTACGATAGGATCAGTTGATGAAAACACCGAACGCTGCAACTGGCCTCGTGATCGGTCTTGGCTTTGGGCTGGCTGTGGGCATTGCTATGGAGAACCTGGCTCTGTGGCTCCCCGTCGGATTTGCCATGGGACTCATGGGGTTCATGGGCGCTGGCAGTGGGGGCGCAGAAGACGAGCAGCAGGATTCCGATGAACACCAGGACCGTCTCTGAAGGAGGCCCATCGACGCCCAGTTCTCCACCGGGGTTGGTGCTTGGTAGGATCTGGTGATGAGGTTTTCCGCCGCCCTTGCCTGTCTGTTCTCATTCTTGTTTGTCGCATGCAGCTCGGACCTGGAATCCGCACAGGATGAGTTTGGGGGCGTGGCCCGCGGTTACGTGGAGGCCTGGTGCCGGGGAGATGGATCGGTGGAGCGAGAGCAGTTCCAGACCGAGGAACTCCCCGAGTTGTTCAGGAAATGGTCGCAGACGATCCACACGCTTCCTGTCGGCTCACCGGTGGAACACTTCGAGGTGGAGGGCCTTTCTGTCAGTGGCCCGGGCAAGAAGCCCGAACTCCTTGAGTACGGATTCGATCTGAAAGAGGAAGCTGGGTTCGGGTTCATATCCGAACAGGTCCACTGCATCGCGATCGTGTTCCAGGTTCGCCTTGCCGACGGGAGCCAACATCGGGGTCAGGTGGCCATCCGTCCCGATGTGCCCTTCGTCAAAGGGCAGCATCATCAGGTCAAGAGAAGTGATCGCTGGCGTGCCATGCCCCTGCGACCGTAGCTTCTGGTTTGAGCGCGGCCGCAAAGCCTGAGAAGGGATATCGCTCCGCCGATCGGATCAGGAATCCGATCGACTCTCCAGACTGGACCTACTTGTCTTCCTTCATCTGCAAGCTGACCGCGCGCGCTGAGACATTTGGTGTGATGCCTCGCGTGTCTTTGCCCTTTTCGTAGCCCAGCTCTTCAGGAGAAGGTCCAACCCATTTCGAGCGAATGCCCTCGATCCGCAGTTCGCCCTTCGGGTCGATCGTGACGAAGGACCAGAGCGGGTCCGCGTAGGGGCAGGTGTATTCGATCCAGGGGTGCTCGGCGTGGACCTCCGGGGGATAGCTCTCGTGTTTCTTCGAGCCGCCCACCCACTTGTAGGACATGGAGTTCACCTGAATGTAGGGGATACCGTTCAATTCGACGAGATCGTCGAGGTGGTGGTGTCCGCTGAAGCAGGCGAGTACGCGCCCCCAACCGGCGGCTTCGTTGGCGGCCTCAAGGATGGTACGCACCTCTGCGCCGTTGTCGACGCCATTGGCGTTCTGCAGGCTCTGGTGGACCAGGACGACCACGGGTTCGGTCGTGGAGGCGAGGGTTTTTCTGAGCCAGGCGCGCTGCTCTTCACCGATGTGTCGGGGGTAGCCACCGGGCGCATCCTTGTGGCGGTCATTGCCATCGAGGACGACGAAGCGATACCCCTCTTGGAGGTAGGTGTAATAGCCTTCCTCCATGCCGACGTACTTGCGGAATTTCTCCCGGCTGGCACCCCCGTCCATGTCGTGGTTTCCGACCACATTGTATTGGTCTCCCTTCCAGCTCTGCCAGACCTCACGGAAAGAGTCATTGGCTTCCTTGGGTTGGCAGAAGTCTCCCATCTGCACGACGAAGTGCGCACGCTTCTTGACCATGCTTTGAAGGAATGTGCCGAGACGCTCGTCGGCGTCGTGCATGACATCCTTGTGTACATCTGCGCACATACCGAAGCGCAGCACCTTCAAGCCCTCAGCGGCCTTGGCCGGTGGACAGAAGCTGATGACACAGACGCCAGTTGCGGCGCCCTTCAGGATCTCTCGGCGTGTGTTCTTCACCCATGCAAACTACCAATTCCTTTTGGTTTCTGCTCTTTATTCGACGCAAAGCGATCGGACCGAAGATCCGATGCGCCGTTCAACTCAATTTCACACTAGCCGAAACGTCACAGCTCAGAAGTGAAGCTGCGAAAGTCCTGAACGCGCTTCGGACAACGGAGGAACTGAACTGCTTGCAGTTCAGCGCCTGTTAGGACGGCCCTTTAGGCAGCTGAGCCCCGCTCTTGGCCAGACTCCAGGGCGCGGCTCAAGAGACACCCTTGCAAGCGGTCATTGGCCTTGCTCTGCTCTTGGAATGACCAGCGCATCTTACAAGCCAGGGATTTGGCAGCGCGCCATCGAGATGAGCCGCGCCACTCCGGAATCCCGCAACCGCTACGTCGACTTCCTACGGGCTGTAGCAATCCTGTGCGTGATCTTCGGACACTGGACTGCGGCCGCCGCCTATCCGGATGGCGAGGGCGGCCTAAAAATCACCCATCTTCTAGAAGTCACTACCAAGAGCCACCCCTTCACCTGGCTCATTCAAGTGATGCCCGTTTTCTTCTTCGTCGGCGGATTCTCCAACGGAGTTTCATGGTCCGCCGCCAAGCGCAAGGGCACGGGCTATTCGATCTGGCTTGAGTCTCGCTTGCGCCGCCTGATCGCACCGGTGCTGGTTCCCCTGGCGGCATGGATTGTGATGGGCGGAGTGGCTCATCTTTGTGGAGTCAGTCGACCCTGGATCGGCACGGGCTCGCAGCTTTCGCTCATTCCGATTTGGTTCCTTGCGGTTTACCTTGTGATTGCGCTACTGGTGCCCATTTCGCACGCCTTATGGTCGCGCTTCGGATGGCTCTCGTTCTTTGGACTTGCGGCCATAGGGGGCGCACTTGATGCTGGTTTCTTCCTTGGTGATCTGCGGAATCTGGCCTGGGTGAACTACATTTTCATTTGGTCCGCCGTTCATCAGCTTGGCTATGCATGGAACGATAAGCAGCTCGAAGGCAGATTTCGCCCGCTAATGCTCGCCGGCATTGGCGGCGCTCTCTTGTGTACGCTTGTCTTCGCCGGGCCGTATCCCCTTAGCATGGTTAGCGTTTCAGGGGATCCCGTCAGCAATACGTTGCCGCCGAAGATCACGCTGCTCTGCTTGGGTTGTCTTCAGATCGGACTCCTGCTCTCGATTCAAGCGCCGATGAAGCGCTTCCTGAGTTCTGTCAAACCATGGGCGGTTACCGTGCTGATCAATGGCATGATCATGACGGTGTTCCTTTGGCACATGACCGTGATGATTCTCTTCGTCGGGGCTGCGCACCTGATGGGAGATCTGGGCCTGGGCGCCATCCCAAACTCCCCCGAGTGGTGGTGGCAAAAGGCTATTTGGCTTGTTGTTTGTACGCTTGGACTCCTTCCAGCGATCGCTTTGTTTGGTCGATTTGAGAGGCCCAAGGCCCAGCTTCCAGGCCTGGCGCCTTTGCCGGCTTCGCGACTGGTAATCGGTTCGATCCTGGTCTGCTTCGGCCTGGCACTTGTGGCCTTCAGCGGAATATCCGGCGATGGCCCCCTTGGGCTTCGGACCCTTGCCCTGCTGCCCCCATTCCTGGGTGCCGCACTAACTCGTCGCTGGGGCAGCGAGAGAACGCCCGCTTGACTCCTGTTCCTGTGTAGACCAGATAGATAGCGAACTCAAAGGGAAACATGTTGTGTCCGCCATGGAGGTACATGTCTACGCTCGCGGTGATGAAGAAACCAGACATTGTTGCCGTGCTTGCGGCGAGGAAGGGGACCGAGAATATTCTCCTTCCGCATGCAGCTGGATATCGCGAGCGAGCCAACCCCAGAGTGAATGCCAGGCACCAACCGAACAGGAGCATTGCTATCGGCTCATCGCCTAGTTGCTCTTCCTGGCAAGCGTTGATTGAGAACGCACCGGCAGAACTGAGTGCCACAACAAGAAGGACGGTCTGGATAGGTCTAATGATCGAGGTCGGGCCTTGATGTGGCGGTTGTTGAGTGTTGGGATCGGTCATGGATGATCTTTGCGTGGCCAAGCCGGGCGAATCCCGGTCATTTGCTGATCGGTAGGTAGCCGTAGTTGGCGACGCTCCATGCTTGGAGTGGGGTGCCCCGTTGGATCTTGATGGTCACCTTGCCGAGGCGTGCGGGGTCTGACGATTCGTACCTCCCGTGGGCGGTCTGGGAGAAGAGGTTGCTTGAGTAGCCTCCATTCAAAAGGGTCAACTGACCTTTCTCCCACCCCTGCTTGGCCAGGTGCTGTTCCAGTTGATCTAGACCGTTGGAGGAGGTGACCTTGGCCGCAGCAATCAGGGCTACGAAGATCAGACCGATGATCAGGAGCGCTCTTCTCGTATTCATGATTGAAGAATTGTGATGAATTGATCGGGGGTAGGCTCTGAGCTTTGCCTCAAGTTTGCCTCGGGGGTCCGAGGGGCGTCGGGCTCATTGTCCGCTTGCGCCTGCTCTACCTTGTTCAACGGGGTCAGAGGGGGACTGCGGAAGCTTGGGGTGATGAACACATCACCTCTGTGAATCGATCGTCCCGCTGGTTGCGCTCGCCGCTGAAGCGATCGACCTCCAGCACG
>JABABA010000042.1 GCA_014238415.1 Planctomycetota bacterium | reverse complement strand
ATCGCAAAAGAGCATCACACGATCACGCTGGATCTGGGCTTGGTTCGGAGTGGGATATCACCAAGACGGCAGCGAGAAGCGACTGGATCACGGAGAGCGCCACGGCAATCACCCACCCCTGCGGCTCAGGTGAGCCACTCCATGCAGAGCTCAAGGCAGCGACGACTCCCGCCAAGGCGAGCATCGTAATGGCGACCGCACCACCCCTAGGTATCCGTCTCCCGCCAGAGACCCACCCCACCAAGAGAATCGCCAAGGCAAGAGTTCCATAGACAACTCCGGAGCTGGTCTCCCAACCTCGACTGGCCGAGGCGGACTCCCAGTTAGTGAACAGGGTCAGGAGGCACGGAATGGAAATCCAGATGGCCGCCTTCTCCAGCCGCAGGCGAACGGGCCTGGCTATTCTGATGAATGGCTTGAAGTTCCAGGAGGCAACCAGACCTATCATGCCCATAACCATTGGGATTGCACAGCAGATGAGGCAAACACCGAAGAGGACACTCGTGATCTGGCTAATCTCCAGGGACTTGGCGTAGGCTTCTCTTGAATCCCACGAGCCTTCTGTGGTGAAGGTCGCGGTTCTCCCCAAGCCCAATGCCAGGAAGTTGATAGTGCCACTGGCCAGCCTTACCGCTGACAGCCCAGGGGATCCCGACTGAACCCTCTTCATCAGGCGACCCACCAAGGGGGCCCATAGGATTAGCCAAAGCACCAGGAAAAAGAGGAGCAGGGCAAGGCGCGGAAGAACGGTTGGGCCTTGCCCGAATCTATCTCCCATTTGGGCCACAAGTCCCACATAGGCAAAGCCTGCGACGATGGGAGAAAAAATATCCATGAGCTTTGCCATGGTTGTTGCCGCACCAAACCTGTGGGAGGTATCGGTCGTGTACGCAATGGTGCGCTGGTTCGCGCCACCCGCCGGAACATCGGTGCTGGAGATTTCCTCAAGGTTGGACTTCACCTCCTCAACACGTTGGTAGCGGCGTTCCGGCTCTTCCTGCATGGACTTGAGCACCACCTCATCCAACCGCACGTCCACCTGCACCTTCTCTGATGGCGGGCGCACGACGCCTTGGGGAACGACCCCCGTCAGCATCTCGTACAGCACCACTCCCAGCGAAAAAATGTCGGCCCGATGGTCCACCTTGGTTGGACTGGAGAACTGCTCCGGCGCCATGTACCGCAGGGTTCCCATGGCCTGATCGCTGGCGGTCAGGCGGGCAAGCGTCTCAGTGTCCATCAGCTTGGCTATTCCGAAGTCGGCGATCTTCACCGCTCCCTTCTCGTCTATCAGGATGTTCTCGGGCTTGATGTCACGGTGCACGATGCCCCGGTCGTGGGCGTACTGCAGCGCCGCGCAGATCTGGGGCACGATGGCCAGGGCCTCGATCGGATCGAGCTTGCCATCCTGCATCAACTCCCGAAGGTTCGAGCCGTCCACGAACTCCATCACGATCCAGGCCAGGCCCTCCTGCTGGTCAAAGTCATGGACCGCGACGATGCCCGGGTGGGTCAGCTTTGCCAGGGCCTTGGCCTCCCGCAAGAAGCGCTCTTCCCAGCCGTCAATGGGCTGCGGCGGGGGCAGGAGGACCTTGATCGCCACCTGTCGATCAAGGCGCGACTGGTGAGCTGAGAACACTGCCCCCATGCCCCCACGGCCCAGGCACTCCTGCAGCTCATAGGAAGGTAGTTGGCCTTGCAGCCTGGCCTTCAGGGAGTCCAGGTCATCGGCGCGCTTGGCAGCCTCGCGGAGGTGCTCAGCACCCAGTTCGTCGGGGGTAGGTTCGTCGGTCATGGCATGGAAAGGGGTTCAGGGAGTGGCTTCACCCCCCTGCACGGCATCTCCGTCCAGATGTTACAGGCTGGTTTCGTTTTTCTCGGCACTCTCTCTGCAACCGTTCAAGCTCCCCCTTCAAGGGCCCGCAGCAGGGACTGCAGCTCCTCGCCGGGATCCATCCCATCCCCGAGAGTGGCGCGTACTTCTCCCAAAAGGGCAAGCCGGTAGCGTCCGCGCAGTCTATGCAGCGCCACCCGCAGGGCAACGGAGCTCAATCCCAGCTCCCGCGCGACGCGCTCCTGGTCCACGGCCTCGTGACCCGACTTCAGTCCCTCGGCCAGCTGATCAAAGACGTCAGTCCGTCCGCTCGTTCGGTACTCCTCTTCCAGGGCTGTGAAGGCGTTGTCGAGTACCTGCTGTGCCCAAGCACGATCGAAGGCCGCATCGGGGTTCACGCCGCCAGCCGGTTCCGCACCATACCTGTGTTCGCCATCGCGGATATCGATGGAGAGCACCTGAACCCCTCCTCCCCGCCGTAGGGCGCCTTCATGGTCCAGCACGTCGCGTTCATGGTTGCGTAAACAGGTGATCAACCAGCTGCGAAAACTCCCCCCCGCCTTCTCCACCTGCGCCAGCCCGTCGTTTTCGATTAGCTTCGCGAACAACCCCTGCACCAGATCCCCCGCCCGGTCCGCATCCTTTCCGATCCGACGCAGGTACGCGTAGAGCGGATACCAGTATGCCTCGCAGAGGTCACGCAGGGCCTCGCGTCGCACGTCCTCTTCCGTGGCCCCTGCACTCTGCACCACCGACCAGCGTGTCGTGTTGAATTCAGAAGAGGACATGCCCTCAGCCTAGCGATTCCCGTAGGCCACCGGTTTCCTAAACAGGGGGTAGTGGGTTCGGGTTCTGCCGGGCTATCCTCTATTACATGGGATCGCACTACGCTTTTTGCTGTTCGGGCTGTGGCTACTCTGCCGAGGTCAGTGGGGGTGCGGACTACGGATTCGTCGCCCAGACCGAGACCATGATCTGTAAGCCTTGTCGTGCGGTGGTGGACGTCCTGGTCGGAACTCGCGATCCAAATCAAATATCAACGGACGAATTGAATCAATGCCCCGAATGCGATGGCAACGACCTCACGCCCTGGGATGACTCCCGCCCCTGCCCCCGCTGCAATGGCACGATGAAAGCTGATCCTACAAGTCCAACGACGATGTGGGACTGAGCGGCTCTCTCTCACGTGGCGCTCGCCTGACTCGGATCATGACTGAGGCAGCGCTTCGTCGCACGCGTTCGCGTTGGCTCAGGCCCGAACCTCGCCCCGCCTCGTCGAATCTCAACGTCTTGAAAGAACTCCTGATCCTTCGGGCCCTAGAGGATTGCGGCGGGAACAGATCCTTAGCCGCGCGCGCGGGCCATGCATCAATCGCGCCAAGCTCAAGACCTATTTCAATCGCCTGATCGGTGGGTATGTTCCTATGATTGGCCGCCAGCAGAGGTCTGGATCCCATGCGCGTTCTCTATCTCCTGAGCGATTACCCCCTGCACAACTCGCTCCTGCCCGACACCATGGTGGCGCGGCCAGAGGACCAGGTAGCGGTGATCAAGATTCCCCTGGTGCTCAAGGGTAAGGGCCGACGGGACACGGCCGAGCGCATCCTGCCTCAGCTCTCCCGACGCTTTGTTGTGGGCAAGCTGCTCGAGTTCGTGGTCCTCATGACCATCACCCTTCTGCCCAAACTCACAGGCCGTGGCCCGAGTTTCATGCGCCTGCGCAGAATCTGCAAGCGAGCCCGCATTCCGTTTCTACGCAGCGAAAATGTGATGAGCCCCGCATCACTTGAGTTCATCACAGGCTTTGCTCCCGATGTCATCATCAGCCTCTGCCACCAGATTCTCAAAGAACCCCTGATCTCGATTCCTCCCCTCGGCATCGTGAACATCCACCCAGGAATCCTGCCAGACTTCAAAGGAATCCAGCCCTACTTCTGGGAGCTCAGCGAGGGCGCATCCCATTCAGGAGCCACCCTGCACCTGATCGAAGACGAGGGCATCGACACGGGCCGCATCCTGGCCCGCACCCGCCACAAGAACACGCCCGGCCTGTCGGTCCAAGTCAACTACGCCCTGACCATCCGCGCCGCCACCAAGATTCTACCAGAGGTCCTCGAAGGCCTTGCCCAAGGCACCCTCGCCCCCGAACAACAGAACCCCGCCCTAGGCAACTACTACCGCTGGCCCGATTCCGCCGCCTTCGACCGCCTCCAAGAGAAAGGCCACCCGCTGATATCCCTCCCGCAACTCACCCGCTTCTTGCTGGGCCGTATTTGAGCTCAATGTACAGGGGTGATTTCTGGACTTACCTCGTCCCAAAAGATGTAGGATGAGGTTCGGTTCAGACCGACGCCTCGCCTCGGAGACCCTTTGAACCCCTTATCCTCGGTCCTCGCGACCCAGCCCCCACCCAAAAGTCTCGCATGAGACCCAAATCCCTAATTCGCCACCGCAGAGTGGCCTTCAGCCCAATCATTGCTCTGATTGCTCTGATTGCCCTTCCGCGAACAGAAGCCAGCTCTATCCAGGACCTGCCCTGCGATTTCACCTGCCCTGCTACGGTTTCCTCCACAAGCATTGGGACAGTGCCTGCCGGGGTCTGGACTGTGATTCCGGTAGGAACAATCAACGGCAGCGGCCAAGTGGTGGTAGACGTTGACAGCGGCGCAGTTGATTGTACAACCTGCGACGATTGCACCACCGGGCTTCAGTTTCCCTTTCATGTTCTGGGAAAATGCGTGGTATACAATGAATGTGGATTGCTGGCCCAGGGCCCCCACGGTGGTGTCGTGGTGGCTCGCTTGACTTCCTGCTGCGGAGTGAATTCGCCCCAGGCACACAATCAACTGAGACTGTCCGCGGGCACCTGCAACCCGGCCTATGGCACGGGTGCGTGCCCCCCAGACACCCCAGTGATCGCTCCCCCGGACTTCTTTCAACTATGGTGGCTGAACTGTGGGTCGTGCCAAGATGATTGACGTCAAAAAGCCCATTCACCTGTTGGTGGCCCTCGCAGGTATTGGGGGGGTGGCGCTCGCCCTGCTGATCAACTGGGACCCGGGCGAGCAGGATGCGCCTTCCTCGAAACCACTGCTGGCAGAACAGGCCGAACCCTCGTCGCCTGCTCCAACCTTGGATGCCTTAGAACCTGTGGCCGTGACGGCAGCTGCTCCCCCACCGGAACCAGCGGAGGAACTCGCCGATGATGATCCATACAAACTCTACACCAAGGGAGTTCCCCTGCCCGAATGGGCAAAGAACGCCCCCGATGCCATCAAACGCGCATTTTATGCGCTCCCAGATATGCTGCACAACTCCAAAGAGTTTGGATCAGAATTGCGAGCACCTGGACAAATCAACCTCACCTTGTCATGTGCCGTCGCTGCGGACATATGGCGCAGAGGAGACGATTTGAACCCCCTCGGAATTGAGCGCCCGCCAGGCCGCGAGGCGGACCTTCTGGGCACGGACTGGGACGGAACGGGAAGGGAGGGTGTCCCCGGGTGGTGCCAATTCCGCTTCAGCGGAGAAACATTCTCTTGGCCAAGAGAGCAGTATCCGGAACACCTTGGATGGTACACCGCCCTGATGGAACGCAGGTCCCTGACCCAAGAAGAATGGGATCTAGCCATCAGTTTCGCCGACTCCATCGA
>JABABA010000041.1:4863-6843 GCA_014238415.1 Planctomycetota bacterium | reverse complement strand
TGCCGTCCGAGAAGTTGGACGCGGCACCATCGCGGTACCACAGCTGGAAGTGCCAGGTGGCACCAGTTCCGATCACCCCGCCCGGAGGGCTGGGCAGGGCCGCGGGCACGTCATAGCCAGAACCAACTGACGAGTTGCCAGCCAGGGCCTGCAGTACGCCAGCCGCATCAAAGCGACCGATCGAGTTCAGGGTACCACCCGCAGCCGGGCTGTAGCGCCCGATGGGTGCGGTCAGGCAAAGCTCGCCTTGGCTGACCGACACGCCCGGATCCATGGAACCTGCCGATACCAGGAAGTAACCGAACTGGTCGATGGGACCGTCAGTGGCTTCCAGGTGGTAGAGGCCGGGGCCGGAGACACTTGAAGTGCCCAGGGTCGCGGAGCTGCCACCGGAGTGCAGGTTGGCCGGGTTGCAGAACAGAGCTGGGCCGCCAGGGCCAGCGCCTGCCAGAACCAGATCGTATGTGTTGCAGTCGAGAGCCGTGTTGGGCCAGACATGTACGCGCAGAATGCAGTCCATGTCTGCGCCAGTAGTGTTGGTCCAAATCAAGTTCTCGTTGTCGGAACCACTGAAGCCACAGGCCAGAGTCGTGCCGCAACCCGAAGCCTGGTCGTCGGTGCAGAAGCCGGCCTCATAGAGCATGGCATCCAAGTCGCCATTGGCGGTTGCGAAGAGCGCATCCGCTGTCAGGGTCGCCCCATCCGCTACGGTAAAGGAGTAGTAGTCGGGGTCCGACTTGCTGACAAATAGGCCCGTATGTGTTCCGTCACCAATCGCGGAGGGCGTGGCGCAGGCATCGTTGTCCTCGAAGGCGTCATCGGGCACGGTCTGGCAGGGATCGGGAGCGATCGTGACAGTCATGTCATAGTCGCTGCAGTTGCCGCCAAAGGCCGGGTCATCACGGATCTCAACGATCCAGGTCTCCGGTGCGCCGGTGGTGTTGGAGTGGCTGAGGCCGTTGGTGTTCCAGTCCGCAACCCAGTTGCCCAGGCCGTCGTATTCGGTCAGGTCCAGATCGTCGAGGAAGGGGACGATGTCAACGGTCAGGATGTCGCCAGCTGCCAGGGTGAAGACATAGAAGTCCGGGTCGACCTGGTGACACACAAGGGCAGGATAGACGCCAGCCGCCAGAGCGGTTGCCGTACCAGTCGTGTCATTGTCTTCGAAGGCGTCATCGCCCAGAGCGATGCAGGGGTCAACAAAGGGCAGGATCTCCATGGTGCCAGCACCGGATTGTTGGCCAAAACCACCAATCTGAATCAGGAAGGTGTCGCCAGAGGTGACGCCCGTCAGGCTCACGGAACTCTGGAGCCCGTAAGCGTCATCGTTGTATGCAACGCAGGTGGCTGCGCAGCCCACACCAGTGTGCACATTGAGCTTGGTGTCGTAGAGCGAGCCTTCCAGCTTGATCTCCACATCACCAGCTGCCGTGGCCGTCCACTGCCAGAACTGGTCGGGACCCAGATCCAGGGAACCCGCTGACGTACAGGCCGAGCCGCCGTTGAAACCGCTGACGGTGGCTCCCACGGTGTTGAAGGTCCAGATGCCCATGCCGCTGATCACATCAGCGATTGAACAGTCGTCGTTGGTGCCCGGTGCACCGAGAGGGGTCGTGTTCAGGGTGCCGATACCTGATGCTCCGCTCCAGCCACCGACTTGAATCAAGTAGGTGTCGCCAGCAACAACGCCGGTGACGACTACACCGCTCTGAAGACCAGAGAAGTCATCGTTGTAATAGGCGCAGGTGGCTGCGCAGCCCGTGCCCGTATGGGCGTTCAGCTTGGTGTCGTAGCCGGAGCCGATCAGGTCGATCTGCCAGCTGCCCGCAGCATCGGCGGTCCACTGGAAGAACTGGTCGGGGCCCACATCGAGGGAACCGGCGTTGGTGCAGGCCGAGGCACCAGAGAATCCGCTGATGGTTGCAGCGGTGGTGTCAAAGCCCCATGTGCCTGCGCCATTGATGGCTGTGGCGACGGAGC
>JABABA010000041.1:0-4523 GCA_014238415.1 Planctomycetota bacterium | reverse complement strand
GGCGCCTCCCCCGATCTGGGGGAGACGCCCGCTGGATTGCTATTCGTCCAAGGAGGTCCTTGGAGGCTCTCGATTCAGAAGGTCACCGAGATGCCGTCCGAGAAGTTGGACGCGGCACCATCGCGGTACCACAGCTGGAAGTGCCAGGTGGCACCAGTTCCGATCACCCCGCCCGGAGGGCTGGGCAGGGCCGCGGGCACGTCATAGCCAGAACCAACCGACGAGTTGCCGGCCAGGGCCTGCAATACGCCAGCCGCATCAAAGCGACCGATCGAGTTCAGGGTACCACCAGCAGCCGGGCTGTAGCGCCCGATGGGTGCGGTCAGGCAAAGCTCGCCTTGGCTGACCGACACGCCCGGATCCATGGAACCTGCCGATACCAGGAAGTAACCGAACTGGTCGATGGGACCGTCAGTGGCTTCAAGGTGGTAGAGGCCGGGGCCGGAGACACTTGAAGTGCCCAGGGTCGCGGAGCTGCCACCGGAGTGCACGTTGGCCGGGTTGCAGAACAGGGCCGGGCCGCCAGGGCCAGCGCCCGCGATCGTCAGGTCGTAGGCCGCGCAGCCATCAAGTGGTGCCTGGGGCCAGACACTGACCCGTAGAACACACTCCACATCGGAGCCGGTTCCGTTGGTCCAGATCAGGACCTCATCGTCGATACAGGTCCAGGCATTGGCCAATTCGCCGCCGTTGACGGGATCGGCTGTGGGGTCCTCATTGCAGAAGCCCGAAGCCACGTCATAGAGGAACATGTCCACATCGGGGATACCGCATCCGCCCGGGTTGAAGGCGTTGGCCTGGAAGGTGGCTCCGTCCGCGACCGTGAAGGTGAACATGTCGAGGTCCGTGCCCTCAAAAACCATCAGGGCAGGATAGAAGCCGTCGCCAATGGAAGTCGCCGTGGCGCAGGTATCGTTGTCCTCGAAGGCGTCATCGGAAACGCCTGCGCAGGGATCGATGAAAGGCAGGACCTCCAGGGTACCCGGTCCAAATGAACCAGCAAAGCCCCCGATTTGGATCAGGAACGTGTCGCCGTTGTTCACGCCAGAGATATTCACAGCGCTTTGCAAGCCGTAGGTATCATCGTTGTATGCAACGCAGGTGGCTGCGCAGCCCACGCCAGCGTGCACATTGAGCTTGGTGTCGTAGAGCGAGCCTTCCAGCTTGATCTCCACATCGCCAGCTGCCGTTGCGGTCCATTGCCAGAACTGGTCGGGCCCCATGTCGAGGGAACCCGCAGCCGTGCAAGCCGAGCCGCCAGAGAATCCGGTCACGGTCGAGCCCGTCGTATCAAAGGTCCAGGTGCCGTAGCCGCCGATCACATCCGCGACCCCGCAGTCATCATTGGTCCCCGGTGCACCGAGAGGGGCCGTATTCAGGACACCGATTCCTGCTAATCCATTCCAGCCACCGACTTGAATCACGAAGGTGTCGCCGATGGCCACGCCGGAAAGCACTAGCACGCTGTGGAAGTTGCCGCAGGCGCCGTCATCGTTGTAGGCCGTGCAGATAGCCGCGCAACCAGCACCTGAGTGGGCGTTCAGCTTGGTGTCATAGGTGGAACCGCAGGTGTCGATCTGCCAGCTGCCCGCCGCGTCGGCGGTCCACTGGAAGAACTGATCGGGACCCACATCGAGGGAACCGGCGTTGGTGCAGGCCGAGCCACCAGAGAAGCCGGTGGTGGTGGCAGCGGTCGTGTCATAGGCCCAACTGCCAGCGCCATTGATTGCCGTAGCAGCGGAACAGTCATCGCCTTGTGCGAATGCGGGGGTTGCCAGCAGGGCAGCAAGTGCTCCTGCGCCAACAAATTTGTTAGTGAAAGTCATTGAAACTGTAGGGAAGAAGTAAGGAAGACTAGAGGTCAGGACTCTTGATCGGGGAAGTCCTCGAACACACCGATTCTGTCAATTTCTGGTCAGGGCGCAACCTCAAGATTGCCCAGATCTTCCTAGACTCGGCTCCTAGGGTCCCATGGGGTGTCAGGGCGTTTTTTTTGCTTCCTTGCATCCCTCTCCTATGAGCGGGCTCCTCAGGTGGAGTTGGGGTCTGCACCACACTCGTAGACACAAGCTATCCTGTCTTGACTTCAGCCAGATTGAGTCTGGCAGGTCTTTCTGTGGCCTTCGATCAGAAGGTCACCGAGATGCCGTCCGAGAAGTTGGACGCGGCACCATCGCGGTACCACAGCTGGAAGTGCCAAGTGGCACCCATCACGATCACACCACCCGGGGGGCTGGGAAGGGCCGCGGGCACGTCATAGCCAGAACCAACCGACGAGTTGCCGGCCAGGGCCTGCAATACGCCAGCTGCATCAAAGCGACCGATCGAGTTCAGGGTACCACCAGCAGCCGGGCTGTAGCGCCCGATGGGCGCCATCAAGCAAAGCTGACCTTGGCTGACCGACACCCCCGGATCCATTGAGCCCGCCGATACCAGGAAGTAGCCGAACTGGTCGATGGGACCGTCAGTGGCTTCCAGATGGAAGAGGCCGGGACCAGATACGTTCGAAGTGCCAAGGGTCGCGAAGCCGCTTCCGGAGTGAGCATTGGCCGGATTGCAGAACAGGGCCGGACCCGATGAGCCTGCACCTGCGACAATCAGGTCATAGGTGTTGGTATCTCCTCCCGTATTGGGCCAGACGTGTACTCTCAGGATACAGTTCACATCCACGCCGGTGGTATTCGTCCACAGCAGGTTCTCGTTGTCGGAACCACTGTAACCGCAGGCTAGCGTGCCCCCACAAGCAGAGGTCTGGTTGTCATCGCAAAAGATCGCTTCGTAAAGCATGGCATCCAAATCAGCGATAGCAGTACTGAAGAGCGCATCGATCGTCAGAGTCCCTCCAGCTGGTACTGTCAAGGAGAAGAAGTCGGGCTCTGTCTTGCAAACCGTCAGGGAATAGGTCCCGTCATTGATGGCCGCAGCGGCGGCGCAGGAATGGTTGGGAGCGAAGGCATCCGGCGGATTTGCCAGACACGGATCAACCCAGGTGGCTACATTCAGGAAGCCTGCACCCAGCATGGTCCCGAAGCCTCCAACCTGAATCAGAAGGGTATCCCCTGCACTCAAGCCTTGGACCACGACCTTGCTCAACAGGAGTGTGCCGCTGTCGTCGTCCCAAGCCAGACAGGTGGCTGCACAGCCGACTCCCGTGTGCACATTGATCTTGGTGTCGAACAGGGAGCCTTCCGTATCGATCGTGAAATCTCCACTAGTGGTCGTGGTCCACTGATAGAAGATGTCCCGGTTGATGTCGGTGTAGCAGGAGCCACCGCCCCCGAAGGCGCTGCTGGTTGCTCCTGAAGTGTCGAAGGCCCATGTACCCAGATCACTGATGGCCGTGGCTGTTGAACAGTCATCATTTGGCGTCGGCGGAGGGAGGTCAATGGTCAAAGTGCCGAGACCGGAGTTGCCCCCATAGCCTCCGATCTGAATCACAAAGGTATCTCCCACACTTACACCTGTAAGAGTCACTGCGCTGTCCAGGCCGTAGGCATCGTCGTTGTAGGCCACGCAGGTCGCTGCGCAGGCGGTCCCGGTGTGTACGTTGAGCTTGGTGTCGTAGAGTGAGCCTTCCAGCTTGATCTCCACATCGCTGCTTGTGGTGGCGGTCCACTGCCAGAATAGGTCGGGACCCAGATCGAGAGAGCCTGCAGCCGTGCAGGCCGAACCGCCAGAGAATCCACTGATGCTGGCGCCGACCGTGTTGAAGGTCCAGATGCCAAAGCCGCCGATCACGTCCGCGACCGAACAGTCATCATTGGCTCCTGGTGCACCCAAAGGCACTGTGTTCAGGACGCCTATGCCCGAAGTCCCTGCGAACCCACCGACCTGAATAAGGAAGGTGTCACCGATTGCCACTCCAGTCAGGATGAGGGTGCTGTGAAAGCTACCGCAGGGGCCGTCATCGTTATAGGCCGTGCAGATAGCCGCGCAGGCGGAGCCCGCGTGGGCGTTCAGCTTGGTGTCATAGGCGGAGCCACAGGTATCGATCTGCCAGCTGCCCGCCGCATCGACGGTCCACTGGAAGAACTGGTCTGGACCCACGTCGAGGGAACCGGCGTTGGTGCAGGCTGAGGCGCCAGAGAACCCGGTGGTTGTGGCTGCGGTCGTGTCAAAGGCCCAGTTGCCTGCGCCCGCAATGGCGCTGGCGGTAGAACAGTCATCGCCTTGGGCAAGGGCGGGAGTCGCCAGCAACGCGGCAAGGGTTGCCGTCTGGATCCAAGTTTGCGTGGTAGTCATCAGAAGACTCTCCGGGGTAGGTGGGGGGAACAAGGAGGAAGACCTTTGGCTGCCGAAAGATCTTCAGCCCCTTCAGTCTGGCAAATACGCGTGATGTAGCAAGTACCTCCCTCCTGGGGCCCTTCACAGGCCTCCAGGTTGCTCTGGCGGGGCCTGTTTGATTGCTTCTGCTGCTTGCGCGGAGACTTCGCCTGGGCTTACCCCGCCCTTCGAATAAACGGCAGCAGGCGCCTCCCCCGATCTGGGGGAGACGCCCGCTGGATTGCTATTCGTCCAAGGAG
>JABABA010000040.1 GCA_014238415.1 Planctomycetota bacterium | reverse complement strand
TGTCAGGATTCGATGCATGCAAGGAGGGGTGGGAGACTCCCTTCATGATAGCGCGGACAGTCTGATCCGGGGCTCTTCCCAGGTGGCCTGCACAAAAGAAGGACCCCCCGGCATTCAGAATGCCAGAGGGTCCATGTTGAATGGGGGCGGTTGGGGCCGCTTCCCGGATCGACGGAATCGCGCTCAGGCGCTGCGACGAAGGGGAGGCCGTGCTCCCATGCTTGCCAGGGTGTGACCCAGATCCAGGCCGATCAGGTCCGGTTCCACGGAAAGGTTTCCTTCCTGCATGATGCGGGGAGTGGCGACTCCGGCGGTGCGGCAGCCCGCGCGCCAGCCGGCCACGAGGGAAAGCACATCGTTGCCCACCACCCAGGATTCCTCCAGGTCGATGCCGTCTTCCTGACGGGCATGGTGCATGACACCTGTGTTGGGCAGGGCGTAGACCGACTCCTTGTCATAGGGAGGCACTCCCTCCGGGTGCTCGGTGGCCGCATAGCTGCGGGTGATCTGGACACCATGACTACGCAGGTGTTCGAGGATTCCGGCGTCAATGGCGAGCCATTCCTCAAGGGTCTGGCGACCGTCGGGGACCTGGTCTTCGTTGCCGAAGAGATAGATCTTCCAGCCCATTTGTCCCGCGTGGAAGAGGGCATCGACCGCGCCGGGGAGGAAGCTCACATCGGTCATGGAGCGGGCATGGCCGAAGGTGGGTTTCTGGAGCACGACATCCCAACGCGCAATAAACAGGGCGCGTTGAGCGCGTTTCTTCGAGAATTGATTTTGGTACATAGCTGCCTTTGGAAGCTGGCCAGCGGGGGGCTAGCCCTTCTTTCGTCCTATTGCCTCCATGAGTCGAGACCTTGGAAAGGATTTCCCGGGGATTTTGCGCAGCGGGAACAGGGAGAGGGAAAGGTTTTCCGTGCGGTCTCGGCCTGAATCCCGCTTCTCTACTGGGGACGCTGCCTCCCTTTGGTCGATAAATCGGGGGTCAGGTATCTTTCCCACCATTTTTTCCAATTGCCCCCGCCCCTATTCATGCGTCGTTCCCTTCGCATTGCCCTGGTCATGAACCCCTTTGCCCTGCGTCGTCGAGGGGGAGATCACGCCCGCTCGCTGGCACGGGAGATGATCAGTCGTGGACACGCGGTGCGCGGTTTTGGTGCGCCCCCGGGAGCGATACCGCGCAGCGGAGGCAGCCTGATGCCAGGCATTCGTGGGTTCATGCCCGATGTGATCATTGCCTATGACGGACTCTCGCCGGCCGGTTCCCGTTCCGCGGCCATGGCGCGCAAGCTGAATGTGCCGCTCTTCTTGTTCGAGCAGGGCTTTCCCCTGGTGGGGCACCAGGTGGAGCGCATGATGCGTTTTTTTGGCGAACAGCTCTGGGGGCGTCGACTGCGCAAGACCGTCGAACATGTGGTGGCCCTGGATGACCTGGCCCTTCGTCAGGCGGGGGGATTTGGAATTGACCCCCAACAGACCAGTCTGATTTCCGGCGGGGTGGATCAGAGCAAGTTCCGCAGTGGCATGCACTCACACCTCTTGGAGCGTCATGGGGTACAGGGCCGCATCGTGCTGGCCGCCGGGGACTTTCAATCAGGCCGCGGTCTGGAAAAACTCGTGCGGGCCTATGCCTCCACCTTGGGGGCGAGCGAGGACTGGACCCTGGTGCTGGCTGGAGAGGGCCCCAAAATGCTGGAGCTGCGCGCTCTCGGAAACATCAAGGGGATCGCAGCTCGAATGATCATGGTGGAGCGCCCTCGGCCAGAGGAATTGCCAGCCCTTGTGAGCGCCGCTACTTTGATGGTGGACCCCGATGTCAGTGGGCGCGGTCCCAGGCGTACAACCCTCGGTGGCCTCGCCTCGGGCACGCCACTCCTGAGCGTACCCGGTTCCCTGCAGGCGAGTTTGGTGAAGCGCGGCGTTGGAATGCTGGCAGAGGATGCCAGCGAAGCTGCCTTGGCCCATGTGCTGCGCGTGGCTGCTTCGGATCCTGGGCGGCGAGCCCGTTGGTCATCAATGGCCCAGACCCTCGCCTCTCAAGAACTCGCCTGGGATGCTGTGGCAACGCGGGTGGAGCACCTGTTCCTAGGTGATCCCGCGCCTCACGAGTTGCTGCGTAGCGCTTGAGACGATCACGGCGTCAGCCGACTTCTTGATACCGCCTAGTTGGTCGCGCGCTTGAGCTCGTCCTTAAGATAGGACATGTCGGCGATGTACTGGCGGACCGCTTCGGCTGTCTCCTCGTCCAGTTTGTCGAAGGTGACATTCACCTCAACCGAGTCGGAGCGCTCTGTGAGCTCGGTGACTTCGGCGGTGGCTTCGCTGAAGCCCTTCTTGAGCAGAGGCAGTTTGAACTTGACCGTCATGGCGGTTCCCACCGCTAACAGCTGGCCCATGTCAAAGGCGGCCAGGCCGGTCTTTCCGCCGGCCCATTGGAAGGTCAGGCCCTTCTGGTCGAGGTTGCTCATGCGGCCGACTCCGGTCCATTGCTGACCGAAGGCGTGGCCGTGCACCGGGTTGTCTGCCTTGGGGGTGCCCAGGAAGTGTTCAACCCGGGACTGGTCCGTTGGGCGAAAGAGAACTGAACTGGGATCGCCATCAATGTCGAGGTCGTTGTCTTCTGCTTCTGCCTCTTTGGCCTGGGCATCGGAGGCCAACGCGGCGGCTGCTTCCTCGTCGGAGTCATGCACGCCGATCACCCGATCGAGACCGATTTTCTCCAGGATGTCCCGGCAGAAAGAACTGGGGTGGCTGATGACGAGTTGCCCGCGGGCGTCCTGGAGACTGCGCGAGGCCTTCAAGATTGCGCCCAGGGCCGTGGAGTTGATGAAGCGCACCAGGCGCAGATTGACCACGATGCGCGAGAGGCCAGAGCGTTGCAGGGTGGCGATCTCTTCCTGGAAGGCGGGGCAGGAGAAGGTATCGAACTCACCGCGCAGGTGGAGGACGGCGTGTTGTTCGTGGGGTTCAACTGTGGTCTGCATGGGCAGATGATAGCAACTCAGTCCTCCTGAGGGGGGGGCATCGGTCACTTGCGTACCCTCCAAGGGATTCCTCAGGCCTTTCTTGATGATCGCTGAAGCCCCGGCAGGGGGCTGGGGCTGGTATCTTTTGTGTCATGGCCTTTTGGAAGCGCAGACAACGGAGCACCGAGACCGACCCGTCATCCGTCCCGGATCCTTCACCCCTGGCCAGTGCGCGCTCGGCGGAGGAGATCAGCAGTGTGCTGCTCTTTTCTGGGGACGCGCGTACGGACAGCAAGACCGTTGACGTTCTGCTGGATGCAATTGCCCGGGTCTCTGCCTCCCGGGACCTGGATGAGCTGCTCGAGTACGTGGTGGACACCGCTACCTCCACCACCGCAGCAGAGCGGGGCTTCCTGTTCCTGGCTGAGGTGCGGGGGGAGGAGCCCGTCGTGCGCAAGGCCCGGGATGCCAAGGGGAGTCCTCTGGACGAAGGAGAGCGCTGGTCCACAAGCATCGTGGCCAAGGTGGTGAACTCCGGGGTCCCCCTGCACACCATGATTTCCGGCCAAGGAGATCTGGACCTGGGGCAGAGCATCATCGATCTCAAGCTGCGGGCAGTGATGTGTGTGCCCTTCAGTGTGCGCAGCACTGGGGATGAAGCGGACCGGCAAGGGGCCTTGTATGTGGATTCCCGGGCTGCGAGCCGCGAGTTCACGGACGGCGATCTGGCCCTCTTTCACGCTCTGGCACAGCACGTTTCGATTGCGGTGGAGAACGCTCAACGCAACAGCGAGGCTCTTGAGAAGGCCCGTCTGGAAGAGTCCCTGACCCTGGCCACAGAAATACAGAAGAGCCTGATTCCCAAAGACCTCAAGGTGGGCGCCGGGTTCGATGCCTTTGGGTGGTATCTGCCCGCTGAACACGCCACCGGAGATTTCTACGATGTGGCCCGGCTGTCCGACGGACGCAGTGTGTTGATGCTGGGGGACGCTACGGGACACGGCGTGGGCCCGGCCCTGCTGGTGGCTTCGGCTCAGGCGGCGCTGCGTTCCTACTGCAAGATCTTGGACGATCCCGCGCGCATCGTGCAGATGGTGGACGAGGATCTTGCCGAACGTATGGATGCGGGCACCTTTTTGACCCTCTGCCTGGTTGTTGTGGGTGAGAACGGGAGTCTTGAATGCGTGGACGCCGGCCATGGTTGCACCCTGGTCTATCGCGCATCTGCGGATCGGGTGGAGACCCTGATTTCGGATGGTCCGGCGCTTGGTGTTGCTCCAGGTTTTGAGCACGCCTCGCGCGCGGAAGCAAGTCTTGAACCCGGTGACATGCTGCTGCTCTTCAGTGATGGCATCAGTGAAGCCGCCCACGAGGACGCGCCCAAGGCTCTGTTCGGGGAAGAGCGTATTGCAGAGGTGCTGCTCGAAGCTGGGCGCGCCGGTGAGGATTCAAAGGCGCTCTGCGATCGCTTGAGCGAGGCCGGATTGCATTTCAGCGGAGGTCGCCGGGATGATGACTGGACCCTGATGGCTCTGCGCCGAGCGCCCTGATGGGGGCTGCCCCCAAGAAACCCGTTCTGCCCGCGCCCCGGGTGGAGTTGCCGCATGACTATGTGCGTCGCCTGGAGCGCCTTGTGCTGCAGTTGGCGGCCCAGGGTGAACGCCGGGAAGGCCTGGGCCAGGCGCATCTTCTGGGGGCCGGGGAAGAGTTCATCGGACATCGGCCCTATCGCGAAGGGGAGGACCTGCGGCGTTTGGACTGGGGCCTGCTTGCGCGCAGCGACCAGGCTTTTGTGCGCCGTACCCGCCGGGAGGCGGCGCCGGTCTGGTCCCTGTTGCTCGACACTTCGGCCTCCATGGGGATCGGCTCGCCGGGCAAGCTGAGCCAGGGTGCGCAACTTGCGGGAGCGATCATGGCCGCCGGCTTGCGAAGGGGGGTGCGGGTGCAATTGAAGAGTGGCCTTGGGCCTGCTTTTTCCCTGCGGCGTGGACAGTCTCTGGGACTCTTGTTGAGTCACCTGGAATCACTAGATGCAGGAGGAGAGGGCAGCGCCAGTCCGGAAGAGATGCTGGCGAGCTGGAGGCCCGCCCGGGAAGTGGGACTGCTTGTGGTGATCGGGGACTGCGTGGGCCTTGGCCTCTCTGATCTCAAACCCCATCAGCGTCCTGGTCGCCGCATGGTCCTGTTGCAGGTGCTGGCACCGGAGGAACTCGATCCCGCGGCGCAGTTGGCAGGGGCCGCGGTGCATTGGTTTGATCCGGAAGGTGCAGAAGAGCGCCCCGGGCGCGCGCCCGGAGAGGCTGCCTCCGTCTATGAGCGACGCCTGGAATCCTGGCTTGAGGGTTGGGAGCGGTCCACTCGTAGCCGTGGCATTGGCTGGTCTGTGGGGGCCAGTGATGTGCCCTTCGAAGAACGCGTGGCCCTGGCCCTGGAGGCGCGCTAGGTGTTGGTTTGGGAGCGCCCCCTGGCCCTCTGGTTGCTGGGCTTGCTGCTGATCGTTCTGCTGCGATCGCTGCAGCGTGGCGTTCCGGCGGGACGCCTGTTGGGAACCCTGCGCTTTTGGCCTGCGCGGGAAGTTGTTGGAGATGAGCATCAAAGGCAGGTGCCTCCCGCACGTTGGGCTCTGCTGGCGGCCATGGGGTCCGCAGTTCTGGGGCTGGCCGGACCCGTCTGGCAGCAGGCGTCTCCCCGACCGGTCTGGCGCGTGATCGTGGATCGCAGTCCGTCCATGGCCCTGGCAACGGAGTCCGGCGGTTCCCGCTGGGTCCGGGCTCTGGAGGCTCTCGATGATGCTCTTGAGGGGCAGGTGGCGCTGGTTTTTGTGGCCGGGGACGCACCCGAGTTGCAGCACGACGGTCAGCATCCCCCAGATGCTTGGGCATCTTTGACGGCCCGTTCGGAGCCGGATTGGCCTCGGTTCGATCACGCGCAAACGATCTGGCTCACCGATCGTCTGCCCACCCAGCCACCGGTGCACGCCTGCGTGGTTGCTGGTGGTGGAGACGCGGTGCCTGGAGTTGTGTCCCGGGACAGCGAATGGGAACTGGTTTCGGATGGGGAGGCCGAGATCCTGCGGGCTGCAACCGGCGGTCCACTTGGGGTGGAAGTTCGTGCACCCGGATCTTCCCAACTCGCGGCCCTGGCGCGACTGTGGGCCGAGAGTCGCGGTCATCACTTGACCAGCGAGAGCCCCGCCCTGTTGGTGGACTTTATTGGTGCACACACAGAAGGTGCTCTGGAATCACAGCGTGTGGCTCGCGGTGGCTGGAGTCTGCGTGGCAGTGTGGCTCCCTCTGCTGTCGGCCGAGCTTGGGTTCTTGCCCAGCCAAGCGGGTGGCCTGCGGTTTCCTGGCAACCCGGAAGGGTGGATGTGTTTCTACTGGAAGAGGGCCTGCCCCAGGGGAATCTGGCCGGGCTGGCCCAGGCCTTTGGAGATCTACTTGATCGTGCCGTTGCTCCTGGCCCGGAAGCGATCAGTTCCGCTGAGCGAGCGGGAGCAGGGGAGGGAGGAGTGCTGGGAACCTTCGATGACTTGCGAGGGGAAGAGAGCAGCTCGAACCAGCGCCTGCTCAAGGCTGTTTTTGCTGGGCTGGCTGGTGGTCTGGGGCTGCTGGCCTTGGCCTTGAGCCGTAACGGAAGGCTGTGAGGGTTGTGCAGAGCCGGGCCCGGGGTCTGCCCTGCCTGCCTCTCTATTTTCAAGTGGACAGCTGACCCGCATGTCCTAGGCTGGCAGTCTCGTGCACCCTGCAATCATTCAGCACATGTTCAAAACAGCAGCGCTAGTCCAGTCTTCTTTTCTCCTGGTCGCCTCGCTTGGCGCCAGTGCCCAGGACCATCCCCGGGAACAGGACCTGAGCGAATTGGAGGGTAAGCAGGCCCCGGCTCTTGCAGTCACTGGATGGCTCAACAGCAAGCCTCTCAACCTGGCGGATCTGAAGGGCAAGGTGGTGCTGATCGATTTTTGGGGCACCTGGTGAGGCCCTTGCCGAAGTGCCGTGCCGCACCTCAAGGAACTTCACTCCCAGTACAAGGATCAGGGACTGGTCTTGATCGGCGTTCATACCATGAAGGGCGCCAGCAAAGCTCATGACTATGCCATTGCCAAGGGCATTGACTATCCGATTTGCGTGGACTCCAGCGGCAGCACAGTGCGTGCATTTCGCGCGAACTCATTCCCGGATTACTATGTGATCGATCGCAATGGCGTACTGCGTTATGCGGACCTGGTGAATTCCCATGTGGACGCTGTGGTCAAGAAGCTGTTGGCGGAACCGGCGCCGGGGAGCACGCCCCTCTCGCTTCTGCGATCTATGGTCGCCAATCAGCCGGAGATCGCCTTTCAGGCGCGCATGGAGGAGGGATCGAAGGGCATGGGTCTGGACGCGGCACTGCGCCAGACCTTTGGAGAAGATGAGGTGGGCCCCTGGTTGGAAGTGGAGTCGGTCATGGTTGATCGCAAGGAAGTGCTGTCCGTCCGTCGCAATGTGGTGCGCATGCGCGCAGACGCGGACCTGACTCTCATGCGTCATCGCATTTTTGTGGACGGCAAGCTGACTACGGACCTGCTCCATGAAGAGGGCAAGCTCAAAGGCCGTCTGCAGGGGGAAACCGTGCTGCGTAATGTGCCCCCTGGGCTGACCCATGAGTTGGGGCTGCTCTATCATTCGCGGATGCTCGCCTTGGGGCAGCAACCCACCAGGAGCTTGACCGCGTTGCTGAACAGTGGGCAGGTCTCTGGAGAGAGTGCCCAGCTGGTGCGTTTGAAAGCAGACCCGGAGCAGCCCGGCGTAACCCGCATTTCCTGGGATTCAGGACTTGGAGACGCAACGCGGATTCTGGACCTTGATGCCAAGGGGCGACTTCTGGGCATGACGAAGCTGGCGGTTTCCAAGGGAGTGGCGCCCCTGGAGATGGTGGCTCTGGAAGGGGAGGCTGCGAGTCAGGTGTTGAAACGGCTCTTCCCGAAGGATCGCTAGGGGGGCCAGCTCACGCTACTCAAGGGGCTTGCCGTCCAGGGTCAGGCATTGCCCCTGGACTGCGAGGCCGATGCCGGCACTCTGCACCTGTGCCTGTTCTGGCGCATTTGGATCGTGCAGCGGATTGGTGTGGTTCAGGTGGATCAGACGCACCTTCGCCCGCTCGCTTGGGGCCACCCCTTCGAGTTCCTGCAGGGTCTCCACCACAAAGGGGTGGGGCACAGCGCTCATGGGGCGCCCGGGGAGTTCTCCCTCCCCATAGAAGGTCGCATCCAGAAAGGCGAGTTCCACCCCGGCGAGTTCTTGAGCCAGGTCGCGCTCCCAGCGGCTCCACTTGTCGATGTCTGGCAGATACAGCAGCGCGCCCTTCTGTCCTTGGATGCGAATGCCCACTGTGTCGGTGAATTCGCCACGGTGGGGGACCTGGACCAGCTCGGCCTTCAGGCGCTCGTTGAGCTGAATGACCTTTCCAGGTTGGAGTTCTTCGATCACGATGTGGTTGGCGTCCACGAGCAGGCTCCAGGGGGCTTCGTTGCAGAGGAATCTGGCCACGGACGGGGTGCAGATCACCCGTTGCGATTCTGCCCCATAACTCTCTCGGCCCAAATGGAGCAGGCCAAGAATGTGGCCCATGTGGGCGTGGGTCAGAAAGATCCCATCAAAGAGAGGTGGCCGCCCAGACCCTGGGGTGCGGGGCGCGGCGCGGTCAGCCAGTTGGACTTGCCTCGGCAGGTCCGGCCCTGCATCGAGGAGCCAACGCTGACCGCTGCCAGGATCCGCAAGCATCAGGCTGGTGACCATGCGGGCCGCGGCCCGGTCTTGCCGCACACGCTGGCAGCAGGGCTTGGAGCATGCGATCTGGGGCAGGCCACCGTCCTGGGCGGTGCCCAGCACCATCACGAAAGGTTCACTGGTCTCGGGCGGGGGCGAATTGCTCTGGTCCGTACAGCTGAACAGGGCCAGAGCTGACAAGGCCAGCGCCGTCCGGCTTGGAAGAGCCTGGGCCCAATCCCTCTGGGGTTCAGGGATCAACCCCTGGCCTTGGAGGGCAGATCGTTCTGTCATGGGATCCATCATCAATTCACCGGGCGCCATCATAAGAGTGCATGATGGCAGCCTGCCCCTGGAGGTGCACACTTTGGATTCCTTCACACCGACCCCCGCTGACCGCTTCACCTTTGGCCTCTGGACCGTGGGCAACCCCGGCCGAGACCCTTTTGGCCCCTCTGTGCGAGCCACCCAGAATCCCAACCGCATTGTGGCCAAATTGGCCGAGTGCGGTGCCTATGGGGTCAATCTGCACGATGAGGACCTGATTCCCTTTGGTTCCAGCGCTCAGGAGCGGGACCGTATCGTGGGAGAGTTCAAGGCGGCGCTTGAGGACAATGGCCTCAAGGTGCCCATGGCCACCACCAATCTTTTCAGCCAGCCGATCTTCAAGGACGGTGCGTTCACATCGAATGATCCCCGCGTGCGCGCTTTTGCCCTGCAGAAGACCATGCGCGCGATTGATCTGGGCGTCGAGCTGGGTGCCGGGATCTATGTGTTCTGGGGCGGGCGTGAGGGCACCGAGAGCGATGCATGTCGCAGTCCGATTGAGGCCACCAAACGCTTTCGGGGAGCGATCGATTTTCTGTGTGGCTACGTGCGTGATCAGGGTTATGACCTGCGTTTTGCCCTTGAAGCCAAGCCCAATGAGCCGCGCGGAGACATCTATCTGGCAACCACCGGCCACATGTTGCATTTCATCTCGACCTTGGATGAGCCCGAGCGCGTGGGGGTCAATCCAGAGGTTGCCCACGAGACCATGGCGGGGCTCTCCTTTGTGCACAACATCGCCCAGGCGATGGAAGCGGAAAAACTCTTCCACATTGATCTGAACGGTCAGCGTATCGGGCGTTATGACCAGGACCTGCGCTTTGGGTCCGAGGACTTGAAACAGGCCTTCTTGACGGTTCGCCTGCTGGAGGGAGGTGTGGGGAATGCTCCCTATGAAGGGCCTCTGCACTTTGATGCCCATGCCTATCGCACAGAAGACGACGATGGGGTCTGGGAATTTGCCGTGGGATGCATGCGCACCTACAAGATTCTGAAGAGCCGCGCGGCGGCTTTTGACGCGGACCCCGATGTGCAGGAGATCATTCAGGCGCGCCGGGATGCGAACCTCGACCCGCTCTTGGATGGGGGCTACAGCTCGGAGGCCGCCGCAGCGATCTCGGCGGCGACTGTTGATGTTGAAGCCGTGGCCCAGAAGGGCCTGGGCTACGAGCGTCTGGATCAGTTGCTGGTGGAACACCTGATGGGTGTGCGGAGCTGAGGCTTGGGAACAGGCTTGGGTCTAGTGCTGGGGCTCGATGTGGGCACCCAGTCCACCAAAGGACTCCTGATTGATGTCAACCAAGGGCGGGTGGTGGCACGTTCGTCCAAGGCCTATGGTTTGATTGAAGGGCTCGCGCCCGGAGCCGCCGAGCAGGATCCGGCCATCTGGGAGCAGGCGGTCGTGGATGTGCTGCAGCCCTTGGTTGCCAAGGCTGCCGAACTCAACCGGCCAATCGAGGCCCTGGGCGTTTCGGGTCAGCAGCATGGTTGTGTGCTGTTGGACTCAGAGGGCCAATCCGTGCGTCCCGCCAAACTCTGGTGCGACACACAGACTTCCAGCGAGGCCGCTGAGCTGTCTCAAACCCTGGGCCGACCGATTCCCACGGGCTATACCGCATCCAAGGTCCTGTGGGTCGCGCGCCATGAACCGGATGCCTGGGACCGCACGACCCAGGTGCTTCTGCCCCATGACTTTCTCAACCTGCGTTTGACGGGCGAGGCCAGCATGGAGGCGGGAGACGCTTCTGGTACTGGCTGGTTCGATCCCCGCGAGCGGGCCTTTGATGCGCGAGCCATGGACGCCATCGATTCTGATCTGTCGGCCAAGTTGCCGGGTCTGATTGCTGCGGGTGAGCCGGCGGGAGTGGTGAGCGAAGCTGGAGCCAGGCGTTTTGGTCTGGTAGCAGGAACGCTGGTTGCAAGTGGCGGTGGCGACAACATGATGAGCGCTATCGGGGCCGGGGCCAGCGCGCCCGGAGTCTCGTTGGTGAGCATGGGCACCTCGGGCACAGTGTTCTCCTATGCGGACCAACCGGTCATCGACCCCGAGGGCCTGATCGCACCTTTCTGTGATTCCAGCGGGGGCTGGCTGCCTTTGCTATGTGTCATGAACCTGACCGGAGTGAGCGAAGGTGTTGTGCGCCTGAGTGGGCGAGATCACGATGATCTGACCGCCGAGGCTGCCAGGCTGGCTCCCGGTTGCGAAGGACTTCTGTGGTTGCCGTTCCTGGCGGGAGAGCGTGTGCCGGACCTGCCTGGCGCGAGCGGGACTCTGCTCGGCATGCGCGACCAGCACCTGCAAGGTGCCATGCTCTACCGTGCGGCTTTGGAGGGTACGAGCTTGAACCTGGGCTGGGGCGTGGGGCGTCTGAATCGCCTCGGCGTGGACACCTCCCGTGTGCACCTGGTGGGCGGTGCGGCGAGAAACCCCCTCTGGCGTCAGATCCTTGCGGCGGTGCTCGATGCCGAGGTGCAGGTTCTGGCGGAGCCCGAAGCCGCAGCTCTGGGAGCGGGGCTGCAGGCCGCATGGACTCTCGGACGCCAGGGAGCGGGAGAGGGGCCCGGCTTGCAGGAATTGAGCGTGCCCTTTCTTGGTGGTGATGCGGCCAGCGAGCAACCGGATGGGGAACTCGTGCAGCACTATGCTGAGCAGGCCGTGGATTATGCGGCGGCCCTGGACAAGTACTACGGCGTCGAATAGGTGTCTAGATGCGCCGCTGCTGGTTGCGACGGCGGCGACGGTGAAGTCCGAGGGCCATCAGCCCCATCAAGACTGCGAACCATAGGGTCACCAGGCGGGTGACGAGCGTAGCTGATGCGGCTCCCGCCCGCGCCATGGCTTCGGCGCCCCCATGGGAGGTCAGGAGGCGTTCCAGCTGGCCCGTGTAGAGTCCCTCAGTCACCCCGAGTCCACCGGGGGCGAAGAGTGCAAGAGCTCCTACGATCAGGGACAAACTGAATGCCGCCATGACCTGGGAAAAGGCCAGCTCCGGCAGACCAAGTGAAAGAGCGATGCTCCAGGCCGCAAGGCACTCAAGCCCCCAGGCGCCCACGCCCAAAATCACAGCAAGGGTCAAGAGGCGCGGTGACAGGAGTTGTCGTGAACTGGCCAGAGCGTTTTCTGCTTTGGGGGCCAGGCGCGCGATGGGGCCCATGTCCCGGAGCAGTCGAAGTCCAAGCCGGGTCAGGGGGGGGCAGCCGATCAGGCCCAGCAAGCCCAAGCAGCCCAGCAGGGTGACCCACAGAATCCAGGTGTGCTCCGCGTGTTGGGAGAGGTTTGCGATGGTGATCAGTACCAGCAAGCTCAAGAGATCTGTCAGACGCTCTGCTAGCACGATGGGGGCGGTGCGAGAAACCGGGGCTTTGGTTTCCTCCTTCAGCAAGA
>JABABA010000003.1 GCA_014238415.1 Planctomycetota bacterium | reverse complement strand
CTGTTTGGAAGGGCGCGGGGGGGGCGGGCAGGCTCACGGGCAAGAGTCTATGGCTTTCGGCGTACTGTTTGCCACGCCAACTCCTTTGGCTCAGGGACTCTTGGCTCCGCCCTGTTCTACCGGGGGCCAGAGCAGGGGACCTTGGGTGGTCACGCGGAGGGGGATGCCCCGCTGCATGAGGGTCCCTTGCGAGGGTAGCTCAAGATCGCTGGAACTGGCCCAGGCCATGCTCGGTTGGAGCTGATCGAGGACTGCTCCCAGGGCCGGTCCCGCGCGACCGTGGTGGGGCAGCAGCAACAGGTCCAGCCCAGATTCCTCCTTGCAGTGTCTGAGGGTGGCCAGGGCGCCTTCGTCTTCCGCATCCCCCCACAGCATCAGAGTTCGGTCACCCGCATGCACCAGCAGGCTGCGCGAACCTTCGTTGCCCCCCAGGCAAGACCCGCGCAACAATTCAAGCCGCAGGTTGGTGCCCTGGTGCAGCAGCACCCGTCCTTCGGCGGGATCCGAGTGGGCTCCCTGGAGAACATCTCTGGACACATCGGGGGGGAAGAGACCCCACCATTGTTTGGCTTCAAAACGCCTGGCCAGCCACGGCAGGGCTCCCGTGTGGTCACGATCGGTGTGACTGGTCAGATAGGTCACCCGGTCCGCCTCCCGATCCCAGAGGACTCGCTGCAAGGCGCGTCCCACTCCGATGCGATCCCGCGATCCACCGTCAAATACCAGCAGACCAAAGCGAGGTACCTCCAAAACCGCCGCCGTGCCGTGGCCCACATCCAACACCTGCAGGCGCAGACTGCGCGCACGGGTTGCCCAGGGCAGGAGAAGGATTCCCGCCAGGAGCAGGGCCGACCGTGTGCTACCGGGACGCTGGCGTAGGGCGAGCATTGCCAGGAGCCCGAGCAGAATCACGAGCAGCGCGGGCCTGGGGGGCAGGTTGAGAGGCGTCAATGGCAGCCGGTCGATGGCTTGCAAAAGACCTATCAGTCCCTGGCGCAGGAACTCCGCCAGGTGCGCCCCCAGCCCGTTTGGAACAGCCACACACAGTCCTCCGATTATCAGCAGGGCGCTGATGATCGGGGTCACCAGCGGGGTGGCGAGCAGTCCGATGGGGGCAGCTTCTCCAAAGGTCAGCCAAAGCACCGGCAGGGTTGCTGCGCTGGCCACCAGAGAGGCGCGCACCCCCGCCCGGAACAGCCGCGGCAGGGAATCCAGGAGAGCCCAGGCCAAGGGCAGTTTTTCATGGGGGGCTGCGGGCAAGAGGTTGCTCTTGCCTGGGCTGTACAGGCCGCGCGCGGTCAAGAGACCAAAGGTCGCCAGATAGGTCAATTGGACCCCCGGTCGACCCAAGGCGCTTGGATCCACCAGCACCTCCCAGGTCAGGGCCAGACCCAACAGGGCGCATCCATCCGTGCGAGGCAGGACCTGTCCAACTCGGCCGCGCAGGGGAGCGAGAAAACCCAGACCCGCCGCGCAGGCGGCGCGCCAGAGGGAAGGTGCACCCCCAGCCAGGGGCACGAACACAGCCAGTACGAGAGTCATGCAGAGGCCCGCTCCCAGGCGCCCGGCGGTTCCTGGAAAGCGACGCATGAAGATGCGCAGCAGGGGCAGGAGCAAGAGGCCGAAGAGCACCGCCAGGTGGAGACCCGAGAGCGCCAGCAGGTGGCGCGTCCCGGTGCGGGTGAACAGGTCGGTGGTCTCGTAGCTCAGCTTGCGTCGGTCCCCCAACAACAGGGCTCCCATCAGGGCGCTGAGTTCTTTCGAGGGCAGTCTGTCCATGCGCCGCAAGAGGCGCGCTCGCAGGGACGCGATCCTGTCAAAGCAACCGTCCAGCAGGCGCGCTGGGGGCTTTGCCAGCAGCTGTAGATCTTCAGGACCCAGGCGCTGGAGGTGTTGGATCGGACCAGCGGGGATCGAGCGGGCCATGAGCAGGCTTTCTCCCGATCCAATCAGACTCACGGCGCACCCCGGGGGAAGCCAGCCCGCAGGTAGATCCCGGTCCCGACTGGCCTGTATCAGGGACCTGGTCACCACCTGAGGAGCGCTTGTTTCGAAGGTGCCGGGAGTAGAGTGGGGCGCTTGAGTCGGATCGGTCCCCGCGCCCAGGATCAGGCCCGCCAGGGCGAGGGTTGAACCCGCCAGGAACTTTGCGCTTCGGCTTCCACGGGGGACCGCTCCTATGTGGGTCAGGAGCAGGGCGATGACCAGGAATGCCAGGGCCGCGCCCAGGAAGGCTCCAACTCCCGGCAGCAGCAAGGGATGTGCCCTTGCCCCCAGGGCAAAGAGCCCCAGCAGGAGGGAGCCGGACAGCAGAGGACCACCGGGAAAGCGCACGAATCAAGAACGCACTGCGGCCTCAGGGGTGTCAGGGCAGTTGAAGGTTCGGCTGCCGAGGGTCTTGATTCCTGTGGGCTGGAACGCGTGGTTCGTGGCCGAAGTGGCGCGGGCGTGGCTTCATCGAGAATTGCCTCCAGGGGGCACCGGGCTTTTCAAGGCCTCCAGATCCGCATGGCTTCCATGCAAAGCCCTCGGCCACCGAACTCGCTACACTCAGTTCCCATGACCGTCTCCCACGCGCTCTTTCCAGGCACTTTTGACCCCTTTACCCTGGGGCACCTCGATGTGCTCAAGCGTGCCGTTCGCATTTTTGATTCGGTCACCGTGGGCGTGGCCGCGCATCACGCCAAGCAGCACCTGCTCAATCTCGAAGAGCGCCTGGCGCTGATCGAGGCTTGTGTGGAAGATCTCGCCAGCGTTCAGGTGGCGCCGATCACTGGTCTGTTGGTGGACGCCGCCAAGGAGATGGGGGCCTGCAGCATCGTGCGCGGTGTGCGCACCGCCATGGATCTGGAGTACGAGCGTCAGATGGCCCAGACCAATCAGGCCCTGTGGTCCGAGCTGGATACAGTGTTCCTCTTGCCTTCTCCACTGGTGGCCCACATCTCCAGCACCCTGGTGCGCCAGATCGCGCGCATGGGCGCGGACATCCGACCGTTTGTCGCCGAGCCAGCTTTGCCTCTGATTGCCGGTGCCGTGCAGCGCGAGGGCGAGGGCTAAACTCTGGATTGAATTCTCATGACCACCATTCAAGTAGTTCACACGGATAAGGCCCCAAAGGCTGTCGGACCCTACAGCCAGGCGATTGTGGCAGGGGGGACAGTGCATTGCTCCGGTCAGGTGGGCATGGACCCCACAACAGGAGAGCTGGTTTCCGAGGATGTGGAAGTCCAGGCCGAACAGTGCTTGCGCAACCTGCAAGCAGTCCTTGAAGCCGCCGGTTCGAGTTTCGCCAAGGCAGTACGCTGCACGGTCTATCTGACGGACATGGGTGACTTTGCCCGGGTCAATCAGGTCTATGCACGGGCCTTTGAAGGCCTGACACCTCCCTCGCGAGCCTGTGTTGAGGTCAGCGCATTGCCCAAGGGCGCGGTCGTTGAGATCGACTGCCTGGCCTTGCTGGCTTGAAGCGCTCACCTGGGACTCCCTGGTAGCAGTTGCTGGAGATTGCTGCCCCAGGGGAAGGTGGAACCTGGCCTGATGGTGAGGAGGTCTGTCCAGGTAGCGCCAGCAGGGAGACTGTCCAGCAGAGGGTCGGAAATGGCTCTCGGGTCTCCTCCTGCTTGGGGCTGGCTTGTGGGGGGTGTGCTTTTCTACGCTTCCCAGATGCGGGTCTCAGAGCAATTCCGACATCCTTTGGAGTCTTGCCCCCCAAGGAAAGTGCCTGCGAATCCCGATATGGGACAGGTGATGATGTATCTGTTTCAACGGAGTGGCCTGGTCCTGGCCCTGGTGCTCGCACTTGCGGCGATTTCGCCTGTGGCTCTGGGTGATATTCGCGCGGGTGGAGAGGTGACTCTCCTCAATCCTGATCTGGACCAGGGACTGCTTGGATGGAGTGTTCAATCCAGCGACCCCCAGGCGAACTTCGTCAGCCTGATGACCCCTTCCGGGCGCAGCATCCTGCGCGTGACCGTGGCCGCAGGGCAGCAGGTGTCGCTCGAACAGGCGCTTTTGGTGGGGAGTGCTGGATTGCAGCCCGCCCCCGAGAATGCCTGGCTGGGTCAGCGCTGCGCTGCCCGAGCCGTTGTGCGGCGTGCACCAGGGGGAGCGCCCGTTTCCGGATCCGTGCAGCTTGAATTATTGCGTCGAGGTTCGTCCGGCGACGCCCCTCTGAGCCTCAGTCCAAACATGGATGGCAGCACACCTGCTTGGACATGGAAAGATCTGGTTTCCGAGCCCCTGCCGGGGGCAGCCGGGCGCGTCTGGCCCCAGACCGCTGAGGTGGTTCTGCGTTTGGTCGTTACCGGCCCCGGTACCTTTGATGTGGATCGCTTCGCCATGGGAGATCACGCACCTGGCCAGCATGTCGGTCTTGACGGGAGCTTCGAGAAGGGCAGCGCAGGTTGGGTTTTGGCAGGAGCGACTGTCGAAGCCACTGGGAGTTCGAGTCCATCCCGTCGCGGTCGCCGGCATGTGGAGTTGCTGCCCGGCGGACAGGTTTCCGCGCGCATCGGATTGGGCAGCACACCTGGCAGTCCCTGGATCGGCGAGCAACCTGTGCTCGGCTCATGGTTGCGCGTGCCCCTCGATCCCAGTTTGCCCCTCAGTCCGAATACGAACCAGTGCGTGCGCCTGGAGCTGATCGCCCATGGCTCAGGTGGAGCTCAGCAGGTGCTCTCTCAAGAACTCTTCTGTCCCGTCAAGAAAGATGGGGGCGTCTGGCGTTGGATCGAGACTCCCCTCGGGGCTGCAGTTCCCGGTGATGCGGTCTATCTGCGTCTGCGCCTGGTCTCATCGCTCTCCGTGCCCCTGTTCATTGACGAGGTCCAGGTCGGAGCGCCCGAGGCCTTGGACGGCAGCGCGGGACCTCTGCAATTGGCTGCCTATGCCCCCTGGTTCCGCAATCCTGCCCATCCCTTGGCCCAGGGCAATGCCGTCGGCAGCAAGCAGCGCTGGGGCAATTGGGCCTGGGGCGATCCCTCACCCTGTGATCCCGCATCTTTGAGTTTGACCCATGATCCGGATTTTGTGCGCATCAACGGTCGCAGGGACGGGGCCGCGAGCACGGTGGATGGTCTCGATGCTCTTCCCCTGGTGGGTCTCTATGACTCCCGGGATCAGGATGTGGCGCGTCTGTCTGTGGATCTGGCGCGGGCCGCTGGGTTGGGAGGATTCGTGGTGGATTGGCATGGGCTGCAGCTTGACACCCTGGCCACTCCCCAGGGAGAAGGGCCACGCCAATGGCAGTCGTTTCTGGAGCTGGTCAGGGCTGCGGATCGACCCGGAGTGGACTTTGACATCGCTCCCATGTTGGAGCCCAAGGTGCAGCAGGCGGGTTGGCTTGATCCCGAGGCCAGTTTGCTTGAGCGCCGCCAGGCCCTGACTGACGAGGTGATTTTCCTGGTGAGCAAGCTGGGAAATCGTCGCTGCATGCTGCGCCTGGATGGGGAACTTGTCTTCTTCGTCTTCTGGCACGACATTCCTGGTTGGGATGGCCAGCGCCTGGTGGAGAGCGACTGGCAGTGGATCACGGATCAAGTTGAAACCAGCACTGGCGAGGAGATCACATTTATCGCCACACATCCTCCGGGCACAGACTCGACGGCTTTCAGTGGCTATGGGCGCTGGCATCTGATTGACCAGCCCATTCTTCGCTATCGTTCCTTTCAGGATTTTCAGAGTGGCAATGCAACCACGTTGCCGCCTGGCAATGTGACAGATTTTGCCCGGGGCACCTATCATGAGGCCTTGCTCTGGCGCAATCAGGACGATCAGGTCCGCCGCGCCTTTGGCATGCTCTGGTGGGGCTTTGATGATTCCGGTGTGGCGGGCTGGTCTGCGACTCATGGCCTTGGGAACGATGGACAGTCGCTTTGCGTGCGAGTCTCGCCCCAGCCTTCAGTGGGTTTCTTGGAGGCCACCAGCAGCGTCATCGAGGCGAACGGTCCCACCCTGCTCGTGAGTTGGAATGACTGGAACGAGCGCACAGCTCTGGAACCCGCCTGGAATCAAGCCTACTGGTCTCAGTTGCAGACCGGACTGCCCGTCCAGCCGGCGGATCGGGAGGCGTCTCTGGGAGGGCTGGTCAGCCTATGCAACGCTCGGGGCGGTTCCCCTGAGGTGTTGGACCGGATTCTCAGGCGCTATGCCATGCGGGTTGCCTCGGGCGCCGCTCTGGCCTACGACTGACCGATCCAGAGAACTCTCTTCCTCCAAATGGGGGCTGTTCGCGCCGTTGCTCCACGCTAAACTGCCTCGCTTCCCTGGAGCTGATTCAAAGTTCCACACCTGGAACCAGTCACAGCATGTCCCTTTCCTGCGGAATCGTCGGTTTGCCCAATGTGGGCAAGAGCACCCTTTTCAACGCGCTGACCGCAGCCGGCGCTGAGATGGGCAACTTTCCCTTCTGCACAATCGATCCCAACCTGGCGATCGCCGAGGTTCCGGACGACAACATGGGGCGCATCTTGGCCCACGTGGAGACAAAGAAAGTGATCCCCGCGGTGATCAAGGTGGTGGACATCGCCGGCCTGATCGCAGGAGCCTCAAAGGGCGAGGGTCTGGGCAACAAGTTCCTGGCCAATATCCGGGAGACCGATGCGATTCTGCACGTGGTGCGTTGCTTCGAAGGCTCGCAAGTCGTGCGTGAAGAACCGGTCAATCCCAAGAGCGATATCGAGATCATCGATGTGGAACTGGCTCTGGCCGATTTGGACACGGTGCAAAAGGCATTGGACCGTGTGTCAAAGAAGGCGCGCTCAGGGGACAAGGAGTCGATTGTCCAGAAGGAACTTTTTGAGCGTGTGGCGACCATGCTGGAGGCGGGAGAGTCCCTGCGCGCCACCGACTGGAGCGCAGCGGAACGTGTCGCGCTCAAGCCCCTCTGCCTTCTGAGCGCCAAGCCCGTGCTGTATGTGGCAAACGTGGGGGATGATGATCTCACCGCCGAGGGCAAGCATGCTCAAGTCGTGGCGCAGCATGCCGAGGCAACTGGGGCCGAGTGGATCGCGATTTGCACCGATCTGGAGAGTGAATTGCGCAACATGGATGCGCAGGATCAAGCGAGCTTTCAATCCGACTTGGGCTTGACCGAGTTGGGCCTGCCCCGCCTGATCCGCGCGGCCTACTCCTTGCTCGGTCTGCAGACCTTCTACACCGTGGGTCCCAAGGAACTGCGGGCCTGGACGATTCACGCGGGCTGGAAGGGACCCAAGGCGGCGGGCGTGATTCACACGGACTTCGAGAAGAACTTCATCCGGGCCGAGGTCTACTCGGTGGATGACCTGGACGAGTTCGGCAGCGAAGCGGCCATCAAGGCTGCGGGGCGCATGCGCACCGAGGGCCGGGACTACGCCCTGGCGGAGGGCGATGTGTGCCACTTCCTGATCGGGCCCTGAGCTTTCCTGGGGAGTCGCCTCCAGGCTCGTCCCGGTCTGAGCCCAGGCCAGGTCAGGAACCTCAAATGTGCCCCAGGAGGGGGTCCATACGGGCGCTTTATGTAATGGTTATGTAATCCGACAGTCCAGGGTGCAGCGTGGAACTAGTCCATAGGTGAAGCTTTGGTTGGGGGTCCCACGGAAGCGCTTCCTGCTCCGGAGACCTGCGCCCCAATCCCAGATCTTGCATCTCTTCCTGCCTGAAGATCCACCGATGAAAATCCTGCACAGCCTGTCCGTTCTCTCTCTTGCCGTCCTGCCCAGCTGGGCCCAACAAGGGGACCAGCCCCGGGCCCTTCCCGCTCCAGGGGAGACACCCTCCCCGGCCACTTTAGCGGACGATCCCGAAGCCACTCCCGCCCAGATCAACCCCGGTGTGCGCGTGGATCCCGGCGCCTTCCTCAATACCCGTATCGAGGGCTGGGACGTGGTCATGGAGAGGGAAAAGCAGCGCCCCTTGTTTGAACAGCCCTCCCGTCGATTCCGTAATGGCAAGCGCGGTGAGTGGGAGAGTCCTGATGGTGATGGCGCCCTGCCCACCCATTCCGGCGACAAGTCCATCACCAACTACTGGGGCGATTTGCGCATGCCGATTGGCTTTGACGGTCAGGTTGAAGTGACGGGTGTCTGGCTCGGCAAGGGTTCGGGCCAGGGTTCAGAAGCAGATGCCGTGCGCTTGCTGGGTCAGGCCGGGGGCAAGACGATTGCCACTGGCGCCTGGACAGACCTTGAGGAACAAATGGTCTTTGTGGCGCTGAACGCCAAGGGCATTGATCGCTTGGTGATCGAAGCGCGTAAGGCCGATTGGACACAGGCCTGGTACTCCTTGGATGACCTGACCTACGTGCGCGCGGGCCGCACTGTGGTACTTGACTTTGAAGACGTGCCCCCCGGCAATCTGACTGGCACAGGCTATGGGGGACTGGTCTGGCAGCGCGGCGAAGCACTCAAGGCCCATTCCCCAGGCCCTGTGTCTTTGCTGACGCGTCCGCAGCCCCAGCCTCTGGCGCCTCTCGTAGCGCCCAAGCCTGCGTCTCCCTCTCCGGCGGCACCAGTTGCTCCGAGCGTGGGCATAATCGATCCTCCTTCAGTGATGCAGCAGTTCTTCTGTCAGGAACTGGGGGGCAACCCAGGCGCTTCGTCCATCCCTCCGGACACACACGGGGCGGTGGGGCCGAATCACTTTGTCACGGTGGTCAATTCGAACATCACCTACTGGTCCAAGACCGGCAGCCTGATCGCCGGTGCCTCCTTGAACTCATTCTTCGGGGCCAGCGCGGGTGGCGATCCACGGGTTGTCTATGATCCCCAGGACAATCGCTGGATCGTAATCTCAACCAACTTTTCAAATCGCATCTACCTTGCGGTCAGCCTGACCGATTCGCCCCAGGGGGGCTGGCTCAAGACCAGTTTCAACACCAGCCAAGGCGCCGATGCCAACCGCTGGCCTGATTATCCGACCCTGGGAGTCGGCGCTCGTGGCGTCTACATGAGCGCCCTGATGATCGACAACTCCACTGGTTCCGGAACCATGACGATCTGGGCTCTTGACAAGGCGCCCATGATCGCCTCCAGTCCGGTTCTGGGGACCGTGACCGCTTTCCGCAATCTGGGCTACACCCAAGCCAATCAGCCTGCGGTGCACTGGGAAGATCCCGGTGTGGCCTACATTGCGAGCACCTGGGGCAACAACCAGATTCTGGTTCGCCAGGTGAATCCGCCCCTGACTGCGCCAACCCTGCAGACCGCTTCGATCTTGACCGTGGCGTCTCACTCCTCGCCGCCCGATGCTCCCGCTTCTGGCAGCAGCGTGCCCATCAGCACCGGGGACGACCGACTACAGAATGCGGTCTATCGCGGCGGCAGTCTCTTCACCTGCCACACGATTGGCACCAATCAGAATACAGCTGGAATTCGCTGGTATGAGATCGGTCCTTCCAATGGTGCCGATATTCAGCGCAGCACGATCCGCGATACAACCGGTGTATTCCATTACTACTACCCTTCGATTGCGGTCAATTCGGTTGGGGATGTGGTGGTTGGCTATAGCGGCTCGAGTGCTTCTACTTTTGTCAGTTGTTTTGTCTCTGGTCGTCAGGATTCTGATACCCAGAGCGACATAAGCGACCCTCTTGAATACAAGACCGGCACCGGCAGCTATCAGATTCTTGACGGGTCCGGGCGCAACCGCTGGGGCGACTATTCAGGCACAACCTGTGACCCTGGCGACGACACCTTCTGGACCGTGCAGACTTTTGGGCGCTCCGGAAACCTGTGGCGCCTGCGCGCTGCCCAGTTGGAGTACGACAGTCCCTTGATCAGCAACTACTGCGTTACCACACCGAACTCCGTAGGAACAGGGGCTCTGATCTCCGCGATTGGAACCACTTCCATAGGGGCCAACGACTTGACGCTGCTGGCCACTGGTATGCCCGCTGGTCAGTTCATGCTGTTCTTCTACTCCTTTGGGCAGGGGCTCACCCCCGTGGCCAACGGCTTCCTTTGCGTGTCTGCTCCCCTCTTCCGGTTGGGAGCCACCTCGATCTCGGGTCTCGGAGACAGCAGTTGGTCCTTCAATGTGGCTTCCCCGCCCCAGGCTTCCGGCCAGGTAAGTGTGGGGGACACGGTCTTCTTCCAGGCCTGGTATCGCGATCCCGCTGCAGGGGGCGCGAACTCCAACTTCAGCGACGGTCTGCAGACCATCTGGATTCCTTGAAGGCAAGGGTTTGAGCGTCTGAGCCCTGCACATCGGGGAGAGGTTAGACTCCTCCCCGATGTTTGCTCATCTCGATTCTCTGGGTCTGTGTCTTTCCCTGGCTGCAGGGCTCGGCCACCCCAGCGCTGGTGCCCAGGGTACGAGGGTGTTGGTGGCATCCAGTCTGCGCGAGGTGGCCCAGGGTCTGGATGCCCAGTGGCAGGCGCAGGGTGAATCCCCCTTGGAGATCTCGTCCGGGGCCAGCGGAGATCTGGCGCGCCAGTTGATCGCCGGAGTGGCGGCGGATCTGATTCTCTCCGCGGATATCCAGTGGATCGGGGAACTCAATTCCCGGGGACTCCTGGAGGAGGACAGCGCGACTGTCTTTGCCCAAGGCGGCCTGTGTGTCGTGGCCCCCAAGGGACTGGGACCCGCGACACTCTTTGATCTGGAAATGCTCTCCGCAGGGGAAGCTCGCTTGCCTCTGCCATCCAGTGAGGCCGTGCCCCTGGGGCGTTACGTCAAGGCCTGGCTCGAGAACATTGGGCTCTGGAAAGAGCTGAAGGGGCGCATCACAGTGGTAGCCGACGCCCGGGCTGCTCTCGCGGCCGTGGAGGTCGGCGCGGTTCCCTTCGGTATTGTCTATCTCGCAGACGCGCGTCGTTCGGACTCGGTGGAGATTCTGTATGAGGTGCCCAAGGATCAGGCGCCGGTTGTGGAGGCTGCCCTGGGCGTACCTCAGAGAAGCACCCTGCCCGGTGCGGGGGCTCGCTTGCGGGAGTTGCTCTTGCTGCCCGCCGGAGGCGCTTCAATTCGTGCAGCCGGTCTTGATCCGGTGCAGCGCACGTTGAGCGCCGAAGAGGCGAGTTTCTCGCCCAAGTCCTCAAAACACCCAAGCGTGCTCGGTCCGGTCCTCATGGTCAGCGCCAAGGTGGCCCTTGCGGTGGTGCTGCTGGACTTCTTCCCGGCCCTATTGATGGCCTGGGTCCTGGCTCGGCGGCGTTTTTGGGGCCGCAGCGTCTTGGAAGCCCTGGTGCATTTGCCTCTTATCCTGCCGCCTACTGCGGTGGGCTGGTTGTTGCTGTTGATGCTGGGCAAGGGGGGGCTGTTGGCGAGTTTGGATCTCCTGCTCACCTTTCAAGGGGCGGTGTTGGCCGGAGGAGTGGTTGCCTTCCCGCTCTTCGTGCGTCCCATGCGCACGGCCCTGGAAGCAGTTGACCCACGACTCGAAGCCATGGCCCGTTCTTTGGGTTTGAGTCCTCTGCGAGCATTTGTTCAAGTGACTCTGCCCCTCGCGGCTCGGGGCATTGGTGCGGGTGTGCTGCTGGGCATGGGCCGCGCTCTGGGCGAGTTCGGGGCTACGATCTTGGTGGCAGGCAGCCTGCTGGGCGAGACACGGACGCTCTCCATGGCCGTGTTCGAGGCCTATCAATTGCACGATGATCGTGGAGCATTGCAGTTGGTGGGGGTCTGTGGAGTCATTGCTTTCGTGATTGTCTTCTGCGCTGATCGTCTGGGCGCCGATCGTTCAGGCGCCAGTCGTCTGGGCGAGGCAGGCAACGAGCGCACGCCCGGGGGCACCCCGTGAGCTCCTGGTTGCAAGCGAACCTGCGGATTCAGATGGGTAGCTTCGAGCTGCACTTGGATCTCGCTCCCAAGGGTCGCGCCCTGGGCATTTTCGGAGCCTCTGGTTCGGGCAAGAGCACTGCCCTTGAACTGCTCGCGGGCTGGAGACGGGGCCAGGGTCAGCGCATTGAGCTTCTCGGTCGCGTACTTGAGGATCAGGACATCTGGGTCGCACCGGAAAAAAGGCGCTTTGGCTTTGTGCCCCAGGACCTCTTGTTGTTTCCCCATCTGACCGTGGAAGAGAACCTGGCCTTTGGTCAAGGGCCGGGTGCTCCTGGTTTCGAGCTGGCACATATCGCCGAGGTCCTGGAGTTGTCGGATTTTCTCAACCGCAAGCCCGCTGCCCTTTCCGGCGGCCAGCGCCAGCGAGTCGCCCTCGGTCGCGCACTGGCCTGCGCCCCGGATGTGCTGCTCCTGGATGAGCCCCTCGCAAGCTTGGATGTGGGTCTCCGGCGCAGGCTCTTGCCCTATCTGATGGCCGTGCGTCTTGAATTCGACCTGCCTTTGATTCTGGTTTCTCATGATGCCGTCGAAATCGAAGCCCTTTGTGATGAGGTCATTGTCTTGGAAGGAGGCCGTTCCTCAAGCAGCGGTGATCCGGTCCAGGTTCTCGCCGCTGAAGCCGCTGGCCACCCGAATCTTTTGACCGGCGTGGTGGTAGAGCAAACCCCTGCCGGTGCAGCGGTGAGAGTCCAGGGCGGCGCCCTCTTTTACGTGGCGGCGAGCAATCTGCGCGAGGGCATGCGCGTCATGTTCACCCTGGGTTCTGATGATCTGCTGTTGGCTCGTGAGCGGGTCGAAGGCCTTTCGGCTCGTACGGAACTGGGGGTCTGCGTTGCCCAAGTTGAACAGCGCGGGGACTTGCTCTTGGCCGAGGTAACCCTTGCCGGTGACGGCGCCCCCCGGGTGCGGGTGCGCGTGACCCCCAGTGCTGTGCAGGAACTCAATCTTGTGGTGGGCCAGGAGCTGATGCTGTACGCCAAGTCCACTGCTGCGCGGCCGCTCTAGTGGGGCAGGTGATTGAGCGGGAGGCCTTTCTTGGTGAGGCCCCTTCCCATGCAGGTCAAGAGGCCACTTGTTGCTTGAGTACTGGGTTCAACTGGCTTGATTCCATAGGATTCAAGCCATGCAGCCTCAGGACTTCTTGTGGATTGGAGCGGGAGGGGCCGCTGGCGCGGTGGCCCGCGCCTTGGTCACCGTGGCCACAGATCATCTGAACCTGCCGCGATTGGCGGCGACATTCTCAGTCAATATGCTCGGGAGTTTCTGCCTCGGGGTTGTGGCTGCCTGGGTGCTGCGGCAAGTTCCCACCGGCGTGCCCGTGCGGCCTTTGGTGGTGATTGGTTTCTTGGGGGCGTTCACCACCTTTTCGACCCTGGCCCTGGAACTGGTTGACTTGGCACGTGGGGGACAGGTGGGCGCTGCGGCGGCATACGGTGGAACAACCCTGGGGTGCGGAATCTGCATGATCCTGCTGGGGCAGGCCCTGATCAAAGGCTGAGGGCAGCCCATCTGGCAGCCTGTAGGGGCCCCTGGGGTCTCATCGTAAGGGCCCCGTGAAGTGCACCCCTGAACTCCCGGAGGGGAGGTCTATACTGATGGCATGCAGTCGAAGCACCATCGCAAACTCCTTCTGGCCCTGACTTTTCTTGGTCTGCTCTTCATCGGAGACTCGGCCAGTGCTCAAAAGCCCGGACGTACCTATCGCAACTTTCCAGCCTATGGGTTCAAGTTCAAGCCCCTCCGTGATTGGTCTGACGTGCCCGTCAATGATCGGCTCAAGAGTCGAAGTGTGATCGGCCAGTTCGAGGCTGAGAAGCCTTTGATGGTCAAGTACGACGGCAATAACCGGGCAACCTACAAGCCGGCCCTCAAGGTTGTGCGCATCATGCCCGAGGCTGCCTCCACGGGAAGTGGAGCCAAGAAGAAGAAGAAGGAGTGGTCGGTCAAGGACTTTGTGGACGATCTCTCCGGATCGCTGGTGCCCGATAGTCTCGAGGATGCAGAAGTGGAGACATCGATCATCAAGATGGGCAAGGGCTTGCAAGGAACCCGTGAGGTCCTGACTGTCAGACTCGACACCAGGGGAGACGAGGTCCCGATCGTTTGGGATGTGACCACTATTGTTTTGTCAGATTTCAAGGTCGTCTTTGCCTGGGACTATCCGGGCGGCGAGAAAAAGGTTGTCAAATCCTGGTCCAGCGCGGTGAAGAAAGCCATGGGCACCTTCCGCATTGTGGAAATCGAGGAGCGCATCGATGCCGACGGTCCGGTTACTTCCGACAGTTCCTACGAGGTGCTCCTGGCCCACCACAAGCGGGATGTGGCCCAGACCCCGGGCTGGGACCTGATCGAGACTCCCTCCAAGCAATACCTGATCAAGACAAACTCCGAAGACCGCAAGGACCTCAAGGCCGTGGTCGCGCGCCTCGAGGCTTCGCGCCGTTTGTTTGAGGAGGACTTTCCTCCGCCTTCGCCGATCCTGCAGATTTCAATCGTGCGCATCTGCGCCACCCAGGAGGACTTCAACACCTATGGCCAGACCGGTGGCGGGGTGGCGGGCTACTTCAACCCGCGCTCGGAAGAGCTGGTGCTCTACTTTCCTCAAGGGTCGGCCAAGATGACCATGTCGGTCATGACCCACGAGTGTTTCCACCAGTACTGTCACTTCCTGTTTGAGCGCAGCGCAGCTCATCGCTGGTTCGATGAGGGCCACGGGGACTATTACGGTGCTTTTAGAATGCGTGGACGCAATTTGGTGCCCAACCCCGACATGGACCTGGGGCTGGCCCGCACACCTGAGATCAAGAAGATGTTCCGTGAGGGCACGGTCAAACCCCTCTCAAAGCACATTCGCTTCAACCACCCTGAATGGCAGGGCCAGGGGCCGAGCAATGTGTCCTGTTACGCCCAGTCCTTCTCGATCATCTACTTCTTGCGCGAGGGCGCCCGCGGCCGGGTCAAGCGAAGTTACTGGAAGAAGGAGTACGGTCAGATCATTCCCAATTACATCCTGACCCTCAACGATGGCTTCCGCGGAGCCTATGCGGACATTCGCGAGGATGCCCAGAACGATCTGGATGACCTGGATGCAGATGAGGCCGAAGGCAAGCAAGGGGACAGATTGCGGGAGCGCTTGGAGAATCCCTGGACCTACCTTGGTCTGCGCGACAAGCTTGATATCTGGGAGGCGGCCATGGAGGCCTCTTGGGGATTGGTGGACGAGGACGAATTTGAGCAGCGTTGGAAGGATTTTGTGATGAAGGAGATGTAGGCCGGGGTAGTTGATTCTCATTCCGAGTTGCCTCCCTATCCGGTTACGCCTCCTGCTTCTCCTCTTCCAGTGAAACGCGCGGTCGTCTTCTACAATCCCACTTCTGGCAAGAGCCAGGGCTCCCGTGCCGCCGAAGCCGTCTGCAGGGGGCTCGATTCAGCCCAGTGGGAGGTGTTGCAAGTGGCTACCGAGCGCGCGGGCCATGCCATAGAACTGGCTGCCGAATGGGGCGCGCGTGTGGGCCTGATCGTGGTCGCGGGGGGGGACGGTACCCTGAGGGAGGTTGCCCAGGGACTCCTGCAGGCAGGCCATCGCACCCCACTGGGAGTCATCCCCCAGGGCCATGGCAATGTGATCGCCCAGGAGTTCGGTGTGCCCCTGGAATTGGACGCGGCCGTTGCGGGCCTTGGCCGTGGAGAAGCGCGGCAGGTGGATGCCTTGCGCGTGAACGGCGAAATGGTGCTGGCCATGGTGGGTCTTGGTTTGGACGCGCGCATTGTGCGGCGCATCGATCGGGCTCGGCATTCCTGGGGGCTGCGGGGGTGGTATCGGATCCACGGGGATTCGCTCTACCTCGCAGTGGGCGTGACCGCCTTGCTCTCCCCTTACTCCACGCGCTTTCGGGCAACCTGCGATGGGAAGTCCGTGGGCTCCGGTTTTCGCCATGGAGCGGTTTCCAATACTCGCATGTACGGCAAGGGCATGTCTCTTTCTCCCGAAGCAGACGCGAGCGATGGGTTGCTGGACTTCGCCCTGCGCCAGCGCTCGGGCCCCGCCTCAAGCATCCGGACCCTGCTATGCGCCAGACGCCAGATTGAAGCGCCTGAGAGTCTGGTCACTGCGGGCCAGGGCAAGCGCATCCTGATCACGGCTGAACATGGCCTCCTGGAATGGCAGGCAGACGGTGACCCACGGCCTCCGGTTGAGAGGCTTGAAATCGAAGTGATCCCTGGGGCGTTTCAGCTTTGGGTGTCTGCTACTTGAGCATGGAATCGATGCTGCGGGCCAGGGCTCGGCGGGTCCAATTCACCTGAGCCCGGGGCAGGCCCAGGCCATCCAGGTCGACCCGCGCAGCCGTACGCCAGGTGGTCTCTGTGCAGAGGAACCCTTTTGCTGCGAGGGCCGCTTGGAATTCCGATTGGTGGGCTGCCCCGTAGATGATGCCGATTTGCAGAGGCGGCTCTTCCTGAGCGAGCAACTCTTCCAGGTCAGCAAGCACGATCTCGTTGCGCCGGTCCAGCAGGATTTCCATCAGATCTCCCAGCCCCGCAGCCTTGGACTGCAGCACTTCTTCTGCTCTGGCCAGGACCTCGATGGTCACCAGGCGCAGCATGGACTGGGCAGTCTTTGAAAGGGAGAAGAGGCGCAGCATGCTGCCCACAAGATCCGCCACAAAAGAGCTCCCGTCGAGGGCACTCAGCAATGCGGATTGATCGGCCACTTCACCATTCAGCCAACCCATCAGTTCCACCGCCGTGGCATCCGAGTTGCGCCAGGACGAACCCAGGTGATTCATTGCGTCCAGCTGGAAGACCAAACCGAGGGCTTGGGCCATGTCCTGTTGAATGCCGCGTTTGTTTTGGATTTCCCTGCTCTCGATGGGGGGCTGGTCGCTGAAGGCCAGGTCCCGGGCCACGCCCTCACCGCCGGTTTTCTTGTCAGCACCCAGTGACACAAGGCTGAAAGTCCCTTCTGCTCCTTTTTCCGCCGGTGGATGGCGTTGGTAAATCAGGACAGTACCCCAGAAGTCGATCAGGGCCGGGTGTCCGTGACCCTTGCTGGGCAGCAGGCTGCTGAGTTGGCTCAGGTCAGTGGGGTACCTCTCGTGTCGGCTGCGGAATTGCGCGATGGCAATGGCCACGGCGCGCATGCGCCGGCGAGTGACTGCGATGGCGGCTTTCTCACTGGTCTTGTTCACTCCTTCAGCGTCCAGGGCGATGGGCATGCCTCCGACTCCCTCGAAGAGCACTACATCACAGGCATCGAGTTGCTTCTGCATACCTGAGTAGAAGGCGGCCTCACCAACATGCATGGCGGCACACAGGGTGATGCGTGGCCCGCTGGGCTGGCCCTCCTCGTCGTGGCCTTGGAAGGAGCGCGCAGCCACTTGGAGGTGCACGAACGAGCCCTCTTCCACCAAGCGAATGAAGGGTGCGGATGGCGATTTGTCCTCGGAAGCCTTGGGCGCAGGAGCGTCCTGGGGGCATGCTTCGGTTTGGTGAACGACTAGCCCGAAGGCGAGCAACAGCAGGGGCAGGTGTTTTGCTTGCATCATGGTGGGGCGCCCGTGAACGCGGGTTTGAGTATGCCACGGATCCATGGGCTTGGGCACCTCTGCTTGCGGGGAGGCCTTCCCATCGGTTGCTCCACCCCTCGCTGGCCGGAGTTGTGTGTCCCCATGGCCGCGCCAATTCAATCCAAATGACACGCCCGACTGCGCTGTCCCTCGTGCACCAGAGCGGGGACTTCTCGGCTGCAGCGGTCCCCGGACACCTCGCCTACCTGATGACAGCGGGGGTGGAAGGGGCATCCCGAGGGGGGCGTGAGGGGCGAGGGCACATCGCCTCCAAGGACTATGCGCTCGCGGGTGCGCTCTACTTCGGGATCGGGGTAGGGCACGGCGGAGAGCAGTGCTTTGGTGTAGGGGTGGGCGGGGTTTTTGAAGAGCTCCTCCCGAGGTGCCTCTTCCACCAATCGACCGAGGTACATGACAGCGATGCGTTCGCACAGATGACGTACCACCGCCAGGTCGTGGGCGATAAACAGGTAGGCCAGATCAAAACGCTCGCGCAATTCCCCCAAGAGGTTCACGATTTGGGCTTGAATGGAAACGTCCAGGGCACTGACGGGTTCGTCGCAGACGATCAGGTCTGGCTCACCGGCAAGCGCCCGGGCGATGCCGATCCGCTGCCTTTGGCCCCCGGAGAACTCATGGGGGTAGCGCTGCACATGGCGCGGATTCAGGCCCACCGCTTCTAGCAGCGAAAGGATTCTGAGGCGTCGCTCCCGGGGTCGCCCCAAGCCAAAAAGCTTGAGGGGCTCGTCCAGGATCTGGGCCACGGTTTGACGCGGGTCCAGAGAGGCGTAGGGGTCCTGGAAAATCATTTGGATCTTTCGCCGGTAGGGCAGCCAACCCCGGCGGGAGAGGGTGGTGAGCTCGGTGCCCTCATAGCGCACGCTGCCACTGGTGGCCGGGTGCAGGCCCACGATGGTGCGGGCGCAGGTGCTTTTGCCGCAGCCTGATTCGCCCACCAGGCCCAGGCTAAGACCCCTTTCGATGTTGAAGGAGACCCCGTCCACCGCGCGCAGGTGTTGTTGGGCTTTGCCCATCAGGGTGCGGGGGCCCACTGGGAAATGCTTGGTCAATTCTTGGACTTCCAGTAGGGGGCGGGTCATGGGCGGGCCTCTGTTTGGCTGGGCGAGGCAGCAAGGGGGCAGGCGTTGCTGCGGCCCGCAATCCCCGAGGGCAATAGCCCTGGGCGCGTCTTGGTGCATTCAGGTTGGGCGATGGGGCAGCGGGGGGCAAAGGCGCAACCGCTGGGCATGTCCGCCAGGTCCGGGGGGGTGCCGGGGATCGAGGACAGATCGTGCGATGTGTCCGAATCGAGGCGCGGCACGCTGGAAAGCAGGCCCTGGGTGTAGGGATGGTGGGGAGTCTGGAACAGCTGGGATGTGGGGCCCTCTTCCACGATGCGGCCCGCATACATGACCGCGACCCGGTCCGCGGTGCCCGCCACCACGCCCAAGTCATGGGTCACCAAAATGATCGCCGTGCCGTGCTTGCGCTGGACTTCGGCCATCAATTCCAGAATCTGGGCCTGAATCGTTACGTCCAAGGCGGTGGTGGGCTCGTCCGCCAAGAGCAAACGTGGCTCGCACAAAAGCCCCATGGCAATCATCACGCGCTGGCGCATCCCCCCCGACAATTCGTGGGGGTATTGGGCCAAGCGTTTTTCAGGCTCTGACAGACCCACTTCACCCAGGCCCGTGGCCGAAAGGCGCAGGGCTTCGGAGCGGCTCCTTCCCTTATGCAACTCCAAGACCTCGGTCATCTGGCGACCGATGGTCAAGAGGGGATTGAGGGAGGTCATGGGGTCCTGGAAGATCATCGCGATGCGGTTGCCCCGCACCTTGCGCAGTTCAGGTTCCGAGAGGGCCGAGATTTCCTGCCCATCAAAATGCACTTGGCCGCTCATGACCCCGGGGGGAGAGGGGATCAGCCCCAAGAGCGCCAGATTCGTGACGCTTTTCCCCGAGCCCGACTCGCCCACAAGCCCGAGGGTCTCTCCCTCTTCCATGTCAAAGGAGATTCCGTCCACCGCGCGCACGGTGCCGTGGTGGGTTTCAAAACGAACCGCTAGGTCTTTGACTGTGAGCAACGCCATCAGTCCTTGCCTCGCATTTTTGGATCCAAGGCGTCACGCAAACCGTCGCCCAACACGTTGAGGGCCAACAGGGTCGAGCCCATGGCCAGGGCGGGAAAGACCACCACCCACCAGTGGATCTTGAGGGGGTTGATGGCGCTGGTGCCATCCACGGCGATCAGGCCCCAGGAAACCCGGGGTGGTTCCACCCCCAGCCCAAGAAACGACAAGAACGCCTCGAAGAGCATCACCGCCGGAATGGTCAGGGTCAGATAAACGATCACGATGCTGAGCACGTTGGGGACAATGTGTTTGAGCAGAATGTGGAACGTGGAAGCACCCATGACCCGCGCCGCTTGCACGAACTCCGAGTGCTTGAGGCTCAGGACCTGGCCGCGCACCACTCGCGCCATGGTCAGCCAATAGACCGCGCCGATCACCAGGTAGAACACCTTTTCTCGGTCCAGGCCCCAGTCCTCTTCCAACACCTGGCGGTAATCCCCGATCAGGGTGATCAAGAAGATCACCACAAAGATGAAAGGGATCGAGTACAGGATGTCCACCGTGCGCATCATCAGGTTGTCGATGCGGCCGCCCATCAATCCGGAAAAGGCCCCGTAGAACACGCCGATGATCAAAGAGCAAAAGGCTGCGGCGAGGGACACCAAAATCGAGGTACGCGATCCCCAGACGATGCGCGACAAGAGGTCCCGGCCCAGGTGGTCTGTGCCCAGCCAGTGACCGGTCTGCCAGGAGCCAAAGATCATGCGGCGCAGGGAGATCAGGCCGTGATCGAGGCCCGACAGCTCCCAATAGTCCTTTTCGATTTGCCCGATCACCAGGGCGGCATCTGCGTCCGCGTCGAGGGAGCCCAAGAAGTCGCCGTCGCCACGATCCAAAACCGGTTCAGCCAGGGTGATGTCCAGATTCGAACGCACCGGCGAACGCAGGGGCAAGAGCGGCGCAAAAAACGACAAGAGGCCAAAGCCCATCAAAAAAACCAGGGCATACCAAGAGGGGCGGTTGCGCCGCAGCCGTTGTCCCGCGTCCTGCCAAAGGCTGATGCCCTTGTGCTCCTTGGCTTCACGCAGCAAACGTTCCGCCGTGGCCTCGTCCAGATCGAAGCGCTTGTTGTTGCTGTTCCCCGCGCTCATGCTTCATCCGCCAGGTCAATGCGTGGGTCGAGCAGGGTGTAGGCCAAATCGACCACCGTGTTCATGGTGTACACCAGCACCGTGTAGAGGATCGTGACTCCCATGGCCAGGGTGTAGTCCCGGTTCGAGGCCGAGTTCACAAAGTGCGAGCCGAGGCCAGGAATGAAAAAGATGCGCTCGATTACCAGGCTGCCCGTCAAAATGCCCGCGGTGGCAGGGCCGAGATAGCTCACCACCGGCAGCAGCCCACCCTTGAGGGCATGGCGCAAGACCACCGTGCGCGGGGAAAGCCCCTTGGCCTGGGCCGTGCGAATGTGATCCTGGGAAAGGGCTTCGAGCATGCCCGTGCGGGTCAAGCGCGCCACATAGGCTGCATAGACCAGCCCCAGGCAAAACCCGGGCAACAGCATCTCTTTGATCGAACCCCAGCCCGCTACGGGCAGGAGCGGAATCAAGAACACGAACAGGATGATCAAGAACCCCGCGATCACAAAGTTGGGCAGGGCGATGCCACCCGTGGCCGCCAGGCGCAGGGCCAGATCCATGCCCGACCCTCGCCGCAGGGCCGACGCGATCCCCGTGGAGATCCCCAGGGCCAGGGCCCACATCATGGACACCACCCCAAGCAGGGCGCTGATGGGCAGGGCCTGGCCGATGATGTCGTTGACTGTGAAATCTCGGTAGCGGAAGGATGGGCCAAAGTCTCCGGACAGTACGCCGCCCCAGAGTTTCTCTCGCGAACCGCCCAGGCCCCGCTCGTCCAAGTTTAAGGGGCCCGTGTAGTGCAGGAACTGCTTCCAAAGGGGCCAGTCCAGGTGGTAGCGCGCTTGGATGTTGGCTTCGATAGCGGGCTCAAGGGCTCGTTCCGTGTCGAATGGGCCACCCTTGACATTCTTCATCAAGAAGAACGAGACGCTCATGACCACCGCCATCGTGACCACAAACCAAAGCAGGCGCCGGAAGAGAAAGCGGATCACTTTCGCCCTCTGGCCGCTTGTTGGGCTGGGCTATAAAGGCCCTCTCTAGGACCATGGGGATCCACGAACTGGAATTCCTGGGGGTAGTTGGCGCGTTTTTGGGCCAGTTCCTCGTCATCCATCCAGTACCAGAACTTGGGGAAGTGCTCGTCGAGCACGTTTTCCGAGTTGCCCCCCAAGCGTGGGGCGGTCAGGTTCTGAGTCACATAGTAATAGATCGGCAAGATCGGCATTTCTTCAAGCAGGAGAGCCTCGGCCTCGCCTAACAGCTCCAGCCGTCGAGTCGCGTCCAGCTCGCTCGCCGCCGCGGCCACCAGAGCGTCGTACTTGGGGTTGCCCCAGCCGGTCTTGTTGTTCTCGCCGTCGGTGACGAACATGTCGATGAAGGTATTGGGGTCCGCGTAGTCCCCAATCCAAGCGGAGCGCGAGACCTGGAAGCGCAGGTTCTGCTGGGTGTCCAGATAGACCTTCCATTCCTCGTTGCGCAGCTTGGTGCGGATGCCCAACTCGTCCTGCCAGGCGAGGGCGATCACTTGAGCGATGCTGGAGTGGGCTTCGGAGGTGTTGTAGTGGATTTCCACTGGTGGAAAGCCCTTGCCGCCGGGGTAGCCCGCGGCAGCCAGGAGTGCCCGGGCTTCATCCGCGCTGCCCAACCTCATGGAAGGGGGCGTGTAGGTTCCGATGCCCGGGGGGGTCAGGCTGCTGGCGGGTACTTGCCCCATCTTCATCACGTTGTCGCAGATAGCTTGACGTGGGATGACCATGGACAGGGCTTGCCTGACGCGTACATCGTCATAGGGAGGCAGGGGCACGTTGACCCGATAGAAGTACGTGCCCAGGTAGGGCGTGGGCTGAAAGTCTTCGCGGCCCCACAGTTCCTGGACCACGTTGGTGTTGACCCGGTCGATGGCGTCGCAGCCACCGGTCAGGTACATGTTCAACATGGTGGAATCCTGTTCGATGGCCAGGATGTCGATCGAGTTCATTGCCACTTGGTCCGCATCCCAATAGGTCTCGTTCTTGATCAGTCGAATGCGGTCATTGACCCGTCTTTCCAGTAATCGGAAAGGCCCGTTGGTGACGATGTTGTCTGCGCGCAGCCATTCGATTTCCCAGCGGTCGGGCCAGCGCTCCTGAGCCTCTTCCAGGTTGCGCTGATTGACCGGAAAAGTGGGATAGAATCCCGTCAGATCCAAAAAGAAGGGCGTTGGGGAATTGAGGGTGACCTTGAGTGTGTGGCTCCCTTCACTCCAGATCTTGAGGTGTGTGGTGTCCGCCACCTCCCGGCGGTAGGCCGCACCATTCAGCAATGCGCCGCTCTCGTGTGCGGCGTTCCAATCAGCTTCTGTGAGAGCGCCCCTCAGAAGCCAGCCGCTTTCTTCATCATCTTTGAGGCCGTAGCAACGAGGCAGGAGGGCGGCCGCCTCGGTGGGGGCCTTTGGGTTGCCTTTCAAGTTCGTGATTGCGAAAGGCAGCGTCCAGGACCGCTTGTTCAGGTGTACGGTTGCAGGAGCCGCCGGATCGGTTGGCAGGTCCACCCTGACTGGGCCGCTTTCATGCTCCAGGGCATAGCCATGCAGGCCAATTTGAATACGGCCATCGCTCATGCGCTGATACCAAAGGCCGCCCGCCGGATCTGCTGTAAAGGAGCGGTCTTCTGGTTGGCGAGTGTATTGGCGTGCGCCGCGCACGTACCACAGCTGATAGGCGTAGTAGGCGGCGGTGTCCGGGTGCAGAAACCGGCGCCAGGAATAGATCCAGTCCTCGGCGGTCAGATCATCTCCGTTGGTCCACTTTGCTCCTTGGCGGATCTGGAAGGTCCAGGTCAAGCCGTCTTCACTGACTTCCCAACTCTCTGCGCCGCCTGGCAGTGGCTCGAGGGTCACGGGATGCTTGACGATCAGGCCCTCGAAAATCGCTCTCAGTACGCGTCCCTCCGGTACTCCCGTCACCGTCGCCGGGTCGAGGGTTTGCACCTCGCTGCCATTGTTCATCACATAGTCCGCAGGCTCAAGGCGCGCCCCTCGGGTAAGGGCCAGGGCGCTGGCCAGGACCAAGGCCAGCAGCAGGGCGGCCAGGGTTTGACGGGGGGGCAGGTTGGAGATCAGGGACATGGACGCAAGGACCCTAAGGGAGCCGTCCATGTGGGTTCAAGCCCCTTGCCGGGGGCTTCCTGCACTTGACGATGAGCGCCGGGGCCGGATACCCTGCGGGTTCTTCTTGAGCCCCTTGCGGCGCCCCAGGAAGGGGTGTCCGCCCCTCCTGCTGGACATTGCTCGCTCACTTCCGTTGACCTTTGATTCAACCTCATGCATTTTGTCCACCGCACAAGCCTTGCAGCTGCCCTCATGGTTCCTTTGATGGGGATCTCCCTTGCCCTCAGCTCGCAGGATGACGCCTCTCAGTCGACGGCGCAGGATCAGAGCCTGGGCATACCACTGAAGGGGCCGGCTCCTGTGGACGTCTTCCACCCGGGCCGCAATCAGGTGAGCACACCGCTGTATGGGGGCCGAGTCATCGTGCACAACGCCTCATTGCCCAAGCACATGAACTATGTGACCGAGAACTCCGCTTACACCCGGCGGATGTTGTACGAGGTGCACGAGACCCTGCTGGTTCAGGATTGGGAGGAGCACGAGATGCGGCCTCGTCTGGCCAAGGCATGGAACACAGAAGACATGCTGGTGCTCAAGGAAGGTGCTGCTGCGGGATTTCCCATGACCACAGATGTGCGCGTCGCCAACTCCTCCCAAGTGGAAGGGGCTCCCGAGCAGGTGCTTGCCAAGGTGCTCTATGGGCGCGTGCAAGATGCGGGCGACAATTGGCTGGTGGAAGCGGCTTCCCCGGGGCATCCTCTAGGGGATGGGGGGCGGCTCGAAGTTCCCAAGTCGGCGGTGGATCGCATCGAGAGGGGCACGGTATTCAATTTTGAACTTCGTACGGGAGCGCTCTGGCATCCTTCCGAGGGCCATCCCGCGGGCAGTCAGATTCTGGATGCCCAGGATGTGCAGTTCTCTTGGTCGATCTACGCCAACACCCATGTGAACTGCGACGAGAAGCGGTTCCAGTTTGTGAAGGTGACACGCTGCGAAGTCATTGATGATCTGCACCTGCGCTTTTTCTATGAAGCCCAGTACGCATTTGCGGAGAGCACGATCGGCGACTCCATGACGATCCTGCCCAGTCATGTCTACAATCTCGCCGACCCGGACAATTTGGCCCACAAAGCCGCCTTCACCGCCGAGGAGCAGGCGGAGGTGATCAATCACAGTCCCCATAATGCCCTCTGGGTTGGCCTCGGACCCTATCGAGTGGTCGAGTGGAACGACAGCTTCGTAGAAGCCGCGCGCTTTACGGATGAAGCGGGCAAGAGCCTCTATTTTGATAAACAGAACGCAGGCTACGTGGACACCATTCGCTGGCGCGTAATCGATGACGACGAAACTGCCATGAATGCCCTCTTGAACGGGGAATTGGACTTTTTCGAGCGCATCAAGAGTGAGGACTATTTCGGAGCACGCACAGCCAGTGCGGACTTCATAAAGAACTTCTACAAGGGCTTCAAGTACGGTGGGTCCTACGGTTACACCGGCTGGAACATGCTGCGGCCTCAGCTCAAGGACCTGGCGGTGCGTAAGGCGATCGAGTTGTCATTTGACATGGAGAAGTATCGCCTGACCAATTACAAGGGCCTGGCGAATCGCATCACCGGACCCTTCCCCTTTGGAGCAGCAGCATACAACCACGACGTGAAGCCCCGGGGCGTAGATGTGGACGCCGCCATCGACTTGCTCGATGATGCTGGATGGTATGACCGGGACTTTGACGGGTTGCGTGACAAAAATGGCGTGCCTCTTTCGATTACCTTTAGTTACCCCTCTGGCAACGACGCCTCAAAGAACTTTGGCCTCGCTTTGCAGGAAGCTCTGACGGAGTTGGAGATCGAGCTCAAGCTTGAACAACTTGAGTGGGCGACTTTCCTCGACCGGATCAAGAAGCGCGAGTTTGACGCTTGCAACCTGGCCTGGGTACCCCAGCTTGAGTCCGACCCGGAACAACTCTGGCATTCCAAGTGGGGAGCGCCTGACAAGGAGAGCTCCAATAACTCCGCCGTGATGGATCCAGTTGTCGATGACTTGATTGCCAAGGGCCAAAAAGAACTCGATTACGGCAAGCGCCAAGCGATTTGGGGTGAGTTGCACGCCTATCTCTACCAGGAGGTGGTGCCCTACTTGTTCATGTACAACGTCCCGCGCAAGTTTGCCATGAACCGCAAGTTGCGCGGCTTCCAGGTCGTGGCAATCGATCCGGGCTATGTGATCCGGCGCTGGCATTACGTCGATCCAAGTGTCGCTGGTACGCGCAAGACCCTGAACCGCTGACTCCAGATTCCCTCGGGGCTCGATTGATGAGCCCTGCGCCCTTCCATCCACCAAAGGACTCCCCCCCCCTTGCTGTCCTTCATTCTCCGGCGTCTCTTGTTGATGGTGCCCACTACACTGGGCATTGCCCTGGTTGTATTCACCATTTTCCACGCTGCGCCGGGGGATCCCGCTACCGTCATGATTGGCGCAGGCACCGGCGGTCAATTGGGGCAGGACACTGATGTGGAGGGAATGGTGGAGAAGTTCCGCCGGACCCACGGGTTGGATCGCTCCCTGATAGTCCAGTTCTTTGATTATGTGGGGCCGCTGAACTTGGACCGTGATGGGGTCCCTTGGTTCTCTTCACCACATACGGAGCGCACTACTCGGCAGGTGGAGTTGAGCGATGGCACTGAGATTGACGAGGGCAAGGTGATGCGCATCGCGCACCTGCCCAAGACTTCAGAGGTGGACGCGGAACGGTTTGACAAGGCCCGGGATGTGCTTGCCGATGAGGCCGCAGGTGAAGAGGCCTGGAGCGCGGCTCATGGACTCCTTGTGGCTGCGGGCGAGGAGGCGCGGCCGGCGTTGCTCTCGGGGTTGCATCTCTTGACGGAATCCGCTGACAGTCGCGGAGCCGCAATCGGGCGTCTGATAGGCGCGCTGACGGCTAATACAGGAGCTGACTTTTCGGTGCCATCAGAACGCATCGAATCCCTGGGAGGAGTGGCCCGCATTCGCGCTTGCTTTGCCTGGTATTACGCCAACGGTGGCTATCGCGTGCAGAACACAGGTGCTGATTGGTGGGGCGGGCTCCTGGTGGGGGATCTGCGGCGGGAAATGCAGTCCGGTCGCGACGTGGGGTCCGAGTTGATCAAGCGTCTCATGGTCACCGTTCCGTTGGCCTTCAGCTCGATACTCTTGAGCTACCTCTTCGCGTTGCCACTGGGCATCTTCAGCGCCCGTAACCATGGCAAGCGGCGCGATGGGCTGGTGACCATTGCACTCTTTGTGCTCTTCGCGATCCCCACTTTTTGGGCGGGCCTGATGCTGATTTTGACCTTTGGCAAGACTGGCATGGATCTGTTGCCCGTGGTGGGCTTGCACGACAAAGACGCGGCGGATCTAGGTCCCTGGGCCTATGCCTGGGACACCCTGATGCACTCGATCCTCCCCGTGCTGACAATGACCTACGGCAGCCTGGCTTACCTCTCGCGTCAGATGCGTGCCGGGATGATGGACACCCTGCAGCAGGATTACATCCGCACGGCCCGAGCTAAGGGCCTGAGCGAGACCAAGGTCATCTACAAGCACGCCCTGCGTAATTCCATGATCCCCGTGTTGACCCTGCTGGCCAGCGTGCTGCCGATTCTGATCGGTGGATCGATCATCATCGAAAAGGTCTTTGATGTGCCCGGTATGGGCCGTTATGCCTTCGATGGCCTTCTCAAGCGCGACTTCAACATCATCATGGCCACCACAATCCTGGTGGGTGTCATGACTCAGGTGGGCATCTTGTTGTCGGACATCACCTATTCGATTGTTGACCCGAGGATCCGTCATGAGTGATCCCCAGCAGACCGTCGACGGCCCGGTCTACAGCAAGGACTATTGGGATCTGGTGTTCGAGCAACTTGGACGGCGCAAGCTGTTCCGGGTGGGAATCGGGGTATTGGCCCTTCTGTACGGGCTTGTGATCTTCGCGCCCTTCTTGGCGGGGGATCGACCTTTCGCCTTCGAGGGAGTAGATCGTGGTGCCTATGGTTCGTCCTTGAATTCCCTCAGGGCTGTGACCAACGGCATGTTGAAGTTGGTGGAGCAGTCCGACGAAGCCTACCTGGGTGGGTTGGAACAGGCCGGCACCCTGGGCCGAGATGGTGTGCCCCAATCTCGTGAAGAGGCTTTGCTTCTAGAGGTTGATGCCTTGGAGTCGCGCCTTGATGTGGTCGAATTGTACCTGTCTGATGGAGTATCAGAGGAACGGGCAGCCCTTGCGGTCTTCCGTGAAAAGGCCGCCGCTGGCAGGCAGGCCTTTGGTGGAGGGGACATAGATCTCGCTACGGCGCTCTTGGGAGAAGCCAAGGACTTGACGCGTGAGTTGCGTAAGTCCCTACGGCCCTTTGATCCCAAGAATCCAGATCGTGGGGGGGTTGCCCTGCAATCCCGCCGGACCTTGCCCCTCTGGGACGCGCTTGGCCCCAGTGAGATCTTCTTCATGACTCTCTGGATGCTGTTGGCCAGTTGGCCCGTCTGGAATCGGCTGTTGAATCGGATCGTTTTGAATAGCGACCGTGAGCGGATTCGTGATTGGCGGCGGAGGAAGGCTGCACTGGTGCTGGCGCTCTCGGTATTCGCTTCTCTGGGTTGGTATGCGGGCTTTGGGACTGGGGATGACATGTACAAGAATGGGCCTCACAAGGCGGGCTTGATCAGCGGAGCAATTGTGGCCTTGCCCGCAGGACAGCTGCTGGGGGAAGGAACAGGTGTTTTTGAACCCACCTGGCCGCCCTTGACCTACGGCCTGGCGGAAACACATACAGAGGAGATGTTTCGTCCGCCCACCTGGTGGTGGTGGGCCGAGATCGATGAAGCGGGGCGCTACGTGCGCGGACCCAAGTCCGCTTCCGACGAGCACACTGGCTTTTCTGCTGCAGTGAGCCCGGTGGAGGTGCGCGCAGGGGAGCCTGCTCGCAACTCCAAGTTGCGTCACCTCGCGGGGGTGGACGAACTGGGGCGAGACTTTCTCACGCGGCTCGTGTGGGGTGGGCGCATCAGCTTGACCGTGGGTATCTTGTCTGCACTGCTCTTGACCATCATTGGAGTGGTCTTTGGTTCGATTGCGGGGTATTTCGGTGGCGGTATTGATGTGGCCATCATGCGCTTGATCGAGATCCTGCAGGCTATTCCAGCCTTCTTCCTGATCCTGATGACCATGGCATTTATTCCGGCAGATGTGATCAGTCCAATTTTTGCCATTGTGATCGTGATCGCCCTGATCCGCTGGACCGGGGTGGCTCGTCTGGTGCGCGGAGAATTTCTACGCCTGCGGGAGCAGGAATTTGTGATTGCTGCGCAGGCGCTGGGTTTTTCCAACCAGCGCACGATTTTCCGCCATGTGTTGCCCAACGCCATGGGACCCGTGCTGGTCAGCGCTGCTTTTGCGGTGGCGGCGGGGATTCTGACCGAGTCCGCCGTGTCGTTCTTGGGATTTGGCATTCGTCCCCCGGAGGCCAGTTGGGGGTCGCTTGTCAATGAGAGCAAGAACGCCGCAAATTGGTGGATTCAGCTTTTTCCTGGCTTGCTGATCTTTATCACCGTGACCTGCTACAACCTGGTGGGGGATGCGGTGCGTGATGCTCTAGACCCCAAGATGAAACTGTAGAGTTGCCATGAGCGAAGCAAGCAAAGCACAGGGCGAGGCGGCACGGGGCCAGATCAAGGGCGCACGGGAGCCCTTGCTCGAACTCCGTAATCTGGCCACCTGGTTCCGCACTGACGAGGGCATTGCCAAGGCTGTGGACGGGGTCAGCTACAAGATCCACACCGGGGAAACCTTGGGCCTGGTGGGGGAGTCCGGCAGCGGCAAGAGCGTCAGCGCCCTCTCTATCATGCGCCTGGTTCCCAGTCCTCCGGGCTTCGTAGAGAGGGGCGAAATCCTCTTCAAGGGCGAGTCCCTGTTGTCGATTCCCGATGAGGACTTCCGAAGCATTCGTGGCAACGAGATCGCCATGATCTTCCAGGAGCCTATGACAGCCCTCAACCCCGTATACACGGTGGGGGATCAAGTCATGGAGGCGGTCATTCTGCATCGGGGTCTGGACAGGGTTGCTGCCCGGGAGCATGCCATCAAGATGCTTGGCAAGGTGGGCATCCCCAGTCCCGAGACCCGGGTGGACACCTATCCCCATGAGATGTCCGGGGGCATGCGCCAGCGGGTGATGATCGCCATCGCCATGAGTTGCGATCCCGCGCTCTTGATTGCGGACGAGCCCACCACCGCATTGGATGTGACGATTCAAGCCCAGATCCTCGATCTGATCCTGGAGCTGCAGGAGCAGGCGGGCATGAGTGTGCTCTTGATCACCCATGACCTGGCTGTGGTGGCGGAAACTGCCCAGCATGTGGCCGTCATGTATGCGGGCAAGGTAGTGGAGTACGCCTCGGTGGAGGACCTCTTTGCTCAGCCCCGGCATCCCTACAGCATCGGTCTCTTCAGGTCCCTGCCAGACCTGGCGACGCAGGGGAAACGCTTGACGGCCATCCCTGGGATGGTGCCCTCAGCGACCAGATTTCCCAGCGGGTGTCGTTTCCGACCCCGTTGTTCCATCGCTACGGATTTGTGCGCCAGTTCCGAGCCGCCGCTGGTTTCACTGGAAGCTGGCGGGGTCCATACGGTGGCCTGCCACCACCTTGAAGAGGCTCGTGGGCTATGAGTGGTCCGGTCAATCCAGGCAATGCCAAAGCACCTCTGCTTGAGGTCCGAGGTCTCAAGAAGTACTTCCCCGTGCGCAAGGGTCTGCTGAGTCGCGTCGTGGGTCAGGTCAAAGCGGTTGATGGCCTTGATTTCACACTGGGCCGTGGAGAGACCATGTCCCTGGTGGGCGAGTCCGGTTGCGGCAAGACCACCGCGGGGCGCACTCTCTTACGCCTCTTGGCACCCACTGCTGGGCAGGTGCTCTATTCGCCCGATCCTGAGGCCGCCCCCATTGACATCTTCAAGCTGTCCGCCGCAGAAATGCGCGCCCTCAGGCCCGACCTGCAGATCATTTTTCAGGATCCCTATGCGAGCCTGAATCCGCGCATCACCGTGGGCAACGCCATTGCTGAACCTCTGCTCGTGCACAAGGTGGTCACCGCCAGCGAGGTGGAGGACAGGGTGGCCGAGCTATTGGAGCGTGTTGGGTTGCGTCCGGATGTGGCCAATCGCTTCCCCCATGAGTTTTCCGGTGGCCAGCGCCAGCGGGTGGGCATCGCCCGGGCTTTGGCATTGGGCCCCAAGCTGATCATTTGTGACGAGGCGGTCAGTGCCTTGGACGTGTCGATTCAGGCTCAGGTCATCAACCTGCTCAAGGACCTGCAGGATGAGTTCGGGATCTCGTATATCTTCATTGCCCACGATCTGTCGGTAGTGAGGTATCTCTCCGATTCCCTGGCGGTGATGTATCTGGGGCGCATAGTGGAAAGTGGCTCAGCGCAGCAGATTTTTGACGACCCTCAGCATCCTTACACCCGAGCGTTGCTGTCTGCCATTCCCCACGCGGACCCAAGCAAGCGGGGCGAGCGCATTCCCATGACGGGCGAGATCCCATCCCCGATCCATCCCCCCAGCGGCTGCCATTTTCACACTCGCTGTGCCCTGGCGGAGGATCGCTGCCGCTCTGAGTGGCCCGCCAGCGTTGCCCTGGGCGCGGGGCATCAAGCCGCGTGTCATCTGGTGCAGAGTGCCGGCGCGGGAGAAGCCTGAGGGACTTCCCCCAGCGGCGCGATCTCCCGCGCGATGCGACCGCTCCAGTCGCTAGGATGAGCCCGTGCCCAGTTCCTTGCCCTCTGCCCTGGCGGAAGCCCGCTCCGTGCGCCTTGGCTGGCTGATCGGCCTGCGTTGGCTCGCTGTGCTTGGTCAATTGAGCACCATCGCCGCAGTGGTCTGGGGCTTTGGTATCGAGATCCCCCTGGTGCCAGTTGCCCTGGTGATCGCGGTGGAGGTGGGCTCAAACGTGGGTCTACAGGCATGGAACTACTCGCGCCGCAAGCGCGACATGCCCCCGAGTCCGGCTCTGCAGGAGCAACTACAGCTCCTGATCATGTTGCTTGACACGGTGCTGCTGGTGTTCCTCTTGCAGCTGACCGGCGGACTTGACAATCCCTTTGCCGCGTTCTTGACCGTACACATTGTGATGGCCGCAGTGCTCCTTTCCCCGGCCCTGGCTCTGGCAGGTACGGGCTTCGCCATGATCTGTCTGGTGGTGCTGGGATTGACCCATCGGCCTTTGGTCGAACTCTCAGACAACCCCGTCCTGCGGCAGACGGGGCACGGGATCGCCCTGGCCATGACGATGGCTGTCTCGGGTTACTTTGTGACCCGTGTGACCCGCGCCCTGGCACGCCAGTCAGAACAATTGACCCGTGAACGAGAGCGCCAAGCCCGTACGGAACGTTTGGAAGCGCTGGGTACTTTGGCCGCGGGGGCGGCCCATGAGTTGGCCTCGCCTCTCTCTACCATTGCGGTGGTGGCCAAAGATCTGGAAGGGCGCGTTGCCAGTAGGCAGGGCAGCGCAGAAGATGTTGAGGACGCGCGCTTGATTCGTGAAGAGGTGGCGCGTTGCAGTCGGATTCTCGATCGCATGAGCATGGAGTCCGGCGAGCGGGCGGGGGAGGCCTGGGTCTCCATGACCCTGGGCGAGATTCTGGACGCAACCCTCGAAGAATTGCCAGCACCCCAACGTGTGGAGGTGGAGATTCCGAGTGCTCTTGAGCAGCGTCACGCGCGTGTTCCCAGGGAGGCCCTCTCCATGGCCCTGCGCAACCTGCTATCCAATGCCCTCGATGCTTCGCCCGCAACGCGCAGCGTGCACTTCAGCGTTGGGCTGGAGGGAGAAGGCTATGAGTTTGTGGTGCAGGACCAGGGGGTGGGCATGGATGCGGAGGGCTTGGAGCGGGCCACCGATCCTTTCTTTACCACGAAGGAAGTGGGTGAGGGCATGGGCTTGGGCCTCTTCCTCGCCCGCAGCGTGGCTGAACGCCTGGGGGGCTCCCTTGTCCTGGAGTCCCAGGCGGGCCGGGGCACCACCGTACGCTTGCGGCTCTCCTTTGACCCCAGTTCTACCACTGGTTCCAGTGACTGAGAGGGGCTTGGGGCGTCTGAGGACTGTGGCGCATCAGATATCCGGGGTGTATGAGTCTGTAGTATGGCATCGTGCCCGCGGACTCCTCTTCCGAATTGACTCCCGTTGAGCCCGGCGATCTCTTGCTGGTGGATGACGATGTGGTTTTGCGTGAGCGCCTGGCCAAGGCCCTTCGCTCTCGGGGGTTTGAGGTGCGTACCGCCGGTGGCTACGACGAGGCCTTGGAACTCGCCCGCGATCTGGCTCCCGACTACGCCGTGGTGGACCTTCGCATGCCCGGCCGGTCTGGGTTGGAGTTGGTCCAGGCTTTGCACGAGGAAGACCCGGGCACGCGTATCCTGGTCTTGTCCGGCTACGGCAGCATCTCCACTGCGGTGGAGGCGGTGCGGGTCGGAGCCCTGAATTTTGTGCCCAAGCCCGCCGATGCGGATGATTTGATCGCAGCATTCCAGCGCGGTGACCGCCCCGATCCTGGGCTGGTCACCGAGGACTACAACGCCCCCTCCCTCGCGCGTACGGAGTGGGAGCACATCCAGCGAGTGTTGCGGGACAGCGGCGGCAATATTTCAGAGACCGCTCGTCGGCTGGGAATTCACCGGCGATCCCTGCAGCGCAAGCTGCAGCGGGACGCGCCGCCGGAGTGTTCCTGAGGCCAGAGTCCCGAGGGTCTGGTTCTATTCGGGGCCGTGGCCCAGGAACTCCTCCTTCAGCAGACTTTGTCGGGCGTGGATTCAGCCAGCCCAGTTCGCCGCGGCAAATTCCCAGTTCAGGTGGTTCCAGAAACCTGCCAGGTACGCGGGTCGGGCGTTGCGGTGGTCAACATAGTAGGCGTGCTCCCACACATCGGCGGTCATGATCGGGGTATCGCCATCGGTCAGAGGGCAACCCGCGTTGGACATTGCACTGATCGCCAGTGAGCCATCGGGTTTCTTGACCAGCCAGGCCCAGCCACTGCCGAAGAGCGTCGCGGCTGCCTTTGTGAATTGTTCTTGGAAGCTTTCCAGGGAGCCAAAGGTGGCGTTGATCGCGGTGAGGAGGTCGCCCGTAGGCCCGTCGCCGCCTGCTGGGCGCAGGCAGTTCCAGAAAAAGGAGTGGTTGTAGTGCTGAGCCGCGTTGTTGAACAGACCGCCTTCGCTTTTGCAGACAATGTCCTCCAGTGAGGCATCAGCCAGGGCGTTGCCCTCGAGCAGATTGTTCAGGTTGTTGACATAGGTCGCGTGATGCTTGCCGTGGTGGTAGGAGAAGGTCTCTGGGCTCATCCAGGGCGCGAGTGCATCCGCGGCGAAGGGCAGATCAGGGAGGGTGTGTGTCATCGGAATTGGCGGGATCGGTTGAATGCCCCTGGTGGGGCGGTAAGTGCGCCCGGGGGCGCGGGACACGGGATCATAGGGTCTTCGAGGGGACTGGTGCTTGATGTGATGAGCGAGGGCCAGGCTATTCCTGTCCCGGGGTCACATTGGCGTCGAACTGTGGTAGGTCGAGGTTGTATTCCTTGCGTAGAACCTGGGCCAGTTCCTTGAAGTCCTGCACTCGATGGGAAGGCTTGATTGCCAGGTCCTGACCCTCTCGGGCTGTGCGGTATATCCATGCGGTGTGCATGCCCAGACTCTTGGGGGGAGCTATATCGTGGCTTAGGGAGTCACCTACGTGCATGGTTTCCTCGGGTGCTACTCCAATGGCCCGCAGGGCTGCCTGGTAGAGCTTGGCGTTGGGCTTGGCGATGCCCAGTTGATCGGAAATGAAAATTGCGTTGGGGTTCAGGTAGGGCAGCAGACCAAGGCGCACGATTTTCTCCGCTTGTTTGGCTGTCAAGCCGTGGGTCACCACCCCGGTGATCAAGCCAGCTGAGCGCACCGCCTTGAGAAAGGGGATCGCGTCCTCAAAGGGCAGCAGGTCGCGGAATTTGGTGTCGTGGTAAGCCGCCACACCAGAAGCGACAATCAGAGCCGGGTTGGTGCCTACCTGTGCTGCCAGTGGCAGACGCATCAATAGCTTGTTGAAGTGCTGGTTGTAGTTCGAGCTGAACTCTCGAATGACCTCTTGCAGCTCTGAATAGACCGCTTCCTCTTCCATCTTGAGCCCGGCCCGCAGCATGGCTCGCACTGCATTGCGTCGGGCCTTGGTAGCGAAGGTCGTGGTCGAGAAGAGCGTGTCGTCGACATCGAAGAGGATTGCTCGCAGTGATTCCATGGCTGTCCAGAGGATAACGGGTTCGTATGCCGTTGGGGGCCTGCAGCGCAGACTCTGTCTGGCCGTCGAATAGGTTCCAAGACTACGCGACCCAGCCCCCTTTGGCGGGGGGCTGGGTCGCTGCTTGAGGGCAGACCAAGGAGCCCGGTCTGGCTTTGGTGGTCAGCCTGAAATCAATGCCGGGTCTCGAGCTTGCTCTTGACCTGCTGGCGGATGTCGGTGATCTTGGCACGGATCAGGATCATCAGGCTTTGACGCTCGTCGTTGTAGCCTTCCTGCTTGAAGAGGAAACCCAGCAGGGGAACTTCCGCAATCCAGGGCACTGATGCGCGCCGCTCAACGGTGCGGATGTCGGAGATGCCGCCTAGCAGGATCGAGCCGCCATCGGGGATCACAGCCGAGGTATTGATGTTCTGCACCTCAAGCTCCGGCAGTTCAAAATTGACCGGGCTGGTGTTGCCACCGAGGGTGGTGGAGATCTGCCGCACATTGACCACCTTTGCCACTGTGGGCTGGATTTCGAGGGTCAGGTACTGGCGGTTCTCGTGGATTGTGGGTCGCACGTCAAGGACGACTCCTTCGTGCAGCACATTGACCTGGGGGTCAGCCACAGCTTGAAACTGGGCGACTTCCACATCGAAGTCCTGGATATAGGCCTTCTGCAGCACAACCGCCACATAGGCTCGTTGGGTGTCGTTGACGCTCAGGGTCTGTGAGTTGACCAGCTCGAATGTGCTGGACTTTTCGATGGCGCGCAGAACCATGTTCACCTCCGCATCATCGAGGAATTCCATTTGAAAGGTCAGTCCACCAATGGTGTCGAGGGCGTTGCCAAGAGCCGAGCCGAAGAAATTCTCCGTGCGGCCGCGGAAGTCGCCATCGTTGCCATCGTCGAAGAAGAAGCCCGCTGAGGGTGGCCCTGCAGCGTTTGAGCCATCAGAGCCCGTGCCTCCGTTGTCAATCCCGCGTGAGGCCATGTCCTCAAGCCCGTTGGTGATGTCGGTCAGGTCGACTCCGTCGTTGCCGCGGAAGTCCACGCCGATCTCCTGAATCCAGGAGTCGCCCACGGACATGAAGCGCGATTCGATGGTCACCATTGAGGAGTTGAAGCTGCGGAGGTCTTCCAGGAAAGCCTGTATCTGTGCTTGGACCGCCACCGAGTGGCTGATCAGGATGCCGCCCTCGGATGGCTCGATCGACACTCCATCGGCGTCCCAGGAGCCCACCGCGATGTTCTCTTGGATGATCGTTGCCAGGTCGTCGATTTCGATCAAGCGCTTGGTCTCCAGAATTCCGCCGAAGGGGCCACCGCCATCTTCGTCCTCGAGCGAGTCGAGCAGGCGCAGTTGATCGATGCGCGGGCCCGTGAAGTCCGTCAGGCCCATGATCAGGTCCTGTACATCGTGGTAGTAGGGTTGGGGTTCGCCGCGGGCCTTGTCGGTGGTGGTGACGATCACTGCTTCGTGACGCACAGTCCAGGTGACCTCTTCGCCGCCTACTTCACACAGGAAGTTGAGGGCTTGCTCGACCGTAATCGGGTTGGGGAAATTGATGTCGAAGACCGCGCCCGCGCTCAGGACCGCGTCTTCGGCTGCGGGATCCACGAGGATCGGCAGCTGGGTGTAGTCCGCGATGATGCGTACCAGGGGCCCAATTTCTTCTTCGCCTTCGATGCCGGGCAGCACCACGGTGGTCTTGCGAAGAACGGCCCGCAAGGCTTGCTCCTCTGCGGAGATCTTGGTGGAGAGGTCCAGCCCACGGCGGCCCTTGCGCAGCTTGGTAATACGCCGCCACTCGTCCTTGCCGGGCAGGGTCACATTGTCCGTGTGGGGGATGGTGAGTTCGGCCAGGTTCTCGCGCCAGCGGGCGAATTGCTCGGCCTTGTTGATGATGTATTGCTCACTGGCCTGATTGCGGCCAGCTGTGAAAGCGGCCTCACGGATGTCAAAGGCGGTTTCGTTGCGCGGATCCATTTCCAGAGCATGATCAGCCAGTTCCACTGCATCATCGAAGCGTCGCAATTCGAATGCTTTGGAAGCCCTGGCCACCATGTTGCGAATGATCGCCGCACTGCGCTCGCGCTCTGCCGCTTCGGAGGAACGAATCGCCTCGAAGGCGGCCTGCTCGGCGTTGTTGCGCTGGGCTTCAGCAAAGGCCATGCGTTCTGCGCGAGCGCGCTCCAGCAAGCTGTCAACTTCGGATGCCATGCCTTCCCAATTGATGCCCTGGGGGGCGCGAGCCACAGAGACCTGGGCCAATGAGAGTTCAGCCACGGCTTTGTTGTAGTCGCCCTGGGAAAGGGCCAGCTTGCCTCGGTCCAGCAGGTCTTCTGCATCGGACTTGAGTTGTTCAATACGCAGCTGCCATTCGTCCGTAAGAATTCGCGATACGGTTCGGAAGTCTCCGTTGGGGTCTCCCAGGAGACTGGCGATTTCCGCAGCCAGAGTCTGGACAGCGTGGTTGTCCGGTGCCAGTTCCAAGGCTCCGGAGAGTTCCTTGGCTGCATCCCGCAGGCGGCCGTTTTCCTTCAGTCGTCGGGCCTCCTCCATGTGCATTTCCACGATCAGGGCGCGAGCCTCTCGGCGCGCTTCCTGCCTTGAAGCAGCGTCCTGCAGCGGATCGTCGTCTTGACGAACCGCTAACGAAGTCCGCTGCGCATTGGGGGCTGTTGGGTGCTCCTGAGCCTCCTCTGCAGCCTGAGCGGTACCCTCTCGGGCATCGGGACTCTGGCTTGTGCTGAGGTTGGTGGAGGGGGACGGCGCAGCGCAAGCTGCGAAGAACAGGATGGAGAGCGTTGTCGTTCCGGCGGACCGCATTCGGGGGAGCCTCAGGGAAGAGAACCTTGAAAAAAGGGGGGGGGTATGACCGCTTGGGAGCGGGGAGAGTGAGGCCTACCCCGCGAATCTACGTGGGGTACACCTTTCCTCATGAGGCCTCGAAGTTCCCTTGGAGAGGGGCCCGGGGCCGTTTGGGAGGCGAGAGGATAGCCGAAGCACCGCCGCGCTGTCCAAGGCTGCAGCCGCAAAATCTGGGCACCTTTTTGGGCCCTGGGACATCCGGCGAGGCGGCTTCGAAGGGGCCCCGGGTGTCCATTTTAGGGGCAGATTCGTCAGGGCCTTGCGGAAGGGGGACCAGGGGCGTCGAGAGGCGCTTGCTGGAAGTGGGGAGTGGGGGGCCTCGAAGGGAGGAAAGGGGCCAGGAGGCCCCGCTATTGGTGGAATCAGGGGCATTCCATCCGGGCGTCTCGAACTGTTTTTTCTGGTTCCGGCGGGTGGATCTGGTCTCCTTCGGTTCATGACTGACCCCCTTGGGGGAGCATGGCTGTCATTACACGCCAGCCACCACGAAAAGAGGCCGAAGGACGGTGTCCTTCGGCCTCTTGGACTGCCCGCGGGGCAGGCCGCCTGGTCCTATCTCCGGGCGGCTTACTTCACTGTTTCATCGTAGGCGCCCACGAACGTGATATCGGTCAGGCCCGCATTGATTGCCGCATCGAGCACCGGCACCACATCGCCGTAGACCGTACCGTAGCGCGCGTCGATGGTGGCCGGGACCTTCTTCCCGTCTGGCATCATTCTCTCTCGCTCAATGTGGATGCGCTTGAGGGTCTTGCCCAGTTCCTCCAGCTCATTGGTTTTCTTGTTCATCACTGAGTACTCCAGCACCCGCTTCTGGCCAAGGGCCGGGTCGCGATTCCAGATGAAGCGGCTCTCTCCAGTGGGGTCGTCGTAGGGCAAGAAATCCGGGGTCAGCTTGAGGCCCTTCACTCGCACCCGTACCAAGATTTCAACCTTTTCGATGGGCTCGGCATCGGTGGAGTTGACCCCCACATCCTTAGGTAGATAGGCGCTGAGCTTGCCTTCGAGGGTCTTGAACTTGAGCGTGAGCATGAAGAAGATCAACAGCAGGAAAGTGACGTCGATCATTGGCGTCATCTCAAGTTTGCACTCTTCGTCATTAAGATCTTGGAGAACGGACATTTTGGTGGTCCTGTGGTCTTGTGGTGGTGTTGGGTTTGTGCTGTGTGCTTGCACCGGGCAGAAGCCGAGTTCCAACTCCTTGTTGGGGCCCAGCTCTTGACCGCGTTGCGTTCAGGGAGAGTCCTCGTCCTCGGGAACGGCGACAGCAAGCTGGACCTTCCAGATCTGGATGCCTTCTTGACCGCAGAGTTCCAGCACCTTTTGGATGTGCTTGAAAAGGGTGCTTTCGTCCGCCCGTACCAAGAGGGGATCGTCGGGCAGCATGATTGAGCTGCCCTCCGCCAGTGGCTCCTGGGGCATGAGCTCGGCTGCTGTAGCCAGAAAACGCTTGACCTCCGCATAGGGCTCGGGCTTGCCGTCATCGCTCTCCGGGTTGTACATGTCAACCTGACGCACGATGATCCTGCCCGTATGGGGGATGTTGATGATCGGGCGTAGCTTGTCCGGATCTGGCTTGTCCTCCACGGCAGTGATAGCCATAGGCAACTCAAGTTCTTCAAGATCCTTTTGGGTCATGTCCGTGATGATCATGAAGAAGATGATCAGGAGGAAGACGACGTCGATCATCGGCGTCATGTCCATTTTCATGTCGGTTTCAGGATCAGAGCTGGAGATGTTCATGTTGGTCACCTTGGCAGGTGTGTGGGTCGGAAAGCGTGCAGTGCCCTGGTTGTCAGTACCGGGTCAGGTGCGCGGCCCGGAAGCATGCTTCCGGGCTGCGTGCCCCGTCTAGCGCGACTCTGGGCGGAAGCGCTCAAAGAGGTCCTCAATGATCGCACCTGTTTCGATGATGGTGCGCACCATGCGGTTTCGCAGGAAGGCAAAGGATGCGGTCACGGGGATGGCTACCACCAGACCAAACATTGTGGTCAGAAGTGCCTTGGAGATACCACCGGCCAATTCGGCTGGAGACGCTTGTCCACCGCTGGAGGAGATCTTGTTGAATGCTTCAACCATTCCGGACACAGTTCCAAGCAGTCCCATCATGGGGGCCACGTTTGCGATCAGTGAGAGCCAGCTGATTTTTTGGTGCAGGCGAATCGACTCCTCATCGCCCATCTCTTCGATGGACTTTTCGATCACCTCGTAGCTGTGGCTGATCTTGCCAATACCTGCTCCACAGACGGTAGTGAAGAAGCTGGGCTCGTTTTCGCAGAGTTCCATTGCATCCTGGAACTGTTCGTCGTCGAACAGGCCCCGGATCTCTTCGATTACTTCGGGAGGTGCCAGCTTGTCGCGCTTGAGGGTGATGAAGTTCTCGATGATCACCGCCAAGGCGATCACTGAAACCAGGATGATTGCATAGCCGATTATGCCTGACTTTTGGATCAGGTCGCCGACGCTGTCGTCTTGTGCTAGGGCCGGAGTGGCGCAGAGCACAATGAAGGGTGCCAAGCGAACCGCCGTGCGACCGAGGAATGATTGAATGTTCATGACCGAAGTGCTGTGGGTGTGGGGGGGGCTAGAGTTTAGAGGAGGCGGAGTCTATACCGCCTTGGGGAAGGGGAGCCTACAGGTTTCCTTGCAGATCCAAGGCTTTGCGGGCGCTAGGGGTGTCACCATAGGTGTCGGAGATTACCTTGAGCCACCGGCGGGCGGCGCCGACAGCATCGCCGTCACCAAGGGCCAGGGTGGTTTGGGCCAATCCCAGGACCGCGCGAGCGGCACGGTCGGGATTGGTGTGTTCGAGGGCCGCCACTTCGGCGAAGCACAGTTGGGCATCGCGCAGCTTCTCGAGGGCCAGCAGGGCCTCTCCACGCCCAAGGAGTGCTGCGTAACGAGCCCCAGGAGCGGCATCGCTGCGGGTGGTTGTACGTTCAAAGAATGCCAGGGCCGAGGAGGCGTCACCCCCGGCCAAGAGGCAAAAGCCCTCGCCCATATCCGCTTCTCCCGCCAGACCGATCAGGTGCGTCAGCACCTGTGGGTCTCCGCCACTGAGGCCAGCGGCGAGACCTTCGAGGGCACCCTTTGTGGCCCCAAACAACTCGCGTGCCCTCAGGGACTCGCCCGCTTCCAGGTGGCACCAGGCTGCCTGCAGACCGGCTTTCAGACAGGCCTGTCGGTCGTATCCGCTGGTGGCGGGATCCGATGAACCTTCTCCGTAGAGGCTTTCAAAGGCTGTGGCCGCAGCGGCGTCGTCCCCTGTCAGGCGCAGGGCCCTTGCTTGGATCGCACGTGCCCGGGGTATAAGACTGCTGCCGGCAAAGTCCGCCATCAGGCGCTCGGCCTCTTTGACTGCTTCTGCGAATTGGCCCGGATCAGAGGCTCCATAGCGAAGCAGGGCTTCGCAGGCTTGCAGGCGTGCGTCGGCCTGCAGGACATTGCGGGTGCTGGCATCGGTGGCTGCTACCCGGAAACTGGTCACGGCCTGGGCCCAATCGCTCCGGCGGCGGTAGGTCATCCCGTCCCGATAGGAGGGGGGCACCGAGCCCCAGTCGATGCGCACGATGGAAGCCGCATCGTAGCTGGCGGTCTTGCCATTGCGGTCGAGCTTGACTTGAGTCAGACTGTTTTCGAGCACGATCCCTGAGAGTGTAATCACACGGCCAGTGCGTTCATTGCGTCGATAAATCGTATCTGGCTTGCCTGACTGCAGGGGTGCACTTGGGGCGGCGCTGGCAGGCTGTGCGCTTGGGAGCGCTGCAGCCGAGTTCCCAAGGCAGGGTAATACCAGGGCCACTGTGCTCAGGGCGAGGGGCAGTAGGAGAGCTGGGCGGGGGTTCAACATGGGGCTAGGCATGATAGGGAGTCCAAGAGGATTTGGGGTTCTCTTCTGGCGCGCGTGCTTGCTGTTCATCGGGCCCCCAGCCAACGGAACCAGGTGGAGAGTTTCTTGCCGCCTAGGTTCGTCCGTACAGCGTTGTCCTCGTCCTGCTCACAGAATTCGTTGATCGAGTCCCAGTTTCCTTCGATACCCACAGAGACGCTTTGGATATGGGAATTGAAGGACTTTAGCTTGCGCGCATCTACCTGGCTCCAGGCGTAGTAAGCAAAGCAGAAGCGGAATTTGACTTCGTACCACTCGCAGTCAGTCCACTTGGTAAACCGCTTGCTTGAGTTGGAGAGGGTGTTGAGTTTCTTGGTCAGGAAGTCAAATTCTTCGGCTGTACCGGAGGCCCCCGGGATCTCGACCAGGCGACCCGAATTCCCATCGAGTTCGACCCAACCGCTAATGGCCATGGACCAGTCCATCAACATCTGGAAGGTGGGGTTCCGCTCTTCGTTCATCATCAGTGGCGTCAGAATCGCCTTGGCATCGGCGACCTTCTTTTGCTTGATCAGTGCGTGTCCCAGGGCGGGCAGGCGGAATTGGGTGACTTCGGCCTTGAACTTTGGGTCTTCGCCAAAAGCACTGATGATGCGCAGTAGCACTCGCTCGGCTTCGGCCCACTCGGCCAGATCGCGCCAGTGGGCTGCCTCGCGCTTGAGGGCGGTCAAGTTCGGTGCTCCCACCGGGTTGGTGCGCGAGAGCAGCTCGGCCATTTCACGGAGCAGCACGCCTCTCTGCTCCTCGTCTGTACTGTTTTCCAGTCTTCCGCTGAGCTGGTTGTAGAAGGAAATGATCGCCTTTGAAGTGCGGCTCTCCTCAGTGTATAGCTGGTTCATCACCTCCAGGATTGCTCGGGCCTCCGATCTGCTGCCCAATTCAAGCTGGCTGCGCATGATCATGTCGAGGGTCCAGTTGGCCAGTTTGGCCTGCTCCGGGTAGTCCTTGTAGAAGGTTCCCAGCAGGGTGACCACCTGTTGGTAGTGCTTGAGTTGGTAGTGGGAGAGGCCCCGGAAGAACTCGGCTTCCATGCTGGCCGCCTCGCGGGCCCTAAGTCGCGCGGGAATCTCTGTTGTTCTGGCGGGATCATCGCGCACCACATCCAGGTACAGATCAAAGCGCTCAATGCCCTCGGCGTATTTGCGTTCACGTACAAGGCAGACGCCCGTCTTGACATAAGCCTTTTCCCAGTGCTCGCTGTCCTCGGGGATCTTGCCGTAGGCGCTCTTGGCTCCTTGCCAATCCCGTTTGTCATAGGCCTTTTCACCACGACGCCAAAGGATCACGTCCTCCCGGTCACTGCCCGCCTCGCTGACCCACATCTCGGCTTCTCCCAGCATGTGCTCCAGGATCTGGGTGTCCCTGTTTGCGGCCTTGCTGACCTGGCGGATCATGGCGTAGTAGGACTCAGCGTTCTTGCGATCGAGTTCCGGATCGCCGCCGCGGTACCGCTTCCAGCCTTCGCGGAAGGCATAAGCTGATTCGAGCGGACGATCGGCGGCGCGGTAGGTCAGGCCCAGCAGGTTGAGGACCTTAGGCCCTAGCTCCAGGCGCACGTTTTCTGCTGACGCATCCAAGCTTGCCATTACCTCTTTGAGGATGACCAGGGCTTCATGGTGATTGTCCGAGCGGTACTCGCCTTCTGCGGCGGCCACGCGCAATTCGGGGGACACGGCCACCCCTGGGCGGCTGGAGATTTCACTGATCAGCTTCTGGGCCTGGGTTCGCAGGGAGTTGCGCTGGTTCTCGTCGGCAGTCCTCGTGGCCAGACTCATGGCCAGGCTGGTGGCGTCCTGGCGAAGGCGCTTGTTGCGCACAGCCTGCTTGACTTCTTCTTCGGTCTCATACCACTTGGCGCTGCCGTTGGCGAAGTTGCCGCCGATCCAGCCGCCCACAGCGAGGAAGGTGCGCGCTGCTTCGAGCATTGCTTCGTAACCCTGGGCCGTTGTGGATACCCCTTCTCTGGCGTGTGTGTTGAGGAAGTGCAGAGCGTAGCGCACCGCCTCCGAACTGTCATTGGCGCTCGTGTGTGCTTTCAGTAGGCCGGGAATTGCAATCTGCATCAGGGCAAAGCGCACCTCGACGTCGGCAGCTCTCAACTCGTAGTCTTTCTTGACTGCCTCCCATTCAGCGAGGTCGGAGGGGAGCGTAGTTTCAACCACAGCCGCGTAAAAGTCAGCCGATTCGCTCCAGAGCCCTTGGTATGCAAAGACATCGCCCATGCCCGAGTACGCGCGCAAGGCGTAAAGGGTTCCTTCTCCAGCGCTGAAGACCAGGTCTTCATAGGCGGACAGGGCGGAGTCAAAGAAGTAGGTCGTGCTGGGGTCGCTGCGACCAATGTTGGCCAGCATGCCGCCGCGATTGAGCATCAACTCGTACATCTCGCGGGTTCGACGTTCACCGCGATCTTCGTCACTCAGGCTCTCCAGGGTGGCAATCAGGTCAGCCGTGCGCTCCACTGCGCCCGTGAGCACTTCTGCCTGGCGCTCGCGTAGAGCCTGTGCTTGTTCCCCGGCAGCATCTTCCAAGGAGATTTCAATGGCCCGGGCATAGTAGGCGCTGGCTTCCACCAGGGCCCGCTCTGCCGAACCTGCGTAGGGCGAGTTGCCGTATTCGTCGAGGAAAGACTCGAAGCAGCTGAGCGCCTCCTCAAACAACTCCAGGCGACGCGAGGGGTCGCGCTCGTTAAGGGCGCCAGCCGCGATCACTTCGCAACGGGTGGCTCGCAGTCGGTCGGCAACCTTGCTCGAAGCTCCCTTTTCAGCATTCGCCAGCACCGCGTCAGCCAGATCCACAAAAGCCCACTGGGTTGCCAGGCCCTGGGCGAATCGGACTTCGGTCTCCACATCCCCGCCGGTCTGGCTCAGGACGGGGGCAACAAGCAGGAAGGGCAGTAGGGACGTCGCGCTTTGCATTGATCGCGGGGGCTAGTGGCCAGCATCGGCGCTGGTCTGTGGCCGTTTAGGTTGACTTGTGGGCTGGATTGGGTGGCTTGAATGTTGGATATACCGTCCAGGTGGGCAGAGGATACGGGGACGGGTATCCAAAAGGAGCGTCTGGCTATGCTCCGGGGCGGGCGCCCGTGCGGACGCCCGCCCCGGGGTCTTCTGGCAGGGGTTGGTTCACTTGGTCAGGCCGAGTTCGGCTGCCGTGGGCTCAAGCTCGCGGGGAATGATGACCTTGGCTTTGAGCAGAATAAGCAGCTTCTCGTTGCTTACGAAATGCCCTTCTCGTTCGAAGAGGAATGAGAGGAAGGGGATCTTGTTCAAGATCGGCACACCAGACTGCATATTCTGCTTGCGCGAGATCTTGTTGCCTCCCAGCATTACTGTTGCTCCGTCGGGAATGGGCACCGAGGTGCGCACCCGCTGGATCTCCACTTCAGGGAGTTCGATGGTCACCGAGTTCGATGAGCCAAGGGTCGTGGCGCGCTGTTCGATCGGGCGCGTCAGATGGGCAATTGTCGGCCGCAATTCCAGGTTGATGAAGCGACGGTCAGCGGAGACAACCGGGCGTACATCGAGGACCACGCCGTCCTGGATGACCTGCACGATTGGGTCAGCGATGGAAGCCGCCTGGGCGATTTCCACATCAAAGTCCGCCACATAAGCCACCTGGTTGAGTACTGACAGGTTGGCCCGCGCGGCGTTGTGCACCAGGATGCGGGGGGCGGTGACCAGTTCGATGCGCTCTGACTTTTGTACGGCGCGCAGAATGACCTCAAGCTCGAGGTCGTTGAGGAAGGTCCACTGAAACGATACTCCGCCCGAACCGCGGAAATCATCTGTGCCCAGCTGGCTGCCATAGAGGTGCTCCACGCGGGCGCGCAGGGCACCGTCTTCGCCTTCATCAAAGAAGGCGCCGACCGTGTTGTCGGAACCGGGAGAGCCAGCAAGATCGGAACTGATCGACGGGTCGCCGAAGTCGTTCATGTCATTGCCGTTGCTGCCCAAGCCGGGCTGGCCGAGGCCAGTGAAGTCCACGCCAATGTCCTCAAGGAAGTTGTCCTGGACCTTCATGAACTGGGCTTGGATGTCCACCATGATCCCGGTTGCTTCACGCAGGTCCTCAAGCAGGGATGCGATCTGGGCCTGCACCTCAGGGGTCTGGTTGACGACCATGGCGCCTGTATCGGTGATTCGGATGGAGTTGTTGGCATCCAGGTCCCAGGACTCGGGATCGATCGTATTGCGGATCAGATCCTCAAGCAGATCAGAAGCCAGTACGTTGGTCTCGCGTTCTGGCAGGTCCTCATCCGGGGGAAAGAGTCCGCCTGAGGGGGAGACGTTGATGTCCCGGCCCGGGAAATCGGGAATCGGGTTGATCAGGTCGTGCACCTTGTAGTTGGCTTGGATCTGACCGCCGGTCAGTTCGTCTGCCACAATGAAACGCACGACTCCGTCCTTGACGGTCCAACGCAGACTCTCGCTTGTTTCTGAAATCAAGTCCAGCACCTTGCGCACGCTGCGTTCGGTGCGCAGGGAAAGGTTGATAGTGGTCTCGTCCTCGCCCAGTTCGTCGCGCACTCGTGCGCTGACATGGAAGTTGACCCCTGTCAGGTCCTGCAGGTAACTGGCCACGGATTCGAGAGGATCCTCGTCAAAAGGCGGTGCGAAACGCACATCGTCGAGGCGCCCCATGATTGCTGAGCGCTCGGCGTCACCTGCGGTGCTCACACTGGCTGAGATCGGTTTGCGGCTGGCCACTTCGCGCCAGCGGTCCATATCAAAAACCAGCGGGTCGATCTGGGGCACATCCATCATGCCCAACTCGTCCATGGTCTTGAGCCACTGCTCGCGATAGTGCTTGCGGTTGCGCTCATCGGTGGTCACGTGGCGCAACTCTCGGGCGGCGCGGGAGAGATCCTGGGCAGACTTGTTGTCAGGCTCCCGTTGCAGGACCAATTGGCACCACTTTTCAGCATCGCTGTACTTGTTCGCCAGGAAGGCCTGGTTGGCCTGTTCGTACCAATGCTCCAGTTGCATTTCACGCCGGGCCGCTTCTTCCTCTTCAGCTTGGGCTGTGGCCGTTTCGGCAGCCTCTCTGGCGAGGCGCGCGCTGTTCACTTCAGCATCGGCTCGTGCCTTTTGCGCCCCTTGCAGACGCCCTTCAAGCAGTGAGCGGTCCAGGTTGCCTTGAGCGATGGCGGGGGTCCAGGCCAGGACGGCCAGGGCCATGCGATAGTGCTCTACTGCTCCGTCAAAGTCGCCGGCTTGCATTGCGCTATCACCCTTGCGCGCGTGCTCGCTGGCCTCCAAGCGGGCCATTTGGCGTTGAACCAAAATTCGCTCGCCAGCATTGTCGAAGGCGTCGATGGACTCGGAGAACTCGTCTCCCAGAAGAGCCTGCACCCGGCGCAGTCCTTCAACGGCGCTTGCGTTGGAAGGGTCGAGTTGCAGGGCCTGGCTGTAGCTCAGGGCCGCTCCATCGAGATCAGCCTGGTCGATTTCTGTAACCGCCTGATTCACCAGATCCTGTGCCATGGACAAGCGTGCTTGCCGTCGGCGCGCAACCCGGTCCATAGCTTCGTCATCTTGGGCCGGGGCTGGGGGTGATTCGGTCTTGATGGGTTGCGTCACTTCAGGCAGGACGGCCGTAGTGACCAGGGCGTTGGCGCCCTCCTGTTGAGGAGACTGGCAGGATGCGATCAGGGTGAGGATCGCCACGGGGGCCATAAGAGAAGAGGCCGGTGCCTGAATTTGAAGCATCGCTGAACGGTTACGGAACCGCATGGGGCTTGGGGGGGGTGGGTGACCTGGGGTCGGCGGGACCGACCTCAAGGAAATACAGAAGGGGATCCGCGAGCGCCGACTGGTTCGGTGCACGGGATGGGGGGAGAAGCATGCAGCGCGCACGAAGAGAATCGTACGCACAGCAATCAAGAGAACCCGTCGGAGGTTGCGCTGCTTCTCTTTCGTGGGAAGCAGCGGTTGCTGTCAACGGGGTGAGTGATGTGGCTGGTAAGGAACGGCCCAGGACCGATACTCGCGGGGGATGCGCAGCTTGCGGCGCGGCCCGGGCACGAGGGTTGATACCGGTTGGAGCCCAAGAATGTCCTGGCGCGCAGGACCCAAGGGCCTGGGTGGGGCCCCCGCGGACAGGCCGCGGGGTTGATTGGTTTTGGAAAAGAAGGAGCGGGAGCATACCCCTGGGGGCAGGGAGGGTCAACGCTCACGCTGAGCTCTCTCTGCTGACGGGGGCAACCCGCACCGCCCCTACCCGGGGCCCGGGGGCCGGTTACCCCCCGGCAGGTGCTCGTTCAGGGGGGGCGGATCCCCTTCAGGTTCCCAAGGGCAGGCCCAACTCCTTCATGGTGAGTTGGATGTCCTCCCAGCAGGCGGCCTTGGCTGCAGGGGTCTTGAGCAACTCCCTGGGATGGTGTGTGGGCACCACGGGGGGGCCCTCTGGCCGGTGAATTCGGCCTCTCAGGCTCTTGAGGTCAGGGTTCTGGCCCAGAAGCGAGCCAGCGCAGGGCCCCCCCAGAGGCACCAGGACCCGGGATTTGAGCAGTTCCACCTGGCGCTGGAACCAGGGGGAGCAGAGCTCCACCTCCTGCCGGGTGGGGGCTCGGTCCTCGGGTGGCCGGCATTGGACCAGGCTGACCAGGGCGGTTTTTTGGGGTGTCAGCTTCATGCCCTGGATGATGATTTTGTCCAGCAAGTCCCCTGGGGGGCCCGCCAGGGGGCTGCCGCAGGCTTCTTCCGCCGCTCCGGGGGCCAGATTGAGGAAGGTGACTCCGGAGGAGCCATCCCCTTTGGCGAAGACCGGATTTTTTCGGCTTTGGCACAGATCACATGCCCGGCAGGCCTCGATTCCACGCTGAAGCTCGGTCAGATTTGTTGCCCGGGCGGCGTCCTGTCGGTTTCGTGTCAGGGCATCTGCTGGATCCCGCTCTCCGGGCGGATCTCCGGTTGCACTCACCTCGGGCTGCGCACCTGGCATGGAACCGGCATCGGTTTCAGGGCCGGTGGGGGCCATTTCCGTTTGCTTCTGGCCGTGCCACCCCCTGCGCTGGGTTTCGCGTGCGAGGGCGCGAGCAAGGCTGGCGAGTTCAGAGGGCGGATCGTGGGGGGACATGGCAAGGACGGAACCAAGGGCCCACGCTGCAGGCCCGACAACATTCTAGGGGAAAGGCGGCTGTCAAGCCACGGGCAGGGGGCTTCGGCCCAGGAAGCTCAGGGGCGAGGTGGGGTCTTGGGCCAGGCGCACATCCACTGCCTTGGGAAGGCCAGTCAGTTCTTTGGGATCCACGCGCACTCGCTGGTAGCGTCCAGACAGGCCCACGAATCCCTCAAGGACCACAGTGTCCCGCCGGCCGATCAGTGAGCGCCCATAGGCCTCGGCCACCCCGGCGGCCATCTCCGACAGGGCCGCACGTCGTTCGCGCACGAGTTCTGGGGCAGGTCGGTCGCTTTGTTCTGCAGCAGCCGTTCCGGGGCGTGGTGAATAGGGGAACACGTGCAGTCGGGCGAAACCCGCTTCTTCTACGGCCGCCAGAGTCTCTGCGAATTCAGCCTCGCCTTCGCCGGGGAAGCCCAGCAGAACATCAGCGCTGAAGGCCGGTAGGTCCAGGCGCGCTTGGATCCGCGCGCAGGCATCGAGATAGGTGCGCCGGTCGTACCAGCGATTCATCTGACGCAGAACCAGATCTGATCCGGACTGCATGGGCATGTGCAGGTGGGGGGCGATGCGGTCAGGTCGGTCGGCCATCAGACTCGTCAGATGAGCGTCCACCTCGGTGGCTTCTATGGAAGAGAGACGGAGGCGGAAGGGCTGTGGTCGCCCCTCACGATCTTCGCACTCAATGTCCACCAGTTGCTCCATGAGTTCCGCCAGGTTTGAATCCAAGTCCCTGCCCCAGTGGCCGATATGGATGCCGCAGAGCACAATTTCCACATGCCCCGCAAGTACCAGGCGTTGCACTTCGGCGCACAACTCGGCTGCCGGTCGGCTACGGCTGGCACCGCGCACCTTGGGAATGATGCAGAACCCGCAGGCCATGTCGCAGCCATCTTGTATCTTCAAGAAGGCGCGGGTGTGGCCGCTGAATTCAGTCACGCCGGAGGGGATGCCAAGTTCTTCGGGATCAACCTCGTGTCCCAACTCACGGAGAAAATTTACCGGGCGCTTTGCCTCGCCGTTGCCCAGCACCCACTGCACACCTGGCAGGGTGCGCAGGATTTCGGGTTCACTTTCCGACAGGCATCCCGTGACGCAGATACGTGCCGTGGGTTGTTCCCGGGCGATGCGCCGTATCAGCTTGCGCGCTTTGCGTCCCGCTTCAGCGGTGACCGTGCATGTGTTGACCACGATCAGGTCGGCCTTGGAATTCGCTTCCTCCATGCCTCGGCGAAGCAGAGCTTCTCGCAGGACCTGGGTGTCGTATTGGTTGGCTTTGCAGCCAAATGTGACGAAGCGGACCGATTTCACAGGGGCAACCATAACCGTGGGCGGGCCGTCGCGCCAAGGAAGAGAAGCGGTCCGTAGCCTCTCCTTCTTTCCGGAGGTAGGATCCCGCGTGGGACGCTTGTCTTGCCCAGGGGCTTCGTGCGATCCTTCTGTGTGGTTTCCCGTCGGCGACCCTATCTGATACCCATGCGACCCCAGCAATTTCCTCTCGACGGCGTTCCGTGCCTTGCACCGTTTCTGTTGGTGCTGGTTCTGGGTGCTTGTTCCCAGGGCAACTCTCCCCAGGCGCGGGATGGGGATTCCACCAAGATTGCCCCGCGTATCCTTCGCAGCCAGGATCCTCGGGTCATTGCGGCTCGCGCGGCATTGGATCGGGCCGACATGGACAATGCTCGTGCCCTGGTGTCCCAGGCAGCGCCCCTGGCCGCAGCTCCCGAAGGAGACTTGTTGCGGGCGCGTTTGTGCTTGCTGGAAGGGGATATGAATGGGGCTGAGCAGGCTCTCGCCAGAGCTCGTCGGGTCCAGAGCGACGATCCAAGGGTCTTGGCCACCAGTGCTGAGATCCACGCCTGGGCTGGCATGTTGCAGACCGCCGAGGGAGAACTGGCCGCTGCCGCCCTGCGCCCTGGAGATCCTGTTCCGGAACTTCTGCGCGCACGAGGCGTGGTGCTGATCGCCAGTCCTGGTGGTGCGCGACCGGGCCTGGCACTGTTGGAACAGGCCAGGTCCTTGGACCCCGACCTGCCCTTCATGGGCAGGGCTCTCGCCCAGGCACATCTACTGGTGGGGCGCTCTCATCTGGGCACCGATCGGGAACTGGCCCTCAAGCATGCGCGCGCCGCGGTGCTGGCGGAACCTTCCGAACTGGACGCGCTGGTATTTCTGGGTGACGCCTTGATTTTGAATGGGGAGTGGGGCGATGCCCTCAGGACCTTTGAAGAGGCTCTGCTTCTGGGCCGTCCCATGGAGATGGAACTTGCCGGCCACTACAAGCGTGCGGGCTTCGTGGCGCTGGCCCAGGGAAAGAGGTCCTTGGGTATCAAGTCATTCTTGCGCGCCCGAGAGTTGGGCCTTGGGGACCAGGAGTTTGGAAGTGCCGCCGAAGTCCTGCGAGTTGAGGCTCGCAAGCTGATGGCGGGCTTGACCAGTGAGATAAGTCAAGCGCAGGATCCCAAGGCCAAGGAAGCAGTCCTCGCTCGGGTCCGTGAGCTTGCTCCCGACCTGGACGAATTGCGCCTTTACAGGGCGGCAGAGGCACTTGCCCAAGGCGTCGCTGCCATTGAAGAGGGGGATTTTCTGGCTGCCGGGGTTTTCTTGGACCAGGCTTTGACCCATGACCCTGATTCCCTTGAAGCTCATCTTTATCGTGGGCATGCATTCCATGCTGAGCAGAACTACTTGCTTGCGGCGGAGCAGTGGCAATGGGTGCTGGACGACTTGCGCAGGGATGGGATCTCGTTGCCGGAGCCCCTGCACTTGAGGCTGGCCGATGCGCTTGTGCGCGCAGATCGGGCCCAGAGCGCACGTCAGGTACTGGAGTCCTATCTGCGGTCGGAAGAGGACGACCGTTGGAAAGAGCAGACCCGCCTATTGCTGCAGACTTTGCCTTCTGAGGCTGATTTGGAGCCGGGCGGGTCTGGGGCTGAGTCGGGTGGAGAGGGTGCGTCTGGCGGAGGCACAAGGTGATCCTGAGCGGCGTGTGCCTGCTCGCTGTATTGGCGAGTGGAACTTATTCGACGTCAAATCATCCAGGTCCTCCGGTTTTCCTGGAACTGCACCTGAAGGGGGGCGGTTTGAGCGCAGTGCTCAATGGGGAGCAGAGTGTTCTTTGGGATTGGTTCGGTATGGAAGAGCCGCCGGGGGTGACCTGGACCGAAGTGGAGCGCGCTCAAGTACTCAGCGCAGCTCGCGGGGTCTTGCCCCAGATGGCCGCGCTTGAAGTCAACGGGCTGCGTGTGCTTGCTCAGGTGCGCTCTGTAGATTACCTGGGGGCTTACCAAGGCGCCTTTGGTGTCGAGCCGTCTTTGCTGTTGCAGCTGGACTATGAGTTGCTTGAGGTTCCCAATCAGGTCTCCTTGGAGTGGTCGTTGTTTCCTGAAGATTCTCTGGGTGGCGTGCCACGTCTGCCCGTGCATCTGCTTGGCGCGGCTTCGTTTGACTATGTGGCCTTGACCGCTGAGGAACCCCGTTGGACCTGGCATCGGAACTTGAGCGACACCTTTGCCCTGCCACCTGTAGCGCCCGTGGAGGTGCGTAGTCGACCTGTGTTGCGTAGCATGACCCTCTTGATCCTGGGCCTGGCTGCGGGTTTGGCAGTCAGTGTATTCGGCAGTCATCAGGGGCGGTCGTTGATGATTGGGTTGGGGGGGATTCTCTTGGCTGGAGTCTGGAGCACCAACGGCGCGGGTGCCCTTGCTCTGCCTGGGGAGAGCCAGTCCCTGGTCATCAGTGAGTCCCTCATGCGTCGGGTATATGCGGCTTTTGACAGCACAACCGAGGAGGGCATCTACCGCTTGCTCGCTTCCAGCGTGGAGCCTGAACTGCTCGATTCCCTCTACCAGGGCATCCTTGGAAGTCTTGTGCAGGCGGATCAGGGGGGAGGGGCTCGCGGGCGGGTTGAGAGCCTGGAGATCACTCAGGCCGAGCTGCGTCCTCGGGTCAGCCTGTCTGGGCGCCCTGCCTTCGGGGTTCAGATCGAATGGGCTGTGGGGGGGGTGGTGGTCCACTTCGGCCATGAGCACGCCCGGAGGGTGCGCTATACGGGCCTGGCCACCATTGTTGCCGGGCAGGGGAAACGGGAGGATGGTGCCTCCTGGCGGCTGGCGGGCCTTGATGTCCACTCGTCGGTGCGGGAGGAGAGTGGTTCGGGCGTGGGCCCTGCTGGCAGATAATCCACCGAATGGAGCCCAGGGGGCCCCATGGTTTCTGCCCATTGAACGAAGCCCCCCGGATTTCTAGGCTCTTCATCTTGGGCGGGGTGCGGGGTTGTGCCATAGCCCAGCGAATCACCATGCCCAAGCGTCAAGACCATATGTTGGAAGCCCTGCGAGCTTCTGTGGTGCCCGTCAGCCAATCCAAGGGGGCCGAGGCGAATCCTTCCTTGCAGCGGGGTAGCCAGGGCTCCCTGCTGTCAGATCCTGAGAAGGGTCATGAAAATCAGAGCACAGTCCAGGGTGAATCCATGGGTGGTCTGGTGCCACCGGGAGTGACTCCTGTTGCTGCGCACTCGTCTCAATCGGCGAATCCCGCAAGCGCTTCACAGGGACAGGTCCGGCAGGTTGTCCTGCCGCTTGGCCTGGGTACTTTTCTGCTTGCGGCCGTTTTCTTGATGACCATCTCGTTCGGCCTTGGCTGGCTGCTTGCGGGCGGGGACAGTCCTTGGACGCAGAACACCAAAGCAAGCCCAGGCGTTGTTGCGGCAGGATTGAACAGCAATTCAGGAACGCCTTCCAACATGCGCACGGACTTTGCAGCATTTGAGGATCCGCGCCCCAAAGAGGATCGTGAGAGTTCTCCTGTCGATTCGCCAGAGGCCTCTGTGCCAATCGTTCCGACATCGCTTCTCGCTCCCGATGCGGCGTTGCGTGATCCCAGCAATCACTACACTGTGCAGGCGGTGGAATACGCTGACCAGCGTCAGACATTCCAGAATTACGCCCAGGCGACTTATCGCACTTTGATCGAGGCGGGTCTGCCCGCGGTGCAACCTCTGTTGACCCATGGCAAGATCCTCTTGGTGGTGGGAGCTGGCAAGACTGCAGCGGAGCTCAAGAGCCTGATCAATCAACTGCAGCAGGTGCCGGATCCAAGGGGGAGCGGGCGCCTTCTGCCCGATCCCTATGTGGTTCCGATCCACCGGGTCCTGCCCTAGGGCCCGGCCCACGGGGTCTCAAATAGTTCCAGCAGGCCTCCGGGGGGGTGCCTTGCCCCCTGAGCCCCATGGGAATGCTTGCGCCCAAGGCCCCAGGTCGCTAAATTGCTCGGCTCAATCTGGCCGCGGCCTTTCCCAGACACCCCAAACAAGATCCAGCCATGTCCATCCATCCCAGTCTGCGCGGCGCAAGCAATCTCGTCGGTGAGAGGTCGGTTTTTACCCGCATTGAGCGTATTCAGAAACTCGTCCGTGAGGGCAAGCTGGAGGAAGACGGCTCCCCCTTTGGGCTTCCCAAGGTACGTACACGCATCAAGGTCAAGACCGCCAAAGTCGTCACTGAGGACGGAGAGGAGGGCGCTGCTGCACCCGAAAGTTCCGATGAGGTCCCTGAGGCTTCTGAGGGCTAGAAGATCTGGTTCACCGCAGCGACGCGCAATGCGTTCTGCGTTTTTCGCGCCTGCTTCGGGTTGGTTTCCGACCTGAACGAGCGCACTTCCCACCGCCGGCGATTCCTTTGAAGCCGGAATACCCTGCCATGGATGCGACGCGAGATTCCGCTGCCGCCCCGCTACTTGAGGTTTTTGCCTCGATTCAAGGAGAAGGCTCTTGGGTCGGCGAACCCCAGGTCTTTGTGCGTCTAGCGGGCTGCCCACTGCGTTGCAGCTGGTGTGACACGCCCGAGTCCTGGCTAGTTGGGCAGGGGCCTGCCCGGGTCTTTGGTTTGCAAGGCACTCAAGAGCATGATCTGTGGGCTTCGCCCTTCATTGTCCTGACATGGATCTTGAGCGTAGAGCCCCGCGAGCCGCGCACCATCAGCATCACCGGGGGCGAGCCTCTCATGTGGCCCGGGTTCATTCGTGGCCTGGCTGCAATCAAGGGGCCGCGCCGTTTGCACCTGGAGACCGCCGGCGCTCACCCCGAAGCTTTGGCTGCTGTGCTGGAGCAGGTGGATCACGTGAGCTTGGACCTCAAGCCTTACCAGGACATGGGGTCTCCCGTGCCTCTTGATGTGGAAGGACCCCTGGGGGAGAGACCCTGGGGCGAAGAGAATCCCCAGACGCCTGAGCAGTGGCGCCTGGCCCGGCGGCGTTGTCTGGGGCTTGTGCGGGAACACGATGCCTGCGCAAAACTGATCTTGAGTGCTGGGCGCAGCGCCCAGGACTACCAGGTCATTCTTGAGGATCTGGCCCAGTCGGCCCCCGCTGTGCCCCTTTTTCTGCAGCCAGTAACCCCTTGTCGCCAGATCAGTGCCCCGGATGAGGAACTCCTGACGGAAGTGCTGGAAGATGCCCGTGACCTTGGCCTGACCGTGCGCGTGGTTCCCCAGGTGCACAAGTCCCTTGGAATCCAATGAACCAGACCACTCCACAGACTCCCATCTGTCTGCCCAAGGTCGCCCTGGTGGGGCGCCCCAATGTGGGCAAGTCGACTCTGCTGAATCGCCTCTGTGGCAGTCGCATCGCCATCGTGGAACCCACCGCCGGGGTGACTCGTGACAGGGTGTCCGTGCCCGCCCGCCTGGACAATCCTGATGGCCCCCGTTGGATCGAGGTGGTGGACACCGGTGGCGTGGGGATTGTGGATCGCGATGACCTTGGAGAGGATGTGGAGGATCAAGTGTCTGCCGCATTGGACTCGGCAGAACTTGTGTTGTTCTTATTGGACGCGCGAGATGGCTTGACGCCTCTTGACCAGCGGGTAGCCGAGTTGCTGCGCGGAGTGTCTGTTCCAGTAATTGTGGTGGCCAACAAATGCGAGCACGAAGACAGTGACTGGGAAGCGACGGCCTTTCATTCCCTTGGCGTGGGTGAGACGGTCATCACCATCAGTGCCCAGAATGGCAATGGGATGGGTGCCTTGACTGAGCTGCTCTGGGAGCGCTTTCCAGATGCCCCAGCTCAGCGACCGGTGAGCCCCGAGGATTCCATGCTGCTGGCAATTGTCGGTCGACGCAACGCAGGCAAGAGCACCCTGACCAATTTCCTTGCCGGGGAAGAGCGCATGATCGTCTCGGAAATCCCCGGTACAACCCGCGATGCGGTGGATGTGCGTTTCGAGCGTGACGGTACGAACTTCGTTGTGATCGATACCGCCGGTGTGCGTAAGAAGAGCAAGCTGGCGGATGCCATCGAGTTTTTCGGAGAGTCCCGCAGTCGACGTACCGTGCGGCGGGCAAAGGTGGTCATCCTGCTCTTTGATGTGACCCAGCCCCTCTCGGCTATCGAGAAGGCCCTGGCTCGTTACGCCACTCTGCACTACAAGCCTGTGGTGCTGGCGGCCAACAAGTGGGATCTGGTGGAAGACCGGGCCCCCGAGGAATTCCGCGAGTATCTGGACGCCCAGTTGCCCGGGCTCAGTCGGGCTCCCATCGCCTTTCTCTCCGCCAAGGACGGAAAAGGTGCGAGAGAACTGCTGGATCTGGCCATGGAATTGCATGGCCAGTCCGAACAGCGCGTCAGTACGGGGGAACTCAACCGGGTTCTGGCCAAGGCGTTGGAGTCCCGGGGCCCCTCCGCCAGGGGCCAGCGTGCGCGTCTCAAGTACGCTACCCAAGCGGGAGTTCATCCCCCTACTTTTGTGCTCTTCGTCAATGATCGGAAACTGATCGGCAAGGATCACCTACGCTACATCGAGAACCGCATTCGCGCGGCCTTCCCCTTCTCGGAGGTTCCCGTGCGGATTGTGTTGAGAGACAAGAATGATCCTCCAGAGGAGCAGGGCTACCAAAGATGATGACACAAGCACGAAGCTCGAGATTTCGCCTAGGCCGTATTCTGCCCCTGCTTCTGGTGGCTGCCTGCGCTTCCACCCCCGATGACCAGTGGACCCAAGCTGAAGTCAAGGTCACCAACGCCAAGGTCCTGCACGAGGTCATTATGATGTCCATGGTGGACCTGGGCTACCCCCTCGGGCGGGAGAGCTCTCCTGGAAGGGGACAGGTTGTCAGCGGCTGGAATGAATCCCGTAGTCCGTTCTATGGGAAAGGGTTTCGCCTGAAAGCTATCGTCAAGTACCGCAGCCTGGGAATTGGCGAGCATCAACTGGATTGCCGTGTGGAGCGTGAGATCAACGAGAGCTACCAGGGTCTCGACAACCAGCGTGACCAGTGGAAGCGCGTGGACGACGACACCCAGCGGGCGGGACACCTGCTGGCCAAGATCCGGGCCTACCTGGTGCCCTAGGGGTGCCCCCTGGGAGGGCAGGTCAGCCCACCGCGTCCCTTCGTGGTCTGGGGCGTGTTTCAGATTGAGCATCCCAGGCCTGGGTGCTCATTGAGTCCCCAGGAAAGTCGATAGGAGAGCCATGGCCCGGGTCCCACCGGGCACTCTCCCATGGCCTCCACCCCCGATTCCACCTGGATCCACCCTTCAGCCACTGGCTTGGGGTCGGTTCTACGGCAGGTCACCGGCGCACCCTTCCGGATCTGGCATGCGCGTGATTTGCTCATGACAGGTCTCGCCCGGGATCTGCGGGGTCGTGTGGCGGGCACCGTCCTGGGCCCCCTTTGGCCCTTCGCGCAACCGGCCATGTTGCTGGTGGTCTATGGATTCTTGTTCACAACTCTCTTGAGCATGAAGCTGCCCGGTGCCACGGACGGAGCTGGCTGGAGCGCCTATCTGTTGGTGGGCACACTGGCCTGGAGCAGCGTGGCTGAGTGCGCCACACGTGGCGCGAGCAGTTTGCTTGAGGGTCGCGAACTGGTGCGCAAGCTCGCCTACCCGATTGAGTTGTTGCCTCTGGTTCCGAGCCTTTCCTCGACGCTGCTTCTGGGCGGCGGGGCATTGGTGGTCATCCTACTTGGTGGTTTCAGCGGTTATCTGCCCTGGGATCCAGCAGCCCTGGCTTTGCCCTTCATCCTGATCCTGCATCTGGGGCTGGTGTTGGGCATCGCCTGGTCGGTGGCCGGACTCAACGCTGGCTTGAGGGATGTGGGGCAAGTCCTGCCGCTCTTGTTGACCGCCATGATGCTGGCCACGCCGGTCTTCTGGGTCGCGTCACCAGAGGTCATTGCGGGCATCGAGCCCTGGTTGCCCTGGATTGAAGCCAGTCCCTTCACATGTCTCCTTGACGCCTGGCGCGCAGTGCTTTGCGCGGGTCGACCGGAAGTCCCTTGCCCGCCTCTGGGGCAAGCACTCGCCACGTTGGTGCCTTACTCCCTAGGTGCTCTTGTCCTGGGCCGCATTGCTCTGGCTCGCCTGGAACCCCTGATCCTGGACGAAATCTGATGGCGCAGCAACCGGTTCTGGAAACGCATTGCCTGGGCAAGGCCTGGCGTACCTATCCCTCGGGTTGGGCGCGTGCCAAAGAGGTGCTCTCCCTTGGCAGCATGAAGACTCATGTTCCCTTTTGGGCCTTGCGCAACGTCGATGTGACTGTGCCTCCGGGTGGAGCACTTGGGGTGGTGGGTGCCAATGGTGCGGGCAAGAGTACGCTGCTCAAGTTGTTCGCCGGCGCAACGCCGCCTACTGAGGGAGCCCTGCGGGTCAAGGGCCGCGTGGCTGCCATGCTGGAACTGGGGGCGGGTTTTCACCCGGACCTCTCCGGTCGTGAGAATGCCCTGACCACCGGCGTCCTGCTGGGCTGTGGCCGTCGGGAAATGCGGCGCCTGACCGAAGAGATCCTGGAATTCGCTGGTGTGCGGGCGGCGGCGGATACCCCCCTGCGTACCTGGTCTTCGGGCATGGCCATGCGCCTCGGATTCGCCACTGCTCTGGCGGTCAAGCCCGAGCTGATGATCCTGGACGAGGTTCTGGCGGTGGGGGACCTGGACTTTCAAAAGCGTTGCGTGGACGCAGTCTCTGCCTTCCGCGAAGGCGGCGGCAGCCTGGTGCTGGTCAGCCACAGTCTCTACGACATTCGCCAGATCTGTGATCAGGCCCTTTGGTTGCAAGAGGGAGAGTGCCTGGCCCAAGGGGATCCCGCGCGGGTGACCGGGTTGTACTCCGCCTGGTATGGGGATCGCGCTGGGGAGAGAGCTGTGGACAGAGATGCTTCCACGGACCCTGGCCCTGATCGTCCGCGAATCACCCGGGTTGAGGTGCTGGGCACTCAGCGCGATGGTCCCTTGGATACCTTGGAAAGCGGCCAAGACCTTGTTATTGACATACATTGGGAGAATCCGGGCGATGAGCCCCTGCAACTGGGCGTGACCTTCACCCGCCAAGATCGCACCTTGGTGGCGGCCAGCGGTACGCAACTCGACGGGCTCGTGGTCACTGGCTCAAGCGGCGTGGCGCGCCTTGAATTGCCCTGCTTCCCTCTGCTTGCAGGTCGCTTTACCCCGGTGGGGCATCTGCTCGATTCCAAGGGCATCCATCGCCATCACGAACGACCCACAGCGCGTGATCTTCTTGTGACCGCCGGCACCCGAGAGCTCGGCCTGGTGAGGATTCCTCACCGTTGGACGCTTGATGCAGGGAGCCCCGCAGCGGCCCTGCCCGGAACAAGAACTCAAGACCCCGCGGAGGCCCAGGCGTGAAGTTGACCGCGATCATCGTCAATTACGGCTCAGGTGCCCTGGCTCGCACCTGCGCGCAATCGGTCAAGGAATCCTGGGCTCGGGTGGGCGCGTCCGCGGATCTGGATCTGGTGGTGGTGGACCAGCCCGGGCAGCAGGACCAGAGCGCTCAATTGGAGGCTATTCAGGGGGATGGAGTGCGAATTGTGCATTCCCCCGTGAATGATGGTTACGCCGGAGGTATGACCCGGGGCCTTGAGGGCACGGTGGGCTCTGACGAGGACCTGGTGCTGGTTCTGAATCCTGATGTTCTTCTGGCTGAGGACTGCTTGCTGCAGCTTGTGGCACATTTGCACTTGAATCAACGGGCGGGCATTGTGGCCCCTCGCACCTGGCTGGACGAGGGCCGCACATTTCTCTTGCCAACGCCGCTGCTGCCCGGTGGTCGCACAGAGTTGAGCGATCTGGCCGCCGGCCGCTGGCCTTGGATTGCGCGTCGGATGGCCGTCCGTCGAGCGCGCAAGGACTGGAGGAGTTGGTTGACCGAACAACCCGTGGAGTGCGAGATGCTGCCGGGGTCCTGTCTGCTCATGCGTCGGTCGCTGCTGAAAGACCTGGGTGTACTTCTCGACCCGAGTTTCCCTCTTTACTACGAAGATGCGGACCTGTGCAGTCGCGTACATGCCAAGGAACTGAGCACGGTGCTCGTGCCCAAAGCCGAGGCGGTGCACTTTGGCGCTCGTTGTTCGGGTACGGGAGAGGCCTTTGAAGGTGATCCACGTACCCGTTGGCGCGAATCGCGCGAACTTTATCTCTCTCGCCACGCCAGTTGGCTGGGACGTTGTCTTGTGCGATTTGCCGATAGTTGGGCCCGCACCTGGCAGCCCAAGAAGGTGGGCCGTCCCGCTCACCAATTTCGAGATCTCGGCACCTGTCATACTGCTCCTCCTTTGGAACTGCCTTCCGGTGGTCCCTGGTTGGTGGAGATGTCCCTGGCGCCGACCTTTGGTTTTTGCGCTGGCGCGGTATTGCCGGGGGGCACCCAGTTCTTTCCCGAGCGCACCTTCGATTGGCTTTTTGAAGGCAAAGTCTATCTGCGCGTGCTCGCGCCCCAGGACCTGCGCGTGTATCGCTGCTTCGCATTCACCAAAGCGGGCGGTCCCAGGGCTCAGCCGGATCCGCGTTACTTCAGTGGGCTTGGTGCAGTCAATGCCCAGCTGTCCGATACCCTTCGCGGCGCTGCTCGAGGGGGAGTCCATTGGTCGGACATCCGCGCCTGGAGGCAGAGCGCATGAGTCGCTTCGATATTCCTGCGGGCGCTCCGCTCTTCATCTTGCCCCATCCTGATGACGAGGTGTTGGGCTGCGGCGCTGCCATTCTGGCCCACGCCCGGCGTGGGGACCGTATCAGTTTGCTGACGGTCTTTGATGGTGCCTTGGGCAATACAGCTGGGCAACGGGATCAGGAACTGATCGCCCGCCGAGAAGCGGAGTTGGCCAGCAGCCTTGAGGTCCTGGCACCGAACTCCGAGCTGGCCCGCTGGTCTTGGAATCTGCCTGAGGGCCATGTCCCTTCCGAGCGAGATTTCCAATGGGCAGAACAGCGTCTTGTGCGCCTCATGGTGCAGGAGCCCATCAATGTGATCTACACCCCTTGGTCCGGGGACGCACACCCCGATCACAGAGTAGTGGCTGAACTGACCCGGCGGGCATTGGCGAGCATGGGGCATGGGGCTCCGGCCTTGCGCACATTTGAGGTCTGGAGCAGCATGCCCTCGGGAACCGCCATGCCTCTTGATTCAGAAGCATGGGGCATCTTGCGCGACGCCCTTGCTTGCCACGAGTCCCAATGTGACGAGGGGCGCTTGCTCGAACGATTCAGTGCGCGCAGCATGGCCCGAGCACCTGAAGGCTGCTTTCACGGTCAAGTCTATGGGTCCACTTTGGACGCGGCGCTTGGAGCGAAACGCAAGGGAGGTCAGGCAGCATGAAGATTGCGATCCTCTCCAGTCTCGCCTTGACGGATTCTGAGGGCGGCACCGAACGCGTGGCCCACATGCAGGCCCTGGGTCTGGCGGCCCTGGGTCATCAGGTACGCCTGGTCACGGGGCGTCCAGCTGAGTTCGCCGGGCAGCCGGATCAAGAGACCTCCAGTGACGGCTTTGAGCAAGTCGCTTTGGCCGCCAGTCCAGAAGAGGCTTTCCAACCGGACGGACGACGCCCGCGCCTGGCTCAACGCATTGCGCGGGACCTGCGCTGCTTCGCGCCGGACGCCATCTTGGTGCAGAACACCTGGAATCTCGATCAAAAGACCACCAGCCGCTTGCACGAGATCGCGCCGGTGGCCCTGTGCCTGCATGACTTTGCGGGCCTTTGTCCTCGGTCCTTTCGCACTCCGCCTGATTGCAGCATCACCTGCCCCTCGGCGTTGGACTTGGCCTGGGGTGACTTGCAACCCTGCGTCCGTTGCGTAGCGCCCTTGGCGCGTGGAATTTCGGAGGAGCGCCTTGGCGGTCTGCTCAGCAACCGGCTAGAGGTCTTCCTGGCCGAAGTCGTTGCCGCTACCCTGATCTTGACTCCAAGTCGAACCCATCTGGTGCGTCTGGGAGATCTGATTCCCCTCGGTCAGAAGGCGCACATCCTACCCCCGGGTCTGTGCACGAGTTTTCCAGGTGAGGCTCCATCCCCTCGGCCCTGGTCAGGCCGTGGACCCCTGCGTATCCTGCATCATGGCCGTCGCAGCGTGGAAAAGGGAACTCTCGATTTAGTCCGGGCCCTGGCCATGATGCCGCCGAGAACCGTTGAGCTGATCGCCTTGGGTGGAGCCGAAGAGGGCCTCGACCAGCGCTTGCGTGCTGCAGCGCCAGAGGTGTCCATGACCTTGGGTGGTCCCTATGACGCGGCGGCGCTTGAAGCCGCTGCGGCAAATGCTCACTTGGTGGCCCTCCCCTCACGCCTTCCGGAAAGCTACTCTTTGGCGGTGGACGAAGGACTTGCCCTTGGATTGAGCGTCTGGGCCTCCTCCGCGGATGCTGCCCAGGAGCGGCACGGCGCGGATGTGGTGCAGGTGTTGCCAGCTGCGGAGCCAGCAGCTTGGGCGGCGAGTCTGCAACAGGTCCTGGATTTTCCCGAGCGCCTGAGAGCTATGGCCTCCGTGGTTCCCGAGTCATTGCCCACGGTTTTTGAGCACGCGCCACGATTGGCGGATCTGCTCCATGAGATGGCGCAAGCGGAGCGGGGCCGGCGCACAAATGCAGCAACGGCCCAGCGCAAGCGCGCATCCTGATGGACGGTTTTCCTCCCCTGCTACCCCTGCGTCCGGTGTCGAACTGCGCGTTTGTGGTCGCGCCCCATGCAGACGATGAGGTCTTGGGTTGTGGCGGAGCTCTGGCTTTGCATGCCCAGCAGGGGGACAAGACCCGCGTATTGGTTTTGACTGCCCTGGAGGGCAGCGCGCGCCTTGAAGAGAGTCGCAGGGCGGGGGCCCTGTTGGGGGTCGGCGAGGTGCAGGGTCTGGGGCTTGCAGACGGGGAAGTCAGCCGTACCCATGATCTCGTCAAGACTCTACGCCGTGCTTTTGAGTCGAGTGGGGCGGATCTCTTCTACCTGCCCGCGCCCACGGAAGCACATCCTGATCACAGGGCTGCATCTCTGGCTTCGGCTGCTGCTGTGGCAGGGATCGAAGGGGCTCGGGTGCTTTTCTACGGCATCAACCGTGCGCCCAACTCGAACCGACTGCTGGATGTTTCATCGGTGGCGGACACAAAGGACGAGGCCCTTGGGTGTTTTGCCAGTCAGCAAGCGCGCCTTGGGGAGTGGTCCCAGCACGTGGACCTGGCCGCCGGTGCAGAGGTGGATCTGGAAGGGGTCGAGCGAGTCGAGAGCTTTGTAGATATGCCTGCGGCCCAGGCAAGCCCGTTCTGTGTGCAAGTGGTGCGCTTGTTACAAACCCTGCCCGATGTGACCCTATCCGAAGCGCCTGATTCCAGCACCTCAGGCCCTCGCGTCTCCGCAGTGATCAGCACCTGGAACAAGGCCGCCGATCTGGCTGACAACCTTTCCGGCCTGCGTGCCCAAACCCGGCCCTTTGATGAGATCGTGGTGGTGGACAATGCCTCCCGCGACGATACCGCCGAGCGTGTTCTGAGCGATTACCCTGAGGTGCGCCTGATCGTCATGCCTCACGACAAGTACGGGGCCTGCGAGACCTTCAACCTGGGATTTTCAAGCGCCAGCGGCGAGTTGATCGCGATCCTGGATGACGATGTTGTCTTGACTCCCGGCTGGCTCGAGGGGGCCCTGGCCCGCTTGGACCAAGAGCCTGCGAGCACCGCCGTGATCTCTACCAAGATCTTGGAGCCTGGCATGCCCGAGACCTACAAGAACTCAGTTGCGATCAACACCGAGCGCTACATGAGTACCTTTCGCGGTTGCGCCAGCCTGGCTCGCAAGGCCGACATTGCCGCTGCTGGTTATTATGACACGCGCCTCTTTATCTATGGTAACGAGCGTGACTTGACCTGCAGGTTGCTCAACCTGGGCAAGCGAGTCTTGCAGTATCCAGGAGTCGAGGCTTTTCATCAGACTCCCTTCGGTCTGCAGATGGGCAAGCGAAGTTTGTTCTACCATGCGCGTAACGCTTGGTTGTCCATGCTCAAATACGCGCCCCTCAAAGACCTTTTGGCCATGCCTTGGCTGGTGTTGACCAAGGTCTTGCTGCGCGGCAGGGCCCAAGAGGACGAAGGCGCAGTGACGGACGCTGTGGGCACGATTGGCATCGGCCGCAGCCTGCGGGAAACCCCCGGGGCTGTTTGGGTGTTGATGCGGGCGTCCTTCTCTGTTCTTTGGAACCTGCCCTATTGCCTGCGCCACCGAGTACCCGTGCGGCATTCTGACTTTGAGTTGCCCCTCAAATGAGCATGGATCCCACGCAGGTTTCAGTGTCAGTGGTAGTGGTCAACTATCAGGGGGCGAGCTACCTGAAACGTTGCCTCGACAGGGTCGTTTCACAAGACCTCGTGCCCGACGAGGTCTTGGTTGTGGACAACGCTTCCAGCGATGGTAGCGATCAGATCGCAGCCCGCTACGGGGGCCCTGTACGCCTGATCGAAGCGGGGGGGAATCTTGGCCCCGCAGGAGCGCGGAACTTGGGCCTGGAAGCCGCCCGTAACCGTTGGGTCCTGTGCTTGGACAACGATTGCTACCTGGAAACGGAAACACTGGGTCAGCTGGTGCGCGCCGCCGCCACGGATCCCGCGGTTGTCTTGGTCCAGCCCCGCAGCCTTTTTGCTACCGATCCCAGCCGGGTGCACTACGACGGAGGAACCCTGCACCATGCGGGGCTTTTCAGCCTGCGCAACTGGTACCGACCTCTCGAGGAAGCCCTGGCCGGTGACCATGGACCCCTGCAACCAGTGGACGGGGCGGTGTCCCTCTGCTTGTTAGTTGATCGGGATCGGATCCAGGCACTTGGAGCCTTTGACCCCGTCTATTTCATTTTGTTTGAGGACCTGGATCTGTCCTACCGGGTGCGTTCCGCCGGTCTCAAGATCCTGAGTGTTCCAGGAGCCTCTGTTCTCCATGACGAGGGCACCTCTGGGGTCAGTTTTCGTTCTGGTGCGCGTTATCCGGCGCAGAGGTTCTTTCTGCACGCCCGCAACCGCCCGCTCTATCTGCTCAAGAACTACTCCCTGCGCGCCCTGTTCTTGACCCTCCCAAGCCAGGCAATCTACGAGTTCGCTTACCTTGCCCTGGCTCTGCGTCACCGTGGCTTCTTGTCCTGGATGCGCGGCAAGGCTGCGGCTGTGGCACTTGTGCCCCAAACCCTTTCGAAGCGCGCAGCCGTTCAGGCCGCGCGTGTTGTGGGGGATGGCAAGCTCCTGGTGGCGGGGCCCTTGACTTTGACCCCGGATGCGGGGGGCAAGCGCGGGACAGCGAGATGGCTCTCTTGGGCCTTGGGCGGGCTGTTCAGGCTGGTGCGCCCTCTGCTCGGATAGGCGTCTGGGACAGCCTGCCCAAGAAAGACAGACCAGTCCACCATGGGCGGCGTACCCATGCGCTATCTTCCTGGGACCATGAAGAAAGTCCTCACCTTTTTCATCGCCTTCATTCTGATCCTGGTCGTTGTCTTTTTCAGCGGAGGTCTGTTCTTGTCCAAGACCGCGCGGGTTGAACGCTCACGCACCATTGCCGCGCCGCCCTTCATCTTGCAGGCGACGCTTGAGGACCTCTCCACCTGGCCCGAGTGGTCGGCCTGGTCGAACGAGCGCGACCCAGAAGCTGAGTGGACTTTTGAGGGCGACCCGGGCCTGGGCATGAAGTGGTCATGGGACAGCGAAGGCCCCCTCAAGCAGGGATCTCTTACTGTGCTGGCTTCGTCCGAGGACGAGTTGCGCTTCCAGTTGGTGTTCATCGACGGAGAGCAGCGCATGGAAGCCAAGGATTCAATCCGTCTCGTGCCCACACCAGAGGGCACCAAGGTGACTTGGTCATTGGACCTTGAGTTCGACGAATTGATGCCTCGCTGGATGGTAGCCGTCGGTGCCTTTGATGCCATGCTCGGCGGGGACTACGAGACCGGGCTTGAAGGTCTGGCCAAGCGCCTCGAATCATCGGCTGAGAGCTCATCTGGAACGGACCAAGAGCAAGAACCTGCTGCAGGGGGCTGATCGGGGCGCCCGGGGATCCTAGACTTCGGACTCCCATGCGGATTCTGATTGTCACGCACCGCTATCCCCCGAGTTATTCCGCGGGAACCGAGCGCTATAGCGAGGCCCTGGCCATGGGGTTGGTTGCTCGGGGTCATGAGGTCCATGTCTGCTGTGCAGAAAAGGATGTGAGTCAGAGGGATTACTCTCTGGTGCGGCGAGTGCACCGCGGGGTGGAGGTGCATGAGATCATCAACAACCTCTTCTACCATTCCTTCAATGAGACCTACCAGAACTCCTCGGTGGAAGCGGTTTTTGCTTCGGTGCTGAAGGTTGTGCAACCGGATGTTGTGCATGTGCAGCACTTGATGTACTTGTCCGTGGGTTGTCTTGGGCAGGCGGCCGACAGTGGCGCGCGGGTTGTCATGACTCTGCATGACTTTGGCCTTGAGTGCGCACGCATGGGTCAGTTGCTGCATGTGGATGGAGGGCTGTGCGAAACGGTGGAGTTTGATCGCTGTGGGTCTTGTCTCGCCCAGACACCTTGGAATCAATCTGCGGGAGCGCGCGTGGTGGGGCACATGCTGGGGGCGGTACGCCGAGTGACGGGTCTCGATCTGGCTCCGAGAGTGACGCGGCTTGCGCGTAAGTCGGGGGCTGTGGGGGCAGGCGCCGCAGCGAAAGATGCCGGGGCGAAGAGCGATGGGGACGCTTCAAGAGTTCCCGATGAGGAGAGCCACGCTACGTGGGCACACGCGGCGGAAGCGCGTTCAGGGGCCCTGGTGCAAGCGGTGCAGCGTCATGCCCGGCATGTGTTTGCTCCCAGTCAATTTCTGGCAGAGCGTTGCCTGGCTCTCGGGTTGGATCCTGGGCGTGTGGAGTTTCTTCCCACTGGTGTGCAACGGGTCGAGGTAGCCGACGTGTATGAGGCTTCTCACCCGCAAGAACGCACGGGTCCCTTGGCAGTTCTGTTCCTTGGTACTTTGGTTCCTGCCAAGGGTGCTCATGTCTTGCTTGAAGCCTATGGCCGCCTGAACACAGAGCAGCGAGCGGGCATCGACCTGCGCATCTTTGGCCCTGAAGGATCCGACGAGAGCTACCACAAGAGCCTTGTGCAAAAAGCGCAGCAACTGGGCCTGCAGGTTGGCAAGCACCTCGCCCCGCACAAGGTCCAAGCGGCTTTGGCCGGTGCGGATCTGCTTGTTGTGCCTAGCATCTGGCTCGAAAATCGCCCTCTGGTGATCCTTGAGGCGCTCTCGATGGGTGTGCCCTGTCTGGTTTCCGGTTCCGGTGGGATGGCCGAACTGGTGCAGCCGGGACGCGATGGCTGGTGGTTTGATCTTGGAGATGCGGCTGATCTTGCCCGGGTCCTGGGTGAGCGTAGTGCGGATCCTGAGGGGACGCGTAGCCTGCGACCCCGGGCTCCTGATCTGCCCAGCTTCGATGCAACCGTTCAACGGATCGAAGAGGTCTATTTTCAATTGCTGTCAAGCGAGGAGGATTCCTCGTGAGAATCGCCCTCGCCGTGCATGGTTGGCCACCGGAACAGGTGGGAGGTACCGAACTCTCCACCCGTGCTCTTGCGCGAGCTCTCGCAGCCAATGGTCATGAGGTGTTGGTCATCGCGGGCACCTTGGAGTTTTCCCATCCACCGTCTGTGCGCCGTGGGCGTGAGCAGGATCCGGCCAGCGGCAATAGTTTCAGCGTGGTCAAGATAGAGCGTAGTGATCCCTACTTCGATCACTGGCAGAAGCATCGGGCGCCGAACACGAGCCGGGTCGCTGTGGAGTTGATGGTAGAGCACAGAATCGAGGTCTTGCATGTGCACCATTGGGTGCGATTGTCCACAGATCTGGTGCGGCGCGCAGCGCGGGCCGGGATTCCGAGTCTCGTCTCCTTACACGATCACTACGCCACTTGCCTGTTGGGTTGGCGAGTGCATCCCACCGAGGAAGCGGTTTGCAAGCGCAAGTTTGCGCCACTTGCGTGCAGCCTCTGCGCAGCAGCAGTTCCACCGCGCACTCCCTGGCTGCCGCCGGAAGAACAGGCCCTGAGTGCGGCGACTCGCATGCAAGCAATAGCTGCAGAACTCGATGCTGCTCGGTGCATCCTGGTGCCCAGCATGGCCCACGCGGAGTCATTGCTGTTCTTGGGCCTTCCCCAGCATCACTTGATCGTAGTTCCGCCCTTGGCCCCGGTTAGTTTGACGCCAAGAGATCCCCTGCCTCCTCCGGTTGGAGAAGAGCCCCTTTTGGTGGGGGCATGGGGCTTGAGTGATGACGCAAAGGGTGTTTCACTGCTCAAGGCTGCCGCTCGCCGTCTGAAAGGGCGCGTGCGCCTGGTCCTGGCAGGTCTCGCCTCAGGGGAATCCGAGCCCTGGATCGAGACCTACGGGGCCTACGCTCCTGAAGATCTGGCCGAGCACCCCGTGACCCGGGTGCATGTGGCCGCAGTCGCGTCCCTGGCGCTTGAATCCCACGGGCTGGTGGCCAGTGAAGGCCAGGCCCTTGGGCTGCCTCTGGTACTGCCCCTGATGGACGCTTTGGCCGAGCGTTTCTCTGATGGGGAAGGCGTGCTCTTCTATGAGCAGGGTGACGAGGATGATCTCACTGCTGTGTTGGACCGTCTGGCCCGGGAGCGCGGACTACTGGAAATCCTGGGACGCAGAGTCCATCCAGAGGGAGATCTCTTTGACCAGACCGTAGAGCACATTCAAGCTCTCTATGGACGTACCTTACGGGAGGGTGCTCCCGACGTGCCGCCGGAGGAGTGGTTTGAGGAACGCATGGCCCAGGAGACAATGGACGCTTGGGATGAAGCGCTCAAGGCTGCTCCACGCTCTAGCCTGGGCTTGCCAGATGAGGAATCGAAGCGATGAATCGATATCAATGTAAATGGACGGGGCTCCTGATTCTCTTTGTCTGCCTCACCTGGGTGGGCTGTGGTTCGACTACAAACCAAGAGGAGCCTGTCGAAGTAGTCACGCGCACGGATCTGGACAAGCTTCCTGTGGCGCACCGGGAACTCATGCTTGCCTGGCGCAACCAGACTCCCGACTGGCCCCGGCAGCGGGCGATGGCTCTGGATGATCCGGGTCTGACCCGGTTCCTGGTGGAGAATCTGATGGTGGAACTGCTCGCCGCATGGCAGGCAGGCTCTTTCACCCGCCGGGGCTCTCCTGAGCCCGGTCGCTACGATGTGATCAAGCGCGAGCTTTGGCAGATCGGAGCCCCTGTGGCGGAACCCATGGCAGAGCTAATGGCTATGGGTAACGGGCAAGGGCCAGCGATCGCTGGGGATGTGCTCGAGGGGCTTGGCCCGGCTGGGGTTCAGGCGGTCAGCAGTCACTTGCTGCGCACGGATAGTTGGAGTGCTCGCGGCCGGGCTGTGGAACTACTGGCGCGCTTGCCACACGGAGCGGAATTCGAAGCTGAAGTGCAGGAGCGTCTGGTTGAGTTGCTGCATTCCGATCCCGAGTGGATTGTGCGCAAGCACTGCGCCCTGACCCTGGCTCAGCGCAGCCGCAGGCTTGGCGGGGCGGGTGCGGTCACTTCAGACCGGGCTCTGGGTGCCTTGAGTCGTGCTCTAGTGGACCCCGACCCCGCCGTGGCCAAGGCTGCGGCTATGGGACTCGGGTCCTTGGGGGATGTGCGCGCAGTTCCAGCCCTGATCAATCACCTGGAGCGCATCTTGCGGTCGACGGACCTGAGCCACACCCGCTCTGTCTATCGATCCCTGTCGGACCTGACCGGCATGCGTGACCTGCGCGGTACCACTGCCTGGCGTGATTGGTGGCATCTGCATGGCAGGGCTCGTATAGATGCCCAGCGGGGAGATTCCTAAGCCGCAGGCCTCGATCCCGACCCGGGGGACCGGTATGCTCACCTGCCCCATGGCCAAGTGGAAAGTAGAACGTCGAGGCGGCGGATGCGCAGCCTGCGAGAAAGAGTTCGTCCATCACGAGACGATTCAGTCGGTGCTGGAGGTTGCCGAGCAGGGGCTTTTGCGTGAGGACTTTTGCGTGGGCTGTTGGCAGGCGGGCAAGGCTGGGGACGGCCTTGGGGGCGAGCCTTGCGCTGGCCACGAGCGTTCCGCAGAGCCTGGGGCGATGCCGGCGAGCGAAGCCGACTCGGTTGCGAGACCCGCTGTTGGGTCCTCTACAGGACCCGACTCCAGGGAACGGTTCTGGTGGTCCTCTCGCCATCAGGAAGTGGTAGAAAAGGCCGTGCGAATGGACCTTGAGGTGCTCGACCAGCTCTTTGATGCCCTCGCCCCACGCAAGGAAACCCGTCTGCAGGAGATCCGTTATGTGGTCTGTTTGCTGCTTCTGCGCAAGCGACGATTGAAGGTCATGCGCGTGGTGCGCGAGCAGGGCGGCGAGGCGTTCATGGTCAAGAAACCTCGTCTTGAAGAATTGCATCGGGTGGAGGTGTTTGACTTTGTCCCCGAGCGTATGGAGAGCCTGCGTCATGAACTCCAGGCCCTGCTCGATGGGGCTGGCAGCGAGCTAGACCCCGAGAGCCTGTTGGATCATGGGGGCCCGGTGAACGGGGATGGGGGGGCTCCAGACGACTCTGGGAGTCCGGCGCCGGTCTCTGACGACGCCCCCTAGGCACCCCTTGCCGTGGCTGCCTGGGTCGGGCGCCTTCCCCAGATCGATCCATCTCGGTCCAGCAGAAGTCCGGCACGGTCCCGCCCTTGCCGAGCACGACGATTTCAATGCCAGTGGGAACATCCACAAGGGACTGCATGAACGGCAGGCCCGTGTCATCTAGATCCCCGTGAGTTTGGGGCGTCATGTCCAAGAGCGGGGCAGGCTGAATCACGGGAGCAACCTGGTAGTGCCAATTATTGAAAACCCAGTACATCAGTGCGCCTTCGGAGACAGAGGAGTTGTCAGTCAAGAGGTCGCGTCTGCATTCCGGTCTTGCTCATGGTTTGTAGCGCGGAGTCACGGCGCAGGAGCCCAAGGTGTGCTGCGTGCCTTCTTCGGTGGAGGCGATGACCACGAGGTTGGATGCTTCGTTCATCGGGAACTGTGAAAGCTGCAGGTCGTGTGACCAACCAGGCTGCTGGCCTTTGGCCAGTCGCGGATATGCGGCGGCCACATCCGCTCGCTCCTCTGTACCGGGGGTGATGCTACACAGGTGCAAGCGTCCGCTGTCGGTCTCATGGTAAAGATCAATACTCTTCATGACACCATATGCCAAGGCCCAGCCCCGCAACTTGATGGCCGTGAGCTCAGTATCAATGGTTGCGCCGGGTTGATCCAAGAAACCCAATGGTCGCCTCAGGGCAGGTTCCACATCACGCGCTGCGAAGAATCGGGCGTCATCTACATTGCGGTTGATGAAGTCCGGGCAGGTCGTGCACATGCTCGGAGGATTTGAGTCCAGTACTCGGCGTCGCAGATTCTCGAATTGGACTCCAAACCAAATAGAGCGAAAGTCTGAGGACTTGGCGAGGGAACCGAAGGGCTCTACGGTTTGGCAGTCGGGGTAGGGGTAGACATTTCCTTCGGGGTCAATGTAGACATCTTCGAAAGGCTTCGTACAGAAGAGGAGTGGCCGAGCCTCGGAACCCAAAGAGAACTTGATTACGCGCTGCCCGAGTTCTCGTCGCTTGCCATTGGGGCCGATCACATGTACCAGGATCGTGGCATCTGCTCTCACGCCGGTTGGCAGGTCCAGGGCTTGCAGACGAAACCGCCAACCACAGCGATAGGCGGCTGGAAGCCCCCTGTGAACGTTTGTGACATCCGGTCGCACGGCGTTGAGGAAGGTCGCGCGTCCCAGCAAGGTCGAGTGAGGCTCTGCCTTTGGTGGGGCAGTTCCTGTTCCGTTCGTTGCGGTCTCTTTTCCCGGAATCAGGCAGGAAACCTCCACCGTGCAGGCTCCCAGGGCCGAAAGGGCCCAACCTTCCAGATCCACGCTCTCAGTCACCAAGCTGAGTTTGTCGGCTGGGGTGTCCCAATGGCCGAGCGGGCCGTCGAGCTCCGCCTTGGCCATCTCACCTTCTTCAGCAAGTTGGTCAAGGGCTTGGACGGGTATGTTCCAGGGCTCATTGTCCACGTGATAGAAGTCCGGGAAGCTGGTTACCATCACGCCCTTCGCTTGGGCGTACTGCAGGAACTTCAAGAAGCAGAGGTTGGCTTGTTCCGGGTCGCGGTCCGTGCGCTCCTCATCCATTCCCAGGCCCTGGTAGGGCATCAGATGGCGGCAGGCAATGCGTTCTGCACCCCATTCAAGGGCCAGGTCCACAAAGTCATTGAGCTGATCCAAGTTCGAGCGCAGCAAAATGACATTGAACTGCAGCAGAGGACCTGGGGAATTCACATCTTTCTTGCGCTGCTGTAGCAGGGCCAGGTTGCTCTTGAGCAGATCCCAGCTAGAGCCCCGGCGCAGATACTCGTAGGTCTCCTGATTGGGCGCATCCACCGACACATGCAGCTCTGTCAATTCATGCTCGATCAGAGCGTCAATCGTCTCCCGATCCAGCAGCACTCCGTTGGTTAGCAGCTTGGTCATGGGCGGCTGGTACGACGCACAGATCCGCAGGAGATCCTTGAAGTCGGGGTTCATGAGAGACTCGCTCCCAGCAGAAAGATAGACCACACGCGCCATGGGCAAGACCTGGCTCGCAACTCGCTCAAAGGTCTCAGGCGACATCATTACCGCAGGCCGGTGAAAAACGCTGTCGTAGCTGAAGTAGCAAAAGCGGCAGCGCAGATTGCACTTGTTCGATACATCAAACAGAACAGTCAGAGGCCGTGCATCGAGGGGGGCCAGGTGAGCAGTGCTGGATTGTCTGTTGTCGGGGAGGAGCGGCATCGGGGAGGATCGGGCTGACAGGGCACCATACGATGGCGGCTTTGGGGACTTTGATTTGATTGAAGGTGCCCCTCACCACCTTGGCGCTCCTATTGATGATACTCGCCTCCAGGATCTTTCCTGAGGGGGTCAACTTGCCAGGAGGCTCCCGAGAAGGGCCGTTCCCGCCCAGAGAGGTCGCGTTGAATGGGAAGGGCCCCCGGGGGTCTGGCTGGTCAAATAAGCTCCAAGATCAAGCTGGAGGTCCAATGCCCAGATCTTGGGGCTGCGGCCCTCGTTCCTGTCTTTCGCCCACAATATCCGGTAGACCCTCTCAGGGAGGCCCCCGGGCCGTGCGTCTCGAATCTGAGACAAGTTGGCCGAATCTACGGCGAGGGGTTGCCTGGGGGGTAGTGGGGGGGTTGAATAGTGATATGGCATCAAGTGGGGCAAAGTGGCAGAGCGCGGACGGGCGCTCCGAGGGGCAGGTCCCGGCCCTGTTCATCGGTGAATCGCGCCACCCGGTGGATCCCAAGAACCGAGTCTTCCTGCCCAAGCGTTTTCAGGCCTTGCTGCCTCTGGATGAGGAGGGCAACCGTGCAGGCGTCCTCATGCGAGGATTCGATGGTTGCATTGACCTGTTCACGAGACAAGGGCATAGCCAGGCGCTTTCGAAGGTCAACATGGATACCTACGGTTCGCGCGGAGATCGGAACCTTCAACGCGCCATGTTGCGCAGTGGACATGACTTCACATTGGATGCCTCCGGTCGACTCCTGCTGCCAGCGCATCTGATCGAGATTGCTGGGATCGATCGTGATGTGGTCCAGGTCGGTGTGGGGGAGCGAATTGAGATCTGGGCTGCAGAACGTTGGGACGCCGATGAAGCGGATCGTGAAAAGGCCTTTATAGAATTCAATTCAAACAGTACCGAAGAACCTGGAGGGCAAGGGGGTTGAGGGTGCAAGCCGCCCAACCGGACCCCTGGAAGGTTGCCATGGGATACGACGATGTGCACATCCCGGTGATGGCTCGGGAAGTGGTGGAGCTGCTGGGGGGTAGCGTTGATGCCACTGGAAACTCGAGCCTGATCGTGGATGCAACACTGGGTGCCGGGGGGCATGCAGTGCAGCTGCTGAAGGAACTGCCAAACTGCACCGTGCTTGGCACGGACCAGGATCCTGCGATCCTGGATGTGGCTCGGGAGCGCCTGACGCCCTTTGGAGATCGGGCGCGCATTGCGTGCTGCAGGGTCTCCGGACTTCCGCGCTTGTTGCGGAAGCTCCGTGTCGCGAGGCCGGCCGGGCTCCTGATGGATGTGGGCGCAAGCTCCTTCCAGCTCGACCGGCCTGACCGAGGGTTTTCCTTTCAGCTGGACGGACCTTTGGACATGCGCATGGATCCGAGCCGCGAGCGCACTGCTGCGGACATTATCAATCGTTGGGACGAGAGCGATCTGGCGGATCTGTTCTACTTCGAAGGAGGCGAAACCCGTTCACGCGCCATTGCCAAGGCAATTGTCGGGGCTAGGCGGGCCACGCCCTTCCGGCGAACTCTGGGGCTGGCCATGCTGATAGAGCAGGTTGTGGGGCACCGGGGCAAGCTGCATCCCGCCACAAGGGTCTTCCAGGCCTTGCGCCGGGCGGTGAATGAAGAGGGAGACGAACTCACCGCAGGCCTTGACGGGGCTGAGCTCTTCCTGGCCGAGGGGGGTGTCTTGTGTGTGATTACCTTCCACTCCGGGGAGGACGGTGTGGTCAAGCGATTCATGGCCGATGGTGCCAAGCGTGGTGCTTGGAAATTGCTCACTCCGAGGCCCTTGCAGCCCAGCCGGGAGGAGATTCGCAGTAATCCTCGGGCACGCAGTGCGCGCGTTCGGGCCGCGCTGAGGATCGGCGTGGAGCCGGAGTCAAGTCTAGAGGAGGCTGCCGCAGATCAGCAGGCGCGAGAGCGGCAAGCAGACAATCCACAGCCTGGAGAGTCCCAAGAGTGAGGCGCGCCCTGGGGATTCTCTTTTGTTCGACCCTGGTCCTGGCTGCAGGGCTTGGTGTTGCCTTTTTGCAGGCAAAGATTCATCAGGACGCTGGTGAGCTCGATCGACTGACTGAAGAGAGCGAAGCCTTTGAGCTCAAGCGTGCCCATCTAGAAGAAGAGAACGAGCGCATTGAATTGGCGGCCCGCGAACAGTGGAATGCAGATCCAATGAAAGAGGGGTCAGAGCTTTGAGCAAGAGAATTGAATCGGTATCTGGTTTGCACCCGGCGCCTATTTTTGTCTTCTTTGCCTTTGCCTTTGTGTTGGTCGCCGGCGCGGCCACGCGGTTGTGTCTGCTTGAACCGGGAGAGCAGCCGAGCACTGATCGTCGCACCGAAGCCCCGACTCCAGCTTTTTGGCTGCTCGATCGAAATGGAGCGCCTCTGGCTCGGTCGGTGGAGGTCTACACCCTTTCGGTTTCGCCCCGCGCCCTCTTGCGTGTGCACACGCCCTGGCGCATTGCGAAGGGGCTGGCGAACTTGCTCGATAATGCGGCCTTTGCTCAGATGCCTCAAGGTCTTGTCCCCGCCGCGGCTGTCATGGATCGTATTCTGCCCGAGGGGGTCGCGTCCCAGGGCGGCTGGCTGGCCCCCAGAGAGCCGCACATGCTGCGCTTTGGCGCGCAAAAGGCCGCATCGCTTAGGAGCTGGATTGGAGAGGGCGCAGGTCTCTTGTCGCGCCCGGTGCAGGGCATCGCCGTGCAGTCCATCAAAGCCAGCGGCGACTTCACCCTGGCCTGGGCGCCGACCCTGCTCTTGGCCGAAGCGCAGCGCATGGAAGCTCTGGGAAAGGGAGGCGTGGGCCATCCCGAGCGCTGGACCAAGCATCTTCTGAATGGCATCGGTCAAACTCTCGGGCTGTTGGATGAGGACAACAGGGTGGAACTTGAGGCTCTGCCTCCGGCGCTCGCGAGCAAGCTTCGCCGTCAAATCTCTGGGGATCAAGCTCTCATGCTGCGCGACGCCCTGTGGGCTGAGTGGATGCCCACCGAGCACCGCGTGGTGGTCCATGGGGTGAATCCCGTTAGCGCTGCCACCATCAAAGAGTGGATGGCGGAGGAGCGTATCTACTCTTGGCAGCTCAGCCTGTCGTCTTTGTTGGAGCGTCGCCACACAACCAGTGCGGAAGGGGATGCCACGGTGCCCATGGGTGAGCCCCGACCTAAAGATTCGTTGCCGGACTCCTTTGCTGTGCTCGGCCACTGGGGAACTCAAGGTTCGAAAAATGCGATCAAATGGGCCAGGCGCGAACGACACCAAGAGCCCTGGCTCCTGCCCTGGAGCGGTTTCTTGGATCCGTTGGAAGCGCGGCGCTACGACCTGGAGAACAACGCCCGGCCCTGGTCCGGGCTGGAGTATCTGGCGGGCCGGTTGTTGGCCCAGCCACTTTGGCAGGATCGCATTGAGCAGGTTAGCCGCACTTATGTGCGCGATCGCCGCAGCGTGGCCCGGGATCGAGCGCGTGCCTGGCGCGAACAGGGCGGCCTGCCTGATTTCTATCGGGACGCAAGCCCGGCGGTGGCTCCTCCTTCGGTGGTCAGCACCCTGCGGGCTGATCTGCAGCAGGCACTGCATAGGGAATTGAGCGAAACTCTTCAGCGCACTGAAGCTGCCAGGATCATGGGCATTGTCCTTGATGTGGAGAGTGGCGATGTGCTGGCGGTGGGCTCTGAGTCTTCCTATGCGGTCAGCGGGTTCGCTCCAACCCAGTTTCGTTTTACACCCGGCTCAATTATGAAGCCCTTGGTGATGGCCATCGCCCTGGACGCTGGTGTGGTGCGTCACGATGAGATGTTCCGTACCTATGCACCTGATGGCATCCTGCTGCTGGATGGCCGTGCCCGACGGAGGATTCGTGAGGCCCAGGGGGCTCCCCAGGATTATTCCATCAGTGCAGCTGAAGCACTCTCTCGTTCGGTCAACGCGGTAATGGTGCAAATCGGACGTCGCATCGAGCCGCGGGTCTTCCGCCGCGCGCTTGTGGGATGTGGGCTGGGCCGGGTTCCGGGCGCGGGGCTGGGCCCCGAGTCGGCGGGTTTCTTGCCACCTTTGGTAAAAGGTAGCTGGAGTCCGACCTACACACACGCTTCAGTTTCTTTTGGTCACGAGACCTTGGTAACCCTTTGGCAGCAGGCGGGTGCCCTGGCCACGATCGCCCGGGGTGGTGGCTACCGGCCCCTGCGCATGGTGCGTGAGGTGAGCCAAGGAAGCAAGCGTTGGCCCATTGAGCCCGAAGCTGAAGTGCGTGTGCTTTCATCCAAGGCCTGCCAGCAGACTCTGGCCATGATGCGGATGGGTGCCATGAGCGGTACCGGCGCGCGCGTGGTGGGCGGCGGTGCCCTGGATGAGTTTGCGTGGTTCGGGAGCAAGACCGGCACCACCGAAAAGGAAGAGGGCGTGCCCTGCTCCCACCTGGAAGCGGAACACCAATTGCATCATCGCCAAGAAGGCAGCTCCTGTTCGAGTTCCTGCTTCCGCACCCTGCGGGGCAAACGCTCCCATGACTACTCCTGCTACACCTCATCCATGTGCCTCTTGGGTCGCTTGACTCAGGACGGTCCAATGGTGCTGGTGCTGGTGGTTGTGGACGAGCGCGGCAAGGGGTCCCGCTACGGGGCCGATGCGGCGGGCCCAGCTGCGGTGCGCCTCTTGCGTCAGGCTTTCTCGCTGGACCGCGAACGTGATCAGCCCCGGCCCGGGCCCGAGTACTTGATCGTCGAGGATTTTGACTTGTACGAACAGCCCTGGAGGCAGATCCGATGAGGCTCTCCAAGGTTGTCGAGGCCATCGGCGGTGTGTTGCACTCAGGTGGTACGGATCCCGAGGTGTCCGCGGCCCAGCTGGACTCGCGCCAGATTGCCCCAGGTCATATCTTCGCAGCCCTTTCGGACAGCCAGGTCGAGCGCCAGCGGTTTGTCAAGGACGCCCGGCGCAACGGTGCTGAGGCGGTCTTGAGCGATTGCCTTCTCGACGCCACGCACGCTCCTGTCCAGTGGATTCATCCCCATCCAACCGCGGCTCTTGGAGAGGCCTGTCACCTGCTGGCTGATCACCCGGCGCGGGACATGACCGTGATCGGTATCACCGGCACCAACGGCAAGACCACCACCGCCCATCTGGTGGCCCATATCCTTCGACAGAATGGAATGCGCCCGGGAGTCCTGGGCACCGCCGGTCATCGTCTGGCCAACGACACCTGGCTGCCGGCCAGTCACACCACCCCCGCTGCACCCGTTCTGGTCGACCTCGCGGCCAGGCACCGAGACTTGGGTGGTGATTGCTTGATCCTGGAACTCAGTTCGCACGCTCTGGTGCAGGAGCGTCACGCGGGTCTGATCTTCGACGCTGCGGTATTCACCAACTTGACCCGCGAACACTTGGACTACCACGGAGACATGGGGGCATATCAGGCGGCCAAGGGCCGTTTGTTCACCGCTCTCAAGCCGGGTGCACGGGCCATTGGGAATCTGGACGACCACGCGTGGCCGAGTTTTTCTGCTTTGGCCCGTGAGCGCGGTGCCGAAATCCTGACAACCAGCACGCGACAGCGTGCCGACCTTTGCGCGTACGCGCTGCAAGCGACTCAGCAGGGAATTACTTTCTGCGTTCAAGGGATGGGGATCTCTGAACAGAAAATTTGTCTTCCTCTGTTTGGTCGTTTCAATGTGGAAAACGCACTGGCGGCACTTGGTTGCGCGCTTGTCGCGGGAGTGAGGTTGGATCACGCGCTGGCCAGTCTTGCTTCCTGCACGTCAGCCCCAGGACGAATGGAAGTCCTTGGGGCTGGCGGCGACCCTCTTCATGGGGGTGTCTCCTCACGTGCTCGAGTGGTGGTGGACTACGCGCATACCCCGGACGCTCTGGGCCAGGCCCTTGGGGCTCTACGCGCATCCCAGCCAGCAGGCGGACGCCTGGTCTGTGTTTTTGGGTGTGGTGGTGAGCGCGACGAGGGCAAGCGTCCTCTGATGGGGAGGGTGGCGAGTCAGCAGGCGGATCATCTGATCGTCACCAATGACAATCCACGTTCGGAGGATCCCGAAGCGATCGCCCAGAGCATCTGCTCTGGCATAGATAACAGCGCCTGCAGCGTAGAGATTGACCTGGATCGGGAGCGCGCGATCCGAGCGGCCCTGGCACCGGAAATCCTCTCCGATGCGCGCAACACCGTGCTGGTGGCGGGCAAGGGGCACGAAACCAAACAGGTGGATGCGGAGGGCGCGCGCGACTTCGATGACCGGGCCTTGATTCGAGAGATATTGCAGGAGGACATGTCTTGCCGCACCTGACCCTGGATCTGGTACTTCAAGCCAGCGGTGCGCGTCTTGTACGTGGGCCAGAGCGCATGGACCTGGGGGGCATTTCCACCGACACCCGCTCGATCCGCGCAGGAGACCTGTTCCTGGCTCTACGCGGACCGAGTTTTGATGGTCAGGCATTTGTTGCTCAAGCTGTTCAGGCGGGTGCTTCGGCTGTCTTGCTGCGTGAAGGGGGCGAGGTGCCGGAATTGCCTGAGTCCGTGTCTGTTCTGATCTGCGCCAACCCCCGCCGGGCTCTGGGAGAAATCGGAGCCGCCTATCGTCTGCGCCAGGATGTACATGTGCTGGGCATCACCGGATCCTGCGGCAAGACCAGTACCAAGCAGATTCTTCTGCAACTGCTCGAGAGTACTTCCCTCACCCCGAGTGCTTCCCCTGCTTCCTTCAACAACGACATCGGTGTGCCCCACACCCTGCTCAGGTGTGATCCCGAAACCGATGTGCTCATCCTTGAGATGGGCACCAACGGCAAGGGCGAGATTGCGAACCTTTGTCGTCTGGCTCAACCCACCAGCGCCATCGTGACCAATGTGGGGCCAAGTCATCTAGAGGGACTGGATGATGAGGACGGGGTGGCTGTGGAAAAGAGCGCTCTGCCCGCATCGCTGGGCCCGGACGGCTTCTGTGTTCTCAATGCCCAGTGTTCCCGCACAAATCGAATGCGCCGTCTGACCCGCGCCCGCGTACTGACCTTTGGCCTTGGAGATGAGGGCGATTTGATTGCCCGAGACCTCGTGTTCCACGAAGGCTGCTCGGTATTCACCTTGGCTGGAGACCTGATTGCCCAGCCCCGTCAGGTGCGCGTACCTCTTCTGGGTCATCACCAGGTGCAGAACGTCCTGGCAGCCCTCTGCGCAGGCCTGGGTCTGGGCCTGGAGCTGGATGAACTGCTTGTGGGCCTGCCTGCAGTGGCTGCAAGTCCCGGTCGAGGTGAGCAGACTGAAGTCGGGGGCATGCGCCTGATTGACGAAACCTATAACTCCAATCCAGGTTCCATGCGTGCTGCACTGCGCGTCTTGGCGGGAATGGAAGGCGGTGCCCCTCGGGTGCTGGTGATGGGGGATATGAACGAGTTGGGCGTGGCTTCCCGGGAATTGCACCGGGACCTGGGGCGGGATCTGGCCCAGGCTGGCCTTGAGCGCTTGATTCTCATTGGACCAAAGGTGCAGGACACCCATGAGGGCGCCCTGGCTGCAGGCATGGACCCCGCCAGTGTGTGCTACTTCGCTGATCTTGAGCAGGCGCGCGTGGCTCTGCCCGCACAACTCCACCCGGGCGACACGGTGCTGTTCAAGGGCAGCCGTGGTGCTCACCTGGATCAACTCGTCTCGGACTTGCAAGCCGCCAGGGGGGCAGCGCAGCTCGCGCAGGCCTGATGCTCTACATCCTGATGCACGAGTACGCGGGGCTTGGGCTCTTCCGCTATATCAGCTTTCGCGGTGCAATGGCCGTGCTGACCGGTTTTGGCCTGGCGCTTCTGATGGGGGGTCCGGCGATCGCCTGGCTCGAACGTCACCGCATTCGCGAAGACGTGAGCAAGAGCGATTCTGATGCTCTAGCTACTCACTCCCGGGCCGCGGGCAAGATGGGGACCCCGACCATGGGTGGGTCTTTCCTGGTGGCATCTTTGTTGTGTACCACTTTGCTGTGGTGTCGCTTGGACAATGTGCATGTGATTCTGGGGCTCGTCTTGGTGGCGGGCTTGGGAGCCGTGGGCTTTGTGGATGACTTTCTCAAGCTGACTGTGCGCGGCAGCGATGGTTTGAGCGAGAAGAGCAAGCTGTTGGGACAATTGGTAGTGGCGGGGTTGGTCGTGGCCGCCATGGCTTGGACCGCCCATGTGTCCGGGCGCTACAACCTGCTGGCTATGTATCCCCCCTTCTTCAAGGGTTGGTCAATTGATCTGGGCCATGATGTGTTCGGCATGGGGATCTTCGTGATTGTTGGCTGGCTGGTGGTGGCGGGTACGGCGAACGCAGTCAACATCACCGACGGAATGGACGGTCTGGCCGCCGGCTGCACCATGATTGCGGGGGGCGCTCTTGCGGTTTTCTGCTATGTGATGGGGCGTTGGGACTGGACCGACTATCTCGGTCTGACCTATGTGCCCGAGGCTGCTGAGATGAGCGTCATGGGGGGAGCTCTGGTGGGATCCTGCGCGGGGTTCTTGTGGTTCAATGCTTTTCCCGCACGAGTCTTCATGGGGGATTCTGGTTCATTGCCCCTGGGCGGCTTGCTCGGATGGATGGCTTTGGTCAGCAAGCAAGAACTGGTGTTGCCTCTGATCGCTCTGGTGCCCTTTGCGGAGTTGGGTTCCACCGCGCTGCAGCGGGTCTACTTCAGAATCAGCGGAGGCAAGCGGATTTTCACGATTGCGCCCTTGCACCATGCCTTCAATCTTGAAGGGGGTCTCTTTCGGCGCTCTCCTACGGGTGCGATCCACGAGGTAACCGTGGTCGTTCGTCTTTGGCTGGTGGCTGCCCTCGCGGCATTGACCAGTTTGGCCTTGCTCAAGGTGAGGTGAATCCATGGCGCGCTTTCAGAGACGAGCTGGTCAATCAGCGGTAGCCCTGGGTGCTCCCTCCGAGATCCAACTCGGTCTATTCTCGCGTATAGGCACCATCACCGCTCCCAAGCCCGCAGCCAATCCGGCGGAGCCCGCCAGGATCATTTTCTGCTTGACCCTGGCCATGATGGGTCTTGGGCTGGTCATGCAGGTCAGCCACGCGGCCACCACCTTGCCCTTGGCGGCCTTCCGCGAAGAGCTGGTCAATCTTGTCGTCATGCGCGGCATGGCGGTGTTGGCCCTGCTTGGCGCCTGGTGGATAGGCCTCGCTCGTCTGCGCCCGATGATCCCTGCCCTGGCTGTGATTGCGGTGGTACTGCTGCTGTTGGTTTTTGTGCCGGGTTTTGCTGTGGCCATCAATGGCAGTCGCCGCTGGATCCAGATCCCGGGCCTGTCCTTCACCATTCAGCCCTCGGAAGTGGCAAGAGTGTTGGCGATCCTCTGGCTGGCCCGCCGCTGTGTGGACCTGGGGGATCGGGTCAGCGATGGCCTCAGAGGCTATTTGCCGACCTTGGTAGCCGGCCTGGTGGTGACGATCTTGATTCTCCTTGAGCCCGATGTGGGCAGTACCCTTCTGTTTGGCGTGGCTTGGATGGCCACCATGTGGGTCGGCGGGTTTCAAGGGCGGCATCTGGCTGTGTCAGCGGTCAGTTGTGCTTGCGCGATTCTGTTGGGTGCTGCCAGCGTCCTTGGCTATGTGCGGGATCGGCTCGCCGTGTTCTTTGGAGAAGCGTCCAATGATCAGGTGGCCAGGGCAGCAGAGGCCATGGCCAGCGGGAATTTCTTCGGTCAGGGTCTGGGGCAGGGCGGCTTTCGCAACGCGAGCCTGCAGTACATGCAAACCGACTATGTTTGTTCCCTGGTCGGTGAAGAACTCGGGCTCTTCGGCGTGCTTGTGTTGGTGGGGCTCTGGGCCGGCTTCATCTGGAATGGGCTGCGGTTGGTGCGCACGGTCAAGGATCGCTTCGCTGCTTTGGCTGCCTTCGGTCTGACTGTTGGCGTGACCACCCAAGCGATGATTCATCTGGCGGTGGTGACCCAGCTTTCGCCGCCAAAGGGCATGGCCCTGCCCCTTATCAGTGATGGGGGCTCGGCGCTGCTTGCGACCTGCCTGGCCATCGGCCTGGTTCTAGGCGCCGCTCGGGGAGAAAGCCATCCGACCTGACCTTTCACGCGGACCATCCGGTCTGTGTTGCCAAGTAATCACACTCTTGATCTGACCCACGAATATTCACTCTCAGTCTCTAGTCCAATGCAAAAAATCGAACGCTACGGAGTTCTGGCTCTAATTCTTCTCGTGATTACCCTGTTTGCTGTCGGGGTCTGGGGAGACCGGCCCGAGAACATCGAGGATCCGGTGGCACAAGGCCCTGGGGTTGCAGTCAATCGTCGTGTGCGACCTCGGGTTCAGCCACCAACTGCTGCGCAGATACAGGTACCTCCACAGGTCCAGGATTCTTCTTTGCCCGAGGATCCCGCTCTAGGCATGCGCAGTACCCCAGAAGCCACGGCCAGTGAGCATTTCGTTCCTGACGTTCAGTCCGCCAGGCTCAGGCGGGCGGTCGAGATCCAGGAACATGCCCGGGCCCAGCGTCCGGCTACGCACAGCCTGCAGGACAAGGCCCCCGAGCAGGTGCTTGTGGGAGATCAGCGCTCCAAGCCCGGGGCGATCCAGAGGCTTCCTGAGCGGGTGCATGTGGTGCGGTCCGGAGAAGTGTTCAGCACAATAGTCGAGAGGGAGTGTGGCGGCGGGCGCTTTACCGGTCAGGTGATGGCTTGTAATCCAGGGCTTGATCCCGACCGTATACTTGTGGGCCAACGAATCATGCTGCCCGCTCGGGACGGCTCTTTGGTGAGTCGGGTCTCGGCGGTCACTGACACTGCAGCAGCTCGTAAGGTGCTTACAGTCACAGAGGGTTCCGACAAGTCCAAGAGCTCTGGCCGGGTTCGCAGCCTGAATGTCTATCGCGTGCAGTCCGGTGATGTGCTCAGCCGCATTATCAGCACCAATTGTCCCGCAGGGGTTCGGCTCTCGGATGTGGTCGCGTTGAACAAGGGCATGGATCCCAACCGCATCCTTGTGGGTCAGGAATTGCGCCTGCCCCGAACTGCGCCTCCATCAGCGTCAAAGTCCAGCCAGGGTAGCAGGCCCAAGACAACCCCTCCGGCGCGCACGCCCAGCGGCCCCACCCATCGGGTTCGCCCGGGTGATATTCTCGGTCGCATCGCGACCCAACAGGGCTGCACCCTGGCCAGCATTGTGGCTGCCAATCCGGGACTCGATCCCGATCGCATCCGCGTCGGCCAGGTTCTGCAACTGCCCGCAAGCAGTAGCGGCATCAGGGCCCAGGACTCTCCTGGCGGGGCGTTCAAACTTGCGCGGGCCTCAGGTCTCAGTGGTCGTAGGTGGGCAGGAGTGAAATGAGTGTTCCCCTGCGTTATGGATTCTTGCTGGGTTGCGTTCTGCTGCTAGGGCTCTTTCTGCCCGCGACCTGGGAATTGCTCAGGCCCGGATCCAAGGCTGTGCACGCTGGGAGCGATACCGCCCTGAACCTGGGTGTACAGGCAGGTGTTCCTTCACCCATGGGGCTCCGGGTATCCCCCTTGGCCCCTGCCAGAGGCCAGATGCAAGGGGAGGTATCCGATCCCAGCGCAACCCTTGCCCTGCATTCCATTCCAATGGCCGAAACAGCGACCACTCCCCTGGACCCCGCCGAAGCCGTCATCCCCTCCGCCCTCCTTTCTGGCCGGTGAGCACCCAAGGGCTGCGTCTGGCCCTCGCGGGCGGGGGAACCGGAGGCCATCTGGTCCCGGGTCTCGCTCTGCTCGATCATTGGGCTCTGCAGAAGGGGTCAACACCCTTGGATCTGCTTTGGTTTCAGAGCGGTCGTGCGGTAGAGCAGCGTGTGCTTGAAGGGCTTGAGGCACGCCTCGCGCCGACACCGGTGGAGCGCGTGCAACTCAGTCTTGAACTTCCGGGTGGGGGAGCCCCTTCAACCGCGCGCGTCCTGTTGCATCTTCTACCCCAAGCCCTCCTCGCTCGCCGGGCCCTCGTCGCACACAAGAGCGATGTACTTTTGGGTCTCGGCGGTCTTACTTCTGTCCCTGCCGCCCTCGCCGCGCGCAGCCTGGGCATTCCGATTGCCTTGCTCGAGATCAACGCCACCTCCGGCCGCGCCACGCGTCTGCTCGCACCCCTTACAAGACGAGTGTTTCACGCCAGCGAAGGCACCTGTCCCCCCAGGATTTCAGAACGACACAAGATCACCGGCGCTCCAGTTGCCCCAGCTTTTCGCCGTCAAAGAACCGAAGACCTGGCCGCCCGCAAGGCCTTGGGCTTTGACCCCGCCCGGCCACTGCTCGTGGTTCTTGGTGGCAGTCAAGGGGCCCAGAGCCTGAACCGTTTCATCACCCAGCATGATCATGAGTTTGCCGCCCAGGGCATCAGCGTCTTCCAAGTGGTGGGGCCCAAGCGTTCTTCCGAAGGCGCACCTTCGCGTCCTGGTCTGCAAGTTGTGGAATACTCCCGTGATGTGCCTGCCCTGCTCGCCGCCGCCACGCTGGTGCTTTGCCGTGGTGGTGCTTCTACCCTGGCGGAGGTCGGAGCCGTGGGCACTCCGGCCGTAGTCGTGCCCTATCCCCATCATGCGGACCGTCACCAGGAGCGCAACGCTGCATTGCTGGGGGAGGGCTGTTTGATTGTTCAAGAGCAGGACTTGAATCAGGACCGCTGCGCTCAACTCGGTGAGCTGCTCAGTGGCAAGGGTGAAGAGCAGCGCTCGGCCATGAGGCGAGCCCTGGGGCAGGTGTCTCCCCCCGATGCGGGCGAGTCGATTCTGAGGGAGATCCAGGGGCTGTGCGCGGGATCTCTGGTCTAGGTCACGGATCCTGCTCTTCGCCCACATCAAAGTCCTCGGGCAAAGCCCCCCGCTCTTCGTGCTCGCTCAGGATTTTCTTGGCCTCTTCGAGCTGGTCTTCGGGCACCAGGATCTGTCCCAAGCCGCCGCTCAGGCGGCTGGCCAGGGCAAATTCGTCCATCAATCCCTCCCCCGCCACCTGGGCAGGAATCCCAGCAGCCGTGAGCAGGCTCTTCAGGATCAGGGCAGAGGTGTGGGAGCTGCCAGTCCAGGCGACGGTCAGAGGGGCGTTCATGGTCGCAATCATAAGGCAGCGGTGAATTTGTCGCAACGAGAACCAAATGCTGGAGTGCAGAGGTTCCATTTGTTGGGATAGACCCGTGCAAGAGACCCATTCCAACGACATCACCTCTACAGTCAGTACCACCTCTTCCCGTCTGGTCCCGGGCATTGCTCAGCGGGTGCATCTGCTGGGGGCGGGAGGGGCAGGAATGAGCGCCATCGGCCAGTTGCTCCAGGTCCGGGGTCATGTGGTCAGCGGACATGATCCCATGCCCTCCGCGTTTGTCAGTGCCTTGGAATCCAGTGGTGTCGCGGTGGCATCCGGTCCTTCTGCTTCGAATCATTGGCCAAGTGATGTCCAGACTTTGATCCGCAGTGCGGCAGTGCCGGACTCAGACCCCCAGGTCCTGGCCGCCGAGGCTGCGGGTGTGCCCGTGTTGCGTTACAAACATGCGCTTGGGGCCGTGACTGCCAATGACTCTCTGGCGGTGGCAGGGACCCATGGCAAGACCACTACTACTTGGATGTTGTTCGAGGCCTTGGGTGGGTTGGACCAGGCGCGCTCCCTGGCGGGCATGCCCCTAGATGGTGCGGGCATCTTGGTGGGTGGCCTGCACCAGCGGTTGGGCTGCAATGTAGTTGCGCCCAGGCCGGGCGCGCCCATGGCAGTGGAAGCCTGCGAGTACGACCGGACTTTCCTGGAACTCAGTCCCCGCGGCGGGATCGTCACGAACCTGGAGGCGGATCACTTGGACTACTACGGATCCATGGAGGCTCTCGAAGGAGCCTTTGCGCGCTTTGCCGCTGGTATTGATCCCAGGGGATTGCTGGTGCTCTCGGCAGACGCGCCCGAGTTCCTGCGCGAGGCTGCGTGCTGTGAAGTCTGGACTCTTGGGCGGGAGTACGATGTGGAATTGCACGGGGAGGACCGGGGTCATTTCTCGATTCGCATCGTGGGGCCCGGTTGGGCGACGGGCGTTGTGCGCCTACAAGTTCCCGGGCGTTTCAACGTGGACAACGCTGCAGCTGCGGTTGCATTGGCCGTGGGCCTCAGTGCAAGAGGCGGCGGTGGCCTTGATCAAGCATTGCTCGCAGAGCATGCAGCTCGGGGAGTCGCGCGCTACGAGGGCACAAAACGTCGCTTCGAATCCTGGGGCAAGGTGCAAGGGGTGCAAGTGGTGCACGACTACGCTCACCATCCAACGGAGGTGAGCGTGACGCTTGAGGCGGCTCGCCGAGTCTTTCCAGGAATGCCTCTGCATGTGATGTTCCAACCCCATCAGGCCAGCCGTACCGAACGGTTTCTGAATGAGTTCATAGATTCCTTGCGCGGGGCCGACCGGGTGGTGGTGGCGGATGTCTATGGTGCGAGGCAGACCATTGACGGCCGTCAAGCGGGCGCTGAGGACCTGGCGGTGGGCTTGCGTCGGGCAGGACTCGATGCCTCAGCTGGTGGAGGGCTGAAGACGGCTCTAGCTGAACTGGTCCAGGGGATCGTTGATCCCGCTGCCCTCTTGGTTCTTGGTGCGGGCGACATTGATACTATCCATGATGACCTTCTCAGCCAGCTGGCCCTGCGCCTCGACTCCTGAGGCAGATCTCTCGCCCCATACCTTCATGCGGGTGGGCGGGCGTGTGGAATGGTTCTTGGAGCCCACGACCCCAGAGGAATTGCGCTCGGCGGTAAGTGTCTGCCGTGAGCGAGGGATCACTCCGCGCATCCTGGGCGGTGGCGCGAATTTGATTATTGCCGATGGGATTCTGCCCGGGGTGGTGATCGGGACCGGGCGTATGAACCGACTCTTTCGCATTGGGTCCGATGTGAACGGGGAGGGCAGTTCCGGCGAGAAGCAGGATCCATCCGCTTGGAGCGCCGAGCCGAGTGGTCGAGTGGCTCCAGCTGACCCGGCCCTTGATCCGCGCCTTGTGGGTTGGGCGGGCACGACCTTGCCGTCCTTGGTGCGCGCAGCCCGTGATCTGAGTTACGGAGGCATCGAAGGAGTGGTGGGGATTCCCGGTCACCTCGGTGGAGGAGTGGCCATGAATGCGGGCGGTCGCTGGGGAGAGCTTTGGGATCACATCGAACTGGTGCGGGTGATCGATGAAGAGGGCGAGTTCTTGGACCTGACCCCCGAGCAAGTCCAGCCCGGTTACCGTAATAGCAACCTGGGGGAAAGAGTCGTGGCCGCTGCAATCCTGCGCTTTGAGCCAACGCCCAAGGCTCTCATCGAAGAGCGCATGCGCGAGATCCTGCGGCAAAAAAACGCTGTGCAGCCCGTGTCTGAACGCAGTGCCGGGTGCGTCTTCAAGAACCCTGACCGGGAAGTGTCCGGTGGGCGCGGGGCCGGGCGCCTGGTGGAAGACTGCGGCCTGAAGGGGCGCTCAATCGGAGATGCCATGGTCAGTCCCCTGCACGGAAACTTCGTGGTCAACAGGGGTGCTGCCCGGGCCACGGATGTGCTGGCGTTGATCGAGGAGGTGCGCGCAGAAGTTGCCCAGCAGACCGGCATCGAGTTGGAGCTCGAGGTCAAGCGTTGGTTGGATTGAGGCCCCTGGCCTTTGGGTGCGCCTCTGCATCGAGCTGGATCTCAAGGGCGGGGCATGGGTGGGAATCTTGTGGTCTGGCAATGACTGGGCTCTGGCGACCTCTTGGATTCAAGCGCCTTGGCAGCCCCATGGGGACTTGAAGTTCCATACCTGAATCCATGCCAGTTGATCCCCAATTGGCCTGATCAGCGTCAGTGCCTGCTTTTCTCATACCCTTCGCCATTGCCGGGGTTAGAGTGTGCCCCCCAGTTGACACGGGAGTGCAGCGGGGCACGAGGGCTGGCTCAGGTGGAGTTGGTCTCGTTGGACTTCACTCCTTACCTACGCCCTCATGGAAGAGACCGCGTCGGCTCCGCAAGTTGCGGAGCCCTATCCCCTGTCCACCCTGCGCCACTCAGTCGCGCATCTGATGGCCTCCGCCGTGCAAAAGCTGCACCCAGGCGTCCAATTCGGCTTCGGCCCCTGCATCGATCACGGGTTCTACTATGACTTTGATCTGGAAGAGCCCCTGACCGACAAGGATCTGAAAAAGATTGAGAAGGAAATGCGGCGCATCGCCAAGCGTTCGCCTGCCATCACTCGCAGCACGGTTTCGCGGGATGAAGCCCGGCGCATGCTGGAGGGATGGAACCAAACCTACAAGCTTGAGGCCCTCGATCTGATCCCTGAAGACGAGGAGATCTCCTTCTACACCCACGGGCCCGATGGAGAGCAGTGGGGCGATCTGTGCGAGGGACCCCACATGGATTCCTTCGTTCAGCCCTTCAAATTCAAATTGCTCAATCTCGCGGGTGCTTATTGGCGCGGCGATGAGAAACGCCCCATGATGCAGCGCATCTATGGCACAGCCTTTTGGTCACAGGAGGCTCTTGACGGGCACCTGGAGTGGCTGGAGGAAGTGCGCCAAAGAGATCACCGCCGCCTGGGCACGGAAATGGATCTCTTCAGCACCCATCCTGATGCGGGTGCTGGTTTCGTGTTCTGGCATCCTGCACTCGGCACAGTTCGCCAGTGTATTGAGCAACTTTGGTGGGACTGGCACCTGGCTGACGGCTACCGCCCCGTCTACACACCCCATGTTTCACGCGAAGAACTCTTTGCGGTTTCGGGCCATCTGGAAAATTATGGGGACATGATGTATGCGCCCATGGCGTTAGATGAAATGCCCTACCGGGTCAAACCCATGAACTGCCCGGGTCATGTGTTGATCTACAAGAATCGGGGCCGTTCCTATCGCGAGCTGCCTCTGCGCTGGGCAGAGCTCGGCACGGTCTACCGCTATGAACGGTCGGGTGTGGTCCATGGCATGCTGCGCGTGCGCGGCTTCACTCAAGACGACGCCCACATTTTCTGTACGCCAGAGCAACTGGCGGGTGAAATCGCCGGAGTCTGCCAACTGGTCGATCGCTTCATGAAGACCTTTGGCTTCGATTGCACCGCCTATCTGGCTACTCGCCCGGAAGAAAAGACCATTGGTGATGCCGCCATCTGGGAGAAGGCTACACAGGCCTTGCAGGAAGCTGCGGATTCCATCGGCCTCAAGCTGGAACCCGACGAAGGCGGTGGCGCTTTCTATGGCCCCAAGATTGACTACAAGATCAAGGATGCACTCGGACGCGAGTGGCAGAACAGCACCATCCAGTGCGATTTCAACCTGCCCGAGCGCTTTGATCTGCAGTACACCGCAAAGGATGGTTCCCAACAGCGCCCGATCATGGTTCATCGGGCAATCCTCGGTAGTTTGGAACGCTTCGTGGGTGTTCTCATCGAACACTTCGGCGGCCGCTTCCCGATCTGGTGCGCGCCGACTCAGGTGGCGGTCATTCCCATTCGTGAGGAACACGCGGACTACGGCCAGCAGCTTGTGGAAAAGCTTGAAAGCCACCAATTGCGCGTGGCCGCCATGCTGGAGAAAGGCCACATGAACAAGAAAATCAAGATCGCCCAAAAAGAGCAGATCCCCTTCATGCTGATCGTGGGCGAGCGGGAAATGGAAGAGGGCACGGTAGCCTTGCGCCGTCGTGGAACCCGGGAACAGGTGACTATGGGCTTTGATGAGTTTGTGGCCATGGCCGTCGACCTGGTCGAGACCCGAAGCATGGAATTGGAATAGGGGCTCACTGCAGAATGTGGGGGCCCGATTGAGCAAGAATGCCCAGATTGCCCGGTATGCTCTTCATGGCCACGGAATCTGTATCCTGTATCCATGTTGATTCTCCCTGCACCTCGAGCAGTGATTCTCTGCCTCGGGCTGCAGTTGTTGTTTTGGCTGTGTCTTGCCCCGCAGGTTGAGGCCCAGGCAGTTGTCCCGGGACTCGCCGGTGACCATGCCTTGAGCGAAGCGCAGGTGGGGGAACTGCTTATTGTCGAGTTGCGTTGCGCCGCCTGCCATGAGGGGATCAGCGCGAGCGCGGCAACGGTGCCACCTGCCCCTCGACTCGATGAGGCTTCCTGGCGCATTTCGCCCGAGTATCTGAAGGCTTTCATTCTTGACCCGGCAGGCTCTCACCCGGGGGCGAAGATGCCGGACGTTTTGGCCCGCTTCGACCCACGGGTCAGAGAGGACGCCGCCGCAGCTATTCCTGCCTATCTCTCTGTGCTTGCAAAACAACAGGGGGCGGGCCCCGGATCAGTTTTTGAGCGCGAGCCAGTGGACGCGGCCCGTGTCGCGCGCGGGAGGAAGCTTTTTCACGCCGTCGGCTGCATTGCCTGTCATGCGCTATCCGGCAATTCGCCCTCTGTGAACGCGGCAGGTGAGTTGCCGGATTCCGCAGGGGCCGCTGTCGGGCTGGGGCATGTGGCCTCCAAGTACAGCCTCGCGTCCCTTTCAGATTTCTTGTTTCAACCCTTGCGCGTGCGCCCCGCAGGGAGGATGCCGGACATGGGCCTGTCCCGTGTCGAAGCTGAAGATGTCGCGAACTATCTGTTGGCGGAGGTGTCCATGACGGAGGACTCGGACCCGGTTGATTTGGAGCTCGCAGAGCTTGGCGGGGCCTTGCTCCAGAAGTTGAGCTGCGTCTCCTGCCACGATCTGCAGGGCTTGAGCGCGCCCGCTCCGGTCACGAAGGGGAGGAACCTCGATCCAACCGGGGGTTGCCTCTCCGAGGATTCGAAAAAGACCCCCCGCTATCAGATGAGCGCTGCCCAGCGTGCGGCCCTACGCGCCGCTCTGGTTGCCGAACCAGAGGAGGTCTCCGACGCGGCGCGAATCGATCAGACCTTGACCTCTTTCAACTGCATCGCCTGTCATGTCCGTGGAGAGCATGGAGGCGTGTCATTGGAGCTGGCTCCCTACTTTGGGACGAGTGAACCAGAGCTGGGAGATGCGGCGCGCATTCCTCCACCGCTGACCCTCGCCGGAGCGAAACTGAATCTTGAGTGGATGCAGCGTGTGCTCTTTGATGGGGAGAAGGTTCGTCCATTCATGGACACGCGCATGCCGCAGTTTGGTGAAGCAAACCTCGCTCATCTGCCGGCGCTCTTCGAGAGCGTGGACCATCTCGATCCGCTTGTGCCGCTTGGTTTTGATGGGGATGAAGAGCGCCGCGCGGCGCGGGATGGTGCGCGCAAACTCCTGGGTACGACTGGCCTGGCCTGCGTGGCCTGCCACAATTTCAACGGGAAGGAGACCGTTGGGTTCAAGGGTATTGACCTGGTCACCTCCCATGAGCGCCTCAAGTTTTCCTGGTTCAAGCGCTTCGTTGTCGACCCCCAAGAATACCGGCCTGGGGTCGTCATGCCCGAGAGTTGGTCCGGTGGTATCGCCGCTCACACCGAGATCCTGGGCGGGGACACGGACAAGCAGATCAGCGCGATCTGGGACTACCTTTCCCTGGGGCGCTCCGCGAGGGATCCCCAGGGCCTCTCATCAGTGAGTCAGGAACTCGTCGTTGGAGACAGGACCCGCACCTACCGGGGCCGCAGCCAGATCGCAGGATTTCGGGGCATCGCCGTAGGGTACCCGGGAGGTCTGAGTTATGCCTTTGACGCCAACAACGGCACGCTTTCCGGTATCTGGCGGGGACGGTTTGTTTCCGCGCGCTGGGATGGCCAGGGCGCTGGAGGCTTCAATCCCTCAAGCCGGCCCATACGACTTGCCCAGGACCTGTCTTTCTACAAGCTCAAGGGGCCGGATGATCCATGGCCGCTGAAGCCGGTCATGGATGAGGAGAACCCTGTCAATCCTGATCCGCAATATCCCCGCAACCGCGGATATCGTTTCAGGGGCTACCATCTCGATCAGGCCAGAACTCCCACTTTCATGTACTCGTTCGGGAAGCTTGATGTCACAGACAAGTGCGAGCCGATCTTGGAGGGTGAGCGACCGGTCTTGAGACGCTCGCTTTCGATCACGGCTTCTGATCCTGAGACGATCTGGTTTCGTGCTTTGACCGGTGAAGTGCAGGCACTTGGCCCCCGGGCCTTCAAGACAGGTGAACTGGAACTGCGCCTTGAGCGCGCAGGCGAGCATCGCCTGCCCTTTGGGGAGACAGTTTTGCGTTCCTTTGGTGAGGAAGATCCCCAGCTGGAGCTTCTGATTCAGTTGATCATCCCGCGCGGTACATCCAAATGGAGGATTGACTATGAACTGCTTCGTTGAAGGGTGCGGCCTGGCTCTCGCCCTGTCTTTCTGTCTGGTTCCGGCCAATGCGGAGGACCTGGGGGATACCTGGGGCACCGCGAAGCGCGAGCGCGAGTACTACCGCATCGTGCAACTGGCGATCCCTGAGGGCCTTGTGATTGAGGCCGGTGCATTTCACCGGCTCCCGGACAACCGCATGGCAATCGGGACCAGACGGGGTGATATCTACATCGTGGACGGCGTCGATGGGGAGAAACCGGAACCCGTCTTTGAGCTCTTTGCGACCGGGCTCGATGAGATCTTTGGTCTGGAGTACAAGGACGGCTCGTTCTATGTGACCCAGAGCTGTGAACTCACGCGGATTACCGATACGGACGGGGATGGGGAAGCGGACCGCTTCGACACCCTCTCGGCCGAATGGGGCTATGAGAACTACCACGAGTACGCTTTTGGCTCCAAGTTCGATGAGCAGGGCAACATTCACATCGCCCTGGGGCTTTCCCAGTCCTACAACTCCCGGGCCCTGTTCCGTGGCTGGGCGCTGACGGTCACACCGGAGGGCAAGACTGTGCCGATTGCCAGCGGTATGCGCAGCCCCGCGGGGATCGGGCCCAATGAGCACGGCGCGCTTTTCTACATGGAGAGTCAGGGTCCTTGGAACTCCGCCTGCAGTCTCAAGGCGGTTTCGCCCGGGAGTTTTCACGGGCATCCCGTCAGCCTCAACTGGTATGAGTTCGCGCCCGAGCTCGGGCCGGCCCCGGTCCAGCCCAAGTCGGGCTCGCGCATCCTGATCGAGAAGGATCGTGTGCCAGAGCTTGTGCCCTATGCGGTCATCTTCCCCTACATCCGTATGGGGCGTTCGATCTCGGGGTTTACGGTGGATCGCAGCGGGGGCCGCTTTGGTCCCTTTGAGGGTCAGATGTTTCTCGGTGACTTCAGTCTCTCGGTCGTGCTACGGGCCACTACGGAAAAGGTGAACGGGGTCTGGCAGGGAGCCTGCTATCCCTTCCGTGAAGGACTCTCCACAGGGATCCTCAATATCCAGTTCACTCCCGAGGGCCGCCTGCTCACAGGCGGCACGAATCGCGGCTGGCCCGTGCGTGGGATCAAGCCCTTTGCCCTGGAGCGTTTGGAGTGGACTGGCAAGATGCCCTTTGAGATCAAGCGCCTGTCGGTCACGCCCACCGGTTTCCATGTGGACTTCACTAAAGCGGTGGATGTGACCACGGCCAGTGATCCGGGATCCTATGTGCTGGGTACCTTCACCCACATCTATCACGCCGGTTATGGAGGCCCCGAGGTCGATCAGACCAGGCCGGTGGTGGAGTCCGTGACGCTTTCGGAAGACGGGCTGCGCGCGACCCTCGTGCTGGATAAACTCACCCTGGGACATGTTCACGAGTTTGATCTGGGTGCGGTGCGCGCCCGCGATGGAGAAGCGCTTCTGCATCGGCATGCCTTCTACACCCTGAACGCAATCCCTGAAGCCCGATGATGTTGCCTCTGATTCTCTTGGCAGGGCTTTCTGCCTGCGTCCGGCCGCCTTTGGTCCAGTCCCCTGTGAGCACCCATCCCGTGCCAGAGGATCCCCGCTGGTTGATCTATGAGGGCGGTTCTGGACCCGGGGCCGGCAAGCACATTGTCTTTGTCGCTGCTGATCAGGAATACCGCAGTGAGCAGTCGCTGCCCATGCTGGCGCGCACCCTCTCCAGGCTCCACGGTTTTCATTGCACGGTGCTGTTCAGTCTGAACGACGAGGGCCTTGTGGATCCGACGAAAAAGATCCGCTGGGAGGACAAAGATGTCTCCCATCTGATTCCGGGGCTGGAACACCTGGGCAGTGCGGACCTGCTTGTGTTCTTCAGTCGCCTGATCACTCTCAAGGAGGATCAGTTGAAGCACCTCTATGACTACCTGGACTCTGGGAAGCCGCTGATCGGTCTTCGCACGGCAAACCACGGCTTCATCGGTTTTGATTACCAGGTCGCTGGTGAGCGTGTGCGTTTCGGTGAAGATGTGCTGGGTGGTTCCTTCCGCAATCACCACGGCAGGTGGCATCAGGACTCCACCCGTGGGATCCTCGTTGAGGAGAGCCGTGGGCATCCTGTTCTGGTTGGCGTCGATGACATCTGGGGCCCCTCCGATGTCTACCGTACCTATAAAGAAGGCGGCAGCCTGCCAGAGGGGTGTACAGCCCTTGTGCTGGGACAGCCGCTTGTGGGTCGTTCCCACGATGATGAACCCAATCAGGACCTGGTCCCCCTTCCTGTGGCCTGGGTCAAGAACTGGACGGGAGCAGGCGGCAAGCCGGCCCGGGTCTTTCATTCCACCATGGGAAGCGCCAAGGACTTTGAGAGCGCGGGGCTGCGGCGTCTGCTCTTCAATGCCTGCTATTGGTCTCTGGGCATGGAGGACAGGATCCGTGCGGACTCAAGTGTTCAGGTCCTGGGTGAGTATGCCCCGCTTGCGAGCGGCTTCAACTACCCGGCCCTGGGAGTGGTTCCTCATCTGCCCGCTTTCTATCGCTAGGGGCCAGGGCGTCCCTGCGCTTGGACCCTTCAGCCCTGCTTCACACGCTGCCGTAACTGCCCACAGGCGGCATCGTCGTCAAGTCCTCTCGACCAGCGCACCGTCGCCACCAACCCGCGCGCGATCAGATCATCCCGAAACGCTTCGGGGGTTCCGGGTTCTGGGCGGCGGAAGTTCATTCCCGGACTCGGGTTCCAGGGGATCAGGTTGACCATGCAGCGGCGACCGGCGAGGCGTTCGGCGAGGCGCTGGGCATGCCAGGGCGTGTCGTTTTCGCCTCCAAGCAGCGCGATCTCGTAGGTGATCTCGCGGCCGGTTTGCTCGAACCAGTCGTCACCGGCGGCCAGGATGTCTTCGATTGCAACGCCTTTCATGGCGGGCACCAAATTGTCTCGCTGGGGGTCGTCGGCCGTATGCAAACTGATGGCGAGTTCAAAGCGCGGTTTCTGACGGGCGGCTTTGTGCAGGCGGTCCGGGAAACCCACGGTGGAGACGGTGATCTTGCGGGCACCGAGACCCATTTCGTCGTGGACTGCGGCGAGCGCTGTGTTCAAGGCTTCCATGTTGAGCAGGGGCTCGCCCATGCCCATCACCACAGCCCGACGCAGGGGGCCCACCTGGCGGCCGATCAGAAACTGTTCGAGGATCTCATGGGCCTCGAGGTTGCGCTCAAGGCCTCCGATGCCCGAAGCGCAGAAGGGGCAGCCCACGGGGCAGCCCACCTGGGTCGAGACGCAGAGGGTCGCGCCTCGCGTGTCGGCCTTGTCGGGGGGCGGAATGTGGACCATCTCCACTGAACCACCGCGGTCGGGAAATTGGAGCAGGACCTTGACGGTCTTGTCGCGGGAGACGGTGCGGGTTGTTTCAGCGGATGCGAGGATTGGTAGCTCGGCGACCAAGGCGGCCCGCAGATCGGCGGGCAGGGAAGTCATCTGGTCGTAGTCGAGGACCCCTCGCTCCAGGACATTGCTCCGAATGATTTTCGCATGGAAGGCCTGGCCCCCGTGGGTAGTGACCCATTCGACAAGGGCATCGGCCTCAAGGGCCAAGAGGGTGGAGGCCATGGGGGCTCAGTCTTGAAGGTGCTTGACCAGGATGTTGGCGACCTCTTCGGCCACTCTGCGGGTATCGTCGAGGTTCGGGGGATTGGCCCCACCCACGGCGATGTGTCCACCGCCTCCATAGCGCTCCATCAATTCGCCGACATTGGCGCGGTTGGTGGGTTGGTTCCACGGGTTTTCGCCGCATGTAACATGAAATCCTGCCCTCGTGGGAATAACGCCCACGGCGTAGCTGATGTCTGGATGGTGATAGTAGGCGGCGAAGCGTTCGCGTCGGATGCGGTTCGAGGATGCGTCGTAGAGCAAGACACCACCCTTGTTCCAGATCACGGTGGGGGGGAAGTGCAGAAGAGCCTTGTCACGGTTGGAAGAGGCGCGTTGGTGGGCCTGCTCCACATCCCCGCGTTCGGCGACCTCTTCCAAAGTCTCATCCATCATGGCGCTGGCGATTTCATCAGGCCATTGTTGACTCGGGCTGGCGGAGAGGGCTCGAGCAATGCGCAGGGCGGGTGTGTCCCCATAGATTGCCTGGTCCACCGACTCGTACTTTGCGGCGTCGATGATGTCGCTCCAATGGGCCATTTCGATGAACCGTTCCGAAGGTTCATAGCCCCAGTATTTCCTGGCGTGGGTCAGGATCATCGGCGGGCACGAGGGGGATTCGGGATCCCACATCCAGTGCTCATCGGGTTTGTATTGTTCGCGCAGTTCCGGGGTCAAGAAAGTGGTGGGGTGATGGTCGAACCAATAGGACGCCTGCGGGTGGAAGTGGAAATCCACAATTGCGAAGCGCTCGTTCTTGCTGAACGACTCCCAGTTCTTGCGCTGGTCGTAGTTGACGCTCTTCAGGACGATATCTTCTTCATCACGTTCGCTCAGAATGGACGCCAGGACGGCCCCTGAAACCATGCCGTCGAAGTCCCGGTGATAATGAATGGTCAGCTGCCCCTTGAACATGGGCACAGCATAGCTAGTGGGGTGGTACCCCGAGGGAGAGAACCGGGGGGGCAGGTCAGAGCAGGGCTATCGCCTGAATCATGCGATCTCGCGCTCGTCTTCGTCCGGCAGGTCGGATTCTTCAGGCAGGGCGGGCATCTGGGGAGTCTGCTCGATCTCCGCCTGCAGGTCTGCATTGGAGAGGCCGCGGGCCAGGGAGGCTTTCCCAAGCACATGATCTGCGTCCACCACAAAGTGATCCTTGTCCTGTCGGTTGGGCAATTCGTACAAGAGGTCCAGCAGCACATCTTCTACGATGGCTCGCAAAGCACGCACGCCGGTATCCCGATCGATGGCCTGGTCTGCGATGGCGAGCAACGCCTCGTCGGTGAAGTCTAGCTGCTTTCCGCTGAGCTCGAACAACTTGCTGAACTGGCGGGTCAGAGCATTCTTGGGCTCGCGCAGGATACGCACCAGGTCTGAGCGGTGCAGGGTGTCGAGGGCAGCGATCACAGGCAAACGGCCAATGAACTCGGGAATCAAACCAAAGCCCATCAGGTCTTTGGGGATCAGGAATTTGGAGTAAGCATCCCAGGCATCAGGGTCGCCCATGGGGGGCAGGGAATCGAGATTCACGGACGCGCGGGCCAGCCCCTTGTTCCGTACAAGTTCATGGTCCCGGCCAAAGCCGATAGCTTCTTGGCCGATGCGCTTGCCGATGTACTCCTCGATGCCGCTGAAGGTACCGCCGCAGATGAAGAGAATGTTGCTGGTGTCGATTTGGATGTAGGATTGCTCAGGGTGCTTGCGTCCACCCTGGGGCGGCACATTGGCCACGGATCCCTCAAGGATTTTCAAGAGTGCCTGCTGGACCCCTTCTCCGGATACATCCCGAGTAATCGAAACATTGCCGGTGGTGCGCCCGATCTTGTCAATTTCGTCCACATAGACGATGCCCTGCTGGGCTCGTTCCACATCAAAGTCCGCGGCTTGCAGCAGCTTGAGCAGGATGTTCTCCACATCCTCACCCACATATCCCGCCTCGGTCAGGGTGGTGGCATCGGCCATGGCGAAGGGCACATCGAGCATGCGTGCCATGGTGCGGGCCAAAAGGGTCTTGCCGGATCCTGTGGGACCAACCAGCAGCACATTGGACTTTTCGATTTCCACGTCCGAGTACTGCTCCTTTTCTATGGGCGCGCTACGCAGACGGTTGTAGTGGTTGTAGACAGCAACGGCGAGCACCTTCTTGGCGCCTTGCTGACCGATCACATATTCGTCCAGGCGCCGCGCGATCTCAACCGGGGTGGGCAGACGCTGGGGTGTTGCGGTGGTTGAAACGGTGCCTTCGCCGGATTGAGCGCCAGCGGCCTCGGGATTGCGGCGCTGTTCTTCTTGAAGGATGGAATTGCAAATTTCGATGCATTCGTTGCAGATATACACGCCGGGGGGACCGGCGATGAGTGAAGTCACATGGTGCCTGCGCTTTTCACAAAAAGTGCAACGCTCCACATGCCTTCCGCGACTGGTAGATGAGCTCATGACCACCTGATCCTACTGCCTAGCTACTCCCCGCTGTGGGTGCTTCTGGGGCTTCTCTCAGAATGCAGGAGTAATCCCATTTCGTTCCCATGAAAGTGTCGTGAAATGAGGCTGTAGGGCCTCAGGGCTCAACTCCGTGCCCCATTCCGAGAATCTATGCCCTAGTTCTTGGAGTCCTCGGTCGAGCTCTGCTCGTCACCCACGATGTGGTCCACCAGGCCGAAGTCCAGGGCTTCGCTGGGAGACATCCATACGTTGCGGTACTCGATGGCAGCCGAGATTTTTTCGAAGGTCTGACCGCTATCCGAGGCCAGGTGCTGCTTGAGTACATCGAAGAGGCGCGTGGACTCTTCGAATTCGTCGCGGTTCTCCGCATACTTGCCGTGCAAGCCGAAGCCAATCTCGTGAATCATGATTCGTGCGCTGGGCAGAGCGAAGCGCTTGCCCTTGGTGCCGCCCGCCAGGAGGCTAGCACCCATGGAAGCTGCTTGTCCCACGCAGAAGGTCTGGATCTCCGGCTCGATCAACTTCATTGTGTCGTAGATCGCCAGACCTGCGGTGACCGAGCCGCCGGGGGAGTTGATGTACATTTTTACATCCTGGTTTCGGCCGCTCTTGTCCAGGAACAGAAGCTGTGCAATCACCGCATTGGCCACGTCATCGTCGATGGTCGTGCCGATGAAGATGATGCGATCTTCGAGCAGGCGAGAGTAGATGTCGTACTGGCGCTCACCGCGGCCGGTTTTCTCGATCACAAACGGGACGGGATAGTAGTTCTGCATGATCGCTGTTTAGGGTGCTTGAGGGGTGGATGCAAGCCGGAATCAAAGGGAGTCCAGAAAAGTCGGGCTCGAGGGTCCGGCGCGGCGGCCACTTCTGGGTCTTATCGGCCGCTCAGGCGGGATCCTTGACCTCGGCCTGCTCCCGCAGAAATGTCCGGACCATGCGCTCGAGCAGCTCCACGGCCATTTGTTGGAACATATTTTGCTCAGAGTAGTACTTGCGTACCTCTTCGATGTCCGTGCCGTTGCGTTCGGCGATCTGTGCCAATTCCGCATTCATAGCTTCGCTCGATACTTCGAGGCTTTCCACCTCCGCAAGGGCTTCCACTACCAAGAGGGCGCGCAGGCCCCGTTCGGCTTCCTGGCGGGCCAAGGGGCGCTGTTCCTCCAGAGCAGCTCCGCGTTCCTCTTCAGGGACCTTGCGCTGCTCGAGCTCCTGGGCGAATTGTTCCAGGCGCACCTCGGCTTGCTCATCGAGCACCCCCCCTGGGATTTCGCAACGGGCGTCGGTCAGGACTCTATCCAGCAGGGCGGTCTCTTGACGGGTCTGCTCCTGGGTCTGGGCGCTGTTCTCCAGGTGCTCTCGCAGCTTGGCACGGAATGCCTGCATGTCCTCCACTTCGCTGCCCTTGCAGAGTTCATCGTCCGAGGGGGGCAGCATGTCGAAGACCTTTGAAATGGACACAGCGCAGGTGCCGGGCTTGCCCCGTGCTTCTTCCTTGTCAAGGGCGTCTGGCAGGGTGATGTCGATTGTGAACTGTTCACCTTCCTGCTTGCCGATCAGGGCCTCTTGCCAGCTCGCCTGATCGATGCCGGGGGGGGCTTGGGGGACACCCAGGCGCAGGCCCGTGCGCTCAAAAACCACTTCTTCGCCGTAGAGGAAGTTCACATCGGCCAGGGCCATGCCGTCTTCCTTGAGGCCGTCATCGCCGGCGGGCTCGGGGCGAGCGTGCTGTTGACGCAAGTCGTCGATGGCCCGGTCCACGCTGTCTTCGGTGGTGGGCTCGAGCTCGCTCTCGATCGGCAGGTTCTTGTAGTCGCCCAGCACCACTTCGGGCCGCAGGGAGATTTCAAAGGAAACCTCGAAGGAGCCGTCTTCCGCCAGTTGGGCGTCATCCTTGGGGATGCGCGGGTTGTTGAAGGGCTTGATGCTGTGTTCTTCTTGGGCCTGGCGAAAGGCTTGTTCGATGTAGTGGCGCTGCAAGCCATCCTTGAGTTCGCTACCGACCTTTTTCTCGATCATCTGCAAGGGAGCCTTGCCGGGGCGAAAGCCCTTCATGTTGACTCGGCTCCGTTCATGCTGCAGGCCGCGCTCGTATTCTCCTTGGAATTCTTCGGCTGGAACGGTGACGGTGATGCGGGCGAGGCTGGGAGAGGGCTTTTCGACTTGGACGTCCACGGGATGGAAGGGGGTTGGAGGCAGCAGAGGTGCCTGTCTTGGGTGTGGTCTTTGGAGGGGCCGACAGGAGTGGCTCGTCGGGAGTGCCGAGGGGGCGGGTGCTGGACTAGAATCCTTCACGGGACCCTACCCAGCCTGTAGTTGGCCCGGGGGATGGGCACTTGGGGCAGAGATTGAAACGCCCCGGGGGCTTCCCGTCCACCCCTTGCTGGTGATTCTGTTGCCAGGCTGTTCTTCCAAGCCCGGCCAAGGGCCCGATACCCAGCCACACCCTTCCATCCTTGACTTCTTCCCCCCGTTTGCCCGCCCAGATTCTAGTGGGCTTGCTGCTGACAGTTGGTGGTCTGGCAGCGGCCAAGTGGATTGCCGCCACCACGCCCCCTCCGCCTCCGGCCCCGCCCCATGTGACTCCTGCGGTGGTTGTGCGTTGGCGTCCGGTGGCCCGCCAGAGCATGACCCGACAGATTCTGGTCCATGGCAATCTGCAGCCCAAGCGAGCGGCGACTCTGGCTCTGTCTGTGGGGGGCGAGCTTGCCTGGGCCTGGGATGGCTGGAGGCTTGGGGCTCGCGTGGAGGCCGGTCAGGAGCTTCTGGTCTTGGATTCCAAGGGGGCTGAGGCGGAATTGGAGCGTTTGAGGGCAGTGCGCCTGGGAGCTGGAGCCCAGTTGGCTCTGGCCGAGGAAGCGCATGGGGGAGCTGTGATTCTGGAGGCCTTGGCCCGTGAAGCCCGGGATCTGGCCCTTGCGGAGGAACTTCGTTGGGATGTGCTGGCGGAGCAGGGCCAGGATGTGCCCACGGCTCACGACATGGCGCGCTCGCGCACGGTGGCTGCGCGCACCGCCTGGAGTGAGGCCCACTTGGCGATTCGTAGTCGTGAGTTGGGGATAGCGGCCGCACGGGCGGGCTTGACTCAGGCAGAGGCAGGGGTTGCCAGCGCGGAAGTGGCTTTGGAGAAACACACGCTGCGCGCGCCCTTCGCGGGGGTGTTGGGGGCGGATGCTCCAGCTCTGGGCTCTTGGATTGCTCCAGGCCAACCCGTGATCGAAGTTGTGGACGATGCATCTTTGCGCATGCTGGCCTTTGTTTCGGAAGCAGAGGCGGCAGAGATTGCGATCGGGGCCAAGGCTCAAGTTCAAGCGGGAGTTCTTGGATTGGGAGATTACTCCGGTCGCGTGGTGGGACGCTCCCCGCGAGCGGATGCTGGCAGCCGCAATGTGGGACTGTTGATCGAACTGGATGGGATCTCGGCGGGAGGGCTGGTGTCCGGATTCGCCAGCGCGAGTCTGGAGCTGCCGCCTTTTGAGGAAGCCTATATCCTGCGCCGTTCCGAGCTGATCTGGCAACAGGGCACGCCTCTCGCTCTGGTGATTGAACAAGCCGAGAACGGTACCCTCGTGGCTGGTGCGCGCAGTTTGACCTTGGGCCGTTCAAGCTCTGGGGGCTTGGAAGTTCTGGGTGGCTTGCAGTCGGGGGAGCAACTGATCGTCAGCCCGCTGGCGGCTCTCTCCCCTGGCAGTTTGGTGTTGGCAGGTGAAGAACTGGGAACCCAGGTCTCGATCAACCAGGGCGCGCGCTGATCATGGTTCGCTCCATTGTTCGCTGGTCCGTAGGAAACCCGGTGGCCGCCAATCTGTTGATGGGCATGATCATCATCAGCGGTGTGGTCTCCTACATAGCCATGCCTCGTGAGGTCTTCCCGGACTTCTCATTGGGCAAGATCGAGGTCTTCACTGTGTGGCGTGGAGCTGCACCCGGGGATGTGGAGGTGCTGGTCACCGAACCGATCGAGGAAGTGTTGGGAGAGATCGACGGTGTCGATGACATTCTGTCCACATCAGGCGAAGGGGTCAGCCGGGTGCATCTGGTGCTGACTTCCGGCGCGGAGGTGCCAGAGGTCCTGGCACAGGTGCGAGATGCTCTCGGACGCGGGGACTTGTTCCTGCCCACAGATGCTGAACCACCACGTGTATTCGAAGAAAAGAACGTCTTCCCGGTGCTGGCGGTATTTGTGCATGGGTCCGCTTCCCCGGCTGTCTTGAGCAGTGAAACCGAGCGCATTCAGCAGGAGCTGGCAGGGATCGAGGGCGTTGCCCAGGTGGTGGTGACCGGCAGCCGGGACGCGCAGTTGTGGGTGGAGGTTGACCCTGCTGCCTTGGAGCGTACGGGCCTGACTCTGGCCCAGTTCGGTGCCCTGGTCGCGTCTCGCACCCGTGAAGCGCCGGTGGGTGCTCTGGAAACCGAGCAGGGGGATTGGCTCCTCAGGGTGCGCGCGGATGTGACAAAGCCTGAAGACTTGCTTGATCTGCCCCTGGGACCGGATCGCCAGGGCGCCATGTTGCGGCTCGGAGATGTGGCCAGCCTCAGCGATGCCTTTGAGCGTGAACTCAGCCGGGCACGTTTCAATGGCGAGCCCTGCTTGCATATGCAGGTCAACAAGAATGCAAAGGCGGACCTGATCGATCTTTCCACAGCGATTCACGAGTGGATCGAGGCGGAGCGGAGCAATCTGGCTCCGGGTGTGCAATTGGGCACGAACTCAGACCTCTCGATCTATGTGCGCGATCGTCTGGCTGTGATGACCGAGTCGGGCTTGATGGGTGGCGTGCTTGTTCTGGCTTGCCTTCTGGCGTTCTTGGACCGACGAGTGGCTCTTTGGACTGCGGTGGGTATTCCCGTGTCCTTCCTCGGAGGCATCGCTATCGCCTATTGGGCGGGCATCAGTTTGAATATGGTGACCATGTTCGCTTTGATCGTTGTGCTGGGCATGGTGGTGGACGACGCGATTGTTGTGGGAGAGAACTCTTTCCGTTTGATGGAGGAGGGGCTGCCGCCGGACGAGGCGGCTATCGAAGGGGTCGGTCAGGTGGGGGCCCCGGTGGTGGCAACGATCTTGACCTCAATGGCGGCTTTCCTTCCTGTCTTGATGCTTACCGGACAGGCGGGGTTGTTCATGCGCCCTCTACCGTTGGTCGTTTCCGCGTGTCTGGCTATTTCGCTGGTGGAGGTACTTGCTGTTCTGCCCGCACATCTGTCCAAGGGGCGTACGCGGCGAGCCGAAAAGTTGGCGGCAGAGCACTTGTCTGGTGCAGGACCTGTTCGGACACCGAGCCATTGGTACGAGCCGCTGCGCCAGGCCTACGTTCGTCTGCTCAAGTTTTCCCTGGCCTGGCGCTGGAGCGTGGTGGGTGCAGGAATCGGGCTTCTGACCTTGGTCGCTGCCCTGGCCCAGCACCGTCTGCCCTTTGTTTTCTTCGATGACTTTGAGTCGAAGATCTTCTATGTGTCCGTGCGCCTTGTGCCCGATGCCTCCTTGGATGACAGCGAAGCGGTGGCTCGGCAGATGGAGGACATTTGCCTGACCTTGCCGGATACAGACCTGGAGAGCATCAACACCCTGATTGGGGTCGCGGCCCAAAACGCAGTGGACTATGAGCTCGGTCAGAATCTGGCTCAGATCTGGGTGGAATTGCGTGAGGGGGATCAACGCACGATGGACGCAAGCGCTGTTGTGCAGTGGCTGCGCACAAATTTAGGAGATGTTGCGCCCTTGGTGGAAAGCATGCAGATCGACCAGCCGCAGTCCGGGATCAACGGCCGGGCCATTGAGTTGGTACTGCGTGGGCAACATGAAGAACAGATAAGCCTTGCTGCAGAAGCAGTGCTGGCCGATTTGCACAACTTTGCGGGAGTACAGGAGGTGCGCACCTCCGTGCGCATGGGCAAGCGCGAGTTGCGCATCAGGCCCACCGAAGCCGGTCGCTTGATGGGGGTCAGCGAGGGGCTTTTGGTTGCAGAGCTTGGGACTTCCTTGGAGGGTCAGCGTCGCGCGCGACTTCGTCGGGAGGGTGATGATCTGGACCTGCAACTCAAACTGCCCGAAAGCGTGCGTCGTGATCCCGCTGCCCTGGGGCAGTTGAAGATCACCACAGCAACCGGGGCGCGTGTACGCCTCAAGGATGTGGCCACCTGGGAAGAGGGTTCTGGTCCTGCCTCTCTGCACCGTCGGGATCGTCAGCGGTCAATCACACTGACTGCAGATGTGGATCGGGCGGTGGGCAATGCGAGGGACATTGTCAGTACTCTCTTGGAGCGTTACTCGGATTTGCCAAAGACCCATGGGGGCACCACCATCAAGGCGCTGGGGGATTTTGATGACACCCAGAACAGTCTCGCCGGCCTGGCGAAGGCGTCCCTGGTGGCGCTGGCTTTGATTTTCGCCATCCTGGGCACTCTCTTTCGGTCCTACCTGCAACCCTTGGTGATCATGTCCATCGTGCCCTTTGCCCTGGTGGGTGTGGTGGTGGGGCACCTGTTGATGGGGCGGGACATGACTCTGCTGTCCTTGATCGGGCTGCTGGCCCTTTGCGGCGTGGTGGTCAATGACTCTTTGATCTTGATTGATTTTGTCAATCAGCGTCGGGCTAAGGGCGTTGAGCACCTCGCATCTCTGGTCGAAGCAGGCACCTTGCGCTTCAGGCCGATTTTGCTCACCAGCTTGACGACGATGGCAGGTTTGACCCCCTTGACCTTCTTCAGCAGTGGCCATGCGCGCTTCTTGCAGCCCATGGCCATCAGTGTGTTCTTCGGCCTGGCGGCGGCGACTGTCCTGGTCCTGGTGCTGGTGCCCTGCGTGCAGGCCTGCCTTGATGACCTGGTGTTGGGGGCCAGGCGTCGTTGGGCCAGGGAACAGCAACCTATGCCCCGCGCGACTCCTACCTGAGCCCCTACTTCCCATGAATTTGAGCCTACAAGAGATCAACGACCCTGCCGATTGCGAACCCCTGGCCTCCCTGGCCCAGGAGTTGATTGAGCACACAATGGGCGAACTGCGCGAGGAGCCTGTGCCTTCCGGCCGGGGACTGGCGTTGTTGCAGGGAGTGCTTCAATCAAAAGCAGGCGTAATTCTGCGGACGATTGGGAGCGAAGGTGAAACCATCGGTCTGATCGTGACTGGACCCATGCTCGATCCCCTGGTGGGAGACGAGACGCCCATGATCTTGTTGCTTTGGACTGCCGATCCCTACCGTCGTCGCGGCATGTCCAAGCGCCTGATCGAAAACGCCGTTGAGATTCTGGGCTCCCGTGGATTGCATTCCCTTGCGGCGAGGGCTGGGCACAACGACGATGCTTTGATCTCCATGGGCGAGCGCTCGGGGTTCATCCGCTCCTTTGAGGTGTTGGTGCGCGAGGGACCCGGGCGCTAAAGGTCCTTGCGCCGGAGCACCAGGAGCACATCAAAGCCCCTCTCCAATTCCACGGTCTGCTCCAGGTCGTACTGGAAGTCGTGTACTGCCACCAGTTCCAGCCGCTTTTCTGACCCAATGGTCCTGCGCAGCTGTTCCGCGCTGTAGGTGCGGAACCACCAGTTGGTTTCTTGGGTGCGTTCGGATCCGTTCTCCTCGATACGCATGCGACTGCGCATTTGTTCCTTGCGTTTGCGCGCCACGGGTGGCCAGGCTTGGATGTTGCAGGTCACCCGCGTGCCTCCTTCTTCAACCACCCAGCGCTCGCGTTCGCGCTTGGTGCGCTCATAATCTGTCAGGTGCATGCCCAAACAGTAGATCCCACCGGGAACGAGCAGGTCAGCGATGCGTGTGATGTGTTGGCGCGCCTTGGCTTCCGTGTCGAGATACTTGAATGTGCTCACCAGGCAATGGGCCAGATCAAAGCGCCCTGGGAGTCGTAGCTCGCACATGTCACCGTGGGCCAGGCGCGCCTTGAGGCCTTCCTCTTGGAGACGCTCCTTGGCGTGGGCCAGCATTGGATTCGAGAGGTCGTTGCCGCTGACCTTCCAACCCCTGCGGGCCATCTCCAGGACCAGCCGCCCTGAGCCGCAGGCGGGTTCCAGGCAGCGTTTGCCCTTGGATCTGCCGTAAAGGGTATGGGCCTGCTCAAGAAAGAAACCTTCCAAGGGCGTGTCTTCGTCGAACACCAGGTCGTAGTAGCGCGGTGAGTCGTACCAGTCGGTCTCTGTGGCGTTCATGATTTCCTGCGCGCTGGCGTGACCGGGCACCACGCCTTTTGGGCCGGGACCTGTACCAGGCGTTCTTCTTCAGCGATCCATGCGCTCAACTGGCCCCCGTAGACGCAGCCGGAATCCAGGCCAATGATCTTGTCTCGTATCAATAGACCCTGGCGTGCCCAGTGCCCAAAGACCACGCGCCTTGTCTCGTTCTCTCGGGCTTCCCAGTACTGCCACCAGGGAGCGAAGGGCGCGGGTGGTTCTGGTTCTTCGCGTGAGGCTCGCTGGCCAGTCGCATCGCAGTAGCGCACTAAGACCGCAAAGTCTGCCGCGTCTGTAGGTCCGGTGGGGGGAATGCCCTGCAGTACCTCTGCGGGATGCTGCCAATCCGGGTGAATCCCCGCATGGATGCAGATCAAGTCGTCCCATTCCAGGCACCAGGGCCGCGTGGTCAGCCAATCGAGCAGTTCCTCTCGATCGTCCGCCTCCAGCACACATTCCATGCGTTCGTCCGGCCCCGGCCTGCGCATTCCCGCTGCCGTCCGCAGCAGATGCACGTCGTGGTTGCCGAGCACGCCCTTGGCATTCAGGCTCTTGAGCAGCCGTAGGACCCCAACCGAATCTGGGCCGCGGTTGACCAGATCTCCGACTGGATGCAGCACATCCTTTGCAGGATCAAAGTCCAGAGCTTCAAGCAGTTGCTCCAGTTCTATGAGACATCCTTGAATGTCCCCGATGAAGATTCGGCGACTGTCCATTAGTTCACCGCGGTCAAGAAATCCAGAACCGCTCCTCGCCAGCGTTCTTTGGTTTGTTCCAGGTGCACGCCATGTCCGCCCCCGGGGATGATCACAAAGCGCTTGTCATAGGTAGGGAGGGCCGCAAAGAAGGAGAGTTGATCCTTCATCTTGGACGTTGCTTCATGCTCACCGAGGATCACAAGGGTTGGCCGAGATATGAGTTTGGGGTGCAAGACAGGCATGTTGGCGAGGTAATCACGGAGGGAACCATTGGGACTGTCTGGGTCCGCCGCCAGGGCTGCAGTCACAAAGGCTTCAAGTACCTCAGGCTCGAAGCAGCCGGGCACGAAGTCTGATGCTGCGGCTTCTCTGCTGTTGGTGCGAAAGCGGTCGGTAGGCGGCGGAGGCGCTCCTTCCAGAGGCTGCCAGTGGGAGCCATACAGCACCAGTCGCCCCGTGCGCTGCGGATAGGTCTCGGCGAAGAGGCCCGCCACCTGGGAACCCCAGCTCCAACCCAGAAGGTCCACTCTCTGGACGCCTCTCATTTTTCGGATCGCATCCACTGCCACCTTCACATCCTCGATGGCATCCTTGGCCTCGCTGACATTCTCGCCTCGTGGATCCTGGGACCTGCCATAGCCTTGGATGTCCAAGCTGAAAGTGTCCCAGCCTTCCTGGGCGAAGGCTTGCATGGTGGAGTAGCCCGCAATCCCCAAGTCAAAGCAGGGGCGCCCGGACCAGGTGGCACCATGCAGAAGGAGGACAACTCGGGTGCTCTTCTTGTGCAATTCCTCGGGGCGCTTTTCCCAAAGCACCAGTCGCTGGCCATCCCGATCCAGTATGTGCTCACGGCTCCGGACTTCTTGGGGCCCCTGGAGAGAGAGCCCCGCCACCAGGGTCGCTGCAATGACGCTGATAAGGGTGTTGAAGAGAGTCATGACAGGGCACACCCTACAGAACCAGAACGCCCCACAGAACTTGTGCGCGGGACACGATTCAGGGACAATGGGGGCTCTATGGAATCCCAATCCCAACCCTCCGGCCCCCGGGCGATCTTGATCCTGCTAGGTATTGTCGCGATGGGCATGGCTGTGCCCGCTTTCTTTCGCTGGCAGGTCTCGTTGGCTGAGGCCAGTAGGGATCAGATCCGAAACGAGTCCCCTACGACCGCCGAAGGCCGCTTGCGGCTCTATCTGGAACTCGCGTCTCCAGGCATCCATCAGGCCATCTCCATGTCGCGCTTTTCTGCGGAGCGGCCTTGGATCGTGACCCATGTGGTTCGATCCGCCGACCCTGAGCAGCCCCCGGCGATCTATGGGGTTGACATCGAGGACTTGCCACGCAACTTAGTCCGGCAGGAAGGCTTGGATGTTGTCATCTCCATGCCAGGTCCCAGCTTGAGGGCCCGCGATGTGCTGGTGGGGGATAACGCCATGGGGGTCCAGGTATTTCCGCCGGGCAGCAATCCGGAGGGGATCGGCATCCTTGAGCGCCGCCTACGATTTGCCCTCAAGCGCATGATCGAGTCCCTGCCCAAGGACATTTCCGCTGCAAGCTATCGCTTTGAGTTCACGGGCTGGCCGGAACCAGAGGGTGGCCCGGGGGCCAGCTCCGAGGGGTCCAGAGCCCCTAGTGAGCTTCCGCAGGATCAATAGGTTCTTGCCCCCAGCCCTCTCAGCCGCTACCCTTCGGCGCTCGAACTCGCCCTTTTGGGTGTGTCGAAGCCACAAGAAACCCATCCAGAGTCAATCAAAGTCATGGCCAAGTCCCAAACCAAAGCTGGCGGTCCCACCCGCGGCCGAAAGCGCGTGCGCAAGATCGGCATGGGGTCAGGTAAGTACCACGCCGCCAAGAAAAAGGCCCGCAAGGGCTGATGGGGAGGCTCTTGTCGCCTCGGCGGTGCCCATCCTATTGTTCATGAACGCCGCGCTTCTGTTTCAGGTGCACGGCGTTTTGCTTGGGGGCGCAGGCACCCGAGGGGTTTTGGCCCATGTTTGAAATGAGCTTGTGGGGTCTCTTTGCAGGCCTCTTTGCCGCAGGCAGCTGGGCAGCGGCTTCGCACCTGTTTTCGCGGATCTTCTCTGGGCCCAAGCCGCCCACCGCAAATGCTGCGGTACTCTTCAAGAACACTCTGGCGGGGGCTCTGTTCTTCATTGTCGGGGCTGCCATTGGCGACGGGGGAGTTCCCAGCGGCGCCATTCCGCAGATGCTGATCAGCGGGCTCTTGGGTTTTGCTATCGGGGACGCCCTCTATTTTGCCTCCCTGCCCCTGTGTGGCGTGCAGACCACCGCGGTAGTGTCCCTCACCAATGTGCCCTTGACGGTGATCGGCGCCCACTGGTTGTTTGGAGATGTGCTGGATCCGGGCAGTTTGCTGGGAGCGGGCCTGGTGCTGGCAGGAGTGCTGCTGGTCTTGCGCAGCGGAGGAGGCGGCGGGTCGCTCGAACCAAAGGTGCGTCGCCGGGGCGTGCTCTTGGCCACAGGCAATGCCCTCGCGATTACGGTCGCGATTTTGAGCGGCCACGAAGGCATGCAGGGGGCCGGGATTTTTAGCGGTGCTGGGGTGCGTTTGACTGGGGGCGTGATCGGGGCCTTCTTGATAGCCACCACACTTGGCGTCATGCGCCGGGGCCTGGGGCGTGAGTTCGCGGAGCTGACCAAACCCCTGCGGCGCCGCCAGGGCATGCGGGCCCTCTTGATCGCCTCGGTCATCGGCTCTGTGCTAGGTCTGATTCCCTACCATCTGGCCCTGCGTGAACTCTCCGCGGGAGTTGCGGCTCTCGTCTTTTCCACTACCCCCTTGTTTACCTTGCCCTTCGCCCGTCTTGGTGTTGCCGAAGCCCGGCGCACAACTCCGTCCTTGATTGCTGGTACCTTGCTCGGTTTTGTCGGGGTGGGGATTGTTCTGTTGGCTCAAGCTTGTGGCGGGGCCGAGGACCAGACCGTAAAGCCAAACGCGATCGAGGTTCACTCCGCGGTGGAGGGCCCCTTGGGCCGATATCCCCGGGTGGGGGATGCGGGGCGCGTGCTGGCCACCCAGAAGTTGGGGGACGGAGAATACGCGCTGATCACCACGCGTTTGCAACTTGAGAATGGTGAGCTTTCCTTCAATGCGGAAGAGGAAGTAGTGCAGGGCAGCGGCTGGTTTGTCAATTGGGCGGATGCTCCGGCGATTTCCCCTGACGGTGGCCTTGTGACCTGGCTGCAGAAGGCTGACGTCGGTACCTACGATTATCATGTGCAGTACGCCTTGCGACAGGAGGACGGCAGCTTTGAGGAACAGGGCCCGGTGCACGAGCACACGGGGCCCGGGGAGCACGGCTTCGCATCCTTGGCGGCGTTGGGTCCGGGGCGCGTGCTGGCGCTTTGGCTGGACGGGCGCTTGATGAGCGAAAAGGGGCCCATGACTCTTATGAGCCGCGTGCTCTATTCAGACGGGCGGCGGGGACCGGAGTCCCTGCTCGACGGAGACACTTGCGAGTGCTGTCCCACCAGTTTGATTGTGCTCGAGGATGGCTCGGCTCTGGCGGCCTGGCGGGATCGTTCCGAGGAGGGCGTGCGTGACATTCTCCTGGCTCGCTGGAACGCGGACTCCGGTTGGGGCGAGCCCTTCATGGTCCATGCGGACAACTGGAAGTACGCCGCTTGCCCGGTCAATGGTCCGGCTTTGGCGCGGCACAAGGATCAGGTGGCGTTGATCTGGTACACCCAGGACAAACAGGAGGCGTCCCATCTCCAGGTCTGCCTGTCCTCCGATGGGGGTCAGACCTTTGGTGCGGCCCGGGCAGTCGACCGAGGCAATGCCCTGGGGCAGGTCAGCGCTTGCTTTGACAGGGAGGGACGCTTGCTGGTTTCCTGGCTTGAGAAGACCGAGGCTGGAGGCGCTTGGGTTGTGCGGCCCGTGGGCGCGGACCTCCTGGGCGCGATTCAGACTGTGGCTCCGGTCTTGGGCGAGCGCGCGGATGGTCGTGCCCGCCTGCTGGCGCTCTCCAAGGGCTGGGGTCTGGTCTGGACCGATGCGGAGATGGGTCAGTTGATGGGCGCGGCCATCGACTGAGCGGGTTTGCCTGCTGCTCGGAATCGCAGCAGCAGTGCCAGACAGGGCAGGCTCAGCCAGGCAAGATACTGTCCCCAGCCGTGGGTGAGCACTTCCGGCAAGCGCTCTGTGCCAAGTAGCAGGATCCAGGCGTCATAGGCGATGTGCAGGATCACAGCTGGCCACAGGCTGCGTGATCGCAGGGTGATGGTGCCGAGTAGCAAGCCGATCAGGAAGGTGGGCATCAGCCGGTGCAAGGATGCATGCGCGGCGGCAAAGAAGAGTGATGAGATCAGCACCGCGCGCAGGGGCCTGTTGTCCCGGGCCAGAGTTCCCAGGATTGCGCCTCGGAAGAGAAGCTCTTCCACGATTCCCGGGCTGACCGCCATGGCGAAGAGCAGGGTGATCAGGGGCGTGCTGCCAAAGAATTCTTCCAGCGCGGGGTTCTTTGTCACTGCCTCTGGCAGGGGCAGCACGAATTCTTGGCCGCGCATCAAGAGTTCCATCAGGAACGCAAGGCCCGGTGCGATCAAGATTGCCAGGATCAGGTCCAAGACGCGCGGCCGCGCGCGGATGAAGTCCGTGGTAGGTGAGGGTCCAAAGCGTTTTTTCGCGTGCCAAAGACAAATCAGCCCCAGGGGCAGCATCATTCCCCAAAGGGTGGCCAGGAGACCTCCCAACAAGTCGTAGCCCTGCAGGCGCGAGGCCACCCCCAGCATCAAGAGCACCGCACCAAAGGCATAGGCTTGGGCATGGCGGGAGGCGAGTCGCCGATTGCTCGCTTCCTCTGCTGACGCAGCGCCGATCAGAACCCGTTCCGCGTCCAACAAGCCGGCGAGTTGGCGCACGGCCAGGGCGCTCCAACCCAGATGGGATAGGATCATGACCAGGGTCACCCCCAGTGTCAGTTCTCCCAGCAGCGCATCCCTCAGGGAGAGGGCTGCCCCGGTCAAGGGCACCAGGGCCAAGAGAAAATTGTGCTCCAGTCCAGGGGCCAGCACCACCATGTTGGGCACCGCCAGGGCGAGCATCAGGGGTAGCAGCATGTGCTGGCCCTCTCGGAAACTTCGCGCCCGCCCGCAGGCCAGACAGAGTAGCGCGCAGACCAGGATGCAAGCGGGAATGAAGACCAGGGCGCTACTCAATCGGGAGAGGCCTACGCCTCCTGAGTCACCACCGCCCATTCCTTCCCAACCCACTTGGACGGCCAGAAAGAGGCCCAGGATGTTAGAGGCCAGACAGGCCAGGCCCGTGAGCATCACAGCCCCGAACTTGCCCAGCACCAGGGCGCTCTTGTCCGCGGGACTCACCAGCAGGGTTTCCAGGGTGCCCGCCTCGCGCTCCCCGGCAAAAACGGAGAGGGCAGCGTAGGAGCCACCCGACAGGAGCAGCATTACCAGCAGGATCGGCAGGAAGCGTGCCATGCTGGCAGCACCCCGGTCCTCGGCGGAGGCCAGATCGTGCACCTCAAGTTGCAGGCCGCTGCCTGGATCGCGGCCCAGCAATTCCTTGCGCCGCTCGACAGTCATGGTCTCGGCCAACCCGTTCAGGCGACTGCGTAGGCGCACCGACAGGGTGCGCGAGGACTCGTCCTTGCGCTCGTACCAGATCTTGGCGTTGAGTTGTTCGTTCGGACCGTCGCTCCCTGCAATGGTCAAGATCGCTTGGGCTGTGTCGCCAATGAGTTCCCGCCAGGCGTCCTCGATCTGTTGACGGTGGGTTTCGGGCAGGGATGCAGCGGGCAGTTGATTCAGGCTGCTGGCATCCCCCTCTTGGATGATGGTAGCGGGACCCTGAATCGCGTCGATCAGACGCATGGCGCGTTCCGGCGGCGCTTCGCTTGCGTCCACAAGTACGGTCAACTCGCGCTTGTCCAAACTGCTGACCGCGGACTTCTGCAGCAAGTCGCTGCCCGAGAGCATCAGGGGATAGAGCACCACCGGCAGGAGCACCGCCGCAAACAGCGCCCGGCGATCACGGAGAAGTTGCAGTACTTCCACGCGGAAGACTGTGCCCATGGTCTCGGTCCAGTTCACAGGTTGTCTGCCTCGTCGGTGAATGTCTGGTCCGCTCGTGCCACATAGGCCCGGAACACATCCTCGAGCCACTCCTCTTTCGTTTCTTCTCGCAGCTCTTGCGGCGTACCCACCGCAAGTACCCGGCCCGCGTGCACAATCGCGATGCGATCGCATAGACGCTCGGCCTCAGACAACACGTGGGTGGAGAACAGCACGCAGCGACCTTCCTCCCGGCGGGATTCCACGAAGCGGATCATGTCGCTGGCCGCCAGGAGATCGAGGCCCGTGGTGGGCTCGTCCAAGATCAGTACCCGCGGGTCATGGATCACCGCCCGGGCGATGGAAACCCGCTGCCTCTGGCCGGTGGAAAGGGACTCGCAGCGGCCGGAAAGGAACTCGTCGAGGTCAAAGGCCTTGACCACCACTTCCAGGCGTTGCCCCAGGGTGTCCTCATCCATGCCGTGCAACCGTCCGAAATACTGCAGCACTTCCTTGGCGGTCAAGCGCGGATAGAGCCCGGTTGTTCCCGACAGGAATCCTACCCGCTGGCGTACGGTGATCGGGTCGTTGGTCACATCTGCTCCAGCGACCGTGGCCGTTCCCCGCGTGGGGGCCAGGATGGTGGAGAGCATGCGCAATGTGGTGGTCTTGCCCGCGCCATTGGGTCCCAGAAGACCCATTACCTCGCCATAGTTGCAGGTCAGGTCCAGGTCCTGCACGGCCGCGATTATTCCGCGCTTTGGGTCGGAGAATATCTTGGTCAGAGCCTTGGCTTCGATTGCTGGGCCGTGGGGGGCAGTTGCGTGTGGCTCAAGGGCCTGGCTGTGTGTGGCTTCAGTCATCGGCTTGCGTCCCCATCGGATCGCAGGAAGGAAACGAGCTTTCTCAAGGGAATGGTGGCGGAACTAGTCGCAAATGCTTCACGGGAGAGCAAACGCACTGCAAGATTCAAGGCCATCCAGCCGCTGATCAGCAACGAGACCGCGACCAGGGTGTACTCAAGGGGCAGTATCTTGCCGAGTAGCATGGACTTGGCGGCCAGGGTCATGTTCAAAACCGGTACCAGAGCCAGGCCCGGGGTCAGGTCGATGCCCGGCATGATGCCGGCGATGGCGGGCATGATGAAGAGCAATTGCACCGGGCCGAGCATGGCCTGGGCTTCCTTGAAATTGCGCGCCAGACCGGAGATTGCGGTCAGGGTGGCTCCCGCGAAGAGGGCAAAGAGCAGGGTCAGAGGCGCGATTGCCAAGAGAGCCTGCCAGGGCAGGTTGATTGTGATACTGCTGCCCCGCAGCAGGGTCGCCAACAACCCCTCGGCGGAAATCCCAAGGGCCACGATGTTGAAGCTGGTGGCGATCATGGCCAGGCTGGCCACCGCCAGTACCTTTCCTTGCAGGACCCACAGGCGCGGGATGGGCAACAGCAGGGTGGTTTCTGCGGTGCCTCGTTCCCGTTCTCCTGCGGACAGGTCCACTGCCGGAAAGAAGGCGCCCATGACGCACATGGTCACCAGCAGCATGGGCAGCAACATCGCCAGGATCAGCGCGCCCTTGTCGCTCTCTGGGCCCACATCCTTGCGTACCAGGCGCAAGGGTTCCAGGGCTGTTGGGGCGTAGCCTCCATCCTGCGCAGCTTGTTCGCGCAGCTGATCCACGTGCCTGGCGAGGCGGCTCGTGATGCGCCCTTCAGTCAGCTCGCCCTTGGGCTCGCTCCGGTTCACATGCAACTGCACACCCAGCGGTGCAAAACTCAAGACCCCCGCCAGGGGGGGATCATCGGGCGAAGTGTCTTCCCTTTGGGGCTCCAACAACTCGGTCCGGGGCACGCCCTCTTGTGCTCCCAGATCCACCAGCACCAAACGGTTGGCCTGGTACTCCTCGTCCTTGTCCTGCCCCCTGTCCAAGGCCCGTAGCAGGTCTTCTGGAACGGATTCTTGGTTGATCACCCCCACGCGCACTTCGGTGCGCTCCTTTTGACCCTGCAGCACCAGAAAACCCTGGACCATGACCCAGAACAACACCGGGTACATGCAGATCGGCAGGACCAAGGTGGTGAAAGCGGTTTGGCGATCGCGCAGGGTCTCGCGCAGTTCCTTGGCGGCGACCCGCAGGGTGGCGTGGAGGCGTTGTTGACTGGCCAAGGGGAGAAGGGGGTGGGGGGCGGCTGGTCAGCTTGCAGAGATGGGTTGGACCCGGCAGTTCAGCGAGGGGGAGTGTAGCGCTGGTATTCAGGCCTGGCGAGAGGCCACTCAAAACAAACATTGTGCTGGAACCTGTGCTGTACGAGGGCCTTGAGGAGACCACTGACAGAAGCATCTCCTTGCTCAAGTTGAGAGGGGGCGCATGTCGATAAAGCTCGCATGCAAGAGGATTTCCAGGGTCTCGGGGCCAAGAGTGCCCCCCAAGGGGACCAGGAAAGCAAGACCACGCGTGCGGCTCTGCTTGCCCCGCCGATAAATTTTATGGCGCCAGCCCAGTATCCGGCCGCACGCGTTTCCTCTTCTCACGCTGTTTTTCCATTGGGCCTGTCTTCTGAAGGCAAGCTGCCATTGTCCGGCCTGAGCATTTCGCGCCGGCTGCTGCGCTGGCTTCCCCAGGGCCTGGCTGTGGCGGCGATTCTCTGGAGCCTCTGCTTTCACGTTTCTCAGGTGCGGGGGTCGTCCATGTCTCCGGGAATCCTGAATTCCGATCGAATAGTGGTGGATGGTTTCTTTCACCACATCATCCCCATGAGCCGAGGGGACGTGGTTGTGTTGGAGTATCCCCTTGATCGCAGTTTGGACTATGTCAAGCGCGTGATCGGCTTGCCGGAGGATGACATCTTGATCGCCCTTGGCAAGGTCTGGGTCAATGGGGAACTCCTGGACGAGCCCTATCTGGATGCGGGTCTGGTCGACAGCGCCAGCTTCAAGCACTGCACCGTGGCCCCCAATCATTTCTTTGTACTTGGGGACAATCGTATTCACAGCTCCGATAGCCGTGAGTTTGGTCAGGTGCCAATGACCTGTCTGCGCGGGGTGGTGCGTGCGCGCCTGTGGCCCTTCAGTCGTGCCGGTTGGGTGAACTGAAGGCCCTGGGGCTTCGGCTATCTTGGGGCCGTGTCCGGTACTCCCATTGTCTTGATCAGCGGCGCGGCTCAGGGTTTGGGCCTGGCCAGCGCGGAACGCCTCACGGCCCTTGGCTGGTGTGTACACGGTGTGCATCGTGCTTCTGCGGGGCGACAGGGTCTCGTCGATCGCTTTGGTGAAGACCAGGTGCATCAGGCAGATCTGAGTGAGGCAGGTGCAGCTGAACAGGTGGTGAATCGGGTCATGGCCAGGGCCGGCCGATTGGACGGTGTCGTGCACGCCATGGGGGAGTTCGCGAGTGCTGTGCCCTCTGAAACCTCCCGGGAATTGGTGCAGGACCTTTGGCGTAGCAACATGCTCTCAGCGGTGGATTTCTTGGATGCGAGTCGAGGACCCTTGCGGGCTTCCAAGGGGGCAGCGGTGTTTTTTGGAAGCGCTGGACTGGCGGGGGTTCGCGCTCGTCAAACCACTGCTGCCTACATCGCTGCAAAGACCGCGCTCATGGTCTGGATGAAGTCTGCGGCTCTGGAGGAAGCGCCCCATGGGGTGCGCGTCAACATGGTTTCACCAGGGGTGATTCCTCACAGGGGCGCCGCTTCAGAGACATCCGATCCTGAGCGTCTGGCACGTATTCCCAGCGGCCGCGGGGGCAGGCCCGAAGAAGTCGCTGCGGCGGTGAGTTGGTTGCTCTCTTCGGACGCGAGCCATGTGATCGGTCAGGACTTGGAAGTGGCTGGCGGCTGGTTGCTCTAAGAGCTCGAATTATTGCAGCTCCCGCTGGCCAGTTGCCCTGGTGTTGGGGCACCATGGGGACATGAGCCAAGCCACCATCCATAATCTTGATCCCGCCACGGGAGAGTTGATCGAGGAAACTCCCTGTGCCACCGAAGCGGAGGTTCAAGCCAAGGTCGCTCGGGCCCGGAATGCCTGGCCTGCCTGGCGTGGCATGGACTCGGGCCAGCGCCTGGACCTGTTGCGTACTGTTCTCAAGCGCCTGGAGGACGCGGCTCCGGAGCTGGGAGCGCTCCTCTCCCGGGAGATGGGCAAACCCCTTTCCCAGGCCATTGGCGAAGTGCAGGGCTATGCCAGGCACTTGACTGATGAGTTGGATGAGGTGGCCCTTGCGATTGCGCCCCAAACCATGCCGGGCAGCGATGACGAGGTGCTCTTGTCCCGGGAATCTCACGGGGTTGTGGCGGTCATCACCCCCTGGAATTTTCCCGTGGGTATGCCAGCCCAGATCCTGATTCCTGCCCTGGGCGCGGGCAACACGGTGGTATTCAAGCCAAGCGAGCATGTACCCCTGACCGGTGCATTCCTGGCCCGTCTGTTTCAGGAGCATCTTCCAGATGGGGTGCTGGAACTGCTGCAAGGGGGCGGCCCAGTGGGCGCTGCGCTTGTGGAGGAAGAGGTGGACATGATCGCTTTTGTGGGCAGCCGCGCCACGGGCATAGCAATCATGCGCAGCGCCGCTGGCAGTTTGAAACGATTGGTCCTGGAACTCGGAGGCAAGGATCCTCTGCTGGTCTTTGCAGATGCTGATCTGGAAGCCGCTGCAATCTGCGCGACTCAGAACTCCCTCCGCAACACGGGGCAGGTCTGTTGCAGTGTGGAACGGGTCCTGGTGGAGCGTTCCGTGGCGCAACGCTTCGAGGAGCTTGTGTTGCAGGAAGCGGGGAACTGGCCTTTTGGAGACCCCCAGGTCAAGCAGACCTGCATGGGGCCTTTGGTGAGTGAAGCCCAACGGGATAATGTCGTTGCCCATGTGGCGGACGCCCGGGAACGGGGTGCGCGTATTGCCCTTGGTGGTGAACTCCCACAGGGAGCTGGTTGGTTCTATCCCGCCACGGTGATTGTCGATCCTCCGAGCGATGCGAAGGTTATTCGTGATGAGACTTTTGGCCCGGTGGTCTGCTTGACCTCCTTTGACACCGAAGACGAAGCTGTCGAGCGAGCCAACGACACGGTCTATGGCTTGGGTGCAAATGTGTGGACCGGCGACCCGGAGCGAGGCCGTCGGGTTTCCGCTGGGTTGCGTGCTGGTCAGGTGGGTGTCAATCGTTATCTGGGCGGCGCCCCGGGTACTCCCTGGGTCGGCGCCCGCCAGTCTGGCGTGGGCTTTTTGGGGGGCATCGAAGGTCACCGGCAGTTCACGACTCCGAAGACTGTGGCAACCGCGCCCGCTTGAGCCGATCCCCTGTTTCGTTCTGGGCCCGGCACTTGCGCTCTGGCCCGGACTGGTTAGGATTCGTTGAATGGAACGCAAGATTCAAGGCCTAAAGGGGCGTATGACCGCCCCCAGCCAATCCAGTGCCCTATCGGGGCAATGGTGGTGGTGCCCCTCGCCCGCGATGCAGCGGATGGGGTGCGAGACTTAGAACCTTCGCCTTTTCCTGATGTTCATCGCGGGCTCCCAGATCCTCTGGGGGCCCGCGCTTCTTTTTTCCTATCCTGCGGCCTGCAAGAACAGCCCATGCAAGACCAATCCAGAGACTCAGTGTGACTTCACCTCTTTCCCGATCCACCGATCACGACGCCGATCAGCACCAACTGGCCTGGTGGGTGTTGCCTGCTGACCTCCTCACTCCGGTGCAGGCATTCCGAGCTCTGAGGGCAAGCGGCCACCAGGGCGCGCTGCTCGAATCCGTCGAGGGGGTGATGCGTCTGGCGCGCTATTCCTTCGTGGCCGTCAATCCTTGCGCGTCTTTGCGAGCGCGGGCTGGAGAGGTGTCCGTCACCGAGGGTGGCAAGAGCGTCACCACCCAGGGCAGCGCACTGGAAGCCTTGCGCGCGGCCCTCAAGTCTCATGCGGTGCCCAAGGCGCCTCCGGGTCTGCCGCCTCTCGTGGGTGGCTGGCTTGGTTTCTTTGGCCATGAGTGGGTCACAGAACTGGAGCCACGTATCAAGCGACAGGAGAACGATCCATTTGGTGCGCCAGACGCCTGTTTTGATTTGTTCCGGGATGTGGTTGCCTTTGATCACGCGACCCAGCGGTTGTATCTGATCACCGCCTGTCCAAAGGGCGCTGCCGAACGCAGTGCGGCGGAGAAGAAACTCGAAGGGCTGGCCCAGGACCTCTTCACAGAGGCGGGGGATTTCAAAGGCTTCACCTTGCTGGACGATCAGCCTGAGCGCACAACTGAAGCGGGTGTCTACATGGAAGCGGTGGAGACTCTGCAGCGAGGAATTGGGGAGGGGGAGGTCTTTCAGGCAGTCCTCAGTCAGGGTTTTTCACGGCGCTTTGCTGGGGATCCTTTCACCCTCTATCGCGTGTTGCGCCTGGTGAATCCCGCGCCCCACATGTTCTATTGGTCCACGGATGACATCACCCTGATCGGGTCTTCTCCCGAGCGTTTGGTTTCCCTGCGCGACGGGGTTTGTCAGGCCGTTCCCATCGCAGGCACACGCCCTCGTGGCGCGGACAAGGAGCAGGACGACCTCTTGGGCGTGGAGCTCTCGACTGATCCCAAGGAACGTGCAGAGCACGACATGCTGGTCGATCTGGCGCGCAATGATCTGGGCCGGGTGGCTCGGGTAGGCAGTGTGCGAGTGTGCGAACACGCCGTGCTGGAGAAATTTCCCCGCGTCCAGCACCTGGTCAGTCGCGTTGAGTCACGCCTCGCTGCTGGTCGAGACGCTCTGGATCTGGCCGCTGCCTGCTTTCCCGCGGGAACGGTCTCAGGAGCGCCCAAGGTGCGCGCCCTGGAATTGGTCACTGCCCTGGAGGGCCGTTGCCGCGGCCCCTACGCGGGGGCTTTCGGCTACTTTGATGGCTCAGGATCGGCGGAGTTGGCCATCACCATCCGGACTCTCGTAGTGCAAGCGGATCGCGTCCATTGGCAGGCGGGGGCAGGCATCGTTTGGGAGTCGAATCCTGAGCTGGAGCATGCAGAAACCCTGCACAAGGCTCGAGCTTTGGCAGAGACAGTGACAATGGCAGCCGAACCCGCTTTTCAACCCCGGGGCGGTAATCGGGTGGAGGCTCAGTCATGATTCTCTTGATCGACAACTACGATTCCTTCACCTACAACCTGGTGCAGGTCCTGGCCGCTTTGGGTGCCGAGGTTGTGGTGCGGCGAAACGATGCCTTGACGTGCGAACAGGCCCTGGCTCTGGAAGCTTCGGCGCTGGTGATTTCTCCGGGACCGGGTCGCCCCAAGGACGCGGGCATAACGCTGGAATTACTCGCTGCTCTCGATTGCAGCACACCGGTGTTGGGGGTTTGTCTTGGGCACCAGGCACTTGTGGAGCAGGCTGGCGGCAAGCTGCTGGTGGATCCTTCGCCGGTGCATGGCAAGGCGAGCATGGTGCACCACGCCAAGGGGCCCTTGTTTCGCGGTATTCAGAGTCCATTGCCCTGTGCGCGCTATCACTCCTTGGTGGCCGAGCGGGCCAGCCTTCCGAAGCATTTGGAGCTGATCGCTTGGACTGAGGAGGGGCATGTGATGGCAGTGCAGGACACCCGCGGCCCGCGTTTTGGAGTGCAGTTCCATCCCGAGTCGATTCTGACTCCCCTGGGCACCCGCATCCTGGCGAACTTTCTGGCTGCTGCGGGAGAGCCCGTGGCCACGCGCAGTCCAGGGAGCAGCCTGTGAACACACGCGAGGCACTGACCGCTGTGCAGGGGGGCGCGAGGCTGAGCAGTACGGAGTGCGAAGAGGTTTTCGGAGAGGTTCTGGGTGGCAACGCAGATCCCCTGGTCCTGGCTGCGCTCCTGGCCAGTTTGGCTCAACGGCGGGAGACCCGGGATGAATTGCTCGGAGCCGTGCGTGCATTGCGTGGCAGCATGTTGCCCTTCGAGCATTCCTATCCAGATGCCATCGACACCTGTGGCACTGGAGGTGACGGTCTCGGCACTTTCAATCTATCCACCGCGGCTGCCCTGGTGGCCGCCGCTGCGGGAGCCCGGGTCGTCAAGCACGGCAACCGAGCGGCTTCTTCCAAGTCCGGATCCGCGGACCTGTTGGAAGCACTTGGGGTTTGCATTGAGTTGACCCCGGAACAGGCCCGGGAAGTGCTCGAGCAGGTTGGCATCACTTACCTGCACGCGCCCCTTTATCATCCGGCCATGCGCCATGCGGGAGCTGTGCGCAAGGCATTGGGAATTCGCACGATTTTCAATTCTCTGGGCCCCCTCGCAAACCCCGGTGCTGTGCGTCGTCAGCTGGTGGGGGTTTCTGATGGATCCCGGATTGAGGAGGTGGCATCGATTTTGGAGTCCCTGGGCCATGAGCGCGCGCTCGTGGTTCATGGGGGCGGCGGTGCGGATGAGTTGACTTTGGATGGCCCCAACATGGTGCGCTGTGTGGGTTCTTTGGAGTCCTTTGAGGCACAAGGAGTGAAGCTGGGTCTGGACGCGGCGCCCGTTTCCGCATTGGCGGGGGGTGATGCGCAGCACAATGCGGGCATCTTGCAGCGTCTGCTGGTCGGTGACGGCGGGCCTCTGCGGGATGCACTGCTCTACAACGTGTCGGCGGCTCTTGTGCTGGCTGAGTTAGCTGCGAGTGCCGAAGAGGGCCTACAGTTGGCCGCCGAGGCCTTGGATTCGGGCGCGGCCAAGGATCGCTTGGAACAGTGGGTGCAACTTTCCCAGGCGGTAGGCGCGTGAGCTTGCCTGCTGGAGTACGGCTGACCGGCACACGGCTGGATCCGATCCTGCAATCGGTGGCGGTCAGGGCTGGTGAGCGCCAGCCAGTGGAGAAGATCGATGCCACAGGTTCTCTTGAGTTGTTTCGCACTGCCCTTGGCGCTCCCGGCCTGTCGCTGATCGCTGAGTGCAAACGCCGGGCCCCTTCGCTGGGGCAGCTTTCCAAAGAGGTTGATCTTTCCTCGAGGGCCGAGGCCTATGCCCGCGGAGGCGCTGCGGCCCTTTCGATCCTGACTGAAGAAGAGCACTTTGGCGGCCATCCCCGGGACCTTGCCGTGGTGCAATCCGCGGGGCTGCCTCGCCTTCGTAAGGACTTCCTGATCTCAACTCAGATGGTGCTCGAAAGCGTGCCCATGGGAGCGGATGGGGTGCTCTTGATCTGCGCTTGCTTGGAGGACGCCCTGCTCGAAGAACTGGCGGTGTGCGCCAGGGAGCAGGGACTCTTCACCTTGGTGGAGATCCACAACGAAGGGGAACTGGAACGGGCCGCACGACTTGATTGTGCGTCTATTGGTGTTGGTGCCATCGGAGTCAACGCCCGTGACTTGCGGGATTTTTCGATTGACCTGGCTACGGTCGAGCGCATCTTGCCCCTCATCCCAGAGGGTGTCCTGTCGGTGGCGGAGTCAGGCTTGTATGGTCCGGAAGACCTCTTGCGTGTGCGCGCCACAGGAGCGGATGCGGCTTTGGTGGGCACGGCTCTCATGCGCTCGGAAGACCCCGAAGCGACTCTGCGGAGTTGGAGTGAGGTGCTGGAGGCATGAAACCGGGCACGGTCAAAATCTGCGGGCTGACTCGGGTTGAAGATGTGCACGGCGCAGTTGGGGCAGGAGCGGATCTCTTTGGCTTTGTGCATCATGAGGGTTCTCCCCGCCATGTTTCTCTTCAAGATCTCGTGTCTCTGGTTGCGGCCGTTCCCGCGAACAAGTCCAGTGTCTTGGTGGCGGTGAACGGTGACTCCGATGCTCTCGGTTCTTTGATGAAGACGAGTGGCGCGGACCTGTTGCAGTTGTGCGGAGATCAGGATCCCGAGGACTTCGAGTCCTTTGGCTTTCCGATCCTGCGGCGCATAGGCGTGCAGAAGGGAGCCTTGGTGGATCTGGCCCGCTGGTCGAGCGCGGCCCAGGCTTTCGTGCTCGATCATCCATCTTCTGCTGGTGGCAGCGGGCTCTTGGTTGATTCCGTCCTGGCTGCGGAACTTGCAGCTGCGGGGCCATGTCTTCTGGCCGGGGGACTGGGTCCGGAAAGTGTTGCTGCCAGCATCCGCGCGGTCAAACCCCTGGGTGTGGACGCTTCCTCTCGCTTGGAAAGTGCTCCCGGTAGAAAAGACCCCCGGCGCATGACTGATTTTGCGGATCGGGCTCGTCAGGCCTTTGCCCTGCAGGGGGCCCAGCAATGAGTTCATTTCAACTTCCCACGCACTTTGGGCGCTTCGGCGGCTGTTATGCCCCTGAGACCTTGATGCCCGCTCTCCTGGAATTGGAGGCCGCCTTTATCGAGGCCCAAGCGGACCCGGGATTCACGAGCGAACTTGCGCGCCTGGCCCGGGATTTTGGTGGGAGACCTACACCCCTGTTTCACGCCCAGCGCCTGAGCAACGAGTGGGGCGTGGATCTCTGGCTCAAGCGCGAGGATCTCCTGCATACGGGAGCCCACAAGCTGAACAACGCCATGGGTCAGGCACTCTTGGCTCAGCGCATGGGCAAGAAGCGCATCCTTGCAGAGACCGGCGCGGGACAGCACGGGGTCGCCAGCGCCACCGTGTGTGCTCTGCTTGGTTTGGAATGCGTGGTCTACATGGGGGAGGTGGACATCGAACGACAGCGGCCCAACGTGGAGCGCATGCGCTTGCTGGGCGCGCGAGTCGAGTCCGTGTCCAGCGGTCAGCGCACCCTCAAGGACGCGGTGAACGAAGCCCTGCGTGCTTGGGTTTCCGACCCCGATGCACACTATCTGTTGGGTTCGGCACTTGGCCCTCACCCCTTTCCCACCATCGTGGCGGCTTTTCATTCGGTGATCGGCGAAGAAGCCAAGCGCCAGTTCCTGGAGCAGAGTGGGGTAGAACTGCCGGATCTCGCGTTGGCTTGCGTGGGGGGCGGATCCAATGCGATTGGTCTGTTCCGGGCCTTCTTGCCTCACCAGCAGGTGGCCCTCATGGGAGTCGAAGCGGGAGGCCGCGGTTCCCAGCCGGGAGAGCACGCGGCGCGTTGGCTTGGAGGGCGTGAGGGAGTCTTGCACGGCTGCCGTACTTTGGTGCTTTCAGATGAACACGGCCAGATTCAGGGCACACACTCCATCAGCGCTGGATTGGATTACCCAGCGGTGGGCCCTGAGCATGCGGATCTCTTCGATCAGGGGCGTGCGCGTTACGAGGTTGCCGGAGATGCGGAGGCCCTGGCAGGATTCCAGGCGCTCGGACGACTCGAAGGGATTCTGCCAGCTCTGGAATCCTCCCACGCCCTGGGGTGGCTCATGACCCATAAGGGTGACTGGCAGGGCAAACGGGTGGTGCTCGGTCTTTCGGGTCGAGGCGACAAGGACCTGGTCACCGTATTGCCCCTGCTGGGGGATGAGGCGTGAGTGATTTCCTGCAAGCTGCCATCCGGGCGGGGCGCGAGGGTGCCTGTCCAGCCATTGCGCCCTATCTGACCGCCGGGGACGGGAGTTTTGAGCGCACCCTGGCAGTGATGCACGCAATCGAAAAGGCGGGCGCCGTGTGTTTGGAGTTGGGCTTGCCTTTCTCCGATCCTCTGGCAGACGGACCGATCTTGCAAGCTGCGGCCCAGCGCAGTCTGGCAGAGGGTATGACCCCGGTCCGGACCCTTGAATTGATTCGTGCCTACCGCGAGGAGGGCGGGCTCATGGCGGTGCTCTTGTTCAGTTACACCAATCCCCTTTTCGTGGGCCTCGGTGGCCTTGGAGCCAGCGCGGAAAGATTGGCCGAGGTGGGGGGGGACGGCTTCGTGGTGCCCGACCTGCCACCGGAGTTGGCCCAAGAACTGCAGGAACCCTGCGCGGAACTCGACCTTGGCACCGTGTTCTTTGCCACTCCGCGCTCGTCGCCGGCGCGGATTCGTGCCGCTGCCGAAGCTTCCACCGGCTTCTTGTATTGTGTGGGGCGTACGGGAGTCACGGGCCAGCGCACTTGTTTCGACGCAGAGGTCCTGACCTGGCTTGATCAGGTCCGTGCTCTGGCAGGCTCTACCCCCTTGGCCGTGGGCTTTGGCGTGGCCGAGCCCGGGGATATTTCAGCCTTGGCGGGCCACACGGATTTGGCGATCTCGGGCAGCGCCCTGGTGCAACTCTTGCACCGCACCGGGGGTTCTCCCCAGGATGGGGCTCAGGCGGCCCATGACTTTGTGGCGGCCCTTTGTCGGGCCCAACCGAAATAGGAAAACCCATGCAACCTCAAACCAGAAACCACCTGGCATTTCTCGATCGCGCTCTGTTGAACCTGTTGGAGGAACGGGCGCGATTGTTAGCGGACGAAGCCCTGGAAGTACCGGCAAACCTGGAGGATCTGCTGCTGCGGGCCAGCGGAGATTTTTCCCCGCATGCTCTCTCAAGTGTCTTCGAGGCGATTCAGGCGGGTTGTCGTGCAGACAGTGGGGGTGCGCAATGATCCTGCGTTTCTGGCCCGGTACATCGGAAGCTCGGGCGTCTGCGATTTCGGAGATGCTCGAAGTCGAGGGCGTGCGTACCTCACGCAGTCCGGAACTCAATCGGCCAATCATCGCCACCCTTGACAAGGTGGATGCAAGCCTCGTCAGGCGCATCGAAGAGTTGGCCGAGCTGGAGTCCATCGTGCATCCCGAGGGCGAGTGGCGCCGGGTGGATCGTAGTTTCCGGGATGGACCCTCGGTAATCAGTTTGGGGGGCGTGCCTGTGGGTGGCGGGAGCGTGGTGGTCATAGCTGGACCTTGCTCAGTTGAAAACGCCAAGCAACTGGACGATGCAGCGCGCTGCGCCCAACGGGCGGGGGCTCATGTTCTACGGGGTGGAGCCTTCAAGCCGCGCACATCGCCCTATGCCTTCCAAGGGCTCGGGCGCGAGGGCCTGTACCTCCTCAAGGAAGCTGGCCTGCGCTTTGGTATGCCGATTATCAGCGAGATCATGGACGCAGGCCATTTGTCTGCATTTCTTGATCACGATGTGGACTGTCTGCAGATCGGTGCACGCAACATGCAGAACTTCACTCTGCTCAAGACGGTGGCCACTGCCCGGCGGCCGGTGTTGCTCAAGCGCGGTCTCTCCGCGACCATCAAGGAGTGGTTGCAGTCTGCGGAATATCTCGCGGCCCATGGTTGCGATGATGTGATCTTGTGCGAGCGCGGCATCCGGACCTTTGAGCCCGCCACGCGCAACACTTTGGACCTGACCGTCTTGCCTCTGCTGCAGCAATGGTCACACCTGCCGATCATGGTGGATCCCAGCCATGCGGCGGGTATTCCAGGATTGATTCCGCCCCTGGCCCGGGCTGCTCTGGCTGCTGGCGCGGATGGTCTGGCGGTGGAGGTGCACGCGAGCCCTGAAGTGGCCAAGAGCGATGGAGGTCAGGCTCTCTTGCCCGGTGAGCTCGCGGGTCTGGTGGCGGACGCCAGGGTCTATGCAGCGGTGGGGGGGCGGCATCTGGCCGAGCAACTTGTTGAGCCTGCGCAGCAGTCCTAGACCTGGTCTAAACGCTGCAGCACCTGGTCCCAGTCGATTTCCAGTGGCTCCCACTGGGGTGTGCTGCTGAGTTCAAACACCTGGTCGCGCACCGCTTGGGCGCGGCCCCCGGGGGCGGGGTGAGTGCTCATCCAGACGGGGATCTCTCCTTCCTGTTCTTCTTCAAGGGTTTCGAAGAATTGTGCCAGACCTTCGGGGTCGATGCGCGCGGCGATCAACATGCGCACACCTTCCCGGTCTGCTTCGCTTTCGTCCCCGCGGCCATAGCCGTTCATGGTCACCGAGGTGAGGACTTCGATGGCAGCCTCTTCCACGCCGCCCAGATCTCCCAGGGTTACGGCGACCACTGCTGCGGTGCCTGCAGCTTTGACGATTCGGTTGATCCCATGACGCTTTGTCACATGAGAGATCTCATGTGCCAGGACCCCGGCCACCTGTTCTGGGCTGGTGGCCTTTTCTATCAAGCCGGTGAAGACCGTGATGTAGCCTCCGGGCAGGGCGAAGGCGTTGACGGTGGGGTTGCGCACGATCTTGAACTGAAACTCTGCATCGGGCAGGGAGCGGTGGGGAGCGATGCGGTTGAGCATCACTTCGATTGCGCCCCGTAGCACGGGATCTGTGACCTCCTTGCCGTTGGTGGGCATGGAGCCCGTGGCGAGTTCGCCAATGGCTTCGTCGGCGGAGTAGGGGATGCTCTCCGCAACTCCTTCGGTCACCGCGTTGAAGCAGGCTGGGATCTTTGCCACCATCCAGAAAATGAGAGCGCAAACGGCCAGGCAACCCAGTCGCGTGCGCCAAGGGCCCGAGACCGATGCGCCTCCCAGTCGCGCAATATCATTGCCTAAGTCGTTGCCCGCCAGACTTTCAACCACGCGCAGTATGTTGTGGTCCAGCGAGCTGACGGTCAGGCCTGCTTGGGTGAATTCGATGGCGCCGCTGTCGTTGCGGCGCAGGCGCATGCCGCTCCAGGAAAGCTGTCGCGCGGGATGCCCCTCGGGTTGGGCACTGATGCCTGTGGCACTGAGCTCAAGTACAGCCGGTACCGAGTAGTTGCTTTGGTCGAGGCTTGTGAGCGAGGGGTCGCGGAGTTGACCTTCGAATGTGGTGGATTGCATGGAATCAGGCTCTGGGGCGCAGGATACGGGTGCTGAGGGCACCGATGGCGTCCACTTCGCAAGTCACCGTGTCCCCATCTTCGAGGGGGCCAACTCCTTCGGGTGTTCCCATCAAGATGATATCTCCGGGATAAAGGGTCAGATGTCGCGAAAGGGCCACCAGGGCGGGCTCTACGCGTACCACCAGGTTCTTGGTGCTGGCATCCTGGCGCAGAGTGTCTGCCACCCTGCAGGTCACCCGCAGATCGTGGGGGTCGAGGAATCCAGCCGGCACCAGGCAAGGGCCCAGAGGCAGGAAGCCATCCATGTTCTTGGCGGGCATCCAAGGATGGCCCTTCTTGCGATCGGCACCCTGCATGCTGCGGGCGGTGAGGTCGTTGGCCACCATCCAGCCGCCCACATGTTCCATGGCATTTTCCATGGAGAGGTCGCGGCCTTGCTTGCTGATGACCAGGGCCAGTTCCGCTTCATGGTCCATGCGCTCGGTGTACCAGGGGCGCACGCTGACCTCGCTCCCGTGGCCACAGATGGTGTCGGGCAACTTTCCAAACCAGAGCGGCTCTTCAGGCACCTGCTCTCCGAACTCCGCCGCGTGGGCCGCAAAGTTCTTGCCCAGGCAAAGCACCTTGCCTACCTCGGGCCTGGTCAAGGGCGCGCGCCATTTGGTGTTGTCCGGTGTCTCTACCTCGGTCCAGTTGCTGCCCTCAGATCCGGGCAGGCAGGCCTTGAACTGATCGGAGTGCAGGTGACCCGCAGCGATGAGCCCAAAGAGGTCCGCCGGATGCCCCGCCGCCGTTGCCCAGGCACTCAAGTCATACCAGCGCCCTCCATACTCAAGCAGCAGCCCGCCCGCGGGTGCCGCGTAGACCCGTGGGATGTTCGGTCGGGGAGTGTTCATGGGGGCAGCATAGCTTCTTCAGCGTCGCTTTTGCCGGAAGCTGTTCCCATGGATTGGAACACCCGGCCCTGGCCTGTGCACGGGATTCCAGCCTTGGCCAGCAATTCCGAAAGGGCTTCGTGGGCATGTGACTCCCTGTGGGAGTTGGCCACGCGTAGCAAGGCGCCCTGGGCTAGCGCTTCCCTGGAAGGAGGATCTTGGCGGAGCGCGTGGGCTGCCTCCAGGAGTTCGCCCGCTTCTCTTCGCATGAGTGCGCCCATCCTTGGATCCCCACGAATCCCGCGCAGTGCAAGGGGCGTTCCTAACACCGGAACCCCGTGGGTCATGGCCTCGAGCACTTTGAGTCGCACACCCGCACCCAGATGATAGGGCGCGATCACGCAGCGGGTGTTTCTGTAGAATGCATTCAGATCCTCCACGAAACCGAGCACTTCTGCCCCCGCCTGCTGCAGCCTTTCGGCAAGGACCGGCCGGATGCCGCGACCGGCAATTGCAAGCCTCAGAGGGGTCTTGCCTTGGCGCAGCTCCAACGCCGCGAGCAGATCTTGCAGAGCGAGTTCATTGGGGCCCCAGGTCCAAACCCCCAGCAGTGCCGCATCATAAGTGGGGGGCGCCGGGGCCATGATCGCCTCGGGCGCATCCACCACAGGTGGGATCGTGACCACCGGCCGCGAGGTCATGGACCTGATCATCGCAGCATCCTCATCGCAAATCGTCAGGATGCAATCGACTTCGTTCCAGGCCTTGATTTCCCGGGCCTTCAAGAGAGCCGCTTCCCGGCGTACAAAGGGTCTTAGATAGCCGGGGACCAAGTCTGTTGCTTGCTCCCACAACCGGTGTTCGATGTTGTGGCTGTCGAGGATTCGCTTGATTCCCGGGGGCATGTTCGAAAGGTTTTGCAACATGGGCAGGGTCGCCAGTACGGCCTCTGGCCGGATCCCATGGAGCAGTTGTCTTACCTTTCGCTTCATTCGCGAGTCCTTGAACTTGAGTTCCGAGTAGGGCGCCCCCCTGATCAGGGACAAGATCCCGATGCGCAGCAGGGCCAGGGGGCGGCGTCGAATGCGAATCGCCCGGGGCACCAGCATGTGGCTGGCTGTCCCGGAGCCAGGAAGCTCTTGGGGCGTGCGCGGTTCGCGCGCATCCGGTCCGGTGAAAGCCAAAAAGTGCACCTCCCCTTGGCGACCCAGGATCCGCAGCAACTGTGTGTAACGCAGTTTGTGTCCTGCGTGGGCGGGCCAGGGGGCTTCGTGGGTCAGGTAAAGGAATTTGGTCCTTCCCCCAGCGCTGGGCGCGGGGCTGCGAGTCGGATCATTTCTCTCTGGTTTGGGCATCGCGAACCCCCGCGGAAACCGCGGGAGACAGCCAGCATACCCCAGGCGCAGAAGTCTTCCTGGGGATTCCAGTCCTAGCGCACTCGACAAGCGTCCAGGGTCGAAAGGGCGTAGCTGGTGGCCAGTACCGGATTGCCTTCCCACCATCGGGGAGCGTTCTTGTTGACCCAGGAACCATCGATGCGGCTTTGCAGGGTGACGATGCGGGCGCTCAGTTCCGTGCGCCAGGCGTGGACCCTCCCTTCTGCATCGGTGATCTCTTCGCTGCCCGACAGAGCCAGCGCTCGGGCCATGCCCTGGTAGTAGTAGAACAGTCCCTGGTAGGCGGCACTGGGATCTCGGGAGGCTTCGAATCCGGGGTTCTGGTCCAGGGTCCAGTGCTGGCCCAACCAGTGCCAGGCCGCTTGCACCCGCGGGTCTTCCCGATCGAGTCCAGCAAGCAGGTAGCACTTGAACAGCGCGTAGGTCATGGAACCATAGGAGCGCGGCACCTTGACGCGCTTGCCGTCCCGGGTGGTGATCTCGTACTCCGCCTTGGAACTTCCCGGGGCATAGCCCGCGCCCCCGTCCTCACCGGACTGGATGATCACACCCTCTTCCAGGATTTGGATGTCATTTGACTCGGAACGGTTCTGGCAGCGTTCAAGGAACTTGATCGCCCGAGCGTAGGCTTCGTGGTCCTGCTTGAGTCCCGAAGCGGAGAGTGCATCAAGGGCCATCTGCAGATTGGAGAGGTCTGGACGCTCATCGCCGCCGTAGCCGATGCCCCCATAGTAGCGGTCTCCCGCGGAGTACCCTTCGCCTTCGTCCGCTTGCAGTTGGACAATGTAGCTGCGGGCTTTGGCGATGACCTGGGTGAACTGGGGGTCATTGGAGCGCGAGAGGGCCATGATCGAGGCCGAAGTCACGTAGTTTGCCAACTGTCCCTGGTGAATCGAGCCATCTTCATGTTGCAGAGACGCGAGCCACTTGAGGCCAGTTGCAAGGGACTCTTGTACATCCTTGGGCCGGGGCTCGGGAACCGCCGCAAGGGCTCCCAGCACCATGGCGCTGATCCCAGCATCCGCACCTCGTGGACTGCCCCACTGTCCTGGCTCCACCTGTTGGGACAAGAGATAGGATGCGCCCCTGGCAATAGCTTGATCTGTGCGTTCCGCATCCTTTGGACTCCATCGGGGCAGGGCCTGGGCGTCCCGACCCGGGCCAGCGGTGGGCTTCAGCAGGTTGTAGTAGGCGGAGAGTTCCGCCACATGTTGGGCAGTGACCTTTATGGATCCCTGCCATGAGAAGTCTGCTTCACGTGCGGCCAGCAGACGCACCGCTCGCTTGCGCGCCTGTTCTTTGTCTTGCTTGTAGGTCGGCAGAACCCCATGGGGATCATCGACTCCATGAGATGCCAGGAACATCAGTGCCTTGGCATATCCAGTTCGAGTGGTCTCGTCCAAGAAGTGATAGAGGGTCACGGTGGCCAGAGAGGTGTTTTTCAGGCGCTGATCGGATGGAAGGCTCATCGCCCCGTAGGCCCCGTCCTCTGCCTGTTGTTCGATCAGCCAGCGAACTCCGTCGCGTACAAAGCTTCCATCTGTGCGACGATACTTTCGCGGACTGCTGGCCATGGCGTGCAGTACCCAGGTGGTGGTCTCCAGGTCTCCATAGCTGCCGGTCTCTCGATTCTGCTGGCTGCGCATCCAACGGATCGAAGGGTCGATGGCCTCCTTGAGGTCAAGTTCCTGGGTGGTGGGCGCTTGCTTGCTGGCCTGGGCCGGGTGCAGGGCGAGCAGAAAGAGTGCCAGGGGAAGAATTGGGCGCAGCAAGGAAAGGGGGGCTGAAGCGGACATGGGGTCTGGTGGGCTCGGCACAAGCATGCCGTGCTGGTGGGGGCAACGGCGGGGAAGAGGCGAAGGTTCAAGGTGATCGCAGCGGCTTGGGGCGCTCTTCAGAGGCCTCAAGGGGTTCCCTGGCGCTGGCTGGGGTGCGTCAGGATGCTTTCAACCCCCTGTTGGCGTCCGCTACGGTAGTGCCCCTATGGATTCCCACCAGACGATTCCCCTGGAGTTCCTGCGCTTGCCTGAGGAGGAGATGCGTCGGCGTGCGCTGCTTCACGCCCAGGCCCTTGCCGGGCGACGCAGTGTGCGCAACTTCTCTGCGGACCCGATTCCCCTCGACGCCGTGCGCGCCTGTATTCAAGTTGCCGCCAGCGCCCCATCCGGGGCCCATAAGCAGCCCTGGCACTTTGTGTTGGTCACCGATCCGACCCTCAAACAAAAAATTCGTCTGGCCGCTGAGGTCGAGGAGCGGGAGAACTATCAGGGACGCATGAATCCCCAGTGGATTGAAGATCTGGAGCCCTTGGGAACCGATCACGACAAGCCGTTTCTGGAGGACGCTCCCTGTCTGATCGTGGTCTTTCGCGAAGCCTGGGGCGAAGATGAAGAGGGGCAGCGGCGGCAGCACTATTACACACAGGAATCCGTGGGAATCGCTGCGGGATTCTTGTTGGGTGCATTGCATCTGGCCGGGTTGGCGACCCTGACCCATACCCCCAGTCCCATGGGTTTCTTGGGAACCCTGCTGGAGCAACCCGAGCGCATGAAGGCATTTCTCTTGATTCCGGTGGGCTATCCCGCGGAAGACTGCCGCGTGCCGGACCTGCAGCGCAAGCCTCTGGGCACGGTCATGAGTCAGAACCTGGAAGGGTGAGCGCTTTCACCCGTGCCGTTCAGTCTCTGACCGCCATGCAAGCAGGACAGGGGCAGTCCTGGATGCCCTGGACCTTGAGTGCTCCCAGGCGCAATAGCAGGGACTTATGCAGGGTGTCGATTTCTTGGGGAGTGCGCTGGGAACCGATCCAGTGGAAGGTGTGTTTTCTGTGGACGCCGAGTTCGCTTGGATTGCCCTCGAGGGTCAAGATTCCAAGGCCCTTTTCCCCGGCCAGGGCCACTCGGGAACCGTTTCCCAGAAAGGACAGGGGGGTACCCATCGCCCCGGATGGAAACTCAAGGTTCTTCAGTCCGGCTGAATCCAGCAGAACTCGGCCCAGGGAGGAGACTCCTTCGCCGAGGCCTTCGAGCAATCGCTCTGATTGGTTTCCCAGGGAAAGTACAGGTACTTGCAGAATCTCTGGGGTCAGGCGGTCCGAGCGCCACCAGGTGTTCTCTTCTCCATGACCTTGGCCGCGCAGTCCGACCATAGCCCAAATGGAAGAGCGCATCCGACCGCGTGCGATCAGCCGCGAGAGTTCTCGCTCGATCTCAGCTACTTCCGCCCTGTAGTGAACACGTATCACCCGTGCGTCTTCAACGTCAGGGCTTCCAGGAGGGCGGAGTTCTGGGGGCAGGAACTCCAAGTCTCCCACTTGATCTGCGAAGCGGCGGATGAAGCGCGGCCTGGGGTCATAGGGGGGCAGGGGGTCGCTTGCGTGCAGCCAGAGGAAGACCGGGGTGGGGGGCAGATCTGCCATCCACGACGCAGCCTGGGCTCCCAGTTCCTCCACCGTGGCATTCTTTGCCGGTGCATAGACCCTGTCAAAGTCCTCAAGCAGACCCGAGTCATGCCCCAGGTTCGGGTCATCCACCAGGGCCAGGGTCAGGTAGCCAGCCCTGGATAGTTGGCTTGCGAGAGTCTGAGTGTTCTCGGTCAGGTTATCTGTGTCCAGCAGGGTTCCATTCTTGGTTGGGGGCAGACCAGTCATGATCGCGGCTGCCGCTACCCGTGGGGATGTACTGGGGGTCTGAAGCACGCGCACCAATTCGTTGCGTTGTGCCTCCTCAATCAGGGGTGCTCCTCCAGGTGTGATGACGGCATCAGCGCGCAGGCCGTCCACGGTCAGCAAGAGGATCGAGGGGTGTCCTGCGGCACGGACCAACTGGGGAGGCGTCAAAGCCAGAGCTGCCTGGGACAGGCCCCTTGGGATCAGGCGAAAGCTCGCCGTGATCTGCTGTCCGTCCAGTTCGCTCGGAATGTCCATGTGCACGCTTTGCCATGTGACTCCGTTTTGATGGGCGATGACCGGGTAGGAGGACTCACGGGGTGCGCCTCGTTCGGGCCAGAGCTTGACTTCCAGGCGTGCATCCACTTCCCCCGCTGCTTCTGGGGGAATACCAAAACTGAATTCAAGACGTGCATTACCAACTCCACGAAAGCGCACTCGCAATGGCGTACTTGACAGCAGGCCTGTGGCTCGCCGCTGGTCTTCCCGAATGGTTACCCAAGGAGTGGCGCCGGGTCGTGGCAGCCAGGCCGCCGGGGCTACCTTGAGCAAGGTAAGACTGCTGAGGTGCAACGCCTGGTCGGCACCCGAGATGCGAATGACCAGCCGATCGGGCGAGCTGGCTGCTCGCCCCAGGAAGGGAGCATCCACGTCCAGATCAGTGAACGCTGTAGGCGAGTTGAGGATTGTTGTCCTGGTGGCGCCCAAGCTGCGACGAGCGGCAAAAAACTCGATCTTGATGCGGCAAGGTCCACCCCGCACTCCCAGGCGTATGCGGTTTGTCTTCAAATCTGGCAGATTGCGCACACTGAGGGCGCCAGTGGCCCCCGGATCAATGATCAAGGCCTCGGTTTGGCTCGCATCATTCACCATGCGGACCTGGGCTGTGCCCATGGGCGTCCATCCGTCTGGGATCAGGCGTCCCAGCTCCCATGTTGCCACCTGCTGTGGCTCGGTCAGGGCCGGTTTGTTGCCCACCACTTCTATGGGGGGGGCGTAGCGATAGGGACTCTGGCCCTCTGCCTGCACCGGACGGTTGCAAGCCTGGAGGGCTGGAATCAACGAGAGAAGGAGGAAGAAGCGTTGCACGCGGATGGGGCTGGGGCTGGGTGCTTGGGCAGCCCCAGCACTCTACTCTGTTGAGTCGGCAAAGCGAACTGCAGTTCCGTAGGCCAAGAGCTCTGCTGCGCCTTGGGCTACCATGCTGGTGCCAAATCGGACACCGATGACTCCATCCGCACCCAGGGCCTTGGCTTCGGCCTTCATGCGGTCGAGGGCTTGTTCGCGGGATTCTGCCACCAGCTTGGTGTATTCCGAGACCTCGCCTCCGACTATGCCCTTCAGGCCTGCCAGTATGTCGCGGCCCAGATGGCGGGCGCGTACCGTAGTGCCTCGCACCACGCCCAGGTTCTCCGCGATAGTACGACCAGGAACAGTTTCAATGGTGGTGGTGATCATCGTTTGACTTTTCGGTAGGGGTCGAGGGGGATGGCGGCGAGGCGCTCACGCAGAACCAGCAGGGTAAGCAAGAGGAGTCCCACCCCGCCTGCTATAAAAATCACTGGATGGGGTTCATCGAACCAGTCCAAGAGCGCGCCCAGCGTCCAGACGCAGTAGGCCAGGCAGGCTGAGCCGATCAGGAGCCAGCCCAGGGTTCCGAGGGTCCGGTGCCCCAGGCCTTTGCGAAGTTCTTGCCACTCCAGGTCTGTGGGTTCGGGCGGTGCCGTGTTTCGGGCGAGGACCTCCAGGGTCTGGTAGGCCGCGAGCTCTTTTCGAAGGGCTGGTTCCTGGGCCAGGCGCTCTTCCATGAGTTGCGCCTCCTGGGGGGGTAGTTCTCCGTCTGCATAGCGCATGACGGCCAACTGGTCTTGGTTGGGTCGGGACTCGTTCATGGTCAAAGGAGTGGTAGTTGCAAGGAGAGCCAGCCTCTAGGTAAATTCAGGGGATAGGTCCTTTTCAAGAACGGGAGCGAGGATTGACCGCAGGCGTCGACGGGCGTGAAAGAGTCGAGACATGACAGTGCCTTCCTTGATCCCCAGGCTCTCGGCGATATCAGAGTAGGAGAGCCCTTGGTTGTGGCGCAGCGCGAGGATCTCCCGGTCGTTCTGGGAGAGTGATTTCACGGCCTGGGCGTAGAGTTGCGCGCGCTCAGAGCGCTGGGCGTCTTTGACTGGATCCGCATTCTCATCAATCAGCTCAAAGTCCTGGTCGTCATCTGTGCGACCAATTTGTCGAATGCTGATGCTCGGCCGTCGCTTGCGGAGAAAGGAGATGCAGGTGTTGCGCAGAATGCGGTGGAACCAGGGCAGAAAAGGGCTCGTGGGGTCGTACTTCTGGCGCGCCTTGTAGACCCGCATGAGAGCATCCTGGCTCAATTCCATTGCATCGTGATGGTTCCCGACCCATGAGTGGGCCAGCTGGTAGGCGCGCCCCCGCACCAGGGGCACGAGTTCGTCAAAGGCTGACTGATCACCAGCGCGCGTTCGCGCCATCAACTCTGTTGCTTGAGGACCCACGGGGGAACGATACGCAGCTTGATCGTGCCTATTCACTTTCCTTGTTGAGGTTTTCCCCCGGGGCCTGGGGCCGGTGCCGCCCCTTGTCCAGGCGCTATTTGATGCAGGATGGCACGCGCTGCCCGCCCGGTTGCACCGGGGCCACCCAGGCGTGAAAAAGCCCTCTTGATACCCCAGGAAACCGCTCGGCGGCGCTGGGGGTCACGGTCCAGGCTGATCAGTTGCTCACCTACTGCCTGGGGATCGCCTTCTCCTTTGAACGCAAATTCTGGATAGACCTCTCCTGCTGCCACCAGGTTTGGTTTGCCGAACCAGGGGGAAGTCAGGAGCCAGGAGAGGTATCTCTTCCAGCCATGGTCGACGCGATAGATCACCACCGCGGGGATGCCGTGGCGCATGACCTCCAGCAGGACGGTGCCTGAGACCGCAAAGGCTGTACGGGCCTGGTCCAGGCACCTGTGCAGATCTGCAACAACCAGGCTGGCCTGCACCCCTTCACGTGCCAGAATCGCTTCGATGCGTTCGCGGTGACGCGGAGATGACTGGCAGATCAGAACTTCTTTCGATTCAAGCTTCGGCATGCACTCCCGAATCCGAGCCAACATCCAGGGCAGGTTGTCCTCGATTTCACCCGCTCTCGAACCGGGCAGGAGAGCCAGGGCCTTGCGTGACTCCTCGGGCGCTACCTCCTGCAGGTTCTTGAAGGTGTCGAGAATCGGGTGTCCCACATGCACGTGGTTGACCTCTTGGCGTCGGTACCAGCGGGGTTCGAAGGGCAGGATCGTGAGCGCCAGATCGAATACCCTCTTGTAGCGCGTAACACGCCAGGGCGCCCAGGCCCAATACTGAGGTGCCACAAAGTGGATAGTCGGCACACCGCGCTCCTTGGCCAGGCTTGCCATGGGCACATGCAGCGCTGGTGAGTCGATGGCCACGAAGGCGTCGAGATTTTCCTCGTCACAGCACTGGGTGAGGCATTCAAGCAGGTTGCTGTAGAAGCCAATGCCCCTTGCAGCTTCTCCTGCATCCATGGTTGCTCGCGCACCGGGATCTCCCAAGACCGTTACCCCCGCAGCGGTCAACGCTGGCCCGCCGAAGCCGAAGAGCCGTGGCTGCGGCGCTCCCAGTGCGCGCAGTTCGTCCTGCAGGGCTCGTGCAAGGGAGCAGGCATGAATCTCTCCGCTTGGTTCAGCGGATGCCAGGAAGAGGATCAGAGGGCGCTCGATGGGCGGTGCGCTGTTTGGGCGGTTCTCCGGAGTCGCGGGTGTGCCGAGAACATCTCCCCGCACCTGTTGCCGGATGCCTTGGCCTTCAATCCAGAATCCGGGCAGGGCTCCGAGCCCACGCAGCAATCCCCAGGCCGCTCTCGCCAGTTCCTTGCGAACGGCCCAACGGGGACTGAGTCGCCTGCCCGTGCGAGGTGCACCACGCAAGGCGCTGGGCTGGGTAAAGAGAATCGGCAGCTTCAAGGTAGCCAGAGGATAGGCTGGGAGGCCCGTGGCACGACTGATTCTCTTTTTCTTGGCGACATTTATCGCTCTTGGTGTCCTGCGCACCGTGCTTGGGGATGTCCCGATTATTGGCCCTCTGCTGCACATCCCTCTGATTTCTTTTTGGCTGGTGGCCATACTGATCTCGGTGTTGGCGTCCAAGGCAGCGGCCTGGAGTTTGGACCGCCGCCGAGAGCGGGCCCTGTTGCGTTCTCTGGGCGTGGCAAGCACTCCCTATGCCAAGGGCAAGCTTGCAGCAATGCTGCTCAGTCAGGGGCGGACTCGTCGGGCTCTTCCCCTTTTCGAGGAGGCGGTCGAGGGGGAGCCGGATCGGGTCGAGTGGCAGTTGGGGCTTGGTCGCGCCCGCCGGGATCTGGGGAATACTGCGGGTGCCCAAGAAGCCTTCGAGGCAGCCCTTGTCATTGACAGGGCCGCTGGATACGGGGCGGCGGCCTTGGGTGCTGCAGCGTGTGCTCAGGAGTTGGGCAATGGTGAGCGGGCTCTGGAATGCATCGCCGTTTGCGAGCGCGAGCATGGTCCTTCTCCCGAAAGCGCCTATCGTCGCGGGCGAGCGTTGGCGGTGTTGGGGCGCCGCGAGGAGGCCCAGGCGGCATTTGCTGAGGTGCGGAGTCTGGTCTCGAAGGCGCCTGGACGCAGGAAGACGCAGGATCTTGTTTGGGCTGTCAAGGCCAAGTTTTCGGCCTAGAGTCAGTGCCTCTAGGGGCAGCGACGTTGCAAGAGGGCATATCCTCCCCAGAACCCCAACACATTCACAAGCAGCAAGGGGCCTGTGATACCCCAATCCAAGGAGCCACTTACCAGCACCTCGTGATACACCTCGATATCCGCCAGCCGATAGATGCTCCAGTGTGTCACTGTCTTCACCAGGTAGATGCCGAATTCGAAGATAAGGAAGAACAGCACGGCCATGGAAATCCGGGTGGGTTCGCTGGATGCGCACGAGATCAAAAATGTAACCGAGAAAAGCGCTCCGAGAAACAGGCACTGGTGTGTGGCGCAGAGCAACAGGCGGTCGAGGCGCATGCTCTCATCGACATGGGACAGCAGCAGTGGGATCGTGAGGGTGGTCAGGAAGGTGCCAAGCCAGATCACCGACTGGCCTGCGAGGAATCGCTCGCTGGCGAGGCGCAGGCGGGTGACCGGGCGAGCGAGCCATATTTCGAGGGTGCCGCGTTGAGCTTCGCCTGCTACGGCCGCGGCTCCAATCAGGCCTGCCGCGGCAGCCCCCAGTACATTGCAGCCCTTGAAGAAGTGCTGACCCACCACGTAGGCGGCGACGCCTATGCTCTCTACCTTGTGGATGATGTCGCCCAGCACTGGCAGGGGCTTTGAAAGGAGCTTGACTGCTCCCAAATGGTCGCGGAAGTTGGGCCAGTAGAGGATGGCGGCGACTAACATCAGCTCAAGCACCAGGGTGTATCCCAGGAGCACCGCACACCAGCTTCTTAGAGATCGATTCATGAGTCAGACTCCGTCGACGCCATAGATTTCCCGGTAGAGCAGGGCCAGTGAGATGCGACCGTGCTCTACCGCGCAGGGGGCAGGCAAGGGGGCGTCGGCCAGGCGCTTGAGGAATGGTCGTGGGTCGCTGCTTGAAAGGTGAACCAGCAGGTGATCCTCAAGAGCCCTTACCTGCTGTTCACCAGCAGCGGAGAGCACCTGACACGCGTCCGCGGGGACTCCTCCTGTCCACCAAAGACGCACAATGCGACTGGTACGTTCAGCAACCTGCTTGGCATTTTCGATGGAGACCAATCGGCCGCCGTCCAGGAAGGCGAGGTTTTCGCAGACCGCGTCAACTTCGCCCAGGTGGTGCGAGGACAAGAGGATTGTGCGGCCGTCTCGGGCATCATCGGCCATCATCTCCAGCACTTGAGCGCGCTTGGTCGGGTCGAGCCCCTCGGTGGGTTCATCCAGGATTCGCACGCTCACATCAGGAGCCATGGCGGCAGCAAACACCAGCTGGCGTTTCATGCCGTGGCTGTAGCTTCGTACCTTACTGTGCAGGGGCAGACCCAATGCCTTGGCCAGTGAGCGTGAACGATCCAAAGCCTCTTGATTGCGGCCGCGTAGGAGGAAATCGAGGTGGTCACTCGCGCGCAGTTCCCCATAAAGGGCCAATTCTCCTGGGGCGTAGGTTACCCGCTGACGAATGGCGACTCCGTCCCCTTCGAGATCAGTTCCTGCGACGACAGCAGTGCCCGAGTCTGGCCGTACGAGTCCCACCAGGCAGCGCATGAAAGTGCTCTTGCCACTGCCGTTGGGTCCCAGAAGCCCAGTGATGCCGGTGTGCACCTCAAGGTCGATGGGGTGCAGGGCCTGTGTGCTTCCAAAGCTGCGGCTGAGGCCACGTGAGGAGATGTTGGCGCTCGAGGGCATGGTGGAAAACTGCTGGTCAGGGCGAGGAAAAATTCCCTGGATGGGTACCCTAGTGATATGGAGGACCACAGTCGACGGGAGATTCTAAAAGAGGATTCGCTCGGGCGCGTGCTACGTCTGAGAGCTGAGGGTTCTGATCGCATCCTGCGGGAAGCCTGTGGGTCCTGGGTGCCCTTCACTGGCTGGGTCGCCCGTTTCCTATGCAGGCGTGAGCGTCGTGCCCTGTTGAAGCTGGAAGGGCTTGCCGGCGTTCCCCACCTGGACCCAGAAGATTTGGGCAGTGGAAGAGAGTTACTGCGTAATCATCTGCCCGGAGCACCTCTCTCCCAGACCATTTTCTTACCCCGAGATTACTTCGATCACCTCGATGCATTGGTGGAGAGGGTCCATGCTCGCGGGGTTTGTCACAACGATTTGCACAAGGAGCAGAACATTCTCGTGCTGCCGGATGGCCGCCCAGCTCTCTTGGATTTTCAATTAGCCAGCGTGCACACAGATCTTGGCCGCGCCTTTGAGAGTCGTTGCGAGGAGGACTTGCGGCACCTGCAGAAACACCGCCGGAGGTACACGCGCGATGGCCGCGGACCGAGTGATCAGAGCCGAGGGAAGGGGCACGGACTCAAGCGCAGGCCGCTCTCACTGGTTTGGAGGCGTACGGGGAAGCCGCTCTACAACTTTGTAACGCGCAGAGTCTTGCATACCAGGGATGGAGAGCAGCGCCGACCCTCCAGTGGCCCCTGGCCGGCCTGGCAAGAACCTCTCGGTCCGGACCAGGCTCAGGATTCTGCTTGAGTGGCGGTGTTGATGTGGGCATGGGCTTCGATCTCTTGAGTGCTGATCAAGAAGTTGCGCAGGATGTCGCGCCCTCCCGACTCCAGGCAGAGGATGGACTCGGGATGGACTTGCAGCCCTTCCAGGGGCAGGGTTCGATGGCGCAAGGCCCCGATTTCTTCCCCGGTTCCCGTTGCGCTGATTTCGAGGACTTTCGGCAGATCGTCATGGGCCACCACCAGAGAGTTGTAGCAGGCCAATTCGAGGGGGCTTGGCAGGCCCTCAAAAATGCCCCGGCCGTCATGCACGAGTGGGCGAGTGCGACCGTGGACAAGTTCCCGAGCCGGGGCCAGGTGCCCACCGAATGCCGTGGCAATGGCCTGCATGCCGAGGCATATCCCAAGCACCGGACAGTGTTTTGGCATTTCCCGCACAACAGCTTCGGAGCAGCCCCCATCGGCGGGCTCACCCGGGCCGGGGCCCACCAGAACGCCCCTGGGGCCCCTCTCGAGCACCCCATCCAAGTCGATTTCGGTCGATCTTTGCACCTCGACCTCGGCCCCAAGGGCACGCAGCGCGTGTTCAAGGTTGAAGGTGAAGGAGTCTCGATTGTCCAGCAGGAAGATCATGGGAGTCGGCGTGGAACCGTCGACAGGCTTGGACTAGGGTAACGCCCCATGGCGGTGTCTCAACAGATTGTTGTAGTCGGAGCGGGTGAAGTCGGGCAGCATCTGGCTCGCATCCTCTCCAAGGGCTCCCACGGCGTGACCGTGGTGGATACGGATCCCCAGAAGCTCCGTCTCTTGAATGAGTCCATGGATGTGCAGGCTCTGGTGGGGGATGGCACCAGGGCTGATGTGCTGACTCATGCGGGGGTGGTCAAGGCCTCCCTGTTGGTGGCGGTCACCAATAACGACCATGTGAATATGTTGGCCTGTCTGTTGGGCCGGCAGCTGGGAGCCAAACGCCGCATCTTGCGGGTTCGTGATACCCGCATCTTGGAAGGTTACCACCACTTCTACCAGGACACGCTTGGCTATGACATTGTGCTCAGCACTTCTGAACTCGCCGCGCGCGAAGTGATTGAGACTGTCAAGGAGCGCCATGCTCTTGAGGTCGAGACCTACTGCGATGGCAAGATCCAACTGCGCCGGTTGCGTCTTCCCGAAGGGGATCTGCTGGGTGTGCCTCTCAAGGAAATGCGCTTGTCGGGAAAAATTGTCATGGTGGGCATCCAGCGAAGCACCGATTCGAGTCGGCCTTTCATTGTGCCCGGAGGCGACGATTCCCTCCAAACCGGGGACCAGATTTTTGTCATGGGAGAGGCCAATGACCTGGATGCCTTTGAGCGTGAAGTGGGCGAGCCCAGTGCACTCAAGCGTGAGGTGATTATCATGGGTGCTGGACGCATTGGTCGTTCGGTTGCCACCAAGCTAAGCGACATTCATGGGGTTTCTGTGAAGGTCATCGAGCACGATGCTGGTCGTGCACGAGCTCTTGAACAGATGGGAGACGGGCTCCTGGTGTTGACCGGCAATGCAACTGACCTTGAGTTGTTGCGGGAAGAGCACATTGGCAAGACCGATGTGTTCGTGGCCACCACCAAGGATGATGAGGATAATCTCGTGGCCTGTCAGATCGCTCGTGTCATGGGCGTGGGGCGCACCGTGGCAATCGTCAACAAGGCCAGCTACGGAGGTGTCTATGACCTGATGGGCGTGGATCTGGCGATCAGTCCGCGGCTGTTGTGCGCCAAGCGCATCTTGCGCTTTGTGCGCGCATCTTCTCCTCAGGCGGTATCCATCCTGGCGGAGGGCAAGGCGGAGGTTCTTGAGCTTGAAGTGCAACTGAAAGAGCCCACGCGCATTGAAGACTTGAAGTTGCCCGTCGATGCCAAGATTGGCGCCCGCATGCGGGGGGACTCGGTATCAGTTCCCGGCGGAGGCGAGACCCTGCAGAGCGGGGATAGGGTGATTGTGCTGGCCCTCTCGAATGCTCTGGACGAGGTGCAGGCTATCCTCACGAGCGAGCAGACCTAATGAATTTCCGCGCTGTTTGGGGCCTCTTGGGCAAGGTGTTGCTCTTGCTCGGGGCCATGATGATTCTGCCGGCGGTGGTGGGCCTGGGCTATGGAGAAAAGCATGAGGCCCTGGGCTGCCTGGCAGCATGTGCCGTTGTTGTTCTTGCAGGCTGGGGCCTGATGCATCACTTCCGGGTGGCGCTTGAGGACAAGCAGACCATCCATCGGCGCGAGGGCCTGGCGGTTGTTGGCCTCTCTTGGCTGATCGGTGGCGTGGCCGCGGCCTTGCCGTTTCTCTTTACAGGGACCTTGGTGTCCCCGGTGGATGCCTGCTTTGAAGCCATCAGTGGACTGACCACCACCGGCTCCACAGTCATGACTCCCGAGCAGATCGATGGTCTGAGTCACGCGGTTGCATTTTGGCGTTCCTTCTGCCACTGGCTCGGTGGGTTTGGAATTGTGATGGTCTTCGTGGTTTTCTTCCCAACTGGTGGCCGCAGCCTGTTTCGATCCGAAATTCCCGGAGTGGCGCGGGAGGCTTCCCATCGCCGAGTTCAAGATTCGGCACGCATCCTGCTGAAGCTCTATGTGTTCCTGACAATAATCGAGTTCTTGCTGTTGCAGTTCGCGGGGATGGGTGCTTTCGATGGGGTGATTCATGCCTTCGGTACGATCCCGACAGGCGGTTTCTCGAACCATGGTTCAAGCGTGATGGCTTTTCAGTCTGCCTCGATCGAGGTTGTGCTGACCCTTTTCATGTTTATTTGCGGTTTCAACTTTGGACTCTATGAGACTCTGATGACCGCCGGGCCGGGGGCATTCATACGCAAACTCTGGGCGTCCTCCGAGGCTCGCGCCTACATAGGCATCATGGTTGGTGCCACACTGTTCTTGTCCATGATCCTGTGGTTTGACGGGGGCACCAATGGAGGCCCCCCTCTGGATGCCAGACCCGGTTGGCAGGACTATTCATCTTTGACCACTTGCGTGCGCGACAGCTCGTTCCTGGTGGTCAGCTTGGGCACCTCCACAGGCTTTGGTAGCGCGAACTTTGATCTCTGGCCTCAAATCGCCCGGATCGTGCTGATGATGCTGGCGGTGGTGGGTGCCTGCGCCGGGTCAACCGGCGGCGGCATCAAAGTTGTGCGCTGTATGATCGTGGTCAAGGCCGCGATCGTTGGCGTCAGGCGTTTCATTCGTCCCCGAGCTGTGCACACAGTGCATATGGATGGGCAGGCCCTGGAAGATGGTGTCGTTGCCACGATCACCGCCTACTTCTGCTTGTGGACGGTGGTTTTCTTGTCCGGAACCCTGTTCCTGTCGATTTATGGCCTGGACCTCACCAGCGCAGGCACTGCGGTGTTGGCGACTTTGAACAACATCGGGCCCGGGTTGGCGGCTGTCGGGCCGTGGGAGAACTTCTCGGCGCTGCCGGATTTGCCGAAGGTGGTCCTGGCACTATTCATGATTGTTGGGCGGCTAGAGTTCTATGCCGTGGCAGCCTTGTGTGTGCCTAGCTTCTGGCGCCAATAGTGGGGTGCTGATCCCATTCGATCTCAGGTCCCCGATGAAGGTGGTCCTAGAGCGTGTCCTCGCGATACACCCAAGGCTTACGTCTCCCTTGGTCCTTGCGATGCGCAACCAACTTCCATAGATCACGCGGGCCGACCACCGCTGCATACGTTCGTTGATCTCCAGCGACCCCTAGTTCAATCACGCCGCTGACCAATCCCAGTAGCCGCATGTTGCTACCTTCCGACTCCACCGGAAGAAATACCCCCGCTCCGGTCTGATCCGTGGCAGCGAGCAGCTCCGGAAGCACATCGATCAAGATGCCATCAACATCTGGATCACTGCGCAAGGGCGTCGTCACCTGCCAGGATCCTGCGGGGGTACGGCCGCGCACCACCACCATGGTTCCCGGTTCAGGAATCTGGAATGTGAGGGGCACAGTCGCCAGTCTGATTTCTGTCTCCGCTGTGTAAAGGGTGTCGCCAACAGGTTCCACCACGCTAGGTTCGATGTTGGGTCCGTCACCGAACCAGCTCTCGATTTCGATGCGTCCAGCGGAATGGGAAGACCCCAGGAACAACACGCCATATTCGGTGCTGACACCGAGTTCGGTGCCCCCGCCGCCGCGGATCAGGACCGTCGGGTCGGAGAGGCGTTTGGTGCCTGTGCAGGAGGCGAGGATCAAGAGCGGAAGGACCGTCCATCGCAGGGTGCTGGTGTGCATGACCACAAGGGTAGCGCCTCTGGGGGTGGGATCCCATGGGCAAGCTGGGTGGGGTGCTGGGACGGGGCCAAAGGGAGCTGGAAATAGGTCAGGAGCAGGCCGAGAGTGACAAGCTGCCCTTTTTCCTGAGTGCATATAATTTGGGTATCGGCCCTCATGGGGCATCCTCGCAGGCCGTAAAATGCTGCCACCCCCCCCAATGAAACACTTCATTCTGCTTTTCCTGGGCTTGCTGGCCCTTGTGTTCACCGTTTCCCAGTTGATCAGATCTGGAGAGACTCCTGCTGGCAAGGAAGCCGCTGGCCCGAGCAGTTCCAGTGGTCCATTGCAGGCTCCGGCACAGAAGAGTGCGGTGGAACTCAGTGGAGAAGGCGATACGGCGGGACAGCCTGCTGGCCGCAGTTCGCTCAATAAGGAGAACTCTGAGACGGATCAAGATCCCGTTGAGAGCGTGGCCCAGGTGCGTTTGACAGGGCGAATTGTTGACGAGCATTCCAAGCCGGTGCAAGGCGCTCTGATTACGGTGAAAGAGTCTCGGGGGGGAGGGATGCTCTTTGCACCTCAATCAGGTTCTTCGCCGGTCAGCACCACACACACGAATCAGGCGGGTCGGTTTTCGATTCCCACCTCAGGTCGGGGCATGCGCGAGATCACGGTGAAGCGAGATGGTTTCCAGTTCCTCACGGAGAGGGCTTTTCTGGGGGCGACGAGAGATTTCAACATCGGGGACCTGGTCCTTGAGGCTGGCTTCGGCCTTCGTGGCCGGGTCTTGAGCATGGACGGTGAGCCCCTTGAGGGGGTCTCTGTATCCCTGCTACCACCGGCTACGCCCGGGCGGATGACTTTCTTAGGTGGCGGGCGCCCTGGAGTTGAGATTGCAAGTACAGATGCAGGGGGAAACTTTGCAGTGAGCTGTCTGCCTCTGGGCCCCTTTGAATTGGCCGTCACACGGGACGACCTGCTTCGTGCAACTCGAGCTGGGGTCATGCGTCGAGCTGGCAACGAGGTCTTGGAAATCCATGCGGAGTATGGCGAGGTATTGAGTGGCGTCCTCAAGAAGGACGAGCTCCCATTCGAAGAGGTCAAAGTTGTCGCCTGGTTTCAATCATCACTCATGTCTCAGGTTAAAATCTCCGGAGGCACGGGCGGTCCCACCCCATATGATCATCAGTACGAGGGCCAGGTCCTTTCCGACGGATCATTCGTCGTGCGGGGGTTGCCCCATGACACGGAGGTGCAAGTGGCCGCACTTTCTGCAGGGAATTCGTTGGTCCCCATCGGCCCGATTGCCGAAGCAGAGTCCGACGCGAGCGATGTGGTCTTGGAGATTTTCCCTAGCTTTGACCTCGAACTGTCGGTTGTGTCTGCGGCAGACAGCGAGGTGATCCGTTCTTTTGTGGCGTGGGCGGGGTTTCGTACGCTCGAGCCCCTTGAGGATGGGGATGGGCAGATATTGCGCCATCATTCCGGAGGACGATTGACATACCCCGGGCTACGGTTGACCTCACCCCAGGGGCGGTTGACCGTCCAGATCAATTCCCCTGGTTTTGCACCCTTCTTGCGTGAAGACATCGCGCCCCCCGTGAGCGGAGTTCTGGACCTGGGTACGATCAGGCTGGTTCGTGCGCCTGGTTTGCGAATACGGGTGCTGGATGATCGGACAGGTGAGCCACTGGTGGGCGTGCGCGTTACTGCCAAGGAAGAGTCGGACGAGCTGGGGTCGCCTTCCAGCAGACTCTTGGAGTTGGTTGGGGAAAATGGTGCTCTCCATTCTCTGGGGAACAGGGCCCAGGTGTTAGCGCGCACGAACAAGGAAGGGGAGGTTCATTTCGCTGCGACTCCGGGGGAGAGATACGGGGTCTCTATCCAGCACGAGGGCTACTCTGATCTGACCAAGACCCTTCAAGCCACCGTCGCGAACATCCTGCACGAAGCGCGTCTTTTGCGCCCTTGCACCGTGGAGGTCACACTGCTTGACTCCAAGGGCAAACCGAGAGCTGCCGGGCGCGTGGAGCACAGGCTCAGGGAAATGCGTACAGATATGGGCATGGCTTTCGGCTCCGGGGAAACAGGGCCCCGCCGAACGGATGCGAAGGGGCTCGCGATCTTTGGGGATCTCAAGCCGGGAACCCATCTTTTTCGAGCAGCTGGGAAAGAACCCGCCATGGGCATGATCATGGTCACCGATGGCGAAGAACCCGAGCAGGCTTCCTGGACCGAAGTCAGTCTTGTCGCTGGGGAGACCCGCGCCATTGTCCTTCGTGAAGAACCCAAGGCATCTGTTCGTGGCCGAGTATTTTTGGACGGGGAACCCCTGGCCCAGTGCAAGGTCACCTTTCAAATGGAAGGCTATGTGATGTTCTTTATGGGCGGTGGAGGTCCGGGGGACTTGACTGCGGCCGATGGGAGTTTCGAAATCGAAGGACTTGATCCGGGTCAGGGGCTTCTCGCCTTCAGGCATCCGGATCTGATCATGCGTCACGAGCAGGAGCACACCTGTACCCGTGGAGAACAGGTGGTGGATGTTGACCTTGTCCTGACCACAGTTAGCGGGCGTGTAACCGGGCCTGATGGGGCGGGACTGGCTGGCATCAAGGTCAGCGTGGGTGGTGAGGGCAAACAGGTCATGGGGCGCATGATCATGGTTACAGCATCAAGTGAAGGCAGCGGCTCGGCTGTTTCGACGTTTGGTGGGACGGATTCGGTGCTCAGTGCCGATGATGGCAGCTACATCCTGCGGGGTGTTCGCTCTGGAATTGCATTGGAAATCAAGGCCACGGGTGAGGGGCTGAAGCCAGCCAGCCGTACCCTGGAACCTCTAGTGCCGGGGCAGTTGAAGCAAGACATCGACCTCATGTTGGAGGTCGGGGCGAGTCTGATCCTCACCCGTACCCCAAGCGGGGATCAGGATTTCAGCATGGTGCGACTTGAGTTTCTCGGTTCCGAGCCCGATTCGGGCCCCGTGCAGGATGAGCGCGAAGTCATGTTCGATGGGACCTGCCGTTTTGATGGCTTGACCCCGGGGCCGTGGCGAATCTTCCTGGAGGATCCTGGAAGCTCAGATTCGGAACCGCTGATCGAGCCACGGGATGTGGAATTGCGGCCGGGGGAAGAGGGTCAGATTTCGCTGGACTGACTATCCGGTGCCTGGAGTGGGCGTGCAAATCGAGTTGCCGTGAAGCTCGCCCTCAGGCGACCGAGCCTTTATCCTCAAGGCCAATGACCAGAACCCACGACGCCTTGCTGCTGGACCTGGACGGCACTCTTTTGGATTCCCAGGAGACTGTTCCGTCCGCGACTCGCCTTGCAATCGCTGAAGCGCGCGAAGCCGGGATCAAGGTCATGGTGGTCACCGGACGCTCGTGGCTTTCGGCCGAACCCATTCTGAAAGAGCTCGATCTTGGGACACCAGCCCTATTGTTCAACGGTGCAGCGGTTTGTGATGCCAAAGGCGAGCGCTTGGTCGAAGAGCGTGTGCTCTCCAATCGCATCATGGGCAAGCTGCATGCTTTTCGGAGGGAGCATGGCGGTCTGATGATCTTGATGGGAGCTCGGCGGAAATTGTGCTTGCAGCCTCGCAGCAAGGCAGAGGAACGTTCACTTGTGGGGTTGATCGGCGTGCAGTATGTGGATGAGGAAACTTTGATGGCAGAAGAGTATGTGGTGCGTGTGACCTTCCTCGCTGACCGAGGGGAGGATTCGGAGGCTTATGCAGGGGCCATTGAAAACCATCTGGCTCAGCCGGTTTATATGACCCACTTTCCGCTTTCAATTCTGGCGCGCCATCGGGCCAGCCAGTTTGTGGCGGTGGATGTGCACCCTCCCTGTCGCGGGAAGGCTGAAGCTTTGAGAGTCTTGCAGGAGCAGTTCGAGATTGACCCCTCTCGGGTGGTGGCTGTAGGGGACGCGGACAATGACCTGCCCATGTTCCGGGCCGCGGGCCTGGCAGTTGCCATGGGCAATGCTGGGGCCGGTGTACAACAGGAAGCGGATTTGGTCCTGGGTGACCTGGACTCCGGCGACCTCGCGCGCATGATCGTGGCCATGGCGCGGGGGAAGGACTTGCAGAGCCTTCAGTCCAGCGGGGTTTGATTGTGGAGTTGTTCACGGACTCCAGGAGTTCAGATTCTCAGCTTCTGACTCCTTTTCGTCCCGCATGGTGGTTGCCCGGGGCGCATCTGCAGACCCTCTGGGGTGGATTGCTGCGTTCCCCTGCCAGGGTTGGTCTTGAGAGGGAGCGCTTTGAGTTGCAGGACGGAGATTTTCTCGACCTGGACTGGCTGGATGGACCCAAGCAGGAGTCCTTGATCGTGCTCTTGCACGGCCTTGCAGGCTCGGCTCAGTCCCCTTACATGCGTGGCGCTCTTGCCGCTCTCAAGACGCGTGGTATGAGAGCAGTGGTGATGCATTTCAGGGGCTGCAGTGGCGAACCAAATCGCCTTGCCCGTGGGTATCACTCGGGCGAGACCGAGGACTTGGGCGAGTTCTTGAATGCTTTGGTGCAGCGCGAGCCCAACACTCAGCTGGGGGCTCTCGGATTCTCTCTTGGGGGCAATGTCCTGCTCAAACACTTGGGAGAGCAGGGAGCGGGCTCGCCAATCGGCGCAGCCCTGGCGGTGAGCGTTCCCTATGAGTTGTCGGCCTGTTCCGGGCGCTTGGACCGAGGGCTCTCACGTCTCTATCGCAGGTGGTTGCTGGGCAAGATTCGGCGAGATGTGCTGGCCAAAGAGGAAATTCTCGCGCAGGCTGGCATAGATGTGAAGCGCGTGATCGGAGCCGAGACTCTGCGTGAACTGGACGAGTTCTTGACTGCCCCCCTGCACGGTTTCAAGAGTCCTGAGGACTATTATCAACGCTGCTCCAGTCGTCAGTTCCTGTCTGCGATCACCAAGGCAACACTCCTGGTGCACGCTATCGATGATCCATTCTTAGTGCCCAGGATCGTGCCCAAGCCAGAAGAATGTGGTCCCCTCGTCGAGCAAATGATCAGTGCAAGAGGCGGGCATGTGGGCTTTTTGCAGGGGCGATTCCCCGGCCGTGCGCAAAGTTGGCTTGATGGGCCGCCGCTTGATTGGCTCGCGGCGCAACTGACCCTGTAGTCAGCTCGCATGAATCTGTGGAACCAGGTTCGGCACTGGCCTGTTCAGTCCTTGGGGTCTGAATTCTTGGGCTTGTCGGTCTTGCCCGATTCCTTGGGGGGCTTTGTGGTTTCGTCCGACTTCTTCTGGGCATCAGCATCGGCTTTGGCGCCTTCCGTGTAAGAGGCAGAGCGGTAGTCGGTTTGGTAGTAGCCCGACCCCTTGAAGAGCACACCTCCGCCGCCGCCAATCAGGCGTTCCAGTTGGTTCTTGCCGCAGGCGGGGCACTTGCGCTTGGGGCGGTCGCTCATCGATTGGAAGAGTTCCAACTCGTGGGCGCAGGCCTTGCAGCGGTAGTCGTAGGTGGGCATCAGGCAGGATCTTTGCTGCTAGGCTTCTCGGTGGATGCTTCGGCCGCGTCGTCAAGGGGTGAGTCCTGCTCCGGGAGATCCTCATCCGTGTCAGGCGTCTCGGGCTCGGCCACGACTTTGACCTGGGCGTGGCGGAGGACTTCGCTGCGGCGGAGGAATCCCTTGCGGATTACGGCGGCTATGGTTCCGGGGTCCCGGTCCTCATCGTCCACGGTGGATACCGCCTGGTGCTCGTCGGGGTTGAAGGCACCTGTAGTTGAGATTTCCTTGACCCCCAGGTTAGTCAGCAGGCCGGTGAGTTGATCGCGGGTAAGGCGCACACCTTCTTGGAGTGTGGTCGCGTCGGGGCTGGTGACTTCTGCAGTCAGAGCCATTTCGAGCCAGTCTGCCAGGGTCAGCATCTCTCGCAGCAGGGCGGTTTCAGCTCGGGCCACGGCCGCATCGCTCTCTGCAAGGGAGCGACGGCGCAAATTGGCGAAGTCGGCGCGGGAGCGTTGCAGCAAGCCTTCCAGTTCCACGATGCGCTCTTCGGGCGTGAGTTCCTTGGGGGGCTCTTCGGTGGCTTCAGCAGTCGTGTCTTCCTCTTGCGGCTCTTGGCCTGTGCCCTCTTTCTGGGCCGACTCTTCATCGTGCTCAGCTTTTTGCTTTCGTTTCTTCTTCATGCTTTGGAAGGGGTTGGTTCTCACGAGAAGTGGTCGGCTATGCGTTCAAAGAAATTCTTCTTGCCGTGGGATTCTTGCTCCAAGAGCTCAAACTCTTCGAGCAGGCGTTTTTGTTCGCTGGAGAGCTTCTTGGGGATCTCCACATAGACTCGTACCAGTTGGTCGCCGCGGCCCGAGCCTTCCAAGCGGGGCAAGCCTTGACCGCGTAGGCGAAAGACCTTGCCGGTTTGAGTTCCAGGGGGAATGCTCATCTCGACCTTTCCCCGCAGAGTTGGTATTTCCACCTTGGTGCCCAGGGTGAGCTGGCCGAAGCTGAAGGGAAGTTCGGTGACAAGGTCAGGTCCACTGCGTTGGAAGACCTTGTGCTCGTGCTCGTGCACCAACACATAGAGGTCTCCTCGCTCTCCGCCTTTGGGCCCCGCATCGCCCTCACCACGCACCACCAGCCGCATGCTGTCTTCTATGCCTGCGGGAATATCGACTTCGATTTCGGCAGATTCCTGGTTGCCGCCAGAGCCCTTGCAGTCCTTGCAGGGGTCCTCGATCACCTGACCAGCACCGCTGCAGGTGGGGCAGGCAGAGGCTACCTGAAAGAAGCCAGCGTTGCGCGCCACCTGACCACGCCCGCCGCAGGTCTTGCAGGTGGACTTGCCCGTGCCCTTCTTGGCGCCAGAACCCGAGCAGGTCACGCAATGTTCGCGCCGCTTGAGGTTGATGGTGCGCTTGATACCCGAGTCAATTTCTTCAAGAGTCAGGTCGAGCTGGATCTTGAGGTCGCGGCCCTTGGCTGGACCGCGCTGGCGTCGTCCGCCTCCGAACATGTCACCGAAGAACCCGCCACCACTGTGGCCGCCAAAGACATCGCCGAACGCCGAGAAGATGTCTTCGAGGTTATTGAACTGGGGCCCGCTGTACTGGCCTCCCTGGGCGAAGGCGGCGTGTCCGAAGCGATCGTATTGGGCCCGCTTGTTCTCGTCCGAGAGCACATCGTAGGCTTCGGCGGCTTCCTTGAATTTTGCTTCGCCCTGCTTGTCATCCGGATTCTGGTCCGGGTGGTACTTCAGGGCGAGCTTGCGGTAGGCCTTCTTGATCGTTTGAGCATCTGCGCTCTTGTCCACTCCGAGGACCTGATAGTAGTCGCTTTTTTCTTCCATGGCTCAGGGGCTGGGTAGCGCTGCTGGAGGTGGACTGATGGCCGGGCATCTCCTCTCTTGGAGTCAGCCCGGCCATCGAAGTGGTGTCCGATCAGGCAGTGGTGCCCTCGATCGCCTGCTCGTCATCATCGAGATCGGTGATCATGGAGTCGGTTGTCAAGAGCAGACCGGCGATGGAACCCGCGTTGGCGAGTGCCGTGCGCACGACCTTGGCCGGGTCGATGACTCCCGCCTTGAACATGTCTCCGTATGCTCCGGTCAGAGCGTTGAAGCCGTAGTTCTTGCCCTTTTCGCGCACGGTCTCGGCTACAACTGAGCCATCTTCGCCGGCGTTCATGGCAATTTGGCGCAGAGGAGCTTCGAGGGCCTTGGTGACAATCTCCGCACCGTACTTTTCGTCGCCGCGGTATTTTCCCTTGGCCACGGCCTCAGCCGCACGCAGCAGAGCCACGCCGCCACCAGGGACAATGCCCTCGGCGAGGCCAGCGCGGGTCGCATTGAGAGCGTCCTCTACGCGATCCTTGGTCTGCTTCATCTCGGCTTCCGTCTGGCCGCCGACTTTGATCAGAGCCACGCCGCCCGAGAGTTTGGCCAGGCGCTCTTCAAGCTTCTCCCGGTCGTACTCGCTGGAGGTACGTTCGATCGCAGCGCGGATCTGGTTACATCGTTCAGTGATTGCCTTCTTGGTACCGGCGCCCTTGACGATGGTGGTGGTGTCCTTGCTCACCAGCACGCGGCCGGCGCGGCCCAGGTGCTCGGCCGTGGCGTTCTCCAGGGAGAGCCCCGTATCGTCGGTGATGGCTGTGCCGCCGGTGAGGACTGCGATGTCCTCCAGCATTGCCTTGCGCCGCTCGCCAAAGCCCGGTGCCTTGACGGCACAGACATTCAGCACACCCCTCAGGCGATTGAGCACCAGAGCGGTCAGGGCTTCTCCTTCCACGTCCTCTGCAATCACCAGCAGGGGACGGCCGGATTGTGCGGCGGCCTCAAGCACTGGCACGAACTCACTCATGCTGCTGATCTTCTTGTTGCAGATCAGGATGTTTGCGTCCTCAAATTGGCAGACCAGCTTGGAGAGGTCCGTGGCGAAGTAGGGAGATAGGTAGCCCTTGTCGAACTCCATGCCCTCAACCACTTCGAGCTCGGTTTCCACTGCGGAGTTTTCCTCCACCGTGATGACTCCATCGTCGCCCACGGCCTCGAAACCATCGGCAATGAACTTGCCGATTTCCGGGTCATTGTTGGCGCTGATGGAAGCCACGGCCAGCTTGTCAGCCTTGGTCTTGACCTTGCGGGATTGAGCCAGGACGGCTTCGTTGGCCAGAGCCACAGCTTCATCGATGCCCTTGCGCAGGGCGATTGTGCTGACGCCGGTGGTGACGTATTTGAGGCCTTCGGAGAAGATCGCGGCAGCCAGCACCGTGGCGGTGGTGGTGCCATCGCCGGCTACGTCGTTTGTCTTGTTGGCCACCTCGAGCACGAGCTTGGCGCCCATGTTCTCGAACGGGTCGTCGAGTTCGATCTCTTTGGCGACCGAGACACCGTCCTTGGTGACATGGGGACCACCGAAGGACTTTTGGAGGATGACGTTGCGTCCGGCGGGGCCGAGGGTGACGCGTACGGTCTTGGAGAGCTTCTCGATGCCGGTGCGCATTTTCATGCGGGCCGCATCGTCAAACATAATTTGCTTAGCCATGATGATTTACTGGGGTGTGTTCGCGTGGGGTTGATTGAAGTTGAATTGCGTGAGGATTGGTTCTTGGGGAGTCTTGGTGGCACTACATGCCCATTCCGGGCATGCCTCCCATTCCTCCCATTCCGCCCATTCCACCCATTCCGCCCATGGGATCCATACCGTCCATGCCGTCCATTCCTTCAGCAGGGCCGGCGGCCGCGGGCTCGGGCTTGTTCGCGATCAGGCAATCGGTGGTCAGCAGCAGGGCTGCCACGCTGACTGCGTTTTGCAGGGCGCTCTTGGTGACCTTGGTGGGGTCGATGATGCCCGCCGCGAGAATGTCCGTGAACTGGCCCTTGAGGGCGTCGAACCCGAAGCTATTGCTCTTCTCGCGCAGAACCCGATGGGCCACAACGGGTCCCTCGTGCCCAGCGTTGTTGGCGATGGTCTGGACTGGCATGGCCAGGGCTTCGAAAAGCACATCGAGGCCGAGGTTATAGTCCACATCGTCCTTGAGCCGCAGACCTGCGAGCACCTTTCGGGCTCGCAGCAGTGCGCAGCCGCCGCCGGGCAGGGTGCCCTCGGCAACCGCCGCGCGGGTCGCGTGCAGGGCGTCTTCGATCAGGGCCTTGCGCTCCTTGACCTCGGTGTCAGTCGCACCGCCCACATTGATCTGGGCGATGCCGCCCGTGAGTTTAGCCAGGCGCTCCTGGAGCTTCTCCCGGTCGTAGTCGCTGGTGGTGGTTTCGATCTCGCGGCGAATCTGGGTCACGCGACCTTCAACATCCTTCCGCTTGCCTTTCCCATCGACAATCGTCGTGTTGTCGGAAGTAATGTTGACACGCTTGGCGCTGCCCAGGTGGCTGAGTTCTACAGTGTCAAGCTCGAAGCCGATGTCCTTCATGATCGCCGTGGCGCCGGTGAGCGAGGCGATGTCCAGTAGCATTTGCTTGCGGCGATCACCGTAGCCCGGGGCTTTGACCGCACAAGTGGTGACCACGCCGCGCAGCTTGTTGACCACCAGGGTGGCCAAGGGCTCGGAGTCCACGTCCTCGGCGATGATGATCAACTCGGTCTTGGCGCTCTTTACTTTTTCAAGCAGGGGCAGGAGAGCCTGGATGTTGGAGATCTTGCCTTCGTGCACCAGGATCAAAGGGCTCTCATAAGAGCACTCCATGCGATCGGTGTTGAGGGCAAAGTGCGGGGACAAGAAGCCCCGGTCGAACTGCATGCCTTCCACGATGTCCACCGCGGTCTCGGTGCTCTTGCCGTCCTCGACCGTGATGACTCCATCGCGGCCAACTTTCTTCATGGCATCGGCGATCAGCTTGCCCACAGCGGCGTCGTTGTTGGCGCTGATGGTGGCGATCTGACGGATGCCTGTGGCACCCTCAACGGGACTGGACATCTTGTCCAGTTGTTCGATCACTGCCCGGGAACCATCGTGCAGGGCTGCACCCAACCGTCCCGGGGCGGCCCCAGCGGTCAGTGCGCGCAGGCCTCCGTCGAAGATCGAGGCGGTGAGAAGGGTCGCTGTGGTTGTGCCGTCACCGGCCACATCACTGGTCTTGCTGGCCACTTCTTTGACCAGGGACGCGCCCATCTGCTCGTAGGGGTCTTGGAGTTTGATCTCCTCGGCCACGCTGACTCCATCCTTGGTGACGGTTGGAGCGCCCCAGCCCTTGTCCAGAACTGCGTTGCGGCCGCGGGGACCCAAGGTGGTGGTGACCGCCTTGGCGAGCTTTTCGACGCCTTGACGCATTGCGTCCCGGGCATCGCTTTGGAAGATCATCTGCTTGGCCATGTGTATGTGTTTGCTCTGGGGCTCTGTGGAAGGGGGTGAATGGAGGCAGCCCCAACTGCGGGTCGCGGACGACCTGCGCGCTGGGGTGAAGCATGGGGCGCTAGATGCAAGAAGGGTGCCGAAAAGGATGCTGGTCGCAAGCCGTTGCCCTGTAGGGAGTTGCGTCTGTTGGGCACTTGGGCGGGGCTGCCGAATCGGCAGAGGCCCATGGGCTTGGGGGTGGGATCTGCCCTTTTGGCAGCGAGCCATGCGGGATGGTCCGGGGGCAGTCCAGGAGTCGCCCCGCTCCAGGTTCCCTGCTCCTCCAGTCAGGATCGGCGCTTGCCCCAGAAGTCCCATGGGGTACTCTGCCCGCCATGTGGCTCTTCGTTTTCGCCCTCTGTCTGCTTGCTCCAGGTCAGGATCCTCCGGCTCCCCAGGTGGAACTGGAGTCCGTCATTGGCAGTATCCAGCGCCTGCCCCTGGAGGATCTGGAATTGGCGGACCCGCGAGACAAGGGTGCGGTGTTCCTGAGGTTCCTGGGTCTGCCGGCTCCAACAGAAGAGCCCACGGGGCTGGCCTTGGATCTGCGCCTTAGCACGGGAGGGCGCCTGGCGGCTTTTTTGGAGGGGGGCACGGAGGAGCGTCTGGAATTGGTTCTGGCCGGGGGCAGTCGATGCTCTCTGGGAGTCGAGAGCCTCACCAGTCTGCAGGTTCCACAAGCTCTGGAGGGCCGGGATGGCCTGCCTGTGGCCTCCGATGAGGGTGATCGGTTGTATCTGGTGCGTGGTGGGGGGCTTGATCGGTTGGAGGGGCTGACGCTGGGCTTCTCCGTCCAGGGCATTCTCTTCGAGGGCCCCTTGGGAGAGCGCCTGCATCCCTGGGCTGAGGTGGCCGCCCTGTTCATCGAGTCACTCCCAGCGCTTGAAGATTCGCAGTCCAAGGCTGACAGCGAAGTGCCAACTGCGGAGATCACTACCCAGGGGGGCGGCGCTTTCAGTGCCCAGCTGCTGGGCATCACCGGTGCCGGCGTGCGATTGCGTCTGGCGGGGGAGGAGTGGCTCTTGCTGCCCCAGGATGTGGCCGAGTTGGCCGTGCGCGATTCCTCCTATGCTTTTCTCTCCAATCTGGAGCCTGCAGACCTGGGCCCCCTCAACCCCTTTGACTCCGAAGAAGTCATGGGCCAGTCCTGGCCCATGCGTTCCAATCGCGCTGTGGGCGGTGGCCCCTTGAGGGTAGGAGGCAGGTTGTTCTTCAGGGGTCTTGGGGTGCATGCTCCGAGTCGCGTGACCTGGAAGCTGGACGGGGGCTGGAGTCATCTGCGCACCCGCATCGGGGTGGATGATTCCGCTGGCCGTGGGGCCCATGGGGGCAGCGTTCGTTTTCGCGTGTTGGTCGACGGCGAACTGCGATTTGAGAGCAACGAGTTGCGCGTGGGCAACGCTGCCTTCGTTGTACCGCCCATAGACCTGGTAGGTGCCCAGGAATTGCTTCTCGAAGTGGATCCTCTGGAGGATTGGGTGTTGGACCGGGCGGATTGGTTGCGACCGATTCTGCTCAAGGAGTGAGCGTTCGATTCGTTATGCGAGGAGCTTGGGTCTGCCTCAGGCGCTCTCCATGTCCTCTCCAAGACTGCGGAAGTATATGCCCCGGTCACCTCTCGCGAGTTTCGCGGCTCGCAGGGCCCGTTCCGCCCTCAGGCGTAATTCATCCGCACTTTTGAGGTCTTTTCCATTGAAGGACTCAAAGCCCAGGCTGGCGGTGACCACGATTGGCTCCGGGCGGTCCACCTGGGTCACCATGGCACGCATTCGGTCGCGTACACGGCGTACAACCCGGGCGGCATCCAGAGCGGTGGTGTAGGGCAAGAGGAGACCGAACTCATCGCCTCCCAGTCTTCCGCCGATGTCTTCTGCCCGTAGATTGTGACGCACCAATTCGCCGACGCTCTCAATCACTCGATCGCCTACCGTGTGATCAAATTCCTTGTTGATCTGGCCGAATCGGTCCAGGTCCATCAGGATCAAGGCCAGGGGCAGGTCGTGACGTGCGGCGGCGGAAAAGTGCTCCTCCAAGCGGTCGGCGAATGGGATCGGCCGCAAGAGGCCTGTGCGGTCATCGTGGGAGGCTTGATAGCGCAGGTCTGTGATCTCTGATTCGCCTTGGTATCTGGCGCGCAGAGCGCGCAGGCGTACTCGGAATTCGTCCAGAGGGGCGTCTCGGCGAATCAGGTCCATGGGGATGTTCCGCAGGCTGGCCTGTGCCGTGGCCGCGGAGTCCACCCGCGAAGGATCGGTGACCAGCAAGAGCGCCGGCACGTGGTCGCCTGCGGCAGCCCAGAGGACTTCAATTTCCTTGGTGCCGCCGCTTGCCAAGGGATCGAGGATGATGACCTGGGGCCGGAGCTTCGTCAGGGCTCTCTTGCTGGCCTTCAGGTTGCTCGCTTGATGAAGGTCCAGGCTAGCTTCTGTCAGTTTCTCGAGGGACTCCGCGAGGCCTTCGCCACGGTGGTCGCTGATCAAGACTGCAAGTTGAGTGGACATGACTGGGCCCCGCACATTGCGGGGGGCTGACGGGGTGCCTGTGGGGGATGACCTATAGACCAGGAGGCAGCCTAAGAGTACCTCTCTCAGCCGATCGTGGAGTTCGGCATGCTCGGGTACTGCCTGGAGGGCCATTTTGCGACCAGGGGGCGGACGCGATACCCAGGGGACCCCCAAGCAGGTGCCCTTCCCGCTGCCTTCCTCGCATCCCTGTTGGAGCACCCCGTTCCGATCCCTGAGAACATCGTGGACGGCTGCCTCTCACATCCCTACACTCTCCCGCTCTAATGCGCCGGATGGACGTTCCGCCGCATCCTTCGAGGTCCCCCTCGAGACCCCAGCGGGGTCAGGAAAGGGGCGCTCGCGCAGCTTGTGACCAGCATGCTTCGTGGAAGGATGGGGCAGGGTCCGTACAGCCGGCGCAGGGTTGTCTGCGCTGTTGCGGACCAACCTCCACAAACCCCTCAGACCCAACTTAGAAAGATCCCCATGGAGACCCCCTCCGTCCAGGCCTTGATCGACGCTGGCGTGCACTACGGTTGCCGCGCCTCTCGCTGGAACCCGCGCATGCGTGAGTACATTCACGGCAAGAATGGCGCCGTGCATGTGATCAACTTGCGCGAGACATTGCGAGGTCTCATTCGAGCTCAGAACCTGCTGTTCCGAGTCGCGCCGGAGTGCAAATCGGTCCTCTGGGTTGGCACCAAGCGGCAGATCAAGGGCGTGGTCATCGAAGCCGGCGAGCGTACGGGGATGCCTGTGGTGACCGAACGTTGGATCGGTGGCACCCTGACCAACTTCTCGGTTATTCGTTCACGACTCAAGCGTCTTGAACAACTGGAGGCAATCGACGAGAAGGCGATCCTCGAGCAGAAGCTCAACAAGAAGGAGCTCTCCTTCATGGCCCGTGAACAACGGAAAATTACCCGCAACCTCGGGGGCATCCGCGAAATGAAGGGCGTTCCCACAGCGATGATCGTGGTGGACCCTTCGCGAGAATCCAATGCCGTGCGCGAAGCACGCAAGATGGGCGTGGTGGTAATCGGTATTCTGGATACGGACTGCGATCCCAAGGACGTGGACATCGTAATCCCCGGTAATGATGATGCCCTCAAGAGTGTGCGGCTGTTAGTGGAGCAACTCGCAGGTGCAGTGGAAGAGGGCTGGCACCAGCACGATGAGCAATTGAAGGCCGTAAGTCCTGCAGAGCGCAGCGATCAGGAGACCGAGGTCTCTGCAACCGATGGCGAGGGAGGGGGCGAGCCCCGTCCCACACGTCCTTCGCGTCCCATGCCTACCATGCAGGAGCTGGACCTATCTGCTCCCGAGGCTGCAACTCCCAGCGAGGAAGCGGCCCCGGCGGCGGTGGCCACCGAGGCACCTGTAGCCACTGAGGCTCCGGCTGTGGAGCCCGATCCGGAGGAGCCCAAGGCCCCGGATGCACCTGTTTCTGACGGTCCAGCCAGCAGCTGATCTGCGACCGTCCTTTTCCCACGAGCAATCAACCAAAAGTGAGAACGAGCGATGTCTGAAATCACCGCCTCCCTGGTGCGCAATCTGCGCGAAAAATCTGGCGCCGGAATGATGGAGTGCAAGAAAGCGCTCGAAGCAACTTCCGGCGATTTGGACGCAGCCTTTGATGAGTTGCGCAAGGCCGGTTTGAAAACCGCTGCCAAGAAAGCTGGCCGCAGTACTGGCGAAGGCCGTCTGTGGTCTTGTCTGTCAGACGACAAGAAGAGTGGCGCCATGATTGGTATCTCTTGCGAGACCGACTTTGTGGCCAAGACCCCCAACTTCGAAGAGTTCCTACGCGGCCTCGCGGAGCATGTGCTTGAACACAAGCCCAAAGACTTGGAAGAGTGCCTCTCACAACCTTGGAGAGGTGACGGTACCGTTGACTCTGCTCTCAAGGACCTGGTGGGCAAGCTCGGTGAGAACATCCAGATCGCCCAGGTCGCCTCCTATGAGGTTGCCGACGGAGCCGTGCAGGCCTATGTGCATCACGACAACAAGAAAGGCGCCTTGGTGCAGGTCACCAGCGACAAGCCCGACCTGGAGGTGATGCGCGACCTTTGCATGCACATTGTGGTTTTCAATCCGGCTTCCCTTGATCGCTCTGAGATCGACGAAAGCCTGGTTGAACGCGAGAAAGCAATCATCATGGAAGATCTCAGCGGTAAGCCTGCCGAGATCCAGGAGAAGATAATGGGTGGCCGCCTGGAGAAGTTCTACGCCGGTCAGGTCATTACCGAGCAGCCCTGGGTCAAGGATGACAAACAGACCGTCCAGAAGGTCCTGCAGGCGAGCATGGGAGACAGCGCCCAATTGACCGGATTCACCCGCTTTGAAGTAGGTGCCTGAGCTTTCTCGGTTCCGGTTTCTGGCTTTGCTCCACTCGTCGCCCTTGATCTGATGGTGACAGCCGCGTTTTGCGCGGAGTTCATCTTGCGAGGCTGACCGGAGGCGGCAGGCCCTTGTCAGAGGGCTCGGGAGAGAGTCTTGGGTGCAATTTCCCCGTCCTGCGCAGTCCTGTTGTAGGCTGGGACCTTGTCTTCCTCTCAACGCCCAGCTCAGAGGCCATTTGGTCGCGTCGAATTCTCATCCGCTGAAGATGGGCGTAGCGCTGCCATGGTGCTGGTGACCTGCACGAGTTCAGAGGCGGCCCGCTCTTCTCTCCTTGCTGAGTACGTGACGACTCTGGCGGAGCATGTCCTGCGTCGGGCGCCCAAGGATCTAGGTGAGTTGGCGGCCCAGGACTGGATCGCCGGTGGCCCCAGTGTTGCTCATGTGCAGCGCCGATTTGCTGACCAACTCGATGCCGGTCTGGCCGTCAGCCGTATGGTGCGACTCGAAGTTGAGACGGGCTGGGTGCATCCCTGGCGTGCCCCCAATGGTGATGGCGTGCTCTTGGCGGTTCGCTCAGAGGGAACCACGCCTCGCGCCTCTTTGGCTCTTTCCCAGCTGGCGGAGCAGATACGCGGCGAGTGTGTTTGGGATGTGGAACTGGGAGAAGACGGTATATCGGAAGTTTTTGAGCCCCTCACCGTGGTGGACAGGCCCTGGTCACGGGATGCGCGTACCACAGTGCAGGCAGAGATGGAACGACTGCTCGGGGCACCCTGGTCCCTGACGGGCTACGCCTGTTATCGGCTGCCCTAGGGCCCCATTCACTTTTCAATTCCAGGCAGGGGTGGCGTGGGGATCTCCCGAGGCGCTATCCTGTCCCCGCATAAGGCACCCACTTCGATGTACAAGCGCATCCTGCTCAAGTTGTCCGGTGAGGCCCTGGGTGATCCCGAGGTCGGCCATGGTATTGACCCTGAGTCTGTCCAGGCTCTGGCGCGGCAGATCGCGCGCGTGACTGGCCTGGGCGTGCAAGTGGCCATTGTCTGCGGTGGCGGCAATCTTCTGCGTGGGGCTGAGTTTTCGCGTCTGGGTGGTCACCGCGCCAATGCGGATTACATGGGCATGCTTGGTACCGTGATCAATGCGCTGGCCCTTTCGGATGCCATTGAACAGACAGGCGTAGAGACTCGGGTGATGACCGCATTGGAAATCAGCGCCGTGGCCGAGGGCTTTGTACGCCGACGGGCAGAATCACACCTCGCCAAGGGTCGCGTCGTAATCCTGGCAGCAGGTACGGGCAACCCCTACTTTACAACCGACACCGCAGCTGCCCTGCGCGCTTCTGAACTGGAGTGCGAAGTCCTGCTCAAGGCCACCAAGGTTGACGGGGTCTACAGCGCGGACCCGAAAACCGACCCCGAGGCCAAGCGGTTCAGGAGCCTTTCCTACAACCAGGTGCTGGAAAAAAACCTGCGTGTCATGGACCGCACAGCAATCACCCTCTGCCAGGAAAACCACGTGCCCGTGGTGATCTTTGACGCTTTTGAGGTTGGCAACCTTGAGCGCGTTGTACGTGGCGAAGACCTGGGCACCACAATTCGGAGCGAAGCATGACCAACGACACTATCAAGAGCGCGAGGGAGCGCATGAAGAAAGCCCTGGCACACACCACTGATATGCTGCGTGGGATCCGGACCTCGCGGGCTTCTTCGGCGCTGGTGGACAACATCCGGGTGGACTACTACGGCACACCCACGCCCCTCAATCAGGTGGCCCAGGTCTCTGTGCCTGAACCCCGTACCTTGGTGATCAAGCCCTTTGACATGAACGCCATCAAAGACATCGAGAAGGCTCTTCAGAAGTCTGAGCTGGGCATCGCACCCAGCAATGATGGCAAGGTGGTGATCCTCAATCTGCCGCCTCTCTCCGGCGACCAGCGTGAAAAATACGTTTCCAAGGCCAAGGAGATCTGTGAAGAGGGTCGCGTGACCCTGCGCAATCTTCGTCGTGACGCCAACAAGGACGCGGACCACAAGTTGAAGGCCAAGGAAATCACCGAGGATGTGTGTCATGACCTGCATGACGATGTCCAAGAGCTGCTCAAGGAATTTGAAGGCCATGTCGGGGAGCTCTTCGACAAGAAGTCCAAGGAGATCCTAGAGGTCTAGGGCAGGATCGGGGCCTGGCTTTGGCGCGCCCATTCGGTCCTCATCTTTCCGCAAGGGGCACTTGCCTCGGGCCGTCCTGCGACCTAGACTTTGCGCCCTCAAGTCAAAGGTTCGGTGGGCTCATGCTTTTCGGACCCAAGACAAACCACGGGTGGGCGCGTAGCTCAGTTGGTAGAGCAACTGGCTTTTAACCAGTAGGTCCCAGGTTCAAGACCTGGCGCGCTCACCATCCTTGGTTTCTTGAGTTGGCCTGTCATGCTCGACGGGCCGTTCGTGGGAGAGCCAGGTCAGGCTGTTTCAGAGCTGGGTGACCAGGGCGCAGGCGGCTTCCACGTCTTCAATCGTCTTGGGGATGGCCGCGCTCAGGTTCTCGTTGCCATCGGCGGTGATCAGAATGTCGTCTTCGATGCGGATGCCCATGCCGCGTAGGGCGCTGGGGGCATTTTGGGCGTCGGCGGCGATGTAGATGCCTGGCTCCACGGTCAGGACCATACCGGGCTCAAGGGAACGGGATTTGTCACCTGTGTGGTAGCTGCCGCAGTCGTGCACATCGAGGCCCATCCAGTGACCTGTGCGGTGCATGTACCATTCGCGGTAGGACTCGTCTTCGAGCACTTCGTCGGGGGTGCCCTTGCAGAGGCCGAGTTCGATCAATCCGCGCACCAGCACACCAAGGGCTACTTCGTGCACCGAGAGGAAAGTGTTACCGGGTTTGCACTGATCGATTGCGGCCAGTTGAGCGTTGAGTACCACCGCATAGACCGACTTCTGGGCTTCGGTGAATTGACCACTGATAGGGAAGGAGCGGGTCACATCCGAGGCGTAGAAGTCAAACTCACAGCCCGCATCCACCAGGCAGATGTCACCGTCCTGCAAGGTGGCGTTGTTTTCCACGTAGTGCAGGATGCAGGCGTTGGCTCCGCCAGCGACTATGTTGCCATAGGCAGCGCCAGTTCCACCTTTGCGGCGAAAGGTGTAATCCAGAAGGGCATCCAGTTCGCACTCGTTGACGCCGGGCATGGTGGTGGCCATGACCTCCCGGTGGGCTTCGTTGGTGATGGCGGCGGCTTTGCGCATGACCTCGATCTCTCCTGGGGTCTTGAAGAGGCGCAATTCGTGCAGCAGCGGACCTGGGTCAAGGATTTCCATCGGGGCCTGCACGCCACCGCGTACACGGTCGCGTAGGCCGGAAAGGGTCTTGAGCAGAGCAGCGTCATTCTCGTTGCAAAGGCCGGTGGCGAAGACCAGGCGCTTGTGACCCTCCAGAAGCTCGGGCAGACGCGACCAAAGATCTTCCACGTCATAGGCTTCGTCCACACCGAGTTTGCTGGGAGCGTCCGCGACGCCCAGGCGCAGGCCGTTCCAGATCTCCATGGTCTTGTCCTTTTCCCTTAGAAACAACAGGCTGCGGTGGGGCTCGTCGGAGCCCTTTGGTGCAGGAAGCAACAGCAACCAGGAGTCGGGCTCGGCGAATCCGGTCAGGTACCAGAAATCGCTGCTGGGTCGGAAGCGGAACTCTGTGTCCGCGCTGCGGGTGCGCGTTGGGTTGGTGGGAATCAGGGCGCAGGCGCCCATGCCCTGGAGTTGATCCAGGAATCGTTGGCGGTGGTCGGTGTACATGGGGTCGTGTGGGCGCTGGGTTGGGATCCGCGCGGCAAGAAGGTACGCGATTGGATCCGGGTTGCGCATCCCCCTAGAGGGGATTCTGGTAGCAATCAGTGCTGCAAGACCCTCTCTTCAATGGAATCGCAGAGGGCGCGCAGGAGGTTCTCGCTCTTGGTGGGGTCGGTCAGATCGACTCGCGTGCGGCCGTTATGGGGAAGCTCGTTCGTTTGGGCCAGATCCACTGGAACCTGGAGCAACTCCTGGTAGGCCTTGGCCGCCGCCAGCAATCGCGGGCCTGGTTCTGAGTCGATCACCAGTACCATTCCCAACTCGCGCATGCTCTGGCTGAGATGCGAGTCGGCGGGGGGCGCCGTGGGCATCATGAGTTCGGCTTTCCTCAAGCGTGAGTAGAGGCTGCGGGCTTCTTCATCCTCGGGGGTGAGCATGAGCAAGTGCACGGACCCCACGGGTTCCTGGCGCTCGAAATCCAGGTACTCGCTGTTGACCTTGAAGCCGGGCATGAATGGCGTACTGCAGGCCACGGCGGTGCTCGGGCCAGAGCGCAAGGAGAGCAGCAATTCGATCCCTCCGCCGCTGATATCGATCTCCATGTCGATGGCGGAGTCTTCGAAGGTGAGGTTCTCCACCTTGGCCTTGCGTGGAGCCTGGGCCCAGGCAGGGATCAGGGGATCCCGGGGAGGCGCGATGGGACTTAGTCGGGTTCCGCGCATCAAAGGCGCGGGAGTTCCGCCGTTCTTGATCTGGGTTGCCAGGGGTACTCCTGGGATGAGGCGCGGAACAAGGGCCGCGACCCATTCGGGATTCTCGCTGAGGCTGGCCACATGATTCCAGGCACTCTTGGGGCGTTGGTGGGCTGCGCTGAGGAGGGTCAGAAGCGCGCGTGCCTGCTCGCCTTGCGAGCCCTCGGTGTTGGCCGCTCGGACTGTCTTGGCCCAAAGGGCGAAGGTCCCGGGGCGGGACCAGGGATCTGGGGCCAGATGCTCGCTCCACTCCTTGGGCAGGGCTCGTGGTTTGGTGTCGGGACCCACCAGGGACCAGGCCCGGGCGGCGGCGCTGGGGGGCAGGTGCAGGATCAGGCCCGGGGAGTTGTCCTTGGCCTCAGCATCCTGACCCAGGGCTGGGCAGGCGCAATTCCCCGGCATCAGGATGCAAAGCAGCGGGATACCAAGCAGCGGGGAGGGCAGAATTCGCAACACGCTCACCAGTTTCTCTCCCCAGCGGGGGCTTCGTCCAGCCCGTCCCTTGGCGCGGGCCCCAAAAAACGCCATAGTGAGTGCATGTGTCCCGTCGACCCCGAGTTGCTCAAGATCCTGGCCTGCCCCAAAACCCATCAGCCCTTGAGCGAGGCCAGCTCCGCTGTGTTGGATCAGGTCAACGGCGCGATCGCAGGGGGTAGCGTGGAGAACATAGGCGGTGAAGCGGTGCAAGAGGCATTGGAAGCGGGCCTTGTGCGCGAGGACGGCAAGGTGGTCTATCCGATCCGCGACGGCATTCCCGTGCTGCTTATCGACGAGGGCATTTTGGTGGCGAGCGCCGGCTAGTGCGCCTGGCGCACCCAGAATTCTCCGGCCACACGGTTTGGCTGGGCTACTGTCTGAACTTGCATCCGGGGGAAGATCTACCCGCGGTTCTTGAGGGGATCGAGTCCATCACACTGCCCCTGAGGAAGCGCCTGGCTCCCCAGGCGCCTTTTGGGGTGGGGCTTTATCTACCGGCTTCTGTGGCGAGTGAGGTAGTCCAGGACGCTGGGGCGTTTGCCAGTCTGGCGAACCTGTTGCATGAGAATCAGTTGGTACCTTTTACCGCGAATTCGTTCCCCTTTGGGAACTTTCACGTGGACGGATTGAAGGCCGATGTCTACACCCCGGCCTGGGATCAGGAGTCGCGACTGGAGTTCACGCTCGCCGTGGCTGAAGTGACTCGGCGCCTGGCTCAAGGAGCAGCGGTGGTTCCCGGCCGGGTTTCTGTCAGCACCCATCCCGGTGGTTATGGTGAGTGGGTTCTGGGGCCGATGACCTTGCATGCTTATAGCCAGCTCCTGGCGCGGGCGGTGCTCGGGCTTTGGGATCTGCAAGGGCAGGATGCCGGGCCGCGTCTGTCCCTTGGCCTTGAGGCGGAGCCCTGGGCCTCGGCTGGGGATTCCTCTGCACTGGCGGAGTTTCTGACGGTGGCGCGCGTGCGGGCGGCCGCCGTTCTGCGTGAAGAACGGGGCTTGGATGGAGTTACGGCGGATCGGGTCGCGGGGGACCTGCTCTCTACCTGTTTGGACACCTGCCACGCGGCTGTAGAGTTTGAGTTGCCTTCCGTGGCCTGGCGTAATGCGAACCTGGGGGGCGCGGCGTCGAAGGTTCAGCTTTCCAGTGCTTTGGTGCTGCGGGACCCGGCCCAGCATGAGCAAGCCAGGGGCGTCTTCCTGGGACTGGATGAACCTCGCTACCTGCATCAGGTAACGGGGCGCAAGAGGGGCGGATTTGAGCGTGCCAGTGATCTTGGGGAACTGGCAAAGAGCCTCGATGCCTGGCTGACCTGCGACGAATGGCGCTGTCACTTCCATGTGCCCGTGAACCTTGCTTCCATGCAGGGGCTCGGCACCACAAGGGCGGAGTTGGAGGGGGTCTTGGATGCGGCCCTGGATCATCCTGAAGCCTGGCCCTCTGGGGAACTTCACCTTGAGTTGGAAACCTACACCTGGGGCCTGCTACCCGAAGCAGCACGGGGTGCCGGGGCATTGATCGATGGGATCGAGCGCGAGTACAGGCACGCATTGGAGCGGCTGGCGCGGCGGGGCTGGGTGCCTGTGGCCTGAAGGGGGTCCAGACCTATTCGCCCAGAGCCGCTGCGGGATTTGTCTCGCCCTCGACCCAACGCCGGTGCCAGAGTTCCAGCACCACCAGCGAGAACAGCCTCCGGCCCAGGTCCTCTTTGCCACTCTTGTGCCGCGCAAGGGCGTTCTGGACATAGCCCGGGGACACGTATCCGCGCGCGGTGGTGCGTTCGTCCGTGAGGAGTCGTTGTACCCGTTCGAACAGGCCTTCTCGGAACCACTGGGAAATTGGTACGGGGAAGCCCTGTTTGGTGCGGAACAGAAGATCTCTCGGCAGGCATTCGCTGAACAGATCCTTGAGGATGTACTTGCCCACACTGCCGCGGATCTTGTGGGAGCGCGGCAGGGCCAGGCCGAACTCCACCAGCCTGTGATCCAGAAATGGCACGCGCAACTCGATCGAGGCGGCCATGGTCATCTTATCTGCCTTCAAGAGCAGATCATCCACCAGCCAGGTCTCCAGATCTGCCGCTTGCATGCGTGCCACCAGGTCCTGGCCTCGGGTTCTGCCGAACAGCTCGGTGAAGTGATTCTGGATCCAATGGCCATCATCTCCTCCGGGGCCATAGAGCAGGTCTCGCACGGCCGGGGTCACATCACAGGAGTTCCCCTGGTGGCGGGCGGCTGTGGGCTCCGCCAGCCAGTCAAGGTATTTGGCCATGCGCTCTCCGGGCAGAACCCGGCGGGCTGCAGAGCGAACGGTGGAGCTTCGCAGAGGAAAGAAGATCTGGCGTAGCCGGTCGAGTTTGAGGTTGCGCTCATAGAGGGGATAGCCTGCGAGGGCTTCGTCCGCGCCCTCGCCGGAAAGCAGCACCGTGGCGTGGGAGCTGGCGAAATGGGAGAGTTCCAGCAGGGCAACTGCTGCGCTTTCGAGCAGGGGCTCTTCCGCGTGTTCCAGTTGGCGGTCGACACCCCTGAAGAAGTCCCCGTGGGTCAACTCCAGGGCATGGTGTTCGGTGCCGAACAATTCTGCGACCCGCGCCGCGTGATCCAACTCGCTCTTGTCTTCGGGGTAGCCCACCGTGAAAGTCTGGACCTTCTGGTCGAGTTTCTTGGTCAGGTAGGCCACTAGGCCTGAGGAGTCCACGCCACCCGAAAGGAAGCAGCCCAGGGGCACATCACTCATCAGGTGCTCTTCGATGGAACGGGTGAGCAACTCGTCCAATTGCTCCTTCGCGCTCTCGAAGTCGATCTGGAGGGGATCGATCTGGCTCGGGTCATACCAACGCCGAACGGTTTTCTTGCCCGCTTCAATCAGCAGGGAATGTCCCGGCCGGAGTTTTTCGATACCCTTGAAAAAGGTCTGTTCGCCGGGCACATAGCCCAGGGTCAGATAAGCATCCACTCGCTCGGGATTGGGCTCTGCCACCAGCCGCGGATGTTCGAGCAGGGCACGGATTTCCGAGGCGAAGAGCAGGTCAGCACCCACCTCGGCCCAATAAAGAGGCTTGATGCCAAGCCGGTCGCGCACCAAGAACAGGCTCTTTCGTCGCAGGTCCACGATGGCGAAGGCGAACATGCCGCGCAGTTTGTGGGGTAGGTCTGGTCCCCATTCCTGCCAGCCCGCAGCCAGAACTTCTGTGTCGCATTCGCTGGAGAAGACATGCCCCAGAGCCTTGAGCTCGTCGCGTACAGCCAGCCAGTTGTAGATCTCTCCATTGAAGCTGACCCAGATCTTTCCCGTTGGATCGCTCATGGGCTGGGCACCCTTGTCGGAGAGATCGATGATCGAGAGTCGTCGATGCCCCAGACCAAAGCGCCCCTCACTCCAGGTACCGCTGCCATTAGGGCCCCGGTGCCGCATGCTGGCGGTCATGCGTTCAAGCAGGGTCGAGTCCACGCAGCCCTGATTGTCGCCCAAGAAGATCCCAGCGATGCCACACATGGTTACTTGTCGCCCGCGAAGGCGACCATATGACGGGCTTCGTTGTCGAAGGTTACATCGCGCACATTTTTGAGGTCGCGATTCTCGAAGAGAGCCTGCATCTCAAAAGGGGTGTAGCGGTACTGGTAGCGTGGTGAGTAATTGTCGAAGAGGCTGACGGCTTGTTCGCGGCGGGTGGTTTTTTCTATGGGGGAGGACTCGCCGCGTAGCTTGGCAACCAGCAGCACCAGCAAACGGTGAAGAGGCGCGAGGGTGTAACAGATGCCAAAAAGGAGTCTGAGGGGCAGTCGGCTGGTGAAGGCTCGGATGATGGCGTTGGGGATGCCTATCCAGGGTTCCCTGGTCCGGTAGAGCTGTACATACACTCGCCCCCCGGGCTTGACCAGGGTCAAGAAACTGTCCAGGGAGCGTTCCGTACTGGGGGTGTGGTGCAACACGCCGGACGTGTGTTCGTGGTCAAAGGTATTGGGCGGGAAGGGAGGTTCCATCACGTTGCCCTGGACAAAGTGCAGGTGGTGGGCTTTCTCTCCCGCGTGCTCTTCGCGCATCTCTTGGGCGCGCACCACGCTGCGTGAAAGGTCCATGCCGACCACCTCGGCCCCGTAGCGCGTGACCGACGCTGTCAGTCGGCCGTTGCCGCAACCCGCGTCCAGTACCAGCTTGCCGTCCAGTTGTTCGGCTGTCAGTTGCATGGCGTCCAAGAACTCGTCCCGGCGCTGGTCCAGGTCGCTCTTGAACCAGGTCTTGTCCCCGTATTGGTACTTCTCCCATTGCAGGCTGAAGGACTCGTTGGATCGCTTGTCGAAGCGCGAACTGTCCACACTGCCGATCTTCTGTGAGATCGCGCCGAGGCCTTCGATGGCCGAGATGCGTGCAGCCTGGTCTGAGAACCAGTCCGCGTATTCCTCAAAGGCATTGCGGATCACCCGGGGCACTTCTTCGATGATGGGAAAGGCCAGATCGCAGGTCTGGCAGGCCAGGAGTCCGCAGACGACCTCAGTGCCGTAGGCCTCGCCGCCAAGGGCCAGGCCCTTTGGGTCTGGCCGGTCTTCAAAAGAGTGGCAGGTGAGGCCGGCACCGCAAGCGGGGCAGCAAAGGAGTTCGACCAGGCGGGGCTTCATAGGGGCGTCGTGTGTCTCCAGGGCATCTACTCGGACGCTCGGGAGTGGGCATAGTGCAAGGCTCGGGACCAAATCTCCAGCACCTCATTCGCGGTCCTTTGCCAGGTGCGCTCGGCCACGCTGGCGCGTACTGATTGTGGGCTCCATTCGGCGCTCAAGACCCGTCGCAGAGCTTGCAGCAAAGCCAATTGGTCTTCAGGCCGTCCATAGACCACCCCGCCAGCCTCGGTCACCAGGCGTGGAATTTCTCCCACATTCGAAGCCACCACGGGCCGCCCGCTGGCAAGGGCTTCGAGAAGCACATTGGGGCAGCCCTCGTACCGGCTGGCCAGGGCGAATACATCTGCTGCGGCCAGGGCCAGGGCCACTTCGTCCGGGCTGCGCGGTCCCAGGAATCGCACCCGGTCCTCGACCCCGGCCTGTTTGGCCTGAGCTTTGAGTTGCTCAGTGTTGTCGCCCTCGGCGCCACCGCCTCCGACGATGCATAAATGTGCTTCTGGATGGGTCGCCTGCAATTGACTGAGCACTCCGATCAAGTCCTGAAAGCCCTTTCGCGGGGAAAGATGCCCCACAGAGACGATCCATTGGGCGCCGACCTTCAGGCCCAGAGCCATGCGTGCATCATCGCGGTGTGCCAGATCAAAGCGCTCGAGATCAACTCCATTGGTCACTACCTTCACCCGGCTGGGGTCCGCGCCCAGGTCAATGGCCCGTTGAGCCAGTGGCTGCGACACCGCGATCAACTGATCAGCCTCACGCACCACCTGCGCCATTTTTTTTTCGCGCGCCGGGTCCTGGGCCAGCCACTCAAGAGTTCCACGCAGGGTCACGCAAACCGGGACACCGAGGTCTTGGCCCAAGCGCAAGGCCGCAAACCCTTCCGGCCACACGAAGTGCGCGTCGATCAGATCGATGGGCTCTTCCCTTTGCAGTCGCCCCAGTGTGCGCCGCAGCGAGCATGCCATCAACGCGCCGTCCCAGCCTTTGCACACACTCGGCAGGTACCAGAAGATCGGATGATGCACGCTGATTCCGCGTCGTTCTTCTCTTCGGGGTGGTCCACCCACGAGCCCTTGGTGCCAGGCTATCGGTGCCACCACCCGTACCCGGGCCAGCTCGGATAGATGCCGAATTCGCTCCTCCACAAACAGTCCGTGGCGGGGCTTCGTCGCGTTGGGGTAGACGCTGGAAAGGACCAAGGCCCTGATGGGCTGGTCTGGGGTGCTGGGGGAGGGGGACATGGAGCCGCAGGGGTTCCCCTTTCTTCGGCGCACTGGGGCTGGTTTCTGCGCCTATTGCCCGAGCTATCACAGACGCTCCTGGTTCCTTGAGCAAGCCCGCGGAGTGTCTTTTGGGGCCTGCTCGCCAGAGCACGAGCCCAGCGCTTCTTGGGAGTCCTGTCTTCAGCTTCGGCGCTGGTGATGGTCATGGCTGGTCTGGGCAGGAGGAGGCCTCTTTTGTACAAGCTGAATCCGGGGCGGATCATGGTCATTTCAATGGGCTGTGCTGTCCTCGCGAATCCCTAGAATGGAGTCCATCATGCTCTTGAAACTCTCTTCAGGCCGCACCCGCAGCGGGGGTCTTCTGGCCTTCATTCTGAGCTTCATGCTCATGTCAGACGGGCATGCCCTCGTCCAAGAGTCAAGCAAGGATCCCTACTTCACGCCAATTGGAACCAAGTCGACCTCACACATGCCGCGGGTGATCATCCGCAATATGATCGAGGATCGCGCGGGGCATATCTGGTTCGCCACGTTTGGCGGGCCGATTCGTTACAACGGAAAGGACTTCACGAACTTCGGAGAAGAGGTGGGCCTGGCGAAGATGCGCGTCTTTGCGCTCATGGAAGATCGAGCGGGCACACTCTGGTTCGGCTCCGTTCTCGCCGGGGTGACGCGCTTCGACGGAAAGACAGCCACACAGTTCACCGAGAGGGAAGGCCTGGCAAGCAACACAGTGGCCTGGATCTTTGAGGATCGCGGCGGAAAGATCTGGATTGGCACGGAAGGCGGGGTCAGTCGTTACGACGGCAAGTCGATGACCAACTTCACGACAAAGGACGGACTTGTCAGCAACTCGGTCTATGCAATCACTCAGGACACAGCGGGGCGCATGTGGTTTGGAACGCAGGGTGGTGTCTGTTTCTACGATGGCAAGACCTTCTCGAATCTCGCCGACCAGGCCGGAAGGCCCTTCCAAAACGTCAGATCGATCGTGGTGGACAGGTCGGAAAACGTCTGGTTCGGCGGCCAGGAGGGGGCCTTCCGCTGGGACGGCAAGACGCTGACGGCGTTCACTTCCAAGGAGGGGCTGCAGTCAGACTTCGTCGGCTCGATGATCGTGGATAAGGCTGGAAACATCTGGTTCGGGCACCCCGGTGGGTTTCCCAGCTTTGTGGGAGGCGGCGCGACCCGCTACGACGGCAAATCCTTCAAGCAGTTCACGCAGAAGGAAGGCCTCCCCTTCAATAATGTCTACGGCATGCTCGAAGACAAGGGGGGAAGGATCTGGTTCGCCAGTGCCGGCGCGGGCGCATGTCGCTACGACGGCAAGACCTTCACCAATTTCTCTGCGACTGTGCCATTGAAGTGACCCGGGATCCGGCTGGCCACCTGTAGCAGGCCCGGTTGGTCCTCTGGCGCCTGGCGGGCTGGTGAGTCCCCCCGCGTGGAACCTCAAATTTGCGGCAGCGCGTAGCCCTCTCGCCTTTCCCCATCGAGCCATGCATTCTGGGAAACATTCTCGCCTGTCCCGTCGGATTTCACAAAGCGCCAGGTCTTGGGGTTCCAGTGCAGTTCACACCTGTGGCGGTAGGCCAGGTTCAGGAGGTGGCACACGGCCGCGCTGCCCGCACCCACGTCGACGTCACAAATGGGCCTGGCCCGAGAGTGGATGCACTCCAGCCAGTTCGCGGCGTGGTTGGCGGGCCGGGGCAGGCGCTCATCGTTCTCACCGAACTCGCGCTTGAGGATGTCGTCGGGGACGCTGGAGATGCGGCCGCGGTCCACGTGCAGCATTCCGCCATCTCCGATGAACGTGGTCCCATTGGGGCCACCGTGGATGAGGCGCGTGCCGTCGTCGTAGACCACTGAGGCACCGCGTAGTGCATCGGGATCACTGGGTGGGAGGATGTGTACAGGACCCGATCCGTCGCGTTTGATGCCCCAATGCCCTATATCGATATGGTGCGCGCCCATGTCTGCTAGGCCCCCGCCCGCGTACTCCTGATAGGAACGCCATCGAGGGTAGTGACTGTGCAGACCGCGCGGGCTGAGCACGCTGCTGTAGCCGCGCAGAGGTACAGGCCCCTGCCACCGGTCCCAGTCCAGCCCTGGTTCGGGTTCTTCCGTTGCCAGGTCGCAGGCCCGCGACGGGTCTCCGACGCCTACGTTGATGGTCAGAACCCTGCCGATATGTTCGTTGCGTACGTGCTCGCAAGCATCAACGAAACGCTTGCCGTATTCGGTGCGTTGCTGACTGCCGGTTTGAAAGACGACTTTGTGCTTGCGAACCACCTCGATGACGACCTGTGCTTCACGCAGTGAGTTGGTCAGAGGTTTCTCGCAGTAGATGTCCTTGCCTGCGACAGCGGCATCAATGATCTGATTCGCGTGCCAGTGGTCGGGAGTGGCGATGACGACTGCGTCGAGCCCAGGCATCTGCAGAAGCTCACGGTGGTCCGGGAACATGGCGCAGTCGCTGCCGCCGTAGCGCTCATCCACTCGGCGTTTGCCGTCCTCCCGCCTGTTCGTGTCGACGTCACAGACGGCTACGACCCGGAACCCGTCCTGGGCCAGAAAGGCTCCGTTCATCAGGTTGCGGCCTCGGATGCCTATGCCGATCACGCCCAGGCGCACTTGGTCCTGCGGGGAGAATCGCGTTCTGCCCAGGGGTCCTGTCCACAGGGCTGGGGTTGCGGCGGCGGCAGCGACGAGTTGGCGACGATTCATAGCGGTGTGTTGGGACATGACAAAGTTCCTTGTCATCCAACTTACGCGCAGGGGCCTATGTGCTGCCACACCTGTTTATGCGAGGCTCCACCACTAATTTCTCAGCGACTGTGCCTTTGAAGTGACCCGGAATCCGAGTGGCAACCTGTAGCAAGCCCGATTGGCTCCTCGGGCGCCTGTGGGCTGGCGAGTTCGGCCCAGGAAGCCTCAGAACGAGCGGCGAAGGATGGTGAGGGCAAGGTGACACGGTTAGAACCCTTCGCCGAGGGCGTCGCGGACCTGGAACCCGAGATCCGGGAGCTGGTCCGTGCAGCAGCCAAGGAGGAGGGTCGCCCGTTTTCGGATCAGAACCGTGGCAGTGAACACAAAGCCGCCATAGCTCCTTGCAGTTCTGGTAGCATGAATCAAGTCACCGCTGGCTCGAATGGTTCGGCACGTCCGTAGTGTAGTGCCCTGCTCCGACCCCAATCGATGACGAAACCGCCGTCTCGGACGTGCTCGACGATACTTGTGACAAACCCATCCAGATCACAGAGGTGAAACTATGGCAATGACCACTTCCACGCTTCGTTCTACCCTCCTCTGTCTTCTATCCGCGCTGGCCGTGGGCGCTCTCAGCACCACCGAGCCCAAGGTCTGTCAGGACCAGTCTGCGCCAGAGAGGCAAGGGGCCAAGAAAGAGGAGCCCATAACAGTGCAGTTTCTCGAAATCGTCACGCCCGACCTGGACGCCACGTGCGGCACCCTAGAGAAACTACACGGGGTGAAGTTCAGCAAACCCGTGGCCGAGTTTGGCAACGCTCGCACGGCGGCGCTTGAGGGAGGTGGTCTGATCAGCGTGCGTGCGCCGATGCGCGCAGACGAAGAGCCGATTGTACGGCCCTATATCCTGGTCGACGACATCGAGTCAGCGGTCAAGGCGGCCAGGAAAGCCGGCTGCGAGATTGCCATGCCTCCCATGAAGATTCCCAAGCGTGGTCATTTCGCCATCTACATCCAAGGCGGCATCCAACACGGCCTTTGGCAAATCTGAGCAGCAAGCAGTTCGCCGTGCTCGCACGCGCGCTCCACACAGGGAGGAGTGAAGATGGTGACCCCGCGGGGATTTGAACCCCGGTCGCCAGGATGAAAACCTGGTGTCCTAGGCCTGACTAGACGACGGGGCCACCGAGAGCGACGCAGTTGCCCGCGTCTGAGGGCGAGAGAATAGGGCTCCTAGGGGGGCGAGTCAAGAGTTGGCAAGGGTGCTGAGCAATCTTCCTTGGCGGGGCCTAACTGTCTTTCTCGGGCTCGGCGGGCTCCAGTTTCACTTCGCCGCAGGGAACTTCCACCCTGGCCTCTTGGAAGCCATCTGCCTGCACCCGGTAGGATCCGGGCAGGATCTCATCGAGGGTGGCCTGTCCGCTTTCGTTGAAGCTTGCCTGCTTGTAGCGGGTACGGGGTTGGGAGTCATCTCCCGAGGAGTTCTCGCGGGTTGGCCTGACAGTCACCGCGCGGCTTTCTCGGATACCCGGGGCAAGCACCGATAGGGAGAAGAGGGTCGGAATGTGGATCTGCGCGTAGTTGGCGCCTTTCTCCAGGGTGACATCCAGCCTCGCGATTGTGTTCGAGGACATCCAAAAGCGGTCTTGTGAGCCCTGCGGCTGGAGGCCCAGGCTGATTTGATTGACTCCGGGATGCAGGCCCTTGAAGAGACAGCTGCCGGTTTCGCCAACCTTCTTGTCTCTGTTGAGCGAGGAGCTGTTCCTCTCTGAGCGGGTCTTGACCGTCAGTGTCAGGCGGTCCGCGAATTTGTGACCTGTGAATCCTGTGATGGTCACCTCAAGGCTTGCGGGTTCAATGAAATGCAGCTCAACCTCGTTGGTGCCCTTTGCGAAGTTCACCCAACAACTACCGTAGCGGGAATCGGTCGCGTTGATTGCGTAGGTCGAATCCGGAGTGGCTTCATTTCTCATGAAGTCGGGTTTTCGCAGGAGGTAGACGCCGGTGGACTTGCGCCGGGGCTGGATGATGTTGGTGTTGGAACTCCCCCCTGGCTTGGTCACCTTGAGTCGAAGGCTATCCACATTGATGCGCCGGCCAGTGGGAGCCAAGGTGGTGATTTGCAAGGTGCCGTCTGGCCCCAAGTCGGGGATCACCAGGTCATTCTCAAGTACCCCTGTTTCCAAGGTGACCGTTGCGGTTGTCAAGTAGGTTCGGTTCCTACGCAGGCTGAGACCCAGGAGGTAGGTTCCAGGTTCGATGTCCAAGATCTTGAAAGTTCCAGATCTGGTATTGATCCGCTTCGCTTCCTCCCCCTTCAGCAGGTCGGGGGATGGAACCTGGCCCGGAGCCAGCAGCAGCATGTGGACTCGAGTGTCTTCCATGGCCGGCGCTCCGTCCGCTTGCAGGATGCGACCACAGATGCCCATGCGTGGCGCAAGCTGAAAGGTGAGGGGCGCGGGGGCCTGTCCCGCGATCACTTCCAATTGCATTGCCTCCGAGCCGAGGCGCGAGAAGCGCATCTTTTCGGTTTTCTCCAGTCGTTCCTGGGAGAGGGCGCGCAGAGTGTAGACGCCTTCGCTTAGGCGGAACGGTTCGTTCTGGCTCCAGCGGTATAGGACCTCTCTTCCGCCCTGATTCTCGCGATAGGCGGTCTTTGCCTCGATGATGGCCTCCTCCGTGGGCGTGCCATCGGGGGCGAGAACTGTGATCGACAGGGAGGGTGTGGGTTGTGCGTTGAAGTTGACCCTTGAGTTGCTGTGGACCGGGGCATGGGCGGGGCTTCGTTCGATCAAGAACCCCTCGAGATAAGCATTGATTGTCCAAGTGGTTTTGGGAATGTCCTCGAATCGCACTCTACCGGCCGAGTCCGTCATGCCCGAGCGCAGGTTGGCTCGTTCCATCGCAATGAGTTCAGCCGTTTCGCGCAGTCTAGATCGTGGGTCCAGGTGGGCGGGGGCCGGGCCGCCCAGGGTCTTGTGCACGCCGTCGTAGTTCCTGCTGGGTCTGGCGGTCACGGTTGCTCCAGGTAGGGGCTGGCCTGATTCGTCCAGTACAAAGGCCTCAAGCCAGAAGTCACCTGTTTGGGGTTGGGTAGAGGTGGGCTGCACCAGGGCGGAATCAATGACGGCGTCAGAGACCCGTGAGCTCGACTCTGTGGTGGCTCGTGCGCGCACAAGTCCGTCACTACCTGGGTCGGCCGGGGGCGACAGGGAGGTGGACAGTTGAGTGTTCTGGATCTTTTCTGGAGCCTTTGTGCTGCCAGTGAGGATAGGAGTTCCCGTCTCCAAAACCGTTGGCATCTGCAGCAGCTGGCTGAGGCCAAAACCACCGGCCAGTCCGAAGAGGACTGCGAGGATCATGGGACGGGCGGAAGAGGTCATCGGGAGAATTGCTTATCTGGCCTTGGCCCAGCCGAGCGGGCCTACTTTCAGCATAGTCCTTCTCACGCTCTTGGTAACTCGTCAAGTCGTACGGGTCGGCCCTCCGCTGCAGACAGATCTGCCGCAAACATGACCCGGTGGGTCTCCATGGCTGTTTCGAGACTTGTGCGCGGCATGGGCTTGCCTGCTTGTGTGCTGTCGGTGAAGGCCTGGAACTGGGGCTGGTAGGGGTGGTCGGTAACATCGCCCGAGTCGATCAGGCTGGTTTCCAGTTTGGACCATTTGGCACGATTGAGCCCGTCGAGTTTGTGGCTGTAGAAACGGTCGTCGAGGATCGAGCCGTGGCTGCCCAACAAGTGCACATGAAAATAGTAGGGCTGCAGACAATCGATGGCGGAAGCGCACTTGGCTATGCGACCATCGGCGAAACGCAGCAAGGTCACGCAGGTTGTGTCGTACTCGTAGGGCTCAAAGATCTTTGAGTTGGACTTGGTGCTGATGCTGGTGACTTCTTCGACCTCGCCGTCCATCAGGAACAGGATCGCGTCCAGGGCGTGGCAGCCTGCGGTGGCCAGGCTGGATGTGCCGATTTCCTTCTTGACATTCCAGGGGAATTGTCCGATCCAGGGCCCGATGCCGTGAAAGTAATCGATCTCCGCGTAGTGCACATCGCCGATCATTTCCTGGTCAAGCATGGAGCGAACGAGAGAAAACTGAGCGCTGAAACGACACTCGAAACAAACCATGGCCTGCACCCCGTTGGCCTTGACTGCAGCTTCAATGCGCAGTGCGTCTTCCCAGTTCGTACTGATTGGCTTTTCGATGATTATATTCTTGCCAGCTTCCGCGGCGGCGATGGCCTGTTCTGTGTGAAGGTGGTGGGGGGTACAGATGTCCACCGTGTCGATATCGGAGTCTGCAAGTAGTTCGTCGTAGGAGCTCACCGGGCGCAGAGGCTGACCATACTTGGCTGCGAGTTCCGCTTCGTTCAATGAACGACGGGAACTGACGGCGGTGATGTTGGCACCTGTGACCGCTTGAAATGCTTCGATGTGTGCGCCGGCCACGGCACCGAGGCCGACGATTCCGATTGAAAGGTCTTGTCTTGCTTCGCTCATGGTTGGGGGGCGCGGAGATCGCGCGGGGCTACGGTAGCGAGCGGGGCGGCTGGTGGGCAGGGTTGGCTTTCAATTGTGGCCGAGTTGTTGTGTTGGAGGTGTGAGAGCGGTGCCTGCTTGGTGGATTGGGCCGGGGTTCAGCCTGCGGCTGTCGACCATGGCATGGGGCTGATAGGGTGGGCGCTGCGAACCGGTTCTGCACAGCTCTCTCCTCATCTCACTTCCCCTGCACTCCATGGCCCAAGGCTCATCTTCCGCATCCTCCCGTCTGCCCCGGCGGGCGTTCTTGTCTGCTGCCCTCCTGCCCGCCGCGGGCCCTTTTCTGCGGTTCGGTCCCTTACGCGACAAGGTGCGCGTGGCGATTGTCGGAGTGGGCGGCCGTGGAGCTGGGAATTTGGCCAGCATCTTGGGAGAGCAAATCGTGGCGATCTGTGATGTGGATTCGATGCAGGTCAATGCTGCTCAGAAGACTCTGGAGGCAAGGGGCCATGACCCTTCAGGGATCAAGGTCTATAGCGACTACCGGGAGCTGATTGATGCGGGAGGCTTGGATGCGCTCCTGGTATCGACTCCGGACCACACCCACGCCCATCCAACCGTTGGTGGCCTGCGTGCAGGACTGGCGGTCTATTGTGAAAAGCCGCTGGCCCACACGGTGGAAGAGGTTCGTTTGGTGCGCAGGGTGGCGGCCGCCAGCGGCCGACCGACCCAGATGGGCACTCAGATCCACGCTGGGGAAAACTATCGCCGGGTGGTGGAGCTGATCCGCGCGGGATCAATCGGTTCCGTTTCCCAAGTGCATGTGGTCTGTGGCAAGAGCTGGTCAGACGGACGCTTCGGCGAGGAGGTACCCGTGCCCGAGAACCTGAACTGGGATCTATGGCAGGGGCCAGTGCCGGCTCGGCCCTACAGCGCGGGCTTGCATCGGGCCAACTGGCGTCGCTTCTGGAATTATGGCACGGGAACTCTTGGTGACATGGGCTGTCATCATCTGGATCTGGTGCACTGGGCTTTGGATCTGTATCTGCCTGACAGCACAGAATCCGAAGGGCCACCGGTGCATCCTGTGGGTACGCCCTCGTGGATTCATGTCACCTGGGGACATCCGGCCCGCGGCCCTCGCAGTGCGGTTGATGTTCATTGGTGGGATGGCGGACACAAGCCGGATCTCGTGGCCCCTGATGGTCAGAAGATCCAGTGGGGGGATGGCTGTGTGTTCATAGGGGACAAGGGCGTTCTGTGTGCGGACTATGGGCGCCACAGGCTGCTGCCAGAGAAGGACTTCGCTGAGTTCGTTCCTCCTGAGCGCACGATTGCCCCTTCCATCGGCCACCACGCGGAGTGGTTCCGCGCGATTCGCGAGGGCGGTCCCACCACCTGCGAATTTTCCTACTCGGGTAACCTTTCCGAAACGGTGCTGCTGGGCAATGTGGCGCTTCGCGCGGGGAAGAAGCTCACAGGTTGCAGGAGCGCTGATCTGGCGGAACAAATCCCAGAGGCTGAGGAGTTCCTGGGCTCACCCGTGCGAGACGGCTGGGAGTTCTAGCCCTTGGAGCTTTCCTTTTCCAGTTCCGCCGCTGCCCTGGGATGGGCCTGCTCATAGACCTCGCGCAGGCGCTCGATTGAAAGGTGGGTGTAGATTTGCGTGGTGACCAGATGGGCGTGGCCCAGCATCTCTTGCACGCTGCGCAGGTCTGCGCCACGGTCGAGCAGGTGGGTGGCGAATGAGTGGCGCAGGGTGTGGGGTGTGGCGCGGCGGTGAATGTGGGCTCGCGTGAGATTGCGTTCCACTACGCGCTCAAGGGTCCGAACGGTCAGGCGTGTACCCCGCGGACCGAGGAATAACGCGTCTCCTGCTGCGGCGACGGGTTTGGGGCGGTCTGAATCTTCCCGGTAAGCGGCGATGGCGGAGAGGGCGTGACTACCCAGAGCTACCAGTCGTTGCTTGCCGCCCTTGCCCATGACTCGCGCGGTGCCCGCTTTGAGATCCAGATCTTCAGCATTGAGGCCCACGGTTTCCGCCGCTCGTGTGCCGGCTGAGTAGATCACTTCAAGCAGGGCCTGGTCCCGGCGGCCAGTGGGCGTGGTTGTATCCGGGGCGGCGAGCAGATCGTCTACCTCTTTCTCAGAAAGAACCCCGGGCAGGTTGCGCGGGGTTCGGCGGCGGCGCAAGCCAACGGCGGGGCTGGCTTCGAGCTGCCCCTCTTCCACCAACCACTTGAGCAGACCACGCACCGAGGAGAGTTTGCGTTGTACTGAAGTGCCAGCGAGCCCCTGGTCTTCCAGTTGTCCCAGGTAGGCGCGCATGGCGCGTGGCGCCAGGTCGCTGGGTGCTTCGATTCCGCGTTCGGCACAAAAGGCATCAAAGGTCGCCAGATCTGTGCCGTAGGCTCGTAGGGTGTGCACGGAGACACCACGGGCATTCTTTAGGCGCTGCAGGTATTGATCAATCCACTCGTCCATGGAGCAAGAGATCATCCCAGCTGGGGGCGGCCGGTTCTAGTCCCTTGTGCTGGCCTTGGGTAGAGCGGTGGGCAGACCGGTGTTGCGTGCCTCGGCTCGTGCGGCCCAGGCGCTGATCAGGATCTCCCGCGAGGCGGGGTTGATGCCCGCCACGAAGCCTGCCTTGCGAGCGGCTTGGGTGGACGCGACGAACGCGCTTTCGGCGGCGGCCTGGGTGCTGAGGTACTCCTCCAGCCGGGTCAGGCGTGTTTCACTTGCGGCAATGGTCTTGGCCTGAGCGGCAATGGTCTTCTCCAGGGCAGCGAGGCTGTCCGGGTCTTGGAAGGAGGGGGTTCCAAGGCAACAGAGAGCCAGGGGCAGGGCCACGAGGGCGGGACGCAGGGTCATGAGAGCAGGGCGCAGGGTCATGGAGAGAGCATCGACCGGGCCCCCGGAGCATCTGAATACGTCTCTTGAGAGGTCCTGGGCTGGGACAGTGCCCTTGGAAACCAACTGGACATCCAATTCATCGCTGTTGATTTGTAATGATAGGCCGATCATGAAGAACCTTTCTCTTGCCATTGGGTTGGCTGGCCTCGCGCTGGTCTGTTCAGCATTCAATTTCAATCCCGGCAGCGGAGCTCTCGAAAATGTCAAGGTCGGCGATCAGATCGACAAGACCTTTTCCAAGGCCCCGGCGGATTCTTTCGGCGTCAAGTCCTTCAAGGACCTTAGAGGTACACCGGTCCTGGTGGAGTTCTGGGGCACAAGGTGAGGCCCCTGTGTTGGGGGGTCCGTGCCGGCCACCGTCAAGTTGAAGGAAGAATATGGAAGTGATCTCGCCGTGATCCTGGTGGAATGCCAGGGCGCTGACGAGCAGAAGTTCATGAAATTCGCTGCGGCCCGTAAGTGGCTCGGGCGAGAGATGATGTGGACAAGAGAGCGTCCGTTCATGACGGGCGCCAAAGGCTTGCCGAACTACGCTCTGCTGGACGAAACCGGCAAGATCGTTTCCATGGGCAATCCTCTCAGGGATCACGGCAAGATCACCGACGAGATCGATGCCGCCATCGCGCGCAGCAAGAAGGGTCCCAAGGGTCTGCCAAAGGAGGCCGCCAAGGTTCGCAAGCTGCGGGTCAAGGGTCAGTGGGCCAAGGCCAGGGCAGCCCTGGCCAAGGAAGAGGCCGATGCGGAAGGCGCTGCCGCTGTGGCCCTGGGAGAAGAAAGGGAGGAACTGGATCGTGCTTTCTCCAGTTTTGTTGCGCGGGCTGAGTGGCTCCTGGGGAACGGTTACCCCCAGCGCGCAAAGGAACTCGTGGACGTCTTGCTGAAGGGTTCTAAGCGCGATGATGTGCTGCTTGGACGCCTTGAGCCCTTGGCGGAGACCATCGAGGAGGCCAAGCAGGAACTCGCCGCCGCCAAGGAACTGAGTCGCCTCGAGCGCGCTTTCTACGAGGACGGCCCCGACGAGAAACTCAGCCGCCGCATTGCCAAGATGGCCTCCAAGCATGCAGGCACCAAAGTGGCCGTGCGGGCTGAGGTGCTGGCAGAGTGGGCCAGGAAGTAACTGCCGACATAAGGGCCAGGCAAATCCTACGCACCTTCGCCCCAGGATCGAAGGTGCCTGGAGTGTGTTTCGGGCTGGCGTCAGCAGTTATGCTGAATCCATGACAAGCTCCCTCAAGAGCCAGCTTGGAAAGCAGGTGGTCCTGGCCCTCGGCGGAGGAGCTGCGCGGGGATTTGCTCACATCGGTGTGATCCGGGGCCTTCAAGAACAGGGCATTGAGGTATCAGCCGTTGCGGGGTGCTCGATCGGTTCCGTGGTGGGCGGGGTGCTTGCCGCTGGGGTGCTTGACGACTATGAGGAAGCGGTTCGGGGGCTTTCCCGCCGGGACCTGCTGGCCATGATGGATGTGTCTTTGCCCCGGGGCGGGCTGTTCACCGGGGAGAAGATGGCGCGTTTTGTGCACCAGTTCATTGGGGACCAGTTGATCGAGGACCTTGAGCTGCCCTATCGGGCCGTGGCTGTGGACTTGGATACCGGAGCGGAGTTCTGGTTGGAGCGCGGGTCCTTGTTGACGGCCATGCGTGCATCATCAGCGATCCCCGGGGTCTTTCGACCGATTCTGGTGGAGCATCGCTGGCTGGGTGATGGGGGCCTCGCTTGCCCCTTGCCCCTGGAGGCTGCGGCGAACCTTTCTGACTTGCCGGTGGTGGCGGTGGATTTGAATGCCATCGAGTCGGATCACGCTGCGGGGCCATTGCCCGCAGCTGATCTTGAGGCGAGACCCCCTGCGAGTCCGGGCCTGGTGCGTGCTCTTGGTGCGGGCCTGGCGATTGTCTGCAACCACCTGACCAAGGCTCATGTGGCTTGCAATCCGCCGGCGCTCCTGTTGCAGCCCAAGCTCGCGAAGCAAGGGCTGTTCGATGTGTCTGCAGTTGCGGAGGTGATCGAATTGGGACACGAGGTCGTGACCGAAGTTGCCGATCGATTGGCGCGAGATACCTGATCAAAGCAAGCGAATCGTTGAGGGACGGGATTTTTTTGAAATCAGGTGTCCTAATGAAGGCACTAATCGTTTTTGCTCGCAATGGACCTCTTGCTGGGGTCCTCGGAGACGAATCGGTTCGTAGGCCTATCGCTCGGTTTTGAGGGGGAGGCAGGTGTCTCCTTCCTGCTCGCCTGCTCTCGCGTTTGTCGTGAAGGCAGCGCGCCCGGTGCAACTCAGTTTGCGTCGGGCGCGCTGACCCCCTGGAGAAGTACGAGGGGAATCAACAGGAAGGCCGCGCCCAACAGGTAGGGCGCTTCCGAGGCCCAACTGAAAAATAGCCCACCCCCAATGATTGGCCCCGCTGCCCGAGCGGCGCTACCCAGTGAGCGGAAAACCCCCAGGGAAAGACCTTGGGAGGCTGCGGGTGAGAGGCGACTGGCCAGAGCCGAAAGGGAAGGCATGACAAGGGCTGAGCCCAGCGACAGGAATCCGAGGCCCACATAGAGCTGCCCCGTGCTGTGGGTCAAGCCCACAATCAAAAACCCCGGAACGGTCAGCATGACCCCCAAACGGCCGAGCTTGCCCTCCCCAAGAATCGGGCTCAGGCGGCGCACCAGTCCTCCCTGCACGAGGGCAATGGTCAGGCCCACAAAGACGAACATATAGGCGTTGTCCATGGGGTCAAAGTCCAGGCGGCTGGTGGTCAAGAACGCCAGGGTGAATTCCATCGCGGCGAAGGCCAGGAGGTAGCTGAAGTAGGCCAGGTTCGTGCGTCGCAGTTTTGGATCGTCAATACTCTTGAGGGCTTTGAAGGGATGCAGGGTGCGCGTTCTGGCGTCTGTTCCCCGCCGTTCCGGGGGCAGGGTCTCGGGCAGGGAGCGCAGGGCCACGATGAAATTCAACAGTGAAATTCCGAATGCGAGAAGTGCGCAGCCACTGAAGGGATTGAGGCCAAAGGGGACCAACCCCGGCAGGCTGGAGGTCAGGTCCCAGTTCGCGGTCAAGCCACCCAGGGCGGGTCCGAGCACAAATCCCAACCCGATGCCCGCCCCGATCATGCCCATTCCTTTGGCGCGCTCGGGACCCTCGGTTACATCAGCGACCACTGCTGTAGCGGTGGAGATGTTGCCCGCCATGATGCCTCCAAGCAGGCGCGCTACGATCAGGAGCCAGAAAGGGCCCGCGAAGAACCAGATCACATAGGAAAGGGCTGTGCCAAGGAGGGTCAGGAGCAGCACCGGTCGCCGGCCCCGGGCATCGCTCAAGGATCCCCAAAAGGGCGCAAACAGGAACTGAAGCAGGGAGTAGAGTGAACCCAGAATGCCGCCGAAGAAAGCGTGCAGGGCAACCGCCTTCATCTTGCCGTCTGCGCCGGATGCCAGTCCCGAGAGCCAGTTCGCCAGTTGTCCCACCAGGGAGTCCGGACCCTCGTTGCTGACATAGTGTTCCAGGAGTTTTGGGAAGAGCGGAAACAGCACGCTGAACCCGATCATGTCCATGAAGACGATGGAGCAGGCCAGCCACAGGGTCTTTCGGGAAGCGTTGGAGGGATCCGTCATGGGGAGCAGGGTAATGGGGCCACGCAAGGAGCGAGGCTGCAATCACCGTAATCGCAGGGTTTGAGAAAAGCGCAGTTGTCCGGACCTCGGCCCCGCTACTCTTCCCAACCATGTCCACCCGCGCTCCCTTCACCTTTCGTCCCCGAGTCTTTCCCTTGGAGGGATTCCTGGACGGGGAACAACTGCTGTCGTCCTTGGGACAGCTGCGCGGAGCCGTGCTCCTGGATAGTGCGGCGGGCAAGCCACAGAACTTCACGCTCATGGGGTTCGAGCCCTTGATGGGTGTGGATCTGCCCGAATGCTTTGAAGATCTCGGGCCCTTTTGCTCCAGCATCGTCTTCGAAGAGGGCGCCGACCCGGTGCCCGGCCCGTTCCAAGGTGGTTTCATTGGGGCCTTGGCCTATGACCTGGGCGTACCCGGTGAGGAGTTGGACCTGCCAAGGGAGGAGGGGCTGCGAGCGCCGATTCTCGGCGGCCTCTATATGGATTTTGTGGTCACTGATCATTCAATCAGTAAGAGCTTCTTGATCTTGGGTCATGACCCTGGCGATGAACGCCCGTCGGTGCCTGAGCGGTTTGCCAAGGTCCAAGAACTCCTCGCCCGTCCCCGAGTCTCCAGAGCCCCGCAGCCAGTCGGACCTCTGGTGCGCCACACACCGGCCCACATCCATGAAGAGCGCATCCGCATTGCCCAGGCGGAAATCGCTGCTGGAGAGTACTACCAGGCGAATCTGGCCCACCGCCTGAGCCGGTCAATGTGTGCCGATCCCATTGATCTCTACCTGGCTCTCCGTCGTTGGAACCCAGCGCCTTACATGGGGTACCTCGGCACCGAAACGACAACCCTATTGTCTTCGTCTCCCGAGATGCTGCTGGAGTGTCGTGCTGGCAAGTTGCGGTCGCGCCCGCTCAAGGGCACCTTGCCTCGTGGACGGACTCTGGCTGAGGACCGGATTCGCGCCAAGGAACTGCTGGCCAGTGAAAAGGACCGGGCGGAACTCGCCATGATCGTCGACCTGGTCCGTAATGATTGCTCTCGGGTGGCCGAGGTCGGCAGCGTGCGGGTGGGGCCCCTGCCCGAGTTGGAGAGTCACGCTTCGGTGTTGCATCTTGCGGCAGATGTGAGTGCCCAGCTGGCACCAGGTCGCACCGCCCTCGATGCTTTGGGAGCGCTTTTTCCCGGGGGCTCAATCAGTGGTGCGCCAAAGCTTCGTTCCATGGAGGCGATTGCGGCCCTGGAGGGGGAGGGTCGGGGCTTCTTCACAGGCAGCCTGGGCTTCCTGGACTGCGCGGGGAATGGGCTCTTCAATATTCTGATCCGCAGTCTGGTGGTCCGATCCAGGGCGGTGGATGGTGTGTCGAAGTCCACCCGGGAGGTCACCTTTTGGGTCGGTGGCGGAATCACTGCCGCCTCGGACCCTGCCGCCGAAGAGCAGGAGACCAGGGTCAAAGGGGCCCGTCTGGCGGCGGCCCTGGCTGGTGAAGCACCCCCGCAGGAGGCCCTGGGCCTGCCTCTGCACGGGACAGCCGGGCTGGCTCGGCACCCTTTTTGCTGAGTATGCACTTGATGCAGGCTCCTTGCACCCTGTTCCCAGGAGCCCTCCGTCCGGCCGACTCTTCTCAGGCGGGACTCGTGCCCTCCGCATCATTAGGATGGAGGCGCCACTCACAACGACCCAGAGCAATCATGATGCACACCCTGTTCGTTCTTCTTGCCTGCCCCGCTGCAGCTTCAATTGGCGCGCCTTCCCTGCCCCCTGCGTCCACTTCAATCCTGCTCCAAGACGAGGAGGAGAAACCCGACAAGCGTGAAGAAATCAAGCAACTTGTCGATTCCTTCGGCAACCACATCAAGAAGCGTGGTGACGAAGACCGTCAGGCGATTGCGGTCGTGGACACGATGCTCGGCGAATGGGAAAACTGCGGGCCCAAGGATCGCAAGAGTATCGTGCGCATTCTGTCCCGTAGCCTGAACGAGAACCGGCGAGCAGACAAGGATGGGCGTCCGAACAACATGCTCTTTGTGGCAGTGGCCGTAGCCATGGGACGAATGGGCCCCGAGAGCGCTTCGGAGCTGATGAAGTGGATCGGACACAAGAAGCACCGCAAGGACATCTTGCTTCAGCGCCATCTGGTGCTCGCTCTAGGCAAGACCATTGACAAGAAGGGGCGCAAATTGTTGATTGATCTGTTGGTGCACAAGGATCCCCCGATTCAGGCCGCCGCCGCGGAAGCCCTCGGTAACTACCGCAAGGAGGACCAAAAAATCCGCAAGGATATCTTCGAGGAAATCCTGAAAGTGTTGAATTCGGCCTACAACGCGAAGGAAGGGGCCAGTACGGATCGTGAGGCCCAGGAGCGGTACGATGTCATCGCCGCGCCCATGATCACAACCCTCCAGGGGCTCTCGGGTGCCACCGTACGCACCCCCAACGACTGGCGCTCCTGGTGGAACGACAATAAGCGCAAAAAGTGGGACGATGTTTGAGTCTGGATCGTTCTAGGCTGCACTGATGCAAGAACCGGATCTGGGCGACCTTGGCCTGGGCGCAGGGAAGTCCCCAACGGGCATCCTGCCCTGGATGCTGCTGTGCCTCGGGCTGCTGCTCGCCGCCGGGGTTGTTGTGGTCCGTTCTCTGCCAGAATCCAACAGTCCCCGTGTCCTGCCGCCAGACCCTGAGGAGCGCACGGTCATGGGTTGGGAAGTGGCGGTGGCGGCGACGGGTGGAGGCTTGGAAGGAGAGGGCGTGGACTCTTCCTCGGCCAGTGTCGTGCGTTTGGAGCGCCTGCATGCGAGTCCTGAACGCCAGGCCTTCGATGCGTTGGCGCTCAGTCGGGTGCTGGATCTGGAGGGAGAACCGTGGGTGCTGGTCCTGCCCCCTGGGCTCGTCCCGGATGCCTGCCAGATTCGATTGGGTTCGGGCGAATTTCTTCGTCCTGTTCCTCCGGGACCCCATCCGGTCCAGAGTGTGCTGTACGCCACAGGGAGCAGTCGCCGCCCGGTGCTCTTCGGGCCGGCGCCAGAAATGCCCGTGCTCGTGATCGATGGGGTGCTGCATCCCATGCACTCCAAGGAGCGACCGGCAGGGGAAAGCAGCAAGGCCTTGTTGGGTGGACTCCAGTGAAACGCTTTCTGGGGCTGAGTTCGTTGCTTTTGGGGTGTGGCCAACAGGCACCTGTTCTGGAAATCGACCTGCCCCAGCAGGCGGAAACCAATCGGGCGATCCCCTCAACTGATCCAGAGCGGAATTCTGAGAGGGAGGAGGAACTGCTCAATCAGATCGTGCACCTTCAAGATCTCTTGACACAGAAGGACGCGCTCTTGCTCTCTCGTCAGGAGGAATTGCTTCGTTTTCAGGCGGCCCTGGCCATGATTCAGGCTCCTCCTGGTTCTGACCTGGCGATTGAAGCCAAGGGGCCCACCGTGGATTCAGAACTCGCGTCCAGAGAGTCCCCACCTGATCCAGCACAAGTGCGCGCAGAGGAGATACGTGCAGCCTTGCAAGGTTTGCTCGCCGCCGATGGAGTGCACAGTTATCAGGTGCTGACCCTCGGGCGACTGGAGCAGGGCTACGCGGGGCCGGTGGTTCTGCGCCTGATTGATTCACGGGGCCGACCAGCGGGATTGATTGCAGCCGAGCGTCTGCGTCTCGAAGCCAGTCGCGCGGGGCGCACGGTGACCCTGCGGCTTGAAGAAGGCTATGAAGAGCGAGCAGGAGTCAGCGTGCCCTTTGATGGCGCTGCTGGAGTCGCCGCGGCCGGACAGAAGCCCAGGGGCGGAATGCGTCGCGTGACTTTGCCAGGGGTGGATCCGGTGCCCTGGATCGAAGCAATGCCGGAGCTTTTTGGGGCCCAGGCCAGCCAGGGTCCGCCGGATGATGGCCTTTGGGATCTGACGGCAGTGCGTCAGGAATTCAACCGGCTCCTGGCTGCGGATCCCAGCGTCGGGCGTTGGAGGCTGGCGGGGCTGGGCGGCCTTGTGTCCGGCGTCTTGCGGGATGTGCAACTGGTGGAACTCGATGCCGACGGGCATCCGCTCAGGCGGCTCTTTGCGGACGCTCTTTCTTTGGAGACGGGAAGCACAGCCGGGCTGAGGATTGAACTCACCGACGGGGTGCAGATGGTAGGGCAGGAGCGCACGCCGTTCCTGGAAGGTCGCTTTCGTCTGATTCTGCCACGGGCCGAGCCTGATGTATGGAAGGCCAGGGGCATGCCTGGACTGGTGAATCATCCTGCCCTGTTGGCCCGGGAGAGGTTCGAAAGCAGCAACGCTCCGGGTGGGGATTGAGCGGACACGGACAGGGCAGACGCAAGAGTCTCGGCTGAGGTGTTCGCCCCAAGGGATCGACTCCCTAGAATGGTCGTGAGACCTGGGAAAGTACCTGGGGTTGCGCTTCCGATCCAATCCTATCAGCCGTGGACCTTTTCGAACACGCCGCCGCCAAGAGCCCCGAGGGCCCTGCCGTGCAAACCGTCAGCGCTTTCACGCGCATGCTGGCGGGGCGACTCGCGGATCTTGGCCGTGTGGCTGTTGAGGGCGAGGTTGCCGAAGTCAATCGCGCAGCCTCGGGGCACATGTACTTTGCTGTAAAAGATGTCAACGCTCAGCTCTCCTGTATCGCTTGGAAGAGCACGGTGCAGCGCTTGAAACTACAGATCAAGCCGGGCGACCAACTGGTGCTGCATGGCAAGATCGATGTCTATCAACCCCAGGGCCGATACAGCCTGATAGTTGATCGAGTGGAGCGCCAGGGCCTGGGGGCTCTCTTGGCCCAGCTGGAAAAACTAAAGGAGGAACTGCAAGCCAAAGGCTGGTTCGATCGCAAGCGGCCCCTGCCTCGCCTTCCGCGCATGATCGGGGTGGTCACCAGCCGGGACACGGCGGGCTGGCAGGATTTTCAAAAGACCCACGCCCAGCGTTGGCCCTTGTTCCCTCTGCGGCTGGCCCATGCCCGGGTGCAGGGCAGGGGCAGTGCAGAATTGGTGGCCGCAGCCATCGATCGTCTGGCCGCCAGTGGAGTGGATCTGATCTGCGTGATTCGCGGGGGCGGATCCCTGGAAGACCTTTGGACTTTCAATGAACTGGCCGTGGCAGAGGCTGTTTTTCGTTGCCCCGTGCCCGTGATCAGTGGAGTGGGGCACCAAAGCGACACGACTTTGATTGACCTGGTGGCGGACCATCGGGCTCACACTCCCACGGATGCGGCGCAGGTGGCAGTGCCCGAGCGGATTGCGTTTTTTGAGGCCCTGGAGCGGGGGGATGAACATCTCTCCCGTGCTTTTGGGAGGGTCCTGGAGGAGCGTGTCCAGGCTCTGGCGCATCTTGCGAGTCGACCCGCTTTGCGGGATGCGCACAATCTACTGGTGGGGCCCCGGGATCGCCTGCAGAGTCTGGAGAGCAAGCTGATCCACGGTACTGGGCGCTCCATCCAGGCAAGTGGCGCGCTGTTGGCGGCTTTGGCCAACCGCCTGATCGGTTGCGATCCTGCCCTGAAGCTGGAACAGGGACGCTCGCGCATCGAGACCCTTGGCCCTCGCCTTTCCGGCGCGTTGGCTCAGAATCTGGAGAATCGCCAGCAGCGCATCGAACTCGTATCTCGCGGATTTGAGGCTCTCTCGCCTCTGGCCGTCTTGGAGCGAGGATATTCCATCACCCGCGATTCAAAGGGCCAGGCTTTGCGTGCCGCGAGCGATGCGAAAGTCGGTGCAGAGATCGAGACTATCCTCGCTGCGGGCCGCGTGCGTTCGCTGGTGGAGTCAGCGCAGGATTCTCCCGAAGGCGAGGGCGTCGAATGAGCGCGAAACTTGAAGATGTCTTTGCCGTTGTGGTTAATTGGAATGGGGGGTCTGCAAACCTGGATTGCCTGCAGTCGCTCGTTGAGGCGGGCGTTTCTGCCGAGCGCACCTTCTTTATTGACAACGGATCCCAGGATGGATCACTTGAACTAGTACAAGCGCGCTTTGGCGATCTGCAGGTTCTGGTCAACCCGAGCAACCTTGGCTATGGGGTTGCCGCAAATCAGGGAGCACGCCGGGCCCTGGAGCAGGGGGCGCGCTTTGTGCTGTTTCTCAACAACGATGCCTTGCTGGATCCCGATTGCGTTCAGCAGCTGGTGAAAGCAGGGTCGGACAGGGGAGCCGCTGGATTCTTGGGGCCGCGGATCGTTGTGCCCGGGGAGCCCGCGCGTCTTTGGGCGGCGGGGGGACAGGTGGGCTTTCATCCGAACCTTTCGAAGCTCCTGGGACAAGGGGAACCCGACGGACTCGCCTGGCAGCAGACCTGCCGGGTGGACTATGTCCCCGGTTGCGCATTGCTTGCGCGGCGTGAGTGCCTTGAGCAGATTGGGTTGTTCGATGAGGCGTATTTTGCCTATACCGAAGACGTGGACCTGGGCCTGCGCGCGGCGGCGGGAGGCTGGGAGAACTGCCTGGTGGGGGCCGCTCGTGCGGTGCATCGGGCTTCGAGCGCAACCGGTGGAGGCTACAACCCCCGGCGCAAGTATCTGATGGGCCTTGGGTCTGTGCGTTTTCTGCGTACCCACGGTGGCTTTGCTGGCTGGGCCGGGTTCTGGCTCTGGGATGTTGTGGCGCTGCCCCTGGTCTGGCTTTGCGCTTTGCCACGGGAAAACGGGCGTGCGGTCGTCGCCAAGGGGCTGGGCATCTTGCACGGGATACTCGGCAAGGCCCTTGATCCTGGAAAGCTCGATCCGGGCAAGGGCCCTTTTTGGTGAGCCTTCGGGCGTGATGGGGACTCTTTACGTCCCCGGTTGAATCGGTTGTGTCCAGGCCCGCTGGAGTTCGCCTTTGACTTTTGGGGCGGAGTGAAGGAGGTTGGACGTGATCCGTGCACGCACGAACAACTCGTCGCCCTGGAATTTATAGGTCGCCTGCTCAGCATGACTTGTGGCCAGGACTTGAGGTTCGGGGGCTTGTTCACCCTTGCTCTTGCGGGCACCCAGGAACTCGATGGTCAGTGTTTCTTCGGGACGGGCTTTGGCTTGCACCTGGTAGCTGCTTGTGCTGATTGAGATGTCGGTGATTTCCACTCCAGATGTGGAATAGAAATCTCCCGCGCGCATGGCCTTGGCAAGCGCTCCCATAGTAAGGGTCTCTGCGCGCACCACGATCCAGCCGCGCCCCGGTCCCGCGACCTTGCCTCCGTGGTAGTGGTGGGTATCGTCGGTTGAAACCCCAAGCAGGAGTGGCAGCTTGAGTTCTGTCAGGCGCCGGATGTTGGCCCTGTCCCACATTTCGTCGGTGCTCGGGTGTTGTGCATTTCCTGCGTCTGCTGTACCCGTGTGTCCGTTGTAGACCTCGAAGAAGACACCCTTTCGGATTTGGGCCATATCCTCCCAGTTGACCCCCCAACCAAAATTGGGGTGATTCAGATGTCCCAGCACCGGACTTTTCTGGTCCTCTTGCTGTGCGGCGATGCTGTCGAACACCTGGTTCAACACATCAACAACCGAACTTCCACGGGCAGGTGGGATGAATTTCTCAAGGCCAATAGCATTGATGTGCACTGGATGGCCACGACCCTCCGGGCCGGGGGAGCGCCAGTTGGAGGTGATTTCCTCGCCGGGGATCAGCAAAAATTCACCAGGCTGGGAGAAGTGTTGCACCAACTCCTCGTGGCGGCTGAGGCGCGCTTCGTGCTGGCCTTCGCGGGTGCGAGTCTCCAGGATTGAGTTTTTCGCCTTGAGCACCATTTCGACCTGCTCGGGTTGCAGCCTTGCTCCACCGGCGGTTGCCACCGGGAACCATGTTTCGCCGTCCTGCAGGATGTTGTGATCGGTCAGGGCCAGGAAGTGGTAGCCACGGTCCTTGTACCAGGTCACCGCCAGATCAGGAAGCGCGTTCCCGTCACTCCAAAGGGTGTGTGTATGGGTGTTTCCCTTCCACCAACGGGGTTTGGGTTGGGACTCAAGCGCTTGTCCGAGACCAAGCAGTAAAAGTGTGGCGAGGATTGGCAGGGGCTTGAGTTTCATGGTCACAGGAAAGGATTCAGGGCATGCTACCCTGTCAGTCGGCGCATGAGGGTTTCTATTGGGCCACGGCCTCGGCGCTTCTTCCAGAGCCAAGATCCGAGAACTGCTACAAGATTGAACATCATGGCACCGCTGAAGACCACGGTCATGACTCCTGCTTGATCGAGGTCGTGTTTTTCCTTCCACGTTTCCAAGATGGGCGTGAGCAGGAAGTAAAGCACCAGTACATGGGCCAGATAAAGGGTGAAGGCCATCTGTCCCGTGGCGATCAGGGGCGTCGCGCAGCGTTGCCCAAACTCGCTGGCGCTGACTTCCAGGCAGAGGCAGATCACGAAAACTGCGCTGGCTCCTGCGGAGAGTACATAGAACGGTCCAGGGGGCATGGAAGACAGGCCATAGAGCGCTTCCGGTGCCCTGTACCATTCCGTCATCTGATGCATGAATTCCCTGGTGTCTTCCAAGGAGGCAAAGTGGGCAGAAAGGAAATGTGCTGCGACAAAGACAAGCGCCGCGCCCGCCAAAGCGATGCGCCTTATCCGGGGCAGGCTTATTTGACATTTACCGAGGACCATGCCACTGAAGAGGAACGCAAGCCAGGGAAGCAGTGGATGGAACCCATTGAAGAACAAGTTGCGCAGTTGCCCCTTTGGGGTCCAGAAGGCGGGGTATTCCAGGGCCAGCCAATTCCATCCTGCTCCGTAATTGAAGTACTCCATCAACAACAGGAATCCTGCAGTGCTGGCGATGGCCAACAGGCCCAGGGCAAGGGGGCTCAAGGACAGACACAGCGCGCCGATAGCCACATAGAATGCGTAGTAGTGCAGGATGTCTCCGCTCCAGAGCAGTTGCCAGGCATAGCCCACTATCAGAAGAAACAGGGCGCGCTTGAGCAGCACCTCGCGCTTGCCCAGCAAGGTGATGCCGATTCCCGCCAGGGTCACAAAAAGGGCCGATGCGCGTCCCGTGCAGGCGTCCACGATGGTGCGCATCAGGGCCGGCTCCTTGCGTCCATAGGCCAGCACCACATCGTAGTTGACCAGCACCATGCCCAGAATGGCAAGGCCTCGGGCCAGATCGAAGCCGCTGATGCGTGGCGCCTTTGCGGTGCCGTTCATCACTTGATGTCCTTGAGCAGGCCTGCGCTTCGCTGTTTCAATTCTTGTTGCAGGTCTTCAAGCAGTTCTGCTCGTTGATCCATCAGCCGGTAGCCATCTCGGTTGCGTAGAAATCCTGGGGCTTCGGGGTGGCGCTGGGCGAGTTCTTCGGCTCCCAGTTCTTCTTGCAGCGCTTCCAATCGCGCACGCTTGTCCAAGAGAGCTTTGGCGATAATCGGCATGACCATGGAATAGTCTGCCTGCAGGGATTCGGTGGTCGCTGTATAGAGTTCCTTGTCCACTTTGCCCCAGGTAACCGCTTCGGCCGGGGGACAAGAGGAAAGCGAGCCATCAGTCACAGGTGCGCTGGTGATTTGGATGTCATAGAGATACCCGCCCACCTCCTCGAACCCCAAAACCTGGCTCAGGGCGGGCTCTGGCTGCAGGTTGAAGTTCTTGGGCACACCGCCTCCGAGGACCAGAGTGCCAAGGCCCTTGGTCTCGGTCTTGTGTGAACCCCACCAGTGGTAGGCGCAGGATTCCAGCACCTCTTCATGCAAATCCAGCTCGAATTTGTATTCGATCTGCCCTTGTCGCGCGAGGGCCCAGAGTTTCATGGAGTTCAAGAACACCGAGCCATCGCCAGGCGCACCCACAAGAATCGGCAGAGCCTTTCGGTTGCAGAGCGCCAAGAGCCCCTCGGGTGCCTCGTTGCGGAGTTCCTGCTCGGCATAGGCGGCTCCTAGAAGAGAGCGCATTTCCGTTCCAGTCATGCGCCGTTGAAATTCTGGCTGCATCAAGACCCGGGAGATCATCTGGTCCTGGTCGAGCAGCACATTCTCATCGAAGCCAATATCGGTGATGCGAATCGTGCGGTCATCCCGCAGGGCTCCGTCGTCTCCAAAAATCGGAACCTGATGAAAGGGGTGCTCGCTGGCAGAGTCGAGGCCCCTGTGGCCATCGTGATAGCAGACCGCATCGGTGGTGGACAGCAGGCAGAACCAGCCCGTGTCCAGCAGGGGGTTGAGCCAGGCCAGGTGCTGGCCGCTGGCGGTGACGGGGCCGCTGACTGCCAGGGTCATGGGCACGCCCTTGCCGATGGCCTCCTCCAGAAGCTGGTACACACGCCTGAGGTAGGCACCCCCGAAACTCGGAAAGCTCCCCAGTAGGAGTTGATCCAGGTGTCGGGCCTGTGTGACCGGACGGTGAATGAGTTCAGGGGAGGAGGCCGGACAGCGCGCGCGCTGGTCATGTCGGGTGGGGTTCATGGGCCACTGAGTGTACTGCGAGGCCCTTGCTCGGTCCAAGAAGGGGAATCGGGACTCAGGCTTGGTGCTTTCACTGCCGATGGTGGAGGGGCAGGGTGCGTGGCAAGATACTTGATCACCGACGACCTCCAGCTTTCCCCATGACCGAATTCAGCGACAAGGCCGCCGCCCAGTACGGCGTTCAGGATTACTCAGCCACCCCTCAAATCGATGGTCTTGAGATCATCCAATTGCGTCGCTTCAACGACGATGGGGGGTCCATGACCGAACTCGGTCGATTGGATGATGGGATGCATCAATTGGTGGATGGTTTTGGTGCATGCCAGATCAATTACTCGGTGATGGATCCGTTGGCGATCAAAGCCTTTCACTTGCACAAGCGTCAAACTGACGTGTGGTTTGTGCCCCCCGGCGACAAGATCCTGCTGGTGGTGGGGGATGTACGCAAGGGATCGCCTTCTGAAGGTGTGGTGCAGCGCAAGGTATTGGGGGACGGTAATTCGTTCTTGGTGCGTATTCCCCCCGGAGTTGCCCACGGGGCCAAGAACCTGCGCAGTGCGAATCCCAGTCAGATAATCTACTTTGTGGATGTGCAGTTCTCAGTGGATGAGCACTGCGACGAGGGGCGTTTGCCCTGGGACTTTTTTGGCTCCGATGTTTGGGACGTGGAGCGGGCCTAGTTGGGTCTGCTGACTGAGTTTGATCAACTTTCAGTGATCTCAATCATGCGTTCCAATGAGAGTTGCGCGTCTCGGGTCAACTGATCCCGTTCGGCAGCATCCATGCGGTCTCGGGAACCGGTCACTTCGTCCACTACATCTCCCGCGAGCACCTCGCAGAGATCGGGGGCTTCCCCTCGCCGTAGAAGATCCAACAGCCCCGCCAGATGGGGTGGATCATTGCGGCTCATGGTGGCGCAGCCACAGCCCGCATGGCTGAAACCCGGCTCGGAGATTTCCGCAAGGTGTTTCACCTCGACTCCGCGCCTGGCGGCTTCCACCCTGGCATTGCGGACAAAGTGCCCTTCGGTGCCGATGGCGATCTTGGCACCCTTGGGAGCCTCCGCAACTGCGTTCCACAGGTACTTGGTGCTGCCTACACCATCCGCTGCCTGGACGACTTCCAGGGGGGACTCGGGGTGCACCAGGGTCTGCCAGCCCCTTTCTTGCCACCAGCGGACTTGTCCGGCGTTGAAGATGGTGTGCACTCCGCAGGCAGAGCCCCACAGCAACATCTCTGCCTGATCGAGGGATTCAAGGCCCACCTCTTCAAGGGTCCAAGCTGCCCCCCTGGACTTGGGATCCGGCAGGGTCACCAACTTGTCCAGGTCCATGCCCAGCTTCCAGGCCGTGTTGCGACCCAGGTGCTGGTCTGGCACAAACAGGATCTTTTTGTTCTGCTTGCGGGCCCAGGCCACCACCTTGTGGGCGTTGGATGAGGTGCAGACCGCGCCTCCAGTAGAGCCTGCGATTGCCTTGATCCGGCCGGCGGTGTTCATGTAGGCGATCACCAGGAGGTCTTCCCCATAGCGTTCCTGCAACTGGTCCACGGCAGGCAGGACCATGTGGTCCTTGGCCAGCATTTCCATGGTGCAACCCGCCTTGGGGTTGGTGATGAACACTCTTTGATCGTCTCGGGCCAACAGTGCAACGGTCTCTGCCATGAAGTGCACCGCGGACTCTACGATGATCTTCTTCTCCGGATTCCGGCGTGCTTGCAGGGCGAGTACATAGCTGTCGGAAACCCCGCCTCCGTAGCGCTCCACCAGTTTTACGATTTCACCACCCATGTAGTAGTGCGCCAACAGCAGGAGCGAGTCGCCGAAGTGATTGAGGGCCGGCTCCACATAGGAGTCGAGCCAAGGCAGGACGGTCTCCGGGGTGCGGTCGGGCAGGGCCAGGTATTCCTCGGCGTAGGGCTTGAACTCCTCCTGGTACCAGTCCAAGGGCAGATCGCTCTGGCAGATCGGGACCCGAGGAGCCAGGGAGATGCCACTGGGCGTGGGGGCTTCGAGTGGGTGGTTGGGAGAAGAAGGATCAGGAGTCATGGGTAGGTGGGCAGGTCCGCCATGGGACCTGGGGCGAATAGGATAGGCCCCGGAGGCCCTCTTTTGGAGGCCTTGTGATGAGTCCCGCTTGCGACCGACCTGTTTGTCCAGGGCTGCCCTTGCAGGGGTCCATGGATTCCTATTCTCTGGGGCTGAAAAGAGGTTCGGGGCGCGGTTGCACTTCGTGTCCCCAGCACAGTCCTGATTCTGCATGTCGATCGATCGCCTCAAATCCAGTTTTTTGCTTCCCCGGGCCTTCTGTCCTGGGATCCTGCTCCTGCTCGCTGCCTGCGCTGGAAGCAAGAATTCGCCGCCTCTTCCGATTCAAGTGATCGATTGGACGCCTGCCGGGCCTCACGCTCTGCAGGGGAGTACGCGTTTGACCCCTGGATCGCATCTGGTTTCTTCTTCCGAGGGGCAGCCTTGCCTGTTGATTGAGAATCAGAGCGGAGTTTCGTTTGATCTGGCCGGGGCCGAGTTGCGCGGAGCGGCGCCTGGCGAGGACCTGGATGCACTCACAGGCATCGGAATCCTGGTGCGCAACTGCCAGGATGTGACCATCAAAGGTGGTTCCCTGGGGGGCTGGAAGACCTGCATCCTGGTGGAGGACTCATCTGGTGTCGTGCTCGAAGATCTCAGCTTTGACGGATGGCACGGCATGCGTTTGCTTTCCAGTTCCGTCGCGGAGGACGAGGCGGATTGGCTCAGCCCCTACGAGAATGACCAGGGCCAGTGGCAGGAACATTATGGGGCCGCGATCAGCTTGACTAGCACCACCCAGTCCATCATCCGTCGTTGTCGTGGGCGGCATGGTCAGAATGGAATCCTGTTCAGCGCTGTCGAAGGAGCCAGCGTCTACGACAACGATTTCAGTTTCATGTCGGGCTGGGGGCTGGCCCTTTGGCGATCCAGCAAGAATACCATTACTCGTAATCTGTTTGATTTCTGCGTGCGCGGTCACAGTCATGGAACCTACTGGAGTGGGCAGTACTCCGCAGGAATCCTGCTCATTGAGTCCTCATGCGAAAATGTGGTGGCCTTCAATTCAGCAACCCACGGGGGAGCAGGGGTCTTTCTCCATGGGGGGAGTGACCTGGCCCATGGTTTGGCGCGAGATCGGGGCGCGATCGCCAAGGGCTGCGACAACAATGTGTTTTGGGGCAACGATCTGCGTCATGCGGTTGTCAATTGCTTCGAAGAGAATTTCTGTACGGGGAATCTGATCGTCCAGAGCCGGCTCTCGGGTAGCCACCAGCATGGGGTCTGGGGGGACTACAGCTCATCCCTGGCGGTGGTTGGCAATGAGATACACGACACTCGAGGCATTGGGGTCAGCATTGATCATGGCCAGGACTGCGTCGTTGCGGACAATGACCTGGCTCGCAATGATCTGGCCCTCAAGCTGTCTTGGGAAGAGGATCCGAAGATGGTGGACGGGCCCCTGGGTGACCAGCGGGACACTGCTTCCAGGGATCATTGGATTGGGCTCAACCGTTTCAGATCGAACGATCAGGACCTGCTGCTGCGCAAGAGCAGCGGCATCGTGTTTGCCAACAACGACTTTGAGGGGGATGGCGAGGATTTGAACCTGGAGCAGGTCAGCGCGGCCTTGGATGAAACCCTCAATCAGGCTACAGTCCGTGCCTGGCTGCAGGGTACGGATGGGGAACTGCCGCGGGGCAGCTTGAGCGAGACCTCCCTGATTCCTCACGATGGACGTCAGCCGGAGTTGTTGCGGCGCGTGCTCAAAATGCAGACGCCGGTCCTGTTGGGCTCCCAGGTGATCATTGCCGAGGAGCGCGGAGTGGAATACGGGGGACTTGAGTCGATCGTGATGGGTTCCTTCGGTCCTTGGGATTTCCCCAGTGGCGAAGAGCGCCCACCGCAACGCCGCCCCGGAGGCTTGCTGGCCGACGCGAGTTTCGACTGTCGCTGGTTTTCTTGGTCAGAAGCGGAGAGTGATCCCCGAGGCAGGTTGGAGGTTTGGCGAGCACTGGCAGAAACGCCTCTCGCGCAAGCAACCTGTCTGGGGCTCGTCAGCCCCTATGGGAACGCTGCGGAGACGACCAAAGGCACAGCAACTCGGGCCGCTGTAGGCCTCGATCACTTTGGCCTTATCGCCCATGCACGGGTGCAGACCCAGGGAGGCAAGTACCTGTTGCGTGTGACCTCCGATGATGGTGTGCGGGTGATGATCGATGGCAAGCTCGCCTATGAAGACTGGACCTGGCATGCCACACGAACTGGTGAGGCTGTCTTGGACCTTTCTCCCGGAGTCCATGATCTGGTGCTGGAGTACTTCCAGATCGACGGGACCCTGGCCCTGATTGTCGAGTTGGAAGCGATGTTCTAGGAGTCATGGGAGCATGCGCATTAGGATGGAGGCGATGAATACTCTTCATATCCTTGGCCTGCGTTTGTTGATGGCTCTGCTTGCTCTGGCGTTGTCGGGGGGCTTGTCGCTGGCGCAGGACCCCGAGTCAACTCCAAAGGGCCGAGAACAATTCCTTGGTCGCACAATCGCACGCACCATGCACTCCTCTGGTGCGAACTGGCTTGTGCGTGAACGCCGCGAACAGGAAGAGAGTGCATCGACCCTGCGGCGTTGGCTGAACATCCAGCCGGGTCAGTCGGTCTGCGACTTTGGGTGTGGTAACGGATATCACACCCTGCCCATGGCCGAGGCGGTTGGTGCCACGGGGCAGGTCTTCGCGGTGGATCTGCAGGCGGAAATGTTGCGTTTGCTTGGGCTACGCCTGGCCGAGGCCGGCATCGATAACACGATTTCGATACAGGGAACCATTGATGATCCAAGACTCCCTGTCGGTGAGCTGGACATGATCCTGATGGTTGATGTGTACCATGAGCTGTCCCATCCAGTGAGGGTGATGCGGCACTTGCGTGAAGCACTCAAACCGGACGGCCGTATGGTGCTGGTTGAGTTCAGAGGTGAGGATGCTGAGGTCCCGATCAAAGCCTTGCATCGTATGGACAGGGCCCAGGTGGTGCGCGAGATGGCCGCCCACGGGATGCGCTTTGTAGAGTCTTTTGAGGAACTTCCCTGGCAGCACGCCCTGGTCTTTGAGCGCGAGCTTGAGGTTGGGGTTCGCCATCAGCCAAGGGAGGTGGCGCGTGGTTTCTTGCGCGCGCTTGAGCGCAGGGACCAGATGGGGCTGTTGCCTTTCTTGAGCGATGTGATTCATCTGGGCACCCTGCCCGTGAGCCGAGAGCTCTTTCTTTCTGGCACAGGTCTTAGCGAGGGGGCACTCCCAGATCTGCCCGGCCCTCTGCTTGAATTGCGCGCCGGGCCTGAAGGGACAGTTCTTGCGGGGCCCATGCCCCGTCCCGCGGTTTTTTCTATTCTGTCGCTCTTCGCGGATTCTGCAGTACCCGTGCCAACGCCAGGGCTCCCGGGTGAACTGGTCTTGCGGGCGGATTCCATGGGTGCCTGGGTGGTTGAAGGGTGGCGGACTCTTGTGCCTGATGACCCCATGGAGGAAGAACTCGGCGACCAGGGCGATTTGTCAGGAACAGGCGCTGCCAGGCACTTGGAGCGGCCCTTCTTTGCCATGAACACCGGCACGGGGTCGGGGACTCCAAAGGAGCAAGCAGCTCTGGCCTGCGAGATGGGCTTTGGCGGCATCGGTTGGGGTATCTGGCGTGCGCCGGAAGTGCGCAGGGTATGCGAGCAAAAGGGTGCGGATCTCTGGAGCATCTATTGCGTTCTGCGCTTGGATGAAGGTGACTCCCCAAGGATGCGTCAATTGCTCAAGGCCATGGGTTCATTGGCCGGTGGACCAGGGATGATCTGGCTGGCCCTCGAGCATCCAAAGGCAGAGGACGATGCATTCGATGTTGAGCAAGGGGTCCAGACGCTGCTCACGCCCGTTCTGCAACTGGCGCAAGATACGGGCGTAGAAGTGGCTCTCTATCCCCATCATGGCTTTTGGATTTCTACCACCGAAGATGCACTCGTACTGTGTGAGCGCTTCAAGCATCCGCGCCTGGGGGTCTGCTTCAACCTGTCTCACTTTCTGGCAGGCCACGAGATGAGTGATCCTGGCCCTCTGCTCCAGCGCGCCCTGCCACATCTGTTGAGCGTGACCGTGAACGGAGCAGACTCCGATGGAGAGGCCTGGGATACTTTGATTCAACCCTTGGGCCGTGGGGACTTTGACCTGGATGGTTTGCTTAGCAGCCTTGACCGCCTTGGCTGGGTTGGCCCCGTGGGCCTGCAGGCTTTCGGCATCAAGCTACCGGCGCGGGAGCATCTTGCTCTCTCCCTTGCCGCATGGAAGGCGACCCAGCAAAAGTGAGCTGAACGGTCATGCCAGCAGCAACTCTGTGAAGCGTTCTGCCAGTTCAGCCAGGGCGGTGCTGTCGCGGATGTCCACCGGTGGGGCGCTCGCCAGCCGATTGCGGCCAGCAGCAAATGCCAGCGCTGCTGTGCGCTGGTCGTCATTCCATTGATTGCGTCGCGCTGTGCTTTCCAAAGTGCCTTCAAGCAATCGTTGCAGGTGTCGTCCTCGGCGCACAGCGCCATCGGGGTCCTCTTCTGTGGAGAGTGCCCACTCGACGAATTGACTGGGAGCCAACCACGCTTCGGGAGCAAGTGCTCCGCAGGCTCCTAAACGCATGCCCTCGGCCAAGTCCAGCCCTCTCATGAGCATGACCAATTCCTCCTGCACTCCTGCGCTGGCCAAGAGCAGGTCTTCATCCACAAAGGGCAGGACCACGGCTCCAGCGTGTCCCACCAGACTCTCCAGTTCAGCAACTGTCGGGGATTGGTCAAAAACCACAACTGCCGGGGGGCCCTGCGACCAGATTGCCTGGCCTGCGGGGATCAATGCACCGGCTACATTGCTGGCCAACCAGGCCTTGGCTTCATCAGCATTTTCAGGACCTCGATCCGCTAGCACGATCCAGTCGTCGGGCCAGGCACTGGGGTCGTCGGTGACGGGGGCAAGGGACGCTCGTAGAAGGCGGGCCCGTTGCTCCCTGCGCTGTTGCTCAGTGCCTCCAGGGCAGGGCACGAAGAGGCGTGCAAGATCTTCCAGTTCCATGGGTTGCAGAGGGTACGGGCAGGGGGGGGCTCGGCTCCAGGGAGCAGCGCGGCTCTGGGAGTGTGCATGGTCCAGAATCTGTGCCTGAATGTGGGCTTTGGGATTCGTCTCTTGGGTCCATTGCGTCTGATTGCGCTTCGAAGGGTATAGTTGGGGGTGATGATCCTCCCGCTTCGAAGCGCCTCCTTGGGGCTGATTTCTTGTTTGCTTGTGGCACCTCTTTGTGCACAGGTGCCAGAGGACATGGGGCCTTATCCGGTGGGTATGCGCTCGGTCAGCTTCCAACATTCTCTGGCCTCGGCCATTACGGTCACTGCGGACATCTACTACCCGGCCTTGAGTTCGGGCAACAACACGCCGCCGGATCAGGCCGGCGGGCCCTATCCTTTCAGTTCGTTTCTGCACGGTTACTTCGCTCCCCCTTCCTTCTACGATGAGTTGATCACACATATTGCCAGCTATGGCTTTGTGGTAGCGGCGGTCAGCACCCAGACAGGTTTCTTTCAGAGCATCATCGCCCAGGCCCATGACGGCCATGCTCTGATGCATTGGTGCGATGAGCGCAACCTGATCCCTGGGCATTTCCTTGAAGGCATGCTCTTGCCCGGACCCTGGTCTGCGGTGGGTCACTCCAATGGGGCGGCCGCGATCTTTGATCTGTTGGCTTGGGAGCCGCGTGTGCGAACGGTAGTTTCCACCGAGGGAAATTGGTTCGATCAATCAACGGTCGGGCGGTTCCAGGGGAGTCTTCTCTCGATCGGTTCCAGCGAAGATTCCTTGGCTCCTTTCAGTACCAATGCTCGGCGTTACTACGACGAAGCCCAGAGCGCGCGGCGAAGGGTCTGGGCATTGATCGAGGGCGGTGCTCACAACGGGTCTTTGGATTTCCCATTTGGTGGCAGTTCATTGCCCCATTCAACCCAGCACCGATTGCATCTTCGCTTGATTACCGGGTTCTTGCGAGGGGAAGTGCAGAGAGATGAGAACACCTTCTATCACCTCATTGGCAGCGGCATCAATGCTGAACCGGTGACCCGCGAGGGAGACTGCGCGCAGCCGATCTTCTGGATTCAGCCTGCGGCGTTTCCTTCCGGCGGTCAGTTGCTTGGTGTCATGGGCAGCCCCTTGGATGAACTGCGCCTGTTCCAGGCCTCCGCTGGCAGCGGCATGTGGTCTTCCTATGGTTCCACCGGAGGTGGAGGGCGACTGGTTCATGAGACTGTCCTTCCGGCCATCGGCAGCACCGAACACATCTGGGTGCCTCATCCCGGGCTGGACAGCGTTCGGTTGGTGGGGGACTGCTCTACCGCTGGTGACCCCTTTCGGCGCACGAGACGGGTTCAACTGGACTTGCCCTGAGGGCAGTCAAGGGTATGGGGCCAGCCTGGTTCGGCTGATCCTAGAATTGGGCTTCCAAGCCGTCGGAGAAGTTGGAAATGCCCTACTGGAGGAGGACCAGCCTTCCCTGTCCTTGTTGAGCAAACGATAGCCGGTGCTCAGTTTCTGGATCGAACAGGGGCACGTATACCTGACAATCAAGGTCAGGATCAGGTATCCTCGGGGCGGTCCTGATGAAACGCGCGTTCTTCCTCTTGCTGGCCCTGGTTTCAGGATTCCCGTGTAGCAATGCGCTGGCGCTTCGCCGCTTTCCTGGGCCTCCGGCCTTGATTCTCGCTCAGAGTCCGAGCAAGGGCGTTGACGTGCGTGGCCTTTTGCGCCGCGTCTCACAGGAAAAAGATTCCGTGGATCGGGAAGTGTTCGCGGCGATTGCCGGGTCTGGTGATCCTGGGGCATTCAAGGCTCTCAAGCAGACGGTGACTTTTCTCAGCGATCGTTGGCCTCTGACCGCGGCCTACAGGGCTTTTGGAGCTTTTGAGGGTACACCCGATCAGAAGAACTCACGTAAGTTCCTGCTCGATGCGGCTCTACGCCACAGGCGCAGTGTCAACAGGTTGGCGGCCACAGCGTCCTTGGCGCGTCTGGGCGCCAAAGCAGTTGCTGAATTGGACAAGATTGTGGCTCGTGCAGAGGATCGAGAGGCGCGCAGCACTGCGGTGCGTGCGCTCTTGCCTGTTTACGCCGAGCGCGCGGACCTGGCTTCTGCCGAGGTGGTGTTGGAGTACGCAATTCCCAATGGCTATAACACCACGGCGATTCGCCGGGCTCTGCAGAAGCTGCGCGGGTCCAAGATCCTGCGCCTGTATTCGGGCTATCTCAAGGATCAAGAGTTCAGCAGCGCCTGGCGCTTCCTGATGCTCGACGTGCTCAGTGGCTGGCAGGATCGGGACGCTTGCGCACTGATAGCAGGCATGATTCGTTCCGAGGATCAGGTTCTGGCAGCCAAGGCGGTGGAGCTTCTGGGCAGGAGCGGGTATCGGCATTTTGTGCGCGATATCGAGCCCCTGGTGCGCAATGGCCCTCCGGCGGTCCTTCGCGAAGCCCTAATCGCTGTCACCCGCTTGACCGATGGAGACCCCTATTGGCTTGAAGATGTGCTGGACTATTCGCGCAGCAATCACTCTGCCATTCGAATGGGGGCCGCAGTGGCTCTGCTTGAGATCCGCACTGAGGCGGCCATCGATCGATTGCTGGAGATGTTGGACGACGAGGACTGGCGTGTGAGGGTAGAGGTCGTGGAGCAGGTGGGCTCGCTGCATCGGCTGCGCGCAGTTCCACTTCTGATTGAGCGCATAGACGCTGAGACTCCGCGTATTGCCCGGGACATGCATCTGGCGCTCAGACTCTTGACCGGGGTCGACCATGGCCCGCGCAGCGCCCGTTGGCGCGCCTGGTGGCTGGGAGAGGGTGAGACTTTTCAGCAACCCAAGGCCAAGGCGACCCATGCGGCGGAAGTTGCTCGGCAAAAACGCAAGAAGAAGAGCACGACCCGTGGCACCTTCTACGGGCTCCAGGTGCTCAGCGAGCGCGTGGTCTTTGTGGTGGACCGCTCGGGTTCCATGAACGGCCGGGCCATGTTGCCGAAGGGCCCAGAGCGCAAGAAGCCCGAGGCCTCAACTCGTTTCGAGGTAGCCCGGGATCAGATCTTGAGTGTGCTGCCGAGTCTCTCGGACAAAACCCTTTTCAACCTGGCTTTCTTCGGATCGCGCATCTTTCCTTGGGAGGATGGTCTCGTGCGCCTCGATGAAAAAAATCTGAAGCGTGCGCTCAAGCATGTGGGTCGGGCTCCCATGGGGGGCGGCACCAATGTCTGGGCCGGATTGATGTTTGCTTTTGACGATCCCCGTGTGGATACGGTTTTTCTGCTCACCGACGGCCAGCCCTCAAGCGGTGAGGTGATCGATACCCAGGAAATTAGAGCTCGCATCGAGCGGCTGAACCGCACCCGCAAGGTGGTCATTCACTGCGTCTCCGTGGGCCGCAAGTCCCGCTTCTTGCGCTTGCTGGCCAAGGAGAATGGTGGGCTGTATACCGAAGCGCTCTAGCTGTCCCTAGGCGCGGCCCCATTCGGCATATTGTTCGAGGATCTTGTCGAGCCCCCCTTGGCGTCCTTCGACGGCTGTTTGGGCGTGCTTGTCCACTACAACCGGGAAGGTGGACTTGATCCGCTTTTGAAGCGCTGGCTCCTGATAGGCGCGAAAGAAAAAGGAACTGAGTTCCTTGCCCACCGGGACCTCTCCTGGGTGGTAGCGGGCGAAGATCAAGTCGTCGAGGGGGCCGTTGGTCAGCACCACGATGTAGGCCCGGTTGCCTGCTTCCACCAGCCGGTCGAGGCCCTCAATGTCCTTTCTGCTCAGTTTGATTGTGTCGCCCTCGGAGGTCTTGACTTCGAAGGCGCAGGTCTCGCCACCAATCACCATTTCCAAGTCGATGCCTTGGACGCTGCGTTCTACCAGACTCTCGACTTTGGTTTCGAGCAAGGAAATCGCCAGTATCTTCTGGAGGATCTTTCCGTACTCCATTCCTACGCTGGCGCGGATCTCCCCAAGTCGTTGGTAGGTCTCGTGCTGCATGTTCAGATTTCCTCGATTTGGATGGGATCGGAGCCGTGGACCTTGCAGTGCCTGTCGTCCGGACTCTTGAGCCGTTCCAGTTCTCTGGTGAAGTGCGAGGGGAGACAGGCGACGATGACCGGTGCCAGCTTGCAGAATTCCTTCACTGCTCGGGCCAGGCCCTCTTGGTGTGCCTGATCCAGGCTCTGCACCGGATCATCCAGAACCAAGAACTCAGGCAGGCCCTGCCTGACACGGAACTGGGCACCGGCGAAGAAGGTCGCCAGAGAGAGAGAGTTGAGCGCTCCCTGATTCAGCGTGCCCGTGAGATTCTTGCCTTCGCTGTCCACAAGCTGGTAGATGAGCTTGGTGGCCGTGTGTTTTTGATGCACCGACACAACCTTCTCAAAACCGGGGCTGATCATGGACATGTAGTGGTTGATGGACTGGTTGACAGCTTGGATCTGGAGTGCGGACTGCTCCTCTTCCAATTCCCTGGCCATGTTCCCGAGCGCGATCAGGTCACATGCGAAGCCCGCTGCCTCATCGATTTTGTCCTGAAGGGTTGCGAATTGGGGCATGGCGGAAAGATCACCGGCTCTGTGCTCGGCTCGTTCCCGAGCCGCGCGCAGGTTGAGCAGGAGCCCAAAGACTTCCAGCTTTCCGGTCATGCCGGCCAGATTCTCGTCTGCTAGATTGATTGTCTTCTCCAGGCGCACTTTTTGGGCCAAGAGGGCCGCCAGCAGATCGGTTACGCCTGCTTCCTCCTGTGTTCCCGGGGGCAGCTGACCGCGCAGGGTCTTCTCAAGGCTTGCGAGGGAGTCTTCGGTGCCCTGGAAGGCGGCCTGCGCCTGCTCCAGTTGCTGCAGCTGGCTGCTGAGGGCGCTGTCTCGGCTTGCGAGCTGATCCAGTTGGTCTTGGATCGCATCATCTCCTCCGCTGGCGACTTGTTCTTGCAGGCGTTGTTCCAATCCTCCGGCGTCCTGGGTGCATACGGGGCATTGATCAGTCCTGCCACCGGCTTTGAGCACACCAAGGGCCTCCCGCAAAAGATTGTTCAGCTCTCCTTGTTCGCGCCGCTGCTCGCGTAGGGCGCTCAGCTCCTGTGCAATGGTCTCCCGTTGCGCTCGCAGGTCCTGCGGGGATCCATGCTTGCTGCGCAGGCCCTCTAGCTGTTGCCTGGCATCCGCCAGGGCCACCCGTTTGGGATTCAATGCCTCGTGGGAGGAAGTGAGAGAACGGATTTTGCCCTCCAGGTCGCCGAGTTCCTGTCTCAGCGGTGTCATCTGGGCATTCACTTGACTGCGCCAGCCCGCGCCCCAGGTGTGGACCTCGCTGGCAGACCAGTCCTGGTGGGGAAGTTGCTCGGCTGACAGCCCGACAGCCTCCCCCACGGGCAGGGCTTCAGCAATCAGGGCCTTGCGTCTCAGTTCCAGCTCGGCATCTCCGGCCTGGGTGGCGGAAACGTTCAAACGCTGCAATGATGCTTGAATCCCATTGACCTCTTGCTGGGGAGTCTGGCGCGCACGTTGCTGATCTTCGGCGAGGTGCTGCAGAGTTTCCTGCGCGCACTCTTCCAGTTCCTTGGGCTTGACCTTTTTGAGCATTGCGCTGAGGTCGCGGTAGTCACTCAGTCCCAGCATGCTGGCGATCAGATAGGAACGATCCGCCTGGTCGGTGATCCGCTCCCGGGCGCTCTCCTGGTGCTGGGCGAAGGCTTGCTTCCAGGTATCCCAGTTGGGCATTCCCGTCCACTCCAGCCACTCCTCTACTTCATTTCCAGTCAGGAGCTGTTCCCCGGGGAGTGTGAGCTCCAGTTGGTCGGGGGCGTTCCGCTTGGCATCCAGGGCCCGGGTGCGCGTGAGCTTTCCCTTGCCCCCCTCCACCACAAGAGTCAGGGTCACGCGAGTCTCCCCTGTGGCCTCTGTGTTGGCGAGGATCCAGTCCCCGCGCTCGGCGATTCCTGTCGATGTGCTGGAGACGATCTTGGTTCCCAGAAGGCACCACTCGATGGCTGTGAGGATGCTGCTCTTGCCCGCCTTGCATTCACCCATCAGGAGGGTCAGGTCCTGGGCGAAGTCCAGCGAGCAGGCCCCTCGGAAGCCCCGGAAGTTCTCAATTTCCAGGCAAGTGGGCCGTACCGGGAAGGGGGCGCCACTCATCGGATCTCCTTTTGGATCGCCCTTGCGGCACTCTGGATGGCGGTCTTGAATTCCGCCAGGCGCTGGTTGAGTTGTTCTTGCCCGTTGCCTTCGGACGGGTCGCTTTTTCTGAGTTGATTGAGTAGTTCAAGTCGCTCTTCGACCCGTACCCCGCGCTTGCGAATTCTTGCTTCTAGTTCGTCCAGGACTCTCATTTGCAAAGTGCGATTCTACTCTCGCACTTCCTTCCGCACTAGAGAAAATGCGTTGCAACTCGGCGGCGATTTTTTGCGCTCGTTCTCAGGGTGCCAGGCGTGTCCGTGTCCATGCGTCCCCATTGCGTTCGTATAGCAGGCGATCGTGCAAACGGCTCGCGCGACCTTGCCAGAATTCGATGCTTTTAGGGTGCAGAGCAAAGCCGCCCCAGGCATCTGGGCGTGGGACATCGCTTCCTTCGAACTTTCCAGTCCATTGCTTGATGCGCTCGTCGAGGGCAGAGCGGTCTGCGAGCACCTCGCTTTGTGGTGAGGCCCAGGCACCGATCTGACTCTCTCGGGGGCGGGTTGCAAAGTAATTGTCGGCTACAGGTCCGGGCACAGGGGTCACATCCCCTTCAACGCGCACCTGACGGTGCAGATCAGGCCAATAGAAGCACATGGCTGCCTGGGGGCGCAGGGAGAGTTCCTTGCCCTTGCGACCGGACTTGGGGGTGTAGAACACAAAGGCCCCGTCCTCGAGCGCCTTGAGCAGCACCATGCGCACGGCAGGACCCCCGTCTTCACGAACGGTGGCCAGGCTGCAGGCGGTGGGCTCCTCTTCCTTGTCGCCCTGGCGGGCCTCGGCGACCCAGATCTCGAAGAGGGCCAGGGGGTCGTCCCCGGCGCCTGCTTCCAGAAGGGTAAGTGCCGTGGCCTGGCGGCGCAGCATGTGAATCGGCTTGTCCATGGTGGTCACATTCTAGGCGCAGGCATCGGGGGTTGCTGTCAGTGGTCCTGGGACCGGGGTGGTCGCCACTTCGGGACTATGAAAGCAGGGCCCTGATCACACATGAGAGGTCTAGCTCGCGAGTACCTCAAGGTGGGCCTGGACTCCTTCCGTGAGGCCCACCAGATCGTAGCCCCCTTCAAGAATCGAGATCATCCGACCTTCGCCATGCTGATTCGCCAGATCCACAAGGGCACGGGTCATGTGCCCAAAGGCTTCGCTGGTGAGGCGTGTTTCCGAAAGCAGGTCCCGTTGGTGTGCATCGAAGCCAGCAGAGATCAAGAGCAATTCTGGCGCGAAGCGATCGATGGCCGGGATCACGCGCTCTTCAAGAGCTGCCTGCCACTCCCGATTGCCACTGCCCGCAGGCAGGGGGCAGTTGAGGGTTGTGCCCTCGCCCTCGCCGATGCCGCGCTCTTCTGTCGCACCGGTTCCGGGGTAGTGGGGCCATTGGTGCAGGCTGGCGTAGAATACGCTGCCATCTTCCTCGAAGATGTGTTGTGTTCCGTTCCCGTGGTGTACATCGAAGTCCACGATGGCCACGCGCTCAAGGCCATGCTCTGCTTGTGCCGCACGGGCGGCGATGGCCACATGGTTGCTAAAACAAAAACCCATTGCTTGGTCCACCTCCGCGTGGTGACCCGGGGGACGCAGCATGACGAAGGCTCGCTGCAGGTCCCCACTCAGTACTTTCCTTGTGGCCTCAATTGCGGCGCCGGATGCCAAGAGTGTGGCGGCGAAGGTCGCGTGGTTGCCGTTTGCATCGGCGCTGTCCACGAAACTCGCGCCTGCTTTGAAGCGAGTCTCCACCCGCTGCAGATAGTCCCTTCGATGAACTGTCTCCAGGTCGAGGGAAGTGGCTGGGGCCGCCCTTAGGACCTCAAGGTCTTCCCAGAGGCCAACTTGCTCAAGGTGTTCGATCAGGGCCCGCAAGCGCTCGGGTCTTTCCGGGTTGCCGGGGCCGCTCTCGTGCAGCAGACAATCGGGGTGGGTGAAGAGGCCCGGGGCGGACCTCATTCTGGCAGTTCCTCGATCTTGCGGTAGAAGGTCCCAACCCAATACTGCTCTTTACGGGCCATTTCCTTGAAGGCCGGGTCGTCCGTCAGTTCCGAGAGCTCAGAGCGCTTGAGGGACGAGTTGCGTAGGGCGATCGCTGCGCTCTTGAACTTGCCCAGGCGTGCGTGGCAGCGTGCTGCCCCCAGGTAGGCGTCATCGCTGCGTCCCGTGCGGGCCAGGAGAATTGACTTGCCATAGCCCTCCAGGGCCTGTTTGTACTCGCCCACCTCATAGAGCAGGTTCGCGCGTCGAGTGTGAAAAGCCGAGTAGGACGGCGTCTCTTCGATGTTCTTGTCGAAGGGTTCCAGCAGAGTGCGCAGGGCTCGTTTGTTTCCGGTAGATGCCAGCCACTTGAGGGTCAGTTCGCTCACTCCACTTGATCGGGACTCGCTCAGTTCACTAGCCATGTTGCGGCTGCGGGCGCGGGGCTTGATGCGCAGCTCAAGCAGTAGTTCGAGGGCCGCTGTGACCTGGCTGCGGGTGGCTCGGCGTTCCACCATGATGGAGAGCAGCGCCGTGAGGTGATCGTTGTCTTCGAGCAATTCCGGAAAGGTCCGGTAGTAGGCCAGGATTCCGGTCATAGCAGCCCCGCCTTTGCTGTCCTGCAGAATCGTCAGCAATTCCGGCGCCACTTCAGCTACCTCGGCTGCGGCCAGAGCAGAGAGGGCGATTGTGGCTTTGGTTGGGTCGCTGGGATCCAGGCTGCGACGCACACGTGCGATTGCTGTCTTGCCACCCATGCGCGCCAGGGAAATCAACAAGGCTTGCTGGACCGTGGGGTCGGAGGAAGTGTCCAGCAGGGAGATCAGAGGTGGAGCGGCGCGCTCGGGCTCGGGGCAGGATTCCAGTGCCAGGAGAGCATGGATGCGAGTGGTGCCCGTTTCGTTCTGAATCAATTGAAGCAGATCATCTGTGGCCGCCGGGCTGGCCAGCTCGCGCAGTGCCTGGGCCGCGACACTGGCCCGATAGGTGGAGAGTTTCATTGAGGAGGCTCGCAGGATCGCCTGCTCGCGTTCCTGGAGCTTGCGGCGGGCGAGGCTGGCTTCGTCCAGACCAGGCTCCAGCAGCGGAAGCCGAAATACTCCGGGCTTGAGGGCGTCGATCAGGGCTGGGATTCCGGCGGGGCCCACATCCACCAGGCGCGCCACCTGTTCCCGAAAAAGGCTGGAGCGAACTTCGAGGTTGCTGCTCAGGGTCGAACTCAAGAGGTCCGTCACCTTGCGCCGGGCGAGGGATTCTTCCAAGGCTGCTGCTCGGCGTGCTCGCGAGATCAAGCTGTCCAGTTCGCTCTTGTCGGGGGTGTCCGGGGTCTTGTGTTCGGCGGGCGGCTCTTCCTGGAATGGTAGGGCCTGGGCGAGCCCGGTCAGGCAGATCAGTACCCAGGACAGTGCCAGTGAGCGCTGGGGTGAGGTCTCGAAGAAAACGGCCATGGTTACCAAGGTACCTAGCCACGGGCTGGGGAGCTACTGAAGATCTTGGCAGCAGTCTCCCTGGGGGCCTCGCGAGAGGTTTCAATGGGGGGCCATTTCCCCCTTGATGGACTCCCATGCACTCGCACCCCACACCCAGTCGTGATCCCAGGGCCAATTTTGGTGTGATCGTGGTGGGCGGTGGCCATGCTGGCATCGAGGCGGTGCTGGCGGCGGCTCGCCTTGGCCAGCGCGCTGCTTTGGTGACCTTTGACCTGCAGCGCGTGGGGGAGATGAGTTGCAACCCTGCCATCGGCGGCTTGGGCAAGGGCCAATTGGTGCGTGAAATTGATGCCCTAGGAGGTGCTCAGGGTCAAATCGCAGATCAGACGGGCATTCAGTTCCGCATGCTCAATACGGGCAAAGGTGCCGCCGTGCGCGCGCCCCGCTGCCAGTCCGACCGTCATCTGTATCGTGAGGAAGCGACCCGGCTTGTGCGTGCGGCCCAGGGGGTCGAGTTGATCGAGGGAGCCGTGGTGGCTTTGATCTTGGAAGGGGAACAGCAACCCGCAGTGCGCGGCATACGTTTGGCTGACGGCACCGAACTGCGTGCACCGGCGGTGATTCTCACCACCGGGACCTTTTTGCGTGCGCGCATGCATCAGGGTGAAGAACAATCTCCGGGGGGGCGCGTGGGCGAAGCCTCGGCTGAAGGACTCGCCGCCGACATCGCCACCTTGGGTTTGGAGCTGGGGCGGCTCAAGACCGGAACTCCGCCGCGCCTCGATGCGCGCACCCTGGACTTTGGCGTCATGGAAGAACAGGTGGGGGATTCAGTGCCGCAGCCTTTTTCTTTTGGCACAGATATCGCCAACTTTCCCCACTGCCCCCAGGTGCCCTGTCATCTGACCTGGACGACCCCCGCCACCCACCAGATCATCCGGGACAACGTGCATCTTTCGCCCATGGCGGCCGGGCGCATCGAGGGCATAGGGCCGCGCTACTGTCCTTCGGTGGAGGACAAGATCATTCGTTTCGCGGACAAGGATCGCCATCAGGTCTTCGTGGAGCCTGAAGGCCTCAGTACCGACGTGATCTATGTGAACGGAGTGTCCACCAGCTTGCCCGCGAAGGTGCAAGAGGCCTTTGTACACACGATCCCCGGTCTTGAGCGGGCGCGCTTTCTGCAGTACGGATATGCGGTTGAGTACGACTTTGTGATGCCTCACCAACTGGATGCCAGCCTTGCCCTGCGCCAGACGCCGGGCTTGTTCCTGGCTGGGCAGATCAACGGTACGTCGGGGTATGAGGAGGCCGCCGCCCAGGGTCTTGTTGCCGGAACAAATGCGGCCAAGTGGATACAAGAGGAAGCGCCATTTGTGCTGGGGCGGCACGAGGCCTACATCGGGGTGATGGTGGATGACCTGATTCTGACCAGCCCCCGCGAGCCCTACCGGATGTTCTCCTCCCGGGCGGAGCACCGCCTGCTCCTGCGTCAGGACAACGCGGATCGACGACTGGTACCCTTGGCCCATCAGGCAGGTCTGGTGGGAGCAGAAGAACTCGCGCGTGTGCGTGTTTTTGAGGATCAATTTGAAGTGGCTCTTGGGACCCTGAAGAAGCGTTTTGTCACTCCCTCACGCAGTCTCTTCGATGTCCTCCGGCGTCCGGAGATCAGTTGGCAGGATCTGTTGCAAGAGCACCCTTGCCAGGAACTCGTGGGCCTTGATCCGAGGGTTGCAGAGGCTCTGGAAATAGAAGCCAAGTATGAAGGCTATGTGCGCCGTCAGCAGGACACGGTGGAGCGCATGGCCCGGGAGGAGGACACCACGATTCCAAAGGAGCTGAACTACTCAGCTATCAACGGACTTGGGCACGAGGCGCGGGAGAAACTCAGCCTCGTGCGTCCCGCCACACTGGGAGCCGCGGGCCGTGTTGAGGGGGTGCGCCCCCCGGATGTGGCCCTCCTGGCCGTGCATGTGGAACGCTTGCGGCGTCAATTGTCGGATGGGGAAGAAGTTGCTTCCTCAGGTACGGTCCAGCCATAACTTTCCAGGCGTCGGTTGATTGTGGCGCGACCCAATCCCAGGCGACGCGAGACTTCGCGGATGTTCCAGTTGCACAGTTCCAGGGCGTGCTCGAGCCAGATGCGCTCGATAGTGGCCAAGGGCAGCAGCTCTTCCCGGGTGAGGGGGGGGCGAAAGCCCTTTGGTACTGGCTGGTGCTCAGGCAAGCCGACGGCAGACTTCTCCGATAGTTGAAGGGCGCTGGGGAAGAGCACAGTGCTGTCTTCAAGCAGTACGCCTCGCTCCAGGGCGTTCTTCAACTCGCGGACATTGCCTGGCCAGGTGTGAAGGCGCAGCTGCTTTTCAGTTTCAGGAGCCAGGCCCGAGATCCTGCGACCATGCTGGCGGGCCAATTGGGTCAGCAGGGTCTGGGCAAGCAGAATCACATCTTCAGGTCGTTCGCGCAGGGGGGGCATGTGCACAGGGAAAACCGCCAGACGGTAGTAGAGGTCCTTGCGAAACTCGCCTCGGCGCAGACCCTCTTCGAGGTTGCGGTTGGTGGCTGCCAGCACTCGCACGTTGACGGGGATCGGGTCAGATCCACCCACCCGCATGACCTCCTGTTCCTGGAGCACACGTAGAAGCTTGACCTGCATTTCCAGGGGCAAATCGCCCACCTCGTCCAGGAAGAGGGTGCCCCCCTCGGCCTGTTCAAAGCAGCCCCGATGGGTGGCGTGGGCTCCGGTGAAGGAGCCTTTTTCATGCCCAAACAACTCGCTCTCAATCAGGGCCGAGGGAATCGCTCCGCAGTTGATTGGCACGAAAGGCTGCGAGGCTCTGGGACTCTCCTCATGGACGGATCGGGCGGCTACCTCCTTGCCAGTGCCGCTCTCTCCTGTGAGCAGCACGGTGATGCTGGTTTGTGCTGCTCGGCTCAGGAGCTTGCGCACTTCGTTGATGGCCCGCGAGGTGCCCAGCAGTCGCTCCAGGCCGTGGGGCGTGTGTATCTCGGCTTCCAGACGCGACAGGGTCCGGGCCTGGTGGGTCTGTCGCAGCGCGCTGGCCACAGATGCGCGCAAGCGCATCTCATCAAAGGGCTTGCGTACGAAGTCCACGGCGCCTCTCTGGAGACAGTCGTTCAGGGTGGCTTCCTCGGAGCGGGCCGTCAGCACTACGATCGAGAGGGGGTCCCCAGCCAGTTCATCCAACAACTCGCGGCCATTTCCATCTGGCAGGCCGAGATCCAGAAGGATCCCCTCCACGGATTCCTGGCGCAGGAGAGCCCGGGCCTCCTTCAGGGTTGAAGCTGAGGTCAAGCGCAATCCCAGGGGCTCCAGGGAGTACTTGATCAGGGCCACCATGGCGGGGTCGTCCTCCACCAGAAGCAGGTGGTTGGTGGGGCTTGTAGTGCTTGCCATTGTCGTGGGGAGGGTCTGCTGGGGTGGTTCGGAGGGCGTGTGGCTCATTATGGGCCATAGTGCCCATTTTGGGCCACTCCTTCCTGGTTCTTCATTCCCACCCTGGGGAATTCCCTTCTCTTGGGGACCGGCTGCGGGGCACGGGATTGAAACCTCAATTGGCACGGGGATTGCTATCTTGCCGCTGAGCCGTGATTCATGGCTTTGAGGAAACTTCTGCGAGCGGCGTGCGAGCTCTCTCCCATAGAGGCCCAGCGCTGCATCTCCCGTAGATGCTCATCTCCTCTCTCTCTCGGTACCCTCGGTCGCTTCGGCGTACGAGGGTGCTGTACTTTTGGGGCCAGGCGTTCACGCTGGCCGTCAGCGCTGCTCACGAGAACGCAGCCCGGGGTCATCGGGGTCTGGCGGTTGGGTGTGAATGGCAGTGTTGGCCCACGGTCAAAAAGGGTAGATTCGGGGCTGCCCTGCCTTGGCCATATTCGTGCTGCCCATGAATCCATCCCCGGAAGACTCTCCTGTACAGGATCTCTCGCCTCTGGTCAGCGAGCGCGTGGGTATGGAGTCATTCAAGCCCCTGCTTGAGTCCTATGTGGGGAGCTTCATCGAGCAGGCTGAGAAAATTGATCTGGCCTTGGAGCAGGCCAACCCAATCGATCTGCGCACCGTGGTGCATCAGCTGAAGGGAACGGGCGGGGGCTATGGCTATCCCGAACTGACTCGGGTCGCGGCGATCTGTGAACAGGCTCTGGTCGAGGCGGGGCCCGAGGGGACTCGGGACAAGACTGTTCTTACGGCCTTGCACGAGCTGCTGATCCTGATGCGTAGAGCCCGTGCTGGCTTGGATCAGAGCTGAACCCCGGGCCTATTTTGTCGGTGTGCCTCAGGCACCACCGGGGGAGTGCATCCAACTCGACCCGTCAGCACTGTCCATGATGTTGATTCCGACCCCCGCGAGAGCATCTCGCAGACCATCGGCGGTGGTGAAGTCTTTGGCAGCTCGAGCGGCAAGCCGTGCAGTGAGAGCGGCCTCTAGGATTTGCTCCAAGGCATCCGATTGGGCCGCGTGGCAGTTGGCGCTGCTGTTCTTCTGCCCTGCCTCGTCCTCCACACTGATGCCTGCCTTCAATAGGGCGTCTCTCAGCGCATCTGCTGTGTCGAAGGACTTCTGTTCTCGGGCCAGGGCACGCACTTCCAGCAAAGCGGCTGCTACCTGTTCCAGCAACTCGTTCTGGGATCCCTTGCCCGCGGCAAGGAGCAGGCCCAGATCTCCTGGTTGGAAGAGCCCCAGCAGTCGGCCCAGGTCGCGCACCAAGGTCAAGCTGATCTCTTTCTCACTTGCCGACTGTGTTCGGGCTTCCTGCGCCAGACTGAACAACTCAGCCATTGCCTCGCCAGTGCTGAAGTCGTTGTCCATGGCGGCGATGAAGTTCTCCCGGTGGGCAGCGTTGGCGTCGCTCAGTGCGCGTTCCTGGATTTGGTCCAGAGTCACTTGTTCCTTGTCCTCCGCGAGTTCTCCCAAAGACTTGACCATGCGTATCAGTCCCGTGCGGGCGGCATCCAGGGTGCTGGGTTCGATTTCTACCGGTCTGCGGTAGGCGGAGCGCAAGAGGAAGAAGCGCATAGCCGGGGCTCCGTAGGTGTCCAGCAGCCAGCGCGCCTGGAACTGCTGGCGAAAGGCGGGGTCCTGCATGCGCGGGTCGCTCTTGCCCACCTTCTGCCCGCCGTACTGCACCAGCCCGGTGTGCATCCAGGTGTTGGCGAATGAATCACCATGCGCTTCGCTCTGGGCGATCTCATTTTCATGGTGGGGAAACTTCAAGTCGTCTCCACCTCCGTGCAGGTCAAAGGCCTGGCCCAACAGTTCGCTGGACATGACTGAGCACTCAATGTGCCAGCCCGGCCGCCCCTGACCGAAGGGGCTCTCCCAGGATGGCTCCTCGGGCTTGGCGTTCTTCCAGAGGGCAAAGTCCGCGGGGTGTCGGAGACTGGACTGGGTTTGCACCCGGGCACCGGCCTGCATGTCCTCCAGTTTACGACGAGTAAGCTTGCCGTAGCCTTTGTGCTTCTGAATGTCGAAGTAGACTCCATCATTTGCCAGGTAGGCCTTGTCTTCCCGAACGAGGTCCTCGATGAAGGCGACCATCTGGGGCACGTACTCCGAGCAGCGTGGATGGGACGTGATGGTCTCGATATTGAGCTCTTGCAGGAACTGCAGGTATTGGTCCGTGTAGCGCTGCGCGATCGAGTCCCAGGGTTCACCGCTTTCGATGGAGCGGTTGATGATCTTGTCATCGATGTCCGTGATGTTGTTGACGAACTCCACCTGGTATCCCCGGGCCCTGATCCAGCGAGCAACCGCATCGAAGAGGACGGGGCCCATCAGGTGTCCAATGTGGCAGTCGTCGTAGACCGTGGGGCCACACACATAGAGCTTGACCTGGCCGGGGGTCAGGGGCTCCAGGGGGGACATTTCCCGGGTCAGTGTGTCGAAAATGCAGATCGCCATTCGTACGAGGATAAGGTCACGGAGCGCAGGAGCAAGGGCGCAGCGGATCAAGGTGGGAACCCGATCATCAGGCTTCCAGCTCTGGCCACTCTATGGGGGCGCGAGGAGCTATCCTGTCGTCCTTCCAGTGAGAATCCTATGAATGTCAGCCGCACCGTCCAAGATGATCCTACCAGTCAGGCTCCTGTCCCTGGGAAGCCGTTGAAGCCTTCCGAAAGGTCAAGTGGGGAAGTGATCGAGAAGCCCACTCGCGCAGCCGCCGAAGAGGCCGTGCGTACCTTGATCCTGTGGGCTGGTGATGATCCCGAGCGGGAGGGGCTGGCGGGCACCCCGGCTCGCGTGGTCAGGTCCTATGGAGAGTTCTTTGGGGGTTACGACCAGGACCCGGCCGATGTGCTCAAGACCACTTTCTCGGAGGTTGAGGGATACGACGAGATGGTAGTGGTGCGTGACATCCCCCTGATGAGTCACTGCGAACATCACATGGTTCCTTTCCTGGGCAAGGCCCATGTGGCTTATCTGCCCGATACGCGGGTGGTGGGGCTCTCCAAACTCGCTCGGGTGGTGGAGATCTACGCCCGTCGCCTGCAGATCCAGGAAAAACTCACGGTGCAGATCGCCGACACCATCAATCGGGAGCTGAAGCCCAAGGGTGTTGCGGTGGTTATCGAAGCCCAACACCAGTGCATGACCATGCGTGGCGTGCACAAACCTGGGGCGGACACGGTCACCAGTCGCATGTTGGGGGCCTTCCGCACGAAGGACGCCACGCGCAAAGAGTTCTTTTCCTTGATCGGGCGTTGAGGGTTGCTCCGCTCGGGGATTTTCCGATCCCTGGGATTCGACCACTGAATCGCCGCACCAAGCAAGCTTCAGGGCACAGGGTAGCCTCGCGCGCGTAGGCGCTGGGCCAGGCCCAGGAGGGGCAGGCCCACGATTGCGTTCCAGTCGGCGCATTCGATGCGCTCGAAGAGTGCAATGCCCCGCTCTTCGAGTTTGTAGGAACCGGCGCACTGGCTAGGATCGTCTGCTTCCACATATCGTTCCAGGGTTGCCTGATCCCAGGCTGCCATGGTCATGTGAGCGACTTCGACCCAGACCTCTTCAGATTGGTCTCGGTCCTTGCCTGGCCCCACAAGGGCCGTAGCGCTGATCAGCTCGTGCTTGCGTCCGGCCAGACGCAGGAGCTGCTGAAGGGCGGCGGGCTTGCTGCCGGGCTTGCCCAGTAATTCGTCTCCCAGGGCCAGCACCTGATCTCCGCCGATGACCCAGGCTTCGGGATGGTGCCGAGCCGTAGCCCGGGCCTTGGCCAGGGCAAGTTCCCGGGCCAGACGAAGGGGGTCCTTGGCCGCCGCTTGCAGGGGTGCCTCGTCAATACCTGCGGGGTGCAGGGAGAAGGGCAGACCCAAACGCTCAAGCAGGGCGCGTCGGGCGGGAGAAGTGCTGGCCAGGATCAGAGGTGCTTGATCGTTGCTTGTGCTCGAGGCCATGACTGTTCTTCCCCTGGTGCTCTCGACTTTTACGGGCGTGGTTGCCGGTCTCCTTGTCACCTAACGGAATCCTTGATTCTCAAAGCAGGTTCTTGGGGGACATCTCTTGAGGAGCATACACGAGTCCTTCTCGTTCGTGTCCGCTGCTCCGGACCCGTGCGTTAGTCCAGGGGGTGCGCCCTGTGGGCGTCGGGGTCAGCCCTGCTTGGGGCCCGCGGGCCGAATCAACCCGGCCTTCAGCAGAGTCGGATAGGCCCCGTTCTTGGCGATCGTCTTGAGTGCCCGGGTAGAGAGACGCAGGTTCACATGCTGGCCGATTTCGGGTACCCAGATGCGTTTTCTCTGGACGTTGACCTTGAACTTGCGCTTGTTCTTGCCGGTGGTGCGCAGACCGATGCCGCCCTTGTACTTGGGCAGGCCCCGCCGGGCGATGGTTCCACCGACGCGGGTTCCTCGTTTTGTGACCTGACAGACGCGGGACATGGTGAAGTTCTCTGTTGAGGGGATGCCGCCGAAGAGGCGGAAAACTGAATTCTTGGGACCGGGAGGAGCCTTGGGGCGCCTCTGATTGGGCCGTTCGAGCCGAGGAGCATAGCCCCCCGGCGGGGCGTGCGCCAGTCTCTGGGGCTGGGTTTTGGGCTCAACAGTCCAAAGAGGCCAATTTCCCTTGCCGAGACCTTGTTCTGGGGGGGCTGGACCAGCGTTGCCTACGGGGAAGCGCGGGGCGCGGCTACAATCTCCGGACGGGCGAGAGCCTGCCTCACAGACCATGAGCCCTCTCCGCTGCCTGCTCACACTCCCGCTCCTGGTAGCTATCGGGAGCGGTGTTCTTGGGGCGCAGGTGCAGACTTCAGCAGCGCAGCATGAAGAACACTTCGAGGCTCGCATCCGTCCCGTCCTGATCGAGCATTGCTACGGCTGTCACAATAGCGTGGACAAGGCCCGTGGCGGCCTGGCTCTGGACGTTCGGGAGCGGACGCGCATGGAGTCCGACTCGGGGTTTGCCGTGGTACCCGGTGACCCGGATCAAAGTCTCATCCTGAGGGTCATGCGCCATGAGATCGACGGGGTGGAGATGCCCAAGGACGGAGGGAAACTGGATGCGTCCGTGGTCGCAGATTTCGAGGAGTGGATCCGCAATGGCGCCCATGACCCTCGGGATGAACCGCCCTCCAACCAGCAGCTTGAGGCGCTGACCTCGTGGGCCGCAAAATTCGAGCGGCGCAAGCAGTGGTGGAGCCTGCGGCCCATCGTGGTTCCCACCTTGCCGGTCACATACAAGTGGTGGTCCGGGCATCCCGTTGATCGGTTCGTCCAGCGAGGCCTTGAGGAGCATGGACTGCTGCCCGGTGCGAGGCTGCCCGGCCCTGAGGCGGACCGCAGGACGCTCGTCCGGCGCCTGTACTACGCCCTCCTCGGTTTGCCCCCAACGCCGGATGAGATTCGCCACTTTCTTGCGGATGAGGATCCCGAGGCGCTGGAACGCCTTATCGATCAGTTGCTCGCCTCACCACGCTACGGCGAGCGGTGGGCGCGGCACTGGATGGATCTCGTCCGTTACGCAGACTCCCACGGATCAGAGGGGGATCCTCGCATCCCTCACGCCTATCAGTATCGCGACTATCTGATCCGGGCTTTCAATCAGGACCTGCCCTTTGACCAGTTCGTGCGCGAGCAGATCGCCGGTGACCTGCTCAGCGAACCGCGCTTGAACTCCGAGCTGGGGATCAACGAATCCGCGATCGGTACGGCGCAATGGCGCTTTGTGTTCCATGGGTTCGCGCCCACCGATGCTCTCGATGAAAAGGTGCGCTTCACTGACGACCAGATCAATGTCTTCAGCAAGACCTTTCTGGCCCAGACTGTTTCCTGCGCGCGTTGCCACGACCACAAGTTCGACGCGATCAGCCAAGCGGACTACTACGCGCTCTTCGGCATCCTGGGCTCGAGCCGGCCGGCCATGCTGGATGTCAATACGGCGGAGATGCAGCAGCGCAACAAGCGGGAACTGGTGCAACTCAAGGCCGAGATCCGGGCGGGTCTGGCTGAGGCTTGGAGTACGCGGCAGTTGTCGTCCGAGGAACTGCCGGAGCAGGCCAAGAGTCCTGACCATCCCCTGCATCTGCTCTGGGACGTCGACCAACGCATGGACGCGGGACTCGGCTTCGAAGCGGCTTGGGAGGCGGCGAGCGCAGGCGCGCAGGATGCCGAGACACCCTTGGAGTACGAGAGGCGATGGAACCTCGCCAGCGCCACGGAAATGGGCGAGTGGTATCCCTCGGGGAACGGCCTCACTGGGGAAGTCTCTTCCGCGGGTGAGTTCGCGCTTGCTCCGGCCGGCGAGCAGGTGCTGAGCGGGATCTACCCTGCAGGGGTCTATACCCATCTCCTGTCCAGTCGGCACCGCGGGGTCCTGCAGTCCGCGCAATTCTCGCTTGAGGGAGAATACGAGCTCTGGTTTCGGGTTCTTGGCGGAGGAGGGGCCAAGCTGCGCTATGCGGTGCATAACTATCCGCGCTCAGGCACGGTCTTTCCCATCACCGAAATCAAGAACGACACCTGGTCGTGGTTGCGTCTCGACCTGTCCTACTGGGATGGGGACAGCGTGCACCTGGAACTCTACACGGGCAAGGACGCTCCCATCGAGGTGGGCGGTAGCGACCGCTCGTGGTTCGGCGTGCGGGAAGTCCGGCTGCGCAAGAAAGGAGCGGGCAGGCCTGCCGATCCCATGGTATCGGGGCCTGTCTTCGAGAAATCACCTCAGTCCAGAGTCGAGCTCGCGGAGCGAATCGCGCAACGCATCGATGGGGCTATCGAAAACTGGAAACGATCTGCGGCGACTGACTCGCAAGCTCTGCTGCTTGATGCCTGTCTGCGGGGGGGGCTGCTCGCCAATGACCTCGCGAAATTGCCGCAGGTCGCAAAGCTGGTTGAGGCGTATCGCGAGCTGGATGCCGCGGTGCCCCTGCCGACCCGGGTCCCGGGCATCGTCGAGGCCGACGCTTCAGACCAGGCGCTCTATGTGCGTGGTGATCACCGAAACCCCGGGGCGATCATTCCACGTCGATTCCTCGAGGCGATTGACCCCGAGCCCTACGCGCCCGGTGCGGGAGGACGCCTGGAGCTGGCGGAGGATCTTCTGCGTGCGGACAATCCACTCACAGCGCGGGTGATCACCAATCGGATCTGGCAGCACCTCTTTGGTAAGGGGCTCGTGACCACCCCAGACAACTTCGGCCGCTTGGGTGCGAAGCCGTCCCATCCCGAGCTATTGGACTATCTCTCCGGGCGCATGGTTGAGAAGGGTTGGTCCATCAAGGAGATGATTCGTTTCTTGCTCCTTTCCAAGACCTGGCGGATGAGTTCCGTAGCGTCTCCGACTGCCTTGGCTCTGGACCCGGGGAACAAGTGGCTTTCCCATGCAAATGTCCGGCGGCTGGATGCCGAGGCGATCCGGGACTCGCTCTTCTCGGCTGCCGGGCGTTTGGACCAGCGCATGTTCGGCCCCGGCTTCGGCCCGAACTCCAGGACTCCTCGGCGCAGCGTCTATGTGGAGTCTCGCCGCAATAACTTGGATGCCTTCCTGCAGAGCTTCGATGCGCCCGTGCCGTTCGCCACGGTGGGTTCGCGTCACGTGACCAACGTCCCGGCTCAGGCGCTGACCATGTTGAACGATCCCATGGTGGAAGAACTCGCCAAGAGTTGGGGCGCCCGTATGCGTTCCAATGGCAAGGGTAAGCATGATGGCGAGAGTTTCGCCCTCATGTTCGAGGCCGTCACCGGGCGGGAGCCAGGAGTCGAGGAACTCACGGCCCTCAGCGCCTACGCGGACGAGTGCCGTTCCGCCATCCGGGAAGATCGGGAGCGCCGTCAGGTGCTCGAGGCGGGGCTAGCAAGCAATCTGGCTGCGTTGGATTCCATTTATGCCCCGGTGCACCGGCGTCTGCTGGAGGCTCTTGAGGTGGGGGCGGCCACTGCCGAGTTCACCCCATTTGCGCGCTGGGACTTCCGCGAGGGACTGGAGGATACTGCTGGTAGCCTCCACGGTCAGCTCCATGGGACAGCGCGCCTGGAGGGTGGCGGACTGTTCCTCGACGGCGGCGGCCACGTTTCGACCCCTGCTATTCCGACCGCAGTCGGAGAGAAGACCCTGGAGGTCTGGCTGCAACTCTCGGATCTCAATCAGCGCGGTGGCGGTGCGCTTACGGTGCAGGATCTTGGGGGAGGTGTCTTCGACTCGATCGTCTACGGCGAGCAGGCAGCTGGCCAGTGGATAGCCGGCTCAAATGTGTTCCAGCGCACCCAGAGTTTTGGTGCCGAGGTTGAGTCCAGCACGGCTCCCGATCTGGTTCACCTTGTCATTGCCTACGATGCGGATGGTCTCATTCGGTGCTACCGCAATGGCGCCCTCTACGGGACCCCTTACAGGAAGGGTGGGCGAGCAACATTCAAGCCGGGAGAGAGTCAGGTTCTATTCGGCCTGCGCCACGGCGCACCTTCTGGGGACAGATTGCTGAAGGGGATTCTCTTCGAGGCGCGACTCCACCTCCGGGCGCTGTCTGCAGAAGAGGTGGCGGCCTCCGCCTCGGGGAGTGGCTTTGTGGGGCGCACCGAGGTACTCGCGGCATTGGGTCAGCAGGATAGGGCCACGGTCCTTGAAATTGAGGCGGCGATCGCAGCCGCTCGTCGGGGCATAGAGAAGTTGGGGCCACCCCTTCGCGAAGACGAGTCCTGGGCTCGTGTGGCCCATGCACTCTACAACTTGAAGGAGTTTCTCTACCTCAGGTAGGGGGGATCATGAGCGGACCCAATTTCTCACGACGCGAGCTCCTGCGGCAGACATCCAACGGCTTCGGCCTCTTGGCCTTGCAGGGTCTGATGGCCGAGACAGGTTTTGCTGGACAGGTGGACGACAGGCCCCTGGCCCACCACATCCCCCGGGCGAAGCACGTGATATTTTGTTTCATGTCCGGCGGCGTGTCCCAGGTCGACTCTTTTGATCCGAAGCCGGAACTGGAGCGGTTGCACGGTAAACCCTTGCCAGTCAAGGTTGAACGCACGCAGTTCAATCAGAACGGCAACGTGATGGCTTCGCCCTTCACCTTTCGCCGCTACGGGCAGAGCGGGATCCCGGTCAGTTCCATGTTCCCGGAGATCGGAACTGTGGCCGATGAACTTGCGGTCGTGCGTTCCATGACGAGCTCTGTCAGCGAGCACGCCCAGGGCAACTACCTCATGCATACGGGCTTCCCTTTCATGGGGCACCCGAGTGCTGGCGCATGGATGAACTATGGGTTGGGCAGTGAAAACGAGAACCTGCCGGGTTTTGTCGTGTTGCAGTCTGGTGGTTCTGTTGTTCCCCATGGGGGGGCGGGCCTTTTCAGCAGCGGCTTTCTGCCGGGCCACCATCAGGCCTCGATTGTTCAGGCGGACCGCGTTCCCGCGGTGCGCAATATCGCACCCGCCCTCGAGGACGGCGAGCAGTTGCGTCACCTGGACCTGATTGCACGCCTCGACCGCCGCTTTGCCCGGGGCACGGCGGATCCACAGGTTGATGCGGCCATTCGCAATTACGAAACGGCCTATCGCATGCAGGCTGCGGTGCCGGAGGCCTGTGACGTGTCGGGGGAGAGCGCGGCGACTCGTAAGCTCTATGGGGTGGATGACGCGGAGCCGACGAAGGCCGCCTATGCACGCCAGTGTCTTCTGGCTCGCCGTCTGGTGGAGCGCGGTGTGCGCTTCATCGAACTGAGCTGCATCACGAAGAACATCGGTGCCGGTGGAGCGCCCAACCCCTGGGATCAGCACGGAGCGCTCAAGGCCGGGCACAGCGCGATGGCCTATCAGGTTGACCAACCGATTGCGGGACTCATCAAGGATCTGCGCTCCAGGGGCCTGCTCGAGGAGACCCTCATCGTCTGGGCCGGGGAATTCGGTCGCACACCCTTCTCTCAGGGCTCGGACGGCCGGGACCACAACCCCTATGGCTTCAGTGTCTTCTTCGCGGGTGGGGGTGTCCGTGGGGGAACGGTCTATGGCCAGACGGATGAGTTCGGCTACCACGTGGTGGAAGACCGTTGTGACATCTACGATCTGTGGGCCACGGTCCTTCACCAACTGGGGCTCGATCACAAGCGCCTCACCTACCGATACGCTGGCCGAGACGTGCGCTTGACGGATGTCCACGGCAACGTGTTGAAGAAGATTCTGGCCTGATGGTGAATTCTTCCAGGCCCAGGAGTCCCGAGGTCTTCCAGGTCAGGACTTGAACCAGTAGGTGCGGAACGCTCCTCTCACTTCATCTCGCAAGCCGGGTCGACCCGCCAACGCCCGGGCCCAGAAGCGGCTCGCAGGCCCATTCGATTCGAGCACCTCGGTCACCCAGGTACCCGGCCGCTCCTGCAGGGCGTGCTCCAGCACGGCCTGTGCCAGTCCACTTCCACGCAGTTCCGCACACACGAAGAGCTCGTGTATGTAGGAGTCCACCTCGAACCCCATCGCCTGCGAGTACCTGGGGCCAAACACGAGCATGTACCCCCTGACCTCGTCCCCGTCCGAAACCACATAGGGAAAGAGGCGGTCCCGGTCTGTGAACCACTTGTCCTCTAATTTATAGGGCTCACAGTTTGGATGATCATGCTGGGCGAGCGCTTCGAGGTACGCCAGGTGCATGCCCTCCAACTGGGCCCGATCCTCAATCGTTGCGCTGCGGACAAGGGTCACAAGTCACCCGCCGTGTGCTGTGAGAATCTCATCAGGGTGTGCCCCAGCAGGCTGATGTTGAAGGGGTAGACCGAGTGCGCCTTTCCCTAGTAGTAGCGCCGGACCGAAACCGCGCTGAGGGTGTAGACCACTGGAAAGTCCGGATCCGAGCCCGGGGCCAAGATGGTCATGACTCCTTTGACCACGATGGGCAGGTAGGGGTGGTACTCAAAGCCATCTTCCCCCTGGGCTGAAACCAGTGCCCACTCGTCGGGGCGCGGTATACCTCCGAAGCAGCAGGCCCCCGTGTCGCGCACCAGCATGAACTCGCGCACTTTGCGTTCCACGTAGTCCGTGGGAATCATGTATCCCAGGAGCTCGATTTCCTTGCCTTCCAGGGCCTGGATCTTCTCGGGGAAGACAAAGGGCTCGAGGGGTACTTCCGGGTCCTTTTCCGGATAGAGGTGATCGAGCAGCAGGCCATAGTCCGCCCTGGCCAGGGAGAGCTTGCTGAAGGTCAGTACGTTCTTGTTCTTTTCGCCCTCCGCTTCGTCGATCACCGCCAGACCGGCGGCGAGGTCCTCGTCCAAACCTGCCTGTTGGATCAACCCGCGCACAGCGTTCTCGCCGCCAGGGACTGTGTCCGAGGGGGTGGGGTTGAGGTCTGGCTGGGCATCGATGGGCGCGGCTTCGGGCAGGACCTGCACGCCCGCCTCCAGGTTTCCATCCAACCCTTGGGCGGAGGGGTTCGGGCTGCAGGCGGCGAGCAGCAACGAGCAGCACAGGGTGCAGCAAAAGGAAGCAGAGGTCGAGGCTTGGAATCTGGTCATGGGTCAGGCCCCAGGATACGGCATGGGGGCGTTGATCGTGAGCAGTACTCTGATGGAGCTATCGGTCGAGAGGGCGTAGTGCTGGTGCTTGCTGGTGGTTATCCACTCGGAGCCATTCCAGGGGGGCATTCCCCCTTCCAGATCTTCACCGTCACCTGGCCTTCCAGGGTCACACATTCCCGAAACACGCCCGCATGAAATACTCTCCCACCCCGTGGCGGACACTGCCCACACTCCGTCCTGGCCCCGGGTCCCCGCTCCGATGATGGGTGAGTCGCCCACCCGACCCCAGCGTTTGGCGGTCATGCCCCCTGTAGAGGTTCCCGCCGCCAGGTGCCACGCACTGTCAAGAGCCAAGCAGCCCACGGTGCCGTGCCTAGTGTGCATGGGTGGAGGGACGCAAACGGCTCACAAGATGGTAGCCAAGCAATAGGGTCAGAGCCGTGGCGAAGATCGGCTCCGCGTAACCAGTTTCTCCGTGCAGGTGTTCACGGACGATTTCCAGTGGAGTAATCCCTAGGCGCTCATGCAGCCAGCCCAACGTCAGGCCCGCCAACACCGCACCGCCGGCGATGGAACCCAGGTACAGGAGAGTTGCGCGTAATCCCAAGAGACCCCGTACCACAGCCAGGGTGGCCAGATTCGTGGCTGGTCCGGCCAACAGGAAGACCAGAGCTGCTCCTGGATCCATGCCTTTGGCAACCAGCGCTGCAGCCAGGGGCGTGCTGGCGGTTGCGCAGACATAGACCGGTACCCCTGCTACCAGAGCCAGGCCGTATTGGGCCACAAGTGAAGTGTTGCCGCCAAGCAGGTTGTCGGGCAGCAGTGCCCCAGCGAGTCCGGCCAGAACCAGGCCCACGCTGAGCCAGAGGGCCAGGTCCGCACTCAAGGGGCCCAGGGCCTTGCGCAGGCTGCGCTGGAAGAGTGGAGCATGGGAGTCTTCTGGCTTCTCCTCCATGCAATGCTCGGGCTCTTCATCAGCGCAGCAAGTCGTTGCGTCCATGGCGGGTTCCTGCTGCGCCAGTGCGGGAGCTGGAGAGCCGTACTTTGAGACCAGCAGGCCGGTTCCCATCGCGCTCAGCACCGCCGCCAAGGGTCGCAGCAGGGTGGTGATCGGATCAAAGAGGGCATAGGTCGTGGAGATTGAATCCACGCCGGTTTCAGGGGTGCTGACCAGGAACGCTGCGGTGGGACCTCGGCCTGCTCCCGTGCGCCGCAGGGCTGCGGCGGCCGGCAGCACGGAGCAAGAACAAAGGGGCAAGGGCGCGCCGATCAATGCCGCCTTGACGGTTGCAGCGAAACTCTCCCCGGCCAGATGCCGCTCGATCCATCGGCGGGGGATCAGTTCCTCCATCAAGCCCGCGAGCATGAGGCCCAAGAGGATCCAACCGGAACTGGCGAGCAGGACCTGCCAGGTGTTCTGGGCTACAAGAAGCAGACCTTCACTCATGCTTTGGCGCTCCCGGCCTTCAACCGAGACCGGCCTCCAGGCTCTGAGTCAAGACCATCAGTCCTACTCCGACGCCGAGCAGGCCCAGTTTGGCCCAAATGTCGTCCTTGTGGTGAAAGACCTCGCCGAGCAACTCGCAGAGACAGACAAACAGGAATGTTCCTGCCGCCAGGGCCATCAAGAGGTCCTGGCCCACGGGACCCAGTACGCCCAAAAGGGATTGACCCAGCAGGGCTCCCAGGGGAGTCACAAGGGCAAACAAGAGAGCGATCAAGGCCACTTTGCCCCGCGGGATCTCTCCCAGCAAGAAGACTGTGCTCAGGCTGAAGGATTCAAAGGCCTTGTGGGCCAGGATCGCCAGCAGAATCACATGCCCCATGTGGTCGTCATGTCCGGCGGCCACGGACCAGGCCATGCCCGCGGTCAGGGCATGGACTGAAAGCCCCCAAAGGGCCGCCCAACCCACCGCCCGGTGACGGTGCAAGTCGTCGTGGTCGTGCGTCCGCAAGACCAGGGCCTCCAACAGGTAGACCGCCAGCACTCCCAGCAGGACGAACATCCAGACCAGGTTGGCGTGGTCCGCATCAGCGACCGTATCAGTTGAGTGCTCGTGCCCAGCGTGTTCTCCTTCCAGTCCATGGTCTTCAGCCATGGATTCCACAGGGAGGGCCCCATGCTCATGCCCTGAGGGCAGGGACGGTAGGAGGTGCAAGAAAACCGCCCCCAGGAAAATGCCAGTTGAGAGCGCAAGAGCCAGGTGCAGACGCCGTCCATCCCAGCGCACCATGAGGGGCAGGAAGCCACCAGCGAGGGCAGTTACAAATACAAGCAGGAGATCGAGGGTTTCCACGGTTCAAGTTCCTTGACGCAGCACCACGGTGCGAATGGTTGTTACCAGAATAGAGAGGTCGAACAACACGGACTGGTTCTTCACATAGAACAGGTCGTATTGGAGTTTGGCGAGGGCGTCTTCTTCGGTGTTGCCGTAGGGATGATTGACCTGGGCCCAGCCCGTCAGGCCCGGCTTGACGATGTGTCGCTGGTCGTAATAGGGAATCTTCTCGGTCAGGGAGCGGATGAAGTGTTCGCGCTCAGGTCGCGGCCCCACCATGCTCATGCTGCCCGCGAGCACATTGAAGAGCTGGGGCAACTCGTCCAGCCGGGTTTTGCGCATGAAACGTCCTATAGGGGTGATGCGTGGGTCGTCACCTGCCGCCCAGACCGGGCCGCTGGTGGCTTCCGCATCTTCGCGCATGGAGCGGAACTTGATCAGGGTGAAGGGTCGACCATGCAGGCCTATGCGCTCCTGCTTGAATAGCGCGGGCCCCGGTGAGCTCCTGCGTACCAGCACCACGCTGACCAGCATGGCGGGCCACAGGAAAAACAGAAGAAAGAGGGCTCCCATTATGTCCATCAGGCGTTTTGCCAGAACTGCCCAACTCTGGCGTCGAAAGCCCTCGTTGTAGATCAGATAGGAGGGACGCATGGCGCTGACCGCGATGCGTCCGGTGATCTCTTCGAAGAGTTCCTCCTGCTCGCGTACATCAAATCCTGCCAGCCGGCAATCGAGCAATTCTCCTGTGGGCAGGGTCATGCGCCGGTCTTCGATCGCAACCACTACCGCATCTGCTCCCAACTCGCGCACGATGGCCCGCAGTCGTCCTGCCGGCGGTTTCGGTGCGTCCTTGTCCGCAGCCTGCTGTTCGCGCAGGAGCTGGACATCTTCCAGTACCAGATCCTGGGTGCTGCGGGTTGCCTGGTGAGTGGGATCCCGCAGCCACTGGCTGTGTGCTTTGCCATTGCCTTGCTTGCTCGCGTCCTCGGGCACCATGCCCACGATCCGATAGCCCGCTTCCGGGTGGCGAAGGACCTCTCGGGCCAGGGCGTGTGCGGGTCCGCCGGAGCCAATGATCAAGATCCGCAACTGCAGGTTGGATCGGCGCAAGATCGCGTGGAACAGGGCGCGGTAGATCCAGGCCAGACCCAGGCCGAGGGTCAGGCTGGTGACGAGCAACATCACCGCTTGAGTTCCCGACAGGCCCGGGAAGGTGTGGACGCGTTCCAGGTTCCAGGCGTGGGCGATCACCAGCAGCAAGAGGTTGACGAAGAGCGCCGCGCCTCCCGCTTCGATGAAACGTGCGGCCCGCCGGAAGGGAGAGGCGGAGAGGGTGAACTCATAGAGCCGGGCGAAGGCAAGGGTGATCTGGGTCAGGATCACTACACCTACGGAACTCGTGATGGCGATCTCCAGGGCCTCGCGGGCATAGAGTTCGCGGGCCACCAGATCACGCCAGATCGGCGTGAATTCCGTTCCGCGGATTCCTGCTGCCAGATCCCACAGATGCATGCTCATCAGGCAGCCCACCACCGCCAGTAGGAGCAGACTCTCTCCAAAGACCAGCAGGGTGGTCCGAATGGGCAGGTAGTGTTGGAGTACGCGCAGCATGGGGCCCGGGCCTTGGGGTCCGGTCCGGGGGAATAAGGCCGGGGTGGAATCTCGGCTGCGGGATTGTAGGCAGCAGAGCCCTTGGGATTCGATGTTTCAGCCCCATGAACTTGGTCCAAAGCGGCTCGAATTCGGTTGAAGTCATGCTCCAGCCCAGGAATCTCGTGGATTAGGCGGGTGAGGCGCTGGAATTGGTCGCAAAACGCAGCGGTGTTTGAAGCCCTTGGGGTCGGCGAAGATCTCTGCCAGAAGCACCTCCACCGTGCTGCGCCTGCGCGAGCGATGACCAAGCCAGCGGGCGCCCTCATGCAGGCGCTGGATCTGCTCAGGGCTCAGCCGGCGACCCGGGCCCTGGCCAGCAATCGGCACAAGAGACTCGGGTAGGGACTCAAGGCCCCGGCTGCGGCCGGTCTTGACCTCGATCACCAGCAACTCGTCTCCGGCTTGGGCCACCAGATCCAGTTCAGCCACGGGGGTGCGTACGCGTTGCCCCAGGATGCGGGCTCCCCGTCGGCGCAGGTAGCTCGCGGCGAAGGCCTCGCCGGCCCTGCCGAGCAGGGGGTCTGCCCGGGAATCCTGGCGCGCCGCGAGGGTCAGGATGAGGCCCGGGGCGATTCTGAGCAGCCACTCTCGGGCGCGCAGTTGTATGCCCCTTTGGGCGGCCAAGATCAGTCCTTCTCTTTCTTTCCTTGTTCTGGGGCGCCATCGTCGTCCTCGTCCTTGGGACCGATCACTCCGCTGATCGCCGCCCGACTGAAGCGCATGCGCACACCGTCGGCCACCTGCAAGGTGATGATGTCCCCGCTGGCCACCACTACCTTGCCGTATATACCCGCGTTGGTCATCACCTCGTCGCCCTTCTTGAGGGCATCGAGTACGGCCTTGCGCCGTTTCTGCTCTTTGGCCTGGGGCCGAATCAGGATCAGGTAGAACAAGCCGCCGATCAGCAGGAATGGGAACCAGCCGGGCAGGCCCGGCTCCTCTCCAGGCGACGCATCCGCGTTTTCCGGTGGGGCTACCGTGCCGGTTGTGGTTGCTCCTTCTTGGGCTGCGAAGGTCAGCAGGGGCAGGAGGTTGCTCATGGCGGTCGTTGTGTAGTTCGTAGGTTGAGTGGAGGGGGTCCGCACCGCTCTTGGTCACGGGGAATGGCGCACCCTTTGGATTGAGGCCCGAGAGGATAGAGTGCTTGGGGACCCACCTGCCAAGGTCCATGACTCGGGAGTTCAGGAAATACGAGGCCCGCAGCAGCCAAGTGGGAGGGCGGGGTGTGTTCTCACCCATGAATCACCCCTGGGGTATGGGGGCTTCGAAGCTGCCCAACGGGGCCCTCAGGCGGCACAATGGCAGGGTCGATTTCCGTCCAATACCAGTCTTCTTCAAACCCCATGTTCAGCGCACCCCATCTGACCCCTGGATCCCGCGTGGTCGCTGCCATGAGCGGTGGAGTCGACAGCTCTGTGGCGGCCTGGATCCTGCGCGAGTCGGGTTTCGAGGTTCTGGGGCTGTTCATGCGCAACGGGGTCAAGCTCGATCCAGCTGAGGCTCACAAGAAGAGCTGCTGCTCCCTCACAGACGCGCGAGATGCTCGCATGGTGTCAGCCTTTCTGGGGCTGCCCTTTCAGGCCGTAGATCTGTCTGGGGAATTTGGGGGTCTGATCGAACACTTTGTGAGTGAGTATCAGCGTGGCCGCACTCCGAACCCCTGCGCGATCTGCAACCGGGATCTGAAGATGGGGCGGCTCCTCGATTTTGCTGAGGATCTGGACGCTGTGGCCGTGGCCACCGGCCACTACGCGCGCCTTGAGGTGCTGGACGGACGGGTGCATCTATACAGGGGGGTGGACACGAACAAGGACCAGTCCTACCAGTTGTTCAGTGTGCCGGAAGCACAACTCGCCCGTACTCTGTTTCCTTTGGGGGATCTCGAAAAACCAAAGGTGCGTGAAATGGCCAGGCATGCGGGATTGCGCACTTCCCAAAAGGCTGACAGCCAGGAGGTCTGCTTTGTGCCCTCCAATAACTACCGCGAGCTCTTGGAGCAGCGCGGGACGCCCTTGCATCCGGGGCTGATCGTGGACAGCCAAGGCAAACAATTGGGCACCCACGAGGGCACAGAACATTTCACCATTGGTCAACGAAGAGGATTGCGGATTGCCTCCGGACGGCCGCTCTATGTGCTGGAGATTTTGCCCGCAGAAGGGTTGGTGATCATCGGTGATCGGGAAGAGTGCAAGGCCACTTCCATGGTGGTGGAAGATCTCAATTGGATCGGTATCGAGCCGGGACTGGAGATCGAATGCTCGGTGCAGCATCGTTACCACTGCACCCCCGCCAAGGCTGTTGTGAGACGAGAAGGTGAGCGGGCCCAGGTTGACTTTCTGGAACCCCAGATGTCGGTTACTCCCGGTCAAGGTGCTGCTTTCTACTGGCAGGATCGCCTGATCGGTGGCGGGTGGATTGCGAGCACGACCCGGATGGGAATTGCGGCGGCTGAAGGGTCTAGCGAGGAGTCCGTCGCGGCACCTGCCCAGGAAGGCCAGTGAGCCTGCCGGCGCTCGGGCAGCGAGCCCGTTCTTTGACCCTGATGGGGGTCTTGGCTGCGTTTCTGGGGCTTTTGCTCAATTTCGGATCAGGCCCTGTGAAGCCCACTCGGCCTGGCCTCAGAGTGCTCCTCTTGGACGCTTCCATGTCCGTGGCCCGTGGCTATTCGGATCATGGCCGCAGTGTACTGACCGACCTGTGGGAGGAGGCCAACAGCGCCCAGGCCCTGGGCCTGGAGGTGGCTGTGCTCAAGTTTGCCCGAGACACAGAACTGCTGGTTCCGGCGGGGGATCCCGAGAGCCTTTCTGAGCGCCTTTTGCATCCGGGTCGGACTCCTCTGGCCTTCGATCTGTCCCGGGGAAGGGATCAGGAGACTTCCCTGGCGGCCGCATTGACTCTGGCACTGGATCTCCTGCAACAGGAAGGCCGAGCCCGGGGCGAGGTGGTGTTGTTGGGGGACGGTTGGGCCACCGGGAACGATCCCCGTCCACTCTTGGCCAAGCTGATTGCTGCGGGGCATGATTTTCGGTTGCGCAAGCCGCAGGGTGCGGCTCGTATCAACCTGCAGCTGACGCATGTGGCAGGACCTGTGCGTGTGCCCGAGGGCCGTGACCTGGAATTGCGTTTTACTCTGGCTGGCACGGGGCCTTTGACCGGGAATGCTATCGATGCGCGCTTGATCTTGAATGTCGAGAGCACCCGGGGCAGGGATGTGATCGAAGTTGCCATCCCCCGGGATGGTTGGCTTCGTGGAGCAGATCATGGAGCGAGCCCGCAGGCCTTCGGCCAGACTGTCGTCACCACTCTGGCTGCCCTGCCTCCTGGGCCCTTCAAGATTGAAGCGCGTTGTCATGCCAGCGGGGACCTGATCGGAGAAGATGACCACGGGCTTCTGAGTGGGGTGGTGGGAGAGGGTCTTCTGGCTCTCCTGGTGGTGCCATCCGGCGCTGAGAGTTTCGATCCCGCATGGGTTCGGGCCTTGGAACGGCAGGGATTTCACGCCCAACCGACAGAGCTTCCATTGCTGGATTTCCAGTTGGCCTCGGCAGCGCTGCTGGTCACGGCAAACCTGCCACCTGGCCACCTGGAGCCCCACTCCCTCGCTGCATTCCTTGAGCGCGGGGGTGTTCATCTGTTGATGGGTGAGGGAGGGGTCATGGCGGGCGTTGAGAGTCAGCCGAATGCCAGCGGGCCGAGCCGTGTACTGCCCCTGATTCCCGCAGAGGACGACCGTGGCCCGCGCGATGTGGTCTTGGTGGTGGATGGTTCGGGGTCCATGGTGGGTCTGCCCTGGCAGCGGGTCCAGCGGGCGGTGATACGTCTGGCTCAGAGCCTCCTGCCAAGTGATGGCCTGGTCTTGCATGTGTTCACCACGCGTTTGATGGAGCCCCTGTTGTCGGTTGCTCCTGGCCGCGAGTCAGACTTGGGGAAAGCTCTGAACGATTTGCTTTCCGCACACTTGCCCGGCGGTGCCACCGATGTGGGCTATGCCCTGACCGAGTTGGTCGAGCAGCGGGCTAGGGCCAGCAGGCGTTCTCTTTGCATCCTGATCAGCGACGGTCACTCCAGCCAGGGGGGCCACCCCAGCCTCGAGCTGCGGGATGATCTGGGTGATGTGCGCGCCGATCTGGCGGTGATCGCCGTGGAGGGCGGTCTTCGGCGGGCAAATGAAGTGGCCCTCAGGCGTTTGTTGCGCGAGGGAGAAGAACTGCATGTGGCCCGAGACCTTGTGGGCCTTGACGATCTCTTGCAAGAAGTGGTTCATGCAGAGCGTCAGATAGGACCCTTTGAGTCTACTCGTGTCGTTTCGGAATTGAATCCACAGGCAAGTCCCGACCAGAACAGCCTGCAGACACTAAAGAGCTTCTTTGATCGTTGGGGTGTTCAGTCCGCACCGGGAATCGTCGCCGCCTGGCGGGCTCAAGCAACTCCTGGTGCTCAGGTTCTCATGCGCGCACCATCCGGTGAACCCCTGTTGGCGTCAAAAGATGTTGGTCAGGGTCAGGTCCTTGTACTTGCCACGACTCCTTGGGGATCTACGGCACCACAGTGGAGTGGTCATCCATTGCTTCCGGACCTGCTTTGGAGTCTGGCGCGCGAAGCAGACCCTCCAAAAGTGAGGCTTGTGCGCACAGCCCAGGGCTTGCGACTGGTGGGGGATCTTGAGGCGCTGGCTCGTCCCTTGCGCGTGCGTTGGCAACTCGCCCAGGGCCCTGATTCCCTCGGGCGTCGACCAGCTGGGCAGATCTTGGGAGAATCCCCCCTGGCTCCCCGGATCGGGGATCCCTTGGGCCCCCTCAGGGTGCCCTGGCCCGAATCGGTGCATTCAAGTGGGGCAGGGATGCTGTGTGCCCGGGTGCTCGATCGGGCCGGTCACGAGGTGGCTCAGGCCTGGGTTGCGAGCCCTCTGCCCCCGGATCTGATGCCTCCCGCCTGGCCACGTCTGGCCTCCGCCGGGGGGAGTCAATCTACCCCCCAGGGTGCCTCGCATCCCCTGGCAGCGCTGCTCCTTCTCCTGGCACTGGCCTGTTGGACCCTGGCCGGATGGGCCCAGTCGCGAGCCTGAACCGGATTCCCGGCCCAGATTCAAGGGGGCTCCTGCTCCTGGTCGAAAGTCTCCTCGGGAGACCCAATGATCAGCATGCTCAAGACCAACCGCCTTCTCGCTTTATTCCTTCCTTGGACCCTCTGCCTTGGAGCTTGTGTTTCGAGTGTTACATCTCAAGGACTCCAGGTTCCCAGTGCATCCATGTCGGATGTTCCTGATCATCCCTATCAGGGGGACTGGCTGCGCCCCAATGCAGACCTGGCGCGCAGACTGAGGGACCAAGGCGCGCGCCTGCCCTACTTGCATTCGCCCCAGGAAAAATATGATCTGGTCTCCTGGTTTGTAAACCAGGGCGAAGTGGCCTATCCGCTGCTCTTGCAGACTGTTGCTGAGGGTGGAGCAGAGGCGGCTTCCCTGGCACTGGCTGCCCTGGCTTCAACCGGCGATCCGCGTCTCTTGCCGGTGCTCGATTCGATTCCTTTCCCGGGACCAAAAGCCGGGCTCTTGCGTCTGGAGCGGGCTCGCTGCCACATGGTGCTGGGGGATTGGAATCACGTTTCCGTCTTGATCGAAGGACTTGCGGCCGAGCGCCCGTTGGTGCGTGGTATGTGCGTTCAGGCACTGCGCGAAACCACACGCATGGAGTTTGGTTTTGAGCCCCAGGGAGATGAGCAGGCTCGTGAGAAAGCAATCGAGGGCTGGCGGACCTGGAGTGAGGCCCGTAGCAGGGACATAAATCAGCAGGGCTGACGTCCCGCAACCCCGTCTTCAGGTCCCTCTTGGCCCTGCGGGGGCCCCTTCCCATATTTTCAGACCTTGCAAACCCTAGGATAGGGTGCTGTCGTGGCGATCCCCGGACGATGGATCTAGGGACTTCCTGGGCCTTGGAACACTCCTTGCCGGACAATATGGCTGGAGAAGACTCCCGTTTGGATCCAAGAGCAGAGTAAATGAGTATCGAACTGGAATTCTGTGACATCTGCAACGAGTCGGTCCCTGCCCCGGACCTGATTGAAGGGCGCGCCCATAGGCGCGGCGGGCGCCTGGTCTGTGCAACTTGTGAACGGTCCATGGGGGTGCAGATCAGCACTTCGAGTTTGCCTGGGGAAGCAGCGGCAGGGACGACTGCCGTTGGGACCCCGGCCGAGACGCCTGTCGCTACAGCGGCTCCTGAAGTTCCTTCTGCGACCCCCGCGCGATCGGGAGGCGCGGGCTGGCTTGCGCTGACTGCTCTGGTGATTGCTGTTGCCATTGGCGTCAGCCTGTCAGGTCGCTTGGAACTGCTCGAAGGGGAGAGCGGCAAGGGGTTCAAGGCGGTCCATCGGGACCTGCAAAACGGGAGCCAAGATCAGCGGCTGGCTTTGGAGCGTCTTGATAAGGTCCTCAACGCGCAACTTGAGGGGCTGGTAGCCCAATTGCAGGCCCAACGGGAGTTGGATCAAGCCGCGCTCTTGCAGTTGACCGAACAGATCAGTGTCTTGCGAGAGCGTGCAGCTGGCATCGCCGCTACTTTGGATGGCTTCCGTGCACAATTCATCCAGTTGTCTGCCGAACAAAACGCGCAGCAGGCGCGGGAGGGCACGGCTCTGGCCGCCCTTGGGGAGCGCATGCGCGCCCAGGAGGATCAGTTGATCGCAGTTGAGGGGACCCTACGGGCACTCTCCCTTGCTCCAATCCCGGTGGTTGGCGGCGGTTCAGGGGGATCCACCGCTCCAGTCTGGGCCGAAGTCCTGGGGGATCTCAGCAGTGACAATCCAGGACTTCGTTTGGATGCGGTCTATTCTCTCGGGTCTTCCCAGGATACCACCGTGATTCCCCACCTGATTCCCATGGTGCAGGACAGTGATGTCTTCGTGCGCATGGCAGCCTGCCGCACCCTGAGCGATCTGGACGCGCGCATTGCCGTGCCGGACCTGATCGAGGCCTTGAACGATCCGGCCACTGTCGTGCGTGAGGCCGCGGTGGTTGCTCTGCGCAGGATTACGAAGCGTGGCATGCGCTTTGATCCTCTGGGAAGTCCCGCCGATCGGACTCAGCGCGTAGCCAAGTGGCTGCAATGGTGGCAGAAGGAGGGGCAGGCCTTCCTCGGCGAATCCTGAGAGCTGAGGCGCTTGAAGTAAAGCGAGGGCCACAAGACCGACTTGAGCGGGTAACATGGAGGCCCTGCTGAAGCCCTGCACAGCCGCTCCGGCGGACGGCTCTCAGCAGGATTCTTCATTACCTCGCTTTCACAGCCACCGTATTTCAGCCCCCCGATGAGGGAGTAGAGAACTATTGCATGTCAAAAATCCAGGTCAAGAACCCGATTGTTGAACTCGACGGCGACGAGATGACACGCGTCATCTGGGCCTTCATCAAGGAGCGCCTGATCCAGCCCTACCTGGACGTGGAGCTGTTGTATTACGACCTGGGCATCGAAGAGCGTGACCGTACCGAGGACCTTGTCACAGTGCAGGCCGCCGAGGCCATCAAGAAGCACGGGGTAGGCGTCAAGTGTGCCACCATCACTCCGGACGAGGCGCGGGTAGAAGAGTTCGGCCTCAAGCAGATGTGGCGCAGTCCCAACGGCACGATCCGCAACATCCTTGGGGGCACGGTTTTCCGTGAGCCGATCCTGTGCACCAATGTGCCGCGTCTTGTTCCAGGTTGGATCAAGCCTATCGTCATCGGCCGTCACGCTTTTGGCGATCAGTATCGGGCCACCGACTTTCGCGTGGATGAACCCGGCAAGCTGACCATGCGCTTTGAGCCTGCTGGTGGTGGGGCCGCGAAGGAGTACGAGGTCTTTGACTTTCCCACATCCGGGGTGGCCATGGGCATGTACAACCTGGACGACTCGATTCGCGATTTTGCCCGAGCTTGCCTGAACTTTGGTCTCAACCGCAAGTGGCCGGTGTACCTCTCCACCAAGAATACGATCCTGAAGGCCTATGACGGTCGCTTCAAGGATCTCTTCGAAGAGGTCTACCAGGCAGAGTTCGCTCATGCGTTTGAAGATAATGGGGTGACCTATGAGCACCGCCTGATCGATGACATGGTGGCTGCAGCCATGAAGTGGGAAGGGGGTTTTGTGTGGGCCTGCAAGAACTACGACGGGGATGTGCAATCCGACACAGTGGCCCAGGGGTTTGGTTCGTTGGGCTTGATGACCAGCGTGCTGATGACCCCCGACGGCAATACTGTCGAGGCCGAGGCCGCCCACGGAACGGTGACCCGTCACTATCGCCAGTACCAGCAAGGCAAAGAGACCTCCACCAACCCGATCGCTTCGATATTTGCCTGGACACGTGGGCTTGCCCATCGCGGTCGCATGGACGATACCCCCGAGGTAGTGAACTTCGCCGAGACCTTGGAGGCGGTCTGCGTCGACACGGTCCAGGCGGGTTCCATGACCAAGGACCTGGCGCTCTTGGTGGGCAAGGAGACCAAGTGGCTCACCACTCAGCAGTTCCTGGATTGCTTGGACCAGGAGCTGTCCAAGCGTATGGACTGAGGAGGACTGGCTCTGGGGCCCATGGCAGGCTCTAACGCGACGTCAGGGCCTTCAGGAACGCCACCAGATTGGTGGCGTCCGCGTCGGTCAACTCCAAGGGCTCGATCAGAGGCGAGAGGGCAGCGCTCGGGTTTCCGCCGCGGCGATAGAATTCCACCACCTCTTCAAGCGTGCGAAGGGACCCGTCGTGCATGAATGGGGCCGAGTGGGCCAGACCCCGCAGGGTGGGGGTCTTGAAACGGCCCAGGTCCCGACTCTCGCCGCTGATGGCAAAGGCCCCGGGTTCGGGCTGGCGGTCCCGGGTTCCCACTCCGGTGGTGTGCAACTCATCGTCTGAGTAGTTGGCTCCCCGGTGGCACCGCCAGCACTTGCCGCGGCTGTCAAAGACCCACATGCCAGCTTCTTCGGCGGGGCTGAGGGCAGCCACATCCCCCGCCAGAAACTGATCCACCGGGCTGTTGCCCTGGACCAGGGCGCGCACGAATGCGGCCATGGCTCGGGCGATGGTGTCAGGGGAGGGGCCTGCGCCAAAGGTCTCTTGGAAACGCTCTGTCCAAGCGGGGAGGCCCGCCAATCGTTCCGCAGCCAAGGGTGCGGGCAGGTCCATTTCGATTGGGCTGGCAAGGGGCAGGAGCACCTGCTCTTCCAGGGTCTTGGCCCGGCCATCCCACATGTGGCGCTTGCCCAGGATGCGGTTGATCAGGGCCGGTGTGTTGCGGGTGGTTTGTCCTTGAACGCCCTTTGAGAAGGGCACGTTGTCGGCCAGGGAGTGCTCCGGTTTGTGGCAGGATGCACAGGACACTGTTCTGTTTCTGGACAGGATCGGATCGAAGAAGAGCGCCCGGCCCAGAGCGACTTCGCCTGGATCGAGGGGCAGGGTTTCGTTCACTGTGGGAGTGAACTCGGCAAAGGCGACTTTCAAGCCCTCGGGGATCTCAAGCGGCAGGGGCTGGGGCAGGGTGTCCTTCGGGGGGCGATCTTGGGGTGCGCCCTTGTCCTTCTGGGCTCCGCTTCCCAGAGGCAGGAGGGCCAGCAGGCACAGCAGCCCGAGGCCCCGGGAGCGATGAGCGGAATGATGGGCGTGCATGGCGGGCTTGAGTCTAGTGCTGATACCCGTCTTTGGTATGTGGTGTCCGTGGCTTTGACTCCAGCCATACGTCAGGAGGGCCCAATCGACCGCACCGACCCCAGTTGCGGTTCTTCACGGGGCCTGAACTCAAAAACCCCCCGTTCACGGGTCCCAGGCTGGTCCCTGCCCGTGCGGGGCCCTATCCTAGCCCGTTCATGAACTCAGCCCGAGTCAAGATCACTGTGGTGGGTGCCGGGTTTGTCGGCTCCACCTGCGCCCACCTTGCCGCGCTCAAGAACCTGGCCACTGAGATCGTGCTGATCGATGTGCTGGCGGAACGGGCCCAGGGTCTGGCCCTGGATCTGAACCAGAGCGCAGCTATCGAGGGATTCACCTCGCGGGTGGTTGGTACTGGAGACGCGGAAGACACCTACGATTCGGATCTCTTCATCGTCACCGCAGGCCTGCCCCGCAAGCCCGGCATGAGCCGTTCGGATCTGCTCGAGGTCAACGGGGGCATCATGTGCGAAGTGGCCGAGACCATTCGCCGAGGCAGCCCTGATGCGATCGTTATCGTGGTCACCAACCCCTTGGATTCCATGGTGGGGCTGATGCGCGCCAAGTTGGGTTTCCCTTCGCGGCGGGTGATCGGCATGGCCGGGGTCTTGGACAGTGCACGCTTCGGTTGGTTCCTGGCGGAAGAGACCGGCACTGCCGTGGCGGACATCGATGCCATGGTGCTTGGCGCGCACGGGGACTCCATGGTGCCCATGCCGCGCTATTGCACGATCAACGGGGTGTCGGCTCCGGATCTGGTTTCTGCGGACCGAATGGATGCCATGGCAGAGCGTACTCGTAAGGGTGGTGCGGAAATCGTCTCATTGCTCAAGACGGGCAGTGCCTTTTACGCCCCGGCTTCCGCGGCGCTGGCCATGGCGCAGTCGATCCTGCAGGACGGCAAGCGCATGCTGCCCTGCGCCTGTCTCTTGAACGGAGAGTACGGCTTCGAAGGACTCTACATGGGCGTGCCCGCGATCCTGGGCGAGGGGGGCGTAAGCCAGATCGTCGAGGTGCCCTTGAGCGCAGAGTCCCGGGCCCAGATGCAGAAGACCGCCGGCGAAGTGAACAACGACATGCAGGCCATGCGTGACCTGGGCCTGCTTTAGGCACTCTCCTTGAAGACTCCTTTCCTGACCACCAAAACCCATGACACCCGTGGCTGAAACCCGTAGCACCCGTACCGAAAAGGACTCCTTTGGTCCACTGGAAGTGCCCAATGACCGCCTTTGGGGTGCCCAGACCCAGCGCAGCCTGGGCAACTTCAAGATCGGAGGCCAGCGCTTCACGCGCCCCATGATCCATGCACTGGGGGTGGTCAAGAAGTGCGCGGCCCAGGCCAATCATGAGCTGGGCGAATTGGAGATGCTCAGCGATGAGCAATACGATGCCCTCGTGCAGGCGGCGGATGAGGTCCTCAAGGGCGAACACGACGATCACTTCCCACTGGTTGTCTGGCAGACCGGATCAGGCACCCAGTCGAACATGAATGCCAATGAGGTCATCTCGAACCGAGCGATTCAGATCCTTGGGGGCGAACTGGGTTCCAAGGCGCCGATCCACCCCAATGATCACTGCAACCGAGCTCAGTCCTCCAACGATGTGTTTCCCACGGCCATGCATGTGGCGGTGGGAGAGCAACTGGAGCGGGCGTTCCTGCCGGCCCTGGAGAATCTGCGCGCGGCTCTGTTGGCCAAGGCAGAAAAGTGGCAGGGCATCGTCAAGATCGGACGCACCCACCTGCAGGATGCAACGCCGCTGTTGGTTTCCCAGGAGGTTGGCGGTTGGGCCCAGCAACTGGATGACGGGGCGCGCGCCGTGCGTTGGTGCCAGCCTGCGATCTATGAGTTGGCTCTGGGTGGAACAGCTGTGGGCACCGGGCTCAACACCTCGCCCCGTTATGCGGCTTTGGCGGCGGAGAAGATCGCCACAGAAACTGGCCTGCCCTTCGTCACCGCACCGAACAAGTTCTCGGCCCTAGCCGGGCATGACGCTCTCGTGCTGGCCCACGGCAGCATGAAGACCTGCGCCGTGGCCTTGATGAAGATCGCCAATGATGTGCGCTGGCTTGGGTCCGGCCCTCGCTGTGGACTGGGGGAATTGCGCTTGCCGGAGAACGAGCCGGGTAGTTCGATCATGCCCGGCAAGGTCAACCCCACCCAGTGCGAGGCCCTGGCCATGGTCTGTACTCAGGTGCTGGGCAACGATGTGACTATCTCTCTGGCGGGCAGCCAGGGGAACTTTGAACTCAATGTCTACAAGCCGGTGATGATCCACAACTGCCTGGAGTCGATTCGGCTGCTGACCGATGCCTGCGACTCCTTCCGGGAGAATTGCATTTCCGGGCTCGAGCTGGACGAGCAGCGCGTGGACAACCTGATGCAGCAGTCCCTGATGCTGGTGACGGCTCTCAATCGGCACATCGGTTATGACAATGCCGCGCAGGTGGCCAAGAAGGCCTATCAGGAGGGAATCACCCTGCGGGAGGCTTGCGAGGCCCTGGGGCACCTCTCTGGCGAAGATTTCGATGCGGCGGTTGTCCCAAGCAAGATGGTGGGGCCCCGGGAGGAGTAGGGCTCAGGGGGCTTGAGAAGCGCCGATTGGGGGCCCCGGTCTTTGCCCCTGCCTGGGGCAGAATCTTCCCCTGGGGAGGATTCGGGGCTGGCCAGGGGGTCCAGGCCCCGCTATCCTGTTCGCCTCCATCCCTTGGTCCTGGACCAGGAACTGGTAGCGATGAAAGTCAAAATCCGTAACAGCAATAAGAAGCACGCCAAGAAGACTGGCTTCCGTACCCGGCAGAAGACGGTTGGCGGACGAAAGATCAACAAGCGTCAGCGGGCTCGCCACGGTAGCTTCTGAGCGTCCCCAGTAGGTTCGTGGCATCGCTTGCTGAGGACTTGGACCTGGCTTCGCAAGGAGACTTGACTGGCAAGTATTCTGCGGTCATCGCTCGGGGGGCTCCAGGGAGCCTCTCTAAGGGCCAGTGAGCCCTGGGATCATGCCCTGAGGGGTCTTTCGGTCCGAAGCGGGGATCGGCCTATGGGTGCTTCAGATGCATTCGATCGCCAATCCAGCGTTCTCACATTGAGACGCGAGTTGGCAATATCCACCTGGTGGGGGAGGATTGGGGGGGAACCCCGTGGACCACGGATCCGTCCCTGTGATCTAGACTATTGCCTCTGGTGTGCAGTTTCTGTCTGTACCCCCGGGCTCATAGTGCCCCTTCCCACTTCCATCTTCAACCAGACTTCTTCTTCGATGAACCGATCAATCACCATGGCGCTTGCCGTTAGTCTTTTGAGCGCTGTTGTCAGTGCCCAGACCGACGACTGCAGCAACCCGACCAACATCTCAGGCACAGGCGGCTACGCATTCAATACCACCGGAGCCAGTGATAGTGCTTACAGTCCCTGCGCAGGCCTTGGCCGGGATGTCTTCTGGAACTGGACCGCAACTACCACGGAAAACGTGACCATCTCTACCTGTGGCGCCAGCTTCGATACGACCCTGGCCGCCTACGATGGAGCAGGCTGCCCCAGCGGCAACGCGATCAGCTGCAATGACGACTCCTGTGGGTTGCAGTCCTCAATCTCGATTTCTGCAACGGCGGGCACGGTCTACCTGATTCAGGTTGGTTCCTGGAACGGTAGCTCCAGTGGCAGCGGCACCCTGGACATCTCTTCTGGTGGCGGCGGAGGTGGAGGTTGCACCAACCCGGCCAGCGGCCCTGATGTCATCGTCGGTGACCTCAATGGTATCACCAAGTACAGCGCCCAATCTGGCGTTAGTGCTTATGCAATCGGCACGACCTCCTGCAACGTGGGCGACGCGGAACTCAACTGGATCTCCAACCAGAACCAGCATCCGGTGATCGGTCAGAACATCTACCGTTACGAGGATGGCCGCTTTGAGCAGCTGGGCATGTCCTGGCTCAAGCACGGCTTCACCGCATTGCAGCAAGGCCTTTGCTGTACCTGTCAAAGTTCCGGTACAGGGTCGCGTCTTGGCGTGGGTTGCTCGGACCCCTATGGCTCCAGCCTGAATGGCAGTCAGGGCGGCCTCGGTCCGCGCTTTGAGGTCAACGCCGCTACCGGAGGTTACAGCTACCCCTACACCGGTCAGGGCTCCACCGGTAACTCGATCTACAAGCGTTGCCAGGTGGCGAACAGTGAAGTGAACCCCTCCACCCATCCGGGTGCTGCGTTCTACGGTGAGGGCCACTATGTGACTCCGGACGATTCCGCTGCGGGCAACCAGGCCAACAACGCCTCCTACCGGCGCCTGGTCACCGGTTCGGGCAACAGCAGCAATGGTTGGAGCTTGAACTTCTCGGGCCCTACCATTCGCGAAGAGCCGGCAATTCGTGCCTGGCCCAATCACGATGCCACAGTGATCTTGACCGACACAATGGTGCCCGGTGATGGCCTGTTCATCGTTGGCTCCAATGCAACGGACAATGGCGACGGTACCTGGCACTACGAATATGCTGTGCACAATCTCTACAGCGATCGCTCCTGCGGTAGCTTCAGTGTTCCGGTCCCTTCCGGCGCTTCGGTGACCAACATCGGGTTCCATGATGTGGCCTATCACTCCGGTGAGCCTTATCCGGGCACCGACTGGAACAGTTCTGTCAGCGGCGGCTCGGTCACATGGAGCACCCAGACCTTTGCTCAGAACAGTAACGCCAACGCGATCCGCTGGGGCACGCTCTACAACTTCCGCTTTGATTGCAATTTGGCTCCCATCAACAACGGTGATGTGGATCTGGGGCTGTTCAAGCCCGGCGGGACCAACTCGGTCCTGGCCGAGGCCTGGGTTCCGGACAGTGGCGGCACGATTGGCACCAACTACTGCTCGGCCGTGGCAAACTCCACCGGAGTTCCGGCGGCTATTTCGGCTTTGGGATCTGCGACGGTGGTCGACCAGAATTTCACCCTGGTCGCTTCCGACATGCCCAACAACCAGTTCGGCTACTTCATCGTTTCAGCGACCCAAGGCCTGCTGACCAACCCCGGCGGTTCCCAGGGCAATCTCTGCCTTGGTGGCCAGATGGGGCGCTTTGTTGCGGGCGTGGCAAATTCGGGTTCTGCTGGGCAGATCAGTTACATGATCAATCTGAATGCGCTTCCGGCGCCGATCAATGTGGCTGTTCTACCTGGAGATACATGGAACTTTGTTGCCTGGTATCGGGATCTGAACCCCGGCACCACAAGTAATTTCACGGATGGTCTTTCAGTGACTTTCCAGTGATTCCACAGAAGGGTCTCGGGACTGTTTCGAATTGAGACAGAGCCGATTTTCCTTTGATATCGAATTTGCGGGGGCAGTCCTTTGAGGGCTGCCCCCGCCTCTATTGGGGCGGCCTTGCTGCTTCTAGTGGGTATTTCCCCAGATTTCGGGAAAGTGGGGTAGCCTTATATGGTCGGTTCGCTCGTGAGAACGGGTTGTTCCGTCCATTCTTTGTCTCTTCCCAGCGGGTGCCATGTCTGCTCCCAGATTTCTTTTTTTCCAATCCTTCTTTCCTATGAGACCTTCATTTGTTTTTTCCACCGCAGTTCTTGCGGTCTTTGCCTTTAGCGGCACGGCTGTCGCCCAAGACGATTGCGGTACCGCAGTCCCCGCGGTTGAAGGTGCTAACGCCCTCGACAACACCCTGGCTACTACCAGTGGTGAAGCAGGCTGCACCTCGGTCAACAAGGACCAGTGGTACTCCTTTACCGCCACGAGTGATGCAAATCACATTTTCGACACTTGCGCCGCCACAGGCGACAGCAAGCTTGCTGTCTTCGACGGCACATGCGGCACCTTGGTTTGCCTTGGTTCCAATGATGACTCCTGTGGCCTTCTGAGCAGCGTGACTATTTCAATGGTCACCGGCCAGACGGTTCTGGTCCAGGCTGGTGCCTGGAGCGCGACGGGCGTGGTTGTCGGTGATCTCACGATCACCAACCTCGCACCTGCCCCCGGTGATGACTGCGGATCAGCCGTCGCGGCCGCACTTGGTGCCAACCCGTTCGATACTACTGGTAACACAACCAGTGGTCTCTCCGAGCCGAGTTGCAGCACGTCGACGATTCATAACGACATCTTCTTCACCTACACCGCTGGCGCAGCGCTGGATCACAGCTTTGCCACCTGCGGTG